>NZ_JAICBG010000009.1:21765-145076 GCF_020179375.1 Winogradskyella sp. SM1960 | reverse complement strand
TAAATGCCAAAATTCATTCTTTTTAATGGTCCAGTTAATGTCTTTAAGAATACATCGCTCTTCATAAGTCACATTAATATTCTTAAGCTCTACGAGCACGTCTGGAATGTTGGTATACGTTGTTATTGGTGGTGGAATTACCTTATCAAAAACAAACTCCGTTTTCTTAAATTGATAAGCTTCAAGAGGGACTACAGTTTTAAGTTCAGCGTTTTTAAATGTAATTACATGCGTCATTATGGGTAAGAGATCATCTTGTCTGTTAAAAATAAATACA
Organism: Winogradskyella sp. SM1960; assembly: GCF_020179375.1. NCBI lineage: Bacteria > Pseudomonadati > Bacteroidota > Flavobacteriia > Flavobacteriales > Flavobacteriaceae > Winogradskyella > Winogradskyella sp. SM1960. The sequence continues at coordinate 144,799 of NZ_JAICBG010000009.1, read as the reverse complement.
ATAGGCATGGCATTAGACAACTCTAATAACTGCTTTTTTAATGCAGAAACAGCCGCTTTGTCTAAGGTTTCATACGGATTATTTAAGACGATGAAATCAGGCTTTTGTTGTAGTAGATACGCCAACAATGCTTTTTTTTGCTCACCCGTGGATAAGGTTCTAAGACTTCTGTTGTGTCCTGCGGTGAGCTCAAAATTATCGTGTTTGTCTTCCTCTTCAATGTATTGATCTAAAACGGAATTTGAAAATAAGACCCCTGTTTTGCCTTCTAATCCTGGTAATTTATAGGCGCCACTTAGTAAGGGTGTTAACCAATGTCGTTGCGGTGAATGCGATGTTTCTTCAATGGCATAATGGTGTGGTGCGCGTGTCATGTAGTTTCGGGTTGGGGACGTATGGCCGTTTAATTATTTGAGGTTAGCGTATGTTTTATATCATATTTAGAGCACTAATTTAGTAAATAGAAGTCAGAAAAGACACCTGCTTAGGGGTTTTGTAAGTAGGCAAGAACGACGCCTTTGATTATACCATTCTTATGCTTCTAAGCTAGCGTCACCAATCTTATTATTAGTGATACTACTCACTTACTTTGGTTTATTATGCTATAAACTTGTTTTAAGCTACTTATAAGTATGGTATAACCACGCTATAACCTGTATTGATAAATTTTGTATATTGCTGTATTATAGGCGTTTAACTTAAATTGTGGGGTTATGGCAAAACAGACGGGAATTATCCCTTTAGTAGGGACGTTGAATGGTATTAATTTTTATTATTTGAATGGTCAGCCAATTGCACGAAAAGCGGGTGGTGGCTTTACGAGAAAAGCGATAAAAACGAAGGCTAGCATGAAACGTGTACGTGAAAATGCCAGTGAGTTTGGGCATTGTTCTGCGGTTAATAAGGCGTTTAGATCTGTGTTGGCTCCGTTTTATAAAGGGTATAGGTTTACGCATTTTCATAGTCGATTGATGAGCTTGTTTACACGTATAAAAGCCTTAGATACGACCCATAAACGTGGGGAACGCACTGTTGCTGATGGGATAGGACAGGCGGAAGGTCTCCAATTATTAGAACAATTTAGCTATACACCAGCCTGTGCTGTACGGCAGGTTTTGCCTTTTGAGTTTGGTGTGTCTGACATTGATTTTACGTTGACCATTAGTGATTTTAATATTGAGCAGGTGGGTTTTGCGGAAGGTGCTACCCATATGGCACTGACTTATGGTGTTTTGGATTTTGATTTTGAGCATTTGGATTATGCCTTGCATTTGGCTCCTTCTATGGTTTTAGATCGTGCTTATGCTAGTTCTACTTTGGCTTTAACACCTGATACGTTGCCTGGTGGCCTTGGTACTACGATTTGTGTGCTTGGTGTGCGGTTTTACCAAGCGGTGGATGGTGCTTTGTATGTTTTGAATGCTAAAGATAGTGTTGGGATTGCGGTATTGAAATGTTTGTAGAGGGTTGGAGGTTGCGACTGTTTGTTAATTTATTTTGAATACGTTTTGTATGAATTTTTACGTGAGTGTGTAAGGTTTAATTCGTCTGTTTACTTCGTTCAGGTGTTGCTAGTACTAGCAACTAATTTAGAAAATAAAAACCGAATAGAAAATCTGCGAGAATTTGCTTAAGTAGGCTAGGACTAGGAATAAATTATGAAATGGCATGTTTAATCTTTATCACTCTAAATTTATCGTGTTTTTGCATTTCGGATAATTTGTACAACCTAAAAAGTTTCCATATTTCCCGGTTCTCTTTGTCATAAAGCCACTTTTACAACTTGGACACAATAAAGTGTCCTCTAAAATTTCTATATTATTAAATGTCTGGTTGCAACTTGGATAATGTGAACAGCCTAAAAATTGATTGTTTCTATATGCGTTTTTTCTAATTACAAGATGTCCTGTTTGGCAATATGGACAATTTGTTTTGCTTAGCATCTCATTGTTTGCAATAGATAAAGCATCATTGTCGGTTATTAGTTCCTCAGCAAATAGCGACACATCAGTAGGAATCAGTAGCACGACTTCATTTTTTGTTCTTGTTAACGCCACATAAAACAATCTGCGTTCTTCTGCAAAACGAAAGGCTTCATCATCACTGAGTAATAACGACAACATAGGGTCGTCAGTCATTTTGTTAGGAAAACCAAGTAAGTGATTTTTAAGGTTTAATACGATAACGTTGTCGGCTTCTAGTCCTTTTGATTTGTGTACTGTTATGTATTTAATGTCAATAGCTTCAAAGCCTTTTATTTCTAGTTTATTACTGCGTTCGTAATACTTTATTTTACTATGAGCTGTGAGTTTAATAAATTCATTGATATCAAAACTATGGCGACCTAAAACTAAAATAGGTTTGTTGCCGTTTTTATCTATAATGGCTTGTACTTCATTTATGAAAACAGCTTCGGCATTATCTTGTGAATAATAAACGAACTTAACCGGGTTTTCTAAAGGGGCTTTTTTAGATTTAGGATTCTTTTGAATTTGTTTGTTGTTCTTTAGTACGTATTTAGAGGTTATATCAACGAGTGCTTGCGAGTTGCGATAGGTTTGCTCAATAAATAACTGTTCATATTTACCCACATATTTCTCAAAATTGCTAAATAAAGAAATGTCGCTACCTGCAAAGCGATAAATGGATTGCCAATCATCCCCAACACAAATTAGTCTTGCGCCAGATAATTCTCTAATTTCTTTAATGAGATTGAAACGCGCATATGAAATGTCTTGATATTCGTCAATGATAATATGCTGATAGGTGTATTCTGGTGTATTGACTTTGATGAGGTTAGTGGCTTGATTTATCATATCATTAAAATCAATTTCACGTTTCTCTTTTAGTGTTTCGTCATATTTTTTTAGAATAGGCATGGCGAATTTTAAGAAGACTTGTTGTCTTTCGCGCATAAACTTATTTGTAGCTCTGCGTTTATCTGAAAATAGGGCAACTATGGCGTTGTCATCTAATTGTCTTGATTTACACAGGTTGATAAAAGTACTTAATAGATTCGTTATTTCTTTACCAAAGTTTTTGTCCTTCTCGCTGACTTTTGAGTAGATACTTTGTGTATCACGTGGCTTAAAAACGACATTTTCGTTTTTAAGCATGTCTTCTAGTTTTTCAAGTAAAACACGATCTCGGTTGTAATAGGAATAGGTTTCTAACAGTCGGGTTTCATGTGTGACATGTTTTTCTCTTTTTAACTCCATTTCTGCGATGTATTTCTGCTCATTAAATGGAGTTAGCCATTTCGCTCTATTGTTTTCGTCTACACCAAAATGCTCTAAATAGATATCGTAATCCGTTAGATAAAAGTCTGGTTGGTACATTACATCACCAAATGGGTATGGTTTTTCATATTCGTATGCAATACCATTTAAGTATAAAAAATTGGCGATAGTCAATTCTTCAACGCTTTTTACTTTTTCACCTTGAATGGTGTCAAGTGAGGCTTTTGCCACTTTGTTAAGTGGTTCTGGTTCGCATTTCGCTTTTAAAGTTTCAAAATCAATACCTTTTTCGGTATCTAGTTTTTCACCTAATGACTCAAAGCTGTCGTTTGCTTCAGGAATATTCATGTAACAGGCTATATACACAATGTATGCTTCTAAGGCTTCTGCATTATTAAAGATATCTGATTCTAAATAGGTTTTAATCACATTATACAATGTGTTTTCATTGGTTACCGCAGGCACCGTTGTAAGGTGTTGTTTTATGGTGTCGTAGCCAAGTTTATGAAAGGTTGTGGCTCTTGCCCCAAGTCCTATGTTTTTTAAACGTACATTTAATTCATCGACGGTTTTTCTGGTAAACGATAAGAGTAAAATGTTTTCAGGTTTTACATTTTTCTGTTCTAATAGGTATTTGACTTTACCGAGAATAGTGAGTGTTTTTCCTGAACCAGCACCTGCAATAATGAGGTTAGAATATTCGTCTGTTATGACTGCTGTGCGTTGTTGGTCGTCTAATTTTTTTCCTTCGATGTCATCAAAATAGAGGAGAAGCTGTTCCTTTTGCGTTTGAACGTAGTTTTTATTGTAGTTGCTTATATAATTATCAAATTTTTGAAAAACCGTATTAAACCGTTCTACACGTTCTTCTTTTTTGTAAAAGCGCGATTTGCCTTTAAAGTATTTACCAATAGTGGAAAACTTGGTTATTAGTTGGTCTCGCTGTACCCAAGTTACATAATCGTCTAACCTATCTATAGTATCAAAAAATAAGTTGATTTCTTGTAAATAAGCGAGATACGTTGGTTTTTGATATTTTTTGTTTTCTATTAGTTTTAGATAAACAATTAGAATACTGGCTATTAATATAAAAAGGATAATTAGGAGCCAAGTCATATTTTTATGTTAGGTTTTCGGATTGATTATGTATGCTTTTATTCAAGGGTAAGATGTCTTGTTTGTTGGTGTCTAGGTGATTAGGGTTCTAATTTAGTGAATTAAAATGGAATAGGGAATTCGAAAGTATTTTTGTAAGTACCTCAAAAACACTTAATTATTTAGTAAAAGTGTACTTTTTAAATTTTAATTCTTTTAAACTACTTTATATAACATGAAAATAAAAGTACTTAACGGATCTCTTGAATTAAAACCTTCATGAGATTCAAATAGAGTTTGTTCTAAATTCCAACCTTGTTCGATACAATAATTCAAAGCATGGACTTGTGAATTAAATTGCATGACCGCTCCATTCTCATTTCTTATTAAATCTTGAGCTGCTCCGTTTTTATCTTTTTGTAAAGACTTAAATGTTCCTTCATTGAGTCTTGCTCCCCAAGTTTCATCAGGAGCAGTTCCATGCATCATTCCTTTTCCCATAAATGTTAAGATTGCATATTTTTTCATGTTAGGATATTTATTTTAGACAATAATTTTTTTGAGTTTTCTTGCTACTTTTTAGTACTCTACGGTTTTTTGTATGATTTCGTTGTGTGTTTAAGCAATAATGTTAGCAAATAAATCACATATAGAAATCCGCCAGGACATGCGTAAGTAGGCTAGAATTAGCAATGAATTATACACTGTGTTGTGCTTTCGTTATTTTTCCATTCAGCTGATAGCGTTGGCAAAGACATAATCTTTTACGATTTTGGGCTTGTGTGTTGGCTGAAGCGAATTGCAAATGTGTATGGCTTATGAGTTGGTATTAGATCTTTCAATTTTTAAGAGATTTTTTTAATTCGGCATAATGCTTTTCATCCAATTTTAATTCTATCATAAGGTCAGCTACTGCGTTTTCAATATCACAAATTAAGTCGCTATTTCTAATCATTCGGTCAATGTTGTTTGCGTGACTAAAATAGTGTAATACCTTTAAAATTCTTTTTGACCTTTCTTCACCCCAAAGTTTATCAGCTCGTTGGTCGACAGTTGAAGAACTATTTCCAGGAAGTCTTGAATAAGTATAAAGCTCTACAAATCTTCTTACTGCATTTGGAATGCCCATTAATGTTGAATAATCACCCTTATTGTTACTCTTGTTAAAATTATATAACTCTTCAAATAAGAAATGGTATTCGGAAGAATATTGCTGAAGTGATTTAGGGAGTTTTTCAATTACAGATTCATTTTTATTAATTCTACGAATTTGATAAAAGAACTTTTTAAGAAAGTTTTTAGAAGTCGGTAATTCCTTTAACAAAGTGAAAAAGTCAAAGTTATGAGTTGAAACAAAAAGTTGTTTGCACCTTAGTTTCCAAGCATTATCATCATTTTTATTGCAAAAAAAGAAGCCTTTTAACGTTGCGTTTACTTGAAAAATATGGTTGCTATCTAAACTTGAAATTGGGTCGTCAATATATACTATTGTTTTATCAAAATCTGTTATTTCCTTTAATTTAGTTAAGAAGAAAGAAAAGGCAATTGCTGTTTTTTCTCCTTCACTAAGATTCTTTGCTTTTGAATTCTCACGTTTTAAAGTGAATCTATCTTTTCCTTCTTCTTTTATAACTTCAACCTTAATCTCATCACGACCAAGAAATTGCGAAATATATGTATTGATTTGTTCTCTCCCTTTTTGTGCTTTACTAATTTTAGCTTCTAATTGGTCAATATCAATTGTTAGAGCATCATTCAGTTTTATAAAGTTTTCCACTCTAGATGTATAAACTTTGATTTTCTTCTTTTTCTTGCTAAGTTGAATATCATCTATAAATTCAGCAGTATAGTGTTTTTTTAAGGATTCTATAGATTTTGACTTAGCGGTATCAAACTTATTAGTTTGCTCATTATTTGATGCAATAATTTCATTGAAGTTTTTTATATCAACAGCTAAAGCGGAAGTACAATCAATTACTTTATTTAGTTCTGTTATTTTTTCAAAAGGCTTATCAAATTTAGTTTTAGTTATCTTAATAAGATTTTCAATTTGATTATTATAGTTTTTTATGGATTCCTTTTTTAGTTTGTCATTCACAACATCAAACTTAGACCATAAGTCTTTGTAAAAATCTCTTTGTGTGAAATTGGGAGTGTTTATTTTTGAATCGGTTAAAGATTCAATGAGTTTTGTTAATTCAGCTTTGTGGTTTTTCAAATCTTCAGAAAAATGAGCCATTAAATCAGTCATACGATTCTTATCTAATGTATTACCACAAAATTCACAAGATGTTTTTTCTGTATGTATGGGTAAGCCTTTTTCAACCCAATTTGCAACTTCTGGGTTCTGTATAAAATATTCTATGGTTTTTGATAATTCAGGAACTTCTTTAACTAGTGCTTTTACTTTTTCAATTTTATCTGTCAATGAAAGAGTAGGGCTAAATGATGATAATATTGGAAGTTTGTCTGTATTTGATGCAGTTGCAATTGAGAGTAATTTATTTACGTCTGATGTTGAGAGTAAATGCGGTTTGTGATTTGATTTTATAGCATCAAATGTTGATTTAATATGTGTTCTGGTATAGGCAGAAACTAATTGTAGAGTAGTTTTTATTTGACTAGCTTTATTAGTTAAGCCGTTTAAAATATCACTATTCAGTTTTGTAATTACTCCATTTACTTCATTCTTTTTTTTATTATACCGATTTTGCTTTTCAGTCTTTTCTTTAATTGCTTTTTCAGCTTTAATGGCGTCCTGCCCTAAAAGAAGTACTTGAATAGCATCAAAACTTGAGCCATCCCATTTTAGGTTATCTTTTACAAAATCTGCATTAAAAATGCGAACTATTCGGTCGTCAATACTTTGTGTTTGTTCATTAAATTTATCACCATTATGGTTTTCGAGTTCAAATTGTGCAGTACTGTAATCAGGATTTTTTTCTGTTCTTTCAAAGTGTTGAAAAATTCTTGAAACAGTTGTTTTTCCAGAGTAATTCCAGCCATAGATAATATTTAAATTTGCAAAATCTTGAATGTCTCCAGCCCTTCTGTAATTTTGAAATACTCCGAAATTTTTAATGTGGTTGATACGTTTTATCATTCTAATATTTCATTTTTCATATTCAAAGCTGTTTGTGCGGCTGGTTTCCTTAATGAAGCACAACTTGTTATATATAAATATTTATCATTCATATCCCATAAATAAAACCTATTATAATAGTTTATTTATCTTTCTGAGGTAACATTAACAAATCTAATTGTTTTACCTCTAAATATCAATACGTAAAGTTACGTATAGGTTTCGTTATCAACAGCCAAGTTAATGGCTTCTTGTTAAAAGTACTTACGGTAAACCGTAATGCTTAAAAATCTAATACACAATAACCAATAACCAATAACCAATAGCCAATAACCAAATTTCAAAAAACCACAAAACCACCAAGCTTTCGCTAAGTGGTTTTTAATTTTATATTTAGATAATGTTATAAAAAAAGAGCTTTTATTTTTGCTGTTACATTAGTATATACAAGCTGCAGGCATAATTCGTGAGGATTTTTGTAAGTAGGCTATAACTCGCCATGAATTATATTCGGTGTTGGCACAGTTTTTTTCTTAACTAATAAGATTTTAGTTTCCGTTTACTTCTTTAAATTCAGATTCCGAAATAGTTCTTTAAATTATTTCTGTGCTGATATTTAATTGAGTTCGTTTGATTTTGGACAGTATAATTTAAAAAAGAGTTTTTCTTTCCGCCTATTATATTCAATTCTGCTTTTTTTTGCTTCTAATTAGGAACAGTTTTGAAATTTCCGAAAATTAAAGACGTAAGTAAAAGTCCGATTCCAATTCCGATAAAAGAACCCTCTGCAAAATCAGTCAATGTAAAAAAGTGAGATAAAATTTGTGAAGTTGCAATTACAAGCATTCCAATTGATAATAAAATTAATGCTCTTCTTTTCGTTATTTTTTTCATTTGATTTTAGATTTTAAATAATTAGTATCTCAATATAAGTATTTGTTACATTAAGTTTTTAGTTTCGCACGTTTTGCTAAATTGTTGCTAACTCGTTATATCATAACTTGCATCACTCATATTCCTCAAGTTTATCAGGTGATCATAAAAGTTTCATAGCCTAAAGTCGTGCACCACGAAGTTAATTATATTTCTTTTAAATCTTACGTAACGTTACGTATAGGTCTTGTTAGCAACAGCCAAGTTAAAGGCTTCTTGTTAAAAGTACTTAGGGTAAAACGTAATGCTTAAAAGTTAAAATCCAATATTCAAATTCCAAAACCTTGTAAAACGCAAAAAACCACCTAGCTTTCGCTGAGTGGTTTTCAACTTTATATTTAGAAAATGTTATAAAAAAAAGAGCTTTTATTTTTGTTTAAAATAGGTTCTAAATGTAGATATGTCATTTTATTGTGAATAAAACTGACAATTTTTCAGGGTTTTGGTGAGTTTACATATGATAATTGCTGTAAACAGCATTAAAATTGATTTTGGTATTTAATTTGTTTAAAGGTTAGTGAAGTCGTAAAGATTTCAAATTTGAAATAATGTTTAATTTAAATTTTTTTATTATGAGCAATTTAGCAACTGTTCCTAAAAATGGAAGTTTAGCGAACAACAATTCAAATCACAACTTTCCAACTTTGTCAGATTGGTTAGATGACATCTTTAATAGAGACTTACCATCGGTATTTACTTCAAATTTTAATACTGGGATTACTTTGCCTAAAGTAAATATTAAAGAAACTGCCGATGCTTTTATGGTTGAAATGGCAGTGCCAGGTTTAAAGAAATCAGATTTCCAAATTGACCTTGATAATGAAGTATTATCTATTTCTGCGGAATCTAAGGAAGAAAGTGAACATAAGGAAGAAAATTATACGCGTAGGGAGTTTGGTTATTCCTCGTTTAAAAGAACCTTTAATTTACCGGAAAGTGTAAACGATGAAAAAATTAAGGCAAATTATGATAATGGTATTTTAAATATTCTTTTACCAAAAAAAGAAGAGGCTAAACAAAAGCCTGCCAGAAGCATTAAGATTTCATAATTAGTTCAGAAAATTTTAGAATAAAGATTAAAAAGGGTGCTGATTTTTTTCAGCATCCTTATTAATAATAAGTTTAATTCTTTAAAATTATATTGTTATGCCAAGAAAGTTTAAATCTGGGGAATGGGTAACAGTTAAAGGACAACTTATCTCCCCAACAATGCAAGTTATCAAATATGTTCCAAAAAAAGATTCAATATTTGGTTTTGTTGATAATGACAGTTATTTGGAATGTGTATGGTATAAAAATGGTGAAAGAAATTTAAAAGTATTCCACCAAAACAGATTGATTAAAAAGATAGGCACTGGTCGTTTGTTCAAAACATTTAAAACAAACCCCAAATTAAGTTTAACATAACATCTAAAGTGATGAAAACGTATATTTTATTATTTTTCGTTAGCTTGTTTAGTGTTAGTTGTAGTTCACAAGGTAATGAAACTAAAAAAGTTGAAAAAGAAGATACTAAAACTGACATCGTTGATGCTCCTAAAGGGTCTTGGACAGTTGATAAAGAATTTGATGAAAACGGCAACTTAATTAGATATGACAGTATTTATTCTTGGTCTTCTAACGATAAGTACGATCATCTCTCGTTGTCTGATAAAGATAGTTTGATAGCATCTTTTAAATCGAGATTTTTTACAAATTATTCAGGATTTGAGAACCAAGGGTTTTCAGATGTTTTTTCTCAAGATTCACTTTTTAGTAAACAATTCTTTAATGATGATTTTTTTGGAAGTGATTTTGGTAATGACTTTATGGACATTGATAAGTTAAGGCAACAAATGATTGCAAGGCAGAAGCGGTTTTTAGAAAAGTATCAATCTAAATTTATTGCACCTGAAGACGAAAACTAAATAGTTTTCGTCTTTTTTTTTTTTTTTTTTTTTTTTTTGTCTTGAGAGTTTGGAGTTTTATCGCGTTGCTAACAAGTTGGTTGTGTGTGGTTAGTTGTGTGTTTAAGCACTAAAGTTAGCAAATAAATCACAGATAGAGAGTCCGCGAGGACTTTCGGTAAGTAGGCTAGAACTAGCAATAAATTATATATGGTGTTAGCACCAGTTTTTATTTTTTCGCAACATTTTTCGCAAGTTCAATCACTTTTTTAATTGTGTTGTTCAGTTCCTTTTTTCGCCAGTTTATGTATAAATCTATTTTTTCTTCTAATTCTATAAACTCAACATTTTCTGCTTGAGCCGATTTAAACGACAATGGCAAAATAGAGATTCCAAGTCCTTTGGAAACGAGATTCATTATCATTCCTCCAAAATCCGATTCAATTATGGTTTTGGGTTCAATTCCATTTTTTGAAAACCACGACCTTAATAACGAAGCAAAAAAAGTGGTTTGGTGCAAACCCGAAATAATAAACTTTTCGTTCTCTAATCTAGTCAAATTCTTTTTGTTTAACCTATGGTTTTTAGGGACAACCAAACAAATTGGTTCAGAATAAAGTTTTTGAGAGTCGATATTTGCATTTTTAATTTTATCTCTGCTAAATGCTATGTCGGTTTGAAAGTTTAATAAAAGCTTTTCGTGATTTTCGTCTATCGGTTCAGTTAATTCTATTTTTAAATCAGGTAGATTATTGCTTAAAACCTCCAAGAATTTTGGTAAAAATTCATAAGCGATAGAACCCGGATACGTTATAGAAATAGTTCCTGCTTTTCCTTCGTCAATTTTTTTTGCCTGTCTTATTATTTGGTCAAACTCTTTAATTTCCTCTCTCCATTGTTCTTGAAGAAATTTACCCGCATTTGTAAGCTTGACATTTCTCTTGTCCCGTTCAAAAAGTTGTATTTGTAGTTCATCTTCTAAAGCTTGGATTTGTCTGCTTAATGAAGACTGTGATATAAAAACTTTCTCTGCCGTATTCCAGAAATGAAGTTCTTTGGCAAGAACTAAAAAATATTTTATTTGTTGAATTGTCATAATTAATGCTGTTTTTGCATTAGTTGGTCAAAAATATGTATTTTTTGAAGTAAATTAAAACTGTTTCTTTGTTGAAAATATTTTATTAATTTTAAAAGATAGAACACAATGGGAATTGAAAATTTAATGACATTTATAGTGACGGCTTTGTTTTTTATTATGACGCCAGGAATTGACACAGTTTTCGTTTTAAATAAATCTATAGGTCAAGGAAGAAAGTCAGGTATTTATGCAACGTTTGGCGTAAATACGGGTGTTTTGGTGCATACGTTTTTTGCTGCATTAGGTTTGTCTGTTCTTATTGCAAAATCTACTATTGGGTTTAGTTTAATTAAATTTCTCGGTGCAGGATATCTGATTTATTTGGGTTTTTTAAAGTTGAAGAACAAAGAGGGATTTTTTTTAGCGGATAATAAAAAGTTTAGCAGAAATTCAAAAAATGATTTCTGGTCTGGATTTTTAACTAATACTTTAAATCCGAAAGTTGCATTATTCTTTCTGGCGTTTTTTCCTCAATTTATTAATGTAAATCAAATGGATAATCCTATTCCGTTTCTATTATTGGGAATAACTTATGCCTTAATTGGGATTGTATGGTTTTTGATTTTGACATTATTCGCTAGTGTTTTCAGTCAAAAGTTAAAAAGTAATCCTAAATCAGGACGTTGGTTAAATAAATTGAGTGGTTTGGTTTTTATAGTTATGGGAATAAAAATAGCATTAGCTAAAATTTAAGTTTTCGCCCGATTTCGTTATTCATCGGGCGTTTTTTTTCAAATTGGTGCTAACGGTTTTGTATAAGATTAGTTGCGTGGTTAAGCACGTAATTTAGCAAATACAAACCGAATAGAAAATCCGCGAGGATTTTCGTAAGTAGGCTCGTACCAAGCAATTAATTTTATACGTTGTTGTGGTTAGTTTTTTATTCTTGTTTTAAGAAATAAAATCCATCAGGTATAATTGGTTGTGATGATTGTGTCTCTCCAGGCTCTAAAACCTTTATACCTCCACGTTTAAATATTTGAATAGCTGGTTGACCATCTACAATCGTTGTTCTGACATCTAAGCTACTTGCACGACCAGTTGGTTCTCCCATAATTAGGCTTATCCTAAAATTATCTGAGGTGTATTCATCAAATGGTGAGTAATGTGTTTTAATATAATTACCATGAATACTATGATGATATTCATATTCTAATGATTCTGTCAATTTGTTTAATGTATTTACCAGTTCCACGCCATTTTCTTTGTACTGAAATTCGCCAATGAGTAAATCTTCATAATAATTGCCAGCATCTACCATTTCCTTTTTCTCAAAAACTATTTTCAGGTATTGTACACCATCATCTAATACCCATGTGCCTACAAATGGGTCTAATAGATTGTTGGTATCCTTATAATAAGCATTAACTATTTCGTCTCCCTCGTCATCTTCTATATTTATGATAGGTGATTGTGCTTTACAAGACAGACTTATAAATAAGAGTAATATTAATGTTATATTTAATGTTTTCATAATTTTATTTTTTTTAATTGTTGCAAGGTTCTTCTACTGGGTTATTGTTTTGCAATTTTAGTTTATTCCAAGTATTGGTGTTCTCATCTCTTTTGTATAAATCAATGCCATAATTAGCAAAAGTCTCTAAGAATTTCTTTTGCAAGGCAGTATTATCATCTTGAATATTATTGAACTTTCTTCCAAACTTTTCCATAATTATACCAAGTTTTTTATCAGGGTCATTTTCTCTTAATACTTTTGGTTGGTTCATTTCGAAGTTAATTTGAGTTTGTAATGTATTAAAATCGTTAATCGTGATGGCATATGTTATGGTATCATCTTCATTATTGCTTTCTTTGTCTTTAGCTACTATGATATTAAAGGCTTTGTTGTTATTTAGTCCAACAGATACATCTTCGTGTTCGTATATTAGATGGATGTCCATCCAAGAGGGAATAGCAATCCCATTTTTTGGGTGATTGTGAGTAAAACCTTGTATGTAACCACCTGTAGGGAAGCTTACAGTTAAGTTATCTCCAGAAGTTGTATAAACAGGGTCGTATTGATACTCTTGTGCATCCATATTGTAGCTATAGGTTATTTTGTAACCATATTCCTTTTTTTCGTTCACTTTGGTCTTTAAATTATTTATAGCATTATTTATGCCAGTATCGTTTGTCGCTTGCGAGAGTATATCGCAAGGGTCGTCGTTGCTAGGATTTTTGCCAATAGGAATGGTAATATCTCCTATACAGTTACCATTTTCATCAGTCTGCAGGCAATCATCTATTTGGTCTGTATAGTCGTCAGGATTATTTCCATCATTGTTGTTGTCAGTATTGCTGGTGTCGTCTCCATTAGCAGAACCACCACCAACATTACCATCGTAAGGGTTGTCATCATTATTTGGGTCTTCACTGTTGTACGGTGGGTTGCCGTTGTCTGTGTCGTTACCACTGTCATTGCCATCATTACTCCCACTGTTACTACCAGAGTTACCGCCACTGCCACTGCCATTGTCAACAATATATTGTGGGCAGTTGACGGAAATCCAAGTGTAGGCAATGGTCCCTCCTGAGTAGTCAAATGAAGGTTTTACACAACCACCAGTGGACGTATCTAAATAAATGCCTGTACTACCGATTGGTGCAATACTTGAACTTGATTCCTCGGGAAGTGGTTGTAGAGACGTTTTGTCCCCAATATTGACAGGTATAGTGCCATTGATGACAGATTGTTTTTCAGCTTCGGTAAGGTCGTAGCTAATGATACTTGCCTCGTAGCTACCATCGGGTTGTTTGCTAAGTAAAAGATTCTCGACCTTTCCGTTACCTTGGGTATCTACAATATAGATCGTAAAGGACTCGTACTCGCCATAGGTGATGTGCTTTACGACCTCGTCGTCTATAGTTAGGCCATAGTCTTCCATATAGACCTCACGGGCTTGGCTGTCTCCCTTGATGGCATTTGTTTTGACAGAAGAAAGTTTTCGGTAGAGTTCCGGGTTATTGGTAAGGTCAGGGCTGTAGAGTGTTTCCACTTTTAGCTTTGGCAGAACGTTGTTTTCTTCTGAAATGCCGTCGTCCTTTTGGCAGGCAATGGCAAGGATTGAAATCCCGAAGAGCAGGATACAGGATTTGAGATAGTTTTTAGTCGGTGTTTTTTCTATAGTACAAAACCGTTTTTAAAGTTAGTGATTCAAAATTATATTCGGTCAATTCGTTTTCAAACCGAGAATGAGTTAGCCTTAACTTTGGGTTAGGCAACTGCCATTCGGTTTGGGTCAAAATTAACCACAACTCGTTATATCATAACTTTCATCACTCATATCCCTCAAATTTATCAGGTAATCACAAAAGTTTCATATCCTAAAGTCGTGCACCACGAAGTTAATTATATGTCTTTTTAAAATCAATACGTAAAGTTACGTATAGGTCTCGTTATCAACAGCCAAGTTAAATGCTTCTCGTTAAAAGTACTTAGGGTATACTGTAATGCTTAAAATTCAAAGCTCAAAACTCAAAATTCGAATTCGAAATTCCATTATCCAAATTCCAAAACCCTGTAAAACGCGAATACCACCAAGCTTTTGCTAAGTGGTTTTTAATTTTATATTTAGAAAATGTTATTAAAAAGGAGGGCTTTTTTTTGTTATTACATTAGTACATGTAAACTGCATACATAAACCGATGGGACTTTTGTAAGTAGGTTAGAACTAGCAATAAATTATATATGGTATTTTGTAAAGTTATTCTTCTATTTCAGATATTTTATAGTTGATCACGATATAGTTTGGAGAGTAGTCCAATAATTCCTGTGTTCTTTCATCATTTTCTTTCAGATTTACAACTCCGCAAAACCTATGAAAATTGTATTCTTTATCTAGCCAAGAAGATGCAAAAATTAAAAGCGGTACTTTCTCGTTTAATTTCCATTTCGTCTCTTTATATTCTCTCCAATTGTAGAATTGGCGATTGTCAGTTTTACCTAAATTTATTTCTTTAGTTGTTTCTAATGCATAAGTTCGTATGTTCAACGTGCTTTGATTCTCTTCCGTTTTAGTGAAAATTTTTATTTGGTCAATAAATCCTTGATTAAATTCTCCGTCTATCCAAAATCCGTAGTCATTCTTGTAATTGACAAGCGTATCAGTTTTAATTAATTTTCCATTCACATATTCATCCGCGAATACTTGCAAATTATACTCTTTTTCAAATGTTCCAATATCGAATTTATGAGCTCTAATTGAAGCTAATTCCAAAGCCTGAAGTAAGTCAAGCGTAGTCATTTTACTCTGATTATACATATCATTAGAATCCTCTTTTTCGATTTGTGGTCGTTTATCAACAGGTTTTTCCGATTGGGAAAAAACACTCATTGAAAACAGGACTAATGATAGCAAAAATAATTTTTTCATCGATTTTGGTTTTAATTGTACAAACGTCGTTGTGTGGATAGCTCGTTGTGGGAAATCTGGTATGATCTTCCGCCGTAACCGAAAGATAACAAATTACATTGAATTGCGATTAGGAATTTAATCGCCATACGCTATGCATCTTGTTGTAAATAGTATTTTATCTTGTGTAAATCAAAGTAAACTGTTCATTTGTTGGGATATCTACACTATTCATTTCGACATCGTCCATACTGCCCGTATTACTTTGTGCAATACTTTTAATTCGTAAATCTTGAGCAGTTAAAACTTCTATTTCGAAGGTTGTTATGGAGTCATCGCTCCCTTCTATATTGCCTTCTCCTTCCACAATTCTATAAAGAATTTCATTATTTTGGTCAAGGACAAAGTTGTAAGTGGCATATCTGAAATCACAATTTTCAAATCCTTCTTGAACAATGTCGGGTTCGGTCCCGATTTCATCAACGCTTATAAAGTTTGCAATAAAACTTTCCAAGAATATAACGCCCTCACCTTGTTCACATTCTTCAAGTTGTATTGAATTTCCGCCCCTTAATTTTGAAGTCAATTTCCATTCGCCAAAAATAGTAGCGTTTTCTTCTTGTTGGTTGTCATTAGAATCGTCAGATGAACAACTCAAGATAATTGCACAAATAATGATTCCTAATAGTAGATTAAATTTTTTCATATGATTTTGGTTATAATTATTTACAACAGTATTGGCTATACGTAGTTGCGTAGGTTAGTATTTAACTTTACAATGACACATTAAACTGAAAATCTGTGAGGATGAACTCGTCATTAATTTTACAAGACGTTAGTAGTCGTTTTTACTTAAGTGTTTTATGTCTATACTTTTTTGCTTGTTGTTCGTCTTTGTCAAAAACACTTAGTGTGCAACCATCGAAATCAAAGTCAATAATTTTTCCGTTTTTCACGATAACACTAATTAATTCGTCCGTAGCTGTATTTATCTTAATTTCCGAGTACCTACCGTCTAGTTCATCATATTCTTGTTTAATTTGTATTTGCGAAACTTCACTTTTATCATAGGCATCATCTTTGTTTGCAATCTCAAATTCCCTGAAATGTGCTTCTAAATCAGTTTCACCATCTTTAGCCTCACACCCATAATCCGCAACTTGGAATGAAAATAAACACTCTTCATAAAGTAATTCTTTTATGACATTAAGGTTGGTCTTATTAAGCGTTAATATTTCATTGACAATATCGGTCATTTTATCCGTAATCTTCGGTTTTGGTTGGTGCTTTTGGAAAAAAATAAACGGAATTTTCTTTTCAAATAAATTTACATAAATAGGGCAGTGCCCTTGTCCGTACTCATTCCAAGTTGTTCTATTTAAAATGTCTTCTTTTGTCATTATTTTATTTAATCTCGATTAAGGTCAGGTTTTAGTATTGATACTTCGTTACATTTTTCCTTTTTCAATTTTTTTTGTCCTCTTTAGTTCTAGGAAATAATCGGATTCTGTTATGAGGAATTACTACTAAGGTCTGTTAAAAGCATAAATATAAACACGAGCTACACTTGGATTACTATTTGGTAACCATTTAAAAGTACTTTATTGAAAAATTAACGGGTTTTTAATTGCTCTTTTTCCGCAGTACTTGTTGTGCTTAGTACTTTTTAGTACTCAGTGTATGTATTGGGATTTTCTAATTGAAATTTTGGGTTATTTTCCAGAAAAATGTCAAAATAGGCGGTGTGAGTTGCTCCTAAAAGGATAAAAACCCTGTCATTTTCGGTCATTTCTATGTCGTTAAAATTACTATACATTTTTAAATTGCGTTGGTAGAACTTAGTAATTTCATCAACTCCTTCTTGATTCCCTGTGGTATGCTGTGTTGCCAAAACATTGTATAGGTTAAATGTTTCCATTTTATAATCTCTGGTGTTAATTGTCTTAAATTGTTCTTTAAATTTCAAAGCGTTCACCTTTTGGTAATTATCCATAACTTTTGAAATATAAAGACTGTCTGCGACGTTCTTATTGGATATCTCGATTAAACTAGGGTAATTAAACCCTGTTTGGCTGTCTATTCCATAAATTCGATTTGTACCACTCAACCGCGCCACTTCGAGTCCGATTGAATTTAATTCGTCCGAGTAATTTAACCTTTTCGTTTGGTCTTTTACATATTCTGAAAAGGTCGAAGCTATATAGTCATTGTTTTTAGGTTCTAACTCAAGACAAATAATAGTTGGTTTAAATTCAACGATTTTTTCAACTAGTTTTTTTAAATCAGCTTTTTCATTAGGGTCATTCAAGTTGATTAGAGAAGAATTTGCGTCTGACGTTTGGCTTAAATGAGCCGTTCCAAAGTTTAAAACCTTAATTTTTCCGTTTACTTCTGTTTTAAGGTTTGGTTGATTCTTACTGTTTTCGTTGTCATTTTTGATTTCGGTATTGCAACTAAATAAGATTAAAGTTGCTAGTCCAATTAGTAGTTTGTTCATTGGTTTAATTGAGATTTTGTATTATGCACAGCCGTTTTGTGTATGGTTTGTGACGTGTTTTTAAGCAACTAATTTAGTAAATAATTACCGACCAAGAAAGTCTGCGAGAACTTTGGTCAGTAGGCAAGGATCTGGCAATTAATTTTATAGGTTGTTGTGCATCGTATTTAGTTTTCTCTATATTTTTTTCTGAAATTCATAGGTGTTGATCCTGTTTTCAATTTAAAAAACTTGGAAAAGTATGCATACTCGGAAAATTCTAAATTGTAAGAAATAGATGTTAAACTTTCATTAGAATGCACAATTAATCTTTTTGCTTCTAGAACTATTCTTTCTGAGATCAATTCAGAAGTGGTTTTATTTATAGTTTCTTTAATAACTCGATTAAGGTGTTTTGTAGTTATGTTCAATCGATTTGCATAGAATTTTGGTAATTTCTCATTTTTAAAATTTTCATTTATTAGAATGACAAGCTTCTCAAGGATATTTAAATAACTTGGAGAAAACAGTTTTGTAAGTTCAGTTTTATGCGTGTAATTTCTCGAAAATTCTATATAGATCAAATTTATTAAACTAACAATCTTTAATTTTTTTGAAGCTTTTAATCCTAAATATTCAGTGTATATTTCATCAAAAAGTTGGCTTATACTATCGGTGTTTTTTGCAGATAACTTTAATAATGGAGGATTTTGAAAGGAATAATAAAACGGAAATTCATTAAGCTTATGCTCTAAAAATTGTAGCTCATAAAATTCTTGGGAATGAAAAAAAATAAAGCCTTCTGGTTGGGTATCAAAATTCCAAAAATGTGTTTGACCAGGACTTAAAAAGAATGCACTACCAGGTTCTATTTTATAAGAATTAAAATCAATCTCGTGTATTCCTGTACCTTTTGTAAATAAAACACATAAATAGAAATTATGTTTATGAGGTCTTGAAATCAATTTTTTATTTAGATCCAAATGGTTCGAAAATGAATTGACATAGAAATCACTTAAGGGTATTGTTTCTACAAATTGATTGATATTTAATATTGGAGTTTTCATAGCTTATGTCCTAATATTACAAAAATACGCGATAATAATATAAAGTCACATCTTGCTTAAACTAATAGTTTTGTCGTAATGAAAATTAGTAGTGTTATGGGTAAAATCTTTAGTATTTTAAAATGTAAATGTCCGAATTGTAATACGGGAGACATGTTTAATCATAAGGGGAATATATTTCTATTCAAAATACCAGAAATGAATAAACGCTGTGAACTATGTGATTTTAAATTTGAAAAAGAAACGGGGTTCTTTTTTGGTGCTATGTTTGTGAGTTACGCACTGGGAGCGGCAGAAATGATTGCAAGTCTTGTTTTATTTTGGAACATAGTAGATTTATCTCCGCTTATGGTATTTTCAATTATTGTGGTAATTGCGGTTTTGTTGAGTACATTTAATTTTAGACTTTCAAGATCTATTTGGACGCATATATTTTACAAGAATTAATATGGATTTGGTGTGAGGTGTGAGGTGTGAGGTATTAGGTGTGAGGTATTAGGTATTAGGTGTGAGGGATTAGGTATTAGGTATTAGTTATGAGTTATATACTTTGTTGTGAGTAGGCTTTTCTGTTCTGCTTTTTAGCTTTTTTCTTGTTTTTCTACTCTAATACATTTTGTTCCTGTTGGCAGATTCTTTAGGTATTTGCTGAATAGCGTCCCAATGCTCAACAATTTTTTCATTATTATCAAATCTAAAAAAATCCATTGTAACATATTCATCATTATCAGGCCAAACTTGATGCGTATGCAAAGCCACTAAGTCATTTTCCGAAATCACGCGTACAAATTCTATTGATTTATTTGGAAATTCAGTTTGCATTCGCTCAAAATATTCTATAAAACCTTCGATTCCGTTTTCCACGTCAGGATTGTGTTGGATATATTCGGCTCCAACATATAATTCCGTTGCTTTTCTCGGATTTCCTTCGTACGCCATTTTATAAAATTCAACAGCATATTTTTTCAGATTTTCTTTCATTCTGATTGGTTTTTTAGCTTGCTTATGACGGTCTTGTATATGAAAAGTAGCAGGTAAGATTGTTGTTAATTTTCAGATTATAATAAATATAGCAGAAAAGAACGAAACCTTTTGTTTAGCTCTTAACTGCTATTTTTTATATACATTGTTGTAGGCAGTATTTAATCATCTATCATAATAATTTCATCAATCCAAGTAACTTCATATTTGATTATTTTATCTTTCGATATTTTTTCGATGAGATAGACTTTATCAAAAACATGATGTTTAAATTCATTAGATGAATTATACTTATTAAGTAGATATTCAGAATTAATAATTTTTAGATTGTCCAATATTTTTATAGAAGAAGTATCTTTGAAACTTTTAGTTTTATGTGCTGTAAAAATTTCATTACAGATTTTAAAATATATGTATTTTCCTTGAAATTCTTTTCTGAATTTTTTTAGGTTTAGGGAATTACCTGAACCATCTTCAATGATACATTTTTCTTTACTTTGTCTATTAAACAATAGATAAACAGTTTCTTTTTCCTCTGTCTGTGAAAAAGAACAAATGGTTGAAAATATTAAAAATAGGGTTACTATATTTTTCATTCTGAACAATTTTCGTTTAAATTATCTTCTATATAAGTGGAAATAACACCTTCGATTCTTTCCTTCTCGTCTTCAGGTAAACTTGTCCAAGTATAAATAGCATTGTCTCCATTTTCATATATTAGTCCTTCCCATGATAAATCCATATATAATTGAGCTGGTTGTTGATTATCTGGCACAGCTAAACCTGTATCATACTCTTGCAATATTCTTGCCAAAGCTTCTCTATAATGAGTTGCCATTTGTTGATGTTGCCAATTCTTGTGACGCATAAAATAATCATACATGCCAGGAAAATTACCATCTAAGGCATCTAGTACATCTTGCCTAGTAACACCTGTTATATTACCACCATTATCCAATACAGATAATAACTTTCTAAACATTTCTGCATGTATGACTTCATGTGCTATGGTTTTCACTACCAGTAAATTCGGTCTTTTGGTTACGCCACTACTAGTATCATTATTATTTAATCTAACCGTGATAACAAAATCAGGTGAATTTGGTGTTGTTGGATTGCTATTAGGCGCAATGGTTCTGCCTTTTGATGCTCCAATATCTCCCATGTCAAATTTCAAATGAGCTACAGGAAACTCAGGTTCAAACTTTTTGATTGCATTTTTAAACCAGTACTTGAACACTTTAATTTGTTGTAAACACAAAGAGCTTTACCCTCTAAACCATTTATTATCTTCTCTTCAAAATCTACTTCGCCATCATCTATCATAACATTTACGGCTTCTTTTGCAAATTCAGAATTCTCTGCACTACAACCATAAGTATTAATAAAATTAGCTATATCAGTACGTTGTACATCATCCAATAGCTGCGCTCTAGTGTAGGCAAGGCTTCCATAACCAAAACATTCCCAAAGTATGCCATCTACATTCAAAGGTTCTAAATCAATGCTACCATCATCAGAGAGACCAGTTCCTTTTGGTTTTGTTGCTACACCGTCACAGCCTGCACAGCCACCTGTTCCATCATCAACTGAGCCATCGCCATCATCGCCACGAATACTTCCACCATTTCCATCATCTGTACAAACCTTTACCCAAGTGTTTACGTATTCAATGGTCGTATATTGTGGGTCCCAACAGCCATCAATCTCACAAGCGTGTTCGACTTCTATTATTGCCATTTCAAATCTGCAAGTAGTTCTAGCGTACATATTGACTTGGCTGTTGTCAATTTCCTGCATTGAGGAATTTTCCATTGAAGTATTGATTTCTATGCCATTGTTTAAGTCGTCCAATTCTTGTTGGGTCAGGTTGTAAGTTGTGAGATAAGCCTTGTAGCTTCCGTCATCCTGAAGTGATAAGACAATATTTTCAAGTGAAGCAGAGCCATTTGTGTTAGTGACTGTAAAAGTATAGGTGTGTTTGCCATTACCGTACTCTATATAGATGGCGTGATTGGTGTTTATATCATAGGTTGTTTCTGCTGAGTTATTTCTGTTGGCAACATTAGTTTGGTTTCCAATTGGATTTTTCAAAGTTGATATTTTGTCGACAAGTTTACTATTGGTCTGGAATTGAGAAAAAGCTACTTCCTTGATTGAGAAATTCTGGTTTGATTCTTGTTGGATTGATTCGTCTTTCTGACAGCCAAGAAAGAAGAGTGAGACGCAGATAATCAGCATTCCGATTACAGATGATTGATTTAGTTTTTTCTTCATAATTTCCGTTGTTTAAATTTAACGATTAATTTTCAAAGTGGTGGGCGAATATTGCCTACAACGTCTATTATCAACCTAAATATAAACATTATCCCCAATTTTTAATGGGATAAGATAAGTTCTTGTGGTATCAGATTTAGCTACTATAGCAGCCTAAATCCATTTAATATTACAACCCATACTTGGTTTTTGGTTTGGATTTACAGGTTCTTTATTAATTAGAGCGTTCATAGCCTCTCTGATATCTTTTCCTGTTACAGGTATGTCGTTTCCTGGTCTAGAATCATCTAACTGACCTGTATACACTAATTTTAAATCGGTGTCAAACAAGAAGAAATCTGGTGTGCAAGCTGCATCGTAAGCTTTGGCTACATCTTGAGTTTGGTCGTACAAATACGGAAATATATAATCGTTTTCTATAGCATTTTTTGCCATAAATTCTGGACCATCTTGTGGATAGTTTTCAGCATCGTTACTAGATATTGCAATACAATTAATGCCTTTAGAAATATAGTCTTTAGCTAATTGCGATAATTCTGAACTCACATGAATTACAAAAGGGCAGTGGTTACATATAAACATCACTAATGTACCTGTTGTTCCTTTGAGTTCGCTGAGTGATTTCTGAGTCTGATCTACGGTATCTATGAGATTAAATTGAGGTGCTGTAGTGCCAAGAGGTAACATATTTGATTCTGTTTGCGCCATATTTTATATATCTTTACGGTTAAAATGTGATTCTTACGTTGTGATTCTTACGTTAGTGAGTCATAGATACTGAATCAAATTCAGCATAAAATGGAAAAGATAATAACATTTGAAGACTTTACAAAGGTAGATTTACGAATTGGAACTATTACAGCAGTAAATGATTTTCCAAATGCACACCGACCTGCTTATCAATTAGTCATAGATTTTGGTGACTTGGGAATAAAAAAGTCGTCAGCACAAATTACAACGCAATATAAAAAAGAGGAATTAGTGAACCGACAGATTGTAGCTGTGGTTAACTTCCCTAAAAAACAGATAGCCAATTTTATGAGTGCATGTTTAGTGGTAGGTGCAGTAAAAGCAAATGATGTGTTTTTACTGCACCCTGAGACTAAGGTTAAAAATGGTTCTCAGGTCTCTTAAAGTATAAAAGCTTTAAGGTTGCCAAGTTACAGAGCTGTAAGGTTTTAATTTTATTACTAACAACCAACAACTGTAACCTACATTTCTTCTCTAAAGAAAATAGCATTCATTAATAACTTATTGGTACCATACCAAAACGCTCTAAAATTGGTGTTGTCGGTAAATCCAATAATGTTTCCTCTACCAACTTTCCCGATTTTAAATGGGACAGTTTTACTAATGCTGTCTAAGTTTCTATCTGAAATGTACCCACTCAATAATGGGTTTTTAGTGTATTGAATTGGGTTGTTATAACTGTTTTTATCTTCGTTTATAAATAATGTTGAATTTCTAAATAGTGCTAATTTATCATTCTTATAACCAAAATTAATAGGATGCGAACGGTCTAAGTCGGCTTCAAAAATAGCACCTCCAATGACTTGTGCGCCTCTAAAATCTCTTCGCTCTTCGAAGCTTACATTTTTGGCTATAAGTTTACTTTTCTTAAAATCAATTTCCATTATTTTTTTGGAATTCAACCATTTTAAAGCATTTTTATAAGCAACCAATGTTCCGCCATCTGCAAGCCATGATTTTAATTTTTTGGTATTACTCTCATTTAATCCACCGTAAGAATTTACCATTATAATAGTATTGTAACGACTTAAATCTGCTCTTCTAAAGCTTTTTGTATCTAGTTTGGTTGCCACAATATCGTAACGTGTGTCAAATAAATGCCAAATTTCACCAGCATCGTAGGAGGTCATTCCGTCACCAACTAATAGTGCAACTTTTGGTAATTCTAGATTGCTGAAATTACGACTACCTAAATCCATACCTTCGTTTAATCCCGTTGAAACGGATGTGATTGTGATATGGCTTTCTTGAGCTAACTTATTAAGGAACGTATACATCTCAGACGTATTTAAATCCTGGTTTTTTGCAGGAATCATAATCGTACCATAATCGTAAGAGGTGCCATTTGCTTTAAAACGTTTCATAGCAACTTTTGCTCTTATGCCTTTCTTTAAAATAGCGTTCAATAATTTTGGTGAATAGTACTCGTGCCATTCAAATAAATAAGCGTATTCACTTTTAGATGTTACTCCACCTTTATGTTGTGTTAAATTAGTGACCTCATTTCCGGCATTAGCTGTTGTCGTTTCTGTATAATCTAAATTGAAAGCTAATGGGAACGTCCAAGCCGAAATGTCATAAAATAAACTGTCTTGAAATGTTGTTCGTTTCTCGAACATAGCATCTATTAATCGTGTGTTCTTTTGATTTTTTGGTACCACATAACTATAGCCTTTTTTATACGTTTTTCCGTCTTTAGAAAAATCAGATTTTAAGTCGTGAAAGGTAATTTGATGACGTTTCAATATTTCGGCTAAATGGTAGGTTTTAGCAGCATCTTTTTCATCACCGAATACAATGGCGTTTTTTCCTTGTTTAGAGGCTTCTTTTCGTGCATTTTTAAAGAAATTATGTTGGTACTCTAAAATGTCTTTTCGCATCGCATTTGCAGCTTCAAGTGTAGAAAAAGCCGCAGTGTATTGATTTTTTATGGTAAACGGAAAAGTTAATAACCCATTTTCACTTTCTTGAACATGGCCTCGAGAACTCGCTTGTTCAAACAAAATACCAATACCACCATTAATATCTGGGAAGGTAGATCCTTTTCCGTAGTAGAAGTCATCAAAACTTTCTTCAGAATAATACAACGAACCAATTTTATCTAATGCTTTGGCGTGATAGGTTGCAATGCCTTTAGTTAAATCTTGATTTAATTGCGGAGTTAAAGGATGTGTACGCGATGGAATTCCTGGTTGAAAAAAGAAACTCGCATTGGTTCCCATTTCATGATGATCAGTTAAGATATTAGGTAACCATTTGTGGTACGTTTCTATACGTGCTCTAGATTCTGGTAATTGCACAGGCAGCCAATCTCTATTCATATCAAACCAATAGTGGTTGGTACGTGCACCAGGCCAAACCTCACTATATTCTCTATCGTTAGGATCTGGATTTAGATTGATGTTTTTATTTGTATTTGCCCAATAGGCGAAGCGTTGTAAGCCATCTGGATTTAATGCAGGGTCGAACAAAATCACTGTGTTTTTTAATAGATCTTTAATTTCAGCACCTTCTGCAGCCGCTAAATAATAAGCAGCTAAAAGAGCTGCATTAGAGCCACTTGGCTCATTACCGTGGATAGAGAACCCTTGGTAAACTACAATTGGACGGTTTTCTACATTTGCAGAATTTGATTCGGTCGCCTTAATATGAGCAGCTTGAATGGCATCTAAATCTCTATGATTTTCAGGAGATGTAATAGTTAATAAAAGTAGCGGTCTGCCTTCAAAAGTTTGACCTCTATCTTCTAAAGTAATTCTATCTGAAGCATTTGCTAAGGCTTTCATGTATTCCACTAACTTATCGTGTGTAATATGCCATTCACCAACGTTGTGTCCAATAACACTGCTAGGTGTTGGTATGCTTGGATTTAGCTGTGCATTTTGTGGCAAATAATACGATAATTCTGTTTGTGACTGTGAGTAAAGCGTTGTGGTTGCTAGAATAAGCAATAGAAGGATACGTTGCATAGAATTAAGTTAGTTGGTTAAAATTTAAAAATAAAAAAACCCTGACAATAAATTGCCAAGGTTTGATATAATTTAACAGAAATTAAGTTTTAAATATCGTCGAAACTGATATCTGTAAAACTATCTGCTTTTTTAGTGTCTTCAGGTGTTTTTGCTTCTTGAGTTACAAAATCAGCTTCACGTTTAAAGTCTTTTTGGTGACGTTCGCTAATAACTTCCTGACCTTTTTCGTTTATAATATAATCGGTCATTTCGACTAAAATCTCTCTAAACTCAGAAAAATCTTCTTTATAAAGGTAAATTTTATGTTTTTTATAATGAAAGGAACCATCGTCATTAGTGAATTTTTTACTTTCTGTAATCGTTAAATAATAATCACCAGCTTTAGTTGCTCTTACGTCAAAGAAATAGGTTCTTCTCCCTGCACGCAATACTTTGGAATATATTTCTTCCTTATCCCTCGTTTCATAATCACTCATAACTCAATTTGTGTTTTTAAATTTCAATCCAAAAATCTAAAAAAAAACTTACCTAAGCAACAAAAACTACATTTCTTTTTCAGAGCGTTGTTTGTTGTATAATTCGTTGTAGTAACTGTCTGTGTTTATTAGACTTTCGTGATTTCCAGACTCTACAATTTTTCCATCATCTAAAACAATAATATGATCTGCGTTTTTTGCTGAAGACACACGATGACTCACAATTATAGTGGTTTTGTCTTTAGTAAGCTTAACGAGGTTTTTAAGTATTTTTTCTTCAGTTTCTGTATCTACAGCAGATAAACAGTCGTCAAACAATAAAATATCTGGTTTCTTAATAATGGCTCTGGCAATAGATACACGCTGTTTCTGACCACCAGATAAGGTAATACCACGTTCGCCTAAAACCGTGTCGTAGCCTTTACTAAATCCAATAATATTTTTATGAACCTTAGCATTTTGTGCTGCTTCTATGACGTCGTCATCTGTGGCATCTTCTTTTCCAAATTTTATATTGTTTTTAATACTATCTGAAAATAAGAACGCATCCTGTGGCACATAACCAACACTCTCTCTAAGACTATAAAGGTTTAGCTTAGAAATCTCAGTATTATCAATTAAAATGGAACCGTTATCAATATCATATAAACGACCAATTAAATCTAAAACGGTCGATTTTCCCGATCCTGTTTTTCCGAGAATAACTAAGGTTTCTCCTGATTTTAATGTAAAACTTACATCTTTTAAAGCTTCAATATTGGTGTCAGGATAGACAAAGGATACGTTTTTAAATTCTATATCTCCTTTAATAGGTGTTAATTCGGTAGCTGTATTTTTTATGTCTGGTTCCGTGTTTAAAAACTCATTTATTCGCTCCTGTGATGCTTCGGCTTGTTGTATTAATGACGTTACCCAACCTACAGTAGCCACTGGCCATGTTAACATGTTGACGTAAATAATAAACTCTGCAATGGTTCCTATATTTTCAATTTCACCATTCATATATTGCATACCACCAACGTAGATGACAATAAGATTACTGACTCCAATTAATAAAATCATCATTGGAAAAAATAAAGCCTGTACTTTAGTTAGGTTAATTTGCTTTTGACGGTTTTCTGCAGACAGTTTTTCGAATTCTACATTCGTTCTTGGTTCAATACCATAAGATTTTATCACAGAAATTCCACTAAAGGTTTCTTGTGAATACGTAGAAAGCGTTGAAAGCGATTGTTGTACAATGGTACTTCGTTTGTTAATTAATCGACTCAATTTATATATAGCAACCGATAAAAACGGCAACGGGAGTAAGGTGTATAATGTTAATGATGGAGATCTGTCTATCATATATATTATAGCCACGGCAAATAATGTAATGGTATTAATGGTGTACATTATGGCAGGACCAACGTACATTCTTACTTTACCAACATCTTCACTAATACGGTTCATTAAATCACCAGTTCTGTTAGATTTGTAAAACTTTAAAGACAGAACTTGGTAATGGTGATAAATTTCATTTTTAAGGTCAAATTCAATATATCGCGATACATTAATAATGGTTTGACGCATTAAAAATGTAAAGATTCCTGCAACAACAGCTGCACCAATAAGGTAGAGGATGTTAATTGTTAATTCACTTTTAAAAATTTCTTGAGAGATATTTCCATCTATTCGGTCTGAAACAACGTTTATAGATGCACCAACCAAACGCGGTGTAAAGAGTGCGAAAATCTTAGAAATAATGGTAATGACGATACCAATTATTATACGATATCTATATTTGTAAAAATATTTATTGAGATGTTTTAGTGCCTTCATTTTGTATTTAGTAGGTCAAAATTATTACGACAATCGTATTTAATAGTTAATATTTTGCTAAACCTTTAATTATAATTTACTTTTGCACGTTGTTTTAAGAATATCCTTAAACACCTTAAAAATTTATTGAACATGACTTCAGAAATTATATCATCGAAAGAATTAAAAAAAATGGATCCAGTTTTTGGACAGTATTCTTTTGACGATCATGAGCAAATCGTTTTTTGCAACGACAAAGATACTGGTTTAAAAGCTATAATTGGTATACATAACACAGTTTTAGGACCAGCTTTAGGTGGCACAAGAATGTGGAATTATGCTAACGAGTGGGAAGCCCTTAACGATGTGTTACGTTTATCGCGTGGCATGACATTTAAATCTGCCGTAACTGGTTTAAACCTTGGTGGAGGTAAAGCGGTTATTATAGGAGATGCCAAAACACAAAAAACACCAGAATTAATGAAACGATTTGGTGAGTTTGTACATTCATTAAGTGGAAAATATATTACAGCTGAAGATGTTGGTATGACTACTGAAGATATGGATACTGTAAGAGAAGTAACTCCTTATGTTACCGGAATATCAGAAAGTAAAGGCGGAGCAGGTAATCCGTCTCCAATTACGGCTTATGGTGTTTTTATGGGAATGAAAGCTGCAGCTAAGTTTCAGTTTGGTTCCGATGTTTTAGAAGATAAAAATGTGTTTGTTCAAGGCATAGGAAATGTTGGTGAAGCCCTTGTAGAACATTTAGTTAATGAAGGGGCTAATGTTACCATTGCAGATATTAGTCAAGATCGCCTCGAAGAAGTTCGTTCTAAATATGGTGCTACAGTTTATGGTGGAGATGATATTTATAGTGAAGACATGGACATTTACGCGCCATGTGCATTAGGTGCAACTATAAACGATGATACAATTTATAAGTTGAAGGCAAAGATCGTTGCCGGAGCTGCGAATAATCAATTAGCCGATGAGAAAAGTCATGGTTTAATTTTACAAGAACGCGGTATTGTTTACGCACCAGATTTTTTAATTAATGCAGGTGGTATAATCAATGTGTATGCGGAGTTAGAAAACTATGACAGACAAGAAATAATGCGTAAAACTGAAAATATTTACAATACCACTTTAGAAATTTTAGATAATGCGAAGGTGAATAATCTCACAACGCACAATGCCGCTTTAAATGTTGCTAGAGAACGTATTGAAACGCGTAAAAGAGAAAACTTAAAATAGTCTCAATTATTTTCGGTTATAAAAATTAAATAATAGTATTTTTGCAAGGTGAATCTTTAATAGGTTCACCTTTTTTAATAATCAAATACTAAAAGTTAAGTTCTTAAACATGCTAAACAGAAGACACATCAGAATTAAAGCCATGCAGTCTATGTATGCTTTTAAAGGTACCGAAAGTGATGATCTAATAAAGGAACAAAAGTTTTTGTTACACAGTTTAGATAGCATGTATGATTTATATTTATCACTTTTAGCTTTACTCACCGAACTGCACAAAAAGAGTAAGGATTACAACGATAAACTGCAAAACAAAATTGTAAGATCTGATGCGGATAAAAATCCGGATTTAAAATTTCAAGAAAACCAGCTTTTACATCTTATTAGTAGTAATAAAATGCTGCAAGATGCTATTGCAAATAAGAAGTTGAATTATTGGGATTTAGATTTTGAATATGTTGATATCATTTTTAAAGCCATTTTAAAAAGTGATATTTATGCCAAATATACAGAAGATGCTGAGTCTAGTTTTAAAAGGGATAAAACCTTTATAATCGATGTGTTTACGGAGATTATTGCACCAAATGATAAGCTTTACGATTTCTTTGAAGATAAAAAATTAACTTGGGTAGATGATTTGCCAGTAGTAAATACGGCCATGTTAAAAATACTACGAAAGTTAAAACTAACGTCTCCAGAAAGCACCTTGTTACCCGATTTGTATAAGGATGAGGACGACAAAGAATTTGCTATAGAACTGTTTAAAAAGACCTTTTTAAATAGCTCAAAGTTTGCTGAAGAAATCAGTAAAAAAACGACCAATTGGGACTCTGAGCGCTTAGCCAGTTTAGATGGTGTATTATTGAAAATGGCACTATGCGAATTTCAAAAATTTCCATCAATTCCTCATAAAGTGACTATTAACGAATATCTCGAAATTGCCAAAGAATACTCTACACCAAAAAGTAGCTTATTTATTAATGGAATACTAGATAAAATCGTAAAAGAATACCAGTCTGAAAATATTCACTTAAAATCCGGAAGAGGATTAATGTAGTTGTTTGCATTTTTATAGACTAAAGAATGCTTTAATACCTGTTGCAAATAGGTGAATTGGCTTGGTATATGTTGAAATTTTGCGGTTTTTTTAGATAATTGATTCAGCCATTGTTCTTTTGAAAGTTGTTTCTTACAAAATTCTGTTAAGAAAGACGTAAAAATTTTAATTCGAAGAAATAATTATTAACTTCGCAAATCGAAACGAACTTTAACAAAAAAAATAAAGTAATGAAAAAAGTAATTTTAGGACTTAGTGCATTATGTATGGTAGCTTTTACGTCTTGTAAAGATAATGCTGCGAGTAAAATTAAATCTGAAAATATAGCAGCAGCAGCAGATAGAGATGCTAATGCTGGTGATTTTGCAGTTTTAAGTTTAGATAAAACAGATCACGATTTTGGTACAATTGCAAATGGAACACCAGTAGAAACTGTATTTAACTATACAAACACAGGAAATTCTATGTTAGTAGTTAGCGATATTAAAAGTACTTGTGGGTGTACAGTTCCAACAAACTATACAAAAGAAGTTCAACCAGGTGAAACAGGTCAGTTTACAGTAAAGTTTAATGGTAAAGGTAACGGTAAAACTACTAAGTCTTTAACTATGGTAACAAATACTGAAAAAGGACAAATACCAGTAAAAATTACGGCTTTTATTGAAAAAGATCCTAATGCACCTGCAAAAGCAGCTGGAACGGCAAAGATTAATCCTTTAGCTACAGACAATGGAGCTGCTGCACCAAGAAAATATTCTACGCAACCAGGTCACGAAGGACATAACCACGATTAATTAATTACTGATACTTACTAAATGGAATCATTAACATCGTTTTTACCGTTTATAGCCATTTTTGCTGTGATGTATTTCTTTATGATTGCACCACAAATGAAACGTTCTAAACAGGAAAAAAAGTTTGCCAGCGAGTTAACACGTGGTACTCGTGTCATCACTAAAAGTGGTATGCACGGAAAAGTAGTAGAAATAAATGATAAAGATAACAGTTGTGTTATTGAAACATTAGCAGGCAAAATTAAATTTGATCGTTCTGCAATTTCTATGGAAATGAGTAATAAATTAAATGCACCAGCTGTTGTAAAATAAGTAGGTTCATATTATAAATTAAAAAAGACTGTTCATTGATTTGAGCAGTCTTTTTTTGTTTAATTTTAATTCATATCCAATTTAATCACCTCGCAAAATCTTTTCCATTTTACGACCTCTAGCTAGTTCATCTACTAACTTGTCTAAATACCTCGCTTCTCGTGTTAATTGAGTTTCAATATCTTCAATTCTATAACCACAAATAACCCCTTTAATTAAGTGAGCCTTTGGATTCAGTTTTGCTTTTGCAAAGAAGGTTTTAAAAGAGGCTTTTTCATCAATCAGTTCTTGTAGTTTTGCGTCATCAAAACCAGTTAGCCATTCAATCACTTGGTGTAATTCTGCTTTGGTTCTACCTTTCTTTTCAACTTTTGTAATATAGTGTGGATAGACAGATGCAAAGGTTAGTTTCGCAACACGTGCATCATGTTCTGGTGTTGTTGTACTCATAGCTTTTAATTTAATTAGTGAAATTTGAAACCTTAATTTAATCAAAAAAAAATAAG
Source organism: Winogradskyella sp. SM1960 (assembly GCF_020179375.1). Taxonomy (NCBI): domain Bacteria; kingdom Pseudomonadati; phylum Bacteroidota; class Flavobacteriia; order Flavobacteriales; family Flavobacteriaceae; genus Winogradskyella; species Winogradskyella sp. SM1960. The sequence goes on along the minus strand of NZ_JAICBG010000009.1, from coordinate 112,352 downwards.
CAGTAAACTATAATATCTAATTTACTGCTTATTAAAAATACGAATTGTAATTATGGCTATTTCTCTTTAGCTGTTAACTCTGCAATTTTACAAATGACGTCTACTGCTTTTTGCATACTTTCCACTGGTACGTACTCATAACGACCATGGAAATTATGACCACCTGCAAATATATTCGGACAAGGTAAACCCATATAAGAGAGTTGTGATCCATCAGTCCCTCCACGTATCGCTTTAATTAACGGAGTCACACCAACAGCTTTCATAGCTTCTTCTGCAATATCTACAATATGCATTACAGGTTCAACTTTTTCTTTCATGTTGAAATACTGATCTTTTATTTCAATCTGGAAGATTTCACTTTCGTATTTGGTGTTTAAGTCGAAAACAATTTTTTCTAATAGTGCTTTTCGAGCTTCAAACTTATCCATGTCGTGATCTCTAATAATGTATTGAAGTGTGGTTTCTTCAACATCACCTTCTATATCATGCAAATGGAAAAACCCTTCGTATCCTTCGGTACATTCAGGTGTTTCTAATCGTGGTAGTGCATTTATAAATTCCGATGCATAATACATAGAGTTTATCATTTTTCCTTTTGCGTATCCAGGATGTACAATTTTTCCTTTTACTTTAATTTTTGCGCCTGCAGCATTAAAATTTTCATATTCTAATTCTCCAACTTGGCTACCATCCATGGTGTAAGCCCAATCTGCACCAAATTTTTCAACATCAAATTTATGTGCTCCTCTTCCGATTTCTTCATCTGGAGTAAACCCAATTCTTATTTTTCCATGTTTAATTTCAGGGTGATTAATAAGGTATTCCATTGCGGTTACAATTTCGGTGATACCTGCTTTATCATCGGCTCCCAAAAGTGTTGTACCATCAGTAGTTATAATCGTCTGACCTTTATAAAGTAATAAGTCTTCAAAATAATCTGGAGACAAAACGATATTCTCTTCAGCATTTAGGACGATGTCTTTTCCATCATAATCGTTTATAATTTGAGGTTTTACATTCGCACCTGTAAAATCTGGAGACGTATCAAAGTGCGACACAAATCCTATAACTGGTACGTTGTGCTCTACATTACTTGGCAAGGTTGCCATAATGTACGCGTTCTCATCTATAGTAACATCACTTAACCCAATTGCTTTTAGTTCTTCAACTAATTTATTAGCCAAATCCCATTGTTTTTCGGTGCTTGGTGTAGTATTAGATTCAGGATCTGATTCCGTATCAATTGTGATATAACTAATAAAACGATTTATAATTTGTTGCATAAAATTGAAGGTTTTTAAATATTAGAGTTTAAATGTTATTACTGGAAGAAATGAATGATTAACCACATCTTCAGAAATACTGCCAGAAAAGTAATGGTTTAATCCTTTTCTACCATGCGTCACCATAGATAAAGCATCTGCTTTTTCTCTAACGGCATAATTTAAAAGGCCATCTTCTACAGTATGATCTGAAATGCGATCAATATTAACATCTGACTCTTTTAGTTTCGCAAGACTTAAGAATTCTGAAATTCGTTCATCTAATTCATCTGTACTTAAAAAGTTTAAATTAGGGCAGTTAATATGTAATAACGTTGTTTTTTTACCTAATTCTGCTAATAAGACAATAGCTTTTTTAATGGCTGATACACTTTTGTCCGAAAAATCAGTTGCTAATACAATGTGTTCAAATGTAGTAGATTCTGGTTTAGATTTCATTACTAAAACAGGAGTATTGCTATAACGAACGACTTTCTCTGTGTTAGAACCAGTAAACACACCATCGTGGTCGCTGTGTCCTCTAGAACCCATAACAATTAAGTCGGCACCTATATTCTCTGCAACTTCCGCAACTTCTTTTAGGACTTTATGGTATTTAACCATTGGAGTAACTTCAACACCTTCAAGATAGGGTTGGTCTAAAAATGTTTCGAATTCTTTATTAGCCGACATTAGCATAAAAGCATTTTCCTCACCTCTTTCAGAGCTAGATGACGAAAAAATAGACTCAGACATTTCTAACATATGCATTACAATTAACTCTGCGTTTTGTTGTTTTGCTATTGCAGCTGCAGCTTCTAAGGCATATTCTGAATGTTTCGAAAAATCGACGGGAACAATAATTTTTTTCATGATAAATAAGTTTTAAAGTGTATTTCAAAGTTAATGAAATTAGAAGGCTTTAAATATGATATTCGACAGTTTATGATAAAATTAATCTAAAATTTAGGGAATAGATGCTTATTTTTGCATCGTAAAATCGTTTTCATGTACAAAGTATTAATCAGACCCATTTTATTTAATTTCGATCCAGAGAAAGTTCATTATTTTACCTTTTCATTAATCCGAAATATATCTAAAATACCTGGAATTAAAACGCTTTTTAAATCTTTGTATGTTGTTGAAGATAAACGCTTAGAGCGAAATTTATTTGGTCTTACATTTAAGAATCCAGTAGGTTTAGCAGCAGGTTTCGATAAAAATGCCGTGTTGTATAATGAATTGGCAAACTTCGGGTTTGGTTTTATTGAAATAGGAACTGTAACACCAAAAGCACAAGAAGGCAATCCTAAAAAACGCTTATTCAGATTAAAAGATGATAGCGGAATTATTAACCGTATGGGTTTTAATAATGAAGGGTTAGACGCTGCCATTTCACAACTAAAGAAAAATAAAGGCCAGCTTATTATCGGTGGAAATATTGGTAAAAACACTAAAACACTTCCTGAAGATTATACTAAAGATTATTTGGAATGTTTTAATGCATTACATCCTTATGTCGATTATTTTGTGCTTAATGTGAGTTGTCCAAATGTAGGAAGCCATGCCAAACTAAACGATAAGGATTATTTGTTGGAGCTGATTTCTAGTGTTCAAAAAGCAAACGCAACGTTTGAAAAACAAAAACCAATTTTATTAAAAATAGCACCAGACCTAAACGATATACAATTAGATGAAATCATAGAACTCATTGCTGAAACAAAACTCGATGGAGTGATTGCCAGCAACACGTCTGTTGACAGAACCGGTTTAAAAACTAGTGATGCTAGATTAACTGAAATTAGAAATGGAGGTTTAAGTGGACAACCAATAAAAGAAAAATCAACGAAAGTCATTCAATATTTAGCAGAGAAAAGTAATAAAGCTTTTCCAATTATTGGAGTAGGAGGTGTGCATTCTGCAGAAGATGCTTTAGAAAAAATAGACGCAGGAGCTGACTTGGTTCAAATCTATACAGGTTTTATTTATGAAGGACCAAGTTTGATAAAACGAATTAATAAGGCTTTGTTGAAATAGTATTTGTACGGTGTATTAAAAGTATTTACGTCCTTTAAAATTCATTTTGAATGTGATAAGCTCAAACTGACATTGAAAAAAGTACATTTTCATATAACCACAGCGTGGCTAAATATTCATAATTGTATAACAGAATGATTTCAATAGAGCACTGGCAGTGCGACACATCAATCCAATTATGCTTTTGTAAATTTGAGCAGATATGTCACTCCTCTGGAGTTCACTAACGCCATACATTATTTGTTATTATTAATGTAAAACTCCTCTGGAGTTTTAATAATTAGAAACAAGATTTTTATATCGTTTGAATTACGACATCCTAATATCATTCGCACTAGCAACATCTGCTTTGGCAATTTCGCCAGGACCAGATAATATCTATGTTTTGGTTCAGAGTATAGCAAATGGTAAGTCTTACGGAATGGCAACGGTATGTGGTTTAATTACAGGCTGTATTGTGCATACGACCTTGTTAGCTTTTGGTGTTTCTGCTGTAATTAAAGCGAATGAAAATTTATTCTTTGGTATTAAACTTTTAGGAGCTTGTTACCTGTTGTTTCTTGCTTACAACGTTTTTAAATCTGATGCTACAATTACTTTAAACTCAGAAAATGTACCGCAGAAAAATCTAAAACAACTCTTTGTACAAGGGTTTTTTATGAATGTGCTTAACCCAAAAGTCACTATTTTCTTTCTAGCTTTTTTTCCAGGGTTTTTGTTTAGTGATTCTATGAGTACTGTGATTCAGTTTTATGTTTTAGGTGGTATTTTTATGTTGGTGTCGTTTATTATTTTTTCTACCATTGCGTTGTTAGCAGGACAAATTAAAACCTATACCTTAAACTATAAAAACTCAGGTTTGGTTTTAAAATGGCTTCAAATTGTGGTATTTATTGCTATTGCGATTTTTATTTTAATTTAAACTTAAGGTTGTTATTCATTAAGTTTTGAATGAAAACGAATTATTTGTATTTAATTGTGATTCAATAGTTATCAGGTTCTTTCTAAAATAGAACATTCATTCAACTTCAAATTCAAATGCATTTAATGTATATTTGAACCAATGAACAAAGGTGTTAAAATAATAGAATGTCCAAGAGATGCTATGCAAGGCATCAAGGATTTTATACCTACTGCTAAGAAAGTACAGTACATACAATCGTTGCTTCGTGTTGGTTTTGATACGATTGACTTTGGTAGTTTTGTGTCGCCAAAAGCAATTCCGCAAATGGTAGATACAGCAGAAGTTTTAGCGCAACTCGACTTAAGTAAAACCGAAAGTCAACTATTAGCCATTATTGCCAACACAAGAGGCGCAAACGATGCATCACAACACCCTGAAATTGATTATTTAGGTTTCCCGTTTTCAATTTCCGAAAACTTCCAAATGAGAAACACGCACAAAACTATTGCTCAATCCGTTGTTACTTTATCCGAAATTTTAGAAATAGCTGACAAAAGCCATAAGAAAGTCGTTGTTTATATTTCTATGGGTTTTGGAAACCCGTATGGTGATCCTTGGAATGTCGATATTGTAGGCGAGTGGACCGAACGTTTATCTAACATGGGAGTTGGAATTTTATCCTTAAGTGATACCATTGGAAGTTCTGATGCCGAGAATATTGACTATTTATTTTCAAATTTAATTCCTGCCTATTCAAATATAGAATTTGGCGCCCATTTGCATACCACACCAACCACTTGGTTCGAAAAAATTGATGCAGCATACAAAGCAGGTTGCCGTCGTTTTGATGGTGCTATTCAAGGTTTTGGTGGTTGCCCAATGGCAAAAGACGACTTAACAGGTAATATGCCAACGGAAAAAATGTTGTCTTACTTCACACAAAAAAAAGCCCATGACTTAAATGCCATGAGCTTTGAGAGTTCTTATAATGAAGCTACTAAGATATTTTCAGCTTATCATTAGATTATTAATCTTCTAATAATTCATACTGAAATTGTGGGTAACCTCGTTCTCCTGTTTCATTTTCAACAGCAGTAAATCTTAATTTATAGTAATTGTTATCGCTATCTTTTATAACGTAATAACGACCTTCTGTTACTGACGTTTCACCTGTCATATAATCTACACTTCTCCAACTACTTCCAATAATAGAACGATCATTGTATACAAAACTAGCTTCATCAATATTAGCAATTGCGAAATCCGTATAACTTGGAGTCGTTTCATCTTCAACAGTAATTTGATATAAACCAACACCACCAAGCGTATTGTGTAATGTGTAATCTGAATACGTTAATCCAGCAGCTAAATTACCTTGTAAACCGTAATAAGAAAATACACCGCCAAAATCAATATCCCAATTTGCAGTTTCTGGTTCTACGCTAACCACTTGTCCATCTGTTAAGCTAATAGAAGTGAGGTTATAACTGTTATCTTTACTGACGCTAATTTCAGAAAAATCAGTAGTGTTAGTCAATGGTGCATATTGAATCGTGTAACCGTTACCATCTGCTAAAACTCTCACTTTCATGAAACCTCTTGGTTCTCCCGTAGTATTTAGTGTACCTGTATTAGTTGTCGGGATTTCGTTTCCTAAATTTACGATGTAAACATTGTTTTCGCTATCTGTAGTAGATATTTCATCAAAAGCAGTACCAGCTAATTCGCCTTCTTTGCTATCTGTAAAGGAGATTCCTTCACTTAAATTACCATACTGCCCATAATTAACAGGCAAACCTTGGATTAATTCTGAAACATTATTAATATTTATAGGGGTATTTACTGGTGGGTTTTGATTTTGATCTAACACGTATAAGGTCATTGGTGACGATAAAGTTGTTGCTTCTGTAACCGTTGTAATATCAGTGATACCTTCTAATTCTACAGCAGAAACTAATAAAGCATTATTGAGGAACACTCTATTTTGAGACCCGTTATAAACTGCAATTTCCCATGAATCGCGTCGCGAAGCAACTTGTTCACCTGAACTTAAATCTACATAGACCCGATTAGCCTGGTTAAACCCTCCTACTTCTGGGTCTATTATACCACCAGAAGATGGCGGAATTACAGGAGTTGTAACATCGTCATCGTTGCTACAGCTTGTGAAAAAAGCAGCAGCTATAAATAAGATAATTGTAAAACATTTGGTATTCATAATTGTTAGTGTTTAAAGTTTAAATTATATAAAAGTTTTAAAAAATAAGATCGGCCATTACCGATAAGTCGTGATGTTGTTGCTGAGCTATTATGAGCTCCAGATGACGCTGCTGAATTGATGTTAACAACGTCAAAAATATTTCTTGCACCTAGTGTAGCGCTTAAATTGGAAGTAATATTTGTACGGATTGAAGCATTTAACCACGTGTAAGCGTCTGTTATTCCAACAAACTCGTCTCCGTTGGCATTATTGAATATACCTTCAGTTTCTCCCGTGTGCTTTAATTGAGCAGAGACTATAGAATTCCACTTTTTAATAGTATAAGCTAATGACGTTTGTAAGTTTAAACTCCATAAATAGTCATCAGTATTAGTTTCAAAGGCTTGGATTTCATTTTTAACGCCTAGATATGTTCCACCTAAACCAATGTTCCAGTTCTTATATATAAAACTGTTATCTAGTGTAAACCCTAAACGGTCACTGTAATCTATATTGTCTTGCGTAAATAGAATACGTCCATCGCCATCTTCTGTTGTTATACTAGAAATGGCATCTTTTAAATAGATATGAAAAAAGTTGAAACTGGTATTCAGATACCCTTCTTTGGCAATTCTGAAGTTATCTTTTAAATTAACAAAAACCGAAATTCCGTCTTCTGGTTGTAAATCTGGATTTCCTTGCACATTGTGATTGGCGTCCACAAAATAAAAGAACAATTCTTCAAAATTAGGTGCTCTATATGCTGAGCCTACAACAGCTTTTAGTTTTAGTTTATCTGAAAAATCATAATTAGAAGATAAGGACCAAATTAAATGATTATCAAATTGCGTACTATGCGTAAATCGTGCACCTGGATTTATAGATAGTTTTTTTGAAAGTTGAAACTCAGTAATTCCAAACAACTCATAGTTAGAAATGGTATTTTTTACTACTTCATTAGAGTAGGCTCCAGTAGCATTAGCATCAAAACCAGACTGATTGGTAAACTCATAACCTAACTGAAGATCAAAATAATCAGATTGTGGAAATATCTTATTTACAAAAGCTTTGGAGTACCAGACTTCACTCGATTGACTTAGAGCATCAATTTCTACAGATTGTGTGCGTTGTTCAAAAATGTTATATATAAATTCTTTATAGTTCCGTTTTTGATTTTGGTACGACAATGAAAAATTATATTTAGTCGCTCCATTAAGAGGTCCAGACACATTGATGTTATTTACCCATCTATCGGTAATGTAATTTTTATCTAAAGCCGTTGGGTTAAGACTTCCGTTTTGGTATCTACCGTTTACAACCCGATTATAGATGTCTAGATCTTCATTAAAATACTGTAATTTATAAAAGACATTGTGTTGTCCTAAATCTAAATCCACATTGGCAGAAGCCGTAATTTGTTCTTTAGGGTTCCATTCGGTACCACGTAAACTATCATTTACAACTAAATTATCTTGAATATTTACATAGTTTGGCCCCTTATAATCATTATAAAAGCCAGCAAAATCATTGCGAGACACGCCAAAAGCATAGGATAACTTTTCATTAACTTGATTCGTAGCTCTAAAGTTCTGAATATGTCTGCCTTTATCAAATAATTCAAATTCATTTCCTACAGTCTCTTCCTGTAATGATACCTGTAATTCCCATCCATCGTCCTTTAAGCCTCTCTTTGTAATAATATTAATGACTCCTGCAACAGAATTATCACCATATAGAACACCCATTGAACCTTCTACAATTTCAACGCGCTCAACATCATCAATATTAATCTGTGTAATGTCTATATTATTCCCGACACCATTATCGCTAATTACCGGAATGCCATCGACTAAAATTTTCACGTACTGACCATCTAACCCAAATAAACTAACCGTAGAACGGCCAGAAGATGCATCTGGATTTACAGAGATGTTTAAGTTGTTAAATAGAATGTCTGCTAAATTGTTTCCGGCTAAATTATCTATGTCTTTCCGTTTAATAGTGCTAACCGTAAACAATTTTTTACTCACAGACATAACGTTGCTTTCGCCAATAACAACAACTTCACTTAGTTTTTCAATTTTTGTGCTGTCGCTTTCTATTTCTTGAGCATTGAGATTACAACTTAAAAAAATCAAAAAATAAAGTAGAAAATTATTTTTAATTAGACTCATTCTATATAAATTTGTCGCAAATATATAATCTTATTTTAATTCATTCTAAATAAGAATAACTATTTTTAATCTTTTTTAATCACTAGCAAATAATATAAAATGAGAAGAGTAACAGTTTTAGCATTTATTTTAGCATTTACTTTATACAGCCATGCACAAGATAAAAAAGCACAAGATCAGCAAGCCATTAAAGATATGTGTGGTTGCTTTGAGGTAACTTTTAATTTTAGTGAGACGTTTAACCACAGTAACGATTCGCTTTACAGACCTTCTGAAACCAAAGTTGATAAAGGTTTAGAATATGCAGTTGCGATTGTAGACGAAGATGATAAAATTTCTATTCAGCATTTATTACAAGTAGGAAGACCAGATAGTCCACATATTGTAAAGCATTGGAGACAAGATTGGTTATTTGAAAATACAGACTTCTATATGTACAATGGTGATAACGAATGGGTTTTTGAAACTAAAACTAAAGATGACGTAGAAGGGCAGTGGACGCAAAAAGTATATCAAGTTGATGATAGTCCACGTTATGAAGGCTCTGGTACTTGGGTTCATGTAGATGGAAAAACCTATTGGGAAAATACAACAACAGCACCTTTACCACGAAGAGAATATACCAAGCGTAGTGATTACAATGTAACCTTAAGAGGCAACCGTCAAGAAATTACTAATTACGGTTGGGTACATGACCAAGACAATGCCAAAATTATTAGAGAAAAAGGAAAAGAAGATGTGGTTTTAGCTAATGAGAAAGGGTATAATACGTATGTAAAGGTTGATGATAGTAGATGCCAAGCAACTATTGATTGGTGGAAAGAAAACCAAGATAAATGGGCTGTAGTGAGAGCAAAATGGGATGACGTTTACAGCAGAGATAAAGATTTAGTTTTAGAAACTAAAGTAGATAACAAACCACTTTACAAAATTTTATTTGACGATAAAGTTGTAAAAGAAGAAGAAATAAATACCACAATTGAATCGTTTGTAAAAAAGTAAAACACATGAAGAATTTAAAACTAAGTTTCGTTGCTATACTATTAGCTTTATCATTTCAAGGATTTGCTCAAGATAATGTGTTTTTAGATCGCGCATTTTGGGATACAAAACCAACAGTAGGAGCTTTAGAAAGTAAAATAAAAGAAGGTAATAATCCTGCTGAGGCCAATAGTAATAATTTTGATGGAGTCGTTTACGCTACCTTGCAAGATGCCCCTTTAAAGTCAATTATTTATCTAATTTCTCAGAAAGGAAATGATGTTAACAAACTTACTCACGATGGGAGAACATATATCTTCTGGGCAGCTTACAAAGGAAATGACGCATTGGTTGATTACCTATTAAAGAATGATGCAAAAACTAATATAACAGACGATAAGGGAAATACCATTATTAATTTTGCGGCTGGTTCTGGTCAGGCAAATACTAAAGTCTATGATCGTCTTATTGAACACAATGCCGATTTAATAAACAAAACCAATCCTGATGGAGCAAATGCATTGTTGTTAGCAGCTCCAAGTGATAAAGACTTTAAACTTATTAAATATTTTCAATCTAAAGGTTTAGATATCAACTCTGTTGATAACAGTGGAAATGGTATTTTTAATTATGTAGCTAAATCTGGAAATACAGAAATACTCAATAGCTTATTAAAACAAGGTATAAAAGGAACACATGAAGCATTTATTTTTGCAGCTCATGGTATGCGAAGACAACCCAACGCTATAGGTATTTATAAATACTTAGAACGTGTTGGTTTGCAACCCAATGTAACCAATTCAAAAGGAGAAACACCATTACACATTTTAGCATATAATAGCGATAATACAGAGGTCTTAAACTATTTATTAGACAAGGGACTCGATGTAAATCAAGCAGACCATAACGGAAATACACCGTTTATAAATGCAGCATCTCGTAACAAATTAGAGATAGTTAAAAGATTTGCAAAAAATGTAAAAGATATTAATGCTACAAATAAAAAAGGGGAATCGGCATTGGCTTTAGCGGTAAAAGGCAACGCTACAAATACTGTTGCGTACTTACTTGAAGAAGGAGCAAAATCAAATAGTATAGATTCAGATGGCAATAACTTAGTCTATTATTTAATAAACTCGTATTCAGAAAAAAAGAAGGAGGAGTTTACTAAAAAATTAGACCTACTTAAATCTCATGGTCTAGATGTCACTGCGGTGCAAAAAAATGGAAATAATTGGTTTCATTTAACGGTTGAAAAAAATAGTATTTCACTACTAAAATTAGCCTTAGAATTTAATCAAGATATTAATGCAAAAAATAAAGATGGCAATACTCCTTTACATCTTGCGGCATTAAAGGCTACTGATGATGTAGTGCTTAAATTTCTTGTAAAAAATGGTGCAAAAAAAGAAATTGTTACAGATTTTGAAGAGTCTGCATACGATTTAGCCATTGAAAATGAGTTGCTTAAAAAGAATAATATTTCAGTCGAATTTTTAAAGTAATACTACGATCATATGAAAAATATACGATTAATAACCTTACTAAGTGTTGTCGTTTTTAGTTTAGTTTCATTTACTACACCAACAGAATCTACAAAGTATAAATGTATGATTCAAATGACAAATTATACAGGTGAAGGAGCTTACATAGTTATTTCTTTATTAAATCCTGAAGGCGAATACGAAGAAACCTTAAACGTTATTGGAGACGATGATGAGTGGTATAATACGGTTGAGTCTTGGTGGCAATTTTACGGAAAAAGACGAACAGATATTGATGCCATTACAGGAGCAACTGTGAGTGGAGGAGAGCGTACAATTAATGTCATAGAAATTGATAATGACAAATTAGATAAAGGTTATAAACTTCGGTTTGAGACCGCTGTAGAAGATCAAGAATATTACGAAAAAGATATTGAAATTGCGTTAACTTCTGAAAACGTAAAGTCTAAAGTAGAAGGTCAAGGTTTTATCCGTTACATAAGAATGATGCCTCAAAAATAAATCGATACTATGACCATTTCCATTTGGAGATACAGTCACTTGGTATTGGCTGTGGTTTCTTCTTTATTCATCTTAATAGCATCGGTAACTGGTGCTATTTTGGCGTTTGAACCTATTTCAAATCAGTTGAAACCGTATGCAGTTTCTGACGCAAATGAGGTTTCACTTGCAGAAACGCTAAGTGTATTAGATACCGAATACGAAGAAGTTTTTACAATCGAAGTTGATAGAAACGACTTTTTTAGTGTAGATGTCATTACCAAAGAAGGTAACAGCGAAACGTTTTATATTAATCCATTTACTGGTAAAAAAATAGGTGACATCATTAAAAAAGCACCCATTTTTGAATTCGCGACCAACTTACATCGTTCCTTATTTTTAAAAACAACAGGTCGGATTTTAATTGGAGTGGTTTCCTTTTTATTATTTCTAATTTCGGTTACAGGTATTAAGTTAATCTTGAAGCGACAAGGTGGATTTAAACGATTTTTCTCAAAGGTGGTCAAGGAAAATTTTGATCAATATTACCATGTGGTTATTGGTAGATATGCATTGATACCTATAATAATTGTAACGTTAACCGGAGTGTTTCTATCCTTAGAACGGTTCGATATGTTTCCTGTAGAAAAAATTTCTCACCAATATCCAGAGCAAGTAGAACCCGAAGAAAAATTAGCAATAAAAGACTTAAAAACGTTTCAAGATATTTCCCTTGGAGATGTAAAACATGTAGAATTTCCATTTTCCGATGATATTGAAGATTATTTTATTGTAAAACTGAACGACAAAGAACTACTTGTTAATCAGTATACAGGGGCAATTGTTAGCCATCAAAATACATCGTTTGGTGCATTAGTATCTAACTGGAGTTTAATTCTGCATACTGGCGAAGGCACTATAATTTGGTCAATAATATTGTTTTTGGCTAGTTTGGCGACCTTATTTTTTATCTATTCAGGTTTTGCCATGACTTTAAAGCGCAGAAAAGAATCGTCAAAACTTAAAAACAAGTTTAAAAAGGATACAGCAGAATATATCATCTTAGTCGGTTCAGAAACTGGAAATACTTTTAACACAGCTAAATTATTTTACGAGGCTTTATTAGCCGCAGGACATTCGGTTTTTGTGTCTACTCTAAATGACTATTCGGCATATAAAAAAGCGAAACACATTATTGTTTTTGCGTCAACTTATGGTGAAGGCGAAGCTCCGATAAGTGCTTCAAATTTTGAACAGTTATTTCAGAACGTAAATCAGGCTCAGACTCTTCAGTATTCGGTCATTGGTTTTGGGTCATTAATGTATCCGGATTATTGTAAATATGCCGTTGAAGTTGATGCGATGTTTCAAAAACAAGAAGGATTTGAAGCACATTTACCACTTTTTAAAATTAATAATCAGTCGTTTGAATCATTTAAAAGTTGGATAATTCAATGGAATAATCAAACAGCTCAAGATTTAAAAATTCAACTTCAAAAACCTCAGGTCAATTTAAAAAAATTAAAGGAATTTAAAGTCATCAATAAAACGGAACCTAATAATGACGATTCATTTTTGATACAGTTGCGACCTAATAAAAAGGTAAAATTTATATCAGGTGACTTATTATCAATGTTTCCTGATGCCGATTTTATTGAAAGACAATATTCAATAGGTAAGATTGAAAACGATATTGTATTAAGTATTAAAAGGCATGAGTTAGGTGTCTGCTCTAATTATTTTAACAACTTAAAAGTCAACGAGATTGTTAAAGCTAAAGTAAGGCGTAATTACGATTTTCACTTTCCAATCGATACAAAAGAGGTCGTTTTGATTGCCAACGGAACAGGTATTGCTCCTTTTTTAGGTATGATTAACGATAATTCAAAGCGAATAAAAACACATCTATTCTGGGGCGGACGAACAAAACAATCTCTAAAACTGTATGAAAGTATTATAGATTCCGCGTTGGTAAAACATAAGTTAACGAGTTTTAATGTGGCCTATTCGCAGGAACAAAAAACTAAAATTTACGTTCAAGATTTAATTTTAGAACATCAAGAGTTGTTTTCTAAAGTATTACATAATAACGGAGTTATAATGATATGTGGTTCAATTGCTATGCAGAATAGGGTTTTAGACGTCCTAAATTCCATAACCAAAACCCACTTAAGTCAACCTTTAAGTGATTTTGAAACGAATGGACAGCTTAAAATGGATTGTTATTAACCTCGTATTTAATTCAAAATCTTAAAACACTTTCTAAGGCTATAATTGCGGTATGATAGTGTTGTTAATACGATGTATAAGAGGTCTTTTATTATTTATTTAAATTTAGTCTAAATAAAGTGCGTCAAATTAAATTTTGTCTTATTTTTGCGTGAATTATTTATATCAAGTCTTAATAAGAATAATATAGTATGAAAAAAATTGCCTTAAGTTTATTTACAATAGCAGCAGTATTAACGTCATGTTCCAGTGATGATGATAATGGGGCTTCAGGACCACAAGTCAATACCCCTGTAACTTATGAATTTTCAAGAGACGGAAATTCTACGGTAAGTTATAGCGGTCAAACCACTAGGATTGCAATGGGTGAGGAATTTGTAACAGCACTTAAAGATAATGCCTATTCAGAAGCTCAATTAGATGCTATGTTTGCGCACGTTGAAGGAGCCGATGATTTTTTAGATGCAGATTTAAATGCTTCAGATAAAAGTCTTAGAAGTAAAGTGGCAGCTTCTCAAGATTATTTCTCGGCAAACACGACCGATGCGAATGCTATAAAAACACAATTTGACACGTGGATTTCAGATCAAGCAACAAATGTATTTCCTAATTGGAATAATACAGCAAGTGCAGGAAATGCAGGACAATTACAACAAGCTGGTGGTGGAACGGTAAGATATATTAACGCTAAAGGTTTTGAACTTAATCAATTTGTTGCAAAAGGTTTAATAGGAAGTTTAATGACAGACCAAATTCTTAATAATTATTTAAGTCCTGCGGTGTTAGATGAAGCTTCTAATATTTCTAATAATGATAATGATATCGTTGAAGAAGGAAAATCTTATACAACTATGGAGCATAAATGGGATGAAGCATTTGGCTATTTATATGGTGCGGAAGATGATGCGACTATGCCAACTTTAGATGCAGATTCATTTTTAAGCGAATATATGGATAGAGTAGAAGCTGATGAAGATTTTGCTGGGATTGCTCAAACGGTTTATGATGCTTTTAAATTGGGTAGAGCTGCAATTGTGGCTAAAAATTATACCGTAAGAGATGAACAAGCTGAAATCATAAAAGAAAATATTTCTAAAATTTTAGCCGTTAGAGGTGTTTATTATTTACAAAGAGGAAAAGAAGTCTTAGCAGAAGGCGATATGGCAAACGCATTCCACCAATTATCTGAAGGTTTTGGATTTGTATACAGTCTTCAATTTACACGTCAACCTGGTACAAATAGTCCTTATTTTAGTAAGTCAGAGGTTGATGCATTTATGGCTCAGATCTCTGAAGGTAACGGATTTTGGGACATAACTCCAGAGGCTCTAGATGCTATTTCTACTGCAATTGCTGATCGTTTCGGCTTTACCGTTGCGCAAACTATTAACTAAGAAATACGCCAAAAACCTCAAAGTATAAATCGTCTTTCATTAGGACGTTTATACTTCGTTGTTTTTACAATTTAAAAAATAATAACTATGTTAAAGAAAGCTTTTTTAATCTTAACAATCACTGCACTAGCCGTGGCGTGTAGCTCTTCCGATGAGAGTTCAGGAGGTGTTACCGATAATTTTGACAGAACTGCGATGTTAACCAATTGGGCGGATAATATTATTGTGCCGGTTTATGAAGATTTAAATATCGCAGTGACCAATATGGTAACTGAAAAAGATAATTTTGTAAATGCACCTACTCAAGCCAATCTAGATTCATTCAGGACGGCTTGGTTTAATGCCTATAAAATATGGCAATCTGCTGAAATGTTTAATATCGGTAGAGCCGAAGAGATTAATTTTGGGTACCAGATGAATATCTATCCCACAAATATTACAGATATTCAAAATAATATTCAATCTCAGAATTATGATTTAGCTAATGTTAATAATAATGACGCGGTTGGTTTTCCTGCTTTAGACTATATGTTATATGGCTTGGCAGATAACGATATGGATATATTAAGCTATTATACATCAAATGCAGATGCGGCTAAATATTTGGCTTATGTTTCAGATTTAGTAAATCAAATGGAATCGCTAACGCAAGATGTCACGCAAAGTTGGGCAACCTACAGTCAGACGTTTATCGATAATGCCAATAATACGGCTACAGGATCTATTAATAAACTGATTAACGATTTTATGTTTTATTACGAAAAAGGATTAAGAGCCAATAAAATTGGGATTCCTGCCGGTAATTTCTCTACAACGCCGTTGCCAGATAAAGTAGAAGCTTATTATAGAAGTGATATTTCAAAAACGCTAGCAACAGAAGCATTAACGGCTGTGAAAGATTTTTTTAATGGAAAACATTATAACAGCACTACCACAGGAGAAAGTTTGTCCTCTTATTTAGACTACCTAAATACCATAAAAAATGGGGAAGACTTAAGTGTACTTATAAATAATCAGTTTGACACCGCACAAGCTAAAATTAATACCTTAGATGATAGTTTTGCAGATCAGATTGCTATGGATAACACTAAAATGACCGAAGCTTATGATGCTTTGCAAATGGCTGTGGTTTTACTAAAGGTTGATATGTTACAAGCCTTAAATGTTAGTGTCGATTATGTTGATGCTGATGGTGACTAGAATTAAAAAATTAAATTCAAAAAGGATTCTTATTCAATAAGAATCCTTTTTTTGCATTATGCTAATTAAACTTACATCATATTTCAATAAACAAACCCATCCTGCGCCGTTGGCTGTGTTCAGAATAGGTTTTGGCCTTATGATGTTGGCAAGTATTATTAGGTTTTGGTCTTATGGTTGGATTGAAAAACTGTACTTAGAACCTCAATTTCACTTTTCGTATTATGGTTTTGAATGGGTAAAACCTATCGGCAATTATACATATCTTCTATTTGTAATATGCGGTTTATCTGCAGTCTTTGTGGCCTTAGGATTAAAATATCGCATGGCCATTATCACGTTCTTTATAAGTTTTACCTATATCGAATTTATGGATAAAACTACATACCTCAATCATTACTATTTTATAAGTATATTGAGCTTTTTAATGTGTTTTTTACCCGCCAATGCGTACTTCTCTTTAGACGCTATAATTAGAAAAAAGGAATACCATCAAATTCCGAAATGGACTATTAATAGCATAAAACTGTTATTAGGAGTCGTTTATGTCTATGCCGGTTTGGCCAAAATAAATAGTGATTGGTTATGTAAAGCCATGCCTTTAAAAATATGGTTGCCTTCCAAATATGATTTACCTTTTATTGGCGAAAATGTGATGCAACAAGAATGGTTTCATATGGCCATGAGTTGGTCTGGAATGTTATATGATCTAAGCATTCCCTTTTTTATGCTTTATAAGCGCACACGGGGTTTTGCTTTTGCATTAATTGTGTTTTTCCATGTCTTTACAAGAGTGTTGTTTCCTATTGGCATGTTTCCTTATGTCATGATTGTAGCAACTCTAATTTTTTTCGATGCCGATGTACATGAGCGTATTTTAAATGGATTTCGAAAATTATTCAGCGTTTTAAAGCTAAAAGTCGCTACTATTGAAATTTCGAATTATAAATTTCAAAATCAAAAGATAATTTTGCCAATCTTAGGTTTATTTTTTACGATTCAATTACTTTTGCCGTTTCGTTATTTGTTGTATCCTAACGAATTATTTTGGACCGAAGAAGGCTATCGTTTTTCTTGGCGTGTCATGTTAATGGAAAAAGCAGGGTATACAGAATTTAAAGTGGTTGATCCCGTATCTGGACATTCATTTTCTGTAGATAATTCAGATTTTTTAACACCGTTTCAAGAGAAACAAATGAGCACACAGCCCGATTTTATTCTAGAGTATGCCAAATATTTAGAACAGCATTTTGCATCACAAGGGCATAAAAATATTGAAATTTACGTCGATAGTTTTGTGGCTCTAAACGGTCGCTCTAGTGAACGCTACATTGACCCCAAAGTGGATTTGCTAAAACAAACAGAATCATTTGAACCCAAAAATTGGATTTTACCATTTAAAGATGACATTAAAGGACTTTAGTACATTTATAATAATTGTTTTGTTTGCATTTGCACTCCATGCACAACAAAAGGTATCTGGTATTATTACCAATCGGGAAACCCAAGAACCGGTGAAAAATGTGGAGGTTTATGATAAAGTTTCTGGTTTATTGGCCAAGTCCGATGCCAATGGCTATTATGAATTTACAACCCAAAAACAAACCTTGAATTTGGTGTATTTTTCTTATGAATTTAAAATACTAGAAATTACAATCACCGTTGAAAATGATGTTGTTTTAAACCAGCAATTAGAGACCATTGGCGAAGCCTTAACGGTCGTTGAAATTACAGCGCGAAGATCTAAGGTTTTTAATTTAAGTAGATTAAAGGATGTTGAAGAAACTGCGATTTATGCCGGAAAGAAAACAGAGGTGGTTTTAGTCGAAGAATCTATGGCCAATTTGGCCACAAATAATGCGAGGCAACTTTACAGCCAAGTCGCAGGTTTAAATATTTATCAGAATGATGATGCCGGACTACAACTCAATATCGGTGGTAGAGGTTTAGACCCTAATAGAACCGCAAATTTTAATACGAGGCAAAATGGTTACGATATTAGCGCAGACGTCCTAGGATATCCTGAAAGTTATTATTCCCCAGCTTCAGAAGGATTAAAACAAATACAAGTTATCCGTGGAGCGGCATCTTTACAATATGGAACGCAGTTTGGAGGACTCATTAATTTTGTAATGAAAGAACCAAATCCTAACAAACCATTAGAAGTCATTACTAGGAATACTTTAGGAAGTTTTGGCTTGTACACTAATTTTACCAGCCTTAGTGGGACGAGTAATAAATGGAGTTATTATACCTTTTTCAATTATAAAAAAGGCGATGGTTTTAGGCCGAATTCAGAGTTCGAATCTAAAAACATATACGCTCATATTGGTTATCAATTTAATAAAAATACGTCTGTTACTGCCGAACTTACATATTTAGATTATTTAGCACAACAAGCCGGTGGTTTAACCGATACCATGTTTACTGAAGATCCTTACCAAAGTAATAGAGCTCGAAATTGGTTTGAAGTAGATTGGTTACTCTACAATTTTAAATTAGCCCATCAATTTTCAGAAGCTACTAATTTTACATTTAATTTTTTCGGGTTGAATGCTTCAAGAAATGCATTAGGCTTTAGAACCAATCGTGTCGATCAGGTAGATCCGAATACAGAGCGCGATTTAATAAAAGGTGATTTCAATAATTATGGTTTTGAAGCACGATTATTAAGCAAGTATCACATATTTAATAAAGAGGCCACCTTTTTAATCGGTTCTAAATTTTACAAGGCTAATAACAGTCAACAACAAGGGCCAGGTTCCGATGGAATAGGTCCCGATTTTAATATCAGAACCGACGAATTTCCGAACTATTCAGATCAATCCGATTTTGATTTTCCAAATCTAAATGTTGCAGTCTTTGGTGAAAATATCTTCTATCTGAATGATAAATTTTCTGTGACGCCAGGGTTTAGATTCGAGTATATAAAAACACAAAGTGAAGGGGCGTATAAACGCATAAATACAGATGCGGCAGGTAATGTTATTTTTGAAGACACTGTAGAAGATAATCGTGATTTTGAACGCAATTTTGTATTATTCGGCTTAGGTTTAAGTTATAAACCTACCACAAATTTAGAAGCTTACGCTAATATTTCACAAAACTATCGTTCTGTAACCTTTTCAGATATAAATATTGTAAATCCTGCTTTTGCCATTAATCCTGACATTACGGATGAAGATGGATTTACGGTAGATTTTGGTTTAAGAGGGAATTATAATAATATCGTATCCTATGATGTTGGTGCATTCGCCTTATTATACAATAATCGAATAGGTTTTGTTCAAAAAGAACAGGAGGATGGAAGTGTTGTTAGTGAACGTGGTAATATTGGAGATGCCGTAATGTATGGTGTAGAATCTTTATTTGATTTTAACTTGAAGAAAATCTTAAAACTGAATACCGATTTCAGTTTTAATTATTATATTAATACCTCTTTTATTTCTTCAGAATATACCAACTCTGAACAACCCGGAATTAAAAGTAACAAGGTAGAATTTGTGCCAGATTTAAATTTAAAAACAGGCTTAAAATTCGGCTATAAAAATCTTATGGGGAATATGCAATACACGTATTTAGGAAGACAATTTACGGACGCTACTAATTCTGTTGCATCCAATTTAAGTGGTGTCATTGGTGAAATTCCTGAATATGACATTTTAGACCTCTCAATATCTTATCGCTATAAAAGGTTTAAATTAGAAACGGGTGTCAATAATGTATTAGATAATGCTTACTTTACACGACGTGCTACAGGTTATCCTGGACCTGGTATCATACCATCTGCTCCTCGTAATTGGTTTACAACATTAGAAGTTACGTTTTAGTAACACTAGATTGTAAATATTAGCTTATCTTTGCACGCAATTAAATCTTAATTGCCATGACAGCACACGAAACTAAAATTGTTGGAGAAGGTCTCACTTATGATGACGTACTCTTAGTTCCAGCATTTTCTGAAATTCTTCCTCGCGAAGTTAATATTCAAACCAAATTTACACGAAACATTACGATTAACATTCCTGTGATTTCTGCAGCAATGGATACGGTTACCGAAAGTAAAATGGCAATTGCTATGGCACAAGAAGGTGGTATTGGTGTATTGCATAAAAACATGACTATAGAGCAACAAGCCGATAAGGTGAGACGTGTAAAACGTGCTGAAAGCGGCATGATTATCGATCCGGTAACCTTACCCTTAACCGCTACGGTTTTTGATGCAAAATCAAATATGGCAGAACATAGTATTGGTGGTATTCCTATTGTTGGTGATAATGGAACCTTAAAAGGCATTGTAACCAACAGAGATTTACGTTTTGAACACGATGGTAAAAAACCTATTGTGGATGTGATGACTAAAGAGCGTTTAGTGACTGCAGCTGTAGGAACCTCATTAAAAGATGCCGAACAAATTCTTCAACAGAATAAAATTGAAAAATTATTAATTGTAGATGATAATTACATCCTCAAAGGACTGATTACATTTAGAGATATTACAAAAGTAACACAGAAACCAAATGCTAATAAAGATACCTATGGAAGATTGCGTGTCGCTGCGGCCATTGGTGTTACAGGTGATGCCGTAGAACGTGCTTCGGCATTAGTAAATGCAGGTGTTGATGCCGTAATAATTGATACAGCTCACGGACACACAAAAGGTGTTGTTGCTGTTTTAAAAGAAATTAAAAAACTGTTTCCTCAACTTGAAGTTATCGTTGGAAACATTGCGACAGGTGAAGCAGCAAAATATTTAGTAGAAGCCGGAGCAGATGCCGTAAAAGTGGGTATTGGACCAGGTTCAATTTGTACAACTAGAGTAGTGGCAGGTGTAGGTTTTCCTCAGTTTTCTGCAGTTCTAGAAGTTTCAGCAGCGATTAAAGGCACAGGTGTGCCAGTGATTGCAGATGGTGGCATTAGATATACAGGCGATATTCCTAAAGCTATTGCTGCTGGTGCAGATACTGTAATGTTAGGATCGCTTTTAGCAGGAACAAAAGAAAGTCCAGGTGAAACGATTATTTACGAAGGTCGAAAGTTTAAATCTTATCGCGGCATGGGATCGGTTGAAGCCATGAAAAAAGGTAGTAAAGACCGTTATTTCCAAGATGTTGAAGACGATATTAAAAAATTAGTACCAGAAGGTATTGTTGGTCGTGTGCCATATAAAGGTGAATTGGTAGAAAGTATTCATCAATTTATTGGTGGCCTTAGAGCAGGAATGGGGTATTGTGGTGCAAAAGATATTGAAAGTTTAAAAGAAAACGGGCGCTTTGTAAAAATCACAAGTTCCGGAATCAATGAAAGTCATCCTCATGATGTCACTATTACTAAGGAAGCGCCTAATTATTCTAGATAATAAGTTCGCTTTAGTTTATAAATAGAAGATTCAGTTTAGGTGTTTTCTATAAAATTTTAAAAAACAGTATCTAATTATAGGTACTGTTTTTTTGTGATTATTTTTAAATTAGTTCAATTAAACCAAACCGCATAACCTTCGCGACGTAATTCTAACGCAATTTGTTCTTCGGCTTTTATGGCTTCAGCTCTGGTAAAAAAGGGATCGATATGGTTGTATAAACTCGGTCGCAAATACGTGCCATATTTCTCAACAATATTTGAAGATAGTTTGTGTCCTTTTTTATTCCGATAGCCTGATTTATGCTGAAGAAAGCGTTCTTTGGGTGTTTTGCTCGTCATGCCAACGTACAAACATTCTAAAACGCCATTAAACTGAGGATTTGCATTTCTGAACTTTGTGTTTTCCGTATACACACGTTTAGAAAGTTCTATGACATATATGGTGTATAGGGTTTTAGGCATATTTTTTACATAAGCGTTTCTAAAGAAAGAATAATTATGCCAATAAAAAGCTTTTTAATTCTTCATACGTACCAATTTCAATAGACTCACCTTCCTTATCCATTACAGCTTCAATTTGAGCTGGTAAATCAATGTTTTCTCTAATAACGTCCTCAACAATGTCTAAGAATTTTGTTGGATGTGCAGTTTCTAAAAACACTACATGTGCATCGTTAGATTTTAAATAGTCTTTAGCACCCAAATATCCAACCGCTCCATGTGGGTCTGCTACATAATTAAAATCATTATATAACTCTAACAATGCTGATCTTGTATCATCGTCTGAATAGCTGTACGTAGATAAATTAGATTTTAAAGCATCAAAATCATTATCGTGTAACTCTTGTATTCTAATAAAATTACTAGGATTACCAACATCCATAGCATTACTAATGGTTTGTACAGATGGTTTTGGTGAATACGTTTGAGACAGCATATAATTTACAACCGTATCATTAGCATTATTGGCAGCAATAAAATGTTTAACAGGTAAACCTAATTTTTGCGCAACCATTCCAGCACAGATATTACCAAAATTTCCGCTTGGTACTGAAAATGCGATATCTTTATGTTTGGATTTTAATTGCTTATACGTAAACATAAAATAAAAAAGCTGTGGTAACCAACGCGCTATATTTATAGAGTTTGCAGAAGTCAATTGCATTTTGTCTGTTAACTCTCTATCTGTAAATGCTTGTTTTACCATGTCTTGGCAATCATCAAAAACACCATTAACTTTTAATGCTGTAATATTTTTACCA
This sequence comes from Winogradskyella sp. SM1960, assembly GCF_020179375.1. Taxonomy (NCBI): domain Bacteria; kingdom Pseudomonadati; phylum Bacteroidota; class Flavobacteriia; order Flavobacteriales; family Flavobacteriaceae; genus Winogradskyella; species Winogradskyella sp. SM1960. The sequence continues at coordinate 89,360 of NZ_JAICBG010000009.1, read as the reverse complement.
AGGGTTGTTAACTGCTTTTCTTGAATATCACTTACTTTACCACTTGGATAAAGAATTACGACATTAACACCTTTTACTCCTAAAAATCCATTAGCAACAGCACCTCCAGTATCTCCAGATGTGGCAACTAAAACTGTAACATCATTAGTGTTGGTTTGGTTAAAATACCCTAAACATCGCGCCATAAAACGCGCGCCAACATCTTTAAACGCCATTGTTGGTCCATGAAACAATTCTAATGTTGAAATGTTTTCGTTAATTTCTACAACAGGAAAATCGAAATTTAAAGTATCTTCAATAATAGATTTTAGAACATCCTCTGGAATCTCAGGAACTATGAACTGCTTAATGGCTTCAAACGCAATTTCTGTGTTTGATTTATGCTCAATGTTTTCAAAAAATGAATCTTCTAAAGGTGTAATTGATTCAGGAAAATATAAACCTTTATCTGGTGCTAATCCTCTAACAACAGCATCTTCAAAGGTTGTATTTGGTGCTTTTTTGTTTAAACTATAGTAATTCATTTTTAAATGTGTTCTAAATTAGTATGCGCTTCAATTAAGTTAACTATTTAAAGAAAACTCTCGGTGAAGCTTCGTTTTATAACTTTTAGTTCGACGTATTCTGAATGTCTTTTATAACGCTCGAATGCCTTCAACATTAATCTTAGAAACATAAGTTTCAAATACGATATCTGTGTTTGAATATATTTTTCTAATGGCTTTTTCAACATTCCGAGCTGTATCTTCACTTTTACTCAACATAAAAATTGAAGGTCCAGATCCTGAAATTGCACAGCCTAAGGCTCCAGCCTTTAATGCCGCATTTTTTACGTCATCAAAATGTGGAATCAATTGCTTGCGATAGGGTTCTATAACAACATCATGCAATGCATCTTTAATTAAATTGTAATCTGAAGTATGTAAAGCATGAACCAAACTACCAACATTTGCCCATTGTGCAATGGCATTACTCAGTGGAATCTCTTTGGGTAAAATTGCTCTAGATTCTGATGTTTTAATTTCAATTTGTGGATGAATTAAAGTCACAAATAAATCTGATGGAGTAGGTAGCTCTAAAATCTGTAATGGACTCGCGCTTTTAACCAATGTAAACCCTCCAAAAATTGCAGGAGCTAAATTATCGGCATGTTCGCACTGACTTGCCAACGCTTCGCCTTTCATGGCAAAGTACGTGAGCTTGGTTTTATCTAATGGTCTTCCCAAAAGCTCGTTCATTCCATAGACGCTTCCTGCAGCACTGGCTGAACTACTTCCTATACCACTTCCTGGTTTTATCTTTTTGTAGATTTCAATTTCAAATCCACAATTGGGTTGTAAATCATTATACATGGCTAAAGCAGAAACTCCAGCAACATTTTTATCAGCTTCAAAGGGTAAATCGTAACCTTCTATTTTAGTGATTTTAATACCTTTTTCTTCTGTTTTTCTAATGACCATCTCATCACCAATAGTATCGATACAAAAGCCTAGAACATCAAACCCACATGCCACATTGGCCACAGTTGCAGGCGAAAATATTTTTATTTCATTCATGATAATGAGTTATTGAGTTATTATGTTATTGAGTTATTCAGACAGCCTAAATAACTCAATAACTAAATAACTTTTTTCATTTTAATTATTAGCAATTCTAATGATATCTGCAAACAAACCAGAAGCTGTAACATCTGCACCAGCACCAGCACCTTTAATAATTAGAGGTTGCTCAGGATAACGTTGTGTGTAAAACATTACAATATTGTCTTTTCCTTTTAGATTATAAAACGGATGTCCTTCAGGAATTTCTTGAAGTCCAACTTTAGCTTTTCCATCATTAAATTCTGCTACAAATTTTAATTGACAGTTATTGTCTTGTGCCGATTTGAATAACCCTTGGTAATACGATTCGTCTTCTATTAATGTTTGGAAAAAATCATCAACGGTATCAGAGTTTGATGCTTTTTCAGTTAAGAAACTCTCGCTTGTTAAATCAGATAATTCAACGGCATGACCACTTTCTCTAGCTAAAATTAAGACTTTTCTAGCGACATCAATTCCACTTAAATCTATTCTAGGATCTGGCTCTGTATAACCTTCTTGTTGTGCTTGTTTTACAATATCGTGAAAGGTGGTTTCTGCATTAAAATTATTGAAAATAAAGTTAAGACTTCCAGATAAGACAGCTTGGATTGTGTTTACTTTATCTCCAGAAGCTATTAAATGACCTAAAGTATCTAAAACAGGCAAACCTGCACCAACGTTAGTTTCAAATAAAAATGCCGCATTATATTGTCTTGATAAGGCTTTTAATTCGTTGTAGTATTCAATGTTACCTGAGCAGGCAATTTTGTTACAAGCCACAACAGAAATGCTTTCTTTTAGATAATGGCTATACATATTAGAAACAGCTTCGTTTGCTGTTATATCTATAAAAACAGAGTTTCTTAAGTTTAGATTTTTGGCATGCTCAAAGAAGCCATCTAAACGCGCTTTTTCACCATTTTCAAGTTCCTTTTTCCAGTTTTTTAAATTGACACCATCATCATTGACAACCATGGTTCTAGAATTTGATAATCCAGCAACTCTTAGGCTAATTTTGAAGTTTTCTTTTAAATAGGCTTTTTGTTGTTTTATTTGTTCAATAAGTCGTTCGCCAACATTACCAACTCCAGTAATAAATAAATTGATTTGTTTGGTTTTGATTTCAAAAAACTGTTCGTGTAAACTATTTAATGCTTTTTTTACATCATTTTTATGAATTACAGCCGAAATATTTCGTTCAGAAGCTCCTTGCGCAATAGCTCTAATATTCACATTGTTTTTACCAAGTGTACTAAACATCTTTCCACTTATACCTTGGTGATTTTTCATTTTATCTCCAATTACAGCAATGATAGATAAGTTGGTTTCTAGTACAATAGGATCAATTTTATGAAGTGTAATTTCATATTCAAAAACGGCATCAACTGCTTCCTTAGCACGTTGTGCATCAAAATCTGATATTCCAATACAAATGGTATGTTCAGAAGAAGATTGCGTAATTAAAATGATATTAATTTTTTCTTGAGCTAATGTTTCAAATAAGCGTTTACTAAAACCAGGAACACCAACCATACCGTTACCTTGTAAAGTGAGTAAGGCGACGTTATCTATATTACTAATACCTTTTACTGGCGAATTTCCATTTGGTGTTACATTCTGCGTAATCGTTGTGCCTATAGCTTCAGGATCTAACGTGTTTTTAATCACAATCGGAATCTTCTTTTTAAGCACTGGCATTACTGTTGGTGGATATAAAACCTTGGCTCCAAAATGCGATAATTCCACAGCTTCTTTATACGATAATTCTACAATTGGTGCAGCTTGCTTTACTAGTTTTGGATTGGTGGTATACATACCACTAACGTCTGTCCAGATTTGTAATTCATCTACTTCCATTGCCGCAGCAATAATGGCAGCTGTATAATCTGATCCACCACGACCTAAGGTGGTAATGTCTCCATTTACAGATTTAGACACAAAACCTGGTAGTAAAACAATGGCTTTTGAGTTTGACTCAAAAAAGGATTGAATTTTAGGGTTCGTAATTTTAAAGTTTACGGTTGCATTATTAAAATTAGCATCTGTTGTAATAAGTTCTTGCGAATTTTTTAAGGTCGCATCTACGGATCTTGAATGTAAGGTGTGATAAATAATTGTTGAAGACAAATCTTCGCCAAAACTCAATAATTTATCCTTAGTTTTTGGTGACAATTCATTGATGAGATAAATACCGTTTAACAGACTTTTTAAAGCATTTAGTTTTTCTGAAACTAACTCTTGTAATTCGTCTTGTTGTTTTTGAAGTGCCTTATCATTTTTGGTATTTGAAAACAGTCCTTCAATGACAGAATTATGGATTGACCATATGGTATCGTATTTCTGTTTATAGTCTAGGTTTTTATCACAAGCTAAACTTGCAGCTTCTAATAGCTTATCAGTTATGCCACCAACGGCAGAAACCACAACAGCAATATTGGTTGTTTTAGATTGTTGATCTAAAATAGAGATGACTTTATTTATGTTTTCGGCTGAACCTACAGATGTTCCACCAAATTTGAGAACTTTCATATTAATTTATAGTTTAAGAGAATAAAATGTCTATATAGACAATAAGGAACGGAGAGCATATTATAAATTACCCCAAAGGGTAATTCGTGTTGAAATAATAAACATAGAAATGCACATTGACTGTGCATTAGAAATTGCTGATATGTTTATTTTTTTATTCATTACATATCAAATGTATTATTTTTACAACAAAAAAAAAACAAATCGTACCTTTTTAGGGATTTATTAAAAAAGGATAGGTCTTTCTAATAATAATGAAATGGAATCAGCTATTTTTCAAGGCTTTTAAAACGATTGTGAGAAACAAACACAAAGAATTTTCCGTCCCTAAATCAGATCATTATGTGGACGTTCCATATAAGTTAAAATAAACAGATATAAACACATGAAGTTATTTTCTAAAGAACAAATTTACGAAGGAGACAAACTAACTGCAGAACGCCAAAATATTACCTCTACAGACTTAATGGAGCGTGCAGGAACACAAATTTTTAATTGGATGCATGCGCGTATGCAAGGTGCACAAGTACCAATTCATGTGTTTTGTGGTATTGGAAATAATGGTGGTGATGGACTTGTTTTAGCGCGACATTTAATAACGCATGGTTACAATGTGGCTACTTATATTGTAAACTGTAGTGATAAGCGTTCTAAAGATTTTTTGGTTAATTATGATCGTATTAAAAATGTGACTAAAACATGGCCAACAATGTTGAGCTGCAAGGAAGAATTTGCAGACATTCAAATTGGAGCCGATGACATTATTGTCGATGCTATTTTTGGTATTGGGTTGAATAGACCTCCAAATGATTGGGTAAAAGCCTTATTTCAAAAATTTAAAGCATCTAAAGCGTTTACCTTGTCTATTGATATGCCTTCAGGTTTGTATTCAGATAAAGCAGTAGAAGATGATGATGCTGTTGTATTTGCAGGTTATACATTGAGTTTTCAGTCACCTAAGTTGGTATTCTTTTTACCTAAGACAGAAAAATACACCACGCAATGGGAAGTGTTAGATATTGGTATAGATCGCGACTATTTAATGCAAACCGAAACCGAAGTTGAATTGATTTCTAAGCATGAAGTTTTACCCATTTATCAGCCAAGAAAAAAGTTTGTGCATAAGGGCGATTTTGGTCATGTTATGATTTTAGGAGGAAGTTATGGTAAAATCGGAGCTGTTAATTTAGCGAGTAGAGCCGCCTTAAGTGCTGGTGCAGGTTTGGTTACTGCATATACTCCTAAATGTGGTTATCACAGTTTACAAACAGCTATACCAGAAGTAATGGTTATTACAGATGACTCTGAAACACATATTTCAAATATTAATTTTGAAATTGAACCAACTGTCATTGGTGTTGGAGTAGGCCTTGGTACTTCGGAAGAAACGGTGAATGCCATTGAAGCATTTCTGAAGAAAAATAAAACAGCACTAGTTATTGATGCCGACGGCTTAAATATAATAGCACAAAACAAATCGCTCTTAAAACTGTTACCAAAACAAACTGTTTTAACACCACACTTAAAAGAGCTAGAGCGCTTAGTAGGCCAATGGACAGATGATTTTGATATGCTTAAAAGGGTTAAAGCATTTTCAGAAAAGTATAATGTTATTGTCTTAATTAAAGGAGCACACTCTATTACAGTAAACAAAAACAAATTATATATCAACACCACAGGAAATCCGGGAATGGCAACAGCAGGAAGTGGAGATGTATTAACAGGCGTGATTTCTGGATTAATAGCGCAAAACTATTCTCCTTTGGCTGCAACTATTTTTGGTGTGTATTTACATGGAAAATCAGGCGATATCTCTATAGAAGATTACGGTTACCAAAGTTTAATAGCGAGACACATTATTGAAACTCTCGGTGAGGCTTATATCGATTTGTTTAAGCAACCAGAACAGCAACAGGAAGACAACCAACAAGAGCCAGAACAGAAAAAGCAATAAAAAAAAAGCCTATTTAAGATTGCTTAAATAGGCTTTTTTATAAATGTTGAGTTTTTAATTTAGATATTCAACTCGTTAAATAAATCTATTAAACTTGAACTAGAAGGTCTTGGAGCATCTGCACTCACGATATCTCCATTAGGATCAATTAATATAAATCTTGGAATACCATTAACCTTATAGTCTTGGATAAACTGTGACATAAAACCATTGTCTGCTATTAATTGCATACCACTTAATTCTTTTTCATCTACCATTTTTTTCCAGCCTTCATATGCTGCATCAGCATCACCTTTGTAGCCACGACCTTCATCAACTGAAATGCTAACGAACTCAATGTTTTTGTCTTCGTATTGCTTTTCAACTTTTTTAAGCGAAGGTATTTCCTTAATACAAGGACCACACCAAGTTGCCCATAAATCAATATATACAAACTTACCTTTTAAGTCAGAAAGTGATGTTGATCCACCAGCGTAATTTTCATAATCCTCAAAGCTTGGAGATGGAGTCCCTTTTGGAAACGCATTAAGAGTCGCTTGTTTAGCCTCCATGAATTTTTTAATTTGATCCACAGACATGTTTATATTTCTGTCCATCATAGCAACATGAGTAGAATCTACATCTGTATATTTCTCCTTTAACGCTTCGTAAGCCGATTTATAATCTGCAATAGCTTCTTCTACTTTGTTCATATCGCTTGAACCGACGAGTTCTTCAGTAAAGTAAGTTTTAGAAATTAAAAACGATTGTACTGAAAAGTTATTTAGATCTGAAGCATCTCCTTTAAAAACCATAGAGTCAATAAAACTTTCATTATCAGTTTCTAAAGATGTTTCATTGTCGTTCTCTAAGTAGATTTGTCCATATTCTTTTCCATGTTGAAAGTTAAAATCGCCAGCCTCAACTTTTAGAGTATCGCTAAAAGTACCATCATCATTTAATTCAATGATTTTTTCGTAATTATCTCTATTAAAAATCTTTAAGGTTTTACTTTCATCAGGATTTGCAATTTGTCCAGATAGTGTTACATAATTTTTAGGTTCTCCTTCGCAAGCAAAAATTGTAGCTGTAATGCAAAGTAATAATAATCGTTTCATGTGTTAGTTTATTTTTTCAATGTTTATAAGCAGGATACTGTTAGCTCATTAGTTAAAATGATTACAGTTTTAATATGCTTTTTTACCAAAATTTGAAAACAAAAATAAGAATTAAAGCGCGAGGAGTATATTATAATTATGATAAAATTATCTATGAGTTGTTAATTGCTAAGAAATCAAAATTCAAGTGTAAACCGCTGTTTTTTTATATAATTTGCAAATGAGTTGTGCTTATATTTTTAAATTATCAAAAAACCGAAACTATTTTGTGTTAGAATTCAATGAAATTTTAATTATTGTATGGTAAAATCCAAAATAATTCTCAATTTTGAAGACCTTTAATAAACTCTTCATGGATAATTATCATATTATTTCTTCAGATGCTTTAGATATTGTAACAATTTATAATATTTTTTATAAAAACAAGAAGCTAAAACTATCAGAAGCATCGACACATAAGATACAGAAATGTAAAACCTATTTAGATAATAAATTGGCGAATGAAAAAAAACCAATGTATGGCATTAATACAGGGTTTGGTTCGCTTTATAATGTAAAAATTTCAGACTCAGATTTAAGTCAATTGCAAGAAAACTTGGTGATGTCTCACGCCTGTGGCACTGGTGAACGGGTTCCAGAATCTATAGTAAAAGTGATGTTGCTTTTAAAAATTCAATCGTTGAGTTATGGGCACAGTGGAGTACAGCTAGCAACCGTAGAACGCTTAATCGAGTTTTTTAATAATGATATTTTTCCATTTGTATTTACTCAAGGTTCTTTAGGGGCTTCAGGTGATTTAGCTCCATTAGCTCATTTGGCATTACCGTTGTTAGGAAAAGGAAAAGTAGTGCATAACAATAAAGAATATGAGGCTGCTACACTTTTAGAAGAATTTAATTGGGAACCGATTAGGCTTGAAGCCAAAGAAGGTTTAGCCTTATTAAATGGTACACAGTTTATGAGTGCTTATGGTGTGTATTTATTATTAATGTCTCATAAAACATCGTATTTAGCAGATATCATTGCTAGTATTTCTTTAGATGCTTTTGATGGACGTTTAGACCCTTTTCATGATTTGGTTCATGCCGTAAGACCACATCCTGGTCAGCGTAAAGTAGCCAGACGTTTTAATGAATTTTTAAAAGGAAGTGAGCTCATTTCACGCGAAAAAGAACATGTTCAAGATCCATATTCGTTTCGTTGTATTCCTCAAGTTCATGGAGCAACAAAGGATACTTTAGACTTTGTTGAAAAGGTAATTTTAACTGAAATCAATTCAGTGACGGATAATCCTAATATTTTTCATGAAGAAGATTTAATAATTTCGGGTGGAAACTTCCACGGTCAACCTTTAGCTTTAGCCTTAGATTATTTAAAAATAGCTATGGCCGAAATAGGAAACATTTCTGAACGTCGTGTATTTCAATTGGTATCTGGTTTAAGGGGATTGCCTGCATTCTTAGTGGATAATCCAGGGTTGAATTCTGGTTTTATGATTCCGCAATATACAGCAGCAAGTATTGTGAGTGCTAATAAACAAATGGCATCTCCAGCAAGTATTGATAGTATTGTGTCTAGTAACGGACAAGAAGATCACGTAAGTATGGGAGCTAATGCAGCCACACAAGCGTATACCTTAGTTAAAAATGTAGAACGTGTTATAGCAATTGAGTTGATGAATGCGTCGCAAGCTATAGAATTTAGAAGACCTTTAAAAACATCACCATTATTAGAATCGTTTTTAGAGCAATACAGAAAAGTAGTACCTTTTATTAAGGTTGATGAAGTATTACATGATTCAATAGAAGCTTCAATTCAATTTTTAAAAGATGTAGATATTGAAATTGAAGAGTTATTTTTGAATTCTTATAACTTGAAATAGGAGGTTTCCATACAAATGAAAATTCAACAGTCATTACTCGTCTTTATTAGTCTATGTATTCTGAATTCTTGCTCAAAAGATGATGACAATGTTCCTTGTCCTCAAACGGAATCTGCTACAATGAAAATTAACGGAGATATTATGGAATTTCAAATTTTTGGAAGAGGAATTGATTTAGATTCTGACGGTTCAGGTCATACGCTAAGTTTGTATATGTCGTACGGAGTTTATTCGCCTCAGCAAAATACACATGCAATAACTTTAAAGCTTCCGTATAAAAAAACTGGTTCTGATATTGTTGAAGAGTTCAATTATTTACGTGTTCAAAATGCAAGTTCAGCTGAAGGTGATTTTGTTCAATCAGAATTGCTAAGTAACGTAACTGTGAATAAAAACACTTGTTTTAGTGCTACATTCTCTGGAAGTGCTATAATTGGAGGTGACGATGTAATTATTACCGAGGGAGTTATCAATCATGTCTACAGTGACCCATTCGATTAGTATATTTTATTTTTCGGCAACTAAGTCTTCAGCCCAAGCTTTAGCATCGTCTAATTCTGAAAAAATCTCAAAAGGTTTCTTGAAAAACATTTTTTCAATTTTGGCATTAATTTTTGCTTGGTAATTCTTTGAAACTACAACCAAACCAATTAAATTCTTAATTTGAGCGGTTTTAGAATAAACTTCAGGATTTACAGAATAGGAATGGATTCTGTGTGTAATATAAACAAAGGGTTTGTTGGGAAAATAGGTTTCTGTTATTTTAATAAGTGTATTATTGTGTTCTGTAGAGACAATAACGCCTTCATTTACAACAACAATGACATAATGATCATAAATTGTCATATTACAAAAATCGAAGTTTAGGGTTTCGTTCATGTTTATTGTTGATTTCAAACGTATAAGATAAAAAAAACTCTTTCGATTAGAAAGAGTTTTTTAAACAATTTGAGATCAACTAGGACTCTGTTGTTTTACTGGGAGACTTAATTTTAATACTTAAAACATCATTTTTTTCATCTAAATCCATTGAAATGGTATCACCTTCGTGAATTTTAGAATTAATGATTTCTTCGGCAAGTGCATCCTCAACATACTTTTGAATTGCTCTATTAAGCGGTCTTGCGCCATATTGTTTGTCGAATCCTTTTTCAGCAATATAACCTTTGGCTTTACTTGTTAGTTTAAGATGATACCCTAAATCTTTAATTCTATCGATAAGTTTAGCCAATTCAATATCAATAATCTTAGTAATATCGTCTTTCTCTAAGGCGTTAAAGACAATAACATCATCTATTCTATTTAAGAATTCTGGTGCGAATGCTTTTTTAAGTGCATTTTCAATTACCGCTTTTGCATGGTCAGACTCTTGAGCTACAGCTGCTGCTGTACCAAATCCTACGCCAGACCCAAAATCTTTTAGTTTACGCGCTCCAATGTTAGACGTCATTATAATGATTGTATTTCTAAAATCAATTTTACGACCTAAACTATCTGTTAAATACCCATCGTCTAATACTTGAAGTAACATGTTAAAGACATCTGGATGTGCTTTTTCTATCTCATCTAATAAGACAACAGCATATGGCTTACGTCTTATTTTTTCTGTTAATTGCCCGCCTTCTTCGTAACCTACATAACCAGGAGGTGCGCCAATTAAACGAGAAATTGCGAATTTCTCCATATATTCACTCATGTCAATTCTCACTAAAGAATCGTCACTATCAAATAACTCGCGTGCTAAAACTTTGGCCAATTGAGTTTTACCAACACCTGTTTGTCCTAAAAATATAAATGACCCAATAGGTTTATTTGGATCTTTAAGTCCAGCTCTATTTCGTTGAATAGCTTTAACAACTTTTGCAACAGCATTATCTTGACCAATAACTTTACCTTTAATTAGTTCTGGTAATTTAGACAATTTATTGATTTCTGTCTGTGCAATTTTATTTACAGGAATTCCGGTCATCATAGAAACGACATCGGCAACATTATCTTCTGTTACAATTTCTCTGTGTTGTTTGGTTTCTTCTTCCCATTTTTCTTGTGCTGCAGATAGCTCTTTCTCAATACGCTTTTCGTCATCTCTTAATTTTGCAGCTTCTTCATATTTTTGCTTCTTAACGACGCTATTCTTGGTTTCTTTAACTTCTTCGAGTTCCTTTTCTAATTCAAGAATTTGTTTTGGTACATCGATATTTGTAATGTGAACACGAGAACCAGCTTCATCCAAAGCATCAATAGCTTTGTCTGGTAAAAAACGTTCGGTCATATAACGGTTCGTTAATTTTACACACGCTTCAATGGCTTCATCTGTATAATTAACATTGTGATGTTCTTCGTATTTACCTTTAATATTGTTTAGAATTTCAACCGTTTCTTCAACAGAAGTTGGTTCAACAATAACCTTTTGAAAACGACGCTCTAAAGCACCATCTTTTTCAATATACTGTCTGTATTCATCTAAAGTCGTTGCGCCAATACACTGTATTTCGCCTCTTGCTAAAGCAGGTTTAAACATGTTAGAAGCGTCTAAGCTTCCTGTAGCTCCACCAGCACCAACGATAGTGTGTATTTCGTCAATAAATAGAATGATGTCATCATTCTTTTCTAGCTCGTTCATTACGGCTTTCATACGTTCTTCAAACTGACCCCTATATTTGGTGCCTGCTACTAAACTTGCTAAATCTAAAGTAACGACACGTTTATTAAATAAGGTACGAGATACTTTTCGTTTTACAATGCGTAAGGCGAGACCTTCGGCAATGGCAGATTTACCAACTCCAGGTTCTCCTATAAGTAACGGGTTGTTTTTCTTTCGTCGACTTAAAATTTGAGAAACACGTTGTATTTCCTTTTCTCGTCCTACGACAGGATCTAGTTTGTTTTCTTCTGCAAGAGCCGTTAAGTCTCTTCCAAAATTATCTAAAACAGGGGTTTTTGATTTCTTATTCGCTTTGTTAGCTTGTCCACCAAATGGATTTTGCTTAGCCTCTTCTTCATCATTCATATTGTCATCAGAAAACGATTCTGCTTTTGGAGTGTCTAAATAATCATCTTCGCTAGTAATCATAGATTTAAATTCTTCTTTAACGTTATCATAATCTACTTTAAGCTTATTTAAAAGCTTAGATGTAGGGTCATTTTCATTTCTTAAAATACATAATAGTAAATGTGCCGTATTAATGGAAGTGCTTTGAAACAGTTTTGCCTCTAAAAAGGTTGTTTTTAACGCACGTTCGGCTTGCCTTGTTAGGTGCAAGTTCTTTTTTTCGTTCGATTTGGTTACGATATTAGGATTCGCCGGACTTAAGATCTCTACCTTACGTCTTAGGTGATTGAGATCTACGTCTAATGCGCTTAATATATCTATAGCCTTGCCATTGCCATCTCTTAATAGACCAAGCATTAAATGCTCAGTTCCAATAAAATCATGACCTAAACGCAAAGCCTCCTCTTTGCTGTAAGCAATAACATCTTTAACTCTTGGGGAAAAATTATCATCCATATTAAATTCCTTTCTGCTTTAAAAATAATAAAAACATATTGAGTATAAGGCAAAAACTATACCTTAATTATATGTTGTAAACGAAGAGACTAAAAAAGTGTTTTAAATCAAAGGAAATAAACAGATACTTATCAACTAAAAAGATATCAAATATTGTTAATAAAAATTCCCAAAAATTGAATGGATTTTGTTTACAAACAGTAGTATTTTGGTTATCTTAGCGCGTTACGAAAACGTACGAAAAAACTAATTAAATTTATATATGTCAGAAGGAGAGAAGCTCATTCCAATTAACATTGAAGATGAAATGAAATCGGCTTACATTGATTATTCAATGTCGGTCATTGTGTCACGTGCATTACCAGATGTAAGAGATGGTTTAAAACCAGTTCATAGACGTGTACTTTATGGTATGCATGAACTAGGAATTAGGGCCAATTCGGCACATAAAAAATCAGCAAGAATAGTTGGTGAAGTTTTAGGTAAGTATCACCCTCATGGAGATACCTCAGTTTATGATGCTATGGTACGTATGGCTCAAGAATGGAGTTTACGTTACATGTTAGTAGATGGTCAGGGTAACTTTGGGTCTGTAGATGGTGATAGTCCGGCAGCAATGCGTTATACAGAGGCAAGAATGCGTAAGATATCTGAAGATATGTTAGCCGATATTGATAAAGAAACTGTAGATCATAAATTAAATTTTGACGATACGCTTGAAGAACCAACGGTCTTACCAACGCGTATTCCAGGTCTTTTAGTAAATGGAGCCTCTGGTATTGCCGTTGGTATGGCTACCAATATGCCACCACATAACTTAACAGAAGTCGTTAACGGAACCATTGCCTATATCGATAATAACGATATAGAAGTGGATGAATTAATGCAGCATATAAAAGCACCAGATTTCCCTACAGGTGGAACAATCTATGGTTACGATGGTGTAAAGGAAGCTTTTCATACAGGTCGTGGACGTATCGTAATGCGTGGTAAAACGATTATTGAAGAAGTACAAGGTAGAGAGTGTATCATTGTTACTGAAATTCCTTACCAAGTTAATAAAGCAGACATGATTAAAAAGACTGCAGACTTGGTTAACGATAAAAAAATGGATGGTATTGCATCTATTCGTGATGAATCGGATAGAAATGGTATGCGAATTGTTTACGTTTTAAAGCGAGATGCTATTCCTAATATCGTTCTTAATAAATTATATAAGTACACAGCACTTCAAACGTCTTTTAGTGTTAACAATATTGCCTTAGTAAATGGACGTCCAGAGTTATTAAACTTAAAGGATTTAATCCATTATTTTGTAGAACACAGACATGAGGTTGTTGTAAGACGTACGAAGTATGAATTAAGAAAGGCAGAAGAACGTGCTCATATTTTAGAAGGTTTAATTATAGCTTCAGATAATATTGATGAAGTTATTAAAATTATTCGTGCCTCTTCAAATGCAGAAGAAGCTCGAAACAATTTGATTGAACGTTTTAAATTGTCAGAAATACAGGCTAAAGCTATTGTAGAGATGCGTTTGCGTCAGCTTACAGGTTTAGAGCAAGACAAGTTACGTGCAGAGTACGAAGACATCATGAAAACAATTATAGACCTTAAAGATATCTTAGACAGAAAAGAACGTCGTATGGATATTATTAAGGAAGAATTGGAAGTTGTAAGAGATAAGTATGGAGATGATCGTCGTTCTTTAATTGAGTATGCAGGAGGAGACTTGAGTATCGAAGATATGATTCCAGATGCACAGGTTGTAATTACCATTTCTCATGCTGGTTATATTAAACGTACTCCGTTATCAGAGTATAAAACACAGCATAGAGGTGGAGTGGGACAAAAAGCATCAACTACGCGTAACGAAGATTTCTTAGAAGATTTATTTGTAGGAACAAACCACCAATATATGTTGTTCTTTACACAAAAAGGTAAATGTTTCTGGATGCGTGTTTATGAAATACCAGAAGGTTCTAAAACGTCAAAAGGTAGAGCAATTCAGAATTTAATAAATATTGAGCAAGATGATAAGGTAATGGCTTTCATCTGTACACAAGATTTAAAGGATGAAGATTACATAAATAGTCATTATGTCATAATGGCAACTAAGAAAGGTCAGGTTAAGAAAACGGCTTTAGAACAATATTCTAGACCGCGTTCTAACGGAATTAATGCCATAACAATTAAGGATGATGATGTTTTATTAGAAGCAAAACTAACAACAGGTGAAAGCCAAGTGATGTTAGCTTTAAAATCTGGTAAAGCCATCCGATTCGAAGAAGCCAAGACAAGACCAATGGGTAGAAATGCATCTGGTGTACGTGGTATAAGACTTCAAGATGAAAAAACCGATGAAGTTATAGGAATGGTTGCCGTAGATGATATGGAAAGCAATATTCTTGTGGTATCGGAAAACGGTTATGGAAAACGTTCTAGTTTAGAAGATTACAGAGTTACTAATAGAGGAGGAAAAGGTGTAAAAACTATTTCTATTACAGAAAAAACAGGTAACTTAGTGTCTATTAAGAATGTAACAGATGAAGATGATCTAATGATTATAAATAAATCTGGAATTGCAATTAGAATGGCAGTATCCGATTTACGAGTTATGGGAAGAGCAACACAAGGTGTTAAGCTAATTAACTTAAAAGGAAATGACTCTATAGCAGCTGTAGCTAAAGTAATGAAAGATGAAGAAGAGGAAATAGATATAGATGCTGAGGTTCGTGACAATGAGGATTTAAATGTGGATGGCACGGCTATTGATAATAATAACACAGAAAGCGAATAATTAACAATAAAACGATTTAATACAAGATGAAAAAATTACTGACAATAATGCTAGTTTTTGCAATTATTTCATTGTCTTATGCACAAAAAAAAGAGATAAGAGAAATTGAAAAAGCACTTAAAGATTCAAATTTTGCTGATGCTAAAGCAGCGGCTTCTTCAGCTGAAGCGTTGATTGGAAGCATGGATGATAAGTCTAAAGCTAAGTTTTACTTATTAAAAGCACAAGCATTATACGCCAATGGTGCAGGTACAAATGCTGAAATAGATGACGCTATTACAAGTTTAGATAACTTGAAAGATTTAGAATCTAAAATGGGGAAATTAAAATATACCCAAGAAGCTAATGAAATGACGACAAATATGGTTAATTCGTTTTTAACCAAAGCTAATGATGCTTTTACCAATAAAAATTATAGTGCAGCAGCAAAACGCTTTGAGAAAGTATATAGAATGTCTCCAAAAGACACCTTATATTTATATTACGCGGCTTCGTCAGCAGTTACAGAGCCAGATTATGAAACAGCTTTAGATTATTATATTCAACTTAAAAACATGGGTTATAATGGTTCAGAAATGAATTATTACGCTACAAATGTTGAAACTGGTGAAGAAGAAAATTTTGCAGACAAAACATCTAGAGATTTATCAGTAAAGGCTAAGTTACATAAGTCTCCAAGAGATCAAAGAAGTCCGTCTAAAACGGCTGAAATTGTAAAAAATATTGCTTTAATTTATGTGTCTCAAGGTGATAATGAAAAAGCCTTAGGTGCCATGGCAGATGCTAGAAAAGAAAATCCAGATGATATAGGATTATTACTATCTGAAGCCAATGTATATCTTAAAATGGGTAACAGAGAGAAATTTAGAGAGTTGATGGAAGAAGCCACTGAAAAAGACCCAAACAATGCAGAATTACAATATAACTTAGGTGTATTAGCAGCAGAAGGAGGAAACTCTGAAGCAGCAATAAAGTATTATGAGAATGCAGTTGCTATTAATCCTAACTATGTAGATGCTTATACTAATATTGCAGTGGTTATTTTAGAGGGTGAAGCTAAAATCGTTGAAGAAATGAATGGCTTAGGAACTAGTAAGGCTGATAACATTAAGTACGATGAATTAAAAGAAAAGCGTATTGAAGTTTATCATAGTGCAATTCCTTATTTAGAGAAAGCTTTGGAATTAAAAAACACAAACATTGATGCTGCTAGAACTTTAATGAATATTTATAGTGCTATAGGTGAAATGGATAAATTTAAAGCTATGAAAGCTAAAGTTGAATCTATGCAGGCTTCTGCAAATGGTAATTAAAAACAACTACTTAGTGTAAAAAAAAAGCGACTCTTAAAAAAGTCGCTTTTTTTTATACTATTTTTTTAATGACCCTTAGTTTGTGGGTATGTGTGTTCTTTTCAATATTATAAATACCACTATGGTCTAAACGATCAATTCTTACCTTTCCATGTGCATGAATAACGTAATTATCTTTCATTATAATGCCAACATGTGTAATATCACCTTCTACATTATCGAAAAAAGCTAAATCACCTGGTTCGCTTTCTTCAATAAAACTTAAAGCTTCACCTTGGGTTGCTTGGTCTGAGGCATCTCTTAATAGTTTATATCCATTAAGTTTATAAACCATTTGGGTAAAGCCAGAACAGTCAATGCCAAAAGGTGTTTTTCCTCCCCATAAATAGGGCGAATTCAGAAATAAAAATGCTGATTTTACAATATTTTCTTTCGGACTTTTTGAAGTTAGTGCAACACCATCAAATTGATGCTTAAATAGCGATAAGCCATTTAGGTCAGATCCAACCGGAATAGGATATAAGTTATTAGAATCATCTGAAACAAATTCAATTAAATCATTAGATAAATGTATATCAGATGTATTTAAATCGTTATAATTAGATTCATCTATTTCGAGATATTGTTTATTATCTATCCAACCTTCATACTTATCGAAAGCAAAACGAATACGACTCCATTTTTTGCGTTGTTCTAAGACCTTAAAATAATCACCATACAAAGCTTGCGTTACCATTTCACTGGTATCGCTAGGTTCTAGTCGTATCGGTACAATTCCAAGATTGCAAATGCCGTATTGCATAAGGTTTAGTTAAGCGCGTTCTATTACAAATGCTGATGCTCCACCACCACCATTACAAATAGCAGCTGCTCCAAGTTTTGCATCATTTTGGTGTAAAACGTTGATTAACGTTACTAGAATTCTAGCACCAGAACAACCTAATGGATGTCCTAATGATACAGCTCCACCATTAACATTAACGTTACTATCTTCTAATCCTAAAATTTTCATATTTGCTAACCCAACAATAGAAAAAGCTTCGTTAAACTCAAAAAAGTCAACATCTTTTATATCAATATTCGCTTTTGCTAGTGCTTTTGGTAATGCTTTAGCAGGTGCAGTTGTGAACCATTCTGGCTCATGTGCTGCATCTGCATATCCTTTTACTATGGCAATGGGTTGTAAACCTAATTCTTCAGCTTTTTCTCTACTCATTAATACTAATGCAGCAGCACCATCATTAATCGTAGAAGCATTTGCCGCTGTTACTGTTCCGTCTTTAGAAAATGCAGGTCGTAATGCCGGAATTTTATCCATTCTCACATTCGCGAATTCTTCATCTTTATCAACGATAACAGGTTCGCCGCGACGTTGAGGGACTTCAACAGAAACCACTTCTTCTTTAAACTTACCTGCTTCCCAAGCTGCTTTAGAGCGTTCGTAAGATTGAATAGCATAAGCATCTTGATCTTCTCTTGAGAATTTGTATTCTGTAGCACAGGCATCTGCACAAACTCCCATGGCATTATTATCATAAGCATCTACCAAACCATCTTTTTGCATACCATCTTCTAAAGTAGCAGGTCCAAATTTAGTAGCGCTTCTGGCGTGGTAATAATGTGGAATTAAACTCATGTTTTCCATACCACCAGCAACCACAATGTTTGCATCTCCTAGTTGAATAGCTTGCGCAGCTTGCATTACAGCTTTCATTCCAGAGGCACACACTTTATTAATTGTTGTACAAGGAATAGTATTTGGTAATCCTGCATAAATAGCCGCCTGTCTTGCAGGTGCTTGTCCTGTACCAGCTTGTACTACATTTCCCATAATAACTTCATCTACCAATTCAGGTTTTAAGTTAATTTTATGTAAAGCTCCTTTAATTGCTGTAGCTCCCAAACGTGGTGCTGGCACTGTAGATAAACCTCCTAAAAAACTACCGATTGGTGTTCTTACTGCTGAAACTATAACGACGTCCTTATTCATTGTGATTATGTTTGATGTTATTTGATGCGAAATTAAACATTTTTTAAGAGATTTGAGAATGTATTAATGATATTAGCCGTCTAAAATTCTAATATTTATTACATTTGATTGTATATGAAACATTAGGAATTAAATTTTATTTCCTAAAGGTATAATTATATGGATATTCCACCTGCCAGCCGGCAGTCTGGTGTGACCGTTAAAAAACGATGAGATTAAACATATGAATGTGTTCTACAATAAGTGGTATAAGAATCACGCTTTAGTCTATAAGATTTTGTTGTTCATTGTAACAACTTTATTTATCGTTTACCTGTTTCCCAAAACAGGAAAGTTTAGGTATTCATTTGAGAAAGGAAAACCATGGCAATCTGAAAATTTATATTCGCCATTTAATTTTGCTATTAAAAAGTCTAATGCTGAAATTGAATCTGAACAGAATGAAATTAAAAACAGTAGTCTAGTTTATTTTGAAATTAATAGAGGTGTAGAAGATGACGTCTTATCTGATTATTTAATGAGATTTAATCAGGTATTTAAAGACTCTAGTAATTTTAGTAATCCGAACTCTGATTTATATAATAAAGGAAAATCAATTATTACAAACTTATACAGTTCGGGTATATTAGATTTAGATTATAACTACGCTGATGACAGACCAGTAAAACTAGCAACCGCAAATAAAGTTGAAAAGGAAATTAAGTACGGAAGCTTACTGGAGCTTAGTAATCTACGCCAACACATTGAGGCTGACTTAGGTAATTCAATACCTATAGAATTAAAAAAACAATTAATTTCTGTTTTTTTCGACGTTATAAAACCGAATACTAAATTAAATAGTAGTTTAACAGAAAAAGCACTTGAGGAAGAGCTATCCAGAATATCGCTGACTAGAGGTCGCGTAGAAAAAGATCAACTTATTATTTCAAAAGGGCAAGTTATTGAAGATGCTCAGTATGAAATTTTAAGATCCTTAAAGTCTGAATATGAGTCTCAGGTTTGGAATTCTGCTAATTACAATTGGGTGTTAATTGCGTATACGTTGTTAGTGGCATTAGCACTTTTAATGCTGCTATTATTTCTAAGTAAGTACAGAAAGGAAGTCTTTTTAAATAATACAAAGGTGACCTTTATATTTTTCAATATTGCCTTAATGATATTGTTGAGCACCTTGGTTATCAATTTTAATTCTCAGTTTATATATGTAGTGCCTTTGTGTATTTTACCCTTAGTTTTAAAAGCGTTTTTTGATGCTAGGTTAGGCTTGTTTACACATGTACTCACCGTTTTACTCTTAGGTTTTATAGTGCCAAATAGTTATGAGTATATGTTTCTACAAATTATAGCTGGTATGGTGACTATTTTAACGGTTTCAGAATTGTATAAACGTGCCAACCTTTTTATTTCAGTAGGTCAAATAACATTTATTTATATTATAGCTTACTTTGCATTTTTTGTTATTCACGAAGGACAATTAACAGGTTTAAAAATTGAAGTTTTTGGAATGTTTATTCTTTGTGGTTTAGCGACGTTATTTGTGCAACCCTTAATTTATATCTACGAAAAAATCTTTGGATTAGTCTCTGATGTTTCATTATTAGAGCTTTCGGATACCAATACTAAATTATTAAAAGAATTATCTAACAAAGCACCAGGAACCTTTCATCATTCGTTAAATGTAGCCAATTTAGCAGAAGCTTCAGCGAATGAAATCGGTGCAAATGCGATGTTAGTTAGGGTAGGGGCATTATATCATGATATTGGTAAGATGAACAACCCAACGTATTTTACGGAAAATCAGAGTACCGGAATTAACCCTCACGATGAATTGTCGAATAAAGAAAGTGCGAAAATTATTATAGATCATGTGATAAACGGCATTGAAATCGCTAAAAAAAATAATTTACCAGATCGTGTTATAGATTTTATAAGAACGCATCATGGCACCAGTTTAGTTTATTATTTCTACATGAAAGAAAAGGCAGCAAATGAATCTGTAGATATTAAAGATTTTAGATATCCTGGACCAATACCATTTAGTAAGGAAACTGCAATTCTAATGATGTGCGATAGTGTAGAGGCGGCTTCAAAGAGTTTAAAAGAACCTACAACTACTAAAATTAATGATTTTGTAGAAAACATTATTAACAAACAAATGGAAAGTGGTCAGTTTTTAAATGCGAATATTACATTTAAAGAGATTCAGTCACTTAAAAAAGTTCTAAAATCTAAATTGGCAAATATTTACCATTTAAGGATTGAGTATCCTGAGTAAAATAAAATTACCTCATTTATTATGTTCAATTCTGAATTAAAAAGAGACTTATCTGAAACCTAAAAACGGATACTATTCTTGTGCAATTAAGTTTTTAGGACACTGCAATAAAGATGGTTATCTAAGTATTATACCCCTTGTATTTAAAGCCTTTATATTCAATACAGTGCTTTTTAGGAAGCATACAGTTGTTGTAAACTAAAATTAGTAATGTTACAATATCCCTGAATACGGTTAGAAAAGTATGTGTTTAAATGTTCAATTTTGTAAGGAACAAAAACTTACAAATATGGATTTTAAAACAATGTTACAATTACCGGTATTAGATACTAATGAGGTTTTAGCAATAGTACAAGAAATAGCAGATATAGAAAGAAAAGAAGAAAGACCGCGTATGCCTAAGGTTGCAATCTCTACACATTCTGACACTGCTTCTGGATTTTTTGTCAACTATGATGCAGAGAAAAAAGTAGTTTTATTATGTGATATTTATGATCGCGATGCGCAATTTCAATATATAGAAGTACGCTCTATTTCATCGATTTCTTTGAGTAACATAAATAAGCATACTTACCTTTTATCTGATGGAAATATTCCTTTTACTCCAGATGCAGATGATATACCAACAGTACTTCAGCTTAAGAAAGATATTAAAAACTTAGAATTAGAAACTAAAGACGCTTTAGAAAAAGAAATGTCTATTGTATATGTGCACGACGGAACTCCTGAAGATTTGGATAAGTTTTATGCTTCAAAAGTTGTACCGTTATTAAAAGAAACGCTTTCTAAAATAGCAACAGATCACTTGGCAAAAGCTGCTTTTACAGAGGCTTTTTCTACTATTAATTTTTGTTTAGGAAGCGAAAATAGCTTAAAACGAGATAAAGAGGTTGTTACAATTACAATAGATACCTCTAAAGGCTTAAAGAGTTTCTTTAAGGCGAAACAATTACAAGATCAAATCGAAAAATTTTTATAACCTTTAAATAAATCAATATGCAAGATTCTAATGTAGTAAGTCGAATAGAATTATTAATAAGAAAAGATAACAATACAACGAAATCTTTTGTCTTAAGTCATTGTGATTATAGCTTTAGTAATGATTATTATACAGAGGAAAAAAAACCGATAGAGGTCAGTTTTTCAGGGACAATAAAAATGATTAATGATCCTTTGTTTATGGAATGGATTTCTAATCAACCTGGCGAATGGTCTGGTAGTGCTAAGGTTTATCATAGAGATCAAGAATCAGCTTCTGTAACTATAGCATTTGAAAAGGCCACCGTAGTCAGTTTTAGTCAGTCTTTTTCTGAATATAATGCCCACAGTGATGCATACTTTAACGTAATTATGAAAGGGGTGTCCTTTAATAATGTGAAACTAAGTTAGTACAAAGTTTTCCATAAACAATTATAAAAAAAAGCCTTTAAGGAATTAACTTAAAGGCTTTTCTCTATGCTACTATGAACCCTTTATTATTTCATAAAAAAAAGGAGAAACACAATCTTGGCTTCTCCTTGTTTTTAATTATAGTGTTGAGACTATAAATTATTTTCTAGATATTCACGGATTGTTAAATCTATAAAATAACCACTGTGATGACCACCCCAACATGCTGTTAAAGAAAATACTCCATCCTCTAATTTTAATTCTTTTTTAGCTTCAGCCCCTTCATTTGGGATGCAGTATACTTCAATCGAATTTACACTCTCTGCCATTGCCTCTTTTCCCATATCGTCTTTACAAACCAATTTTATACCGTCCGTAAGACGTTGTAAACATACACTTGGCACAAACTTTATAAAATCTAATTCAAAAGTGTCCCAATTAATATGAATTGGCAATTCTTTATCGACAATCTCATTAATTTCTTTTTGATAATCCGCTAAATATTGATCCTCTATAGATTTTGCTGCTCTTTTTTCTTGTAATCCCATAATTCGTTATTTTAATTTAATTAATACTTCAAAGGTATAGGAAGTCATAGGTTTAAAAACACCCTTAATAAGGGAATAAAGAAACTCACTGAATTCCGTGAGTGCTTTGCTTATAGATTACGCTACATTTATTTTTTAATTTAAAAACCATGAAAATTACAATTATATCTATAGTTTGTTTTCTAATATTAGTCCTTGTTCTAGCTGGATGCTCCAAGTATATCGGAATTCCTAAAAAGAAGGCAGCACGTAATTTAGAAGAATATTTACAAAACAAATACAAAGGAAAACTCGGTTATAGTGATTTAAGTCTGTTTTTTAATGCCGCAACCATGGATCCTAATATGTACGGTGTACTTATATATGATAAAGATATTCCTGAAATTGCATTTTACACCCATCTTAATCTGAAGAACATATTAGAAAACGACACCTTGTCTATGTATGCTGCAGCAGACAGAATAACGGTAGACGATTTATACAAAGATGCAATTGCCCGTTACGAAGCTAGACAAGCTGTGGTTACCGATTTTAAAAATGATATTCCAGAAATAACCTTTTCTACAGAAACTATTGATTTAAATTTTAAACGAGATATAGAACCACAGGAATTAGATGATGTAATAATGCGTTTCATTGATAGATTAAATAAATCGTTTAAAGAGATAGATACCGCTTTTCAATTTAGTTTACTAGTTAAAACAGCGACACACCCTAATGGATTTATAACGATTCCATTAGAGGTGGACGATGATAAGTGGCAAGCAAAGTCGATGGTGTTGTCTAAAAAAGCAGCGGGATTTGAACGTCTAAAAACAATGGTTCTAAAAAACATACAAAGTAAATTAGAAATCCCATACCCTCATTATATAGCCACTGAAAATAGCAAAATTTATATGGATAAATCGTCTCTATCTAGAGGCGCCTGGTTACAGTATTTAGAGGATAAACGAATTGTAAATAACGGAAAAGGAAAATGGAGAAATCCACAAACAGGTCTTTATGTGGTATATTTTGATTTCGATACTAAATTTATCTATCGTGGCGAGTTATTAACTGAAGAAAATGATACTACGTCTTACTCAGAAGAACTAAGACAAATAATAAGCACCATAGAGGCTGAAGGTATTAGAACAAAATAATAAATTATTTTGTTAATCAAATAGGCCAGATTCTATAGCATATTTTACAGCACCTGTAGTCGTTTTAGACCCCGTTTTTAAGAGTATATTTTTACGATGCGTTTCTACTGTATTAACCGAAATAAATAGTTTCTCTGAAATTTCCTTTGACGTCAATTCATCTCCCAAAAGACTTAAAACTTCTTTTTCACGTGGGGACAATTCTATGTTTTTATATTTTTTACGTTCAAAGACACTTTCCATATAGCGTTGTTTAATAATTTCAGAAAAATAGTGTTCATTATCCAAAACAGTTCTGACAGCTGTTTGTAACTCCTCTTTGCTCGTAAATTTAGGGATAAATCCATCGGCTCCTTTTTGAATCACTTTATGTACCGTTCTGTGATTGTCTAGCATGCTCAACATAATAATTTTTACACTATCATGCTTTTTCTTAAGCTCTGTAAGTAGCTCTATACCATCCATTTTTGGCATACTGATATCGCTAATAATTAAATCAATTTCAAATTGATTCAACAATCTTAATACTTGTTTGCCTTCAGTTGCTAAATGGACGTCACCTATTTCTTGCATATCGCTTAAAATGGTGTTTATACCTTCTAGAAACATTAAGTGATCGTCTGCTAATATTATATTTGCTTTTTTCAAAATATATTAATTTATAGGAATGTCTATAGTTATAGAGGTGCCATGTCCTGAATTACTATCAATATCTAAAGTCCCTTTTATCTTTTGCAATCGTTCCTTAATATTTCGGAGCCCTATGCCTTGTTTTTTACTTTTTTGAAACCCTTTTCCATTATCATTAACCACAATATTTAAATGATCTTTATGTTTGGTGAGTTGCACATCTGCATGCGAGGCTTCCGCGTGTTTTATGATATTATTAATTAGTTCTTGAACAATGCGATAAACATCTGCCAAAAGTTCGTCTGGTAATAAATCAATGTCTTCTCTCGGAAATAAATACGTTTGTATATTAAGATCAGATTTTTTAATAACCTGATCAATGAAATCACTTAAGAAACTTGTAAAACCTATTTTTGAAAAGGGTAGGGGATGTAATTGATGCGATAAGCTACGTAAATCAATACAGGCGTTACTTATAGCGGTTGCAATGCGTTTCGATTTTAGGTCTTCATCTTGCTGTTCTGTATAATGCTCAAAGGCAATTTTTATACTTGCCAAATCACTTCCAATACCATCATGAATCTCGCGTGCTAAGCGCGATCGTTCTTCGTCTTGTCCTTCTTGATAACGTTCAATCACTGATAGTTTGTGATCTTTCATCATTTCAGAAAGTTTCTGCTTAGCGTATTTCTCTTGCTGAACACTCAATTCTTTTTGAATACGTAAGCGCTTCACATACGATAATCTTAAAATGACAAGACTAATTAAGACCAAAATAAAACCGGCAATTAAGGCATTTCTTAAAACATGCTGACGCTTTACAGTTAATTCTGCTTTTTGCAATTCGGCATCGCTTAATTTCTGCTCTTTTTCTAAAAGTTGAATTTTGGCTTCTTTTAACTCTGTCTCATAACGCTCTTGAATTTCTACGACGTATTTTTCCTTATCTAAAGAGTTCTGTTCAGCTACGCTTGCAACTCCCTTTTTATAAAACTCTAATGCTTTTCTGTAATTATTTTCTTTTTCATAAAGTTGCGCTAAGTTTTTATAAATGTCAGATTTATATTGAAATAAGGATTGTTTCTCTCCAATGGCTAAGGCACGTTGAAAATAATTGATGGCAGATTTTGTATGTCCTAGTTTGCTTTCGCATAGCCCTAAATCGTTTAATACAATAACAATGTCAGAGTGAAAATTGAGTTCTTCTAATAATACTAAGGTTTTTTTTAATGCAATTATGGCCTCTCTACATTTACCTTCGAGCACTAACATCTGTGAGAGATTAATATTTATATAAGCCACAACTGCATTGTTTCCTTCTTTTACTCTGTACTCTAAAACAGTTTGGTAATGTTTTCGTGCTTGCTCGAATTTACCTTGTTCTTTATAGATATTTGCAAAATTAAATAGGGTAGTGAACTCTCCGTCTACATCTCCTTTTATGCGATACAATTCCGCTGCACGATCTAAATTTTCTGCAGATTTTTTATAGTCTTTTTGAAGTAAATATAATGTGGCAATATTTTGATAGACATTAGCCTCTTGCACTTGATTATTCGTTAGTCTTGCATATCGCAAACACTCCATAAAGTTATCAATAGATTTAGGGTATTTACCTAAACCTTTATAAGCAGTGGCTAGAATGTTGTAACAGGCCGCTAAACCTTTCTCTATGTTTGATTCTTTTAATAATGTAATGGTTTTGTTGGTATACTTTATGGTGCTTTTATAATCGCCCATAATATTAGCCAAATTCCCCAAAGCATAAAGCGCTTGTGCTTCTTGAAGGTTTTTATTTAATCGTCTACTTTCCTTAAGCCACTGCAGTGCTACTTCTTTAGCGGCTTGAGGTTTTGTATGTAAATTTCTGGAATAAGCACCAGACAACGAGTCTAATAGTTTGTCTTCTGTAGTTTGAGCAGAGATCGACAAGCTTATGCCTAGCATAAGGCAAACAGAAACAAAAAAGTGTATAGGAAACAATTTCATGAAATGGTGTAAACTTAACACCTTTTAGTTGAAATGTAGATCCCTAATTTTAGATTTGGTCTTTTTTAACAGTTCTTATTCTTCATTTTGAAAATCTTCATCGTGTTGTGAAAGTTCTTCTAATATATTATGTAGTAAAAAGTCATCCGATGCGAAATGGGTTTTTACATGCGTTAATTGATCATATAAGGCCTGAACTGATGGTTTATCTTTACTTAAAAACATAGCGCTGTATTTGGTAAATCCGTCTACATCGTCTAATTGTTGAGCTAGTAATTTATGACTTCTCAACATCATATTATATTCGTCCCTCGGGAAATCAAAAAAGGTGTAATCGGGATAACTTTGTATAGAATGCTGAAGTGTTTCTAAGGCTTTTTTTGGCTCATTTTCTTCATTATAAAAATTATATAACTTAAAAAACGTTTTGTAATCGCTTGCTTCTGGGGCCTGCTCTTTTGCGGTTTTGTAAGCGGATAAGGCTTCCGCACTATCAAAACTATCTTCTGCACAACTCGCAACCATCTTAAGGTAAAAGGCTTTGTTATTGGCCATATGTGCGGCTTGACTAAGATTACCGATGGCGGCATCAAAATTCTTTAAAATCCAGTGGATTAAACCATTGTTTCTAAACTCTATAAACGTAGTTGGCATTTCAACCAAATCGGCTTCAGAGGCTGGTGCTAAATCTTCGGGTAATGGTAAATAATCATAATAACAAATCCACTTAAAAATAGGATACAATTCTGGTGCTAATTGTCCTTGTTCGTGATTATAAATGGCATATTTATGGCATTCTTTATAATCGCTCATTTCAAAAAGGGCTTCCACACACAAATTCATAGTGCTGCAGTAATCTGTATCGCCAATCTTATAATAATTGATTTCAGATTGCATATCTTCAAAAAACGCAGTGTAGTTTTGATTATTCATATGAATAATCATCCTTAAATTATACAACCAAGGTGCATAAGAATGTGACGGTAACGGGAAATCTTCTAAGGCCTCATTCAAAACAACCAACGCTTCATCAAAACGCGACAATTTCACCAAAGCACGTGCTTTAAAAAATAAGGTTTTAAGCGTTGCAGGCTGTCTTCTATGAAATTGTTCCACAATATCTAAAATCCCTTGCCAACTTTCTATGCGTCCATTCACTTCCAACAGATAAAATAGGTACTCGCTCATTCTAAGGCCGTTTCTAAAGGCTTCGTGATAAGCTTCTCCGGTTTGCTTGTAATTTTTAACAAAGAAAAAAGCACGTGCTTTTAAAACGAATAGGTTCGGGTTTTTAGGATTCAAGGTTAACCCCTGTTGTACACATTGATTTAAAACATTTCTGTCTTTGGTATGATAGTAAGCCGAATCGCCATAGCGTAGGTAATAATGCTGCGCTAATTGCCATCCCGAGTTTGCAAAATCTTGCATATAGATTTTAAACGCTTCAAAATTACTATAGTCTTCTTCTGGTAACTGTGGCTCGCCAGGGTCTTTTATAATTTGAGACACCATATCATACCTCATAAACGATTGGAAATAATCTACCAATAGCATACGGGTTTTATCAGTTATCTCTAAATGTTTCCATTCTGAATTCCACAAGGCTTTATTGTCTATAGATTTGTTTTCCCACATAGACACTTGCATATTGGCTAAAGTTTGGCTAGGTAGGTCTAAACGCTCATCTAATTGTAAGCCTTTTAAAACGGTTTTGTTATGCGTTGCCGAAGCTAAATCTAATAACTCATTACAATCTGCCTCTTCATCAGCATCACAGATATGTTCTAATTGTGCGGCTTGGATATCCCAAAGTAAAAAACGAGCTTCTGTTAAGGCTGGATAGCACTCTAGAAGATATTTTAAAACCAAAATGGCTTCTTGGTAACGTTTTTCATTTTGCAATTTAAAAGCATAATGTAATTGTAAGGTGTCGTTATACGGATAACGCACTAAAGCATCCTCGTAAACGCTTTGCTCACAGTCTTGGTAAAAGCTACAGACGTATTCAAAATCTGATGCTTGTACTTGACCACAATCTATTAAAGCTTGTAAATACGACTTTAAAACAGGCATATTCATTTCTTCATAAACGCCTAGATAGAGCATGTAAATGCGATAAAACCTGGCGAAATCTTCGGGTTCACTCAATAAAGTTACATATTCTTGAATTTTACCAACTACCGTCTGTAAAGCCTGGTACTGGTTATTTTTATAATACGCTTCTGCTTGTTCTATGTAGGTGATGATGTCTTTTGATGATATAATCATTTGTTCCAGTTTTTAAACCAATCGGCGTGTTCTATGTGTAAGCGTTGATAGTGATCCCATAAGGTACTCATATTAGGAAATGTACTAACGTCCTGTTCTGTAACTCCTAATACATATTCATCTCCTATGCATACATTTCTATGAAATTCTCCCCAGCTTGAAAAGGTAGATTTTATGGTGGTATTTACTTCTTCTAAACGTAAAATCATTTCTTCGGTAGTGATAAAACCTAAAACTAAACCTAATCGCATTTGAAAAATATACATTGCTATTTCATATCCCCTTAGTTTTTGGTTTTTTAAACTAAAACGATATTTCCACACCGTTTTATAGGTGTTTTGTGTTTGAGGGCTATTTAAAGCTCGGTATTTGGCTTCAAAAGTTTCTGTGGTGTCGTTTCTAAACTCAGCTGCTAGTTTCTCAAAAGCTTGAGAAACCATTAATCCACTTTCGTAATGCTGTAAACTATTGCGCAAATGTAAGCCTGATTTTATACCTAAAATGGTTAATAATCTTTCGGCTTGCTTTACGTGCATTTTATCTTCTAAGTTAAAGCCGGACCAACTGCTTAAGTTAGCTTGCTTATGATTTTTCTTTAAAATCAAGGCCGATAAATTTAATTGGTCTTGAATTTCCGGTGTGATATCTTGTGTCATTATGTTAAGCATTTAATTGATCCGCCACTTGCAATAATGCATTGGCTAGTGGGTCTGAATATGCTCCAGACTTTGAAATCGCTTTTAATCCCATAGCGTAAGAGTTCGCTAAATTGCTGCCTTTTACCAAGTGTACAAATATGTTTTTGCTAAGGTTACCGTAAGTTTCTAATGGGGTTCCTGGTGCCAAGTCGGTATCTAATAAAGTCATATATAGGGTTTGACCAAATCGCATTTCTAAACCAGTATCATCATTACTTAACCACGTTTTTAAATCTGCGATACGCGTGTTGAAAAAATCTAACAGTTCGGTTTCGCAACCTGCCGTTTTATAGGTTTCTAAATTGGTGAGTAGCGTCTCCACATAATGGTGATTCACTTCAATAGCATTTATATCAATCGTTGAAGAAGGAACAGTATTTACGAATTCCTCTGCGGATTCTGATTCTTGAGTTTCCTCAGCGTCTTGTTCTGTGGCTTCTTCTAATTCAGCCTCTTCGGTTTCTAAAACAAACTGACTATAGCTTTCAATTTGGTCGTATAAAGTATCATTACTACTGAAACGAGAATCGTCACTATTACTATATTCGTATAGATGTGTGATGGTGTTTAGATGAAGTTTTTCATTTTTTAACTTGCCTAAGAAATCGACTAAAAAGACTTCAATATCCGCAGAAATAGCTTTAAAAATAGGATTGGTTGCTTCTTTACTTTTACATCGTTTATGAAAACTAAGTATGCGGTTTACCAAGCGGTCTAAAAAGAAACCTACATCTTCATTCTGAAGGTTAAAGTATTGCGCCACACGCTCACCTTGAGTGGTTAAAGCTTCGGGAACCCAAACAGCTTCTTTGGTTACACTGTAATAATAATCGCCTAAATAATTAAACCAAGCTTGAATAATATTTAGGGTTAGCGGACGGTTTTCGTTGATATAGTGCTTGCGTGCAAATTGGTTACAAACCTCAACAGCATTGACATCTAAATCTTTAAGCGCCCAAATTTCATTAACACGTGTAAAGTTTCCTGCTTCCACACATAAAAACCCTAAGGCTTCTGCTATAAGCGGAATATTTTTTGCTCTAACAACAGCGCTTGCATCCCGAGATGAATAAGCTAAAGTTAATAAAAAGCGTTGTAATTTTTCTTGCTCCTCTGCAGGGAATAATTCTAATAATGCTTCGCCTGCATCACAAAAGGCTCTAATTAAAAACTGATTTAAAGGGTTTTTTAGACCTTCCTTTTTTAAAGGGTCTAACCAAAGCATAACGTCTGAATGCGATTGTGCTATGGTGCGAATTACAAACGGTCCTGTAACTTGAACATCTTCACCTTTTAACCGCATTGTGGGTAGTAAGCCGAAACTATCATCTTCTAAGAACAGTTTAGAAAAAAGAGTGTTGAAGGTTTCAGAATGGTTTTTAAAACCTGTTTGCGGATGCGCTATTTGAAACCAAAACGGAATGCATTCTATAGGTAAATTGTTGGCGGTATTTTCACTTAAAATTTTAATCCCGTAATCTTTAAAAGCTTCCGAGTTTAAATTGGCACCACTATCGGCAATTAACCAGTCTAGAAAATTAATATAGCCTGCATCTTGTTCTGGCTTCGGAAGGCTTGTATCTCGTACATTGAATAATAACACATCTCCAGAATCCCATTTTTTGTTCGCCAATGCTTGCATTAATGGGTAGTTGCCTTCAGCAGTTGTTAAGTGTAACAGGGCGTCACTTTGAGCATCTGCCCAAATTAAACGTTCCTTTAAAGCTTCAATTGCTGTCAAAGCACTATTTGGATTGGCTTCGTAAAAAGCGGCCAAATCGCTACTGAACCAAGAAATCATAATATCGTATGCTGATTTCTCATACATACGACCAACCGGTAATAATTGATGAAATTTATGAATAAACAGTTCCCAATTCCCTTCAAAAAAACAATTTATAAAGTTGGAATCTATGGTGAAAGGAAACGTGCTTATAGTCTCGTCGTCTTGTTTTACGGCATAAGTACCGGATAACAAATCGTGTTTTAAGCAATTCTGAATTAAATACTCAGAACTCAACACATCTCGAATATCAAAAATACGTAGTATTAAAAACTGAGCGATAGGCAATGCGGCTTCTGAGGTACTTTCTACCAAAATCTTTATAACTTGAAGGAGTTGCTGTTCTGTTGCTTCAGAAAAGGCTTCTGACTGAAAATAGCCCAAATTAAAAGTCAAAAATTCGACTAATTTGTTTGTGCTTTTTTCATCTGGATAATAGCCTTCTTTTAACAAAGGCAACCAAGCGGTTACAAAAGCAATACCTTCAGTGGTGTCGGTATAGCGTTTAGGATGAAAGTAAATGTGTTGCGCGACTTGCGTTGTGAAATTAGCAGTAATTCCGCTGAAATCGCTATTGCTTTGTATGTTTTTATAAGCATCCGTATCTGTAGCTTCCAATAGTTCTAAAACCTGATGTATGGCTTTTGTTTCTGAAGCATCTAAAGCATCGCGCTTTAGGTTAGGGATAATATGTGTTTTAAAAATGGCAGACATTTGCTGTGTGGTATTCAAAAATTATATATTTATACGAATGTTATCAAGCGATATAAAACCATTCGTGATCTTCAATTTCGCTTTCAGTTCCTCTTAAACTTTCAAAAAAGGAAACAAGATCATCGGCTTCGATATACCCAATTTCTTGATCGGCACCAAAACGAATAATTTGTCCTGCTTTTCCTTTGGTATTTGGTGCAAAATCAAAAGCTAAAAAATTACCATTTTCTAAATCAAAAAACGGAATCCAATACGGTATAGTATACATTAATAATGTTTTTCCTTCATTGGTAGAATAGGTGTCTAACAACTCTTCTTGCGTCCAATCGTCGTAAATATCTTTCCACTGTTTCCATTCTTTATAAATGTCTTGAGCACTCATTATAGCACAACGATCAATGCCGTTATGAAGGCTTAAATAGTCTTTAATTATCTGTGGAAACGGATATCCGGCTTCCTTTTCAAATGCTTCATAAATAGCCTCGTTATTTGTAGGTGGATGAAGCGTTAATCTTTTTTCTGAAATTAAACCGATAAAAGAGGCGACCAAGGCTTTCATATCTATTTTTGCATCAAGTTGAATATATAGTGCTAGAAAATCTGATTTCTCTTTTGCCAATTGTTCCGCTATAAATGCATTCGGAATAAAATTATTTATAAAAGCCCCTGTATGTTCTGAAAACGTAATGTCTTTTAAGTTTGAAGTGGGTTGCGAATTATAGCCATTATCACTAAAATTATAGACTGTAGCACTTTTGTGCTGTTCATCATGAATAACAGTAAACCACGCTTCAAATGCTGTAGTATTTTCTATTTCAACAGTGAAAACAGTTTTGTCTTCTAAATACGCAACACCATAGAAATTATGAATGGTTTCATGATCTGGTGTAATAAAAATGAGGCTTAATAATTTCTTTCCAGACGCTTTTTCAACAGCTTTTAAAAGTGAATCTCTAAACGTAAAAGAATTACTATAATGTTCTGGATTTTCAAGTATGGGAAAGGTGTCTATTTGAATGGTCTCAAAATTAAAATCTGTCCATTGTAAATCCTTAAACTCGTCTGAATATGATATGTGATTGGCCATTTGCGCTTGTAAATTTAGAATGCTAAGGTACTTTGGAACATTATTGTTTTTATCACTGAAACTAGTGATTTTGAAAAAAATGAAAACAAATTATTTTAGAGAAATTCTCTTAATATCTTGACGTTTTGGTCCATAACTTCCATACACCGTGTTGAATTTAACATCTAATTTTTGAAGCAAATTAGCATAAGAAAACTGAGGCAATTGGTCCAAACAGCTTATAACAAGATATTTTTTATGGTTTAAATCTTGATGATGAATGGCATCGCAAGTTAAGGCGTAATTCAGTAATTCGGCATCTAAAGCTTGTGTTCTAAATCCGCCTTGAAATTCGTTAGTCACATTCGCTTCATTTTCATTATTCTGAAGGATTACAGCTTCGGTTTCTGCCATTGGGCCGTTGCCGTGACGCGTTTGGTAACAGCGGGTCACGTAATAAATATCAATTTCTGAAATCGTTTTTAAATGTGATTTGATAAGCTGAATCGCATTTTTAGAGGTGGTATAACTCCACGTGGTATGCGGATGAAAACCGTGCTGGGTATCTAGTAAAACGCCTTGACTACCTTCAAAAATAAAATGCTCGAACTGGTCTGCTAAATCAGATAATGAGGCGATGCTGTAGAATTTTTGAAACCCTAAACAACTCTCAATAAAATAGGCTTCATTATAGTCTTTGAGTTCGTTTTTATAATAGTCTTGTACAGCTTTTGGTTGACTTTCTAAACAGGTTTCATAGTAATTTTTGATACTTTCTAAACGTTGTTTTACCACCCAATCAAACTGTAAGTCGTTGGCGTAAAAGAAAATTTCAGCTTTGTTTCTTGCAATGGTCGTTCCGAAACCTAAGCCACAAGAGCCGTGATGCTGTTGCTTTTCAATCGCTCTATTAAAAGCAATATCGTAAAATGTAGTGACCATCGTTAACGGATGGAAATATAATTTGGGCTGGTAACTTTTTAAAAATTCCCCTTCGCCTAAAACAGCAGGAGGGAAGATGGTAGTATGTTCAGAATAATAGGTTGGTACGCCTAATAAAGTCGCTGATCCAAAATTGCTAAAAGTATGCGTTAGTGCCTCTGTACTTACAGTATGCCCAATTTGATGTCCTCCCGAAAACCGAACGACAAGATTTTCTTCAGGATGTTGCGATGCCAGAAAATCGGTTGTTAAGCCTTTTCCAGCATCTCCAAATCCTAAATCTATAACTAAACTACACTTTGGCATTACAACATGTTTTCTACTTCTGTACTATCAGAAGCGGTGTTGGTATCTGCTGAAGCATTATAAGGTTTATGGTTTTCAATTACCACATTAGCAATACGTTTAGCAACGGTTTTAAAGTCTGGGATCTCGATAAAATGATCACCTAAAAGTGCTTTCCAGTTGCCTTTACGACTTTCTTGTTTTGCCCATTCGTTATGCTCCAAATGCATATGAAATACATTATATTTTTCTTGAGCTTCTGCAATAATAGCTTCTGTAGTTATCGTTTCTGCTTCGTCTACGGTTGTATATCTTTTAATAATTTCAGCAGGAATAGTAGGGAAAACAGGCTCGTCTCCAATAGTAAATAAAAAGCCTTTTTGTTGTCTTTTTTCCCAACAATCGATTGAGGTATGTCTCGCTGCAAATAAATGTGCCAAGTTATACCCTTCTTGATTGTTTCCGCCGCCACCGCCTTCTAAATAAACGCGCGTCAACCAGCGGTCAAGCAATTCTGCAGACGATTCAAATTGCCCTACTTGCAACGGCGCATGATCATATATAAAATCGCCAATCCCTAAAAATAAGACTTGCGGATCTTCAATTCCGGCTTCCATTAAAGAACCAATAAGGTCTGGTAAAGCTTCTTTAACAATATGTTCTGGTACAAAGCCCATACTACCAGTAACATCTAAGGCTACAATAATAGATACGGTTTCTGGATGTTCTTCAGAGTCTCTAGACTCTCTAATTATGGCTTTTTTTGGATCCATTTCTGGATCTATTTCTCTAGAGGTAAAAATCTCTTCTCTAGACTTATTGCCGTAATCTTTTATTTTTCTTAATCGTTTGTAAGCATCGTTACTAAATCTTCCTCCTCCCATAATTATAATTCGTTTATTGTGCCTCCAAATAAATGCGCATAACGCTTTTTGGCTAATTCTAATTTAATTTCTAAGTTTCTTATTTTAACCGACATTTCTAAGTCTTTTGCCACATAATCTCTCGCATCAAAATCAGACGCCAGAACCAAACTGTTGGCATCTGTCGGGCTCATATCTAGCATATTTTCTTGCTCACGTTTTAAACGTTTTAAAGACAAAGCTAAATCTTCGGTTTCACGTTTGTACATTAATTGTGCATCTTCTGCAATAGCATTGGCACGATCGTCTCTTATTTTATCGTTGTTGCGTTTTAAAGATTCTAAAAACGCAGCCGTTTTGGTATTATCTTCCATAAAAAAGGTTTTCCACAAAGTTAAATTATGTACTCTTGGTTTTTATCCCTGAAAACTGTGATATTTAATTTCAGATGGAAACTATTTAATTGAGTTAGTCTTTTTCACCACGAAAAAATCACGGAATACAGGCATTACTTATTTCAAGAAGCAACTTACTTTTGAAACTCTTAAAAACAAGCTTATGATTGCATTACATTTATCGTCAAAAGGGTTTCAAATTAATTCAGAAACCATCACATTTCCAGTGCCGTTAACACAGTTAAAAGCGTGTTTGAATGAAAATTACAGAACTACTGAAGGAAAAAATACTACGGTTTTTACTTGGGATGATTTAGGAATTTTAGCCTATTCTAAAGATGGAGAAATGGCTGAATCGATCACTGTGGCTTTAAAATTGGAGGACTATGAATTTAGTCCGAAGCAAATTTTTGGTGGTATATTTTATTTTAACAATCAGGATATTGTACGGTATTATAAGTCGCATAAACAGCAGCACGTTAAATTATTTAAAGGTGATAGAAGCGGGGCATTGGTAGTCAATGACATTAGTGCTTGGTTTTCTGTAAGAAGCGAAAAAACTGAGGCTATTGAAATTAGTGAATACACGCCTTATGTACGTGGTGCTGGAATTCCTAAAGATAAATACAGCATAAAACCTTTAGATGAAGAAGTCCTGACGTTTGTAGATTTTGGGTTTAAATTATCTATAATTGAAGAGCTGATGTATATGAAAGACCTTATAAAACCTGTATTTGATCTGTATGAATTTGCAGATTGGTATCAAGGTCGTGAGATTGATATTGATGAAGAAGGTTACGAAACCATTGCGGAAGTCACCCAATATTTTAAAGACCTACCGATACCAAAACGCTTAGCTTCCGAAATTACCGATTTTTACCAAGATGGCGGAAACGATATTTATATGAATTTATCTCCGTTTTCTGGTGGTGATGTTGAGTATTGGGATATTAAAACCGCTATAGATGCCAAGCAATTTCCTAACTTAAAAAAAGTAACTTTGTGTTATGCTACCGATGAAGCTTATAAGGAGTTTGAGCAGATGGGGATTGAAGCGGAGTGGCTGTAACCTAATATTTACGGTATGATTCAAGAACACTATCAAAAAGCCATAAAATTCGCAGGAGAAAAACACAGTAAGCAAAATGTACCAGGAAGCGAAGCGAATTATCTTTTACATCTCTCTAATGTTGCTATGGAGGTTTTAGTAGCTTACCAGAACAAGCCAAATTTCGATTTGGTTTTTGCTATACAATTAGCATTGCTGCACGACACTTTAGAAGATACCGACACAACTTTTGAAGTTCTTACAAATGAATTTGGTTTAGCTATCGCTAAAGGTGTTCAGGCACTGACTAAAGATGAAACGCTTGCTACAAAAAGAGAGCGTATGCAGGATAGCTTAAGGCGGATAAATACCTTAGAAAAAGAAGTTGGTTTGGTTAAATTAGCCGATAGAATAACAAATCTTCAACAGCCACCAAGTACTTGGAAACCGGATAAAATAAAAGCCTATGCTGAAGAGACGGTGTTAATAGCAGAAACACTTCGTGGTAAAAATGAATACCTACATAATAGACTTCTAAAAAAAATAGAAACTTATAAAAAATACGTTAAATAAGGATTATCTTTTTTTTAAGCTGGTGTAATTGATAGGGATAAAAATCGAAGTTCACGGGTATAGTATTGTATAAATTAATTAGGTTATGACCCAAGGGGAAGTCAAAAAAGATAGTATTCATTTTAAACATACGACTTATAAAAATAAAGTGACTTTAGATAGGATGAGGTGCTTTTGCCTGCTACTGTTTGTAGTCCTTTGCGGTAAATTTCATGGGTATGCACAAAACAATCCTAAAGATATTGCTAAACTTTTAGAGCGCTCTAAAACGTTGGCACAAACACAAATTGACAGTTCCTTTCTGTATGTCGATAAGGCTTTGAAAATTGCAGCAACTTTAGAAAACGACACCTTATTAGCCCAAGGACGTTTACAAAAAAGTGGACTTTATATATTGAAAAACGACTTTTCAAAATCGGAAGCTCTTCTTCATAATATGATAGCAGGTCCTTTGTCTAACCGTTTTAAAGGTTTAGCGTTGCATAACTTAGCAACGATTCAGTATTACGAACAAAATTTTGAAGCTGCGTTAAGTTTGTTTATGCAAGCTGCAGAACTTTTAGAGCAAACGGCAAATCCTCAGAAATTAGTGAGTACTTACTCTAATATCGGGACCATAAATGCAACCTTAAAAAATTTTAAAAATGCTCAGATTTATTTTGAAAGAGCCTTAGAGTTAAGTGACTTTAATACTGGTATAAAGCTTCAAGTATTGGTGAATTTATCGAGTGTTTATTACAGTAAGAAGGAATATTCAAAATACTTAAAACACCTATTTGAAGCCGAAGAATTGGCCTTAGAACTTCAGGCGACTAAAGTGTTAGCAACCATTTATACCAATTTGTCCTTATACTATTCTACAGAAGTTAAGGATTATGTCAAGGCTATATATTATGGTGAAAAAGCGCTCAGCTTAAAAAAAGCATCCAACAAGATTAATACGCTAAGTAAAACCTATAATAATATTGGTTATGCCTATTTAAAGAAAAAAGAATTTTCAACGGCGATACGATATTTAGATAGTGCGCTTGTAGGAGCGGAAATTAATTTAAAGCCTCATATCTATAATAGTTTAAAAGCTTCGTATCAAGGTTTGCAGCAGAATGAAAAGGCCTTGTATTATGCCGATTTAAAAGACGAGATAAAGGATTCTATTGTAGAGGCCCATCAAAAGGAAAAGGTAGCGGAACTCACAGAAAAATATGAATCTGAAAAAAAAGCGCAGCGTATTACCGTATTAGACACAGAAAACAAATTGCAAGCACTGACCATTGCGCAACAACATAATCTACTATTAGCATTAGGACTATTTGCGATATTGATTGCTGTATTGGGCTATTTTGGGTTTAAAAATTACAAAATGAAACAACAGCTGGATAAAGTTTTGTTACAGCAACGCTTAAGAAAAACACAGTTAAATCCCCATTTTCTATTTAATGCCTTGCAAAGTATTCAAAATTTTATTCAACAAAATGATAAAGAAAAATCTAAAACCTATCTTACGAGTTATGCAAAATTAATTCGGCTTGTTTTAGAAAAATCAGATGAGGATTTTATTAGTGTTGAAGATGATAAAATAGCTTTAGAATCTTACCTTAATTTACAATTACTTAATTACAATAAGGCCTTTACTTATGGCATTGATGTTGCGGACTCCGTTACCGAGGATTTTGATTTGCTGCCTACATTAATAACACAACCTTTTGTTGAGAATGCCATTTTACACGGTTTAAACGCTAATCATGAAGGGCATATTGCGGTAGCTTACTATAAAAAGGAAAGTGTTTTATATGTGTCTATTTCAGATAATGGTAAAGGGTTTGAGGTAAAAGAAGATGAGGCGAAACGCTTACATAAATCCATGAGTATGACCATCATACGTGAGCAATTAAAAAATCTTAATCGAAGCTCAAAGGGTTTTAAAGGGGCTATTTCGGTCACATCAGACACGCAAGGAACAAAGGTGGTTTTAAGTTTTAAGACCATTGAAATGTAGTATCTTTGTCGTCTTATGCAACAACAAATTTCTTGTTTTATAGTAGAAGACGATCCACAAGCTTTGGCTTATGCTTCAACCATTTTAGAGGCATATGACAATATTAATGTCATCGGAAACGCCAAAACTATTGTAGAGGCGGCTAGTGCAATACAATTAAAACAGCCCGATTTTATAATTTTAGATGTGTTTCTAGACGATGGCAATGCTTTTGAATTCCTCGCCCTTTTTAAGACCATTGATTTTAAAATTATTTTTACCACCTCTTATGCCAAATTCGCGATTGAGGCGTTTAAGTTTAGCGCAATAGATTATCTGTTGAAACCTTATGACGAAACAACCTTAATAACAGCTATCGATAAAGTTTTTAAAGCCTTAACTAAAACTAATTACCAACGTCAGCTAAAAGCGTTAATGCATAATGTTTCTGAAAAAACGACTTCAAAAAAGTTGGTTTTAAAAACTTCTGAAGCCATTCATATCGTAGAGCTTAAGGATATTTTATTTGCCCAATCCGACAACAACTATACCTCATTTTTACTCAAAGATGAAAGTCGAATTTTAGTTTCTAAACCACTTAAGTCTTTTGATGAAAAATTAAAGAACGATCATTTCTTTCGTGTCCATCAGAGTTTTCTTATTAACTTAAATTTCATTTCATCTTACCATAAGCGTCGAGAAGAAGTTGTTTTAGATGGAAACCATGCGATTCCGGTGTCTCAAAGTCGAAAAAAAAGTTTGTTGGAATATATCGATGCTTTAGTCTAGTTGAATTCTCTCTCAAGTAGGGCATTTCCTAAATACTTACCGTCAAATTCTTATGCAAGCCTATACGAATACGATATAGGGTTAAATTTGTGCTCTAAAATAAATTTAATTGATGATTGATTTCAAAACCATAACCAAAGCTGTCACATTAATAACCTTGTGTGTTTTATTACATTCGTGCTATGCTGTGAAAACATCCGATGAATTTTACGACATTAAAACTTCAGAGTTAAATACGCTATACCTCATTGATATTTCAGGAAGTATGGAAGGTATTGATGAAGGTTCAGTTGAAGATCAGGTGATGAGAGAAGTTGGAAATACAGCAGGAAACAAAGTTAGTAAAGCTATTGGTGGAAAAATAGGCAGCATATTAGGGAAGCAAGTGACTAAAGAGGCTACCAAGTTAGGGGCTGTTAAGCGTAATTTAATACCGGCAATAAAAGGCTTACCAGATGGGAAAAAATTTCTAGTTTTTGCGTTTAATAATTCAGTTACAAAACAATCTAATGCGTTTAAGGTTGCAGATAATATGGCGCGAACATCAGCTAATTTATTTGTGAAGAACTTAACGGCTCAAGGCGGGACTGATACCTTACAAGGTTTGCTACAGGCTATAGCTACGGAAGACGTTCAGGAAATTGTTTTAATGAGTGATGGCTTACCTAATGACAATCCAAATACGGTATTAGAGGAAGTTAAAAAAAGAAATACAAATGATGTTATTATTCATACCATTGCTTTCGGGGAAGATGCAGACTTAAATTTTATGCAAACTTTGGCTGAAGATAATAATGGTACGTTTATTACGTCTAAAATGTAAGGAATAACGGGGATTAATTGGCATAGAAAATTAGGGATTTCTAATGCTGAACTTTACTAGTTTAATTTTAAAAACACGCTGTTTTTTAGCGTGTTTTTTTACTTTTATAGAGTTTAATCTTTTAACTAAACAGTCGCGATTTATAATTATCACTGCTTTCAGTGATAAAAAAAGTCCAGTTGAACTCTAATTTTGTCATGTAAAAATAAAACAAGCAATATTATGGGATTAGCAATTACGAGCGGCATTTTAGCAGACTTTATAGAAAACGAACCAGAAGGTTACCAAGCTTATAAGGTGATTTTTGAAAATATCAATAGCATCTTAGCTAAAAATAATGTAGAACCACACCACGAGCCAGAAACTTTAGATCGAGCACCTTTACATTCAGGAGGTTTTCCTTATCTGTTTTTACATTTTTTAAAACGTTTTGCTGCACACGTATGGGAAAACAGAGATAATGAAAATTGGGATTGGACGCCAACACCATTTCCTATCGATGATGAACCTGGAGAAGATCCTATTTTAGAGGAGCACTATTCGTATATGTCTAGTCACCTTTTAACACACTCTGATGCAGAAGGTTTTTATCTTCCTGTAGAATTACCTGAGGTTCTTTTTGATAATGACGAGCATCCTGTTCCTGGAGCGATGATTGGGTCTTCTTATGATTTGTTGAGAGAATTAAAAAGCTTAACCAAGTACTTAGATATTCAGTTAAACGAAGACGATATCATCTCTAATTTATCGGAAATCAATCAAAAAATACAAGATAAAGGCGATTTTTGGGTGGAAACCTTGGTTTGTGCTACACTTTTAGATGCTGCTAAATTTAGCCTTATCAACAAAACAGCCATCTTATTTCACTAAGCCCACAATTAACATAAAGCCACATTAGTTTCACTATTTCAACATCATAACACATGGAAAGGACAAATAAAGATATGCAACAGATTAAAGACGAATGGAATCGACAGGGGCGTAAATATGCTACTGATGTCAATGCCATGGTTGAATTTGGTGAAACTAAAGGTTGGGAAAACTGGAAAGGCGAAGAACCTAAGGATGATAGAGGACATTTAGGCGAAGCGATTTTTCAAGGGTTAAAAGCGGCCAATGAGAATAATACAGTGACTCAATTCAGAGAAGATTTTCCGCCTGCGCACACGCCTTTAGTTGAATTAATGAAAGAGAAAGGGCAAAGTATTATGCAGTTACAATTTATAGATGAACAGAAAATTATATTTGTAACAGGAACAGCCTATGAGCAACGACAGACTTACATTCTTAATAATAAGGATATTTTAGAGCTTGATGCTTCTATTAATGCTGTTGGAAAATCGAAACAAAATAATGTATTTGCAATTGCAACAAATAATACGATTAGTACCACACAGGGTTGGGAAGGAGATATTATTGCAACATTCCGTTTAGATAAAGCAAAAGATATTGGAATTACAGAATTGATTCCTTTTAACGACGGACTTAAAGTGCTCTTGGTATCCTCTGACGGAATTTATATTATCTCTAACGATAATGAAAATATGATTCACCCCTTACCAGATCCTGAAGATGACGAGTGGGAACCTTATATGGACATGGAAAATGCAACGCTTTCTAATGACAATAAGTACATTGTAGTTGGCGACCAAGCGTATGACCATAGAGTTTTAGATCATAATGGTAAAGAAATTACAGAAATAGGGACCCAATCTGCGTATCCAGATTTCTGTATGTTCTCTAAAGATGATAAACAGTTAATTACCAATTCGTGTCATTTTTATAACGGGATCACTATTGGTGTTGCGACGTCCGATTTTGAAAATATTAATATTCCGGCTTATGAAGGCGGTGAAGATTGTATCACTATTGAAGATGGAATGCGCGTTTACTGTGGTGTTTCAACCTCAGAATTCTATATACTAGGAGACGCTTTTGGTTATATAAAAGCCGTTGATACCAAAGGGAATTCCATTTGGAAACACTTTTTAGGATCTACAATTACCGGAATGACCATTTCTGATGATGAGAATACGTTGTGGATTGGTGCTGCTTCAGGCATGCTTCATAAATTACAATTAAACAAAGGTCTTAGAGATAATCATACCATTGGGACCGCAAATCATTACGAAGACTTCCGTATGATTTTCTGGAAAGATGAACCCGTTATAAAATGGTAGATCTATAATAAAGATGAATCGAATGTTTGTCATAAAAGTAATGACACTTTATGGTAATATGTAGCAAGAAAAGCACGTTTGTAAAAATGTGTTTTTTTTGTTTTAGACAGTCTTTTTAATAGATTAACCTGAATTCAGTATGTATCAAATTCACTAGTTTCAGGGATAAAATAGAGTGGTGTAAATTCTAATTTTGAATTGTTAAATAAACACATTCAATATGAAAAACTCTTTACTTTATATAGTGCTAATCTTAGTCCTATGTTCTTCTTGCAGTAAAAAAACGTATTCAGCATTATATCAGGATAATTTGGTTTTAGAACCAAATGACACGAAGTACTATTTACCCAAAAACCTATTAAAATTTGAAATTATTTATACACTAAATGAGCCAAGGTATCAAAAAGGAGACGTGAACAGAGTCTTAAAGGTGCAACCAACAAAAATTACGATTGAAGATCCTATCGTTATAACAAAGCTTTCGGTGCCTGATACATCTAGAGTATTTGTAATACAAGGGAAACAACTGTCGGATGCACGTTTTGTAGATATGGAGTTAGATTCAGAAAACGCTGCTTTAGAAAAAATAACAAATACGTCTGTTGAAAACAAGGGTAGTAAAACACATGATTATTCGTCATTTACAACGTCTCATTTGGAAACGAAAATGTATGATGCAGTCACGGAATTAAAGAATAAATTACCTGAAATAGTATCTAAAAAAGAAGCAGAACGCTCTTTAAAAACTATGTCATTCTATAAAAGTCAATTAAAAATCCTGAATGAAGATTTTCAACCTTATATTAAACAGTATAAGGTAAGATATACTGTAGTTATCGATCCGTTACAGCTCTATTATGAAGACGGAAATTGGTCTAGTATTGAAGGGGATAATATATACCATTCTATTTTTCCAGAACATATTTTTGAAGATAAAGGTGATTTAACTGATATCGTAACAGTAAAAATAACAAAGCCTAAACGGTCGTCATTAGATGAATTGTTAAACAAAGAACCTGTAGAAGGTATTATTTATCGAAATAACTCTCCGTTAAATATAGAAATAGCATTAAATGATTATACCATTTCAAAAGAGACCTTCTCATTGACTCAATCGGAAACATTTAAAACCATCTCTGCTAAGCGATTTGAAACTGAAGAACCGACATCAATATTGTTGTTTAAACCAAAGTCATCTACAAATATTGCAGATGCTATTCCTGACTTTCTAGAAAGTGTAGAGTTTTTAGATTTTGATTCTGATAAAATCAGCGA
The DNA here is from genome assembly GCF_020179375.1 of Winogradskyella sp. SM1960. Lineage (NCBI taxonomy): Bacteria > Pseudomonadati > Bacteroidota > Flavobacteriia > Flavobacteriales > Flavobacteriaceae > Winogradskyella > Winogradskyella sp. SM1960. Next base: position 45,054 of record NZ_JAICBG010000009.1, on the reverse strand, counting down.
AGTGTCGCAAACAGCTATTAAAAATAAATATGAAGAGAAATTAAAAAGTATCGACTCGCTCATTCAAAGTCTTAAAGCGCATAAAGCAACCTTGTAAAGCTTCTCATATTACAATATCACTGAAATCCGTTACTTAAAAACACAAGGAAAGTTTAATCTTTGTTAGTGTACTTAACAATAACTTAAACCTGTTGTTATTTAATATATTCAAAATGAAAATAACAGAAGATACGCTCAAAAAAGATCCACGAAGTGAAGATTGTTATAGAACAACAATTGAATTAGATCAGAAAAAAATTGATATCAGCCTTAATTTAGAAGACATTAGTTTAGAGGAAATGATTGCTTTAGGAAATTCATTTTTTGAAGGTTTTGAAGATAAAAAGAACAAAGCCACAGATGAAATCGTAAGTGCATTTTACAAAAATTATAATGAAAACTGGGCAGATGAAGATAATGGATATCCTGAATTAAGCAAGCAAGAATTCAGAGAGAAGTTAACAATAACAGCGATTCATTTTTACGCCAAAGATTTGATAGATGTCATTTATAATGAAGATGGAATGTTCGGGAATCATTATTTAATTGCACAATCTTACGATGGTAAAACTTTTGACGATAGCACAATGTTTGGATAAAAAACACAAAAAATGACTGTAGAAGACCTAAAAAATAAAATATCTAAACCGATTACCAAATTTACCACAGGCGGCTTTAGACCAAAAAATACCATTGAAGAAAGTTGGATTGGTAAAGTCTTTGCTTATCACGACGATGAAGACATTCCGTTAGATAAAAACGGAGATCAAATGTTTCCGTTGGCGCAATTTTACCTTCCTAATTTGCCTTACGTTCATCCAAGTCTTAAGGATACCAAACTCATCACCGTTTTTGTTTCTGCAGAATGGCCAGAATGTTTTGAAGATATGGGAGACCGTTGGGTAATAAGAGAATATAGCAGCTTAGAAAATATTCAAATTAAAAACCTAGAAAATTCAGACTCGTTTATAAATGCTTTTCCGTTACACGCAGAATTAGACGACAATGATTTCCCGTTATGGGATGGTGGCGGTTTATCTCTAGAGGATGAAGCCGAAATTTTAAAGCTAGAAAACGAAGGAGTTATCGACGATTATTTTGATATCACAGATCATATTTACGATCATAAAATTGGTGGTTATCCCTCTTTTTGTCAATCTGGTATAGGAGATGCTGATGGTTTTGGAGAAGGCTTTCAGTTTGTGTTTCAAATTGTATCAGATTATAAGGCAAATTTCAACGTGGTCGATGGAGGCAGTTTAATGTTCGCCAAAAATAACGACACCAACCAATGGAGTTTGTATTACGACTTTTATTAAATCACGATAATTAAACTTAAAAAAAATAAAACAATGAGTCAAGACAACAATATCGTTTTTGCTAAACAAAACGAAAAAATGAAAGCAGCTTATCTCAAAGCACAAGACACGTTTAACTATTTCTGGAGAGAACTATATTGGGAAGCAAAACGTGTGGTTCCTGCACATAATTTAGCGTTGGTAAAGATTCCTTTTCAACAAATGGCTGAAGGTGAAGATCAACCTACTGTAGAACATATGTGGATTAGCGAAATAGCTTTTGATGGGGAACATATTACTGGTGTTTTAATGAATTCACCTAACCTATTAACCAATGTTGCAGAAGGCGATACGGTTACCAGAAAAGTTTCAGAAATATCAGATTGGATGTTAGCTATAGACCGCAAAACGTATGGCGGTTATACCATTCAAGTCTTACGTTCTGATATGACGGAGGAAGCAAGAAAGCAACACGATGAGGCTTGGGGACTAGATTTTGGAGACCCTAACAATATTCTCGTAGCTTATCAGCAGGAAGACAAGGAAGAGAACCTTATTGAACACCCAATGAGCAAAGTAATGGAACAACCTGCTAGAGACTATTTTGAAGCTAATCTAGATGTTGTAAAAGCTGCAGATAAAAATGGAGTCACGAGATTACACACAGAAACTATTGCTGGAAATAAAATAGCTGTAGACATTTTATTAGAATTAGGTGCCGATAAAAACTTAAAGACCAACACAGGAAAAACAGCTTTAGACTTTGCAACAGCTTTAAATTGGGAGCATATTATTCCTGTTTTAAAATAATGTAACGCATTCTTTTTAAAATGAAAACCACATTTACATACATTTTATTAGTGATTCTATCCCTACTTGCATTTTCTTCGTTGTTTTTTAGCTGTCAGGAAGATGCAAGCATGGATTTAGTTTTTGATAAAAAAATTATACACGGCGACCTTGTTTTTCGCTCTGTAAATACGGGTACTTTAGACGCAACACATTTTAATGAGTTTGGGGTTATCGAAAAATCTTTAGGTAAATTATATGTCTGGGATAACCAGAATACCATGAGAAAAAGTTTTCAAGACTGGGTAAAAGAAGGAAATGGTGGGCATATTAAAGTTTATAGTATAAAATCTTCAGATTTTTATATCAATACGTTAAAACTACAAAATGGATCTTATGATCATGTAATGAATTCCGATGTATTAGAATTTATAACTGAAAAAACAATAGAATGAATAACACTGTAGACAGATACATTTCTGGATTAAAAAACGCTTATTATAATGCTGAGGGCAAAGCCATTTGGGATCATTTTGAAAGCGTAAAACACGGTGCATCTCAAGAAAATTTAGATGAATTGAAAGCAGATTGTCCTGCGATTCCTGAGGCATTAATTCATCTATTACAGTATGTAGATGGCACGTATTGGAGAACCTATGGCGATGACGATATAGCGTTAACCTTATTGGGTTCAGATCTGTTTAAACTTGATTATTATTTATTGTCGTCTCAGCAAATTTTAGTTAACCAAGGTGATGCACCCTATAATTTTCAAGATTATTTATATGAAGGATATGATGGTGTAGACATCGATGAAAAACTCTTAAAACACGCAAAAGACCTTGATTGGCTACATTTTGCAAATTGCACAAATAACGGCGGAACCTCTCAGCTTTATATAGACTATAGTCCTTCTGATAAAGGAAAAATGGGCCAAATCGTAAGGTATCTTCACGATCCAAACGAATTTGAAGTGATTGCAGATAGTTTTGAAACCTATTTACAAATGCTAATCGATAATAAATTTTCTTTTATTCGAGAAGGTTCTTTAGAATAGAATAATCTTTAACCAAGTCATAAAATGAATTTAGAAAACGCCATCACACAAATTGAAAACTTCCAAGTTAATGACGACATGGAAAATGAAAACTAAACTAAAATTATGATACTCGCTTTTGATACTTATTATTACGACGGAAAAGCCAAAACCATAGCGGTAAGTTTTAACGATTGGGAAGACGACGTACCAATAAAAATTTACACTGATATTATTGAAGGTGTAGAACCGTACGAACCTGGTTCCTTTTATAAGCGCGAATTGCCGTGTGTTTTAAGTCTGCTTAAGCAAGTGAATTTAGATGAGGTGGAATTAATTATCGTTGATGGTTACGTGATTCTAGAAGAAAAACATTTAGGCTTAGGTGGCTATTTGTACCAAGCTTTAGACCATAAAATTCCGGTTGTTGGAATTGCGAAATCTGAGTTTGTATCTAAAACGTCTGTATTTAAGGAAGTCTGTCGTGGCGAAAGTAAAAAACCATTGTATGTGACCTCTATTGGTACAGATAGAGATGAGGTTTGCAACGCCATAGAACGTATGCACGGTAAATACCGAATGCCAACATTACTACAGATTGTAGACACTAAAACAAAAGAAAATACGAAGAACTAATATTAAAAAAAATATAATTATGAGTACAGATTTTATTATAGAAAGCATTGATCTTGCTGAGAACTTGTTTAGAAAAAATTATAGAGATTTTATTTCAGAAAAACCGAGAACAGTTACCGTAGAAGATGAAGATTTTAAACTATTTAGTTTTGAGAAGATGATTTCCTTAACAAACATCGATGGTATGGAAGTGAGTGAAGCTCGTGCCTTAAGAGCTCATGCCATTACATTAAATGATATTATGGGATCTACGATGTACGACCAAAAAGGAAAACAATGGTCTACTTTAATGTTATCTGCGAGCATCACTATTGGTAAAAATTCAGAAGGGGATTTGTTATTTGTTGACAGACACGATGGTAAAACACTTTATATTTTTCGTCACGATGATGGAGGTTTATTTAAAACCAAAATGACGTTACACAAATTAATTAAAGCCTATTCAGCAGAATAAGCCTTAGGAATAAAATCCTTTTACTCAACTTAAGAAAGTCCAATAACGCCATGTCATTGGACTTTTTGATGTATTAATACTTAACAGCTTTCACAACAGTGTGATTACTAAACCCTAATAGTTCTTTAAGGGAGATTTTATTTATGATACTAAATACCTGATGCGTCTTATAGTTTGAAGTAGTCTTTTTACAAAATATTTTGCCTATTAAGGGTTTCTTAAAAAGCCTTAAATTATTATAAAGTAACGTTAAGACCGACGTTTTAATTGTTGGTATATAATATAACTTATAAGTTTGAGTAAATCTTATAAAATAATTACTATGATTAAATCACTGAAAAACAAAAGTTTATTTCTATTCGCCTTTATTGTGGGATCGATGAGTCTTTTTGCTCAAGAACAAGACGTTACTGATAAGGAATTGGGACAATTTGCTGATGCCTTTACAGAGGTTCAAATTCAAAATCAGAAATCCCAACAGAAAATGATAGCCGTAATTAAAGAGGAAGGTCTAGAGGTAGAGCGCTTTAATGAAATTCAACAGGCGGTTATGGATCCAAATAAAGAATCGGATGCTACGGAAGCTGAAAAAGAAAAGCATGGAAATGCAACAAGTAAATTAGAAAAAATGCAACCTGAAATTGAAAAAGAGGTTATTGCGAGTATAGAGTCTACAGGAATTTCTATAAATGATTACGAGTCTCTAGCAGCAAAAATTCAACAAGATCAAGGTCTTCAACAGCGATTACAAGCTATTATTGTAAAACGTCAAGGCGATAAGTCTTAAGCTTATGAAATATAACAGAAATTAGTTGTAATTTTTGTTATAATATAAAAGCCAAGTTTCTTCAGAAGAAAGAAACTTGGCTTTTATATTTTTAGGTAAGGCAATATTAAATTATCATAACATATATAAAGAATATTTTAATTTGCTTTTCTATTAGTCCTGAAATTATTCGGTATATCTTAAAAACAAATGTTTTTTATTTTTGATGATATCTGCTAATTTTTCAAACTCTGATTGGGTGGTGTTATACAATTTTGCTAAGTCAATTACCAATGCTTTTAATTCATTGTCTTTTAAGGGTTCATTTCTAATAAACCCTAAAAAGGAAGCGCCTATACCAAAAAGTTCAAAATTGTAGGTGTCAAAGAGGTGTTTTGATAACGCATAATTTTCAAAAGGACTAAAGTCGGCATCAAAATATCCATTCGGAAAGCCAGTAAGGCCTTCGTATGGTTTTTCAACAGGAAGAATTTTCAGGATAATTTGTTGGTCTAAAAAAGCCAATGGAGATTCGTTAATGTTTTCTAAATCTAAAACATCGTCATCAGAATTGTCTATGCCTTTTTCACAAACGGTTTTAAAATCAATACCTTTTGTTTGTTTTAAAAAGTTTTCTCTGATAATGAAATATTCTGATGGTGTAGAAAGATGCCCCAAATGCTCGTTATCTTCATCATAACAAGCTTCATCGAGTCCAGATAAATCATAACCGTCTGTATCTAGCAGAGAATTGTAATCACAAGCATGACCGCTAGTATATTCGGCTTGACCTAAATCATCAAGCGTTAGGATTATGGTTTTGTCAGGATGATTTTGTTTATAGGTTTGATAAACGTCCATAAGTTCTTCGTACGACTTTATGTTTTCGATTAAAAAACTGTCAAATAATTTTTCTTGGTAAGGCTCTCGAGTTCTAATTAATTTTTCTATTTTCATAGTTGTGGTTTAAATACTAAATAGCATCAAAAATTATACATTTGCTTCTTTACTGAATTCTTTTTTCAACTCCGTATAACCTGGCGTTATTAAGTTGTTGTATTTTTTTGGATTCATATTATATCCATCAAAACCAGAGATGTAATATTTTAGTTCTTTCAGTTTTAGTTTCTGGAAGTATTCTGGCACGGCATTTTCAAACTTACAACCATCAATATCTAAGCGTTCTAAATGAGGTAAATCGGCTATCCAAGTTGGTAAATCCACAAAGTTATTTCCGCCTAAGGATAAGGTTTTTAAAGTGGTCATATGCTGAATGAATTCTGGCAACACTTTAAATTTATGGTTGATTAAAAACTCGGTTAATTTTAATTCTGAAATACTTTCCGGAATACTATTTACCTCGTCACTAATGCCTCTAAAACTTAATTTTTTCAAGGCTTTAAACTGATTTAATTTTGAGTAGCCTTCCATTCCAAATTGATAACTCAAAGCAATATAAATCGATTCTAAAACAGGTGCTTCTAAAGTTTCAAGACTTTCAAAAGTGGTATAACTTAAATCTAAAGCTTTTAAATTCGGCAACGTTACTTTAGGAAACCTAGTTGAAACGTCATAATGTGCCATATTTAAGCCCTCTAAATTGGGCATATTTTTAATAATAGATTCTAAGTTGTCTCCCTTATAAAAATCTAATTTAAAATATTTTAATTTCGGAGCAGGTAAGCTCGTTAATGTTGCCAGACTAGCTTCATTATTATCTAAATGTAAATGTTCTAAGTTTGTGCAATAGTGAAGTGCATCTTTAAAATGACCGGTATTTGTATAAGCTTTTAGTGTGGTTAATAGTTTCGGTTTTGGTAAGTATTGCGTTAAATCTTCTTGCGTATTTTCGCATTCATTAATACCCGAAAAATGAAGCGATTTAGTTATTAAGTTGTTAAATAAAACCTTAGGTTCTTCAATTGCTAAATTCCCAAAATAAGCCTGTTCTGTTTCAAGTAATTTTTCAGCAGGAACATATGCTTTAATATCAAATAGGTATAATTCTTTAATTTTTGAAGGTAAATTAGCAGCATTCAATACCAATTCACGACAGCTAGTAAAACTTAAATACTCTAAATGTTCTAGGTCTTTTAAACCTTCAGGAATACTATCTATACTGGCGCCGTACATTTTTAAATAGCGTAATTGCGTACATTTTTCAATATCTTGAAACAAGGTTTCCATATGAATTCCTTGATGAATATCGATAGCTTTAAGTGTTGTTAATTGTCCGAAACCGAGTGTGACTTCAGAAAAATCTGTGATATATTGAATTATTATTTTTTCTAAAGAGGTAAAACGTTCAGGATGAGATAATACGTAATTTAAGGTTTTAGTATCTCTAACTAATAATTCAGTATTTGGAATGACCGTATTTCCTGGTACAATTTGTAAACTATCATCTAAAGTGATGTATTCGCTATTCTTGGTAAAAATTTGATTGTCTTCAATGGTTTTAATTAATGGAACTGCTTTAAACTTAAGCACAAAAAGCTTTTCTAATTGATTGAATCCGCTAGGGATTTCAATAAGATTTGGACATTTAAATAAGTTGAATTTTTCAAGATTTACTAGGGAAGAAATACTAGCAGGAAGATTTGTTAAATGTTCTAATCTTATAAAGTCTAATTCTTTTAAACTTGTAGGAAGTTGTAATTGAGAAGTGTCTTTTAAATTGACGACGTAGAAGCCTAATTCTTCTAGTTTTGTGAGTTTTTCTAGCTGAAGCGACGCTTGGAAATCTGTTTCTATGTCGCTTAATTCTAGTTCTTTTATGTTTTTTAAAGACCAAAACGATTCAGGAAATGTAGCGAGTTTTGGTAATTCTAGAGTCACACTTTCTAGCAGTTGTAAATTTCCTATGGAAACGGGTAATGCTTGGTAATCGCCTTTAATGTCTAAAGCCGTTAAAGAGGTAATCTCACAAATTTCTTTTGGTAAACCGTTAGTAAATACATTAGCTATTTTTAGTCTGGTAATACCGTTTAACCTTGAAATAAGATCGGGTTGCTTTTCTAGTATTTCTGCAATATTTTTTGTTCTGATAGAAAGCAAAGAAAATTGAAAGGCGTTGTAGATTTTACCTATAGGAAATAAAGGGTCTTTTAGTCCGTATTTAAGTAAGGTCTCTAAGATTTCTCCTGAATTTTCACCATCTGCAGGCAATTTATTACGGGTTTTAAAAGCTGCAATAATCTCTGCTGTACCGTATTGCTCTATAGTTTCAGTAATTTCTGCAACAATGATTTCATCTCTAGACGTTTTACCAACAGCAAAAAGCTCATATAAATAAGCTTTTGGATAATTGGGTTGCGTCTGTAGTTGCTTGTAATATTGGTTAAGGTTAGAAAGGTTTAGAATCATTGTGTAAAGTTATAATCTAAAGCGTTAGTTATCCTTGGGTTAAAAAGAATTTAAGTAATGTAAAAAGATATTAAGCCGACATACGGTTAATTGCTTCCATACGTTTTAAAATAATAGGCACAAACAACGCGAATTTAGCATTAAATTCTTCTTGAGTTTTAGCCGTGTTAAGGTTTTTACCCATAGTTACCCAGGTAGCAAACAAAGCATCTTCAAAATTTGCCCCATTGGTATCTGTATTTAAAGCTTTAATAAGATTGAAATTTTCATCTTGGTTGTAAAATCCTGATGCATTCACAATGTCGAAGACGAGCTCAAAAATGCTTCTTGTATCTAAAAGTTCGTTGATTTTAACTTCGGTTTCCTTAGAAGCGCTCACCGACTCAAAAACATCTACCATTAAATTTTGTACTCTACCGTTAATACTGAAATCTAGATTTTTCAATTGTTGTGTGTTTAAGGTTTAAAATAATTACCGATGCTTGTGCATCGGTAATTATGGTTTTAATAAATTCTAAAAATTATAGGGGAATATGCCCTACAATACTACCATCTTTTACAATAAAAAATGAATTTGTAATAGGTGCGTTACCAAAACTATCATCTTGCCAAGTATGGTTGTGCAAAAAAGCAAACTTATTAATAGTGTCTTCATCTGCTTGTCTAGAAATAATAGTCATACAAGTTCTTCTAGGGATAGATACTAGTAATTCTTCAGCGTCTAACATGGCATGTGCTTTTAGCATATGCGTTCTAGAAAGAATGGCTTCACTAGAAAAGTCGTTTCCGTTAGCACCAACGGCTTTATTATCTAATGCACCAACAAATTCTAATCCTGGATCGCAGTTTTCTAAATTGGTGAAGGCTTCTTGCGTAATTTGCTTAGCATCCATAGTTTCTAAATGCTGTTTGGTTAAAAACACAAAGTTGTCAGGTGTATCCATACCGTAACCAATTACAACTTCAGCACCATCTTCAGACGGAATTAAAATTGAACTCAATGCGCCTGCTTTTAACCCAACCCAGTCGCCAGGTTTTAAAATAGGATAAATCTTTTTATCGCTATTTTCAGTTTGCTCTACTATTTTAGCTATTTCTTCAGGTGTTTTTTCTGGTCCGTGAATGGTATTACTCATAATATTGAATGTTTTTTGTTTCATACAAAATTAGAGCAACACTTCTTTTTTTTTATCACTGTTTTCAGCCATTATGAGATTTAGTGGTTTATCTAAACAGGATGTTTTTATTTAATTTATTGAAAAAGAAAAGCTGTTCTTATTCGTAAGAACAGCTTAATTATATCTGACAATTAGCATGTTTGGTGCTGACAATATTTACGGACAGTCTAATGACGAAATTAAAAACAGGCCATCTTTATTTTTACTTATTGCCACACTGCGTGTGATGCCTACTCTTTTAAATAGGTATTGGTTGTCTTTCTTTTCTATAAACTTAGGCATGAGAATAAAATTTCCTTTTGAAGTGATATCAATTTTAGGATTATGCACAGGTAATTGGTGATAGACTTCATGCAATCTCATGTCTTTATATAGATACGTGTTCTCAAAACAATCATTAAAATCGGTATAGGTATGAACGATATGCTCATAGGTGGTTATATCTTCCTCAATTTCAAAAGGCTTATTGTTAAAATTTTCAATTCTTTTATCCGTTGTTTTATGTATTAGTTTTCCTTTAAAATCAGGAATAAAAACGCTATCGTATACCTGTTCTAATTGAGGTCTAAAAGTTGTCAAGTCTGAACTGTGAATAAAGCCAGAACAGCCTTGATGTTTTACTTTAATAAAATGTCCATGAAGTCGAAAGCCTTCACCAATGTGTATGGATTGTTTGGTTTCAAGAATGTGCTCTGCAACAATTTTATCTCCAACGGTTATGCGTTTTATCAATTTTGAATCTAACGCAGGTTTATCGTAAAGTTGCGCTCCAAAAACATTGATGACAAAGAAGGTGTTTTTGTCACTTTTCTCTTTTGAAGAATTATCCGTTGTCGTTTCAAGACCTGCGCTTTTCATTGTTTTAATATTCTAAATACATAATATGATTAGGATTGCTATGCGTCTCCGATATTTTAAAATCAAAAGCGCCTACAATTTTAAAGCCCATGTTCTGATAAAATTTTACAGCCTTTTGGTTTTCTGTCCAAACCGCAAGCCAAATGCCATTCTGATGCTGTTTTTTTGATAGTTCAATAGTAAATTGAAACAATTTAGCACCTAATTGTTTGCCCTGAAACGCTTCTAAAATGTACAACCTATCAAACTTAGAAATATTTGGATCTGTTATGTTTTTGTTGGTAGTATCTAAATCAATTTTTGAAAATCCAGCTATATTACCATCGCTATAAATAAGATGATAATGTACATTATTGTTTTCAAACTCTTTTAAAATAGCTGTTTTGTTATACGTTCTAGAAATATAATTCTGTATATCATCTTTAGAAGCACTATGCCCATGAGATTCTAAAAAGGTCTGTTGTCCTAATGTCACAATTATATCGGAATGTGAGGGGTTTGCTTTTATAATTTCAACCATTGTAATGTGTTTTACTTCGCTCTACTGAAGGTCTTTTTTGAATATTTAATTTCAGATATAAAGAAAGGTATTCTCATGGATAAGAATACCTTTTTTAACATATAAATCGAGTAGGGGATTAGTCTACTTTGTAAACTAATTTCATAGTAATAGAAGCTGTTTTTTCTCTAGAACTGGTGTTTAACGTACCACCCCAAGAATAATCTTCGCCTGAATTTTGTCCTGTAATTTGAAAGATTCCCATTTTAGCCGATTCTAAATCGCTCAATTCGCCTCCTGAAAACTCTGCAATTTTTTCGGCACGTAATCTTGCGTCTTCTGTCGCTTTAGAAATCATTTCAATTTTAAGATCAGCTAATTTGGTGTAATAATAGCGTGGTGCTTGCGAATAGAACTGAACACCTTGATTTAATAATTCGGTGATCTCTCTAGAGACTTTCTCTATTTTATCGACGTCTTCAGATTTAATTTCTAAAGACTGGGTTAATTCATAACCTACAAATTCCTCGCCTGCATAATCACCATTAATAGTGTATAATTGCTTGGTTTTTTGTCGGGTTTGTACAGCAGAATAGACAATCTCTTCAGATGGAATTCCTTTCTTTTCTAAATAGGTATTTATAATACTTTTATTCTCTTCTAGAGAGATATAAGCTTGTTTTAAATCTATACTTGTAGAACCAAAACTCCCTTCCCAAACAATTAAATCGGAAGAGAAATCTGTTTTTCCTAGGCCTGTAACTTGAATCTCACCGTCTTTTTTATTTCGGTCGGTATAGGCTTTTCCTAAGAAAATGGAAGATGCAACGATGGCTATTCCGAAAATAATGGCGTTTGAATAGTTTTTCATGATGTTTATATTTTGAATTTGTTTATTTAATGGTTGTGATTTTATCTGTATTTAAAGTTTTAAGTTCAATAGTTTTGGAATCTTTAGATTGAAACGTGCCGTATCCGGAAACCTGTTTTGTGTATAGGGAATGCTCATCACCAATAGATAATCCAGCTTCGACATCAAATTGAAAATTAGCCTTTTGAAATGTGAATGTTTTGTCATCTCGGTTTATGGTAACATCTTCTGGTTTTAGAGTGACGTTCCATAAGCTCGAAGCATAATTCCCCAAATTGGTAGTGGCTAATAATGCTGCCCAAACCGAATGGTAATTCGTGATTTGTTCTGCTAAGTCATGTTGAAGGAATTCCATAGCTACAATTTACCAATAGGTGCCGACTAGAAATGTAAGTCTTATAAATGCAATGACACTTTCTGATGTTAATTTTAAAGGTGCATTTAAATCGGTGACTTCTTCGTCATCTACAAAAACCACGAATAGGCCATCTTTAAAAGCGAGTAAGACATTATCTATAGCTTGTTGATGATTAGCAAGCGTTGTATTGGTAATCTCTCCAAAATCGACTTTCCCCCTTTGGGCTTGTTCTTGTATTTCGGCTGGACTTAAAAATCCGATGACGTTTACTTCGGTTCGTTTTTTATTATACGCCTCGACTTGATGGTTAACACAGCCAATTAATAATTCTTCTAGATTTTTAGGGTGCGATTCTAAAGTAAAAGGCACTTCTTTTACTTTTTTCTTTCCTAGTCTTTTAAGTTGTAATGTCAGTTCCATTGGTATCCGGATTTTTTTTGCGTTAGGGATTGCCGTGGAAAGCCCACAGTGCGATAGCACGAGGACTTGCAACAGAAAGCCCGACCTCGCCTAAGCGAGGTAACGCCCTAATACTAGTATTAACTATTAATTTGTGCCAAAATGGTTGGATCTTGGATTTTATTGTCTTCTGCAAGTAATTTCATTTTAGAAATAATTTCTGCCGATTTTGGATCTTCGTCCACAAATGGCAAGAACATACGTCCGCGATGCTGACTGTGCACCGGAATGATGGATAATGCCAATCCGTTTTTGCTCACTAAACCACTACCTAAATGAATGGTATACTCGCCTAAAGTTCCTTTTATAAAAATATGACGCTCTTTAACCGTGATATTTGGAAGCTTGAATAATTGAGCAGAAGCTTTGGCTAGCGCTCCACGCATTTCCATTGTACTATGACTGGCTTCTGGGTCTACACCACCAACGTGCGCAACACTAACCACCAAATCGATATCGCGCATAATTTCGCTAAAAATTACTGGCGGAATCTCTGTAAGTGGAATGTTTTTGTAGCTGTCTATGGAATGAAATTGAATCACTTCTAAGGTTGGAGCCTCTGTGTCTGATGGTGAAAACCAATCTGCCATCGCGTACATTGTGGCAATAAAACCTTGCTTATGATATACTTTTTGTAAGCCGTCTTCCATACTCACCGTCCAACCACGACCACGTAATAAAGCAATCGTTTTTTTAGGCTGAATTTGATGTCCTTGGTAACGCTCAGACCTGTTACTATGCTCACGCTCATCATTAGTGATTAAATACAACTCTCTAAAAATTTGTTTAAAGGGTTGGGTAATGCGCTCTGCAAACACATATTTTTGATACAAGTCCCAAGCCACTGATTGGTGTAGATGAGAGGCGTGTGCAATAAGCAACACATCGTCTTCTGCCAATACTTGTACTTTACCATCGGTATCTACCAAGGCGCCATTGTTGTAAAAACCGGAAATTTCTTTTTCTGGCACATACAATACTAAGTTTTGCAACATGGCTTTTACAATAGGGTGTTGCATTAACTCGTGAATTTCTTTAGCTGCAAATTCATCTTCATTAACCATTGCGTTTTCTAAGGATAAACGCGTTCTGCTGTATTGTTTAGATAGGTAGTTTTTATTTTCTTTTAAAGCTACCACTTGCTTGTCTTTACGCAGTTTTGCTGGTATGTTTTTTAAAGTTTTACCGGCTTTGGTCACTTTAATTGTGGTTTTACCTAAGTCTGTAATACCAAGTTCTATAACTGTTTCATCTATAGTGACTACCGCGTTTTCCATAATGGCTTGTGTGGCTTTGGCCTCCATTGCCCAACTGAAACGCACGCGGTCTTTATACCCTGCATTACGAGATAAATTGTCTAATGCAATTTCTACAGCGGTAGCTTCACTTTCTTGACGTTGCGCCCCAAATTGTTTGCTTTCTTTTAAAAAGGTTTGCAATAGGTTGTAACGTTTTAATAAATCTTTTTCTGGTACGGTTTTACTTAACGGAATTAAACCTAAAGCGCGAACGTAATCTTTATCACGTTTGTCTTTAATTTTCTTTAGTGTTTCGGTGATTTTAACTTCACCAAGCATCACGCTAGAATAGAGTTTTACTTGTCTATGCCCATTACCATCGGTAATATATTTGGCGGCATCGTGAAGCAGTTTCCAATTGGTTTTTCCTAAGTTTTTGTACACTTTATTAAACCAATCGATATCTATGGCACCAAGTGCAAAGTCGTTTTTAGGAATGTTAGAATAACGCGCGATAATGGTTTCTTTTTCGCTATTCATATATTCTGAAGCGTGCGCTTGAAACCACCAAACGGCATTTTCTAGATTGTCAATTTTTAAATATTCGCCTACAACATTGGCCCATTGTGTGGCGTAACACGCTAACTCTATCAAGCGTTTTTTACTTACTTTAGAAGCATCGGCTAGTTTGGCAAAATCGGCATAAGATTCTGTATCTTTAAAAGCCGTTCGTTTAAGAATTGTACTGAATTTAGATTTTTTACTGTCGCCATAATAACTATAACCACGCTCAAACGTATCTTTTCCTAAACGTTCTAAAATACGAAACACATAATCTACTCCTTCTACACGATGAATACTACTAATATAGCCTGAAGCCGGTGTTGCTAAATCACCACGTTCTAATTCTGTTTCTAAAAGGTTGGTTTTTAAAGGTAGAAAAACGTGTTTTGGGATGCTATTACGTTTTAATCCTTTATTAAAGTTCATTCTGTAATAAAAACCACCATCGATAATGCTCATTATAGAATGATTGTTCAGCGATTGGAATAATAAATCGTCATCATTAATTAAACCGGCTTTGTATAATTTTAGGGTAATTTCTACCTCTGGAAACTTTAACGTTCTCTTATTGATATTCTCTTGGGTAAGCACTTTAATGGTAGTGGCCTCACTAGGATGTTCCATATTTTGAGCCGATAAATACATTTGAATTGCCCAATATTTATACAGTTGCTCGTTAGTTAGTTGCTCTAGATTATCTAAACCAAAATTAGGTGTATTTGCTTGTACTATGCTTGTCCAATTATAAGTTACGGTACTGTAATAGCTACTTTTCTCTTGATATTGGGTGAGTTTGTATTTTTCTGGAAAATTAGCAATCATATCCTCATATAGCTTAAATTTAAAATCACCCACCATTTTATCATCTGCGAATGCTCTAAACAAACGCTTTAGAATTTTGTTGTAGGTTTTAGATTTAGAATAATAACTTTGTGTTTCTCCTAAATTTAAACCAGACAAATCTGGATAATATTGCTGTAAATAAGGCTGAAGAATCGTGTAGGCTCCAAAAGGGGCTTCTCTGTTATTGATGTAGCGAATGACCGAATACATTTCAAAATCGTTAAGCTCGCTTTTTTCGTACCAAGAAATCCAGAGTTCGGCTAGAGGTAAACTATGCAGTTGTTCTAAAGCTGTAGCATCTTCCCCTAAGTTTTTCATATCGTGAATCCCTTTGTTAAGGTACGTGGTACGCATTTCACCATCGTAGGCTAACATTTGATATTCGTGATTGCGATGTTCTGTAACTAAATTGATTAACTGATTGACTTGAGTCACAATTTTCTTTACATCAATAAAATCTTTGAATTTAAACCCAGAAGCCTCTGAAGTGGAAATTCCTAGCTTATCAAAAATATTGGTCTTGGTTTTAAAATGTGACTGTGGGATGTAAAGTGGAGATAAATTATCATAATCTATAGCCCCAAAACCGTTAGTGTAATTATATTCTTCTGTGTTGTCAGAAAATTTATCGAGATAAACTTGCTCGTTTTTAGTGATTTTAGGTCGCTGTTTATAAAGTGCTATTTGCTCTTCTGTAAAATTAGACTGTCTGTTATTATCGTGTAAAATCGTTAAAATTTCTAAAGCGGCTATACGTTGTTCTATGTTTTTAGCCTGAACTAAATTAGTGGTGCTATGACGTAAAGTATCTACAGGTAAGTTTATTAATAACTGTATTAGCGAAGTCCGTAACATTTTACTTTTTCGCCTTAATAAATCTTCAATAATCTCTAACTCGGTATCGTACAAGTGCATTTTAAAGAACAGGCTTAATCCCGTAGCCATTACCAGTTCGTTCCTGTTGTAAATGGCACGTCTTGCTAAAGCACGTTTCCAAGAATTCTTATCGTAATTTAATTCTACTTTGTGCTTTATTTGTTCTTTGTTGTAGTATAACGAATAGCTGTAGTTTTTAGGAAATACCTTTCTAAAATAAGCCTCTCTAAATTCTGAAGGAAAGTCTTCAAAATCAGGTGCCATTAATTCTAATTGTGCTTCTGTAGCACTATTCATTATAAAATTGAAGAAATAGTCTGACCTTGGGATAAAACTCCACCACGAGAATATTTTACTTTCGTAAACCTTTCCTTTATCTGAAGCATTTTTAGCGACAGTAAGTAATTTTTCAAACGTAGTATCATCTAAAGACGTTTCTGGTAAGTTTACCGCCATCCAATGGTCTAAGGCGTAATCTTTTCCAATATTCTCTATAAAATAAGGTACTAGCGCATCGTTTGTTTTATCAGTTTGACTCATAAAATACAACGCGAGTATCTTTTTATTTCGGTCGTCGTTGTCAAATACAATGTCTAATGCTTTTCTATTGGCTGTATCTACATCTAAAATACCAATGGCCCAAAGCCCAACAAGCACTTCAATATTATCTTTACTTTTTAAATAAGTATCTACTTCTTTTAAGTTAAAAATTAAAGATTGCGCAAGGGTTAATATGCGATTGATAAGCGCTTTTTTAGGCGTTTCCCAATTCAAATTAAACCAGGTACAAACCGCTCTATTCACACTACTAAAACGGGCTAGATCATTATCTATAATAACCTGTAACATATATTTAAACGCAGCAAGGCTACAGCTATCTAAAGCTTCTATTATGGTTTGGCGTAAACCTTCTTGACGTTGCGCTGCAAGTAGTAATTTGGCAACCATTTCCCAATGTTTCTCCTCTTCAGAATACAACAAGGCCTTGATAATATCTGAACTTACGCCACCAATCTCGTCTTCTCCTTGAATAATATCATCTAGTAAGGCGTCAAATGCGCCTTCGGCATTGTGTAAAACAATGGCTAGAAAAAGGTCTTGGTTACCAGAAAAATACGTGTTGTATTGAAATTGTTCTACTAAAGATAAGCCACCAAATCCCATTCTGCTGGAATTCAGAAATGCTCTAAAACTGACTATTTTTTTGTGTATAACATCTTCGCCATCTCGCGATCTAAAGGCTTGCCTGTTATAAGAATCTTGATACGGTAAGGTGTTTATAAAATCCCACATTGCTGCTAAATATGGCGCTTGAATAACACCGTATAATTGCATTCCTAAACGCATTCCTTCTGGTGTGGTCCAAGGATTTATATTAAAAGGATCTTCAAAGGCGGCAATAAAATCGTGCTGATTATAATAGACGTGTTTCTCTTTTTCTATACCAGCGAGCACTTTTGCTAAAACACGATAAGGCTCAGAATACGCACGAAATTCAAACCGGTCTACGGCTGGTTTTGCGTGTTGCTCCAAGTGTTTTCTAGCATCTTCTATAGGGATCATATCTCTTAAATATTTTTAACTATGGTCATTAACAATGATTTGTCTTTTTCTAAACAAACCGAATTACTGTTGGCAAGGTAAAAGAAATCTGTTTGTTTAAACTCACGGTATTTAGTGATTTTTATAAAGGCTTTTTTTTAGGTTTCAAATATCACAGAATACAGTGACAAAACACAGCTACATTTAAAATAGGTTTGTAACATAAAATTAAACGGCCTTATGATACTTGCTAAACACGAATTTGGTTTCAACCTTTATAAAGACGAAACATCTTTTGAAAAAATTAAAGGATGTGACAATTACCCAGAAGATTTTTATTACGAGATTTTTGTACTTGCAAAATCTACTAAAAATAAACAGATTAGAACCGAATGTGCCAATATCATAAAAAAACAAGCACCAGAAGCTTTACAACTCGCCTTTAAGAGTCGAAAAAAAATAACGACAATACAAGATTCTCAATCTTTTAATAAAAAACTGATTGCTATATTAGAGTACGGCGTACTTTCAGAAGACTTAGACCTTTGTAAACTATACACACTTGTTTGTAAACGTTTAACGCTTTCGCTTGAATATAGAAGTAAAGAAGTTATTGAACTTTTCATAGAAACACCAAGGCTTTTAAGTCAGTTTAATGGCATTAAAGAATTAACAATTAGCACTTCTAGACAGAAAGAAGGTTTTAGTAACGTTGTAAACAACATAACGCAACTTTCGTCATTAGAGAAACTTGAACTAGAGATTGATTATAAATACATACCAGAAGAACTGGAACGGTTAGTTAACTTAAAAGAGTTTATACTAGCAGCACCTAATTTGGTATGGATTCCCGTAGGAATAACCAAGTTAAAAACACTTAAAAAGTTGGAGTTTAGGGGGAGTTTTTCTTTTGGTAATGACGAGCCTAATCCTAACATAGTTAACTTTACTTGGCTTAAAGAATTGACAAGTTTAAAGCATTTAAAAATAGGTTCTTTTGCAGTACAAGACCTCTCTGGTGTAGAGCTTCCGGCAAGTTTAAAAGAATTAGAGCTTTTTAGGTTAAAAAATCTAACCGCTTTACCAGAAACACTTGGTCACTTACCCAAACTAAAAAAAATAAGGCTAAGTGGTATGAGGGAGCTAGAACACTTTCCTGCATCTGTTAGTGAATTTAAAACCTTAGAGGTTTTAGAAGTTATTCATTTATCTAAATTAAAAAAAGTTCCTGCATCTTTTATTTTTGGACCAAATATTAAACGTTTACTAGGTTTCCATACAGAGTTTATGCCTTACGGTGAAACACCTGTAACTAAGCTAAAAAGAATCGATTTCACTCATCCAGAGCTTCTTAGTTTTGTATTAGATAATGCCTTGTCTTTTACTAATTTAAAAGAGATAGAAATTAATTGTGATGCACCAAAAAGAAGAAGTGCACATACGCTTTCTGCATTTAAAAAACTTAAAAATCTTAAGTATAGATTAGCACATCATTTAGAATGGGTTTTAGAGGGTGTTCACGAATGTAAAAAGCTAGAAGACGTTCTTATTCTCGGAATATACGATGCGACTAATGCCAAAATGACAAATGCTGATGTTGCTAATTTCCCTCAAGCATTTTCTAGAATAAAGCATTTGCAAACCTTAAGAGTGCACCGTGCAAAAGCACTAGTTTTAAATACAGATTATTTACCTATAAAGACAGATAGTCTTACCATTACAGATATAAAAGTCATTGAGCCAGGTGTTGAAGATTTTGAGGTAAATCATATAAAAGTAATAGATACACCTATTACCGCATTGCAAAAATTTTACTCGGTAATACGTGCTAAAAAAATGAAGTTAGGCGATGAAAATAGAGTTAAAAATGAGATTCTAGATTTTGATAATTTCAAAGCCCCTGAAAACATTAAAAATTTCATATTTAATAGTAATGTAAAAGGCTTAGATAAGGCATTAAAAGCACTTTGTAATTTACAATCACTAACCATTGATTTTAATAAAGATAATGCCGAACAAAACAATGGTTTAACCGCCTATACGCACCATAATTTAAAAAACTTAACCATTAAAAATTTTAATGGTAACACTAGTGTTATTAAATTATTATTAGAGCATACGCCTCATCTAGAATTTTTAGAAATTTACGATTGTGTAGGACTTGCCGACTTACCTAAAGTTACTTTAAACAAACTAAAAACACTGAAATTATTTTATAGCGATGATATACAGTCTATAGAAAACTTAACAGTGCCCAACATAGAACTTTTTAAAGTTTTATCGTGTGACAATTTTGGTTACGATGCTATGGTTACGGCATCGCATTGGAAAACGCTTAAGTTTCTTTGGTTAGAACACATTAGTAAAGATCTTGAAACCTACCCAGAGACCATTGCAGACTTAAATTTAGACACCTTTTTTATTGATGGATTTTTAACTAAAAGACAAATACCAAAATGGATAGGCAGAATGAAATCCTTACGAGTTTTAGGAATAGAACAGTTTTATTATTGTCCATTACCGGAAGAATTAGCCGAATTAACCCAATTAAAAATAATGAGTATCAGAGGCTGTGATTTTACAGAACAAGTATCTGATAAATTTAAGAATCTGAATTTAGAGGATTTAATTTACAGGTATTCAAAATTTAATGGAAACAATATGAAATCCTCTAAATTTTACGCATTAGCTGGAAATAAAATATTAAAAGAGGATTTTGATAACAGAGATGAAAAATATAATCTGTACTGTTAAAGAAATTAAAGCACAACCTACCGCAATTCAAAAAAACTGTTTCAAAAAGAAATTTATACTTTAAAAATTAACGATTACTATGACAAAACCAGTAGAAACACCTGTTTTCAAGTTTTATACAATGGATGAATATTATGAAGACATTAAAAAGTGTAAAAACTTTCCAGAGGATTTTTATTATGAAATTTTTGTGATTGCAAAAGCAACCTCAGATAAAAAAAATAGAACAGAGTGTGCTAACATCATAAAAAAACAAGCCCCAAAAGCTTTGCAATTAGCTTTTAAAAGTCGAAAAAAAATAACACAAAAAGGAAAGCGCGTCGCTAGAATGATTTCTATTTTAGAATATGGATTGCTATCTGAAGACTTAGACCTTCTTAAACTATATAACCTAATTGGTGGAGGAACAAAACTATGGTTTTTTCATTCTTCGATAGATTTTTTAGATCGCTTGTTAGAACATCCACATATATTAAGACGATTTAACGGCGTAAAAAGTTTAGAAATCCATTTAAAACGACAAGGCAATAAATATGATAGTATTATTAAAGAGATATCAAAATTAACGTCTTTAGAAGAAATAGATCTAGAAGGTGATTATGAACAGCTACCAGAAGATTTTGGTAATTTATCAAATTTAAAAAAACTAAAGCTTGTTGCGCCTTCTTTAAAAAAGTTTCCAAGCACAATGTCTCAGTTAACAGCCTTAAAAAAAGTACGTATAGAAGGTGATTATTGGATAGGAAAAATTATTCCTAATATGAATCTAACCGATTTTAATTGGCTTACAAACCTTACTGAATTAAAAGTATTCAAACTACGTTATGTAGGCGTGCAAGACCTGTCTCAAGTCGTGTTTCCTGCATCTTTAAAACGTATAGAATTGTTTGGCTTAAATGAATTAACAGCCTTGCCTAAAGATGTTAGTCATTTAAAGCAACTAAAACGGTTTATGTTGCTATCTAAAAGTATAATGAGATTATCAAATGGTTTTGAAGATTTACCCCAATTAGAACATTTTGAGCTTATAGCACCTCAGATAGATACCATATCAGCGGCATTGTTTTTTGGAGATGCGTCCAAACCTAAATTGGTCACTAAAATTGGTAATAGCGAAATTAATATTGCGCCAATGACAGAAGTAAGTCTGCGAGAATCTATAGAAATAGATTCGCCCAAACTACTTAATTTTATGTTAGATAATGCGTCGTTTTTCCCTAATTTAAAGACGATAACAGTAGATTGTGAAGCACCAGAAGTTCCGCATAAAACAGCATTAGCTGTATTTAAAAATTTAACAACGCTTCATTACAAACTAGAACATAAACTAGATTGGCTTTTTGAAGGGATTGAGCAATGCACAAAGCTAAAAAATGTAGTATTGTACAGATTTAAAGAGTGGCATACTAAAGATATAAAATTAGCTGTTAGAATTTTTCCTAATCTGTTTTCAAAAATAGCGCAGTTAGAAAACCTGACCATTAAAAATGCGAGTGCATTAGTTGTTGACACCGACCATTTACCTAAACAAATTACCAATTTAACGATTTCTGAAATTAAAGGCATAAAAGCAGGAACAGAACAGTTGGATGTGTTTCAATTGGAAATTAAAGCAACACCAATTCTTAATTTACAGGAATTTTATACGGTTGTTAGTGCTGCTAAATTTGATTTAGGACATAGAAATGATGATGTAAATAATGTGTTGGATTTTGAAACCGTCAGGCATCCAGAAAAAATTGAATCGTTTGATTTTACCAGTGATGTGAGTCAATTAGGAAGTTTACTTAAAAACTTCGTGAATTTAAAAACGCTCACGATTACGTTTAAGAAAGACAATCCAGAACATAACAATGCATTAACCGCTTTTAAACACACCAATTTAAAAGTATTACGAATTGATGATTATAACGGAACTACTGAAGCCTTAGAACGTTTATTAACACACACGCCAAACCTTGAATTTTTAGGGATATTTGAAGCCAAAGGCTTTGATGCTTTTCCTACGGTAACTTTACCGAAGCTTAAAAAAATAAGAATGCAAAGTGTCGCGCTTAAAACCATAGACAATCTAAATGTTGATACTATTGAAGCAGTGAAACTGATACATTGTAATAACATCAGTGATGAAAGTATTGAAGCAATATCGCGTTGGAAAACTTTAAAACACCTTTGGTTAGAAGGCTTAGATGAAAATGGAGCTATATACCCTGAATCGATTTCTGAGTTAAATTTAGAAACGCTTTTTATCAGAGCACATCATAAAGAGGAAAAAATACCAACTTGGATTGCCAATCTAAAAAATCTACGTGTTTTAGGAATAAACAATTTTAAACAAGTTGTTTTACCGGTAGAACTAGCATCATTAACACAACTTGAAGTGTTAAGTATTAGCGGTTGTGAATTTTCTGAAAAGGTATCCGAAGACTTTAGAAACCTTAACCTACAAAAATTAGTGTATTGGACCTCTAAATTTAATGGTAGCAATATGAAATCTGAACTCTATGAACCTTTAGAACATAAATTAGTGTCTCAACGTAATTTTGATGATATAGATAGTGAAGTACCTTTTAGGGTATAAACGGGAATAGAAATTAATAAGTAATTACTTTGTAAAAAAAAACTCCTCTTTATTTTTAAAGAGGAGTTTTTAGTAATTATTTTTTAGATTCCGCTACAGAAACCTTACGGAATTCTTTTAAAAGCTTTTCTAAAGCTAAAGAAGCTTTTCTAGCTCGTGTACCTGCAGCTTTATTTCCACTTTCTAATTGTGAATCTGCATCAGAGTTAAAAGATTCGTAAGTACTTTGGATATTTTCAATAAGTTCTTTCATAAGTTTTGTTTTAAATTATAGTGGGGAGAGC
>NZ_JAICBG010000009.1:0-21706 GCF_020179375.1 Winogradskyella sp. SM1960 | reverse complement strand
TGAGTATCTCCCCAAAGCTTAAAAATCTATATTTAATACACTATAAAATTAATTAATGTGTGTTTTATAAATTTAAAAAGACTTCATAAACTGATGAAGTCTTTTGAGCGAGAGACCGGGTTCGAACCGGCGACATTCAGCTTGGAAGGCTGACGCTCTACCAACTGAGCTACTCTCGCATTTTTGGTAAGCGAGCGCAAATATATAAATATTTCTTAAAAATACTTTTGATTTCTGAACATTCTCAAAAAAAATCTGACTTCGGTTAAATTCTTTCATCAAATGATACAATAAATAGGTGTCAAAAACTCAAGGTTTTTACGTTAATACAGTGTATAATAAAGCCCCTTAAGAAAAAAACAAGTAAAAAAACTAATTATATTTCACTAGGTTATTCTTGGTTGCCATCTGACACTAATTTGAATGTAGTTGAAAAATTATCTTTTTTATAATTAATAATCAACTAATCACGAAGACCCTTTATGTTTGTTACGGAAATTATATACTCTTATTAATAAGGTCATTCTTAAAAATGGTTGAGCTATTCTTTAGTTAGTTGATCTAAGAATATTTTGATGGACACATCGGTAGGGATGTTAAGTTTCTTTTTTAATCGGCTACGGGCTACTTTTACTGTATCTGGTGTTACATTTAAGATCGTGGCAGTTTCTTTTATAGACAAATTCATTTTAGTTAATAGGCAATAGCGAATTTGTGTATCCGATAGGTTAGGATATTTGTTTAACAATTTGGCCGACATGGTTGGGTATTCAGATTCTATTCTTTTTGTAATTATTGATACGTCTGAAGCAGATTTGATGAGATCATTTACTTTTTGTTTGGCAGCTTCCAGCTTTGGTATAACTGGTTTCTTTATTTCATTTAATTCATTCTTAATTAAAGTTAATGTTTCAATGCGTTGTGAAAATGCTATAGCAGAAGCTTCAAGTTCGTTTTCGCGAAGTATGATTTTTTCTTCGAGTAATTTTTTCTCATTACTTTTTAAAACTTCTATAATTTTTTCTCCTTTTTTATATTTTCTAAATAGAAGTACACTACCTAATATTAAAATGATACTTACAAGTACAGTGCTAATACTTACATAATAGAGTTTCTGCTTTTTGTTCTTTATTTCTAGCAACTCAATGTCAAAACTTATTTGTTGGCTTTTTTGCTTTTCTTTTAGAAGTTTTAAGTTAGAGTCAATATAATTAGAAAGCGCTTTTTTCTCATGAGACCTTAAACTATCCACTAGTGCATCTTTCTTTTGGTATGTTTCAATAGCCCTGACATACTGCTTGTTTTCTGTGTAATATTCAGCAAGTCTATCATAGGTGTCTTTTTCATATTCAGATCCATTTGCTAGTTTAATTGCTTCTTCTCTGTAAACAATTGCTTTATCAAGATTTCCTACAGCATGATAGAATGTACTTAAGTAAGCTGTATTATTAAAAATTAGATGCTGTTCTTTATTTTCTAAACAATATTTTCTCACAACCAAAGCGGAGTCAATGGCCTTTTGAATATCACCTAATTGAAAATAATCATTTGCTAATTGATTTTTAGTCCACCAGATTTCTGATATCTCATTCGTTTTTATGGCTATGTTTAATAATTCTTTATGCAAAGGATAACTTTTTTCGGGCATTTCCTTCTGGACATAATTTGCTGAAATATTTTTTAATAATATTTTTTTTGTAAAAGATCCTATGTTAACAGTATCTTTTAATAAGGGAGTAAGTACTTCAAGTGCTTTATCGTATTGGAACTTATGGTAGTAAATTTCGGCAATTGAAACGTTGTAAGCGATAAATAATTTAGTGTCACCATCCGAAATTAATGGATAAATCTTAAAATAACTTTCCAAGCCTTGCTCGGGCAATCCAAATCCATTTGCTAATATCTGTCCTTTATTTAAATAGTACTGAGGAAGTTTTAATGCTTTTATTAGTAAGCTATCAGTTTTAATGCTTTTGGCTCTAACTTTTGTTTCAAAGAGATTTGCATAATGTAAAACACTATCAATATTTGCTTTTGCACTTACACCATAATACCACATTAATGATTTATAAGCGGAAAGTATGCCTTGGTCGTACGCGAGTTTTTTTGATTGCCTTAAAAGTTTGTTGTGAACCAAATATGATTCTTCAGAGGCTTGTCCGTAAAATTGATTGTGTAAACTATCTAAATCACTAATTTTAATTAAAGGCTCATTATTTTGAGCATTGCATAGATTACCTAGAAGAAGGGTAATAATGAATAAACTTAATTTTCTTAAGGTATTGAAAAACATATGTGCTTTATAAATTTGGTAATCTGAGATGCTAATGCTTCTCAAAATTGAATTGTAATGTTTCGTTTGTAATATTAGAGATTCTTTAAAGCCTTTAATATTAATGAAAGTTTATAATATAATTAAGGCTTTTAAATTTATTCGTAATTTTTTATGATAATCATGATTTTTAAGTGACTTTTTTATTAAAAATAATACGTGATTAGACGTCATATTGGATTCTTATACTTTTATTATTACCGTATCTTAAATGTTAATTTTTATGAGATAAAATTAGTATTTCCCACTGACTTATACTTTATTTATTGCTGTTTTGTTTGAAATAAATTCAACTAAAGTTTAATAGTTTTAGTTAATTCTTATTTATTTGGTAGTATTGCATCATTTTTTATTGTAATCGGCTGTTTTTGTTAATAATCTGTTTTTGAAGTTGTTGACGGGTTTTATGTCTTTTTATTTTAACATGATTACCTTTTGATAACCCCTAAAATTTAAGAATAAGGAAGATAATGTTCAATTTTAGCTTCATAAGTTTTAAAAATGTTTAATGCTTTTATCAAGAGCTATTTTTTTATTTCTAAAAACACTAACTATTAATAACTAACTTTATGAAAAAAATTACATTACTATTTTTTGCAATGATTGCTTTTTGTTGGCAATCTAATGCGCAATTCGCAGAGAGCTTTGAAACCGAAATACCTGCGACATGGACTGTTTTGGATCTTGCTAGTCCGACATCGTGGGAGTGGGAAGGTTCACCAGAGAATGGAGCACAAGATGGTTCTTCCGTTGTAAAGATTGCAACTGGATCTCCTGATGCTAATGAAGATTACTTAATTACCCCGCAAATTTCAGTGACTTCTGATTTAAACGATAGATTGTCATTTTATGTAAAATCTAGAAGTAGTTTGTTTTTAGATCCTTATGAGGTCGTATTGTCTACAACTACTGCTACTGCTGCTGATTTTACTGTAATTTTACAACCAGAAAGCGAAGCTTCTGATGAATGGACTAAGGTTACGTTAGACCTGACTCCTTATAATGGACAATCTGTTTATGTTGCTATTAAATCAACGTCAAACGAAAATTGGGAATTGTACGTAGATAATATTGTAAATGATACATTTCCTGCGTGTATGGCGCCGACTGAATTAACAGTAGATAATTTGTCTACAACAACAGCAGATTTAGCTTGGACAGAAAATGGTACGGCTACAGCTTGGAATATAGAAATTGTAGATGTCACTGCTGGTGGAACTGTAACTGGTGTTCCAACAATTAGTGGAGTTACTAATCCTTATACGGCAACTAGTTTAACGTCTGGTAACCAATATGAGTTTTATGTGCAAGCAGATTGTGGTGCAGTTGATGGTTCTTCGACTTGGGTAGGCCCAATGGCATTTACAACGGTTTGTGAGACTTTGACAGCTCCGTATTCACAAAATTTTGAAAATGGAGGTGATACTCCTCCGTGTTGGTCAACGTATAGCGACTTAGGTGAAGAAGATTGGTTTTTTAGAGATTCAGGACCAAGTCATGTTGGAAATGATGGTGATATAACAGGGAATTCATTGTCAGATGGTTATTATGCTGTTTGCGATGCATCAAGTAGCCATGGTCCAAGATACTTAATGAGTCCTTTTGTAGATGTGAGTACCTTAACTACGCCTGAATTACGTTTTTATGAAATAAGTGATAATGAAGGTTCAAGTAATGCACAATTAGATGTAGAAATTTGGGATGGAGCTACATGGAATCTGATGGCTACATTTGATACAAATACAGTAGGTTGGGAGTTAAAAATAATAGATATAAGTACATTAACATTTACAGGGCCAGCACAAGCTCGCTTTACCTTTTCTGAACCTAATGGAGGTAGTAGAGATGATATCGCTATTGATGATGTCATTTTTGATAATCCTATACCTTGTATGTTTCCTGCAGATTTAGTGGCTTCAAATGAATCAACATCGACAGTAGATTTAGCATGGACGGAAACAGGAACTGCTACAGCTTGGAATATTGAAGTGGTAAATGTTACTGCAAATGAAACAGCAACAGGTGTAGCTACGATAACAGGAGTTACTAATCCTTATACAGTAACAGGTTTATCACCGAATACAGTATATGAATTTTATGTACAATCTAATTGTGGTGCTACAGATGGAAATTCTTCTTGGATTGGACCAGTATCTATATTAACAGAATGTGAAGCGCTGATGGCACCATATACAGAAGGTTTTGATAATGGTGGTGCAATTCCAGATTGTTGGAGAATGTATAGCGATTCAGGAGAAGAAGAATGGTTTTTTGAAGCTTCAGGATTAAGCCATGTTGGAAATAATGGTATTATAACAGGAAGTACGGCTTCAGGAGGTTTCTATGCCGCAGCTGATGCTTCTAGTGATCATGGACCTAGATATTTGTTGAGTCCTTTTGTAGATGTAAGTACATTAACAACACCAGCATTAAGTTTTTATGAAATCAGTAATTCTGAAGATTCAGAAAATGCACAATTAGATGTAGAAGTTTGGGATGGTGCGGCTTGGAATCTTATAGCAACTTATAATACAAATACAGTAGGTTGGGAATTGAAAACTTTAGATATTAGTGATTTAACGTTTACTGGTCCAGCACAAGCACGTTTTACATTTTCTGAAGTAATTGCTCCTGGCGATAATGACGATGATATTGCTATTGATGATGTTACTTTTGATGAAGCTCCTTTATGTATGTCTCCTACAGCACTGTCTGCAACAAATATAACAACTACTTCAGCTGATTTAGCATGGACACCTAGTGGTACTGCTACGGCATGGAACATTGAAATTGTCAATATAACAGCAGGAGAAACTGCAACAGGAGTAGCAACTGTATCTGGGGTTACAAACCCGTATACACTTACAGGTTTAATAGATGATAATTATTATGAGTTCTATGTGCAGTCTGATTGTGATGCAAATGGTGTTTCTCTCTGGGCTGGCCCATATGTGTTTAGAACGGCTATTATCCCTCCTGCATGTGGCGGTGTCTTTGTTGATGGTGGCGGAAGCGATGGTAATTATTCAAATTCTGAATTTTCATCTACAACTATTCTTCCAGATTCTGATGGGCAAGCAGTAACTATTACATTTACATACGTTGATATAGAGGTATCTACCTTTGGTTCTGGTGAGCAAGATGGGTGTTACGATTACTTAACCATTTATAACGGCCCAGATAACACATATCCGGTTTTAGCTCAAACACTATGTGGACAAGACAGTGGGAATGGAGACAATACTTTAGTTTCAAGTAGTGAACTTCATATAGGTGATTCTTTTACTTCTACAGATGCATCAGGAGCCTTAACTATTGAGTTTACATCTAATCCTTTTTTAAGCTTAAGCGGATGGGAAGCAACTGTGTCTTGTGAAACTTTGAGTGTAAATGATATCGTTAATGAATCTAAGTTTACTTATTACCCTAATCCT
Organism: Winogradskyella sp. SM1960; assembly: GCF_020179375.1. NCBI lineage: Bacteria > Pseudomonadati > Bacteroidota > Flavobacteriia > Flavobacteriales > Flavobacteriaceae > Winogradskyella > Winogradskyella sp. SM1960. The sequence continues at coordinate 15,940 of NZ_JAICBG010000009.1, read as the reverse complement.
GTTGCAAACACATTAACATTAAATGCTCAAAATAGTATTGAAAATGTAACGGTTTACAATATGTTAGGTCAAGAAGTATTGAAAACAGCTCCTAATAATAATACGAATGAGTTAGATATGTCTAGCTTAAGTAATGGAGCTTATTTTGTTAAAGTTACGATTGAAAATGTAACACAAACGATACGAGTTATCAAACAATAAATTTATTATAGAACGCAAAAGCCACTTAATTTTACTATGTGGCTTTTGTTGTTTTTATTGATTTAGGGTTTAACAGGTCTCTGTTTAAAAGTTGATTAATTTTTTTACCAAATTAAATAAAAATTGAAAATGAATAAGAATATCTTCAAACTGACCTTTTTAGCTTTCTGCTTGCTTGGGAGTTCACTAGCTTTATGCCAAACGATACCTTCACCAGTTGGGGTGTCTTGTCCTTCTAATAACTCTACTTACGTTTTTACAGAAGAATTTGATGATTCTGCCGGTTGGGTAGGGGATATCACAACCAATAACATTGGGGGCTTTTGGGAAGTTCCGGGTAATTCAGATAGTAGCGAAACCGGACCAAGTTCAGCATTTAGCGGTTCTAATTATATGAATTTTGAGGCTTCAGGTAATGCTAACCAATCTTCAGCTTCAATTGTTAGTCCTGTAATTGATCTTACTACAGCTACAGATGGAGCGGAATTGTCTTTCTATATGCATGCCTATGGTGATAATATGGGGGAGTTGGAAGTTGGGATTTCTACTTCAATTTCGGGGCCTTTTACAAATGTATTTACATGGACTGGTCAATTACAGACGTCTAGCTCTGAAGCTTGGGTACCAGTAGGTGTTAACTTAGATGCTTATCTCGGGCAATCTATATATCTTGAGTTTAAAAATACGCGAGCAACGTTTAGTGGTAGAGCAGATATGTCTATTGATTTAGTTCGAGTAGAAACTTGTGGAACGTTTTGTATTTCCCCAACCCTTTCTCTTAATTATGTGAATTCTAATGCTTCAAACGCTATTGCTAGTTTTAGTTGGGTAGCTAATGATAGTGAGTCGTCTTGGGAATATGTATTACAACCTTTAGGGTCTGGTATTCCAACCTCGGGGACCTTGTCTTCTGTGACAAATATTATTGTAAATGATTTATCATTTGGAACGGATTATGAGGTGTATGTAAGAGCAAATTGTACAAATGGTAATAGTATTTGGGCTGGCCCTTTAACATTTACAACACCAATACAAACAGATTTTATAGTAGATTGTGATGCGGGACCATTAGTCGAGTCTCTGTGTTATGGAGATGGTGGGGTAGCTAATCCAGAAGTGTTTACGTTTACAAGTACAGATGGCACACCTTTAACTTTAACTTTTCTCTCTGGTTTTGTTCAAGATGGATGGGACCCATTGGTTGTTATTGATACTGATGGCTCCTCTATAGTTGCTTATGAGGATTATTTTTTCGGTGACGAAGGTGATCTAACAGGTGTAACTTATACGTCTACAGGAAATAGAATCTCTTTTTATATTGCTTCAGACGATTTTGTACCATCAAGTTGTGCTAGTGGATTTGATCCCATGAGAGGTGGTATCACATATATGGTCAATTGTGCGACATGTACAAATTCAGAGTCAACCTTTACAATTGTAGATGATTGTGATAATGGTGATCAGTTTTTAGTAGATGTTAACGTTACGTCTTTAGGTTCAGCTACATCTTTAACCTTGTCTAACAACATAGATACAAATACAACGACTATCGATGCTATTGGAACCTATCAAATTGGTCCATTTCCTTTTCTTACAAATGTAGTCTATACCTTAGAAAATAACCAAGATGCTAACTGTGTATTTAATAGTTTACCAATTGTAGTAAGATCTTGTCTTCCTGAAAATGATGAGTGTTTCAATGCAGAAATAGCGGTAGTAAATACGGGTGATGATTGTACGCTATTAAATTTTGGAACTATATTATCTGCTACGCCATCTAATGAACCTGGAACATCCTGTGAAGGAGATCCTGATGACGATGTGTGGTTTCAGTTTACCGCTATAAATGATATTCAAATTATAGAGTTTATCAATATTGTTGAAAACGAAATATCTTCAGGGCTTAATCATGCCGTGTATGAAGGTGTTTGCGGAAGTCTTAACGAATTGTATTGTTCAGATTCAAACTCTAGTGTAACACCTCAATTAACTATTGGTGACACTTACTATATTAGAGTATTCTCAGAGGGTTCTGAAGATGAAAACGTCACTTTTGATTTATGTATTAGAAAAGGCTTTAATAGTATAGAAGTAAGTGATAATGTGTTTACTGTAGAAGAATTGGTTCGCGATATCTTATTTAATAGTCCATGTGCTGATGTATCTAATATTACTTATTCTACAGGTGTTAGCTTTAATGATAGCCAACCTAATGGTATAGGTTATTTCTCTATGGATGGTGAAGGATTCCCTTTTGAACAAGGAATTTTATTAAGTACAGGTCATGTTGTGGAAGCAGGAGGGCCGAATAATGACTTAATAAATTCGGGAGGAACATCGTGGCCTGGAGATTCTGATTTAGATAATTTTTTAGGGGTCTCATCTAGAAATGCGACTATTATTGAATTTGATTTTGTGCCATTATCAAACACGATTAGTTTCGATTTTATGATGGCTTCAGAAGAATATACAGGTGCTACAGGCGGAACAGATGAGTGTACGTATTCAGATGCTTTTGCTTTTCTGTTAACTGATTCTGAGGGTAATGTAGCTAATTTGGCTGTTATTCCGGGGACTACAACACCAATTTTAACAACTAATATTCACCCAGAAAATGAGTCTTGTCCAGCGATTAACGAGGAGTATTTTGGAGAATACATTACTGAAAACTTACCACCAATGAATTTTAATGGTAGAACAGTTGTTTTTACGGCTCAATCTGATGTAACTATTGGAGAAACCTATCATATTAAATTGGTCGTTGCTGATGATTCAGATCCACAATATGATACAGGTGTCTTTCTTAAATCTGGTAGTTTTGATATTGGGGAGTTAGACTTAGGTGACGATATTACTATAGATGCGGGTACGGCGTCGTGCTTAAATGAGCCAATTGTTTTAAATACCGATTTACCAGATTTAGAGCATTTTTGGTTTAAAGATGGCTTACTTATTTCGGATGCTTCAGGGTCTGTTATAACGGCTTCAGAGCCTGGTATATATACGGCACAGGTCATTTTTTCTAGCGATTGTATTCTTAGTGATGAAATTGTTGTTGAGTTTTTATCAGTACCAGTGGCTAATCCAGCCATTGATCTATTAGAATGTTCTGCAACCAATCAAGCGGTATTTAATCTCACTGAAAATGACAGTAATATTTTAGGATCTCAAACTGCTTTAGATTACGTTATTACATATCATATCTCAGAACAAGATGCTATAGATAACCTTAGTCCATTACCTTCTAGTTATAGTAATGTTTCAAATCCTCAAGTAGTTTATGCGAGAATAGAAGATAATAATTCAGGATGTTATTCTACAACCTCATTTTCTCTATCAACTACAGCTCCTTCACATACAGCATTGAGCGTAGATTTTATAGAATGTGATTTTAATAATGATGGTTTGGTAAGTTTTAATTTAGAGAATCATGACTCAGCAATTCTTAACGGTCAGGAAGCTTCTCAATTTAATGTGTCTTATTACACGTCAGAAGCTGAAGCGCAATCTGCTACCAATGCACTAGTAGGTTCTTATGATAGTGCTGGCGAAACTCTATTTGTTAGAGTAGAGTCTGTCGATTTTTTAGATTGCTATGTAACTAATAGTTTTGATTTAATAATTGGCAACCAACCCATAACTAGTTTTTCTTCTGATGTAGATTATGAAGTCTGTTCTAATGCTTCATCTCCAATATTTATTGAAGCAATTCCTGAAAATTATTCTATATCTGAAGTGTCTATAAGCTGGTATCGCGATGGTGGGATAATTGATGATGAAGATGGTCTGACTTTACCTGTTTTAGAAGCTGGATTATATGAGATTGAGGTTGTGTTTAATGATACAGGATGTATAAGTGTTGATGAATTTACTATAACTGAGTTAGAGACTTGTGTATTCCCAGAAGGTATTTCACCAAATAACGATGGTAAGAATGATGCCTTCGATCTAAGTTCTTTCAATGTAACTAAATTAGAAGTCTTTAACAGGTACGGAACTAAAGTATACTCTAAAAACAACTATACCAACGAGTGGAAAGGTCAAACAGATGATGGTGAAGAGTTGCCAATAGGGACTTATTTCTACACCGTTGTTTATGAAGGTGGAGCCAAATCAAAAAGCTCTTGGGTATATATTAACAGATAATTAAATAACAGAATCAACTACTAATTATAATGAAAAAACTCACTATTATAGCGGTCTTGCTTTTAGCATTTAAAATGTACGGACAACAAGACCCTCAGTACACGCAGTACATGTATAATATGAACATAGTCAACCCTGCTTATGCAGGATCGAAAGAAAATCTATCTTTCGGACTTTTGTACAGAACACAATGGACAAAAATTGATGGAGGCCCAGAAACAGGAACGTTTTTTGGGCACTCCCCAATTGGCAATAATTTGGGCTTAGGTGTTTCTGTTATTGCAGATAACATCGGACCCGTAAAAGAAACAAATGCTTATGTAGATCTTTCTTATACTCTAAATTTAGGCGGAGAACATAAACTAGCATTTGGTATTAAAGCCGGTGCAACGTTTCATGATATTGGATTAACAGATATTGAAGTTATCGATCCTACTGATGATTTTTTCTCTGAAAATATTAATTCAACAACACCTAATTTTGGTGCAGGATTCTTTTACTACACTGATAAATATTATGTATCGTTATCTGCACCAAACTTATTATCGTCGGTTCATTTAGATAATAATGGTACTAAAATCGGATCAGAAACACAGCACTATTTTTTAACTGGAGGCTATGTCTTTGACCTTTCTCCTAATACAGAACTTAAACCTTCTGTAATGCTGAAATCTGCATTTGATGCACCAACATCTTTTGATGTCAACCTCAATGCTAGATTCTTTAAGAAGTTTGAAATTGGAACCTCTTATAGATTAGACGATTCGTTTTCTGGGGTAATAAACTTTGCAGTTACGCCAGCTGTTAGAATCGGTTATGCTTACGATGCTATAACTTCTGACATAAAAAAATATGCACCTGCATCGCACGAAATCATGTTATTATTTGATCTTAATTTTCCGAAACGCGTTTCTCGTTCACCAAGATACTTTTAATCAGTTAAGCTAAAACAATTATGAAAAACTTTAATACACTATTACTTATCACGTTAATGAGTGGCTTTTGCTTAACTGCTCAAAACAACGATACAAAAAAAGCAGATAAACATTTTGACCGGTACGAATTTGTAAAGGCTATAGATGATTATAATAAACTTGTTGAAAAAGGAAAAGCAGACAGCTATGTTTATGGACAATTAGCAGAAAGCTACTATAATATTTTCAATACAGTCCAAGCAGAACGTTGGTATGCCAAAACCTTAGAGACTTCAAACGACCCAGAAATGGTTTATAAATACTCACAAATGCTTAAGGCAAATGGTAAGTATGAGGCATCTAATAAGCAAATGGATAAGTTTGCAACCATGCGCCCTGCTGATAATAGAGCAACAGCTTATAGAGCTAATCCGGATTACTTGCCTAAAATTTTAGATCAAGGTAAAAAGTTCAACCTTCAAAATGCAGATTATAATTCTGAACAATCGGACTTTGGTGGAACAATGAATGAGGGGCATTTATACATTACATCTGGTCGTAATGACAGTAGAAAGAACTACGGATGGAATGATCAACCGTTTTTAGATATCTACACCGTTGTTAAAAATTCAGATGGATCTTCTAAAGAAGCAATATTAGTAAACAACAAAATTAATACAAAATACCACGAAGGATTGGTTTCTTTTTCTCCAGATGGAGAGACAATGTATTTCTCTAGAGAGAGCTATTTTGAAAAAGATTATCAAAAAGATTCAATTAGCAGTGCAAGATTTAGTCAACTTTATTTATTTAAAGCAACTAAATTAGGTGACGATTGGGATACTGTAGAAAGTTTAGCAATTAACAGTGAAAACTATTCTGTTAAAAATCCTTCCGTTAGTGCAGATGGAAAAACCATTTATTTTGCCTCTAATATGCCAGGTGGATTTGGGAGCTTTGATATTTATAAAGCACCTATTAATACAGATGGTACTTTAGGCGACCCTGTTAATATGGGACAAAAAGTAAATACCGAAGCACAAGAAATGTTCCCGTACATTAGTAGTAATAATACCTTATACTTTTCATCAACAGGTCATTTAGGCTTAGGAGGTTTGGATGTCTTCTACACCAAAGAAATTGATGGAAAAATGACTACAGTTCGTAATGCAGGACTTCCGATAAATAGTAATGCTGATGATTTTGCGTTTATAATTGATGAAGAAAATGGGCAAGGATTAGTGTCTTCGAATAGACCAGGTGGAAAAGGAAGTGATGATATCTATGAGTTTACCAAACTAAAACCGCTTTGTGATGTTTTAGTTATTGCAACAATTTTAGATGATAAAACACGCGAGCCTATTGTAGGCGCAACAGTCGCATTATTTGATACCAAGGGAAACAAGGTTGTTTCTAAAATATCGAATACTGAAGGTTTAGCGGAATTTATGATTGAATGTGATCAAGACACCGAATTAGAAGTTGCAATGGATGGCTTTGATAGCAAGAAGGTACTCATCAAAGGCTCTAATGAAGAAGAAAACAATGTTCAAATTAATTTGGAGCCTATCGAAAAACTAATTTTAGCTGAAACGATAGATTTAGCACCAATTTATTTCGATTTTGATAAGTCTAATATTACAACTCAAGCGGCATTTGAATTAGATAAACTAGTTCAGATAATGAACAAGTATCCTGAAATGAAAATTAATGCAATATCGCATACCGATTCTAGAGGACCTGAGTCATATAACACAGAACTTTCTGATCGTAGAGCTAAAACTACAGTACAGTATATAATCTCTAAAGGTATTAGTGAAGCTCGTATTTCAGGCGAAGGTAAGGGCGAAACAGCGGCTAAAGTAGATTGTTCTGCGGGTTGTACTAAAGCACAGCACGCAGAAAATAGACGTTCTGAATTTATAATAGTAGACAATCAAAAGATTAATTAAAGCGATAAGTTTTGAAAGAAAAATTAGGATATCAGCATTGGTTAAAATTCGAATTAATTGAATTCTGTAAGAAAAATGAATTATGTACACAGGGCAATAAAATTCAATTAAAGGAACGTATTGAAGCTTTTTTCGATAAAAGAAAAAAAAATGAGATGTCTAATGCGCTATTAAAAAACAAACGCAGAACTATAAAAAAAATTTAAATAGGGCAGTAGGTATTAGGCCTCTAACTTATTTTAATTCTAGGGTGCTCAAGCTTTCTAAGCCGATCACCTTCAGATGATTAGCTTACAATTTGTCATGATATTACTGTTGTATTACAATAATAACTCATGTAACCAACAGAAGGAGTGTATTTATTCCAATTATATTAATAAGAGAATTTTAGTATTTCTTTTAAAATCAATTTAGAGTGAAAAAAATTATATGCATATTCATGTTTTTAGTTATTAAAGTAGGATTCTCGCAAGATCTTTTAATGCAAGATGGCACCTTTAATCGCTGTACTCCAGATTTCTTTTATGATTCGGGTGGAGAATTAGAGACTTATTCAGAAGATGAAAGTTATGTTACTACCATATGCCCTGAAAATAGTGGTGATCGTCTTAACGTTAATTTTATCGAATTTGTAACACAGCTTAATGTAGATTTTTTAACCATTTATGATGGTGATGATGTGTCAGCTGATATTATTGGTGTTTATTCAGGGGTTTCTTCTCCAGGTATTGTTTTTGCATCGCAAAGTAACACTACGGGGTGTTTAACTTTTGTATTTACAAGTAATGAAATTGGAAATATAGATGGTTGGAAGGCCGAAATATCATGTATCACACCTTGTCAGGATATTACTCCGTCAATTAATAATACAACCCCTACGCCAAATGAATCTGGTGTAATAGGTATATTGCCAGGAGATACAGTTAGTTTTTCAGGAAGCGCAATATTTTCTTCGGATGGCTCTGACGCCACTTATGATTGGGATTTTGGAGATGGGAATACAGGTACCGGAACAGAAGTTTCAAATACATTTTTAACTGATGGTACTTTTACTGTAACATTAACAGTTACAGATAATAATCCATTAGGCTGTTCTGAAGTTACTACAATTCCTGTTTTTGTGATGTCGCCTAATGTAATTATAGATCAAAATACATTTACGCCAGAAGAATTAATTACTGATGTGCTAATTAATAGTGCATGTGCGTCTGTCTCTAATGTGACTTGGTCTACAGGATCTAGTATTACGAGCTCTCAGCCTAACGGTATTGGTTACTTTTTTGGTGATGGAATAAATTTCCCATTTAGTGATGGGGTGCTTTTAAGTTCAGGCGAGGCTAGTGATGCAAGAGGGCCTAATAACCTTTATTTAGGTAATGGCTCTAATATTTGGGGAGGAGACGATGAATTGGATGCAGTTTTGGGTGTAAATTCGCATAATGCTACATTTATTCAATTCGATTTTGTTCCTTTAGCAGATCGTATAAGTTTTGAGTTTTTAATGGCTTCTGAAGAGTATGATATGGGGGAATTTGAATGTCTATATTCTGATGCTTTTGCTTTTTTATTAACAGATTCCGATGGTAATGTTTCTAATTTAGCGGTGATTCCAGAGACAAACTTACCTGTATTAGTGACTAATGTTCACCCTGATAACGGTGAAGATTGTGGTGGGGCTAATGAAGAACATTTCGGGGAATATATACCATTCAACCAACCTCCAATAGCTTTCGATGGAAGAACCGCAGTATTTACAGCACAATCTACTGTTGTTCCTGGTGAAAATTATACTATAAAATTAGTAATTGCCGATGATAGAGATAATACATATGATTCAGGAGTATTTCTTAAGGCAGGAAGCTTTGATTTAGGAGGTGATTTAGGTGATGATATTACTATCGAAGCTGGTAATGCGCAATGTGGTGGTACAGAGATTGTATTAGACACATCAGCGCCTTTCGCTGATCATATTTGGTACCACGCTCCTGATCCTTCAGAGCCCAATAATAGAATAGAGATTGAAGGTGAAACAAGTTCAATGCTCACGGTTGTTGAAACGGGGATATATTCGGTAGATGTGGCATTTGAGGAAGTTTGTCAATTTTCAGATTCTATTTTAGTTGAGTATATAGGGAGTCCAGTAATAAATGTTGCTCCAGATTTGGTAATATGTAGTAGTACAGGGGAAGAAGAATTTAATTTAGCTGAAAATAATGATAATGTATTAGGTGATCTAAGTGCTGCAGAATATTCAGTTACCTATCATCTCTCTGAAGTGGACGCCATTGATAATTTAAATCCGTTACCAGATCTTTATACTAATATATCTAACCCACAAACGCTATGGGTTCGTTTAGCAGATGTTTCTCAAGTGTGCTCAGTAGTTACATCATTTCAATTATATGCGGCATCAGCTCCTACCATCAATCCTGTTTCAGATTTAGAAAGCTGTGATGGTTCGGAAAATGACGGTTTCTCTAATTTTGATTTAAGCGCTCAGACCTTAGGTGTATTAGGATCGCAATCTCCAACAGATTTCACGGTTACGTACCATTTAAATTTTGCAGATGCAGATTCTGGAGATAACGCTTTAGCATCAGATTATACAAATACGTCAAATTCACAACCGATATTCGTAAGAGTATCGAGTTTAGGAGATTCTAGTTGTTATAATGCCTCAGCAACGCCATTATTTAATTTAGTGGTTAATACTAGAGCTTTAGCAACAGCGCCAGCCGCATTGGAAGTTTGTGACGATGTTAGTGATGATGGATTTGCAACGTTTGATTTAAACAGTCAGGTCGATGTTATTTTAGGAGGTCAAGACGCTACGCTTTACAATGTGTCTTTTCATGCTAGTCAAGATAACGCAGACAATAATGTAGGGATTTTACCTGCAAGTTACACCAATAGCACCGCTAACCTAGAGACGATTTATGCTAGAGTAGAAGACCCATTACATCCGACGTGTTATAGTACAACGAGTTTTGATCTTATTGTTAATTCATTACCAGAAGTTATAGCGCCAAGCGCTCTAGAAGTCTGTGATGATGGTACACCAGATGGTCTAACAGAGATGGATTTAAGTCTAAAGAGCACTGAAATCACAGGAAACAACCCTGGGTATTCTGTAAGTTATTATGCGACTTTGGCAGACGCAGAGGGGGAAGCCAATCCGTTACCAACCTTATATACTAATACCAGTAATGGGCAAATCATTTATGTACGTGTAGAGGATATAAACACCGGTTGTTATGCTACGACTAATTTAGAGTTGGTTGTAGAGCAAGCACCAGTAGCATTTACCCCACAGGCACTTATATACTGTGATCCCGATAATGATGGTGTTGGTGTGTTTACATTAACAGATGTCGATGCTGAAATTACAGGCGGGGCAACTGGTTTAGAGGTAACCTATCACGAAACAGAAGTCAATGCCAATAACGGAGTTGATGCTATTGATACTACTTTAAACTATACTAACATTGTTCAAAATACGCAATTATTATATGCCCGAATAGAAAGTTCTACAATCGCCACAGACTGTGCTACAGTTGTTGAGTTAGAATTAATAGTAGAACCAACGCCTCAATTAATAGCACCAACACCACTCGAGGCCTGTGATGATATCTCAGCCGATGGCTTTGCTGGTTTTGATTTAACGACAAAAACATCAGAATTGCTAAACGGTCAATCGCCATTACAGTATGATGTTAGCTATTACGAGAGTGAAGCGAATGCCGCGGTGGGCAATAACGCAATTAGTAATCCACTTGATTATACCAATACAGATGATTTTAATCAAATTATTTGGGTACGTGTAGAGGATAATACCACGGTAGAAGGGTGTTATAAAGTCACAAGTTTAGAATTAATCGTCAACCCATTACCAGTATTAGTAACACCAGGACCATTAGAGTTGTGTGATGTTAATAATCCAGGAGATGAGCAAGAAGGTTTTATCTTAGAAGCAGCTAATGAAGACATTTTAAATGGTCAAACAGGTATTACGCTAACGTACTATGAGAGCCAATTAGATGCTGATAATGCAAGCAATCCTATAGTCAGTCCATATGTAAACACAAGCAATGCACAGACTATCTTTGTAAGAGCAGAAAACGATGTTACCAGTTGTTATAATACGGTAACTGTCACGTTACGTGTTAATCCAGTACCATCTCCAGAATCAGATCCAACACCAATTGAAGTTTGTGATGATGACAATGATGGTTTAGCAGAATTCGATTTAACACAGCGTACTATAGAAATCATCAATGGAGAGCCAGATGTGACAATCAGTTACCATGAGACGCAAACCGATGCAGAGAATAACGATAACCCAATCACCGGATTGTACACTAATATCGTTGCTAACAATCAAATGATTTATGTACGTTCAGAACATAACTTAACGGGGTGTTATAGTCTTACAACTAATACGCTAGAATTAATTGTATTACCATCACCAGAAGTACCCACAAGTATAGCGCCTTATGCGGTATGTGATACCGATACTAACGGTATTACACAATTTGATCTTACGACTAAAAATGATGAGGTTTTAAACGGACAAGACCCATCAGAGGTAGTGCTTACTTATCATGTAAGTGAATCAGAAGCAATAAGCGGTAGCAATCCAATCATCAATGTTGGTAATTACACTAACACTATAAATCCGCAGATAATTTATGTACGCTTATATAACCCAAACACAGGTTGTAGCGATACCGGAGAATTTGAGTTAGAAGTTAATTTACCACCAGTAGCAGTACAGCCGACACAGTTAAATGTGTGTGATGATTTAGGAGAGGCACCAGGGGATGGTTTTACCTCATTTAATTTAACAGAGAAAGATAATGAAATCACAGGAGGCAATGCCAGTTGGTCTGTAGCATACTATGAGACTAATGCAGATGCACAATCTCAGATGAATGTAATTCCAGATCCCACACAGTATACCAACACCTCAATAAACGGCTTAGGTGCTAACCCACAAACACTATATGTGGTCGTAACCGATACCGATACTGGTTGTGTTGGTTTTGCAACATTAACGATACGAGTATTGCCAAATCCCACCCCAACCCCAAGCGATCAATTACCAAACTTAGAGTTGTGTGATGCGGTTAATACCGGAGATGGAGTAGAGGTTTTTAATCTTACCGAAAATGAAATACTGATTTTAAATGGCGAAGCGGGAGTAACGGCAAGCTATTATGAGAGTTTAGACGATGCTAACTCCGCAAGCAATGCGATACCAGACCCAACGCAGTATACCAATACAGAAAGCCCAGAACAAGAGATTTATGTAAGAGTGACCAATGATGTAACTGATTGTTATGCTTTAATCGATTTTACAATCATAGTGCACCCATTGCCAAGTGTTGTGGCAGTGACCGATTTTATTCAATGTGAATTAAATACTGATGGCTTTGATAATTTTGATTTAACGACTAAAGACGCAGAAGTATTAAATGGTCAAGACCCATCACAATTTATAGTGAGCTATCACGATAATTTAGTTGATGCAGAAGCGGGTATGAATGGTTTAGTAAGTTTATATACCAATACCAGTAATCCACAGCAAATCTTTGTCACGATCACCAACACCGTGACAGGATGTTCAATCAGTACCCAAAGTTTTAATCTCGAAGTTCAAGAAGCGGCGCAAGCGAATCCAAACATGGCGCCAATTGTGTACGAAACTTGTGATGACAATATGGAGACCGATGGGGACCCAACTAATGATAGTGCACAATTTGATTTAACAACAAGAGATTTAGAAGTTTTAGATGGACAAAATGTCGCAAACTACATTGTAAGCTATTATGAAACTGCAGAAGAAGCTGACTTAAAGGTGAATCCATTGCCAACCTTGTATGAAAACATAAGTAACCCACAAGTTATTTATGCACGAGTCGATAATGATACACCAGATGGTGCTACTGGTAATGATACCTCTATATGTTATGCTGTAGCAGAACTTACTTTACAAGTTAATCCGTTACCAGAATTTAATTTAGAAGAGAGCTATATTTTATGTTTAAATACTAATGGTACAGAAGCCCTATCCCCATTAGAAATAGATACAGGTTTATCTGCAACAGATTATAGTTTTGAATGGAGTTATAACAATACAGTAATATCTGGGGCAACAGGCCCAAGTATAGCGCCAACGACGGGAGGTAGTTACAGTGTTTTTGTCACAGATTTAACTACATCAAGCGTAACAAATTGTACTAATTTTGATGCTACCGAGGTTATAGAAAGCGAACTACCAAGTTTAACAGTAGAACTACTAAGCTTAAATTTTTCAGAGAATCACAGTTTAGAAGCAATAGCTATAGGCATAGGTATCTATGAATACAGTTTAGACGGTGGTCCATGGCAAGATGAAACTATTTTTACAGGATTATCTGCCGGAGCACACGAGATTACGGCCAGAGATAAAAACGGTTGTGGATTGGTGACCACATCACGATTTATTATCGATTACCCACTCTTTTTCACGCCAAATGGAGACGGAAATAATGACACCTGGAATATTGAAGGTATTGGAAGTAATGCAATTATTTATATCTTCGATAGGTACGGAAAGTTACTAAAACAATTAAGTCCCGATGGAGATGGTTGGGATGGAACTTTTGCTGGTGAAGCTATGCCAACAAGTGACTACTGGTTTACAGTAGAATACGACGAACCAAGCGACGGGGTACGTAAAGAATTTAAAGCCCATTTTACTTTAAAGCGATAAAATTGTAATTTAGAATATAAAAGGCCTGAACATTTAAGTATGTTCGGGCCTTTTTTTGCTTTATTGAGAAGTAAAGTTAAAACTGTATTTGTTTTTCCAAGTATTACTCAAGTAATTTTTTATGTGGATATTTAAAATAAGCATAAGCTTCAAATATGGTCAAAACTCTTTATTAAAAACAATTTTACACGTAATTCCGTGTTTAGTAGATTTATTTCTGTCCTAATTATGACGTTTAAGTTGAGCGGCCAATATAAAAATTTCGGAATATGGAATATAAGCATAGTAGCTCATAATTCTAAAACACAAAAAAGCCTCAACATAAATGTTAAGGCTTCTTGTGATCGCACTAGGATTCGAACCTAGGACCGCCTGCTTAGAAGGCCAAAAAAGCGACTATTTTCATAAGTAATATTTTTTTTAAATAATTGATTTTGTGTTGTTTAATTGATTTTGAGGTTATTTGATATGAATTGTACTCAAACAAAAGTGTGCGTAAAGTGTGCGTAATTTTTGCTAACTTTATATCTAAAATTACTGAGAAATGGCACGAGCAAAATTAATTTTGGATACCAGAGCTAAATCAAAAACTGCGAATGAAGGGTTGTTTCCAATCGTAGTTAGAGTTTTTCATAAGAGACCTAGAATGATCCGTCTTCCTTATAAGACTTCTAAAGCTGGATGGGATGCAAATAACATGACTATTAAAAAATCAATTTCTGTAAATAAGGATTTGGATTGCAGTGAAATTAATAAAACGTTATATGAAAAACTTCATTCAGCAAAGTCTTTCATCAATGAACTTGGTGATACTCTTAATCAGATAACAGTTGATACGCTAGTTGATAATATTAAAAAAATATGGGATGATAAACTAGATTCAAAGGTTAAGAAAGATCTTTCTAATGAAATTACTATTGCGGAATGGGGTAACGTTTTAATAAATCGAAAACTGAAATCTAACAAGCCTGCAACGGCTAATTGGTACAAAAATGCAATAACAGCTTTTGAAAAATTCAATAATAATTCTCCTGTAAAGTTTCATCAGATTACAGTAACTTTTTTAACTGATTTTGAGATAGAACATTTGTCAAAAGGAAATTCTAAAAATTGTATAAGTTCATACGCTAGAGCAATTAGAGCTATTTATAATAGTGCAATTAAAGAAGATGTATACCTACCGTTTAAACATCCTTTTTCTAGTTATAAAATTCCATCTACAACGAGAACAAAAAAAAAGGCATTGTCTAAAGAAAAAATAATTGCTATTCGAAATTTAAAATATGAAGAAAACAGTAGTCTTTGGCATACAAGAAATTATTTCTTAGCCATGTTTAACTGTAGGGGTATGAATTTAATTGACCTTGCTAAATTGAAATTTAGTGATATAAAAGGAAATAGAATATTTTATGGCAGAAGTAAAACAAACGACCCTTTATCAATTAGAATTACAGCAGAATTTTATGAAATACTTAAGAAATATACCCAAGATAAAAATTCAAATGACTTCATTTTCCCAATTGGCTATGATGGTTCGGTCGAAGCATTTAAAAAATATCGTTCAGATAGAAGATTAGTCAATAAATCATTGAAAATAATTGCGAAGGATGCAAATATAGAAGAAAAAATCACCTCCTATTATATTAGGCATTCTTGGGCAACTATCGCAAAAAATATGGGCATTTCTACTGAAATCATAAGTGAAGGGCTAGGGCATAAATCTATTCGGACAACTGAGGTTTATTTAAAAAGTTTCGAAAATATAGTTTTAGATGAAGCAAATGATCTTATAGTAGGTTAATAAATAGAGATCTGTAATGATAATAGAATATTTTGATATATTTTTTAAGTTTAAAATTATGTAGCCTTTATTCAGGACGAGTCAAGCTTGTTGCCAATGAATATATATATGAATAGTAAGGGATTTGAAACACCTTACCTTCGGGTTTTCAATAAGCCAATTTAGTAAATAA
>NZ_JAICBG010000008.1:0-176762 GCF_020179375.1 Winogradskyella sp. SM1960 | reverse complement strand
CTTCTAAACGGCTAAAAAAAATCTTTTGAACGTCTAAATAATAACTAAAAAGAGTCAACCTATTTCAGTATAATACACAACCAATAATGTTCTGGAATAAAAAGACAAAATTACCGATTACCAAAGAAGACAAAATTTGGATTGACGAAGACCTTAATTGGTTACGGACTGAATTTGGCGAGGAACATTTTATGGAAATCCGAACTGTGACACCAACAAAAGATTTTTACGACAGAACTTTTGACGGAACTGAAAAAGATGCGGAATTCATACTCAAACGGACAATGGAATTAATGAACATTCGAGATACTGAAATTAAACTCGAATTCTTCTCAGACGAACCAATTGAAATGGATGATGGAACAACTTTGACAACACCAGCAGATATAAACGGAAGTTGGAAAAGTGCAAGTGGAACTTATCAGCAAACAGAAAAAGGTACGATTATATCAATAGAAACAAGCCAATTAAAAAATACGATTTCCTTAATTGCGACAATAGCACATGAATTATCACATCAGATTTTATTAGGAGAAAATCGAATAGAAGAAAATGACGAATTTTTAACTGATTTTACAGCCATTGCTTACGGATTTGGAATTTTTATTGGAAATTCTCGATTTAATTTTTCCCAATTTGCAACAGGCGGAACATTTGGTTGGAATTCAACTGGACAAGGATATTTACCAGAACAAATAATTGCCTATGCAATGGCTTGGTTATCCAAAGAAAGGAATGAAAAAAATGAATTCAGTCAACATTTGAATAAATCAATGAAAAAATATTTTGAACAGAGTTATAAATATTTGACTGACGAAAAAACCGAATAAATACGTGTGCTAACACCGTGTATAATTAATTGCTTTGTTCTTCCCTACTTGCGAATATTCCTGCGGAATATTCACGGGTTCGTGCCTTTTTGTTAACTTACTCGCTTAACCACGCAACTAATCATACACAACAACGTTGTACACAATACCGAAAAACCATTACTCTATTCAATAACTTAACGCAACAAATCTAAATTTATAGATTTGTAATATGATAGTTTAAAATAACGAGCCGAAAGAGCATAAAATTTTTCCAACTCATCATCCATACAAAAATATCTATGCCCCTACTCGTTCTGTACTTTACTTCAATTAAACATGCAACACTTTCGTTTTTTTATCATAAGCCAAATTGTTTTTAGACTTTCCAAACTTGTTCAAAATCAGAACACCTATAAGTATTCCTAACATCCCTAAATAATGCCAAAAAACCAACTTTTCGCCATCTAAAACACCCCAAAGCACAGCAACAACGGGAATTAGGTATGTAAGCGAACTAGCAAAAACAGCTGAAGATTTTTGAATTAATTGATTCTGCATAAACTGAGCTAAAGCTGTTCCCAAAACACCTAATGTAATTAATGATAGCAACGGAAAAACTTGTTGCTCACTAACTTTGATATTCGACTCATATCCACTAAAAAATAAAAAAAGAAAGCCGAATATTCCTGAAAAAGAAACAGCAATTGTGGTTAGATGAAGTGAATTTACATCAGATAGATATGTTTTTACAATATTAAAATTCAATCCGTAACAAATAGTTGCGATAATGATTAATAACGCATATTCGTTTAACGAAAATGTGCTTCCAGTAGTAATCAAAATTAAAAAACTAGCAGAAATAAAACCTATAGCAAGACCCAACCATTGTAACTTATTAATAGATTTTCTAAAAAAAAGTAATCCAAGAACACTTGTAAACATTGGAACTAAAGCATTTAATATTCCTGCAAGTGCACTACTAATTTGAGATTGTGCGATACTAAACAGATAGGACGGAAAAACCATACTCAACAAGCTTACTAGTAAAATTACTGGAACTTTTTCACTTGGTATTTTTCTAATATGCCGAATAGCAAAACAAAACATTACTAAAAAAGCAGATACTAACCGGATAGTTGCAGCCTGCCAAACCGTATAACCTTTTAATCCATTTTTAATCAAAATGAACGAACTGCCCCAAATCAAAACCAACGCTATAAAATAGAACCAAACTTTATAATTGTTTTTTACTTTCATGTGTATTTATTTATTGTTTTAATAGGTCACATGCTGTTCGCTAATAATCATTCCTTTGATTGATGAAAATTTCAGCATGCTCGTTTCATCTCTAATATAAATTGAAATACAAAGGAAGGATATTCTATTAATGAAAAAAAATACTTAATTTTGATTAATTAATAACATATTTTAATCAATAAAATGACAACTACTCAATTACAAAACTTTTTGGTATTGACCGAAACACTGAATTTCAGAAAAGCATCGGAACGGATTTTTATTGCCCAACCCGCTTTAAGTAGACAGATTCAGGTGCTTGAGGAAGAACTCGGTTTTTTATTGTTCGACCGTTCACGAAAGCAAATTGCGTTGACTAAATCGGGAATATTCTTTAAAACGGAGGTTTCCAAAATATTGAACCAACTCGACCAATCCATTAAAAGAGGAGTTTTGATTAATCAAGGAAAGGCAGGCGAAATTAAAATTGGACACGCAAGTTCGGCGATGCATACTGTCTTGCCAGAACTGCTACGATATATGGAAACGAATCTGCCCGACTTAAAATCCAGTCTCGTAGAGGGAACTAATGAAATGATATTCGACAAATTGAACGACAACGAAGTGGATTTTGGTTTTGTTCCGAATGCATTTATTCCCGATGGACTTTCGAGCCTCTCGATTTACAAAGAAAACTATCTTTTAATTTTACCCAAAGAACATCGGTTGAACACCTCTAATTTTAAGGATTTGGCGGACTGTAAAAACGAAAAATGGGTCTTGAATCCACAAGCCGAGGGATTTGGATATATGGAAGAAATTCTGAAAATCATTGGAAATTATGGATATTCCCCAAAAATAGTGCATCGTTCGCCAAATACATCAACCGTTCTAAGAATGGTTTCTGCAGGACTTGGAATCACGATGATGGGAAAATCGACTTTAAAAGGGTTTTCGCTTGACCTAAAAAGTATAGAACTTTCTGATTTGCCATACCAATTGGATATGAAATTGGTGTGGAAAACGGAACGGGAAAATGAATTGGAATCGTATCTAAATTTTTTGAAAAACTATTTGAAGATTTAAACATTGGAACACTTAACCCGTTACACACACTTTTACACCAACGCTTCATCCGCTGCAAAAAAGAGTGTTCCATGACCTTTCAAAAGGAAAATTTTTGAATAAAACTTTTGAAGAACATTCCGTTTACAAAAACATCCGAATTCAATATCTTAACGCAACAATTCTAAATGAACGATTAAAAACAAAAACGACTAAGTCATTCTTTTATTTATGTTACGACTTGTAAACAATTGATTTTTCTCATCTGAAACAATGCCTAAAAAGCGTTCATAATGCTTTAGAACATCTGAAATCAATTCATTTTCAGTAAACAACTGAACATCATAACCTTCTCGCTCATCACCAAAATAAGACTTCGGGAAAAATACATGATTATTTTCTACAACATTTATATTTTGTTCATTCATTAAACTATCGGACACCAATTTAGACTCATTTCTAACTCCGTAAATAAAGTTATTGACTAAATCATACTCAACCTCGATTTCAATTTTATTAGGATCTTTAAAGGAATTGAGTTTAGCATTAACACCATTCTTTAAAAACTCTTTTTGTAAATTTTCAAAAGCTGGTTTTACCGTCTTATCAATATACTCATCTGTCGTTTTTTTATCGCTAAATGAAATAATTTGTCCGAGTCTTGATTTCCATGATTGCCCTGACCAAGGAACTGTAGAAATTGAATAGTCACGTTCGTAATAATTTTGATCAATGATTAAGGCTTTGACAAAACTTATTATAAAAAGAAGCATAATAATAGCAAAGGGTAAGGCTGTTATTAAGGTCATGGATTGCAATGCTTCTAACCCACCGGCACGTAACAACATGAGTGCAAGAGATGCGAGTAAAACTCCCCACGTTACAATTTGCCACTTTGGAGATTTAGGTGCATTTCTTGTTGCGATCCCATTCATTACAAATATTCCAGAATCGGCAGAAGTCACAAAGAAAATAATGATAATGGCTAAAGTTAAAAAGCTCGTGATTTCTGTAAATGGTAAATATTCTAAAAAACTAAACATCAACGCATCTGGATTATCCGCGAGCAAACTCAATGCTCCATCTGCTATGTTTTGGTCAAACCAAACCGCACTATTCCCAAAAACAGACATCCAAATAAAATTGAACAAAGTAGGGATTATCAGTACTGCTGAAACAAATTCTCTAATCGTACGTCCTTTTGATATCCTTGCTATAAATATTCCTACATAAGGAGACCATGAAATCCACCATGCCCAATATAAAATTGTCCAATCAAAGAACCAAGGTTGCTTTGCTTCTTCATTTGCATACGTTGAAAACGTTAAGTCGAAAAAACTAGAAACATAGCTGCCCAGTCCTTCCGTGAAAGTTCCAATTAAATACACTGTTGGGCCCAAAAAAAGTACAAATAGCAAGAGTACAACCACACTCAATATGTTGATCCTACTTAAAACTTTAACTCCTTTATCAACTCCACTAACCGCCGAGAATACTGAAATTGACACCAAAACAATAACAATTAAAGCTTGATACAAGAAACTGGTATCTGGAACAATATTAAATTTTTCTAATCCTGAATTTAATTGTAGTACCCCAAAACCAAGTGTGGTTGTAATTCCGAAGAATGTACTACACAGTGCAAATATGTCAATTATATTTCCCCATTTCCCTTTAATTCTATCTTTTAAAAGTGGATAAAAACAACTACGTAAGGATAAAGGTAAACGGTAACGATATGCAAAATAAGAAAGTGATAAGCCCACAACTCCATATATAGCCCAAGCATGAACACCCCAATGAAAGAAAGTGAATAGCTGTGCGTCATTTGCCCTTTGAACGGGTGAATTTTCAGAAAATGCTGTATGTGTGTAATGCTGCATAGGTTCGGCAACACTAAAATACATCAAGCCAATTCCCATACCTGCCGCAAAAAGCATTGAAATCCAAGAGAAAAAAGAATATTCTGGTTTGCTATTGTTCTTTCCTAACCGAATGTTTCCATGCTTAGTGAAAAGCAAAATAATTAAAAACAGAACGAACACCGTCACTGACCAAACAAAAATGAAGTACAAGTTGGTAAAAATGTAATTCTTCACAAAGTCAAGGATTGAATTGGTTGCTTCTGGGAAAATGGCAGATAAAACACAAATCCCAATGATAAATATCATACTTGGAATAAAAATACCTTTACTTAAAGTGGATTTTAATTTCATTTTTTTACAATTGATTTAAAAAAAATTGATCAAATTTCAGTTGACTTGCTCAAGTTTTTTGCTCTTTATCTTAAAGTCCAAATGTAAAAAAGATAAATTTAATCTAGAGCAAACACTGTCAAGAGATTCTGGGGAAGTTTGATACAAAAACGAAAAGAATCCTGAAAGATAACGTAACAAAATTGGAACAGAATTGAACGAAAATAATTGAATATAAAATTTAACTTTTTATAAGCACTGCACACAACACCGTATAAAATTAATTGCTTAGTACACTCCTACTTAGTAAAACCTGCGAATTTTCCTCTGGTTCGTTTCTTTTTAATTAAAAAGCAGCAAATAAATAATAGTAATTAGCCTATAATCTTAACTAACAACTCCTTAAGCAAGTCTCCTTGAGGTACTGCATTAGCACTTACACCTTTACTTTTTACATCAGTTTCACGAAGCAAACCGATAACAGCACTTACTTTTTTCATCGGATAATGTCTGGCCGCATCAATATACTCGTTTACAAAATATGGATTTACTTTAAGTGCAGATGCTACACTACGTGGGTTTTTATCAGACATGCCATGAAGGTGCAATAAATCTGAAAAGAATTTAAACAACAAAGCAACCGAAACAACAATTGGATTATCCTTTGGGTTCTCTGCAAAATACTTTGCAATTTGGTGCGCTTTTAAAGCATTGCGTTGTCCAACCGCCTTTCGTAATTCAAAATTATTAAAATCCTTACTGATCCCTATGTTTTCTTCAATATGTTCTGGTGTAATCTGAGTCCCTTCTGGTAAAACGATTTTAAGCTTGTTAAGTTCGTTGTCTATCTTACTAAGATTGGTGCCTAAAAACTCAACTAACATCTGAGCCGCTTTAGGTGAAATATTATAATTCTGACCAGCTAAGACACGTCTAATCCAATCGGCAACTTGGTTGTCGTACATTTTCTTACTTTCAAAAACAACACCGCCATTTTTACTAATTGCTTTATAAAGTGCTTTTCGCTTGTCTAATTTTTTGTATTTATAATTAAGAACTAAAACCGTTGATGGTTGCGGATTATTAGCATATTTCACTAACTGCTCAATAGTTCTGCTTAAGTCTTGCGCTTCTTTAACAATGACTACTTGGCGTTCTGCCATCATCGGAAAACGCTTGGCATTACTCACAATATCATCTATAGTGATATCTCTTCCGTAAAGAACCATTTGGTTAAACCCTTTTTCGGTGTCGTCCAAAACATGGTCTTCAATATAGTCCGAAATCTTATCGATATAATAAGCTTCCTCACCCATTAAAAAATATATAGGTTTAAGGTCACCTTTTTTTATTGCCGCTACAAGTTGTTTTACGTCGTCCAAAATTGATATAAATTCCAAAAATGAGATTCCAAATTCCAAGACTAATATTCAACATGATATTAAATAATATGGATTTTGGTAATCGAAAATTGTGATTTGTAGTATTCTGCTTTAACTTTGAAAAAATTAACGATTCTAAGTGTTACAAGAACTCAACTTTCCAAAGTTTGAATACCGTTTCAAAAGTACAGAAAATAAAGTATCTATTTTTGATGTCATTCGGAAAAAATTCATCATTCTCCAGCCCGAAGAATGGGTAAGGCAACATTGTGTTCATTATTTAATGACAATTAAACAATACCCAAAATCATTGATTAACGTCGAAAAAGAGCTAATTATAAACGGTTTAAAAAAACGCTACGATATTGTTATTTTTAATTCTGATGGTAGTATTCATTTAATTGTTGAATGCAAATCGCACACCATACAAATTGATCAAACAACTTTCGACCAAATTGCACGGTATAATCTGGCCTTAAATGCATCGTTTTTAATGGTAACTAATGGTTTAAATCATTATTATTGTGAAATGGATATGGATGCTGAACGGTTTTCGTTTTTAAAAGACATACCTAACTATATTAAGAAGTAAATGCTACAAACCAAAGACTTAGCAATTGTTATTTTAAACTGGAATGGAAAAGACTTATTAGAACAGTTTTTGCCATCTGTTATAAAATATTCCGACGAGGCTGTAATTTATGTCGCTGATAATGCTTCAACTGACGCGTCTGTTGCTTTTGTAACGAAAAAATTTCCTTCGGTAAAGCTTATAAAAAATACAGAAAATGGTGGTTATGCAAAAGGGTATAATGATGCTTTAAAACATGTTGAAGAACCACTCCTCTGCTTATTAAATAGTGATATTGAAGTGACCAAAAATTGGCTTCAACCTATAATGTCTGAATTTAATAGTAATCCTACGACAGCTATTATTCAACCCAAAATTTTAGACTATAAAGACAAATCTCATTTTGAGTATGCAGGTGCTGCTGGTGGATTTATAGACAAATATGCATTTCCCTATTGTAGAGGTCGAATTTTTGATACTATTGAAAAAGACAACGGACAATACAACGATACTAAAACTATTTTCTGGGCTTCAGGTGCTTGCTTTTTTATTAAAAATGAGGTGTTTAAAACCTTAAATGGATTTGACGAGTCTTTTTTTGCTCATATGGAAGAAATTGATTTATGTTGGAGGGCTTTTAATTCTAATTATGTAACCAAATATATTGGAGCTTCAACCGTATATCATGTCGGTGGCGCAACGTTAACAAATACCAACCCTAAGAAAACCTATCTTAATTTTAGAAATAGTTTGTTTACACTAGTAAAACATACGGATTCCCATGTGGTATTTAGAGTGTTACTAAAAATGAGTTTAGACGGCATAGCTGGTCTAAGGTTCTTGTTTCAACTAAAACCGTCATTTTTTATGGCAATTTTAAAAGCACATATGTCATTTTATTACCACTTACCTAGACTTATAAAACAGCGTAAACAACTACCTAAACGTTCTGGATATTACGAAACACCGTCTATTGTTTGGTCTTATTTTATAAAAAATCGAACACAATTTTAATTGTTTATAAAACTGTTAAAATTTATGTTAATCCATATCGTACGCGCATTAGTTTTCCATAATTTTGTGTTGTTAAAATTAACAACTTAAACTGTATCGTTCAATTATGAAAAAATTAATGTTATTAAGTGTATGCTCAATGGTGTTTTTAGCATCATGTGTGTCTAAAAAAGATTACTTAGCCCTTGAAGCACAACAAAAAGAGACCCAAGATTTATTAAATACTGCAACCGTTAAACTAAATAGTTGTTTATCTGATGTTGCTGCAGCTAATGCTAGAGTGGAAACTATGAAAGATCAATTAGCAGATTTGCGTAAAGCTAATCAGGATTTAATTGATACAAAAGGTGATTTAACTATCTTAACTAAAAAAGGATCTGAAAATCTTGAAAAGTCTTTAGAAAGTTTAAAGGAACGTGACTTAAAAATCACAAGATTACAAGATGCTTTAACAAAAAAGGATAGTGTAACCCTTGCTGTTGTTACGAGTCTTAAAAAAGCTGTTGGAATCAATGATCCTGATATTGAAATTAATGTAGAAAAAGGTGTTGTATTTATTTCTATTGCAGATAAGTTATTATTCAAGAGTGGTAGTTATAATGTAACTAGTAGAGCTAAAGAAGTTTTAGCTAAAGTTGCTAAGGTAATTAACAGTAAGCCTGATTTTGAAGCTATGGTTGAGTCTCATACAGATAATGTACCTTATAATAAGCCACCATTAGTTGATAACTGGGATTTAAGTGTAAAACGTGCTACTTCAGTAGTTAGAGTTTTAGAAAACTTAGAAGTTAACCCACAACAGTTAATTGCTGCTGGTCGTAGTCACTACGTGCCTTTAGTAGAAAATGATACTGCTCAAAACAAAGCAAAAAACAGACGTACTCGTATTGTTGTAATGCCTAAAATTGATCAGTTCTACGAAATGGTAGAAAATGAAATGAAAAATTTGTCTGAAGGAACTGAAGACTAATTTTATAATATTTTGATATAAAAAAACCCAATGCGTTTGCATTGGGTTTTTTGGTTTTTATAACCTCTCTACTTCAGAGTATCGTAAGATTGCACCAATCTAATGAACTCCGCTCTATAACCATCTTTGTCCACTCCTCTTCCACTTTCTGCCAACTCAATGACTTTTGATGTTGATGCATTATTAAAGTATTTAGAAGTTCTCAGTTGCATACCGAATAATACCACAGCTGATGCAAAATTCATATCATCAGAAGCTTCCACGATTTTAGTATCTTGCACATGCACCATTTCAATACTCTTGTCTTCATTTGGCTTTTTATACCTAAATTTTACCGTAAATAATTCATCTTCGTAATTAGAAGTAACTTCAGACTTTGTGTATTTTAATTTTGCCACTTTTTTTAAGTAATCACTTTTAATACCGACAGGAATTATCTCATACAAGGCTGTAACTGTATGACCACTTCCTAATTCTCCAGCATCTTTGGTATCATCTACAAAGTCTTCATCGGCTAATAATCTATTTTCGTAGCCTATTAACCTATAAGCTTGAACTTTCTTAGGATTAAACTCTACTTGAATTTTTACATCCTTTGCAATCGTAAAAAGTGTTCCTCCAAATTCTTTACCAAACACCTTTTGTGCTTCTTGCATATTATCTATATAAGCATGATTACCATTGCCTTTGTCTGCTAAAACTTCTAACTTTGAATCTTTATAATTGCCGTAACCAAATCCTAAAACGGATAAGAATACTCCAGATTTTCGTTTTTCTTCAATTAGGGTTTTCATATCATTATCACTTGAAGCTCCCACATTAAAATCTCCATCTGTAGCTAAGATGACACGATTATTTCCATTCTTTTTGAAATTCTTTTCGGCTAATTTATAAGCTAATTCAATACCTGCACCACCAGCCGTTGAACCTCCTGAACTCAAATTATTTAACGCCGTTAAAATGGCTTCTTTGTTATTGCCAGACGTAGGTTCTAAGACCACACCTGCAGCACCTGCATAAACCACAATAGATACCTTATCTTTTTCACGAAGTTGATTAACCAACAATTTAAATGCACTTTTTAATAATGGTAATTTGTTCTGTGAACGCATTGAACCAGACACATCTATTAAGAAGGTTAAGTTAGATGCTGGTAGTTCGGCATTGTCATAAGTTTTACCTTGTAACCCAATTCTAACCAATTGTGTGTCTTTGTGCCAAGGTGTTGTTACAACTTCAGTATTAATGGAAAAAGGATGTTCATCGGTTGGTTGTGGATAATTATAATTGAAGTAATTCACCATCTCTTCGAGCTTTACAGCATTTGCAGGAATGGTTTCTCCATTGTTTATCATACGTCTTACATTACTATAACCAGCTTTATCTACGTCTATTGAAAACGTTGAAAGTGCAGAAAGGTTAGTACGCTTAAAAGCATTCTCTTCAATTTGAGTGTATGATTCATTCAAAAAATTATCTATGTCTTCAAAATTAACCTTGTTTTTATGGCCTTTGGTTCTTAAGATGATTACACCTTTGGTTCCTTTATAACCGAAAACAACTTTGCCTTGACTCGCATTAATGATTTCGATATGCTTAATTTTATCTGCATTAATATTTCTAAACTCACTTTCGGAAATTGGTGCTCCGTTTAAAATATAAAGCGGTTCTTTTGAATTGATTGAAGTCACACCTCTGATAACTACATTTGGTGAAGACCTTTGTGTTCCGTTTGAATGTGTGACTGCAACTCCTGTTGCCTTTCCAGAAAGTTTAGAGGCTATTGTTGGTCTTGGTTTTACAGCGTGTGTATAATTATGTCTGTTAGACGTTCCGTAACCCATGATAACAACTTCTTCTAATCTGTTATCTGACTTGAGTGCGATATCATAAACTAAAGCAGAACCAATAGTGACGCTTTGAGACTTTAAACCAATATATGATGCCACGATTACATCACCAACGTTAACTTTAAGTTTATAATTACCATCAAAATCAGTTTGAGCACCAACAGTGCTTCCTTTAACAATGACACTTGCTCCAGGTAATGGCAAACCATCAGCTGCAGTTGTTATAGTTCCTGAAATTGTTTTTTCTTGAGCTATTATGTATCCTGAGGATAACATAAAGCATAACATAAGTACTAGATTTTTCATAATAGTTGATTTATAAGTTTATGTAAACCTATAAACAAACACTACTATGTAAAACCAATAATGAGTAAACGACCTATTTGAATGAGTTAAGCCCCTAAAATAGCTTTTATCGTTTTTTTACGTTGAATTTTACCATTAACGGTTTCCGAAAACTTATCTACAGTATAAATAGTTTTAGGTATTTCAAATTTCTCAACAGTTTTAAGCTCTTTAATAACCTTTAAAATAGCGTCTTTAGATTCTGTTGGATTTTCAACAATTAGTATTAGCTTTTCACCGAGAGTAACATCATCTTCTCCTGCGATTATGAAACGCTGTTTAATAACAGGCTGTAGTTTGTCTTCAATTTGCTCTGGAAATAATTTTACTCCACCAGAATTTATAACATTATCATAACGACCAAGCAATTTAAAGCTAGTTTCTGAATTTAATTCAACAATATCGTTAGTAATTAAAGCCTCTTCTACTAGTTTTGGTGCATGAATAATTAAACAATTTCTATCGTCTTGTTCAAATTTCACATTCTGTAAAGCGTTAAAATACTGCTCCTTTTCTGCAGATTTAGATTGTAATCTCCTAACAGCAACATGGGTTACAGTTTCTGTCATACCATAGGTTTCAAAAAACTTAGGTTCGCAATGCGCAATGCGTTCTAAAAGTGGCTTAGTCACTTTAGAGCCACCAACAATAATTGTTTTTATGTTGTAAATATAATTAAGTGTATGTTTTAACTGTAACGGAACCATAGCACAGAAATCATACGATTTTTCATAGTCAAAAATGGGTTGTGCAGATGGCTCAACAAAATCAATTTCTAAACCCAAAACTAAAGCACGTACAAACATCATTTTACCTGCTATAAAATGACTTGGTAAGCAATGTAAAGCTTTATCGCCTGGCTCTAAACCGAAAAAATTACCTGTAGCAATGGCCGAATTAACCATAGCTTGTTTCATGAGTTTAATTTCCTTAGGAACACCTGTAGAACCCGAAGTGGTTACATATAAAAAATCTTTGTTGTTTAACCAATCGATTAAAAAATTTCCAGTGACTTTTTCATAAGGTTCTCCTTCTTTTATAAGACTATAAGCAACTTCCTTTAATTCTTCATGACTAAAGTGAAGTCCATTAAACTTAAAACGGTTGTGTACTTTGTTGTATTCTGGTGTCATAATTAATCAATTATTTTATAATTCTCTTTTGGTGGCTCTTCAACGTTTCCGAATAATTTATCCTTCCAATTAGTCCAGCCGTATTTTTTTGAAAGAATTAATAACATTATAGGATATACAATTAAAACTGGTAATATAATTTCAGAAATTGACCCTAATTCTGGGCTAGATGTGTCTTTAAAAAGCGCATCTGTTTGAAGTGCTGTCCAATCTGCCGTTACTAATAATGAAGCAATTAAATTGTTCCCTAAGTGAAACCCTAAAGCCAACTCTAAACCTTCATCCATCAAGGTCATTATTCCTAAAAGCAATCCTGTTCCAATATAAAAAATCATCATTTTCCAAAATCCAATTGCTCCTACCTCTGGATTTGCACTATGCGCAACTCCAAACAAAATAGATGTAAAAATTAAAGGAAACCACTTATTTTTAACTAGAACACCAATATGCTGCATTAAATAACCTCTAAAAAGATATTCCTCTAAACCTATTTGAAATGGAAATAATAATATACTGATGATAAACAGCACTGCAAATTTTCCTGGATTAAATTGAAATACTATTTCAGACGAATCTATATAGTACATTAGAAAAAACGTTCCAACCGTATAAATAGTAATCATTAAAAACGAAAACAATATGCGTTTAAAATCAACTTTTAATCGTGTTGTTGTTAATGATAAAAGACTTCGTTGATGTACAAATTTCACTAACACAAATAAGAGTCCTAGCAAAAATGTAAACGGTAACAAGTTGATAGCTAAAACTACATTTGCTGGCAAATTCCAGTGATCCATAGCTTTCATTGCAGCATCTAAATCTGCTGGATCAGCAAACACGTAAAACACAAAATTACTGATAAAAATACCTGCTACTAAAACCGTTGTTAAGATAAACATCCAAAGTTCACGCTGACCTTTATAAGCTTGTTGAATATAATTCATATACTAAAATTCCAATTCTCTTTTAAATCGTAATACAAAGTTCCGTTATTTACACGTAATGGAGAAGAAAAATTGTTAGTAAATAAACTGCCAGTTCCTAAACCTTGAGGCATTGTATTTTTTAATGTATAGGTCCATTGCGAAATAGCATTTAAACCAATATTACTTTCTAAAGCACTGGTTATCCACCAATTAATATTTAAACTTTCTGCAATGTTAATCCATTGTTGACTTCCTGTAAAACCACCAACTAAACTTGGTTTCAAAATAATGTACTGCGGTTTTATAGTTTGAAGTAATTCTTGTTTATTCTCTTCTAAAAAAACACCAATTAATTCTTCATCTAAAGCAATAGGCAACGGAGTGTCTTCACAAAGTTTTGCCATTGCATCAAATTGTTTTGGTTTAATGGGTTGCTCTATGGAATGTAATTGGTATTCCGACAGTTGATGTAATTTTTCTAGAGCATCCTTAGGTGAAAATGCACCATTGGCATCTACTCTAAGTTCAATGTCAGACACTGAAAACTCATTTCGGATAGATTTTAAAATATCTAACTCCGTTTGAAAATCAATAGCTCCAATTTTTAATTTAATACAATCAAATCCGGTTTCAATTTTTTCTTTGATTTGAGTGCGCATAAAATCGTCATCTCCCATCCAAACTAAACCATTTATAGGAATGCCTTGGGTCCCTTTTGTAAAATCTGAAGGAAACAATTCAAATTGATTTTTACTTTCTAATGACTTAAAAGCCGTTTCCAATCCAAATTGAATACTAGGAAATTCAATTAATTCAGTTAAAAGGTTTTCTAAACCAAAATGAATGTTATGACATGTCCATTTCAATTTATCTTCAAAATCGGGTCTATCATCAATAGATAAGCCTCGTAAAATACCACATTCCCCTACTCCAGTTTTACCGTCGTTTTCTAACACAATAAACCATGTTTCTTTTGTGGTCATTACGCCTCTCGAGGTGCCACTTGGACGTTTAAAGTTTAGAATATATTTATGGTAGCTTGCTTTCATCATAGAAATCAAAAATACTTAAATATTTTCGTAAATTAGAGCTCAAATAACAACTCTAATGCCCGATTTTCCTAATATCATTCTTTATGCCATTCCATTTTTTATATTGGCTATGATATTAGAATTATATGTCACTACAAAACAACACATTAACACCTACGAAACTAAAGATGCCTTCTCATCTATAGCCATGGGATTAGGTAATGTGGTAGTGGGTTTTGCCAGTAAAGCTGTAGTAATATTAGTATTCTTTTGGGTCTATGACAACTTTAGGTTGTTTACAATTCCTGTAGCTTGGTGGTCGTTTTTACTGATATTTTTCGCAGACGACTTTGCCTATTATTGGTTTCATCGTGTGTCGCACGAATGTCGTTTATTTTGGGCATCACATGTGGTTCATCACTCTTCAGAACATTATAATTTAAGTACAGCGTTGCGACAAACCTGGTCTGGTGGCTTTTATACGTTTATATTTTGGCTTTGGTTACCGTTGTTAGGATTTCATCCTGCTATGATATTGCTACAGATGTCTATTAGTTTACTGTATCAATTCTGGATTCATACCGAAGCGATAAACAAAATGCCAAAATGGTTTGAAGCGGTTTTTAATACACCTTCACACCATAGAGTGCATCATGGTAGTAATCCAATTTATTTAGATCGCAATCATGCCGGAATATTGATTATTTGGGATCGATTATTTGGAACATTTCAACCAGAACTAGCTGACGAAAAAGTAACCTATGGTTTAGTTACAAATATTAAAAGCTACAACCCTATTAAAATTGCCTTTATGGAATGGTGGCAACTCTTAAAAGATGCCTTTACTGGAAAAATGTCTTTAAAAGACCGCCTACTCTACCTTTTTAAACCACCAGGTTGGAAACATGATGGAAGTGGTAAAGTTAGCGATGATTTGCGCGATGAATGGTTACGCTCAATGAAAAAGTAAGACCTAGAAAAACAGTAGTTATATGACATTTGAAAATAAAGTTATTTGGATTACAGGTGCTTCAAGCGGCATTGGTAAAGCCTTAGCGCTACAATTAGCAGAACAGAATTGTAAGTTAATTTTATCTGCAAGACGTGAAGCCGTATTGTTAGAGGTTAAAGCCAAATGTTCGAATGCTAAATCTATTGAAATTCTTCCTTTTGATTTGGCGGACTATTTAAATATGACAGAAATCGCGGAAAAAGCACTATCATTTTTTGGTCAGGTAGATATCCTTATAAACAATGGTGGTATAAGTCAACGATCATTAATCATTGATACAGACATTTTAGTAGATAAGAAGCTTATGGAGATTGATTACCTCGGTACGATTGCCTTATCTAAAGCCCTATTACCTCATTTTATAGAAAAGCAATCTGGTCATTTTGTTACCGTTACAAGCCTTATGGGTAAATTTAGTTCCCCTTATCGTTCAGCATATTGTGGTGCTAAACATGCCTTGCATGGATTTTTTGATGCTTTGCGATTAGAACATGATAAAAACGCTATAAAAGTCACGATGATTTGCCCGGGTTTTGTAAACACCAATGTGGCTAAAAATGCTTTAACTGGTGATGGTTCTACCCAAAGCACACAAGATAAAGCCACGGAAAACGGATTAGAAGTTTCAGAATTTGCGAAACGAATGCTTAAGGCAATTAAAAAAGAAAAGTTTGAAGCTTATATTGGAAAAAGTGAAACGATGGGAGTTTATCTAAAACGTTTTTTTCCACGATTACTTCACAAGGTTATATTGAAGAGCAACGTGACTTAATTTTACATAGAATTAAATTTCCAATACTTGTTATTTGGTAAAGGTGCTTCAAAAGTGTTTATTTTATTCGTATTTGAATCTTTGTATGAAATTTTCCACGCATGAAGACAAACAGCTAAAGGAAAATAGCATTCACCAGATCCATATTTATCATCACCAATAATAGGCAATCCAATATGTGCCAATTGTGCTCTTATCTGATGAAATCGTCCTGTTTTCGGCCTTACTTCTAAAAGATAACCATGTTCATTTTGATCAATTACTTTATAAGACAACATACAGTCTAAAGTGTCTTTTGATTTTGATGACACTATATCTGCTCGTTTTTCCTTATTATTTTTCACAAGGAAGTTAACTAAGTTGCCCTTGTTCTTTTCAGGTTTATTCTTAACAATGGCTAAGTACGTTTTTCTTACTTTTCTACTACTAAACAACGTATTGAAGGTAACCAGAATACTCTTCTTCTTAGCAAATATAAGCACACCACTTGTGACTCGATCTAAGCGATGAATAACACCAACATAGGGCTTTCGTTTGGTTTTTAAGACGTGGTCGAACACCTGATTTTCAACAGTATGCTTTTCGTACGGACTTTTTTCAGTAATGAGTCCTGCTGATTTATTAACTACGATATAATCGTTAGTTTCCTCAATAACGTCAAGGTTTGGCATTAATATAGACTTTATTAACGTCGTTTACGTTTCGATTTATATTTCTTTTTTCGACGAGAACCTTTGGAAGCATTAGATTCATAAGACGGAATGGCATCATCAAAAGTGTTTTTCACCGCTTTAAGATTTACACTCTTCCATCCTTTTTCTTTCGTTTCAGGTAACAAAACGTTCAATAAATCTTGTCTACCCACTTTATTCAAGGTCTTTCTAATCCAATCTTTGTTTTCTTTTTTATACCAAAAGAAGAAGCGATGTTGTTCCTCTTTTTCCTTTCTCGATTTTGGTGTTTTCGTCGGTTTCAACGTATAAGGATGATAACCACTATAATAAATAACAGTTGCAACTGTCATTGGTGTTGGTGTAAATCCCTGAACTTGTTCTAACTGAAACCCCATATCTTTTGTTTCGGCAGCCAAATTTGCCATATCTTCCACTTCACAAGCTGGATGATTTGAAATAAAATAAGGTATTAATTGAAGCTTTAGGTTCTTCTTAATATTAATCTTATCAAAACGCTCTTTAAACTTATGGAAATATTTAAACGACGGTTTACGCATTAACTTTAAAACAGGGTCAGACGTATGTTCTGGTGCTACTTTTAAGCGACCAGAAATGTGTTTCGTCATTACCTCTTCTGTATAGTCATCTAATTCTTTAGGATCAGCATTTTTATTGAATTCTGGCACTAACATATCATGACGAATTCCACTACCAATAAAGGATTTTTTAATCTTAGGATGACTATCAACAGCCTGATATAATTCCGTTAATGGCTTATGAGAGGTGTCTAAGTTGCTACAAATTACAGGTGAAATACACGAAGGTGCCACGCACTTATCGCAAATGGACTGTACTTTTCCTTGCATCTTATACATATTAGCAGAAGGACCACCAATATCTGATAAATAGCCTTTAAAATCTGGCATATTAGCCACTTTATCTACTTCTCTTAAAACAGACTCTTTACTTCTACTCGCAATAAATTTTCCTTGATGGGCAGAAATGGTACAAAAACTACAGCCTCCAAAACAACCACGATGAATATTAATGGAAAATTTAATCATTTCAAACGCAGGAATAGGCCCACGTTTATTATACTTTGGATGTGGTAAACGTGTGTAAGGTAACTCGAAAGACGCATCAATCTCTTCTTCTAACATTGTTGGAAATGGTGGATTTATGACCAGTTTCCGTGTGTTAACATCTTGAAAAATTCGTTTTGCTCTTAATTTATTAGATTCTTGTTCAATCGTTTTAAAGTTCGAAGCGAATTTTTTCTTGTCTTTTAAACAAACTTCATGCGACTGAATTTCGATATCTTCCCAGTTTTTATTCTTAGGAATAGCTTCACCTTTATTTAAAAGAAAGGCCGTTTGCTTTACCGTGGTTAAGCTAGAAAATGGTACTCCCTTTTGTAACAATTCTACAATTTCACGTAAAGGTTGTTCGCCCATTCCGTAAACCAACATATCTGCTTTAGACGTTTCTAAAATGGTTGGCATGAGTGTATCGCTCCAATAATCGTAATGCGTAACACGACGTAAAGACGCTTCAATACCACCAATTAAAACAGGAACATCTGGGAATTTTTCTTTTAAAATTTTTGAATACACAGAAGTTGCATAATCAGGTCTAAACCCTTTATCTCCATTTGGTGTGTAAGCATCCTTATCGCGTCGCCTTTTGCTTGCCGTATAATTACTTACCATAGGATCCATACAACCACCAGTAACCGCAAAAAATAATCTTGGGATGCCTAATTTTGTAAAATCTTGTAAGTTATCATTAACACTTGGTTGCGGAACAATGGCAACTTTTAAGCCATAGCTTTCTAAAATTCGGCCAATTACTGCTGGCCCAAATGAAGGATGATCTACATATGCATCTCCACTAAACAGTATAACATCTAGTTCTTTCCAACCACGGATTTTCACTTCCTTGTTTGTTGTTGGTAACCAATCTGTAAGTTTATTCATTTTCATAGTGCTGCAAAGATACAGTTAAATTTGGTTCGTTACTCCACTGTAAAATATTACGACGGTAGATCAAATAAGAGCACGGTAATTTTGAAATTTTATAACGTCTTTATTGAGTAACTCAGTGGTTTGAAGTCTTGCACGTCAGTTTATAAACGTCGAGTAGTTTATCAACCATCATGTTTTCAGAAAAATTAAGATTAGCATGTTGGTATGCTTTTTCACCCATAACCTTCAATACGTCTGGGTTTAATGTTATTCTTTCAATAATTTTAGCTAATTGAATAGGATTCTCAGGTTCAAATAAGTATCCATTTTCACCTTCAATAATTTGATCGTAAGCCCCTTGAATATTTGACCGAATAACAGGTTTTCTCATCATCATGGCTTCTAATGGTACTAAAGGAAAACCTTCTACTCTAGAAGGCAGAATTAGCACATCAATCATATTATAAATATCATTTGGATCTCTAAAAGGAATTAAGGTAACCAGCTCATTCACCTCAGAATCATTAATTAAATTAGTTAACCGGTCTACATTTCCATCTCCAAGAATGATTAGATGAATTTTTAAGTGTTTACAACGTTCAATGCCTTTGATTAAAATATCAATGCCTTTTCGGTAACTTATACTACCAACAAATCCCAAAATTAGCCGGTCTTTTGGTATTTTGTTGATTTCCTTTAATCCTCTAACAGCTTGCTCATCTACTACGTTATCCTGCTCTTTTACACCATTAAAAATAAGTTTTACTTCATCTTTTTTATAGTTATAATTAGACACTAAGTCCCTTTCTAATTCCCTACTGATAGCTATTACATAATCTGCTTTTCTATTAAATATATGTTGAGGAATTTTCATGTTATGATACGTAACAATAAATTTCTTGCCAGTTAAAAACCTATAAATCGCAGCCAAATATGTAGTTACAGGATAATGTGCATGTATAACATCGGGTTTAATTTTATGTAGTTGATATAATGCGAACGGAATGGCATATAGATATGTAGCTAATTGTCGAAACCGCGTCAGTAATCTAATCTTGCCGTGAAGTGGAAAAGGCAGCTTTACAAATTTAATTCCTTTTAATTTCGCTTTTTCAAATAACCTAATTGCACTATCGTCTTCACCTGGTCCTTTTGATAAGATATAGACCGTATGACCTCTAGCAATAAGATTTTCAGCAACCGCATACATATGCGTTGTAGAACCTTCAGCTGGTAAATATCTTGCAAAGAAAACAATTTTCATAACGTCTAATTGTTTTTACCATTTTCAGTTTTTGACATGGAGCCGAAAAATAACCAATGCGCAGACCACTCAATGATTAGGTCCTCCTATATTTGTCATAATAGCGTTACAACTATAACTCTATATGCTCTCCAATCTCTAACAACATTAAATCCTTATCTTTTTCGAAAAATTTTCGTTTAGCGTCTTCATGATTAATTTCAATATAACCAAAAGTGTCGTAGTGGTAACCCAGAATTTTATCACATTCAATAAAATCACTTGCCAGGATAGCATCTTCAACTCCCATTGTAAAATTATCACCAATTGGCAAAATGGCTAAATCGAGTTTAATTTGCAACGGAATTAACTTCATATCCATAGTTAAGGCAGTATCACCAGCGATATAAATGGTTTTGTGTTCTCCTTCAATAATAAATCCGCCAGGTTGACCGCCATAAGATCCATCAGGAAAAGAAGATGAGTGAATGGCATTGACATATTTAAGATTTCCAAATTCAAATTCCCAAGATCCACCATGATTCATTGGGTGACCTTCTAAATCTTTGTTTTGGTAATACGTTGCAATTTCAAAATTAGATACGATTACAGCGCCTGTTCGTTTCGCTATGGCTTCAACATCTAAAATATGATCTTGATGTGCATGCGTAACTAGAATATAATCTGCTTTTAATGAATCTATATCTATCTTAGAAGCTTTTTCATTTCCTGTAATAAAAGGATCGACTAAAATGTGAATATCCTTTATTTGTATGCCTAATGCGGCATGACCATAGAATGTAATTTTCATATCATTATAATTTTAAGGCTAAAATCTCCTTAAAATTAATATAAAATATAACCAACTCCTAAAAGTATTGCCATTAGAAATGTAGATAATGCCAATACCTTTAATTGACTATCAAAATCTTGTGGCAATTTTGCTCGTTTTATTCTTATAACATGAATTAATAAAGGGATAAAAGCAATTAAATATAAAAAATTATAAGGTTCTACATAATACAATAATGAAAACAAAACAGTAACGAACATAGCGCCAATGATAAGCGCAAAATGATACCGTTTAGCACGTTTTTTTCCTAACTTGATTGCTAATGTAATTTTCCCTGCATTCGTATCCGACTCAATGTCTCGCATATTGTTTAAATTCAATACACCAACACTTAATAAACCTACTGAAATCGCTGGTAATATAACGACATGATCTATACTGTGCACAAACAGTAAATAACTACCTAAGGTGCTAACGAGTCCAAAAAAAACAAATACAAAAACATCTCCTAAAGCACGATACCCATAAGGTGAATTACCCATGGTATAATTTAACGCAGCGTAAATTGAAAGTCCAGCAAGCATTATAAACAACAGAATATAAAGAATATTTCCAGGATTAAAAGCATTCCATATAAGCGCCACTGTACATATAATAACCACTATGATATTAAGCTTAATGCCGTCCATCATTTTACCAGGCGAAATAATTCCACTTTGAATTGCACGCATTGGACCTACACGTTCATCATTATCTGTACCTCGCACTCCATCACCATAGTCGTTTGCTAGGTTTGACAGTATTTGTAAACTAATAGTCGTTAAAATAGCAAAGGAGAAAACCCATATGTTAAAACGACCGTTATAATAGGCAAAACATCCACCTAGAATAATTCCTGAAACAGAAAGCGGTAGTGTTCTTAATCGCATAGCACTAAGCCATGGTTTAATTTTATTCATGTAATTAGGTTTAGATTAAGGAATCCATTTTTTAGGAAAGTTCGGCTTCCTCTTTTCTAAAAAGGCATCTCTACCTTCTTTTGCTTCATCTGTCATGTATGCTAATCGTGTAGCTTCACCAGCAAATACTTGTTGGCCTACCATACCATCATCTGTAAGATTCATAGCAAATTTCAACATTTTTATAGATGTTGGCGATTTCGCTAATATTTCTTGTGCCCATTCGTAGGCTGTATCTTCTAATGCTTCGTGAGGAATTACAGCATTTACCATTCCCATGTCATAAGCTTCTTGTGCGGAATAATTTCTACCTAAGAAAAAGATTTCTCTAGCTTTTTTCTGACCTACCATTTTTGCTAAATAAGCAGAACCATAACCTCCATCAAAACTTGTTACGTCGGCATCCGTTTGTTTAAAAATAGCATGTTCTTTACTCGCTAGAGTTAAATCGCAAACCACATGTAAACTATGTCCTCCTCCAACAGCCCAACCTGGTACAACCGCTATTACCGCCTTTGGCATAAAACGAATTAAACGTTGAACTTCTAATATATTTAATCGATGGTAACCATCGTCACCGACATACCCTTGGTGTCCTCTCGCCTTTTGGTCTCCACCAGAACAAAAACTCCAAATACCATCTTTAGAAGATGGTCCTTCAGCACTTAAAAGAACAACCCCAATATTTACATCTTCTCCTGCATCATAAAATGCATCATAAAGTTCTGATGTTGTTTTTGGTCTAAAAGCATTTCTTATATCTGGTCTATTAAAGGCAATTCTGGCAACACCATTACATTTATGATACGTTATATCTTCATAAGACTTTGCAACTTTCCAATCAATATGGCTCATATCTATCATTGTTTAGAGCGTAAAAATAAGAAATTAATAATAATAAAATGAAGCCTATTTTTTACTTGATTTTACTATGTAACTACAGTATTTTTGCAGCCATAACTTTAATTTATAATGAATTACGACCCTACAATTTATAATAAAGACTATAAATTATATCATATAAACTTAGGAAGAATATTTTTATATAAAGATTATGTTGTGACCGAATTTAAAGAAGGTCTTGATATTAATTTTGAAAACTTTGATGAACTTTCACAGATTATTCTACATAATTTTAAAGATCAGCCTTTTGGTTTTATTGCTAATAGAACCAATTCGTATTCAATAAATCTTAATGATGCTGAGTTATTTAATAAAACATTCACTAATGCAAAAGCCTATGCTATAGTCGCTTACAGCAAGCGTACAGAACGTATTATTGAAATAGAAGATCACTTCTTTAAATTTAATAAAAAAGTATTCAATAATTTTGAAAATGCACTAAATTGGGTTGAGGAAACCTTATCAAAAACAGCATAGAATTTTATCGTAAATGAATACCGTCTTCTTTTATGTCTATCTGGCGTTCCTTATATAATGAACCTATCGCCTTTTTAAAACTTTTTTTACTCATTTGAAGTTGATTCTTAATATCTTCAGGATTGGATTTATCATGAAGTGGTATAAAACCACCATTATCATGTAGTTCATTAAGGATAAACTCTGCATTAGGTTCAATATTTCTATAACCAATTTGATTTAATGAAATATCTAATTTATTATCTGGTCTCACTTTTTTGATAATTCCTTTAAGCCTATCACCAACACTTAAGTCTTTGTAGATATCATCATTAAATACGAGACCTAAATGCGTTTTATTTACAATAACATTCATGCCTAATTCTGAAGGGTGAGAAACAATAAGATCTACCTCGTCAAATTGCTGAACCGTTAATTCTTTATTATCTAAAAAGCTGTTAGTTTTACTAGATGCTACCAAACGTTCAGATTCTTCATCTAAATAACAGTACACTAAATACCAACCACCAGATTTCATTTTAAAAGCTTGTTCTCTAAAAGGACAAAACAATTCCTTTACCAAACCCCAATCTAAAAAGGCTCCATAATCCGTAATTTGATTACAGCGTAACAAAGCAAAATCTCCTTTTTTAATAAAAGGCTGATCTGTAGTGGCTACTGGTCGTTCTTCGTTGTCTAAATAAACAAAAACCTCAATTTTATCACCAATTTCAAAAACTTTTGGCACATATCTATTAGGTAAAAGTACTTCACCGTCTTCACCATCACCTAAAAACAATCCAGGTTCAGTGTCTCTTAATATTTCTAATGTATTGTATTCGCCTAAGTTTATCATAATGCAAAGGTAAATATATTTTTACAAGATATTCTAGGAAATTGAATGGATAGTGAAATATAAAAGCATAAAAAAAGCGCTACAACTTTAAAATTATAACGCTTTACAATATATATAATTCTATTTAAGAATAAATAGCTTCTTTTTTAAAGTGTTTAGTCAATAAGTAGTAAACCACTGCTCTATATTTAGATCTGTTAGAACGGCCATAAGTTTCCATTACAGAATCAATAGCTTTATCTAATTCAGCACCTTCTGTTAAACCTAATTTCTTAATTAAAAAGTTATTCTTTACAGTTGCTAATTCTTTTTCATCTGAACCAGAAACTGTTGATGAGTCTGCATTATAAATTGAAGGACCTAAACCTACAGTTACTTTAGTTAATAAATCCATATCTGGATTCACACCACATTTGTCTTTTAAATCTGCCGCATACTTTACGATTAAATCATCTCTTTTACTCATTTTATATTTGTTTTAAGTTAATAAATTATCCCCTTAAAGGTACTAATTTTTAGACACAATTAAAATGGAAAAGTCACATCTTTACTATTTTTTATCTTTTTATTTGATAAACTTAAAAAAATCTATAAGAATCTTATCATTACTGCGAGATGGTGTAAAAATCTCTAATAGTTTTGGATTTTTATTTCCTTTATAAAACGATTCTAACTGTAAGTCTAAATCTTGTTCGTTATTAGCTGAAACATATTCAAAACCATACATATCACATAATTGCTTGGCAGATAAGTGATGTTTGGTCTCAAAAAAGCGATCAAAATTTTCTGTGTTTTTATCACCTGGTAAAATCCTGAAGATGCCACCTCCTTCATTATTTATTACAATAATTCGAAACGTTTTTGGGATGTAATTATTCCAAAGTGCATTACTATCGTAAAAGAAACTTAAATCTCCTGTAATTAACGTCGTTCGTTTTTCGGCTACAATAGACGAGCCAATTGCTGTGCTCGTACTCCCATCAATACCACTTGTACCTCTATTACAAAACACATCGATACTTTTTGGTAATTGAAACAACTGCGTATAGCGAATGGCAGAACTATTGCCTACTTGAAGCTGACTCTGTTTTGGAATACTTTTTATAATTGTATTAAATACCTTAAAATCTGAAAACGGAAGCTTTTGTATATATTCCTCCTGTAGTTTTCGTCGTTTTTGGCGTACTGTAAGCCACGAGCTTTTATATGTACTTTTTGTATGATGTGTTACTTGAGGTAAAAAGGTGCTTAAAAAGGTGTTTGGTCGCAATTTTATATGCTTTTCTAAACAGAAAAAAGTATCATTTGCGCGTGTTAATCCAACGTGACAATGAAACTCGGGTTTATAAGTTCTTAAAAATGCTTTTATCTTTTTTGATACAATTAAACCACCAAACGTTATTAATAGATCTGGTTGAAGTGCTTTAAAATCATCATCATTTAAAGATGCAATTAATTTATCTATTCCTGGAAAAAAGTCGGGATGATGTAGATTAGACGTTGTTTCTGTTAAAACGATAATACTATCATCGTCCGCAATTTCTTGAATCCATTGTGCTTCAATAGAATTAGGTTGTAAAACACCAACTAATATCATTTTTCGTTTCGCACTATGCCAGACATCTAATAAACTTTTAATTTCAAAACGATCTATCTTTTCTTCTCTATTTTGAAGTTTAAAAGGTTTAGGATTTATAAATAATTCCGTTGTTGTATCGTACAAAGGTTCATCAAACGGACAATTAATATGAACTGGTCCTGAGTTTAATTTTGAAATTGTAAGCGCATCATGAATTTCAGATTCATTATGTGTTTGTATATCTTTTTGTAGCCCTAAAAAACGTTCTAATTTATTCTCAATACTTTTAAGGATTGGCCTTTCGTTTTCTAAAATAGCATTTTCATCTTCTTTTAAGTCTAGTTTTAGGTGGGCATTATACAATACATGTTCTCCATAAACATTTTTTTGTTTTATGGTTTGTCCATCTCCAATATCTAAAAGGTGTTTAGGCCTATCTGCAGATATTACTACCAATGGAATATTGCTGTAATAAGCCTCTGATAGTGCTGGGTAATAATTTAACAGCGCACTACCCGAAGTACACACTACAGCCACCGGTTCTTGTAGTTGTTGAGCAATTCCTAGAGCAAAAAATGCAGCACAACGTTCATCAACTATACTGTAGCACTTAAAAAAATCGTCGTG
Organism: Winogradskyella sp. SM1960; assembly: GCF_020179375.1. Taxonomy (NCBI): domain Bacteria; kingdom Pseudomonadati; phylum Bacteroidota; class Flavobacteriia; order Flavobacteriales; family Flavobacteriaceae; genus Winogradskyella; species Winogradskyella sp. SM1960. Next base: position 150,394 of record NZ_JAICBG010000008.1, on the reverse strand, counting down.
TGTAAAACCAATAGTTAAAGGTGCGTTTCTACTACCAGGTGAAATAATAATATGCTTTACGTTATGTGTTTTACACAACGTCACTATGGTTTGTGACAAGGGTATTTTTGAATATATCATAGGCTCAACATCCAACTAGTAATGGACGGTGTTCATTTTTTCGAAAATTAATATTTTTTTATTCTAAAACCGTACTTATTGTTTTTGTTTTATTCACCGTTTCCTCCCATTCGTGTTCTGGATTAGACCCTTTAGTAATACCACCTCCAACATAGATTTTAGCAGAAGATTCTTTGAGTTGCATACAACGTAGATTCACATAAAAGTTAGATTGTGTTTTTATCACAGCGTATGCATTGTTTTCAACATTACGCCTATTTGTATTTCTAGTTGTGGCTTGTTTTAAGTTTAATTCACCTAAGAAGCCAGTATAGTAATCTCTGTTATAGTTTTCATGTTGAAGAATAAAATCTTTTGCTTTTGCCTTTGGAAATCCACAAACAGCTGGTGTTGGATGCAAAGCGTCTATAATTGATTTTAAATCCGATGCGTCTTTAATTAAACTCGTTATTTTGGTTTTAAGGTGTAGTAAACTTCCTGCTTTAACTGTATCAACCTCAGATACATTAATTTGCTCTGTGTACGGTTGTATTTGTTCTGTAATATAATCAGTTACAATTTGCTGTTCTTCAAATTCTTTAGGTGTCCATTTTACGGTTTCATTTGCGTTAAAAGGCTGCGTACCAGCTAAAGCTATGGTGGTGAGTCGTTTGCCTTCCACTTTAAATAACAATTCTGGTGTGGCACCAATCCAGAGTCCTACTTTAGGATGAAACCAACAATAGACCATTGCATTTTTATACGCATTAAAAAGACGTTTAAATATGCTTATTGGATTAGTATCTTGAAGTGCTTTTTTTTCACATCGTGACAAAACCACTTTTTGTAAATCGGTATGCTCAATACTATTAATACCTTTTGAAACTAATTCAATATGTTGAAGTCTTTCTGTTGCATTCGGCTGAATCTCAGATGTTGTAAAAGATTCTGTTTCTAAATCACGACATTCAATTTCTGAATATGAACAATTATCTTTAGGAAAAAGAATACTGTTTTCTTCGAGATTAAAAGGCGCAAATACAAAACCACTTTCTGAAAAATCTTTGGTATGATGAAGCTTTTCATCGTGTTGCAACCAACATTTAATTACAGCATTTATAGGTCTACTGTAAACTACAAATGGTAATTGATTTGCATACTGAATTTCTATAGCTTCAAAAAATGAAAACTCATCCATTCTTTACTTCTTTTTTGGAAGAGAAATAGTAGACAATCTACATATGGAAATTAAATTATCAGCTTCGTCCGTAACTCTAATATCTAAAAGTTGTGTGGTTCTTCCTTTATGTAAAAATGTAGCTTTGGCATAAACAAATCCTTCACTGATACTTTTAAGGTGATTTGCTGTGATCTCAATGCCTCTAACAAAATAATTTTCTATATCGGTAAAAATATGTGATGCAAAACTACCTACACTTTCTGCCAAAGCTGCCGTTGCACCTCCATGTAAAACACCATCTGGCTGATGAACTTTTGGTGTCACTGGCATCCTAGCAACTAAAAAATCATCTCCATAATCAACAATTTCAATACTTAGGGTTTCCAATAAGGTATTTTTACTAGCTTCGTTTAGCTTAGCCATATATTCTTTCTTAGATAATTGCATAGAATACTGTAATTTTAGACCGTTATAAATTTTGTAATCGTAAACAAAGATACAGAAACCACTTAGAAAAAATGATTCCAGACGAGAAAGAAATATCATATAAAACCAGTAACTCCTACTCTACTTTAAATACCCTCACAGAACATACAAAAACGGTTTGGTTGGTCTGTCATGGCATGGGGTATTTAAGTCGTTATTTTTTAAGATACTTTAAAGCGTTAAATGCCGAAGAGAATTATCTTATTGCTCCTCAGGCTCCGAGTAAGTATTACATTCAACCTAAAATGCATGTTGGTGCCAATTGGCTCACAAGAGTAGACACTGAAGCTGGAATTGAAAATATTATAAACTATTTAGACGCCGTTTTAGAGGCAGAACAAATTCCTAAGGCTATTAACTTTATCGTTTTTGGATATTCTCAAGGTGTGAGTGTTGCTATGCGCTATTTGGCACGACGTCAGCTTCACTGTTCGCAAGTTGTACTGCATTCGGGAGCAATTCCTATTGAATTAACTGGTAAAGATTTTGAGTATTTGTCTCATAAAACAAAAGTGAAAATGATTTACGGAACTGAAGATGAATATTTAGATGAGAATAGAATTCAATTAGAAACAGATAGAGCACGTTCGATTTTTGGCAACAAATTGACTATACTTCCTTTTGAAGGGAAGCATGTGGTTAATGTAGATTATGTCAATGATTTAGTCAGCTAAGAAAGTTAGATGTAATCATCCTACAAAATGAAAAATTGTAGCAAAACACCCAATTTACTTAAGTATTTTGATACAATTTCCTCTAATTTTAATTTTTTAATATTGACTTAAGACTTCTGTAAAGTCTTATTTTTATCCTTTAATATGGCTAATTGCTTTTCTAAAAATGTAATGGCTTGTTCTGTTTTGTAACTCGACTTTGAAGCAAAATCTTCTAAATATTGTTTAAACTTGTCTTTACCAGAAGATGCCGCTTTAGATAAGTCTTCCTTTACCTCACTAAAATCGCTAGTCAATTGATCTTTAATCACCTTACCTTCTTTTTTTAACTTGTCTCTTGTTACACTTCCTTTATCTGGTGCTAACAAAACGCCAGCTGCTGCTCCAATTAATGCTCCTAATACAAATGTTCCTTTATTAATCATAACTTTTTTCTTTTTAATTAAACGTGTTTATTTATAGGTCGTGAAACATACAGTTTTGTTACAAACAACTTCAATACCATACTGTTATGTAGATTTTATAAATTTCGAATTTGTTTATAATCGTTAGATATAATTATGCTTTCAACGAAGAATTCAAATCAGTAACACGATAAATTGAACGTGGATAATCAGACATTCTAATACCTTCTTTCTGCAATTCTGTTAAGGCATTTTTTGCAATCCATTTAGCAGATTTACTTTCAAATTCTAGAATTTCATTAGCGACTTCTATGGCTTTTCTATTGAGGTCTTTATTTCGTTTTCCTATGTTTCTTAAAGCCCAATTCACAGCTTTTTTAACGTACAGTCTATCGTCAATTGCCGCTTGTTTAATAATTGTAAAGAATTGTTGAAACACCTCATTATCTGAAGTTTTATCTGCCATGCAATACGATGCTAATGTGGCGAAAGCTGCTCGTTTTTCAAATTCAGATGATCTTTTACTCCATTCATGTATTTTGGGAATTGCAAATTCACTTTTTGAAAATAAACCCATACAAAAACTGTCGCAAATCTCCCAGTTTTCAAACGTTATAACCCATTTTTCCATTTGTTCTTCAGAGACATCTTTGGGTTTAAAAAGTTTGCTACATAGTAAGCGCGCTTCGTAAATACCACTATCAAAAAGTTGTAAAGCCAATTTGTTATTAGAGCCTATCTCTTTTGCTATTACTTTTAAATCCTTGTGATAAATTCCTAAAGCATTATTTGAGATGACACCGAACTTTTTCACCTTAAATTTAACCTTCTGTTTATCTTCAAGATCGTATAGACGTTGTATAATTTCGGTGTAGGTCATTTCTAATATAAGATTTCTGTAAGATAAACAATTCCAAAAATCCAACCAACATAAAGTGATGTATAGGTTATAGCGTAAACCGCCGAGATTCCAATGTCACCTTTTGTGTCCTTCGATTTATTAAAAACAAACTTTAATGCTCTGAAAAACACCCAATATAACATCGCTAAAATTATAAAAAGTGAAAACCAAAAAACGGCCTCCAAAACGACTAGAAATACAATTATTAAAATTGTCATTCCAAGCCAAAGTAGAATAGATACTACCAATCCACCAATGCCATCTCCAACCGAAATACTTGGTGTATCAAAAGATGGTGACGCCGTTCCTAGAAAATCTCCTTTTTTAAAACTTCTGAATTTTGGAAAATCATCAACAAGTCCAATGCCTTTATAAAGTCCATAAGTCATGAATAAAAACAGTGTTGTTGCAATAATTCCTAAAGACAAATATAGATTAGACGTTAGGCTTCGGTTGTAGTTAATTCCTGTAAAATAAACGGTCAGAATCGTAATTCCTATGACGACTAATGACACTATAAATACAGATTTGCCTTTTAAATAATCCTGTTTAATTTTCAATACGATGTGATTTGTTAAGATTTAAAAAACTTAAATCTGGCAATATGCTAAGTTAGAATTTTATCTGCAAAAACTCAAAACTTTAGATTACACCAATTATAAATACGCAACACATTTATCAAAGCAAAGGTATTTGCAATAGCTTTAATATTTTTACCAGAAAGAAAAAACTTAAAAAAGAATTGGCATTTAAGACGTTAAGCCTCTAATAATAGCTTTAACCGGAAGAATTTCTGTAGTATGCTCTATACTAGGACCAGCAACCCAAACGGTTTTATAAGTGGCTTTTTTAGCTGCGTTTTCTGTTGCTTTCATCCCTATTGAAAAACGTATCATTTTTACCCATTTTTTAAGACTTTTATTCTTGTTTAAAAGGTTTTCAATCCATGTGGCTTTTGTTCCTATTTTCTGAACATAAGGTGTATTAATAACGGTACATGGTGTTCCAGAAATACGTTCGGTCATTATAATATCTTTGGCTCCGTAATCGACACAAGCTTGTTTATAGTCCTCTGTAACACCTGCTTCTACTGACGCAATAAACGGACTACCAACAGACACACCAGCAGCTCCATAGCTAATCATTTTATCAATATCTGCTTTGCAACCTACTCCACCTGCAGAAATTACTGGTATGGATAATTCTTTATTTAAAAGACTTGTTAATTCTTCTGGTGATAGATTTCCTCTGTGTCCACCTGCTTCATTATTTACTGCAATGGCAGCATCTGCACCTAATTGTTCAACCTTCTTCGCAAACCTTAAATCGGTTACATCACAAAACACTTTAATACCAGCAGCATGAGCTTGCCTTATGGTTTCCTCCGGACTTCCTAAAGATGTAATTATAAAATCGCAACCTTCTTCGCACAACACTTCTAATTGCCCTTTGTATTTGACGTTAGATTTATTTACAATTAAATTAAACCCAAAAGAACCACCTTCAACTTTATGAGCTTTTAAGTCTCTAATTGCAGCTCTTAGCTCTTCTAAAGTTCTGTAATTTAATGCTGGAATACAGCCTGCAATACCACCTTTCATAGCTTCTGTTACCATAGCAACGTTAGAAACTAAGAACATTGGTGCTTGTATAATAGGATGTTTTATTTTGAGAAGTTGTGTTAGCTGGGTTTCCATAATTCGTTAAATATTAATAATGCGAATATACTAAATTTTATTATGCGCGCATAACACTTTCAACTCGACCGTCATATAGAAAACTAGCTCATTCTAACAAACTATTCCAGAAATCTGTAATAACCGCATTTTAAGTACGCTCCTTCAGGAAAAGAAATTGGATGATCAATATCGTGTTTGGTTTTAAGTTCAGTTTCAAAAAGTCGAGATTGCGTGTTTAAAACATGTTCATTTAAATCGAAAAAAGATTGTGCCAGCACTCTAGAAGAACATGACGCTAATACTAAAAGTCCATTTTTAGCTGTTAACTTCTCACCTAATTCGGCTAATTGCGCATATTTCTTTTTTGCTAAGTCTATTTCAGATTGTTGTTTTGCAAAACTCGGCGGATCTATAATCACAACATCATAGGTTTTTCCTTTCGAAATTAACGCTCTCATCTCATCAAACGCATCACCAGAAATGGTTTTATGTTTTCCAGAATACGGATTCAGTTTTCCATTTTCGCGTGCCATATCTAGAGCTTGTTTGCTAATATCTAGACTTGTAACTTCGGTTGCGTCATTAGCTAAAGCGTGAACAGAAAATCCTCCAGCATAAGAAAATACATCTAAAACGGTTTTTCCTTTGCTCAGCTGTCCAACGCGTTTTCGGTTGGCTCTATGGTCTAAAAAATAACCTGTTTTGTGACCTTTAATAACATTTGCACTAAACTTAACATCGTGCTCTACAAACTCAACGACATCATTTTCTAATTTACCATAAATTACCTCTCCATCTGTTAAGTTATGCTTATCACTATTTTGAAGAGACCGACTTAATCGCATGACCACAGTTTGAGCTTGTGAAATTTGTTGTAAACTTTCTAAAATAGAGGCTAAATAAGGCAACCATATTTCAGAATATAGTTTTACAACTAAAACAGAATCATAAACATCTGCAATCAAACCTGGAAAACCATCATTTTCGCCAAATAAAAGTCGGTAGCTATTGGTATTCGTTTGAAGTAATTCTGATCGTTTATCAAAAGCCAATGCTATGTTATGATGAAAGAAGTCAGCATTAATTTGAACTTTAGTTTCCGCATTATGAATTATTTTTATTCGAATTGGCGACTCTTCATCATAAAGGCCAATTCCAACCACCTTATTCTTATTCTTACTAAAAATTATAGCTAAATCACCTGTTTTTGCATCGTCATTTATTTTTACAATACTGTTTGAAAACACCCAAGGGTGGCCTTTGACCACAAATTGTTCGCCTTTGGCATTAAGTTTAACGGCTAAATTTTTAACCTTTATTTTAGGTAAAGCAATATTAAATGTCATAATTAAAATCAAATATTAATTTGAAGACCACAAAAATAACTTTAATAAAATGAAACCAGACATAAGAACACCACCAAGTTAACAGCTACGAAATGAGTAAGTTCGTAGCTAAATTCTTATATTAGCATTTCATCTTTAAAAATTATTATCGGGCTTTTCAACTTAAACCTTCATGAATTCTTATGAAAAACATTCTAATTTACGGTGCTTCTGGTCATGCTAAAATGATTATTGACAGTATTGAAAAACAAAATAATTACAACATAAAAGGTTTTATTGATTCCTATAAACCCATACATGAGGTTATAAGTAATTATGAGATTATTGGAAATTTAGACACGCTACCAGAGCTCATAAACACCTTTCATATTGAAGGTATCGTTATTGCTGTTGGCGATAATTATGACAGGCAAAAAGCCTACAAAAACATTAAAAATATTGCGCCAGAGCTGCAATTTATAACCGTTATTCATCCCAATGCTGTTATAGCAAAAGATGTAATAATTGAAGAAGGCACTGTAATAATGGCCAATGCTGTCGTTAATTCTAGGGCTAAAGTGGGTAAAAATTGCATACTTAATACGGCTTCTACACTTGGCCACGATAGTACGATGGCTGACTTTTCAAGTTTAGCTTCAGGTGTTAATATTGGTGGAAACACGCAGATTGGAATGTGTTCGGCTATTAGCCTTGGTGCGACTGTAATTCAAAATATAAACATTGGTGATTACACCATTGTTGGTGCAGCTTCTTTAGTATTAAAATCTATTGAAAACCTCAAAGTAGTCTACGGAAACCCGATTCATACCATTAAAGATAGAACTAAAGACTCAAGATATTTAGGCTAATCTAAGTATAATATTCATTCACAACTTCGCGGCGTTTTCCTGATGCCAATAATGGTATCTCATTGACATAATTAATTTTTATAACAGCATCGTCTCCAAAATGTGCTTTAAAATCTGAGATTAAATTTTCTTCGTCTACCAACTCCTCCGTATTTAAGTTAAAATGGTATTCTTTTTTACTTTTCTGTACCAATTGGTATTGTTTAAAAGATCCATAATCTAATACTCTTAAAGACAAATGTGATGAAATTAACATTCCTTTTGTATTGTAAAGCTGATCTATTTTTCGTCCTGAAATTTCGGTAAAATATGGGACGCCATTTTCATCTCGTTCCATACTTCCTATATCTCCGGTGTCATATCTTATTAATAGGGTAGCCATATTATATAAATCAGTGATAACAATACGACCACGTTGACCATAGGGCAAAACCCGATCTTCTTGCAAGTCTAGAATTTCTATGACATAGCTAGAATCGTTAATTCGATATTTAGAGGTATTATCCTGAATTTGCTGTGCCATAATCCCGGTTTCATTATTAGAGTAACGCGATAAAGGGGTAACACCAAAATATTTTTTCACCTCTGCTTTAGTCGAAGCTTTTAAAGCTTCTGAAATAGTAATAATAGATTGGGACTTAAATCGGATGGGATTTTCCTCTAAAGTAGCGATGTAGTTGCACATTTTTTCTAGAGCTGTCGGGTAACACAAAAAACTAATTGTTTTGTCGTTCTGGTTTAGTTCCGTAATTAGTTTCGCAATAGCTGCATCTGATAAATTTAGAATATTCCATGGTTTAAAATTCTTAATTAAAAAATTCAACTTTGCTTTAACAGAAAATAACTCTGGCCATATTCTTATAAACACTAAATATTGCCCTAATTCATAATTTGATTTTGAAGAAAAATAGAGATTATCGGCCTGAATTTTTCGGACCTTTTCCTTATTTTGATACAGACGAAACGGCGAACCTGTAGACCCACTTGTAGCTACTAACTTGCAATCCTTTTTATCAAACTTATCAGAAAAGAAGTCATCAAAACTATCTCGGATTATATTTTTATTCACCACCGGAAAATCTTCTAAAGTTTTAAATGCTTTGTTCCTATAAAAAGGCGTGGTTTTAGTAGCATGCGTTAAAAGTTCATCTAGTCGTTTGGAATTTTGACCTGCAACCCAACTCCTATCTTTAGCTTCTAAAATAGTTATGGTGTATTGATATATCTTTTTTAGTGGACTACCTTTAAAAACATCTAGCAGCCAAAATATCTGTCGTCTCAAATTCAATTTAATGCGTTTCTGTAAAATTAATTAAATTTTGATTTATAGCCGATTAAATCCAAATACTCTAAATTAAAAACGCAACCTGAATTAATTGAGGTTGCGTTTTCTTATTATATCGTTTTATGTGCTTTAATTTAGGTCTAATCGCAGTCCAAAAGAAATTGTATTAATATCATCAGGATTATTTTTAAAAATTGGATTTACGTCATATTTTGCATAAAAGCTCACATCTCGATAACCAATATAAGCACTTGGTCCAAAATTAATATTGTTCAAATTAAAATTATCTTGCTGTGTTACTTGTGTGTTTAAACCATTTTCATCGTCAAATCTTATAAATTGCGAGGTATAAATTCTAACGGCAAAATAACCTCCTAAACCCATTCTAAAACCTCGTTGCGAACGCAAATAAGTTTGCTCAGTTTTACTGTGGTATTGTGGTTTTGATAGGTCTATTTCTATATGTATTGGAAGCGCAATTGCCATGTTATCTAACCGAGAACGTTTAAGCTCATAACCACTATCTTGAAGCGTGGTTTCATCATCATTTTTAACCAATATTGAATTTTCTTCTTTCGGCTTGTAAGAATCAACCATCATAGAAAGTCCAAATTTTAAGTTCCAGAAGATTGACTCTTCTTTAAGTTTATATTTAAAAGTAAAACCCAATTCGCTATTTCCAAGAAGATTCGATTTAAAGCCATCACCATAATAACCACTATCATCGTTTAGAATTGTATTCATACCAAAAGCGACTACAAATTGTGTGGTTAATCGTTTTTCTACTTTTAACCCACTAATAGAATCATTGTAAAAATTCTCATCTTCAAAAACCGATATAAATGGTCTATTCTGTTCGTTTTCTTCGGCATACAAATCAAATTTACCGCTGACTTTATTTCTAATTAAAGCTAGTAATTTTTGCTCTTCATTAGACACAGCATCATTAATTCGTTTTGCGTGGTAGCTTGCGAGTTTCTTTTTTTCAACCTCAGCAGCTTCAAAAGTCATTTCCTTTTTTTCAACCTGTTCATCAAGCTTCTGAAGTGCTTTTTTTAAGGTGCTCTTTTCAACCGTAGTAATAGAGTCAATTCTGGAAGCGATAAGTGCTGCCTGAGCTTCAAAAGTGTTAGTCTGTCCCATTGTATATGTTGTGCAGCATAGCAGGACGACAATTAAAATGTAATGTTTCATAATAAACTAATGATTAATAATTAGTGATTAGGTTTGTAATTTCTATTCGCAACAGCCTCCTTAAATCCTTTTAGCTGTTTGGATGCTCGCTTAAAAATACTCTTGTTTTTTTCATCAAATAATTCCTTTTCCATTTCTACTAAAAGTGCATCGGATTCTAAATAGGGTTTTGATTGCGCTTTTTTATTTTTTTGCTGTTCTATTGAACGCTCTGTTACCGTCTGATTTAAAAGCTCTTCTGCGGTGATATATGGCATCGGATTTAACGTATTAGCATTTGCTAATTGTTCTTTATTGTCTGTTGTCTTCAGCTCATCCGTAGCGCTTTTATCATTAAGTTCTTCAACAGAAAGTGATTCTTTTTTTGCTTTAATACCATTTGATGCTTCGGCCAGTTGCTGATTAGAAGGTTTAACTTTAGAATTTAATATGGGCTGTTGCTCCTCTTTCTTCGATTGAACAGTATTCCGCGAGTCTTCTTCTGTTTCAGAAACTAAAACCTCCTTAGTTATTTTAGGTTTGGGTGTTACATTTTGGTTCACCTCATCTGGTTCTACTGAAGTCTCATTATCATAACCTATTTGTAAAGGTTGCTCGTTGCTGTCCGTTTTTAATACAAACTGGCTACCTACAACAAAGAATCCTAATAATAATGACGCTGCTACTGCATAACGCAACCACAATTTTCGTTTCTTTTTAGGTTTCGTATTCAAAGCCACAATTAAGCGCTCTCTAGCTTCCGAAGAAGGTGAAATCTCCCGTTCTTTAAAGGTATTCTTTATTATTTTTTCTACATTATCTGGTTCCATTGTCTTTTAAATTTAATTGGGAAAGTGTATTTTTTAATAACTTTTTAGCATGTGCTAATTGCGACTTTGAAGTCCCTACGCTCACCGATAGTAAATCTGCTATTTCACGATGCTTATAACCTTCAATCACATAAAGATTAAATATGGTTTTACATCCCACCGGAAGTTGATCTATGGCATTTTGTATAAGCTCTGAGGTAGAATAATCAGAAGTGGTCGCTGCCTGTGAGAAATAGTAATCGCCTATTTCTACCACATTAAATTTGTTTTTCTGAATACGTAAATACGAAATACATTCACGGACCATAATACGCCGTAACCAACCTTCAAAACTACCATAAGGTTCGTATTTATGAATATTCTGAAGAGCTTTATGAAATGCTGTGATCATTACATCTTCAGCAAATTGTAAATCTTTAATATATTGCCTACACACACCAAGCATCTTTGCCGAAAACATATCATAAAGTGCCAGCTGTGCTTTTTGGTTGGATGCTTGTGCTAATCCAACCAAATCACTCACGTTTTGGTTTATAGATACTAGTTTTGACATGGTTTTATACTTGTAATTTAGTAAAGTTGGTTACAAACGACTACTTTAAAAGTGATTTTATATTCTGTACGTAAAATTGATGCCCGCATTTAAAATTCCACCTGGCGAAAAACTGCTGTACGTAGACACTATTCGTAATCCATAATTAAGTCGTCCACTTAAATTAAAGGTGGTTTGAATTCCTAAATCTACCCCTAACCCATTATTATCGTCTTCAAGTATCTTTTTTTCAAAATTTATAAATGAAAATCCAGCTATAGATTCGAGTTTGGTATTTTCAGATTTTAAAAAATCATAGGCCACTTGAATTGCATATTTATCTAATTTATAATTGGTATCTAACGCATCACTCCTCATGGTAGCATTCGCGGCTGATAAATATAAGCTCATATTAGAATTTATAGCATACCCTAAAGTTCCTTCGATGTTTTCTCCTGAGTCTTTACCGACCAACTGTTCGCTTAATGTAAATCCAATCGAAAACTTTGACCTATTGGTTTCTTCGTCTTGTGCTGCAACTAAATTGACACTTAAAATTAAGACTAAAATTAAAATGTAGTTTACTTTTTTCATGATTCTTGTTTTTAAAAGGTTATTTTTTCTAATTGAAACTTTCCTAGGTTTTCGCTTCTATTAGTAAAAACGCTTTTAAAACAAAAAGGGTTGGATGAGAATTAAAAAAAAGTTTAAAATATTTGTAAAACACAAAAAACGCAACCAAATTAATGATTGCGTTTTTTTATTTGTCATTCTGAACATCGTGAAGAATCTCTTAAGGAGATTCCGAATTAAGTTCGGAATAAAGTATTTAATTTGAGATACCAACTTTCATTGGCATAAGCGATTCACACAACTTTAGCAAAAAGCTAAAGTTGGTTCTCTGCTTACTTCACTTCTTCAAAATCTACATCTTCAACATCACTGCCTTCATCTGCAGCTTGTCCTTTTGCACCTGCTCCTGCGTCAGTTGGACCACCTTCTGGTGCACCACCTTGAGCTTCTGCTTGTGCTTTGTACATTTCTTCGCTTGCTACTTTCCATGCTTCATTGATTTTCTCTAAAGCTGGTGTAATAACTGCGATATCTTTTGTTTCGTATGCTTTTTTCAATTCTTCAAGTGCTGACTCAATTGGTGCTTTTTTATCATCAGATAATTTATCACCAAATTCTTTCAACTGACTCTCCGTTTGGAAAATCATAGCATCAGCTTCATTTAATTTATCAGCTGTTTCTTTTGCTTTTGCATCAGATTCTGCATTAGCTTCTGCTTCTGCTTTCATCTTTTGGATTTCTTCTTCTGTTAATCCAGATGATGCTTCAATACGGATATCTTGAGACTTGTTAGTCGCTTTATCTGTAGCAGATACTTTAATGATACCATTGGCATCAATATCAAAGGTAACTTCAATTTGAGGTGTTCCTCGTTTTGCTGGTGGAATTCCATCTAAATGGAAACGACCAATTGTTTTGTTATCTGCTGCCATTGGACGTTCACCTTGTAATACGTGAATCTCTACTGATGGCTGATTGTCTGCTGCTGTTGAGAATACTTGCGATTTCTTAGTTGGAATCGTTGTATTAGCCTCAATTAACTTGGTCATTACATTACCCATCGTTTCAATACCAAGAGATAATGGTGTTACGTCTAATAAAAGAACGTCTTTTACATCACCTGTTAATACACCACCTTGAATACCTGCTCCTAAAGACACAACCTCATCAGGGTTTACACCTTTACTTGGTGCTTTTCCGAAGAATTTCTCTACAGCTTCTTGTACTGCAGGAATACGTGTTGATCCACCTACTAAAATAACTTGATCAATATCACTCTTAGTTATACCTGCTGCTTTTAATGCAGTTTGGCAAGGCTCAATAGTACGTTTTACTAAATCGTCTATTAATTGTTCAAATTTAGAACGCGATAATGTACGTACTAAGTGCTTAGGTCCACTAGCTGTTGCTGTAACGTAAGGTAAGTTAACTTCTGTTTGCGCAGAAGATGATAACTCTATCTTCGCTTTTTCAGCTGCTTCTCTTAAACGTTGTAAAGCCATTGGGTCTTTACGTAAGTCCATATCTTCATCAGCGATAAATTCTTCAGCTAACCAATCGATAATACGTTGATCAACATCATCACCACCTAAGTGTGTATCTCCTTCTGTAGATAATACTTCAAAAACACCATCACCTAATTCTAATACAGAGACATCATGTGTACCACCACCAAAATCAAATACTACGATTTTTTGGTCTGTACCTTTTTTATCCATACCATAAGCTAATGCTGCAGCCGTTGGTTCGTTAATAATTCTACGAACTTTAAGTCCTGCAATCTCACCAGCTTCTTTTGTAGCCTGACGTTGTGCATCATTAAAATATGCTGGTACTGTAATTACCGCCTCAGATACATCTTGACCTAAATAGTCTTCAGCAGTTTTCTTCATTTTTTGAAGAATCATTGCAGATAATTCTTGTGGTGTATATAAACGACCATCAATATCTACACGTGGTGTATCATTATCACCTTTAACCACTTTATATGGTACACGTTCTGCTTCGTTTTTAGACTCAGAATACTTATTCCCCATAAAACGCTTAATAGAATAAACCGTTTTTTCTGGGTTAGTTACTGCTTGTCTTTTTGCTGGATCTCCAACTTTAATTTCACCACCTTCTACGAAAGCGATAACCGAAGGTGTTGTTCTTTTACCTTCAGCGTTTGGGATTACAACGGGCTCATTACCTTCCATTACGGAAACACAAGAGTTGGTTGTACCTAAATCAATTCCAATAATCTTACTCATAATTTTTATTTGTTAATCGTTTTCCGTCTACACGGAAATTATACTATTATTATTTTTATACTCGGTTTGTATAAGTCAATGATTATGCCATGACAAAAAATATGACATGATGTCACTTTAACAAATTGTTAAGTCATAATATATCCCACAACATTAAGAAAACTTCAGCTTAACGTTTTTAAAAATTTCTTCACGCTTTCATAATACTCAGTATATAATAAAGGAACACAGCCGTGATAGTTTTACATCAACTAAAAACAACCAAATATTATGAAACACATTTTACAATTATTATTTATCTTTTTCACATGTACAATCAGTGCTCAATTGAATACTGGAGACATGGCATTTACAGCTTTCCATGCCAATGATGATGACGATTTTGCTATGGTAACATTTGTTGATATTCCTGCAAATAGCAGCATTTATTTTTCTGATAAAGAATGGGATGAAACCGAATTTAATTCTGGTGAAGCTAATTATGAATGGCAAACAGGTTCTGATGTAATAACTGCCGGAACAATAATTACATTTTACACTATTAGTGACATACCAAGTGTATCCCATGGAACTATAGTTGGAGAACCTGGTGGAATTTCCGCTTCATCTGAAGCCATATTTGTTTATCAAGGTACTGATGTAGATTCACCAACTACTTTTATTACTGCCGTTGCAAATTCATCGTCTGCTTATGATGATGGTGCTGGCACTGGACTTGCAGGTACTGGATTAACTGAAGGCTCTACAGCTATAACCTATTCTAACGGAACATCTTTAGCCACATATAATGGTCCAAGAACTGGTTTTACTGCTAATGGCTATATCGTAGCATTAAACACTATGAGCAACTACATTTTTGAGAATGATGCTAGTTTACCTTTTGATACGACTCCATTTGTAATCTCAACTACAGATACTAATCCTCCAAGTGTTGCTAATATTAATTCAATAGATCAAACGACTTTAGAAGTTATCTTTACTGAAGCGGTAACACCTGCTACTGCAGAAGCTACTGCTAATTATGTGTTCTCTCCTGCTTTAGCCATCAATTCAGTGACATATGATAATGCGACTTTAACAGCAACTGTTACGCATTCTGGTTTAACTGAAGGAGTAGCTTACAACGTAAGTATTAATAATATTGAAGATGCATTCTCTAATATACAAACAACCCCTTACATAAGTGAAGATTTATTTTACAATGCCTTAACTTCTGGATTAATCATCACAGAAATAATGTATAATGCACCTTCTGATGATTCTAATGCTCTTGAATTTTTAGAAATTTATAATAGCAGTTCAGCTTCTATTAATTTAGGAGGAGTTACGGTTAACGACGAAGGGAGTTTTATCTTCACATTTCCTGAAATGACACTTGCTACAGGTGAAATTGTATTATTAGCAACTGACAAAACCGCTGCTGAAGCTTTTTATGGTGAAACATTTTTAGATATGCCACAGGCGATCTCTAATGCTTTAGGAAATGGTGGAGAATTATTAGAAATTAAAAATTCTAATGGAGGTGTTATTTCACAAGTTGAATACAGTGATGATGTACCTTGGCCAACGTCGGCAGATGGTGATGGCCCATCTTTAGAGTTATTAAATCCTGATGCTAATTTTGATGACGGCACAAATTGGACACCAGCAACCAATTTAGTTGGGCAATCTTTAGGTGACGATGTATTTGCATCTCCAGGAAGTTTTACACCAGTTACGAACGTTATACCACAAATAAGTTTTTCAGAAAGCACTTATGCTGTTAATGAAGATGGAACATCAATAGACGTTACTGTTGAGTTATCTGCTGTACCCAATGCTGCTGTTTCAATTGATGTGGGCTTAGTAACTGATTTATTAACTGCGACTGAGACTGATGATTTCACGTTTACAAATCAAACCTTAAATTTCCCTGCAAATGCTACTGATGCAATTACAATAACTATTCCTGTTGTAAATGATGCTTTAGCAGAAATGGATGAACTTTTTATTTTAGAACTTTCTAATCCGGTTAATGCTGTACTTGGTGCTTATGAAACTACTGGAATTTACATTTTAGATGACGACAATATAATTCCTGTACCAACAGATGTATTAGATATTGAATACCTCTCTAGTTATTTAGTGGATGGTGCTGGTTCTGCAGAAATAGTTGCTCACGATCCGGTTTCAGAACGTTTATTTGTATTGAATTCAACAGGTCAAAAATTAGAGATTATAGATTTCTCTGATATCAATGCGATTTCAACAATTAGCTCTATTGATTTATCTACATATGGTGATCCAACAAGTGTAGCTTATATGAATAATATAGTTGCTCTAGGGATTTCAAAAGGACCATTAGAAGATGGTGTTGTTGTATTTTGCGATATTGATGGTGCAAACCTATCTACGGTTACTGCAGGAAACCTTCCTGATATGGTTGGTTTTACACCAGATGGCACCAAACTTTTAGTGGCTAACGAAGGACAACCAAATGACGATTATTCTGTTGATCCAGAAGGAAGTATTTCTGTTATTGACGTTACTGGCGGATTAGGACATATTTCTCAAGCAGATGTTTTAAGTATTAACTTTAATAGTTTTGATAGTCAACTAGCGACTTTACAAGCAGAAGGCATTAGAGTCTTTGGCCCTAACGCAACCGTTTCTCAAGATATGGAACCAGAATACATTACGTTTTCTAACGATTCTCAAACGGCATACGTAACGCTTCAAGAAAACAATGCCATTGGAATTATTGATTTAACAACAAATACGATTACCGATATTTTACCTTTAGGCTTAAAAGATCATGCTTTAGCAGGAAACACTTTAGATGCTTCTGATAAGACAGATTTCATTTTTCTAGCTAATTGGCCAATCAAAGGGATGTATATGCCAGATGCCATGGCGTCTTATGAAGTTGGTGGAGTCACCTATTTAGTAACTGCTAACGAAGGTGACGCTAGAGAATACGACACGTTTGAAGAAGAAGAACGTGTTAGTGATTTAAACTTAGATTCTACCGTTTTTACTAATGCTGAATTCTTACAGTTAGATAGCAATTTAGGTCGATTAACAGCTACAACTGCCACAGGTGATTTAGACAATGATGGAGATATTGATGAAATTCACGTATTTGGATCTCGTTCTTTCAGTATATGGAATACAGTGACTGGAGCTTTGGTATTTGATAGTGGTGATGATTTTGAACGTCTTACTGCAAATGACCCAACTTATGGGGATTTATTTAACGTGAGTAATAGTAATAACAAATTTAAAAACAGAAGTGATAATAAAGGTCCTGAGCCAGAAGGTGTAACTATCGCAGAAATTAACGGTGAATTTTATGCCTTTATAACTTTAGAGCGTGTTGGTGGTTTCATGACCTATAACATTACAGATCCTAATAATGCTGTTTTTGAAAAATACATCAATAATAGAGATTTAGGAGAAGATGAAGGTGGAGATTTAGGTCCTGAAGGCATTATTTATGTAACTCCAGAAAATAGTCCTAATGACACTGGTTTAGTGATTATGGCTAATGAAGTGAGTTCTACCTTAAGTTTCTATGCACTTAATAACAACACTTTAAGTACGGACGAATTCAATACAGTAACTGAATTTAAGATGTACCCAAATCCAACAACATCTAATCAGACGGTACACTTTAATCAAGCGGTTTCGGTTACTTTGTATGATCTTCAAGGTCGTGAAATAGCCTCAAAAATAGATGCTCTGGATTTTCAATTGCCAACTTTAACTGCTGGCACTTATATCTTGAAAACAAAAAATGGAGGAAGCTTTAAGCTTTTAATCAAATAAATCTGCTAATTTATTTTCCTGAAAAGCACCTTTAACTAAAGGTGCTTTTTTTAATTTTATAAAGATTAATCTTTATCATTTTGAAAGTTAAATTATAAAAAGGCATACTGTTTGATAATAAATAGCAATACATTAGTAATTAATTAAAATTTATATCATCATGAGAAAAATAGCCTCTTTAGTATTTGCACTTACATTTTTAATAACTTCTTGCGAAGGCGAACAAGGCCCTCCTGGATTTGACGGACAAGATGGAGTCAATTTTGTCGGACAGTCGTTTGAAACTTTACCGCTTGATTTTACCGCTAACAATAGCTTTGAACAATTAGTTCTTTTTCCTGAAAACATAGAAATAGATGACGATGACATGGTGTTAGTATATTTGCTTTGGGATGAAAACCCTGATACATGGAGACTATTACCTCAAACAATTTACACGGATAGTGGTGAGTTTCAATACAACTTCCAAGATAATTTCACTGATGTAACAATTTTTCTTGATGCGCCTTCAGATTTTGATTTTAACACGCTATTATCTGGTGACACTTTAAACCAGGTGTTTCGAGTTGTTGTGCTACCTATCGAATATATTAGTAATAATAATTTAGATATTACAAATTATGATGATGTCATGGAATACGTTCAATAAAACCTTGAAATTAACATGAAATATATTAAAAAGCTTGAAACCAATTTCAAGCTTTTTTTATTGTCGAAATTTTCAGCTTTGAATGAACATCTGCCTATATTTGCAACCAACAAAAACGATTTCGTAAATGGAGTGTATTTCAGTTTTCGACATGCTAAAAATTGGTGTAGGACCATCGAGTTCTCATACTTTAGGCCCTTGGCGAGCAGCAGAACGTTGGATTAAAGAGTTAAAGGATAAAAAACGATTCGATAAAGTCGAAAAAATAACCGTAGACCTTTATGGCTCTTTATCTTTAACAGGAAAAGGGCATGCTACTGATTTAGCTGTAATCTTAGGCTTAACTGGTGCTGACCCAGAACGCATGCCTATTGAAGACATTGATACTATAATTAATGATGTTAAAACAAACAACGTTTTAATGTTCAATAATGAAAGAACGATTCCTTTCGATTTTAAATCAAATATTGTCTTTAATCGTAAATCGCTTCCTTTTCATTCTAACGGCATGGTTTTTACAGCGTTAATCAATGGTAGAAATTATAAATACACCTACTACTCTATTGGTGGAGGATTTGTAGTGCAAGAAGAACGAAAAAAGTCTAAGGCCAATAAGATTATATTCTATTGCACATTTCCTTATCCTGTAGCTTACGGTGAAGAGCTATTGAAATTTTGTGAGCAACTACAACTCCCAATTTCTGGTGTGGTTTTAGAAAATGAAAAATCTATAAGAGATGAAACTGAAATAGATTTTGAATTAAAACGCATCTGGAACACCATGTTAGAATGTATGTACACGGGTTGCCATACGGAAGGTAATTTACCTGGCGGACTTAATGTAAGACGACGTGCTTACGACATGCACAAAAATATAATTGACGTCAATAGTTCGTATGACAGTCCTGAAGAATGGTTAGAAACCATAAGACAGACTGAAGTTAAATTCCGACAGATTTTAAAATGGGTGAGTTGTTTTGCTTTGGCTGTAAACGAAGTAAACGCCTCTTTAGGTCGTGTGGTCACTGCACCTACCAACGGAAGTGCTGGTGTTATTCCTTCGGTATTAATGTATTATTTGGTGATAGAAAACCATGATGCCGATTTTGAGCATATTAAAAAATTCCTTTTAGTCGCAAGCGAAATTGGTAGTATCTTTAAAAAGAATGCGACTATTAGTGCTGCAATGGGAGGTTGCCAAGCCGAAATCGGAGTCTCTTCAGCTATGGCTGCAGGTGCTTTATGTGAATTACTTGGCGGCACACCAGAACAAGTTTTAGTAGCCGCTGAAATCGCGATGGAACATCACTTAGGTTTAACCTGTGACCCCATTGGTGGCTTAGTACAGATTCCATGTATTGAACGAAATTCTATGGGAGCGATTAAAGCCATTAACGCTGCAGAATTAGCATTAGATACGGATCCGAAGAATGTAAAAGTACCTCTAGATAAAGTAGTACAGACCATGTGGGAAACCGCAAAAGATATGAGCTCTAAGTACAAAGAAACTTCAGAAGGAGGCTTGGCTGTTGGAGTGCATTTGACGGACTGTTAACGTCACACCATTTACCTATATTTAAAATGTCATTTTTGAAGGTGTAATACAATTCTCTTGTTTTTAGAATTCAATAAAATTTATGAAGATAAAATACTGATTCTAGAATTTTATGGTGTAAATCAATTAGAAACTTAACAAATCTCATTATTTTTACATTCAACTAATAAAAACACAATGTCAGTAGCAAAAAAAGAATACAAAAGAATTACGGTTAAGACTTTAGTAGATATGAAGTCTAAAGGCGAAAAAATATCCATGCTTACCGCCTATGATTATACCATGGCAAAAATCGTTGATGGTGCCGGAATTGATGTTATATTAGTTGGTGATTCTGCGAGTAATGTAATGGCTGGTCATGAAACAACGTTACCCATCACCTTAGATCAAATGATTTATCATGCCTCTTCTGTAGTTAGAGGTATTGATCGCTCTTTAGTTGTGGTTGATTTACCTTTTGGAAGTTACCAAAGTGATCCTAAAGAAGCCTTACGTTCTGCCATAAGAATTATGAAAGAATCTGGAGGCCATGCTGTTAAAATGGAAGGTGGTAAAGAAGTCAAAGATTCCATAAAACGTATATTGAACGCTGGAATTCCTGTTATGGGACACTTAGGATTAACACCTCAGTCTATATATAAATTCGGTACTTATACGGTAAGAGCAAAAGAGGAAGTTGAGGCACAACAATTAAAACAAGATGCCCAAATGCTTGAAAAAGCAGGTTGCTTTGGGATTGTTTTAGAAAAAATTCCTGCAGCATTAGCTAAAGAAGTGGCAGAAAGCGTTTCTATTCCTGTTATCGGAATTGGCGCTGGTGCAGATGTTGATGGTCAGGTTTTAGTATTACATGATATGCTAGGAATGACACATGAGTTTAATCCACGTTTTTTACGTCGCTATATGAATCTTTATGAGGAAATGACAACTGCTATTGGTCAGTATGTTGAAGATGTGAAGTCTGAAGATTTTCCTAATGATGAGGAACAGTATTAATTTAGATTGTTAGATAACTGAACCTGGAATATGGCTCATAAATTTAAAGAATTGCTGATTTGGAAAAGAAGTAGGTTATTCTGCTCTGAAATTTATGCTATTACTTCAAAGTTTCCAGATTCAGAAAAATTTGGTCTAACCAATCAATTGAGAAGAGCATCGGTTTCAATTCCTTCAAATATAGCTGAAGGATCTTCCAGAAATTCTAATAAAAATTTCGCTCGGTTTTTACAAATATCAATAGGTTCAGCTTACGAAATAGAAACTCAGCTTCTTATTTCCGCTGATTTAAATTTTATTTTAGATAAAGAACTCCAATCATGCCTTTCTGAATTAGATGAAATTATCAAAATGATTTCAAAATTTAAATCTAAATTAATCTAATATTTTCTAAAGATCTAAAATGTCTAATAAAATCCTTTCAAATAAAAACAACCTTCAAGTCATTCATGAAGACAATCACATCATCGTCGTTAATAAACGTGCAGGTGATATTGTACAAGGTGACAAAACAGGTGACAAACCCTTGAGTGAGGTTGTTAAATCGTATTTAAAAGTCAAATACAACAAAGAAGGTAATGTTTATTTGGGTGTTGTTCATCGTTTAGACCGACCAACCACAGGGATTGTTATGTTTTCTAAAACAAGTAAAGCATTACCGCGACTAAACAAATTATTTGCTGAAAAATCTGCTAAAAAAACGTACTGGGCTTTAGTTAAAAAACAACCACCTAAAACTGAAGACACATTAATTCATTGGCTAAAAAAGAATCCAAAAAACAATAAATCTACAGCGTTTAGAAAGGAAGTTGGAGGTAGCAAAAAAGCGATTCTACATTATAAAATCATTCAAAAACTAGATAATTTTTATCTATTGGAAGTTGATTTAGAAACCGGAAGACATCACCAAATTCGCGTACAATTGGCCTCCATAGGTTGTCCTATAAAAGGGGATTTAAAATACGGTTTTGATCGTAGTAACAAAGACGCAAGTATTAGTTTGCATGCCCGAACCTTACGTTTTATACATCCTGTAAAAAAAGAAGACGTTTTTATTACCGCGCCTTTACCTGAAGACCCACTTTGGAATGCCTGCAACCCTTAGCTAAAACTATTCTTATACGGATATTGTAATGTTAAGACTGTACCATTTTCCGACTGTGAGGTTAATTGAAATGTTGCGTTCAGTAATTCAGCTCTTTTTTCCATATTAAGTAATCCAGATCCTTTTTCTACTTTATCAACATCAAAGCCTTTTCCATTATCTTCTACATTAATATTTAAGAATTGTTCTTCGTAATCTAAAGACACTACTAATTGTTCAGCTTCGGCATATTTTAAGGTGTTTGAGAAAAACTCTTGAAGAATTCGGAATAGAATAATTTCATCTTTTTTATTTTCAAAATTCACCTTTTCACCTTGTATTAATAATTTAGATTCAATTAATCCTGATTTATTTAACCGTGCAACCTCATTTTTAACCGTACTATCGAAACCTAGATTAAAAATAACGTCACTATTCAATGATTTTGAAAGCGCTCTAACTTCTTCTAATGAATCCTTTAAGGCACTAGCTGCATTTTCTACCTTAGCTTTTGCGTCGTCCTTAACCACACTTGCAGCTGCATTCATTTGCATAGTTGACAAAATCAACATTTGCCCCACATTATCATGCAACTCTCTACCAACATGCTTTAAAGTTTCTTCTTGAATTTCTTGTTGGGTTTTAACAAGCTCTTCATCAAACTTTCGTTGTTGATTAACTTTATCTATGAGTAGTTGATTTTTTCGTTTCTGAAAAACCACAAAGAAAATAATAACTAGCGCAACTACAACTAATAAGACACTAATCATATAAACTAACAGATAACGTTCTGCATCTGAAGTAACTAAATGGTCTCTGGTTCGCAACATATTATGGCTATAGTAAGGGTTAAATAAAAAAGAACATTAACTCCTAAATAAATTTGATATTTTAAAATAATATAACTCCAATCTGCTGTTGAAAAATATATTTCATAAAAGACCATTGGTCCTAAGAGTAAAATCCAAAATAAAAATGCGGCATTTATATAGAAGTAAATAGATTTATAAAAATAAATAATTTTAGTGCTTTGCAGTATTTCTACTAAATAAACGCAGACACAGACAAAAATGGCCCAAAGGCTCAATGTCATTAAAAAAGGGTCTAACATTAAAAATACCTTTTCAAAATTTACAATACAGTAAATGAGAAATAAACTCGTGTAGATATAAAACACATATTTCACCGTTTTTTTATAAATAGTCTTTTTTAAGATGTTGTAGTTAATAAATGAGATAAACGTTACAATACCAAAAAACCAAAATATCGTAAACCACCAATAATTGATTTCAATTAGTGTACCTTCAATTAAATAATACAAATCCAGATTATATAAATACTCTGGATAACTACCAATTAAATCGACAAAAAAGGCATAAATCAAAAAAAAGATTAAATATTTGGCTACTGTAAATTTGAACTTTTTATAATACAAAACCCCTGTTAAAGCAGCCAAAAATTCTATAGAATGTGAAATTACGGAATAATATTCTTTAAAAAACTCATGCATTTAATTATGTTTATTGAGGATAATTAGCTCCAGGTGGCATTCCACTTTTAGCCATATCCAATCCATCAGAATCACCTAAATCATTACCTCCATCTTGCAACGAAAACAGACCACCTTCGGATGTGTTTTTATAACCTGTAGGCACAAAAAACAAAGTGGTTAATCCTTTTTCTTTGTTCGTATCTGGATTTGCACCTAAATACAGGCGTAATCCGTCTAAGGTGTTGCCATTGTCATTTGCTTGTTTTTTTGCGTGAGCTATATAGTTTTCAATATCTTCTAAACTATACCAAGACGATCTATTATCTCCAGTCTTAGAACCTTTAAATAAAGAATCATTTATAATGTTATAACGCTCATTATAAGCTTGGTCTAAAGTTTTAATTTGTTCTGGTGAAATTAAACCTTTAGGAGGCTTAATATTTGGTGGTTTTGTTGACATATCTTGATGATTGTTGTTATTGAAAAAATACATTGCTAATGCTCCTAACAGTATTCCCAAGACAAGTAAAACGAGTTTTTTCATGATTAAAGGTTGGTTAGTTAATACTGTGTGTAAATTATTAATTTTATTTAATATATTAAATGTTTTCTCACTTTAAAACACACTTTGTCTTAATTTGAAGCTACTTCTAGCGGTTTTCTGACTCAACATATTAATTGATTTTTCTGGTAACTGTAATATTCTGGGATAGCCGCCTGTGGTTTGACAATCGCGCATTAACACAATGAGTTGTCCAGACGGAGTAAGTTGCACTGTTCCTGGTAAAACTGGTGATGTTATAATAGACGCTAACTTATTTTGAACTAAAGCATCTAGCTGGTAAGCCATTCTATTGTTGTTTTTAGAAACTTGAAACGTTTTACTAAAAAGTAAAGTTTGTTGGGATTTAGTTAATCTATCGAACTCAGGTCCCTTTGTGACATCCAAAATATCCGCATTCAAATGAGAAGGATTAAATTTTAATTTTGCATTTTTAGAGCGGACGACATTTGAAGTTGTATTGATTTCTAAAAAATCCCCTTTGTGAATTCGGGAGTTGTCTGTAATTCCTTTTAACATGCTCCTACTTCCCAAAACTGATTCAGATAAAAAACCTCCTTTGACGGCAATATACGCTCTAAAGCCATTAATTAACCGTCCAAAAGACAATGTATCATCTGGTTTCACAGTAATTGATTTATACATATCAATAGCGTTACCATTTAAAACAGGGTTCATATCAGCACCTGTAATTGCAATAGTTGTGGATTTTAAAAATAGTAGTTCTGCACCTGTCATGGTCATTTCTATAACTGCGGCTTCAATAGGGTTATCAATGAGCTCATTAGCAAATTGACTCGAATAAGAATCCATTGCACCAGAAACAGGCACACCATATGCTAAGTGTCCAAAGCGTCCTTCATCTTGGATTGTAGAAAAGAATCCTGATTTTAAAACTTTAATCATCAATTAAAAGGGTTTTTAAATCGAAGTTTGAATGTTTAATCTGCTCTTGAAACATTGCGTATTCAGATTTTGAAATAGGATGAAATTTCACCTTATCACCTGCTTTTAAAAAACATGGTGGATTCTGTTTTGGGTTGAATAATTCCAACGGTGAATTTCCAATTATATGCCATCCTCCTGGACTGTCTTGCGGATAGATTCCGGTTTGTTTTCCACCGATGCCAACTGAGCCTTTTTTTACGTTGAGATTAGGTGTTGTTTTTCGGTCTAAATGCAAGTCTGAATTCAGTCCTCCTAAGTATAAAAAGCCAGGTAAAAAACCAATAAAAAATACGGTGTAAATTGGTTCTGAATGTAATCTTATAATATGGTCTTTAGGTCGTTTTATTTTTTTAGAATATGAGGCTAAATCTATGGCAAATTCATCCTCATAACAAACAGGTATTTTAAAAATATTAGAATCTGTTTCATAGGTCTCCTTTAGACTTACATATAGACTTTTTAACGCTTCAAATTCACCATTGACATTATCAATAGTTGAACCATATATTATTAATAATGAATTGTATGCAGATATTATGTAAACTTTTTGTTTAACATATTTCTTTTCAATAATTCCTTTAAAATACAACACGTCTTTAAGGATACTTTCATCAATACTTGCCGGCCATTCTATTAAAATAGAACGTTCATTATATTGCGAATATCGAAGTTTAAAACTCATACTTTTTTTATTGAATTTGAATATTATATTTCTTCAAATTACCGGATAAATACCTCACTATTTCAATAGCATTATCGGTATCACCATGCACACATATTGTCGATGCTTTTATAGGCACTTCTACTCCACTCACGGACTTCACTTTTTGGTATTTTATCATATTTAAAATATGATTTAAAACAGCCTCTTTTTCATGCAAAATAGCGTCTTTATTTTTACGAGAAACCAATGACAAATCTTCATTGTAATTTCTGTCCGCAAAGGCTTCAAACAAGACTTCAACTTCTGCCTGTTTGGCAACTTTAGCTAAAACAGAATTAAAAGACGCATACAGCTTAATTGGTGACGCAATACTGTTAATCACTTCAATAATTACACGTGCTGTTTTTTCATCTTTAGCTGCCAAATTATAAAGTGCACCATGTGGTTTTATATGATTCAAACACGCACCTTCATTTTGCAATACTGCTTGTAAAGACCTTATTTGGTGCTTTAGACTTGCGTATAAATCTGTAGCAGATAGCTCCATAATTTCTCTTCCAAAATTCAGTTTATCAGGAAACGAAGGATGCGCACCAATCTTTACCTTATCACGAATAGCAAGTTTCACTATAGCCCTCATACTCGCAAGATCACCTGCATGTCCACCACAAGCTATATTACAAGACGATAAATACGGCATAAGATCGGCTTCGTTACCTATTCCTTCGCCGACATCTGCATTGATGTCTATTTGAATTACATTTTTCATTTTATAAAACGTTAAAAACACTCAGAATCCCTTTCAATCCTAAAAAGATGGTAATTACTAGAATTATAAGACCTAAAACATTCTGAAGTTTAGAATTCACATAAGCACCTAAAACAGTAGACTTATTCATTACCCATAACAGAAAACCAGCAATAACAGGTAACAACAAACCATTAGCTACTTGGGCAAATTTTATGATTTCGATTGATTTAAATCCAATACTCGAAAACACAACTCCCAAAACCACAATAATCATCCAAACCGATTTGAACTTTTTAGATTTTAAATCCGCTTCCCAACCCAAACAACCACTAGCCACAAATGCTGCAGCCAAAGGTGCTGTAATCGCACTTGTAACACCAGCCGCAAACAGACCTATAGCCAAGAAGTATTTCGCAAAACTTCCAAATAACGGTTCTAAACCTAAGGCTAAGTCAGCTGTATTTGTAATCGTTTGCTTCTGAATAGCTGAAGCCGCAATGATAATACACATAGACACTGTTCCTCCTAAAATTACAGCAACTAAGGTATCTTTCTTTGCTATTGGTAAATCTTCCTTAGACTTCCATTTCGTTTTTGCTAATGACGCATGCAGAAAGAGGTTATATGGCACAACGGTTGTACCAATCAAAGCGATTACGGTTAATATACCATCTTCAGGCGCAACAGGAATAACTATACCTTTAAGAATATCTAAAATATTAGGTTTTGTTAGAATTGCAGTCGTTATAAAGGCAACACTCATTAGAATCACCAGAAACACAAAAGCTTTTTCTAATACTTTATAATTTCCAATATACAACAACACAAAAGCAATAACTCCAATTATTAAACTTATAATATTGAGATTTAACTGCCCTATTTTCCATATTACGTCACCAACTATCGCTTCTAACCCTAAAGCACCTCCACTAATGTTTCCGGCTTCATAAGCCGCATTACCGATAACAATGGCACTGACAATTAGAAGCAAAGCAATTCCTTTTACAATTGGATGTTTTATTTCTTCTCTAATAATTTCAGACAAACCTTTTTGAGAAACAATGCCTAACCGCGCTGCCATTTCTTGCAATACAATGGTTGCAAATATCGACAATACCATTGCCCACAATAATGCGAAACCAAAATTCACACCTGCTAAGGTGCAAACCGTTACTGTCCCTGGACCAATAAAAGCCGCTGCAACTAATGATCCTGGTCCAATATTCTTGAAGAATTTTATCATTCTTTATCTATTGAATTTAGCGCGTAAATAGCAAAACTCCCTAACCAATGTCCACCTTCGTAACTATCTTCAACAATTCCTGGCAGTGAATGATTAATGTGCTTGTTTGCCAAATTCTGAAGATGCTGATATTCTGGCAAACCTTTAGCCACATAGTTTAAACTCCATGCTCTCGAAAAATTAACACCATCTAAATGCACTAATTTTCCATCCGTTCTATCAGACACTTCTCCAACCGACCAATCGAAATCTTTAGCCTTTAATTCTGGTAGAAAATCATTTAGCCAGTCTTTAAAATCCTCTTTTTCTAAAACACGCTTCATTAATGCCGCTTCTTCTAAACAAGGGGATAAAAAATCGAATCCACTTGGCTCCCAAGCTATAGGGCAATCCTGATCGTTATAATAAAAGTCTTTTGCTCTATTTTCAATTACAGTTTTTAATTCTGTTTGTTCCACTGCAACCGCATAATCGTAGGCAAAACTCAAACCAAACGCCGTATTTGTATGCTCACCAACACGTATTGGATACTTTAGTTTTGGCAAAAATTCAATGTAATTTGCTATTATTAAATTTGTTAAAGGCATAAGATTTCCTTCTAATTCTCGAGCAATATCACTATCCCAAGTATGCAATTCTTCCGCCAATTTTAATAACCACGCCCAACCGTAAGTCCGCTCATAAGACGCATTGTGTTCGCCTTTAAAATACAGTATTTCTTGTTCGATGTTTCCTTTTGAAATATTTTGAAGCAACTGTTGTTCAATAGCTTCTCTTTGCTCCAACTCTGGAAACTGTTTTAGTAAACTCACCAAACTCCAATGACCATGCACTGCCGAATGCCAATCGAAACAACCATAAAACGCAGGATGCAATTCTTTTGGTGATTTTAAATCTGCAGCACTACCAATAGTTTGACCAAGCTTATTTGGGTATTCTACGTTAATACAGTTTATTGGCAACTGCGCTAAATGATTCGCTTGAGCCAAATTTAAAGTCGGAGTTTCTACGATTTCAACCTCTTGAATAGTTGATTCTTCTGTAGTTTGCTTTTCTTTTGGATTATTACAACTGAATGCCAAAAGAACAAAGGCTAATGTGTATAATTTTTTCATGTGTTATTTATGTATTAAAAATAAAGCTATTTTGAAGACAAATGCTTCTCAGGCTAAAATAAAAAAATGTTTTGCTTTAGCTATTGCCTAAAATGATTTACTGGCTTATTAAATTAGAGATTCCTGTGTTTACAGGAATTGGTCAACCTAACCAACCCTCACGATCTAAACTACGATACTGAATCGCCTCACTAATATGAGCACCAGAAAGGTCATCCGCACCCTCTAAATCAGCTATAGTTCTCGCTACTTTCAGAATTCTATCATAAGCTCTCGCTGACAAGTTTAAGCGCTCCATTGCTGATTTTAAAAGCAACATTGACGCTTCATCTAGCTTACAATAGTTTCGAATTTGCTTTGTACTCATCTGCGCATTGTAATGGATATTATCTAAATCTATAAATCGTTCGGTTTGTCGCTCCCTTGCTTTGGTCACGCGTTTTCTAATCTCTACAGACGACTCACCATTACGCTCATCAGCTAATTTTTCAAAAGGCACAGGTGTGACTTCAATATGAATATCAATACGGTCTAAAAGTGGTCCAGAGATTTTGCCCATATAACGTTGCATTTCGGCAGGAGACGAAGTTATTGGCGCATCAGGATCATTAAAAAAGCCACTTGGACTTGGATTCATACTAGCTACCAACATAAAAGACGATGGATAGGTCACCGTGAATTTTGCTCTAGAAATGGTTACTTCACGATCTTCAAGAGGTTGACGCATGACTTCTAAAACCTCACGTTTAAATTCTGGCAATTCATCTAAAAACAACACACCGTTATGTGATAGGGAAATTTCACCTGGCTGTGGGTAACTTCCGCCGCCAACTAAGGCTACATTTGATATGGTGTGATGCGGACTTCTAAACGGTCGCTGCGCCATTAAACCCGTATGTGCTTTTACTCTTCCAACCACGGAATGTATTTTTGTGGTTTCTAAAGCTTCGTGTAAGGTCATTGGTGGTAAAATACTCGGTAAGCGTTTTGCTAACATGGTTTTTCCTGAACCAGGTGGACCAATTAAAATAATATTATGACCACCAGCTGCTGCGATTTCCATACAGCGTTTTATAGATTCTTGACCTTTAACATCGGCGAAATCGAACTCAGGAAAATCTAAACTTTTATAAAATTCCTCTCGTGTATTTATGATGGTTTGCTCAAGCGGCTCACCCTTATCAAAATGATTGATGACTTGCATTATATTATCAACACCAAAAACTTTAATATCATCGACAATGGCCGCTTCTTTACTATTTTGACTGGGTAGAATAATATTTTTAAACCCTTCTTCTCGCGCTTTTACAGCGATTGGCAGTGCACCTTTAAACGACTGTAAACTTCCATCTAAGGACAATTCCCCCATAATAAGATAATCCTCTAAGTTTTCCGCTTTAATTTGATTAGATGCTGCTAAAATCCCGATGGCTAAAGTTAAATCGTAAGCCGAGCCTTCTTTTCGTAAATCGGCAGGTGCCATATTAATGGTAATCTTTTTTCCTGGAATACGGTAACCGTTATTTTGAAGTGCCGCTGCTATTCTATAATTACTTTCCTTTATGGCATTATCAGGAAGTCCTACTAAATGGTAACCAACACCTTTATCTACATTTACCTCAACAGTTATAGTTGAGGCCTCTACACCGAAGACAGCACTTGCGAATACTTTTTTTAGCATGAACGATTAGTTTTCTTAAAAGTAAGAAAATCAGCGTAATAAAAAAACCTTTCAAATTTTATCTTGAAAGGTTTTGTATTCTATAAAAACATATAAACTTAATTTTTAATAAACTTTTTAGTCATTTTTGTATCACCAGATTGAATCTCTAAGAAATAAACTCCTTTTATTAAACTTGAAACATCTAAACTGTATTCTAGGTTAGATAATTCAATTTCATTTAACGTTCTACCATTAATATCAATAACAGCTAATCTATCAATAATTTTATTTGATGCGATTACTAATTTGTTGTTTGTCGGATTTGGATATAGTTGAATAGTTTGTATATTAAACTCACCAATACTCAAAGTTTCAACAACTTCAGTATTTACTGTATTTGTTATAATTGGTAAGTTAAAATCAAAATAAATGCTAGCTTCACCACTAATGATATCTCCGATAACAACATTAGATTTTGGTTTAATTCTAAAGGCTATAAAACCTTGAGAAAGTGCTTCACTATCAGCTTGTGAAGGCAGATTAATATTATCGTAGATAAAAGCAACTTGATTATCATTTGTAATTTGCACATTATAACTATGACTAGAACTTAATGGCTGAAGCGTAGTCCAGTCTAATTTTTGATCTAAAACATCTTCAATTCTCACATTGATTGCGCTTGCTGTTCCTGTATTTTGAAAACGTACAATATAATCTAAATAATTCCCTTTTTCTTCTTCAAAAATTTCTGAACCTTGCAATACACGTTTATCGTTTGGATCGTAAGAATTTACCACAATCTGTTCTAAGGTATAACTATTATCTTCTGGCGTGATATCTGAATTTATAGGAAGAATTTCTGATGTAAACACCAACACATCATCACTATTTACAGTAGGCGGCGTAAATACATTAAACTCTAACTTAATTGTTCTTGACTCAAAAGGCGTTAAATCCGTAAAGTCAAACATTAGACTACTTGCTGTTTGAGACGTAATAGTTTCATTAGCCGATAAAAAATTAAGCATAGTATCATCAAAAGTTACAACTACCGAACCATCTAATTGTGTTGTTCCAATATTACTAAAGATTAATTCATAAGTAGTATTAAAGCCTGGTCTTGCAGGATCAACAGGCAATAGCATCACATTTAGATCGTCTACAATTTCATTGGCCTGAATGCAAAAATCTATCAACTCTGTATTATTAAAATCCGAAAAAACCGTAGTTTGCGACTGAGGCATAACAGTAAAATAATCGGGCAGACTAGACTCTAAAGATGTGACATACGTATGAGATGAAACATAGTTAACATACCCACCTTCAACACTTGTAAACGTTGCCGTAGTATCTACAACACTCTCAGACTGTATCATTAGGTTTTTAATTTTAAAATCTGCTGCATCACAACCATCGTTGCCATTGTCGTATTGCACCACTCCTGTAACTTGATTTAAACAATCTTCTGTAATATTTATGTCTTGATCCGTAAGTGCCTGAATTCTCAATGCTAATAAATTACCGACATCATCAACACATATAGTTTCTAAACTAGGAAGTCCTGGAAAGGTTGTTGAATATATCTGGTCAATATTATCATTTCCTCCACTCTTAAAATTCACGTAAGTTAAATTCGGGTTATTACCGATATAAAATATATTCATATTGGTACTATTACTTAAATCTAAATATTCTATTAATGTATTAGTACAGTTCAACGTTCTAATATTAATATTTCTTAAATCTAATATTGCAAGAGGATTACCATAAACCGTTAACGCAGATAATGCTAAATTATTAGTAACATCTAAAGCTGTTAAATCATTATTACCAACCCCTAAACCTGTTAATGCTGGCAAACCAGAAACATCTAATGAAACCAAATTATTACTTGTTAAACTCACTGATGTTAGATTTGGATTATCACCCAAAACAACGTTTTCAGCACCAGCATAATTTGCACTTAAACGCTTTAAAGTCAAGACATCTGAAACATCAATAAGATCAATATTATTGTAAGCACAACTTAAGATTTCTAAAGCCTCAAAATCGGCAATACCTGTTAAGTCCGTAATATTAGAGCTTTCAATATCTAATTCCGTAATGGTGTTTATTTTTGATGTTGGAATCTCTCCATTTGAAGGACTTGTATCGTAACCTTGGCTTATTAATTCTTGTTCAAACTTAATGTCTGGAATTAATGTTACCTCTGATGCAGCAGCACATTCTGCTTCCGTTTCCACTAAAGTCACCGCTCCACCCCTGTACCAATTGCCATAGTTTATATTAGCATCATCCACAAAAACACAGTACAAATCCGGGTTGTATTGAAGTCTTAAGGTTGCAAGAAGGTTATTATTTCCATTTCTTAAATAAGCGGTCTGCAATTGATTAGCTTCAACTTTCAATGTGTTTAATTGCAGATTACTTTCAATATCTACAGTTGTTAGTTGATTATCATCTAGTTCTAGAGTTTCTAAATTTGAATTTTGAGAAACATCAATTGCCGTAAATTGACTGTCATTAAGTATTAAATCTGTTAAGCCAGAAAGCAATGACGTATCAATCGTCGATATAGGTGATTGCTGACACTCCAAATATGTTAACATAGTATTATTTGGACCAAAGACAAGGTTCGATACCGAACCATATGAACATCGTAATTCCGTTAACGATGTATTATAAGAAACATCTAAGGTAGAAAAACCACCACCACCGCAATCTATAGTTTCTAGCAACACATTATTAGAGAGGTCTAAATTAGTAAGCTGAGAAAGTGAATGTGCAAACAATGTTTTTAAAGCTGTATTAGAACTTAAATCTAAAGTTGTAAATTGATTGATAGCACAGTTTAATTCTTCAAGTTGGGTGCAGTTGCTAACATTCAAAGCAGTCATCTGCATATTTATACAACTCAATACCCTAAGATTTACATTACTCGATACATCTAAGCTAACTAGATCGTTATTACTTACATCAATAACCTCTAAAGCTGTATTATTAGAAAAATCAACTGAAATTAAATTATTACTATTTAAATCAATATCCACTAAAGCAACGTTGCTACTTAAATCCACTGTGGTTAACTCATTATCCTCAGCCTCCAATATTGTAGCGTTTATAAAGAACTCAATCCCTGTAAGGTCAGAAATTCGCCCTGTAGTTCCTCCTGAACCGCGTACTCTTAATCGCCCCGTTACAGCAGCAGCTTCAGACACCGAAATTTCATTATCGTTATTAGTATCTATAGTTGGCTGGCTCTGACTTACCAATTTAGCCTTGAAATTAGCATCAGGAAAATCGATTGTCTGACTTAATACGGTTTGTGCAAAAAGCACACATAATAGAATTGTAGATAGTTGTTTCATAATAGGCGGTTTGGGGCGAAAATAGTTAAATATTAATAAATTAAGTTTGGCTGACAAATTCCAAAGCACGCTGCTCATTATAATACACCTTCCCTTTTTGAATAAACCCAACATGACCTCCATGTTTAGGCATTTCTAAAAATACATTAGAATTCTGTTTCGCTTCTTTTACAGGGTAGCATTCGGCTGATAAAAAGGAATCGTTTAGTGCATTAATAATTAAGGATGGTATTTTAATATTTGGCAAGAATTGCAGACAACTCGCTTTCTCGTAATAGTCTAACGCATCCTTAAAACCATGTGTTTTTGACGTATAAACATCGTCAAAATCAATTAAAGCTTTAATTGAATCAATATCCGTAACTGATATACTGTTAGGAAATTGCTCTAATTTCGGTTTTAACTTATCTTTTAAATGCGCTAAGAATCGAATCGCGTAATGTTTGTTTTTAAAACTCATTAATTCTCCACACGACCCTCTTAAATCGCAAGGTGTTGATACCGCAATTACAGACTTTAATTCCTTAGGAAGTGCTCTACCTTCTCCAACATATTTTAATACCATATTAGCTCCTAAACTAATGCCTTTGATATAGATTTCATCGTATTGACCTTTTGATAAAACATGTTGCACTACGGCATCTAAATCTTCTGTAGCTCCAGAATGATAACTTCTAAATAACAAATTAGGTTCACCGCTACAACTTCTGAAATTTACAGCGCAAGCATCGATACCGTTTTCATTAAATAGTTTTGCAGCACCTGTAATATACGGACGCTGAGCACTGCCTTCTAAACCGTGCAGCAGAATAATGACTTTATTAGATTTTTCTTTCGCGTAACTCCAATCTAGATCGAGAAAATCAGTATCCTCTAAAATGATACGTTCCCTAGTTTGTTCTACACCATTAACTTTTCGAGCTAAACCCGAAAAAACAGTAGACACAAAACTCTTTCTAGCCCAAAATGGTGGTTTGTAGGTCGATTCTATAATTGGCATTATCCGTATTCTGTTTTTAGTTTTTTAATAAAGTGGTTATGCTATACGTCAGTTCGAGTGCAATTGACTTTTTTTCAATTTTGTATCGAGAACTATTTAAAGCATTTATGACTAAAGACTTCTCGATACAATTTCTCATGCTTCGAAATCACCCGAAGTGACAACTATGATGTGATTGTTATACATTACTTAAGCACAGTAAACTCTATTGATGAGTCATTAAACACCTTATGCGTTTGCTTTTTGAAATCACTTTCCTTCGCTTCAAATATATTATCTACGTAAGTCTGCGGATTAGCATCGATATACGGAAAGAATGTACTCTGTACTTGCACTTGAATCTTATGTCCTTTTTTAAACGTGTGAAACACATCTTGCAACTTCAAATTAACTGCAGTTTTCTCATTTGGCACAAAGGGTTCAGGCTGAGACATACTATTCCTAAAACGTCCTCTCAGGACTTCACTTCGCACCATCATGTGATAATTACTCAGTTTTAAATGATCTTGAACATCTGCTGTGTTTTTAGTATCCGACGGAAAAACGTCAATCACTTTTACTATCCAATCGGCTGCGGTTCCTGTGGTAGATACGTTTAGTTTTGCCAAAATATCACCTGCAAGTGTAACGTCGTTTTTTAAAATTTCAGTTTCAAACGTTAGCACATCTGGTCGTCGAGATGAAAAACGCTGATCGTCAGTCATGAATTTTCGAGGTGTAAAACCTACTTTTATATCTTCGGTATATGGAACTGGTTTCTTAGGATCACTAACAAATTCAGAAGCAGCATACATTTTATTTGGCAGCTGTGTTAAACGTTCATAAGGCTGCATATAATAGTTTTCCTTAGTCGTGTTTTGAGGTGGCCAAGTATCAAACGACTCCCAAGTTTTAGTTCCTGTGTTAAACATATGCGCTTCTGGTAGTCCTGTTTCTCCAGTCGCTTCACCTTTTAAGAAATGATTAAAAAATTTAGTTTCAACATTTTTTTGAAAATCATCTGATAACTCATCTCCAAAATAGATATTCCCGACCACTTGTCTTTCGCTTCCTCTTGCCCAATCTCCATGACTCCAAGGTCCGAAAACCACAGTATTATAATTATCACTATGTTTTTCTATGCTTTTATACGTACTGAATGGACCGTATAAATCTTCGGCATCAAACAAACCTCCAACAACCATTGTTGCTGGTTTTATATCTTTTAAATGTTGAATAATACCTCTACTCTGCCAAAATTCATCGTAAGTGACATGTGTTTTTATTTGTTCCATAAACACATTGGTACTATCATAAAATTTATTCAATTTACTTAAAGGTGTGTGATCTAAGAAAAACTGATGCTGATCTTCTGTGCCAAAATTCGGAAAACTATACCATGACTCAGTCGTTGGTTCATCTTTCATAGCACCAAATAATGCTGTTGCTCTCCAGTAACTTAATAAGAACGCACCATTATGAATAAAATCATCAAAAAAGAAATCTCCAATACAGGCTTGTGGTGAAACCGCTTTTAAGGCAGGATGCGCATCTAATAACGAATAGGTGGCATAAAATCCTGGATAAGAAATACCGTAAGTTCCAACCTTACCATTATTGTTTTCTACATTGTTTACTAACCATTCAATAGTATCATAAGTATCACTGGCTTCATCAAATTGTGTTCCTGTTTTATTCGGGATATAAGCACGCATATTATCGTAAACGCCTTCACTATTCCAACGGCCTCGAACATCTTGATATACCATAATATTACCTTCTTCCATAAGGTATTTATTAGGACCTATTTTAGATTTAAACTGATCCTCTCCATATGGTCTGCAACTGTATGGCGTACGCATCATTAAAATCGGATAGGTTTTAGACGTATCTTTTGGGGCATAAATAGTCGTATGGAGTTTAATGCCGTCTCGCATT
The DNA here is from genome assembly GCF_020179375.1 of Winogradskyella sp. SM1960. Classification (NCBI taxonomy): domain Bacteria; kingdom Pseudomonadati; phylum Bacteroidota; class Flavobacteriia; order Flavobacteriales; family Flavobacteriaceae; genus Winogradskyella; species Winogradskyella sp. SM1960. The sequence goes on along the minus strand of NZ_JAICBG010000008.1, from coordinate 113,318 downwards.
TCTACCATAACCTCTTTTTTTGTGTAATGGTCTTGTGGATTATAGATATCTACAACCTCAACTATGGCAGGTTTTTCAATTGTTTTAAAGCCTTTATCCGAAGGCTTATCAACTGATTTACAACTTGAAAATGCAATAATAAATAATAAGAAAAGGGAAATTCTTTGGAAAATCATTTTGGTTAAATTTTAATGGTTCTAAGGTAATTAATTTTGAAGATTATACCTGTCAGATTTTAGAAACCTTACAGGATATAATAGCGTTTTATACAACTTCAACTGAAGTAAACTCAAATTTCCCACCGTTAAAAAGCCCTTTATCACTCAGCTTTAAAGCCGGAATCACCAACAAAGCCATAAACGACAAACTCATATAAGGTGCATGAAGCTGACTTCCTAACTGTTTTGCCATCTTATCTAATTCGGAATATTGTTTACCTATGGTTTCTGCATTTTTATCACTCATAATTCCAGCAACTGGTAACGGCACTACTTTTTCTTCGGTGTCACTAATAGCACAAATACCTCCTTCATTTTCAATTAAAAGATTAACCGCCTTACAAATAGCTTCGTCTGAAACTCCAACAGCAATAATATTATGAGAATCATGACCAACAGAGCTTGCGATAGCACCTTCTTTTAAACCATAATTTTTTATAAAAGCCAATGCAGGTTTATCGTTATTATAACGGTTTACAACCGTCATTTTTAAAATATCTGTTTTAGTGTTTGACACTAGATTGCCATTTTTAATTGTAGACGCGGCAATGATTTCATTAGTTACGAGTTCACCATCTAAGCATTCAATAACTCTGATATCTTTTGCCTTAGATTCAAATTTGAAATCAGAAACTTCTTTTTTAGCCGTGTTGAAATTATTTAAGTTTTGAAACGCAACATGTTTTATTTTTGAAACTCCGTTATCGCAAACTAAGTCACCATTGATATACGTTCGAAGTGTTTTAAAATCTTTTAAATCCTCTAGCACAATACAATCGGCATCATCACCAACATGTAATAAACCAACATCTAAGTTGTAGTGTTTAACAGGGTTCACACAAGCTGCCTGCAATACTTTAAAAATGTCATTGCCTTTTGCTACCGCTCGAGCACAGACCTGATTAATGTGCCCAAGTAACAAATCATCTGGATGCTTGTCATCGCTACAAAACATCATATCCTCATAATGCTCGTCTAGTAAGTCAATTAAGGCTTCAAAGTTTTTTGCGGCACTACCTTCTCGGATAATGATCTTCATGCCTTTTTTTAATTTTTCTAGACCTTCTTCGTAAGTAAAACATTCGTGATCTGTTGAAATCCCTGCAGAAATGTATTTGGTTAAATCATCGCCTCGTAATCCTGGTGCATGACCATCAATGGGTTTATTATACTGTTTTGCCCAGTCTATTTTCTTTAAAACTTCGGCATCATCGTAAATAACACCAGGATAATTCATCATTTCGGCTAAATACTTAATATCTGGATTTGCCATTAAGGTTTTTATGTCATCGGAATCGATAATCGCTCCAGCCGATTCAAAACTCGTTGCTGGCACACAAGATGGTGCTCCAAAATTGAATTTAAAAGGGGTTTGCTTTCCGTTTTCAATCATGAATTCTACACCTTTTACTCCAAGCACATTTGCGATTTCATGAGGATCAGAAACCGTTGAAACTGTGCCGTGTTTTACAGCAATTTTAGCAAACTCCGAAGGCACTAACATAGAGCTTTCAATATGAATGTGTGCATCTATAAAACCCGGTAAAATGTAATGGTTTTCTTCGCACTCTTTTTCTTCAATGGATTTTATTTTACCGTTTTCGATGGTAATTTCTCCTTTGAAGATTTTACGATTTATAATGTCTACTATGTTTCCTTTTAATTTCAAACTATATAATTTATTTTACTGCCACACAAACAAATAACAAATCCTATTTACTTTGTAATAAGCTAGTTACCACCACTCCAATGAACACTAACTTTAAGTATTGATTTTGTGTTTTTAGTGATTTTAAAGCGTTCGTCTGCACGTTTTCCCACTACCCAAATCACGTAATCACCTGAAGTTAAAACCCAAGTATTTTCTTTTTCTACTAAAGAGTTTTTTTCGTCTTTAAGGTATTTACTGACTTTCTTTTTTCCTGTCATTCCTAACGGTTGAAAACTGTCTCCTTCTTTCCAGAGTCGTAATTCTAAGGGAAATTTTAAAAGGTCTTTATCAACGTAAATGATGTGTTTTGAGGTTTCAGAAATGGCATCTACATCATCAAAAAATAGGTGCCCAAACGGTGTTTCAGTCTTAGTATTATTTTCTTCAATTATAAGAGATGTTTCACTTGGCTCAGAATGACATAACGCTGTTAAAATTAAATGGTCGCGATGTTTAATTAATCGATGCGTATTTGACTTTACCAATTTACCAGATTGCGCCTCTAATAAATCCACGACATCATTCCATTCTGGAAATCCGTAAGGTTTAAAAACTTCAAACAAATACGCTTTTGGATTGCTTGTGTTTTTAAATTCTGAAATTTTATAGGTTGTACCAAGGTTATCTTCGGACACAATAGCGCGCTCAGTAAAATCACGTAATTGCTCATCAACAATTAACGCGGTATCATTAAGATTACTCAACGTATTCTGAAAACTGTCTAATAATTGCGGATTGATTTCCTTTAAAATTGGCACAACTTCGTGTCTCAACTTATTCCTCAGGTATTTTCTAGAGGCATTACTCGCATCTTCTCTCCACCTTATATTTTTATCTTTTGCATAAGTTTCAATATGCACTCTAGAAAACGGCAATAATGGTCTTGCCACATTAGCGTTTATCATCGGAATTCCGGTTAACCCGTTTAAACCTGTTCCTCTGGTGAAGTTAATCAGGAAGGTTTCAAGATTATCGTCAGCGTGATGTGCTGTTAGAATATAATCGAAATTTAATTGCTCTGCTAAATCTTTAAACCAGTCGTAGCGCAATTCACGAGCAGCCATTTGAATAGAGCGTTTGTGTTGGTTTGCATAGACTTCTGTATCAAAATTTTGAATAAAAACTTCAACATCTAATCCTTCGGCTAAATCAATCACAAAGTCTTCATCTTTATTACTTTCTTCTTCTCGTAAATTGAAATTGCAATGCGCAAGGGAGAAATTGAGTCCTAATGTTTGGCATAAATGTGCTAATACTACACTATCTATACCGCCAGAAATAGCAACTAGTAGCTTGCTTTCTTTTAAAAAGGAAAGGTTTTTATCGATATGATTTTTAAATTCTACTAGCACTTCTCAAAGGTATTGAAATTATTTGATGAGAAATAAGAAATAAGAAATTAGAGATGAGAGATGAGAAATGAGACAACGATAACTTCTGACTGTGAACTGTGGACTGAGGACTGAGGACTGAGGACTGAGGACTGAGACAGACTACTAAAGTTAAACTGACAATAATCATAACAACCTAATCGCTTTTTAATTATCTTTAAGAGAATTTAAAATTATTAGGTTATGACTGTACAAGACGATATTACATCAAATTCTGCACGAACTGCCTTCGATAAAAAGGTTCTTTCTGCACTACCTCATCTTCATCCATACGTAAAACACAGAATTTACATCGCTGAAACCACAGGTATTTTACCAAAAAATATGTTTTCCTCCAATGGACTTATCGATGAAAGTATTATTATTTTATACAATGATGATTTTGATGTTGAAGCGGATGCAATGGCTATAAAATTAGAACTTTTTAGAATTGTAGATAACTTTATGAATGTGCTATTTAAGAACGAAGCCTATCATAAAAACACCATAAGTACTGATGAAATTCTTAAAAAGGAAATCTCTAAATTAAGTGAAGATTATACTGTTGATGGTGATTTTGATTATATACTTAATACAGAGCTTAACGATATATCTTACCATCAAGATGAGGACATTTCTTTAAATTTATATTCAGACAAGGAAGCTTCGATTTTACATGCTTTTGATGTTAAAGACCTTTCTGCATCGCAGTCTCCAAAAGTATTTAGTCAGTTTTATAATTGGTTGCCTTTTAATGTGTCTAATATTGTGGATTTATACATCATTGGAAAATTAGATTTTGAATCTATTGCCAAGGTTAAGAAGATTGAACAAAAACGTGTTGAAGCTATATTTGATAAGGTTAAGCGTACTTTTAGACGACATATAGAATAATAGGTGTTAAGATGTTAAGATGTTAAGAAAATTAAAATATTACTCAGAGCTACACTGAAGGCACGAAGATGCATAGAGAAATTTTTCTAAATGATAGTATTTCTGGAAACTGAGATTAAAAGCTATCCTTCCAGAGCTTCACGCATTGCTTTTGCTTTTATTAAGCATTCTTCATACTCTAGTAAGGGATCGCTCTTTGCTGTAATGGCTCCACCAACAGAATAAGAAATATAGCGTTTTGAACTATTATAAAGTATGCTTCTAATGATAACATTAAAATCAAAATCCCCATGTGGTGTAAAATAACCTACTGCGCCAGAATACAAACCTCGTTTGGTTTCTTCAAGGTTTTCTATGATTTTCATGGCTGAAATTTTCGGAGCTCCTGTCATGCTTCCCATCGGAAAAGTAGTTTTTAAAATATCAACTGGATGGGTTTCTGGCTTTACCTTAGATTGAATTGTAGAAATCATTTGATGTACTTGTAAAAACGAATACACCTTACATAATTCTTTAACTTCTACACTTCCCTTTGTTGCTGTTTGCGATAAATCATTGCGGACCAAATCTACTATCATAATATTTTCGCTACGCTCTTTAGGGTCTTTAGATAAGTCTTGGGCGAGTTTTAAATCTTCAATCTCATTATCAGAACGTTTCGCGGTTCCTTTAATAGGTTGAGATATTACAGTATCTCCCGTTTTTTGAATATAGCGCTCTGGAGAGGCAGACAACATATAATTACTTTCAAATTTCAGGAAACTTGCAAATGGAGGTTTTGAGATATCATTTAACGTCTTAAATGTTTCCAATGGGTTTATCTCGCTACCTTCAGCATAAAACTCTTGGCAGAAATTAGCTTCGTAGATGTCTCCTCTATGAATATGAGCGAGCATTCGGTTTAGCTTTTCAAAATAATCATCTTTATGGATTCTTAGTTTGATTTTGATAGCATCTAGATTCTGAGACTTCTCGACTGCGCTCGACGTGACAATACAGCGAATAGAACGTAAATCATCCTCAATCTCATCATCTACCATTTTTAGATATTGAATTTCAACGCAATTATCTTTAATTAAAAAGAGCTTTTTAGGTTGAAAGAAATACAAATCAGGAAAACCTAAACCATCAAAATTATTGGATTCTAACTGTTCTGTCGTGTTTTTTAAATCGTAAGTAAGGTAACCAAATATCCAATCATTGGTTATGGATTGATATTCTTTTAAACGTTCAAATGCATCAAAATAATCGGTACGTATCGTTGTAAAAGCATCAACAGCCAAAACAGCATCATAGTTACTGTATTTATCTTTGTGGTTATTAGAATCTAACCAAACGACATCATCAAATTGCTGACTCCAACTTAAAAGTTGAAGTTTAAATGTGTCGGCATTTGTTATACTATGGGAATATTCGGTTCTCAATACTGTTATTGTAGACTACAAAATTAATCAGAATACTTTGAAATAAAATATAATATATCTTTTCATTTTATTTTAACAAATTGAGCATTTTCCTAAAAAGTATACTATTTTGCTACTTATTCACCTATTAAATCTTAAACATGAATTGTTGCCGCTTCAATAAAAATGTTTCGTTTTACATTTTAATCTTCGTTTTCTTCTTATCGTATTCTGGTTTTTCACAAGAGCACAGCCCTTATGAATTACTTTGGAAAATAGAAGGCAACAACTTAGAATCTCCGTCGTACCTCTTCGGAACAATGCATATAGATGATGCTAGAGTTTTTAACTTTAGTGACGCTGTAATGCCTGCCATAGAAAGTTCAGAGTTCTTTGCTTTAGAAGTTAATGCCGACTCTCTAATGACGGCTATAATGCGAAAAGAGTACGACATCACTGCAAATGATTTCTATAAAAACCTACTACAACCCAATGATTATAAACGACTTTTAAAACGTTTTGAAGAGGTTAATGAGTATTCTTTAGTGGATTCAGAAATTATGAGTCCAGATCAGATTGTAAGCATGCTTATTCCAGATATTGACAAAGATGATGACAAAGCAACTTTTGTAGATTTTTACCTTTTAAGTCAGGCACAAACAATGAATAAAACTATTGTTGGTTTAGAAGATATCGATGACCAAATTAATTATTTTGATAACCTTTCGGATGATCAAAAAATAAATAAAATTTTAAGTCATTTAGATGTTGATGTAGATAGCATCAATAGAACAAAAGAAATAATGACTAAAATATATGCTACTGGTAATTTAGATAAAATCGAAGAGTTTATAAATGAACACGATGTTATTGATGATGTCATGATCTCTAGAAATAGAGTGATGAAAAATAGCATTATAGACATTATGAAAAAAGGCAGTCTGTTTGCTGGAGTTGGTGCAGCTCACTTAGTTGGAAAAGAAAATGTTATTGAACTGTTACAAAAGGAAGGTTACAATGTGAGCGTCGTTGATGCCAAATTTACTGGTGTTGCAGATACTTATAAAATTGACACATCAAAAGGCTATTGGTATAACTATATAGATCAAGAATTAGGGTTTAAACTTGAAGTTCCAAAAGCACCAAACATACATCAAGATTTCGATAAGTTTATTATCCATGGCTATGGCGATTTTCCAACAAGTACCAGCTACCTTTTTATGGGATTTGACACGGGTTACAATTTAGCACAGCCTCAAATTGACACCTTATTAGAAGCCATGATTTCTAACATTATTGAAAAAAGAGAAGGTGAAATTATTAGTCGTGAAAAACTAACTGATACAGATAAATATGGCTACGATATTTTGTACAAAATATCAAACAACAAAATTATAAAAGCAAGATTTGTTATTAAGTATAATCATTTTTATTATTTCTCAGTTGAAACAACAAAAGAACAAATCAACGAAAACTATGTTGATCGTTACTTTAATTCAATTACTATCGATGGTATAAAGCCTAAAAAGAAAACTACAGGATGGCGAGAATTTAAAAGCGAAAATGGTGCTTTCACCATTCAAATACCTGCGGATGCAAAAGAGGTCTCTAGAGAACAAGCAAATCCTATTGATCCTGAAGGTGAGCCCTATTTCCTTAACCTTTATATGGCCACTGACACCAAAAACTTAAATAACTATTTGATTCGGTATAACGACCAACCCATGGGATATTTTCTTCAAAATCCTGCCGTTGCATTTAAAGAAACCGAAAATGGATTAACACAAACCTCTAAATTACTGTCAGAACCTAAAGTTATTGATTTAGATGGTTTTGAAGGTAGAGAATATGAAATACTACTTAACAACAAATTCCATTGTATTGTACGTGCCTATTTCAGAGGAAACAGAACGTATCTATTACTAAAACAAAAACTTAATGAAACAGATAAAGTTAGTGTAGACGACCTCTTTTTCGATAGTTTTAAATTATTACCATATAAAGAATCAAAACTTACCGATTACGAATCACCAAATAAAGATTTTAAAATAAAGCTGTTTGAAAGGGCAAGTGAAACCATAGATACACTAGATCTTGGCGACTCTAATGTTATTGATTCTCACGACTACACAACTGTAAACCCAAATACTGGTAGCATTTATCAGTATGGTTATAATAATATTGGTAAATACTTCAGATTAAAATCTCATAAAAAGTTTATTGACGACTATAAAAATGGCATCCTCGAATATAATGATAGCATTGTTGACGAAAAAACCATAGTTAAGAATGGCGATTCATTGATTCAGTTTACAGTGAAAAACAAATTATTTGAAAAGACGAGTCGTGTTACGGTTAACCAGATTTGGTACAACAACTACAGAATGCATATTGCTAAAGCTATTGTAACAGAAGAAGAAATGCAAACGGGTATTGTGCAAGACATATTTAGCTCTATTGATGTAAAACCGGTAAGCTCTAAAATCAATATTTCTGAATCTAAAGCGCAATACATTATTGAAGATTTAAAGTCAAAAGATTCAACAGTTTACAATTATGCTTTAAGAGCTTTTGAGTATTATGAGTTTGATAAAGATGATTTGCCAGTTATAAATAAAGCGCTTAATCACAAGTTTTCAGATGAAACTAACGATGTTATAAAGGCTTATTTAATTAATGAATATAGTTTAATTAACGATGAAAGTTCTCTAGAAGACCTTGAAACATTTTATAATAAAACCACTACTTCAGACGATTTAAAAACAGCCATTCTGCTTGCTATTCAAGATATTGAATCAGAAAAATCGTTACCACTTTACAATAAATTATTGTTTTCAAATCCTCCAACACAAGAAAGCTCTTATGAATACAGCTTGCTGCAACCCTTTAGAGATTCCTTAAATTATACCTTAGAAAACTACAATAAGCTGTTAACATTATTACCAATAACCAAATACAGAGACGACCTTATCTATATTTCAAATGACCTTTATGATTCCGGATTAGACACTGAGAATGTTATCGTTTCAAATTATAACAAAATACTAGATTATTTAACTAAAGATGCTGAAGTGTATTTTAATCTGCCTCCACTTTCAGATGAAAACGAAAACGAATATGATTACACCTATTATAATATAATGGTGGCTTACTTAAGTAGTTTTAATACCGTAAAATATGACGATAGTATTAGTAATGCTTTCACCTCAAAACTTTTAAAAGAAGATGATAATAATAAATGGCTGAGGTTATTGGCTATTACTGCTCGTGTGTATAATAACTACTCCATTTCAGACACGCTTTTACATGACTATTTGGAAGATAAATATTTCAGGTTTGAGATTATGGAAGCTTTTCATAAAATCAATATACTTGAAGCTATTGACAAAAAGTACCTTAAAGAAAAAGAATTTGCTAAACTGTCCTTTTACAATTATGCAGGTGGTGACGGAGGCTATCCAGATGACATCACGTTTTTGAAGAACATTAAGAAAGATGATGCTGAGTTTTACGCTGTTAAATTCGACTATATTGATGAAGCGTCTAAAGAAACAACATCATATTTAGGTATTGTTGGTCCTGTTGAAAACGTAGCTCAAACTACTGAATTTAAAATGTATGATTCTTACACCTATTGGGATGAATATGATGATGAATGGGAAGCTAAAATAGAGACACTAATTACAGATTTTTTATAGTTGTAGAAAATTTCAGCTATTAACAACTATCTTTGCACCTTAAATCAGCAACGTGACTTTTCAAGATCTTAATTTAAATACACCTTTATATAACGCCTTAGACGATTTAGGGTTTACAACTCCTACTCCAATTCAAGAAGAATCATTTAGTGTGGTAGCTTCAGGAAAAGATGTCGTTGGTATTGCGCAAACAGGAACAGGAAAGACTCTTGCCTATATGTTGCCTATTTTACGAAATCTAAAGTTCTCTAAACAAGATAACCCAAGGGTTTTGGTTTTGGTACCAACACGAGAACTGGTTGTACAAGTGGTTAGTGAGATTGAAAAATTTTCTAAGTACATAAACAATCGTGTGTTGGGTGTTTATGGTGGTACCAACATTAATACGCAGAAACAAGCTGTAGCACAAGGTCAAGACATAATAGTTGCGACTCCTGGTCGTTTGTACGATTTGGCTGTGAGCAGAGTTTTACAATTAAAATCCATTCAGAAATTAGTGATAGATGAAGTTGATGTGATGCTCGATTTAGGGTTTAGACATCAACTCCTTAATATTTTTGATATTCTACCTCCGCGTCGTCAGAACATTATGTATTCGGCAACGATGACAAAAGATGTTGATGATTTAATTGCAGACTTTTTTAAAAATCCGACAAAAATAGCAATTGCTGTTTCTGGTACTCCATTAGAAAACATAAAGCAACAACGTTTTGATGTGCCTAATTTTTATACCAAAGTCAATTTATTAGAACATTTACTTCGCGATAAAGACAACTTTTCAAGAGTCTTAATTTTTGTGGCTTATAAGAAAATGGCTGACCGACTTTTTGATAAGCTTGAAGAATTATTTCCAAGTGAAACTTGTGTTATTCACTCTAATAAAACGCAAAATTACAGGTTGCGAAGTATTGAGCAATTTAGAGAAGGTGAAAATCGCTTATTAGTGGCTACAGACGTTATGGCAAGAGGTTTGGATATAGAAGATGTATCTCATGTTATTAATTTTGACACACCAGATTATCCTGAAAACTATATGCATAGAATAGGACGAACTGGTCGTGCAGAACAAGAAGGACACACCATATTGTTTTCTACAGAAAGTGAACAAGAAGGTTTAGAACGTATTGAGGAATTAATGCAAATGAACATTGAAACGCTCCAAATTCCTGAAGATGTTACAATTTCAACGGAATTGATCGAGGAAGAACGTCCACAAATTAGAGAACGTAATAACCCAACAAAGCGTCGCGATGAAGATGCTCCTGGACCTGCATTCCATGAGAAAAAGGAAAAAAATCAAAAGGAAAATTTAGGTGGTTCTTACAAATTTAAAATTGCTGCAAAATATAAGAAGCCAAAAACTAGAGGTGATAAGAATTACAATCGTCGGAATAAGAAATAAGAACTACGCTTCTACTCTAGCGTTAATAAATCATCGCAGTGACGATTATAATCTAAGCACAGAATTTCTAAGGTTTCTAAAAGTAGCGCGTTCAATTCTACATTATCTGGTTTAATAGCAAAAGCCAATTTAAATTCTGAATACGCTCCAGAAATTCTCCCTTTATTTAATCTCCATTTTCCAGATTTTAATAAGAAGTTAAAGGCATAATTATCTTTTTGAATCGCCCAAGCCAATTCTTGTTGGTGACGTAATCTAGAATCTTCTATCCAACGTGGAATTGCTAACGCAATTACTAAAACCATTATAAAGAACAAGATGATACCAAAATTATAACTGCCTTCATTATTTGAATATTGAAGTTTAAATTCTCGACTATAGGTTGGAACAGCAGTAAATGAGCCTTTTCGTTGCATAGAAAATGGCTTACGTGGTCGCATCGCGTAAATCCATTTTTGCAATCCTAAACCCATATAACCCATAAAGTTGCTTTATATTATAGGTCGCAAATGTGAGGGTTTTGTTACAACTATTTCCGTGTAAAAAACAAAAAAGACCTGTCAGGTTTCGAAAACCTGACAGGTCTGACATTAGTTGTCAATACAATTCCTGTTCTATAAGTTTTCTCAGTTGCAAAATTGAAATACCATCATCAATATCCATCTCGTCACTCCAATGTTTAAAATCAATGTAACCAACTTTAGTAATCGTATTAAATTCTCCTAAAATATGATCTAGGTATAAAAAAGCTAAAGTTTTATGTTTGTTTGGATCTGAATCCATGTTTTTGATATATATCTCAATATCTACTTTTTCTTCATTTTCATTAATTACTGTTCGTATTTTAATAGCTGAACTTGGATATTCTACTCCATCAAAATTCAACTCTATTTCGTCATTAGGTTGCCTAAACTTTTTCACAATCCAATTGTCTAAATCTGGTTTGGCGTCAAATAGTTTTTGTGTTGGCAGAATACCATCCTTCATGCCATCTGGTGTAATAATTAGAACTACTTTTTCATCAGAAAGTGTCATTTCAGGAAACAATAACGGATTGTACTTTTTAAGTGCTTTACTTAATCCATTATAAACGGTATAATCTTCAAAATCTGAGTGAATAAAGGCTTCGAGTTTTGTTTTATTCTTAACGACCCAATTCCAAAACCGTTCTTCTTTTGTTGATGTATTGAAAAATGAAAATAACATACTTTTTTACAGATTATTTAATGGGTTAGAATGTATTATAATAAAGATTATATCTTTTGATAAGTAATAATATACTTGTTCCACAACCAAGTATAAACGCAACTATATTAAAAATTAAGAGTGATTTTTTTTCAATGCCGTAAAAATTTTTATAGGTGTTTTGTCTATTTAATATATAAATTGAAATAATCGGAAGAATCAAAACCGCAATAATTGTGAGAATATAAACGACGTCGAATGTCATTACTTCATACGTCATATCAAATAATGAAACTGCAAAAATGTTGCATGTAAGTAAATAAAAGGAACTAAGTAATAGAAACCAACTTAATTTACTCTTATATAAAACTGCAAAAACGGGAATTAACAAATATAGCAACGGTTTAAATAGACTATAATAACTCAATGTTCTCAGAATGGACGTCATATTATATTCATTTTCATTCCGACTATGTAATTCTGGAAACTGAATTATAGCACTAATTGCATATACAATAAATATTAGAAGTATTATAACATAAACAATATATACTGGCTTAAACCATTTCATTCTAATTGCTAACAGCCTTCAAAGAATCCAACTCTCGTTGTAACGCATTAATCTTATCTGAATTATCTTTAGCCTTTGGAATACGCATTAACGAATCTATGACTTGCTCCACAATATCTTCATCCTTTGGTTCTTCTTTGTAGTAATAGCCAATGCCTTCACTAGATCTCCACGCTTCGTTTAATTGCTTATATACTTCTTCATCCCAAGTGCTTGGATGTTTTACATCGATCCAAATGACATCTCTGTACTCACTGTCAATTAACACCAAATCTGGTGTTGCAGAGCCATCAAATTGTTGTGCGTCTGTAGAACTAATAGAAGAAATGGTTCCTAAGAAAAACATACGTTTTCTCCCGGCGATATCTTTTATATAAGGTCTGAATTCAACAGGTGTACTCGCACTCCAATCGTATTCCTTCCGCGATTCTTTAACTTTAAGTGGCATGGCAGACACACCTGCATAACCTTGCTTTTTAGTAGCATGATCGTAGTAAAACAAGGCATCCGTTCCGTCTGCAGGTACAAACACACTATAACTTAAACTGGTACGTTCATCACCTACAGGTTCTAATCCAAACCAATGATATAAACCACTGTAGGCATCGGAATTTGATCCTGAAAAATCAAAATCAGTAACATAAGGTTGTTGATTCTGGTCTTTAGGCATTAACGGTATTTTAACCGCTGTTTTCATATTCCATGGCAAAGGGTCGCTAAAGCCTCCTAAAAACTTTAAGGATTCGGCTTGTAATTGAGATACCTCTTCCGCTAAAGTATTTTGTTTATTTAAAAATGGATAGTTCTTAATATCATCTGGACTTACAAATGTTCCTTTTCCGATGGTAATTCGTTCTAAATAATCATTGAAATCGTGTTCTCCACTATCAATAATCATTACACCACCAAAACTTGGATAAGGAAAAAAGAAACCTTTCCACTTAATTAAACTGACCACTTCTACCCAATTACCAGCATCATTCTTCATATAAAATGTATCACTTGGTTCATAATTAAATAGCATCCAAGGATTAAAACGTTGCACAACGGCATTGTAGGTGTTTCTACTGAATTTTAAGGATTCACCTATTGAAAATGTGACATCAATTCTGTTTTCATTAGAAAATCTTGGAAAAGGCGTTGTACTACTTACCGAAAACACTTCTTCAGTATTATCACTAATACGCTGCATCACATACTTCTCACTAGGCTGAATGGCCATGGTCCATTTATTCTCAGTACCAATGCGCACCAAATGTGGTAAAGACACATCCTTGGTTTCACCAACACTCTCGTTGGCCATTGAAAACACATTTCTTAACGGCTGTATACGTTCGTTTTGCGTTAATGGTAATTCGTTAATTTCTACTTTATTGAGATCATTAAAAACATTGTAAGTTTTCATGTAATCGTACATTTTATAGTGCCAACCAACAACATATAGAATTCCGAAGAACACAATTAATAAGGCTAAAATACCTAAACGACTACTGACATTTGCTGATTTTCTGAATTTTCGTAAACCCAAAAATAAAACCAGTAAACTGATTATAATGACGAATATGTATTTGCGTAGAAATAATAAAACAGGTTGATAATCGTCCCTAAAAAAGAACAATAACACAACCAATAGCAATGCCGTGAATATTACGATTCGTTTTTGTTTGCCTCCTTTGTTCCAGTAGTTTTTTATCATGGTAATGCTTCCTGCGAAAGCAGGAATCTCCTAGTTTAAATTAATATTTCTAATTATTTAAGTTTCAAATGCTTTATGAGATTCTTCGACTGTGCTCAGAATGACATAAGTCCTTTATCCTTTAAACGTTCCCGAGCACTTTTTTCATTCATTTTTGCTTCAGGTTCGTTTTCAATTTCTTTTTTAGCTTCTTCTACGGCTTTGTTATCCTTGTTTTTTAGGTCTTCTAAAAAATCTTTTCCTTTTTCAACAACATCATCAAATTTATCTTCCAAGGATACGCTTTGTTCTTCAATAACTTCAGACGATTTAATTATAAAACTAGCCAAGTAAGTACCTATAAGTGTGCCCACGGCAAATGAGGCAAATGCGGATATCCCGTTATAACTGCTAAATACAGCAATTGGTGTTAAAAACTCAATAATTAAAGCTGCAACCAACACCAGACTTACCACAAAAATAAGACGCGGTAAAAGCGATTGTTTATACACAAATCCTTTAGGATTATTAGCTTTCATTTGAAGTTCTTTACTATTCACTATTTTATTTAAAAAGCGATAGGCGCCATTTCCATTGGACTCTCTCCAGTACAGAAAAATTCCGAATAAAATAGCTGATATAAAAATGACGAGTTCTATTCCCATGGTTGTTAAAAGTTTGAAGTTGGTAGCTTGAAGAACGGAGTTCAGTGCTCAACTTATATTAATATTTCCTTTGCGCCTTTGCGTCTCTGCGTGCAATAAAAGCACTCTACTAAATTAGTCTAAAAAACTTAGATATTGTTACCAATCCTCCCAATTACCCAATCCCTAAAAGAATCCTCCCAAGTCTCATAACTCTTATAAAACTGTTCCTTATCGTACCAATATAAAAATAAAACATCCCTTGGTGCAATGTTAATTAACAGCTTATGGATTAAATCGCGATGCTCAGAAGATAATGACGAATGCGGTTGATGTAACGCAAAGTAAAAGGTTTGATCTACGATGTCTTCAATTTTATAAGCATTGCTACGTTCTAATTTTTCAAGATAGATTTCCACGCTCATCACTTGTTTTCTAGCATTGATATCTATTTTGTTTAAATAACTTTTAAATAGTACATTATCATTCAAAATATCATTAATAGGATGTTCCGTTTCTTTTAAAAACTGTGCCAATTCATATTTTTTAATGCGGTCGTAATTTGGTGTTTTTACCATGTCTTCCAAATCACATTCAATAATTAAATGGTCTTTTAATTTATCGACTAATTCTGGTTGCGCAATGTGGTAAATTAACACATCATGGATCGTATCTTTTATAGCTTCTTTATAAGCTTCTTTATTTTCAAAAACCACAATAGGTTTTATAAAGTCTCTCAGTACATACACACCACCAAAAGCTCTAGTAAAAAATGAATTAGTAGAAAAATGTAAAGGGTGTAAGCTTAAGTCCCTATGTCTTAAATCACCATATGTATTTGCCGAATCTAAAAGTTGCTGATGAATATTCTCATCTATAAAATTGTTACCGGTTTTAAAGATATCAACTAATGCTAATTGGTCTTTTTGAACTTGTTCTAGATGATCAATAAGCCTAAAAGTGATATTGATATTGTCATATTTTAAAACATCTAATGGCTCGTAAAAGACATCAATATTTTGGTCAAAATCTATGCAAATAGCAGAATCTCTGGTAATATCATTAATTTTTTGACCATGGGTTCTAAACACATGTTGCATCATTTCTTTATCAAACGAGTGAAATGGCAAATAAACCGGTTTACCTTTTTGTAATGGTGTAATAATAATGCCATGTGGATTTGCCTCACCATGATTAAGGTAATGCATATTCTTATGTTCTTCAGCTACTTCTGGACTCCAACCCATACCATCAATAAAAAACGACTTCAATTTGGTTTCTGCAAAGCCCATCGTTTTTAAGCATTTGTTATAACGCTCCACTAGTTTTCCGCTTATGGGAATAAGTTCGCTGCGGTATAAGTTGGCTTGTTTTAGTTTTTGCATAGTTATATCCCACAAAAGTGGTAATCTCATATTTTACGCTGAGTTTCGCTGAGTAACACAGAGATACACAGAGTTTATTGTTATTATTTAATTTTTTAATTCATTAGATTCCTGTTTTTACAGGAATAACAACTATTCTAATAATTTATTAATCTGAGCATATTGTACTAACATAATGGTCTTAGCATCAATAATCTCTTCATTTGTAATCATTTCTATAACTTTAAAAAACGGAAGTTCTAGAATGTCTATTTCTTCATCTTCACTATCTAAGCCACCGCCTTTAGAAATTTTCATATTTTCATTATATGCGGCTACAAATAAAAACATCTTTTCCGTTAAAGCGCCTGGTGACGTATAAGCAGTTAATACTTGCTCAGCATCGTTTATTTTATAGCCTACCTCTTCCTCAGTTTCTCGAATAATAGTTTCTAAAGCACTATCGTTATTATCAATTGCACCAGCACAAGCCTCAATTGACATGCCATCTGTATTGTTATTTTCGTAAGCTGGCATGCGGAATTGTTTGGTTAAAATTACCGTTCTTTTTTCTGGATTATATAATAAAATGGCCGCACCATTTCCTCTGTTATAGGTTTCGCGTGATAAACGTTTCCATTCGCCATTTTCGAATTGATAATCGTAATCTATTCTATCTAGTTTTGCCCAATCATTTGATAGGGTTGTTTTGGTTATGTTTTTTAGGTTGTTCATATTTTTATAAAACATTCTACTTTATGTCATTGCGAAGCTAACTTCTTCGCTAACTGCAGCAATCTATTTATTAGTAAGGTTTTCCCTTTATCAGATTCCTCGTCGCTCGTGCCTCGTTCTGTCGGAATGACAAAGACTACACACTTTTTACTTTACACTTTTTTACTAATACCTTTACTTCCCAAACTGCGCTCTCGCTTCAGTCTCAATATTTAACTGATTCACTCTGGCATCTACTTTTCGTTTAAAATCGGTATCTGCAATGGTTGCCACATTATCTAAATATCTTATAACCTCTTGTCGTCTTATATCTGAAAAATTTAAACCTTTCATATTGGCTTTCATTAATTCTTGAAGCATCTTAAATTTGGTGTCATAATCCTTTTTGAAATACGTTTCAGGATTCTCAAACCAATCTTTTTCTAAATCGAAATCTGTTAATCGTAATGAAATTGCTGACTGAATGTTTCTGACATCTCTCGAAGAGAAAAACGGAAATATTTTTTGAATCTCTTTGTATAAAGCCGCATAAAACATGTGATCGTTATTTTGATGCAACTTTTCAACTTTATCAAAGGTATCATGTACACGCGCTTCTGTTGGATGCTCAACCAAATTTAAGATTTCGCCCATACTATTTGCTAAACTTTGATCGGATAAATATTTATAGACCTCAGGATCATTCATGTTTACAAAATCGGGCATGGTTTCCTTTAACTTCTTCCACCAAATGTAATCTTGATCAACAAAATCATGTTCAGTTCGTGCACCATCAATTTTAAATCTTCCTTGTACACGCGAAATCACAGCTTTATCCAGCATTTCAGGTAAATTGGTAAATAAACCAATGGAGCTGTTACCATAATTCACCGCATAAGCTCCTTCTGTATATCTTAAAAACACACCAATTACTTCTTTTACTCCAGCGGAAACACCTTGTGCTGTTCGTTCCTGTAGGTTATTTTCGGCATCGTCAATTGGTGCAAAAATTAAGCGTGTTGGATCTTGTAAAGGTTTCATCCACTCCACCATTTTTTCGGCAGAACCACCCTGAAATGTAGATATCAATGTATCTGGCATTGGGTGGAATAAAAATGGAATCTCTAAATTATCGGAATGTTCTTTTAATCGGGTTGCAATAGCAGCAATTAACATACTTTTACCTGTTCCAGGAATACCATAACCCATAAACACAGGCATAAAACCACCTAATTCTTGAAACGGGTTTTTCTTTGCTTCAATATCATAACTCAACAAACGCTCAGTTAAGCGACGTGCAAAATGCTTGGCATCTCGGTTTCCTACAATTTGTTCGAATTGTATTTTATTGAATTCGATACTTTTTGCTGTACCTTGAAATACATTTTCCCATCCTGAAACTGCAAAATCACTGTTTTCTAATTTGTAAGTTCTGTCTGAAACGGTTTCTGTATATTCTAAACTACTTTTTCGAAGTTGAATTTCATCTATTAAGGCCTCAAAATAAACGACTGTAAAATCGATAACATCTTTATCTGATTTTATAATCTCAGGATGTCCTAAATACTTGTCGTAATAAAACAGTTGACACGATATACCTTTTAAAGGTGTTAATAATGATACTTCTGGAATGCCTGCAAACTTCTGTTTCATTACAGATAAATCGTCTGAAGCATGTGGTTTTAAATCGTGAAGAATCTTATAAGCCGCAGCAAATAACATGAAAGCGGTTGCGGTATGCATTTTACTTTCATACTCACGTCTTCCAGAATTATCTAATGCCGATTTATTTTCACTTAAACTCGAAAGTCCTGACGCATCGTAATATGAATCCTTAATCCAAAGCCCTAAGTTTATGCCTTCTTGAACAGCATATAAGGATTGATTTAGATTAATAGGCAGTGCAACCGATTCTGGTAATAACCGCTTTTTTAAAGCTAAAATGGTTTTTGAAACTGACGTCACATTAACATTACTACCGTTATTTGCTCTAGATAAATACAATAAAATAGATTCGTCTTTGGCATCATTATCTTTATTCTTCGCACGTTGACTTTGCTCCCATTGAATAGATTTTAAATAAGAGGTTGCTTCATCGCGAAGCATATCTAATTCGTTTTGTTTTATAGGGAAGGTTGAGTTGTGTTCCATGTTTTTTTTATAGTCTTCAGTTTTCTGTCTTCAGTTCGCAGTACTTACTGTTGCGTTAATTTAGTATTCAGTTGGCAGTCTTCAGTATTCAGTACTTACTGTTGCGGCTTATTGTTGCGTTAATTTAGTATTCAGTTTTTTAAATCATTTAATCTTATGTTGAAAAATCACATTATGTTACACCAACTGCGGACTGCCAACTGAGGACTGCCAACTAGAGGACTTACTTTGTATTTATAATCCGAATTTACCAGGATTCTTCATCATGTAATTGATAAGTTTTCCTATTTCTTCACTTTTATATTGTAATTCTTGTTTTTTAGTTTCAGTTATATATTCACATGCTAATGCAAAATCTAACCACAATTGAGTCTCTGAATTTTCACTATCTGCATCTGACAATTTGCTTTTAAAATGCTTTTCATATTGACGTTTTCTATATCCTTCAGCAATATTGGAACAAACCGCTCTACTCGACCTTACCATTTGTGATGTTAAGCCAAACATTTCGGACTTAGGAAAATTTTTAGTCATATGAAATATTTCCATAGCTGATTCAAATCCTTTTTGATATGCCAACAATGTTTTAAACGACATATTATACTTTACTTTTTATAACTGCTAACTGAGGACTCTAAACTGCTTATTTGCACTGGTGCCATCGCCAACTTATTCATAACCTCAGGTGTTTTATTATATAGCATTTGAATTATTCTATGTGGTGCAAAAATATACCGTTGCCTATATGCGGCATCCCAACGTTGATAGGTTTGCTTACTAAAAAAGCCACCCTCTTTAAATTCGCTTCCGGATTTTAACTCGTCTACTTTAAATGAAACTGCAAACGATTCTAACGGAATTTCCTTATTTGCGATACTCTGTAAAATAGCATGAGTCACTTTGTTTTCGTCTTTAGCAAATACATTATGAATTGGTCCTAAATCGACACGCTTAATTAATTTAGGTAGCACTTTAGGTAAACGTTTATCAATGCCATATGCCATAGTATCTAAAGCCATTTCTCTATCTGCAATAGTTTTTAAAGCCCTGTAAATTTCGTTGCGGTCATTTAAAGGATCTTTACCATCGTAATTAAAGTACATGTAACAAATAAATGGTCTGTTATGCGACACATCGTAGAAACTCCAGCTGACTAAGTATTCTGCCGGCGAACCTTCTGGCGCTGTTATAATTTTACCTTGAACAAAACGGTTAAAAATATATTCTTTCTTTGCTGATGTATAATAAACAATAGATGCCGCTTGAAAGAGTTTGCGTTTAGAAATAGGCTCTTTCTTTCGCATTAATGTATCTAAAAACTCTTCTTTTAAAGTATCTACATCTGTGAGTTTACCTAAATAATCTTCTCGTAAGGCGAGATCGTTAAACAAATAGCGGAATTCTAAATAATTAGGAAAGCTTGAGTCGGTTAAATCGACTTTCATGTTTTCCTCTTCGTCATACATATATTTTACACGCATGGCTTCAATAGAATACAACAATAAATCGCTGTATTGTTTAAACAAGAGTACTTCTTGCTGATTTAATATTTGTTTTTGCTGAACAGCAACAATGAGTTCCTTTAATGTAAAATCTATCATTTTGTGATAGAACACATACTGTTCTTTGGAATCTAATATTGCTGAATCTAAAGGTGTAACTATCATTTTTGCAGGCAGTTGACAGTATTCTGTTTGCCACGAATACTAATCTTTTTTTAATAAATTAATTTTAAAATTCACATTTTTTGTTTTTTATCCCATTCACGCTTTACAATAAAAATCAAGAAAACGATTAATGAAGAAACTGCAGAAATTGCTATTGAAGAAATAATATCTTTCTCATGCCGAAACATATAATTTCCAATTGACGAGAACACAAAGAATATGATTAAAAATAGTAGCAATCCTCTATTAGTCATCGTTCTTTCTATTTTGTTATAATTAGTAATTGTTTCTTTCTATGAACTCGAGTTATTGCGTTAAGGATTGAACGGCCTGTTTGAGCTCCTCGCAGAGAGCGAGTAGTGAAAGCCTGACCTACTTTTGTCATTAAAAACAAAAGTAGGTAACGCCATTATTAAATTACCCTAAAAGATCATCTTCACTAGCTTCTGGTTTTGGTTGGCCTGCTGGCTCTCCTCCTCCATCACCAGCTGGTGCATTTGGATCTACTTTATAATATTCATCAAAAATTTCTTTCATGTCAATACCATAACGGTCTGCAAAGTTCTTTTGGATTTCTGCATCTTTAGTTCTGATTTCTCCTAAGGCTTCTGCATAACTGCCGTAAACACCTTGCATTACTTTTTCGTGAACCGGTATATTATCCATCATTTCTTGACGCGCTTTAGCACTTGCGGTATGCATGGCAGCTAAAGTTTCACCGATATGCTCATCGGTTTTAACCCCTAAATGCTCTAAAATAGCTGCGAATTCTTGATCTGTACGTGCTTTTAATGCTACCACATAACCATCGTAATATTTTAGTCGCTCGTCTGTATCTGATTTTAATTTTGCACGATGTGTTTGTAAGTTACTACGTAACGACGTTAACACTTTAATGGTAAGATTATGCTTATGCACAAAACTATCCTTTGAAGCTGCTAAGGTGGTGTAAGCATTTTTGAGACCTTCTAACTCTTCAACTTTTTGCTCTAAAGTGGTTACTTTGGCTAAGGCATCTGAATATTCTGTAGATTGTTTATCTGCTACTTCTTCTAAAGCCTGACGTGCTTGTTTTAAAAGTGCATACTGCTCTTCGAGCTTATCTTCTACTTCTTGTTTCTTTTGAAGGGCTTTTGTATGATTATTAGAAGCTTCTACTATGGCCGTTTTAAGACTTTCTTCAACTTCTTTTATTTCGATTTCTCTATCTTTTAAACGTTGGATTGCCGCTTGACTTTTAAATGACAACTCGTTTAATAACGTCTGAACATCTGCAGTTTCGATACGTTGCTGAAACATAGCTTTTGCTTTGTTGTCTGAAGCATCGCGCTCTTTCTGTGCATTTTGAAGTTCTTGTTCTGCATCTCTTATTTTACTTTTTCGTCCCCAAAGATTATTCCACCACGTATCTGGCTTGTTTTTAGCGTCTTCTAGTTCAACTTTTGCACGCTCTAAACGTTTAATGGCATCGTCAATGATTTTTTGTTCTGCAGCATTTAGGGCCGAAAAGCCTTCAAACATTATACCTACTTCATCTTGGTAATCTGTTAAGTCTTTAATGGCATCTAATAAAGTAGTTCTATCTTTTTCTGCCATATCTACAACATTATCTAATGTTGCATTCAATATTTTCTGACGACTCTCTGGATCATCTTCTTGAGCCAGCTTTGACTTCATTTGGTCAATCGCTTTTCCCCAATTTACATCTACTTTTTCAGTTTTTTCGTTGGAATTTGTTTCTAATAAATCAAAATCATCAGGCATATTTGTCTAGTGTTATTAAGTTGAACAGTTTAAAGGATAACAATTTCGGTAAATTTTTAAGACTATAAAAACTTTAATTGCTAAAATATAAGTAGCATATATTTTGAAAATGTTACAAAAAATAAAAAATATTAAATTTGCTTAACAGTTAGATAACTTTCTGTTTCCCTTAAAAACACAGTGGTTTAACGGACTTTTTTAACAGTTTATCGGTGTTATTGTGAACTAAAAGATTGTAAATATTTTAATATTAAGTATTTAACATCAACTTTTTTTCTATATTTACATTATAGAATCCAAATCTACAAAGTAAAATGATAAATATTAACCTGTTTTCAAAGGCTATAATTGTGACGACAACACAACTTACAATGATTTTAATAGCTGTGGCAACGATTTTTCTTGTTTTTATTTTAGTAGCAATCCTTAAGATGTATAAGCTCAAAGCAGAAAATAGAAAGTTAATGCAAACTAACGCTTATACGGATTATGAAAAATCTGGTGAAGATTTATCAAGCGGTCATCTTTATGATGATAATTAATAAATGACTATGAGTCTTATAGTATTAATTCCTTTTTTTATATTTTTTGCCATATTTATCTTTTATAGTAAAGCTGATTTGTACGCACATGAGCATGATGCATCTATAAATAGGGAAATAGGTAATTTTCAGTCTAATTTTGAAGACTTACAAAACTTAAATATTGAAAACAATTATTACCTAAATAATAATCACATCTACAGTGATAAATAAAAAGAGCCAGCAATTTGCTGGCTCTTTTTTTCGTTTAAATGCAATTAAAATTATCGCACTAATTTTCTATACTTAATTCGTTTTGGCATGATATCTCCACCTAAACGTTTCTTCTTATTTTCTTCGTAATCACTAAATCCTCCTTCGAAGAAATAGACTTGTGAATCACCTTCAAAAGCTAAAATATGCGTACAGATTCTATCTAAGAACCATCTATCGTGACTAATAACAACGGCACAACCTGAAAAGTTTTCTAAACCTTCTTCTAATGCACGTAATGTATTAACATCTAAATCATTAGTAGGCTCATCTAAAAGTAATACATTACCTTCTTCTTTTAGTGTCATTGCTAAATGTAAACGGTTTCGTTCACCACCAGAAAGTAGTTTTACCTTTTTATTTTGTTCACCACCAGAGAAATTAAATCGACTTAAATAGGCTCTAGAATTGACTTCTTTTCCACCCATCATAACCAACTCTTGCTCGTCACTGAAGTTCTGCCAAATTGTTTTTTCCGGATCAATGTTAGAGTGTTTTTGATCGACGTAAGCAATCTTAGCTGTTTCTCCGACTTTAAATTCTCCTTTGTCTGGTGTTTCTTCTCCCATTATCATTCTGAAAATGGTTGTTTTACCAGCACCATTTGGTCCAATAATACCAACAATACCTGCCTGAGGCAAGTTAAAATTTAAATCATCATACAATAATTTATCATCGTAACCTTTAGCAACACCAAGGGCTTCAATAACATTAGTTCCTAAACGTGGACCGTTAGGAATATAGATTTCTAATTTTTCGTCGAGTTGTTTTTGATCTTGACTCATAAGTTTGTCATAGTTCTTCAAACGTGCTTTTTGCTTTGTTTGACGACCTTTTGTCCCTTGACGTACCCAATCGAGCTCGCGTTCTAAGGTTTTTTGACGTTTAGAAGCTGTTTTGCTTTCTTGCGCCATACGTTTCGATTTTTGATCTAACCAAGATGAATAGTTTCCTTTCCAAGGAATACCTTCACCTCTATCGAGTTCTAAAATCCATCCTGCAACATTATCTAGAAAATATCTATCGTGTGTTACAGCAATAACAGTTCCTTTATACTGTGCTAAATGATGCTCTAACCAATGTACAGATTCTGCATCTAAATGGTTGGTAGGCTCATCTAATAATAGCACATCTGGTTCTTGTAATAATAAACGGCATAACGCTACACGACGACGTTCACCACCAGAAAGCACTCCAATTTTTTTATTTCCATCTGGCGTTCTTAATGCGTCCATGGCTATTTCGAGCTTGGTATCTAATTCCCATGCTCCTGCAGCATCAATTTGATCTTGCAATTCGGCTTGACGGTTCATAAGTTTCTCCATCTTATCTGGATTACTATAAAATTCTTCTAAGCCAAACTGATCGTTAATACTATTGTATTCATCTAGAATGGCAACCGTTTCAGCAGCACCTTCTTTAACGACTTCCATAACCGTTTTTTCATCATCTAGTTGTGGCTCTTGTTCTAAGTATCCAACCGAATAACCAGGTTGAAAAACAACATCACCTTGGTAGTTTTTATCGACTCCTGCGATAATCTTTAATAAGGTAGATTTACCTGAACCGTTGAGACCTAAAATCCCAATCTTAGCTCCATAAAAGAAGCTTAAGTATATATTTTTTAAAACAGGAGTGTTTGCTCCTGAAAAGGTCTTTGTAAGACCAGACATTGCGAAAATTACTTTTTTATCGTCACTCATTTGGTTGTTAGTTTTTAAACTTTAGTCAAAGAGATATAAAGTTTTAGAATTAATAATGTTTTTAAAAAAGCGGTTGTTATACAGTACAGTTAAGAAATTAAACTCTACCCTTTAGCGCATTAAATACCCATGCGATGCAGAAAAAACCGCCTCCAACAGCTGCGAATCCCCAACCTGCAACATCATCGTACCTAAATGCTCCAAGAGCAATAAGCCCAAGTCCTACAAATATCATAATCCAGGTAGCCCAAGACAGTACTGTATTTTTATTCATTGCCATAATCAATCTTAGTTTAATAGTTAGTTAATTTACAAATATCGTATTTTAAATAAACAAAATGCCACAATTGGTGATGCTTCTATCATAAATAAATTACAATTTTAGCATAGGAACTTCAATACATAATAATTCACTGTCGGAATATGATGTGACAGTAAAACTATCAATTTCTGAAATTCCGACAGCATCTCTGGCGTCTAAAATGTCTCCTTCCACTTCAATGGATCCAAAGATATTCATCATATAAACTCCGTGTTTTTCACTTTTCAATTTATAATTGAACGATGTTCCTTTAGATAAGTCAATACGTGAAACTTTTACATCTTGATGAATTTTCAAACTCTCATTATCCGCATCTTTAAAAGACGTTACTACTGTTTGAAGTTTATTTTTTCTAGCGTTTACATTAAACCGTTTTTGATCATAACGAGGTTCTACATTTCGTTTTTCGGGAATAATCCAAATTTGAAACAAACTCAAGTGTTCATCAACAGATCCGTTAATTTCAGAATGCTGAACTCCTGTTCCTGCTGACATTACTTGCACCTCACCTGGAACTACAGCTTGCCATTCAGTATTCATGTTATCTCGATGTTTTAAAATGCCTTGTAATGGCATTGTAATAATTTCCATATTATCGTGTGGATGTGTACCAAAGCCCATTTTTGGTGCAATGACATCATCATTTAGAACTCTTAAAGCTCCAAAATGTACTTTTTCGGGATTATGCCAACTTGCAAAACTAAACGAATGATTAGCCTGTAACCATCCATGGTTTGCAAACCCTCTGTCTTCTGCTTTATGTATTATTTTTTTCATGATATGAGATTACTGCATTCGTAGGAATTGGTCAACGCATTTTATCTAACAAGTCACTTAGCTGGTTGGCCTCATCTTCATTCAGGTTTTTAATAATCTCGTTATTAAAATCATCTGGAATGGACTCTAAGAGATTCATACCCGTTTTGGTGATTGCAATTTTTACAACACGTCTATCATTCTCAGACGGAAACCGTTCAATGAGGTCTTTAGCACAAAGTTTATCCATTAATCGCGTGGCGTTTGGTGAACGCTCTAACATTCTGCTTTTAATGGTTTTAACCCTTAGTGGTTTGTCAGCGCCTTTTAATATTCGTAATATATTATACTGTTGTTGAGAGATGCCATAGTCTTTAAAAAACACATTCTGACGACTCGTAATCCAATTTGCTGTATATACGATATTCAGCATGGCTTTAATTCGATTATTCTCGAAGGTTGAATTGATATCTTTTGCTATGTTTCCCATATAAGTCTTTGGTCTTTTGAAGAGATGGAGTTTAAACTTTTACAGCAGAATACTGTTCGCTTCGCTCTAACATCTTTTTAGCATAAGGACAACTTGCTGTCGCTTTTAAATTGTTTTTTATTAAAAAGTCTATGGCAGCATTAATCAGTTTTTGTCCTAGACTTTGCCCTCGGTAAGCGCTATCAATTTCTGTATGGTTAAGGTCAATAGTTTGGTCTTCGGTATATACATAAGTCATCTCGCCTATCTCTTTATCTCCGTCTAACAGGTAAAATTTATTTTCTGATTTTGATTCTATATGTTTTAATTCCATGATTTAAATACTATTTTTAAATTGTTTGACTTGCGTTAATAATTCATTATTTAACTCTGTATTGGTAATCTTTCCTTCAGAAAAGTTATCATTAAAAGATGGAAGTGAATATTTTCCAACGATATCAGCATTATGTCGCGGAAAACGATCTAAAGCTATTTGTAAAACCGATTGTCCGCCTCTAGCTCCTGGTGAGGATGCCATTAATAACATAGGTTTTCCTAACCAATTTTTCTGTTCTGCTCGCGACAACCAATCGAATAAATTTTTAAATACAGCTGCATATGATCCATTATTTTCTGCTAATGATACTATAATGCCATCCCCTTCTTTCAGGATATCTAAAAATTTGATGGCATTTTTTGGTATACCTTCTTTGGCTTCCAAATCTTTACTAAAGATTGGTAAATCGAAATCATTAAGATCTAAAATTGTAGCTTTTGCATTATCTACAAGCGATGCTGTATAGGTTACTAATTGTTTATTGATTGAATCGGAACTGTTACTACCAGCAAATGCTATTATATGTTTCATTAAAATTGTTTTTTTTGAAGTTTAAATTTACAATAAAATCATATATATCCCAAGGAATATAATTCCCTGTATTATATTTTAACAAAACATTCACTTTCCAAACATGGATTCGTTTTGTAAATTCGTACAAAACAAAGTAAAGCTATAACCTTATAAAAGACACCCGCTTTTGTGGGCAATAAAATATGGATATCAAATTCAATAAAAACGAAGATCACAATAAACTTTTAGTTTCTGATCTAAAAAAACGTTTCGCTCAGGTAAAATTAGGTGGTGGCGAAAAAAGCATCGCTAAACATCATAGTAAAGGTAAGATGACGGCTCGTGAGCGCATAAACTACCTGTTAGATCCTAAAGCTAAATCTATAGAAATAGGTGCATTTGCAGGTGATGGTATGTATGAACAATATGGAGGCTGCCCTTCTGGAGGTGTGGTTGTAAAAATGGGTTATATACAAGGAAAGCAATGTATTGTTGTGGCCAATGATGCTACAGTAAAAGCTGGAGCTTGGTTTCCTATTACAGGAAAGAAGAATTTACGTGCTCAAGAAATTGCTATTGAAAACCGATTACCGATTATTTATTTAGTAGATAGCGCTGGAGTTTTTCTACCAATGCAAGATGAAATTTTTCCAGACAAGGAACACTTTGGACGCATTTTTAGAAATAATGCCGTAATGAGTAGCATGGGAATTACCCAAATTGCTGCTGTTATGGGAAGTTGCGTTGCAGGTGGAGCGTATTTACCTATTATGAGTGATGAAGCGTTGATTGTAGATAAAACAGGTAGTATTTTCTTAGCAGGAAGTTATTTGGTAAAAGCTGCTATTGGAGAATCAATAGACAATGAAACTCTAGGAGGTGCAACGACACATTGTGAAATTTCTGGGGTTACAGATTATAAAGCTAAAGATGATAAAGCTGCTTTAGACAAAATAAAATCTATAGTTGATAAAATTGGTGATTTTGATAAAGCAGGTTACAATAGAGCCGATTCTAAAAAACCTAAAGAGAATCCTGAAGATATCTACGGCATTCTTCCAAAAGGTCGAGCGGACCAATATGATATGAAAGAGATCATAAAGCGCTTGGTTGATAATTCTGAATTTGATGAATACAAAGAAGATTATGGTAAAACCATTATCACTGCTTATGCGAGAATTGAAGGTTGGGCTGTTGGTATTGTGGCTAATCAACGAAAACTAGTAAAAACTAAAAAAGGCGAAATGCAGTTTGGTGGAGTTATTTATAACGATTCTGCAGATAAAGCCACACGTTTTATAGCGAATTGTAATCAGAAAAAAATTCCTTTGGTATTTCTTCAAGATGTAACAGGATTTATGGTGGGTAGTAAATCTGAACATTCCGGAATAATTAAAGATGGCGCTAAAATGGTAAATGCCGTTAGTAATTCTGTAGTACCTAAATTTACTATTGTTTTAGGTAATAGTTATGGTGCAGGAAATTATGCGATGTGCGGAAAAGCATACGACCCAAGGTTGATTGCTGCTTGGCCAAGTGCAGAACTCGCTGTAATGAGTGGAAATTCTGCTGCAAAAGTATTGCTTCAGATTGAAACGGCTTCGCTTAAAAAGAAAGGCGAAACCATTACTAAGGAAAAAGAAGAGGAATTATTCAACAAGATAAAATCGAGATACGATGACCAAGTGTCTCCATATTATGCAGCTTCTAGAATTTGGACAGATGGCGTTATTGATCCTTTAGATACCAGAACTTGGATTTCTATGGGCATTGAAGCCGCTAACCACGCTCCTATTGAGAAGCCTTTTAATATGGGAGTTCTGCAAGTATAACATGCAGAAAGACAACATAAAAAAACAGCCTTTGTATGTTATAATATTATTGATATTAGCAGCTGAGGCTGTTTTTATTTTACCTTTTGTATTGCAACGTATTTTTAGACCAACATTTCTTGAAGTCCTTGCTATCAATAATGAAGATATTGGATATTGCTTTTCAATTTATGGTATTGTAGCACTGGTCTCCTATTTGTTTGGTGGTCCATTAGCTGATAAATTTCACCCCAATAAGTTGATGGCTTTAGCACTACTCTTAACTGCTGTTGGCGGTTTATATTTGGCGACATTCCCTAATTATTTTGAGCTAAAGATTTTATATGGCTATTGGGGTTTTACAACCATTTTTTTATTTTGGGCAGCAATGATTAAAGCCACTAGAATTTGGGGAGGCGACAAAAAGCAAGGTTTGGCTTTTGGCTTCTTAGATGGTGGTCGTGGTTTAGTAGCAGCTGCATTTGGCTCCATTGGTGTCTTTGTATTTACATTATTTATTGCGACTGATATTTCTAATAGTACACTTATAGAACGTAAAGAAGCTTTTAAACAAGTAATCCTAGTTTGTTCTATACTTGTTGCATTAATAGCTTTATTGGTTTATTTCTTTTTAAAACCACTACAAACCAAATCAGCTCAGAAGCAATCAGAATTATTTGACAGGTCAAGTTTTAAAGTATTATTAAAAATGCCATCTATTTGGTTGTTGATGCTCATTATTATTTGTGCTTATACAGGTTATAAAGCGACTGATATTTTTACACTTTACGCTACTAGCGTAATGAAATACGATCCTATTGATTCTGCAGCTATTGGAACTTTTCTTTTATATATCAGACCAGTTATTGGAGTGGTTATTGGGCTTTTGGCAGATAAAACGAAACCGTCTTTATGGCTTATGATAGGATTTATAGTCTCTATAATATCGAGTTTGTTATTTACGTCTGATCTTATTAATGCCAATACGACGTTGCTATTTACCATCAATATTTTGCTTTTAGCTATTGGAGTTTATTCTTGTCGAGTGTTGTATTTTGCAACCTTAGATGAAGCAAAAATTCCCGTTGCTTTAACCGGAACTGCTGTTGGATTGATTTCTGTAATTGGCTATACTCCTGAAATTTTCTCAGGTCCACTTTTTGGAATTTTATTAGATAATCCGGATAAAATCACAGGTTTACAGAACACCTTTATGGTATTAGTAGTATTTAGTTGTATAGGGTTATTAGCTTCGTATGGTTTTTACCGTACTACCAAGAAAAGATAAGGCATAAAAAAAGAGCGCAAATAGCGCTCTTTTTTTAATATGATATAAAACTATTACTGCGTTAAACCTTCACGCTTAGCTTTCTTTTCTGCTTTCATTTCTTTTAAACGTTCCATTGTTGAACCAAATAACCAATAAGGGATTACAAAAGTCATAAGGAAAATCATTAACCAAAACCCAATTGTTAATATGGTTAAAAATGCTAAAAATCCTAAGTACTGATCAAAGTCGAACATAATAATTGTCGTTTTTTACGTTTTGTTGGTACAAAGATATAACCAATTAATAAGTTTTACAACAGGTAAGCCGTGTTTTATTAACAGGAAATGAACAAAACTGCGTTGTAAAGTATTTTTATTGTTTTAAATTTTTAACGTGATAATCTACTAAGCCTTCTATTGGTCGTCTTACAAAATTACCCACTTTAAATCCGTATTCTTTTGCAACTTGCTTAATTTCAGCTTGACCAAAATAAGCGATAGAACCTGCAAAGTGAACTGGAACACCTGCTTTTAATTCATCTTTATACTGAAGAATCATATTTTCGGCAAATAACCGAATGCCTTTGGTAATAATATTACTTATATATTCTGAATCTTTATTTATAAACATAAACTCAGCATGATCTGCGAGATAGGCACTTGGATTGGTTTGCTTATAAAGATTATATTTAATAAAATCTGCATCTAAATTATGCTTATGCGCAAACGCAACACTAATGGTATCTGGCATTTTATTAAAGAAATAATCTCTAATGAGTTGTTTACCGAAATAATTTCCGCTGGCATCGTCCATTAAAATAAAGCCAAGACTAGATACACGTTGGTGTAGATCTTTACCATCAAAATAACTACAATTAGATCCGGTTCCTAAGATACAAACCACAGCAGCTTCATCATTAGACTCAATACATGCTCTTACTGCAGCGTAGGTGTCTTCTCTAACTTCTACAATGGCGTTTTTAAAGTAAAACTCTAGTATTGATTTTAGTAGTAAAGTTGGCTTATCAGTACCACAACCTGCGCCATAAAAATAAATATGAGTTACCTCATCAGCAAGAGCCATTAACTCTTTACTCTTTCGAATAATTTTATTTAGTTTTTTTTCTGCAACAATGGCTGGGTTTAATCCTTTGGTGCGGATTTTATCAACGCTTTGTTTACCATCGTCATCAATGGCAATCCAATCACACTTTGTAGACCCTCCGTCTGTAATTAAAATCATGAAATTAAAGTATAATAAAAATTCCGTAGACTATGACTAATTCATAATCCTACGGAATTTTAGAATTATTACAATGTTATATATTATAAGCTGTTTACTTTTTGAGCTAAATCAACCAATTTGTTTGAATAACCAAACTCATTATCGTACCAAGACACTAACTTAAAGAATGTAGAGTTTAATTCAATTGACGCATCTGCATCAAAAACACTAGTGCGTTCTTCACTTACAAAATCTTGAGATACTACAGCATCTTCTGTATAACCTAATACACCTTCCATAGAAGTTTCAGAGGCATTTTTCATAGCCGCTTTAATAGCTTCTAAAGATGTTGCTTTCTTTGTTTTAACCGTTAAATCTACAACAGATACATCTACAGTTGGTACTCTAAATGCCATACCTGTTAACTTTCCGTCTAATTCAGGTATTACTTTACCTACTGCTTTTGCAGCACCTGTAGAACTTGGAATAATATTGTTAATTGCAGAACGCCCTAAACGGTAATTTTTACGTGAAGGTGCATCTACAGTAAACTGTGTAGACGTTGCCGCGTGAATTGTTGTCATTAAGCCTTCTTCAATACCAAAGTTATCTTCAATTACTTTAGAAATTGGAGCCAAACAGTTTGTTGTACAAGATGCATTAGACACAATAGTATCATTAGCAGTTAACTTACTATCATTAACACCCATTACAAACATTGGTGCATCTTTACTAGGTGCAGAAATTACTACTTTTTTAGCACCACCATCAATATGGTATTGTGCTGTTTCAAGCGAAGTAAAAATACCTGTACATTCTGCAACTACAGTTGCTCCTGCTTCATCCCATTTAAGATTTTTAGGATCTTTTTCAGCAGTTACACGAATTGTTTTTCCGTCTACTATTAATTGTCCGTCCTTTACCTCTACTGTTCCATCAAACCTACCATGTACTGAATCGTACTTTAATAAATATGCTAAGTGATCTACATCTAATAAATCATTAATTGCAACAACATCAACGTCGTTACGCTTTACAGTTGCTCTAAATACAATTCTTCCTATTCTACCGAATCCGTTGATTCCTAATTTTAAATTTGCCATTACTCTATCTTTGTTTAATTTTTGTTCTTATTTATATTGACATTATATCAGAAACTCTTAAAAGTTCCTTGTTTATTTTTGATTTTCCTTTTACAGCTTGGTCAAATGGTGTTAAATCAATAACATCGTTTTTCATACCAACCATGTAATTACTTTTTCCTGTAATTATACTTTCTACAGCTTTTACACCCATTCTACTTGCAAAAACCCTATCGAAACATGAAGGTGCACCTCCACGTTGCATGTGTCCAAGTACAGATACTCTTACGTCGTAACCTTCCATATTCTCATCGACATAATCCTTAAGTTCAAAAACACTTTTACCTATTTTATCACCTTCGGCAACGACAACGATACTCGATGATTTTCCAGATTTTTTACTTCGTCTCAGCGATTCAACTAACCTGTCTAATCCTAAATCTTCTTCGGGAATTAAGATTTCTTCAGCACCACCTGCTATACCAACATTTAATGCAATGTGTCCGACATCTCTACCCATCACTTCAACAAAAAACAATCTGTTATGCGAGCTGGCTGTATCTCTAATTTTATCGATAGCATCTACAACTGTATTTAACGCTGTATCGTATCCTAATGTATGCGTTGTACCAAAAATATCGTTATCAATGGTTCCAGGAATCCCCATAACTGGAAAGTTAAATTCCTGATTAAAAATCATGGCTCCTGTAAAACTACCATCTCCACCAATGATCACCAAAGCATCAATTCCTGCTTTTTTTAATTGGTCATAACCTTTTTGTCGACCTTCTTTTGTTCTAAACTCTTTAGAACGTGCAGATTTTAAAATTGTACCACCTTTATTAATGATACCTTTAACACTACGTGCATCCATTTCAACAAAATCTCCATCAATGACACCTTCATATCCTCTATAAATACCGAAGCATTGAATATTATGAAAAGCACAAGTTCTTACTACGGATCTAATTGCAGCATTCATTCCTGGCGCATCTCCTCCAGAAGTTAAAACACCTATTTTTTTTATTGTTTGTAGCATTTACGTATTTATTTACAGTAAAATTAAGAAACTCTTCATATAAAAAAGTGACTATTGTCATAAAAATAATTACTAAAAAACAATTCAAACGTTTTCGTTAATAAGTATTTAATAACTATGAAGATTTTGAAGGATTTAAGGCTTCGATTTTGACTTTTCTTCTTTCATTGTCATGTAACTTGGCAATAAATCATCCTCATTTTCTTCCTTTTTATTTTCCTTCTGTCTGCTTTTATCTTTTTTGTTTTTTCCAGAAAAGATAGTTTGAAGTAATTCTTTGAACGTATCAAACTCTACATTATAAGACAAACCGACACCTTGCGTATAACCAATTTCTTCACCAAAGTTTCTAATACTATTTTCTCTATTAAACACTTTAGCTCTAAGCGTACCATCTTCATTTAATAATAAATCGATCTGTACATCACCACTAATTACTGTTTGACTCGCACTTCCAAACGGTACACCAACCTTACCATTTACTAATACTTTATCGCTAATTTTGGTTTGAAGTGTTAATCCAAATTTATTATTGGTTTGTAATTCTGGTGTGTCTTGTCCTAGTTCTAAATCAATGCCAATATCTAAGTTTCCGTTATTTGTTCCAAATAGATTATTTACAATTCCTGTTAATCGTTCTGAAATAGTACCCGTAAAATTAGCCCCACCCAAACTACTTGAAAACCCTCCTGTTGCTAAAAATATTAAGGCTTGATTATCGCGTTCATCTTTAGAAGCCAACCTATAATCTAGCTCTGATTTAACCGTTGAGCTTACGTTTGGAAATCTAAAATCGAATTGAGGATCTGGCTGCTCTAACTGACCTGTTAAATGGATTTCGACTTCGACATCAATACTTTGATTTATTGGATTATCTAATAACACAGAAGGATTAGCGCTACCAGCATACAGAGCTTTGAGGTTAATTTCTGCGCCCAAAGGATCTCCTTCCCAAACGATACTTCCTCCTTGTTCCACCTTAAATTTCTTTTCAACAAAACCACCGTATTTAAAATTATAGGTTCCGTCGTAAACCACAAAATCTCCCCACATATTAAAGGTTCCATTGGTATTAATTAAGAAATTTAATCCTCCTACTCCTCTACCTTTTATGGTGCTTCCGGCTTCTTTATCTATTACTATTTCTATGGTTGCGTTTTGGTTTACATTTAAATCAAAATCTAAAACCAATCCTTTAACTTCTATAGTTTCCGTTAGTTCTCCTTTAACTCTGGCTGCTTTTTCTTCAGGACTCAAAAAGTGTATAAATGAATTATCCCCAAAACTTTCAGAATCATTAAGCGGAATAAAAAATTCAGTTCCGGCTTCAGTTCTTCCATTTATAACTTTGATGGTTAATTGATCTGTTGGTCCTTTAATTTCAGCTCTTCCTGAAATAAATCCTGTTCCATAGTACAATTCGTCTTCAGATTCTTCTGTGTTTAACACTAAAAGTCGGTCTGTATTTAATTCTAATCCTAGTTTCCAATCTGAAAAATTATTATGCGCAATAACTCCGTTTAAACTTCCTTTAGAAAAGTATTTAGAATCTGTCATAGCAACATCATTAAAGATAAATTGCTGACCTCTTAGCGATACCTTAGAGTCAAAATCAAATCCATAATCTACATTAAGATACGGAATAGATAAACCAGCTCTATCTAATAACAACTCGCCATAAATTGCGGGTTTTTTTAAACTACCTGTTACATTGGCATAACCAGATACCAAGCCTCTAATATTACTAATAACTCCTTCACCTAATGGATTTAATGGATCTAATAAGAACTCTTCGAAATTAACATTTAAGTCTATCTCAGGGTTATTATCGGCAACATCTATGGTTCCTTTTGCGTCTAATGATTTTAAATTATCATTAATTAAAGTGACATCTACATTATAATTGGTTATAGAATTATTACCTTCAATATTGGCTTTAAGATTTCCTAAATCGTAATCATTGACAAAAAAGCCACTTATTTCTACGTTAGATTTTGGTAAATATACTCCGTCTTTTTGCACCACATCTAAATTACCATTTACAATACCTTTGAGAGCCAAACTATCTATGCGAGGCGTAATTTTTACTAACTCAACATCTTTAAAATCTACATTAAAGTCTTTGTTGGTTGAATCTGTTACTTTTCCTGATACTAAAATTTCTTCGCTATCGTGGGTTATTCTGATTGGAAAAATGTCGAATGTTTTAAAGTCCCTATCAAACGTTACTTTATTTAAGGTGTCTTTTTCAGAGTTTAACTGCCAATCAAACCCCTTAAATTTTAAGTCAGATTTTCTAATGCCTACTACAGATTTATTAGATTCGTCTATAGTGTAAAACAGATTTAAATTAAAATCATCAGCATTATTTGTTCCTCCTTTAAATTCAGACTTAAATAATAAAGTATCTCGTTTTGTAACGTTTATAAGGCTAAATTGAGAAGCGTTATAAATCCCAGCACTTAGACTATCAATCTCTACATAGGTATTATATAAGGGATTACTATTATCAACATCTATATTAATATTGGTGGCAAAATAATCTTTAAATTTAATTTCAGGCGAATTAAAGGTAAGTTCAAAGCCTTTTTCGTCGGTTTCAATACGGCCTTCAATAAAAGTGTTTTTTCCAAGGATGAGATCTTTGAAAAATACGGTGGCAATTTTTGAATAAATATTGAATCTAAAATCGACATACTGATTGGCATCAACGACATTCGGAACATAATTAGTGTAAATACTTCCAACAGAGTTTTCTACTAAACCTAAGAGGTCTTTAGTTTTAAACTGTCCTGTAATTTTACCATCTATAATATCTGGTGAGTTTATAGAAATTGTACGCTCATTATCCTCAAAGGTGGATACAATATCAAAATCTTGAAAATTGTAATTACTATCTTGATTTTTATACGTTGTGTTCTTAATATTAATAGCTCCAACGGCATTATCTAAAGTTGTACCTGTTGCAGACATAGTTACTAATCCTCTAAACTCCGAAATACTATCTCTAGTAACAAAATTTAAATTGCTTAGGTTAGCATAACCAACGTTGGCTTTAAAGTCGAATTTTTTAAGGTCTTCAGAAAAATCAGCTAAACCATTAAAATCGATTTGTAAGTTTAAATCTTCAACTTTTACTATACCGTTAAAAATACTATTTCCAAGATCTCCAGAAAGTGTGATATCTCTATACGTGTAACCGTTATAATCTAACACAAAGACATCTCCTTTTACATCTGTCTTTAAGTTTTTTACTGTAAACCCTTTCCCATCAACATCTAAATTTAAAGAGGTCGTTTTTACCAATGGATTATTGATGAGTTCACCAATATTAAATTCATCTAAAACAATGTTTCCGATGTAACTGGCATTATCAATATTATCTATGTTTGTAAGTTGTAAATTAGATTTAATAAAACCTAAATCGGTATCGATATCTAAATCGGCTTCAACGCGTTTAGCTGTAATAAATGATGTTCCGGTTATTTTGAAATTACCAACTTTTGAAATCACACTTGGAATAGACTTACCTAACAGTTTTGGTAATAACGCTGTTAAGTCTCTATAGTTTGACGCTAAATTTTGAAAATTTCCACGCAAAGCAAAACTATCATCTTCCTTACTAAATAAATTTTTAAACGTAATATCACCAATGATTCTGGTATTTGTAGTTGTACTAATATTTAGATTTTTAGCTTCAAGATTATTTAGTGTACCTGATAAATCTGCATTGAAATTTGCATGCTGACTAACACCAAATTCATCAAAAAACACGTTGAGTTCTGTTAAGGAAATATCTGACTCTCTAAAACTTGCGACTACATTAACCTTGTCTGTAAATTGTTTAAAATCTTCTCGGTTGTAATTAAATCTTAAATCCCCTTTTAACTCAGATTGTTCAGTGGTTATGTTAAGATCTCCAAAAGACATATGATCTAGTGTATATTCAAAATTTGCCATTAAATTCTTAACCGCAATGCCTCTGCTATCTATAAAACTGAACTTATTAATACGAGAACTTACCTCAGGACCATTAATTAAAAAATTAGTGGTATTTGCATATAACTCTGTGAATTCAAATATTTTTGGTGTTTCTAAATTTTCGTCAGTTAGTCTAAATATTCCTCCTTCAATAGAAACATCGCTCGAAGAAAATAGAAACTCACTAGGACCAACTCTTGGGTTATCGCTGTCAAATTTCGCAACAAAAACATCTAAATTAGTATCGTTTTCTCCTTTATAGGTTTTTAAGTTAAATAACACATCTTGAAGATCAATATCCCCAAAATTGAGTTTACTGTTCAACAAATTCCGAAAACTAATAATCGAACTGTTTAATTCGCCAACACTAATTAGCGTATCTTGTTTGTAATCTCTAATCAGTATATCTTTCAACTCAACATCACCATTGATCTGAAGCCCAACACGACCAATATTTATATCTGTTTTAAAATCGTTATTTACTCTATCGGTTGCGTATCTTCCTAACTTAGTTTGTACAGCCGGAATCGATAGCACCAAAAACAAAATGAAAAAAAGCAGCAGTATAATTGCCACAATTTTCCCTAATATTTTGAGTATCCGTTTGATGATTTACTTTATGATTTCTTATTACCTTTGTCCTTACAATACGTTGTTAATAAGGTAATGGACTTTACCTGGTAAAATTAACAATTATTGTGCCTAATATCGACTATGGAAAAAGAAAATATTTATATCCTTGGAATTGAATCATCTTGTGACGATACAAGTGCTGCAATTCTTTGTAAAAACCAGATTTTGAGCAATATAGTTGCCGACCAAAAAATACATGCCGAATATGGAGGTGTTGTTCCAGAATTGGCGTCGCGAGCACACCAACAAAATATTGTTCCTGTTGTTCACCAAGCGCTTGAAAAAGCAAATATAAAAAAAGAGCAATTAAGTGCAATTGCCTTTACACGAGGTCCTGGATTAATGGGTTCTTTATTAGTGGGAACGTCTTTTGCTAAATCACTAGCTTATGGTTTAGATATTCCGTTGATTGATGTTAACCACATGCAAGCTCATATTTTAGCACATTTTATAGACGAAAAAGATCACAACAAACCACCATTTCCATTTTTAGCCATGACGATTTCTGGTGGACATACACAGATTGTAAAAGTGTCTAGTTATTTTGAAATGGACGTTCTTGGAGAAACGGTTGACGATGCCGTTGGCGAAGCTTACGATAAAAGCGGAAAAGTTTTAGGCTTAGGTTATCCTGCTGGTCCGGAAATAGACAGACGTGCACAACTTGGAAATCCGAAAGCCTACCAGTTTACAAAACCAAAAGTTGATGGCTTGAATTTTAGTTTTTCAGGATTAAAAACTAATATCCTTTATTTTGTTCAGCGTGAAGTGAAAGCGAATCCTAATTTTATTGAAGAAAATCTCAATGATATTTGTGCCTCAATTCAATATACCATCATCGGAATTTTGATGGCGAAGTTAAAACTAGCCGTTAAACAAACTGGTATAAAACATATTGCCATTGGTGGAGGTGTTTCTGCAAATTCGGGTATTAGAAAAGCCTTAAAAGATGCTGAACAGAAATTTGGATGGACAAGCTACATTCCAAAATTTGAATACACCACAGATAATGCCGCCATGATTGCTATTGTTGGTTACTTGAAATATTTAGAAAAAGATTTTTCTGATTTTGATGTGATGGCAACCGCACGATTAAAACTGTAATTTTAAAAACACCATTTACGTTCTCTATGTATCTCTGTGGAGCTCTTTGTGTATCAGTGTAATTACAATAACGGAGAGATACACGGATAAAATGAGAATTAGAATCATAACCTCAGTTAAATTCAGAAAATTACAGTTTAAGAAAATCTATTTTCAAAATTGTTAAAACATCTGTTAACATCCTTACCACCTTTACTTCAATAGTGTCTTAAAATTTAGTTGTTTTGCAATAACCCAAATCAAACCTAATTCAATTCAATTATGAAACACTTATTTACACTTTTACTTTTTATACCTTTATTTAGCTTCTCTCAAGACGCATTTGAACAACAACTCGATTCAATTTCAACCTCAGAAGAAGCGACATCATTTATAAAAGAAAACAGATCTAGTAAAGGTAAATTATTTACGTTCAATAAAGCAAAACATAAAACCAGATTAGCTAACGACCTGTTTAATTTGTCCAAAGGTGGAAAAAAAGTCATTAGAACAGACTTTAAAAAAACCTATTATAAAGTAATAGATAAGGCTGAAGTAGATTATTATAAATTCAATATCATTGTCATTGATGCCTCAAAATCATCAAACAAAGAAGCCATATCTAAACGCAATAAAGTACTCGCACAATACCACGAAGGTTATAGATTTAAAGATTTAGCAAGACATCATTCTAGTGGAAATACCGCAAAAACAAAAGGAGATACAGGTTGGATAAAAGCAGGCGATATGTCAGCGGCTTTTGATGCTGTTGCACTTAATGAAAACCATGGCATTAACGATGTTTTTACGGTTGATGACATTGAAAATAAAAAATACTACCTCGCTATTAAAACTGAAAATAGAACACCTATTGAAGAAATTACAGTTTTAAAATTCACAGAAGATATTGAGTAATGCAGTTATTCTACAACGCAAATATTTCCGAAAACGATACCAGCTTTAGTTTTGATAAAGACGAAAGCAGACATATTGCAAAAGTTTTACGAAAAACTATTGGAGACACCTTACATATTACCAATGGTAATGGTTGGTTATTTACTGCCGAAATCACATTAGCAGATCAAAAACATTGTACGGTTTCTATCTTATCTAAAAGCAAAGAGCCTAAACGCAATTACAATCTTCATTTAGCTGTTGCACCAACAAAAATGAACGATAGATACGAATGGTTTTTAGAAAAAGCTACTGAAATTGGTGTCGAAAGTATTACACCAATAATTTGCGATCATAGCGAACGCAAGGTTGTAAAGATTGAACGTTTTGAAAAAATAATTCAATCTGCCATGAAACAATCGTTGCATTATTATTTGCCAAAATTAAATGCGCCAATTACTTTTAAAGATTTTATGAATCAAGATTTTAAGGGACAGATTTTTATTGCGCATTGTGAAGAAACAGATAAAAAATCTTTAAAGTCGCAATTACAACCAGCAGAAGATATCACTATTTTAATTGGACCAGAAGGTGATTTTAGCGTTAAAGAAATCGAAATGGCCTTGCAGCACCAGTTTATTCCTGTAACTTTGGGTGAGACACGTTTACGAACAGAAACAGCTGCTATTGTTGCTTGTCATTCTGTGGCGTTTTTAAATGAATAGACTAATGAGACTCATTTTTACTATATTTTTTTCACTTTTTACTTTGTTCTTGTTTTCTCAAGACGTCGCCATTTTAAAATATAAAGGTGGTGGAGATTGGTACAGTAACCCTACAGCTTTACCTAATTTGGTAAAGTATTGTAATGATAATATTGGTACTAATATTAACGAAAGTATTCAAACTGTAGAAGTAGGAAGCATTGATATTTTTCAATTTCCTTTATTACACATGACAGGTCATGGCAATGTGTTTTTCTCCGATGATG
Organism: Winogradskyella sp. SM1960; assembly: GCF_020179375.1. Classification (NCBI taxonomy): domain Bacteria; kingdom Pseudomonadati; phylum Bacteroidota; class Flavobacteriia; order Flavobacteriales; family Flavobacteriaceae; genus Winogradskyella; species Winogradskyella sp. SM1960. Next base: position 71,985 of record NZ_JAICBG010000008.1, on the reverse strand, counting down.
ATGTCGAAAACCTAAGAAACTACCTTATTTCTGGTGGTTTTCTTCATATTGATGATAATTATGGCATGGAACCTTACATTACTAAGGAGCTAAAAAAAGTATTTCCGAATAGTGAATTAATTGAAATTCCTAAGGATCATAAACTATTTAGTGCGGCTTTTGAATTTCAGAATGGATTACCTAAAATTCATGAACACGATGGAAAAACACCACAAGCATTTGGGATTTTTCACGACAGCAGATTAGTCTTATTATTTACCTTTGAAAGTGATTTAGGAGATGGTTGGGAAGATCAAGAAGTTCACAACGACCCTGAAGATGTACGTGAAAAAGCACTTAAAATGGGAGCTAATATCGTAAAGTATGTTTTTGAGAATTAGATTTCAAACTATGGAATCTATTAATAGTCATACTTACGCTACTGGTTTATCAAACTTTCATGAAGAGTGCCCAAAAGGAATAACGCGTTGTTTTGGTCATTCCTACCATTCTATTTATAAATGCGGAAAAGCGAATCATATTAATTAAATAATCAAAGTAACGTTTGAATCAGCGAAACGTCATGCTTCGTGTTTCTATCTTCTAATTTTATGCAACTCAACCATTACAATTCCAACTTCAAAAAACAAAAACACCCAATTAAAGTCATTTGCGATAATGTCACTAATGCTCCAAATATTGGAAGCTTATTCAGAATTGCCGATGCCTTTGGTGTAGAAGAACTCATTTTTTGTGGTTCAGATATTCCATTTGGAAAACGCATGACAAAAACGTCGCGTTCTACTGAAAAGTATGTTAGCTATCGTATTGAAGACGGAATTGAAACTCAAATTAAAGCTTTAAAAGCTAATAATTATTATTTAATTGCTTTAGAAATTTCTGAAAACAGTCAACCATTAACAGAGTTTAAAATACAAACTAATCAACCTATTACATTAATTTTGGGTGATGAGAATTTTGGAGTTGCAGAAGCTGTGCTAAAGCAAGTGGATGCTGTAGTTCATATAAATATGTTTGGAAATAATAGTAGTATGAATGTGGTACAAGCCACAGGTATTGCACTTTATGAAATTACAAAACAACTTAACAATTAGTTTTCCTGAAAGGTTTAAAATACCTTGTTGGTATGAAATATAATTTTAAAAATTATACCTAAAAGGTCTACAAGTCCTTGCTGAATTATGAACAGATAGCTACCAAGCAAAACTATTCAACATCTTTAACTATATTTAACCCATAAAAGGAGCTAATTAAAAGCAATAAATACGAATACATGAATTCAAAAATAATAGCTAACGGTATTTTAAGAGCAGTGGGAATTATGTTGGCCGTAATTTTAGTTTTGTATTTCCTTTTCAAAATTCAGTCTGTAATCGTTTACATTCTTTTAGCTGTTGTTATTTCGTTAATCGGACGACCAATCATTTTATTTTTAAGAGAAAAATTAAAGTTCAATAACACCGTAGCTGTAGTAACCACAATGGTGGTTTTACTAGGTCTTTTTGTGGGTCTCATTGGTCTCTTTATCCCTTTAATTATTGAACAAGGGCAAAATTTAGCCTTACTAAATATTGAGCAACTTCAAGTAAATATTGAAAATCTATACGACCAAATAATCACCTATTTTCAATTTAACCAAATAGATATTGAACAATCAATTGAAGACTCGCACTTGCTCTCAAAATTAGATTTTGCAGTAATACCTAACTTTTTAAACAGCTTTATCAGTGGTTTAGGAAGTTTTAGTATTGGTTTGTTTTCAGTACTTTTTATTTCGTTCTTCTTTTTAAAGGACAGCAAGTTATTTGAAGATGGTTTAATGACTTTTATTCCAAGTGGAAATGAAAAACGTTCTAAACGCTCAATTACAACTATCAAAGACTTATTATCGCGCTATTTTGTTGGACTTATCTTTCAAATTTTAATCCTATTTGTTATTTATACCATCATTTTATTAGTCTTTGATATTGACAACGCCATAGTCATTGCATTTTTATGTGCGCTACTTAATCTTGTGCCTTATGTTGGCCCTTTAGTAAGTGGGTTTTTAATGCTGCTACTAAGTATGTCAAGCAATTTAGGTGAAAGCTTTAGTGACGTTATTTTACCAAAAACGACTTATGTAATGATTGGTTTTATTATTGCACAATTGGTCGATAATTTCTTTAGTCAGCCATACATTTTTTCGAAAAGTGTAAAATCTCATCCTTTGGAAATTTTCTTAGTAATTATCATAGCAGGTATTTTATTTGGTGTGGTTGGTATGATTGTAGCTATTCCAACGTACACAGCTATAAAGGTTGTTTTAAAAGAGTTTTTATCAGATTACAATATCGTTAAAAAATTCACTAAAAACTTATAGTATTAGATTGAACGAATCCTTACTACATATTGATATTCAGAGTTTTATAACTGATAATATAAACTCAAACACTTTAGACTTATTATTAAAAGGTGTACCGTTTGAAACCGTTGATTCAAAATTAATTATAGAACAAATTGAAGCAAAAAAACGATGCCAAAAAAAGTTACCGACCTGGTTTAACGCTAAGAACATATACTATCCTAACAAGCTAAATATTGAACAAACGTCTTCAGAAACAACTGCTGAGTTTAAAGCAAGTTTAGTTGCTAGAAAAACACTTATTGATCTCACAGGAGGCTTTGGGGTTGATGCGTATTATTTCTCAAAACAAGTACAGCATGTTACGCATTGTGAAATTAATTCTAAACTATCAGCAATAGTAAAACATAATGCAGAAACGCTCAACATTTCTAATATTACATGCATTAACGACAATGGAATTGAAGCCTTAAAAGATATCGATAAACCATTCGATTGGATTTATGTAGATCCATCGCGTCGCGACGACTCTAAACAAAAAGTGTTTCTGCTTTCCGATTGTGAACCTAACATAAAAACGCATCAAGATGTATTTTTAAAGTATGCTAAAAATGTGATGATTAAAACCTCACCATTGTTAGATTTAACAGCGACACTTTTAGATATAACAAACGTCAAAATGATTTATGTGGTTGCAGTACATAATGAGGTTAAAGAGTTACTATGGATTTTAGATCGGCATTTTGAAGGAGATGTTGAGATAAAAACGGTTAACATTCAAAAATCGAACACGCAGTATTTTAGTTTTAAATTTAGTGATGAGCCTGAAGCAATAGAAACTTACAATGAACCACTCACCTATTTATACGAGCCAAATGCTGCCGTTTTAAAATCGGGTGGTTTTAACTCTGTAAGTCAACTTCTAAAAGTTGATAAACTGCACAAGCACTCTCATTTATATACTTCAGAGGAGCTTATAGATTTTCCTGGTAGACAATTTAAAATTGAAAAGGTATTGCCTTATAACAAAAAGATTTTTTCAAAAGAAAACATAACAAAAGCGAATGTTACCACTCGTAATTTTCCATTGTCTGTAAATGATATTCGAAAAAAACTAAAAATCAAAGACGGAGGACATACGTATTTGTTTTTTACAACAAACCTAAATGAAGAAAAAATAGTTTTAGTTTGTTCAAAGGTTAATTAAGTTATTACAAAAAGCCTTTTTGCGCAATAACCATTTCATTTCCCCAAAGTTTTACTAAATATGAAATATCTATAGGAAAGAAGGATGAAGAGCCATCTGTATTATATTTCACGGGACATTCTATACGCTTACCGTCTAAAATTTCAGATTTATTTTTACCATTATCAGAAATATAGATAACACCAGAATCAATTTTCTCGTACACTTTTTTTAAATCTATAATCGCGTATTTTAGAAATTTGGAAGACTCATTTACCTCCTGTTTTGAGCAATCTAAAATTCCGTAAGTAAAATAATGAGCTTTCATTTTAAAGTATTCTGATTCGTGACGGTCTTGGTGTTTATTTTCATCACGCCTATAACGAATTGTAAAATCAGTAAAGGATTTATATGACTTTTCTCTAAAACGTTCTTGAACAGTTTTTACAACATTTTCATTTAAAAAAACGTAATCAATACCGACAGTCATGTCAATATATTTAGCGTAACTTTTCTTTAATTTAACTTCTTTCCAGTTAATGGGTTTATAAATGCTAGGTAATGCAATATGTTTATGCACATAATCTGTAAAAGCTCTATCATTTTTATATTTAGACATTTTAAAATTTCAAAGTTATAGTTTTACTTTTGGTGGATTTACAACACAAATTATTCTTATACCAATCTGATAAATATACACTTAAATAAATGATATAAAATTTTATAAAAAAACTCAAAAAAATTGTTGCGTTCTTTAAAATGTTGCGTTACATTTGCATCCGCATTTGAAGGAATGTTCTTTTATATATTGGAGAGGTGCCTGAGTGGCCGAAAGGAGCGGTTTGCTAAATCGTCGTAGGTGGAAACACTTACCCAGGGTTCGAATCCCTGTCTCTCCGCTAGTTTTACTGCAGCTTATGCGATTCTGTAAGTAATATTAATGATAATCATTTTCGGGGTGTAGCGTAGCCCGGTTATCGCGCCACGTTTGGGACGTGGAGGCCGCAGGTTCGAATCCTGCCACCCCGACTTTTATTGAATTTTTAGAGTTTTACTCTAAATGGTCGCATAGCTCAGCTGGATAGAGCACCTGCCTTCTAAGCAGGCGGTCCTAGGTTCGAATCCTAGTGCGATCACAAAAAGCCTTAACATTTATGTTGAGGCTTTTTTGTGTTTAAAAAACACTTGTATTAGACTGTAAATCAAAAGTATACACCTATTAGTTATTAAAAAGAACAAGTCTGAATTGAACAAAAATTATGACTAAACATTAATTATTAAGTGAAATTATTTTTATAAGATTTCTCGATTACGCACACTTTACGCACACAAATTGATTTTTAACACTATTTTAATAAAATATGGTGGCAAATACTACAAATATAATTTCGATTACAATTTAGAGTCTATTTAAAACTCTCATTCTATCCGAGATATCTTATTTAGAGTTTTTGGCGTTCATTACCACTCGTATTTAAAACACATACCAAATTGAATAATTGAGAAAATTAAATCCTAGTAATTTTGTTTTATTTTAAACGGATAGGCCATCACTAAGCTAATACCTTAAGCTAATTACTTAGATAATTAGTCACTTTAACTTTATATAAATCTCCAATAAAAGGCACTCCACCACTCTACTTTAAATTTAAGAAGCTATACCTTATTCAAGCCATCATATATGCAGGTCCTTGTTTATGTTTTTAATTACAAAACTACTATAACCATTCACAAACACACTTAAACCTTATCTTTACTGGGATAAAACACAATATAACCGTGCTACAACAACGCTATAAGCACTACATAACCACGCTATAACCTATACTTTATATGTCTGCTTCTTGGAGCTAAATACAGACTAATGTTTGTGAAAAACACCTAATTGTTAGGATAGATTGTTGGATTGGAATGCGTTGTTGCATCCTTTTAATTATTAAGACAATATTTTAGTATTATTGAATAGTGATTACTATTTAATGGCAATTATAAAAGTACTTTAGTGAAAAATTAATGAGTTTTTACTTGTTTTTTGCCATAGTACTTTGTTATGTGCTGTTTTAATCAAAAATCGGAACTCAAATATATTAAGTTCCGTTTATAATAACCCTTTGGGGATTGAAAATTTATTTATCATTGATTAAATCATTCAAAGAAGTAATATTGTTCTTCTTCAGATAAGTTGAAACGTGCATGTCGCTTCTAACTCCTAAGTCAATGTTATAATTTTTTTCAATAGTTCCAACATGTGTATCACCTCTTTTTTGACGTAATTGTCCATCTTGGTTTCTTCCTCTTTGCCCTTTCATTCCTGGGGCATCATTTTTAATACTCATAATTTATTATTTTAATGTTTATAATAGTTAAAATTAATAAAAAATGTAGAATATTTGTAGAATATATAAAATCCTCTATCAATAGTTTTCAACAATTTACTATATTAGTGCTATGAAACCCTTACATCATAAACAAAAACGGATTTTTGAGTTGTTAAAAACTAATTCATCTAATCCCCTATCAATAAAGGATTTGAGTGTGAAATCAGATATAGATTCTCCAGGTGTCCTTTATTATCATCTTGATCAATTAGAGAAAAAAGGTTACTTGAAACGGAATCCAAATAATTCTAAAGATTACTTTATTCTAGAATCTCCAGAAGATAATATTGTTTATATAGGAAATTTTGGTAAGGCAAAATGTGGTCCTCGCGGGAATATTCTTGATGGAAATCCATTGAGTCATATACCAATTGCGTCTAGTTTATTAAGATTTCCAGCTAAGGATGCTTTTATTGTTGAAGCAGAAGGTGATTCAATGAAACCAAGAATTTTTGAAGGCGATATAGTTATTGCGAAAAAACAGAACATTGCTGAGCATGGCGATATCGTAGTTTGTAGTTTTAATGATGAAGTTTTAATTAAAAAATATGTTTATCATAGAAACTCTGTAAGTCTTGTTTCTTTTAATCAAGAAAAGTATCACCCAATTGGTGTCAATTCTGATGATAATTTTTGTATTTCTGGTGTAGTCAAAAACATTCTTGCCTACAGCGACTGATCTTCGTAATTGGTTTTCCGAAATTGCACATAACGGTCAAGTATAAGCGTAGTGCGGGATTAGAAGCACTTCACTTTCGGTTTAACCTTATGTTTATTAATATTCAATTCGTTTAAATTTAGCACTTTAGCCCGCATTACGCTTATACAATGTTGTATGCCGTATTTTTTCATTCTTTTTCCATTTGTGAACCAATAAAAGGTATTCTCGGAGCTAAAAAATAGCCTGTTAAACTTGCAAATAAGATTGGAATAAAATGACCAAACCCTGTCAAAGTAGCAAGTAAAATTGTTGTACTCATTGGTGTTCGAGTTACGCAAGCGTTAATAGCAGCCATACAGCTAACTATCGCTAATGTCAAATTTATTGTCGGGAAAAGTTGATGAATTATCAACCCTAAAGTTGCTCCTACGAAAAACAGCGGAATTATAAATCCACCTCTCCAACCTGATGTTACGGTTATTGAGATAGCGATAATTTTAAAAATCAAAATAGCAAGCAATAAAGTCAGTGAAAAATTCCCCGATAATAGTTCGTTAATCTCGTGATGTCCGAAGTATCGGGTTAATGGAAAGTAAAATGCTATGATGCCAAGTAGAATGCCACCAATTAACGTTTTGATGTAAATTGGTATGGGTCTTTTCTCGAAAATTGATTTGAAAAATTTGGTGCAAATAATAAAAGCCCAACCAAAGGCTGCTCCGATTATTGCAAAGAGAACTGCATAGCCAAAATCAAAAATCCCTGAATATTCATATGCAGATAAATCCCAAATAGGGCCAAGTCCCAAATGAATGATTAAAGCGAACACTAAATAACTAAAACAACTTGCAACAAATGCAGGAATAATTGCTTTGTAATACTCAACTGCGTGTTTGTGATGAAGAATTTCTAATGAAAAGAGGCTACCACCCAAAGGCGCACCAAATAAAGCTGTAAATCCTGAAGCCATTCCTGCGATACTTAATGACCTTAATTCTTCTCCTTTTAGTCGAAACAATTTTCCTATCCAAGTTCCTGTTGAGCCTGTTACTTGAACCAATGGCGCTTCGGGTCCGAGACTTCCACCTGACGCAACGCATAGCAATGAAGAGAGAACCATTGAAGGATTGTTTTTAGGGTCAAGTTTTCCTTTATTAAATCGGATATTGTTTACAATCAAATGTATTTCGCCTGGGTCTCCAATGAAATGAATTATCAAACCTGCTAAAAGTCCGCAAATCGCCATTACAGGTATTACTTCCCAACCACTAAAAAAAGCTAATTGATGAGTTAGAAACTCAAGTCCAATCCAATAAGCTCCTGCAATTACTCCACCTATCAATCCAAGTAAAGCCCATAACAAAAAAGTCCTATTGAAAACGAAAGGATTAAATCGGACAGGTTGGTCTAAAATATTTAAGTATGTTACTAGTTTTCTTCTTCGTTTTAATTTCACTGTTTCATTTCTGTTTTATATGGCATACAACAATGTGCTATAAACAATTGTTTATATCCAATCTATAATGCCAACTACAAATCTAACACAATTTTATAATAATCAAACTTCTATAAAAACCACACTCTAAATCAGAAGTAACATTTATTTTCTAACTTTAACTACGGCTAAACCCAAACTCCCTAAATGGATTAAAGTCCTTCACAATTACCTAAATTGTTTGCGATACTATATTTAGTTTTAACTAGTCACCGAAGAGTCAGACCTCACTAAATAATGGAAAAAGAGAATAATTTATTTTGAAAAAGTCATATTATGATCTTATTAAGCCCTCTAATCATTTAGAAATATATTTCAACCCTCATATATACACGTCCTTGTTTATGTCTTTAATTACAATATGACTACAACCTTTTACAAACACACTTAAACCGTATTTTACTGGGATAAAATACGACATAACCATACCATAACAACGCTATAAGCACTACATAACCACGCTATAACCTGTACTTTGTATTTCTGCTTTTTGGACCTAAATACAGACTAATGTTTGAATAGAAACACTTAATTAATGGTTGACTTGACAATAGGATTTGCAGTAAGTAAATTTTCTATAAATAATATTAATACAAGTCTACCACCCTACCAGTAATTTTTCTAGATGAACCGACCACAAGCTTAAAGACCATAAAATAAAACGGGACGTACTGTAATTAAACACCTCATGCCGTTTATAGCAGACCAAGACTATAGCATTGAAGCTATTAATACCACCTTGCATAATCAAAGCGGGTTTGATCTGTATAGGGTTTTGGTTATTATGAATTGGCTATTACGGTTTACCGTAAGTTATTTAGAATAGATGGTGTTAACTTGGCTTTTTATGAAGCGCAGCTGTACGTAACTTTACGTATAGATTTTTACAAAAATAGAATTAACTTCGTGGTTCGTGATTTAATTAGATATAACAAACTTACTCTGAACCCTTTGATTTAAAGAAACTCAGTAATTAAGATTATTATACAACACGTTACCCACTATACCAGCTCTAAATATGAACGAATTGGAATGAACAAAAAAGTTGAAAAATATTGGTCTCAATTTAAATCTTATCGTAGAAAGGTAAAACGAGCTAAAAGAATTAAAAAATATAGAGATAAAATTGCTCCATACTTGAAAAAAGATTTTGGAGTTGAATTAAACTACAAATTATGGATAACAAAAGGAGCAAGATTTAAAGCAAGTGAAAGAACTAATATAGCTGACAATCTATCTTCTCAAACAATCGGATATTTATCAGCATATTTAATTATTTTTAATTTAGTAAACATTTACGATATTTCCTTCATTGTAAAATTTACAAATGACCAATTAGGATTTATATCTACTGCATTATCAATTTTGATTCTTCTTTATAGTCAATTTGAAAACGCAAAAAAACATTCAATTAAGTCAGAAAAATTTCATCAATGTAGCCTAGAGATTGCTGAATTATATAATGAATTGAGAATGGTAAAAACATTTGAAAATGTTTATAACCGAGAAGACAAAATAAAAAGGATATCAGAACGCTACGATGAAATTTTAAAGAAATACGAAAATCATCTACCAATCGATTTAGCCGACTTCAGAGGTACAAAACCAAAATATTTTGAACTTAATTGGTTTGAAATAAATTGGATTAGAGTAAAAAAATATTTCTTGGTTAAATTTAAATATCATTTAATGATTTATGGACCAATTTTGACATATACTGGATATCAAGTATGGAAAAAATCCTGTGGGTAACAATGTATAACCGCAATTACGGCGGTTTAGACTACTTTCTAATCCACTCGGAATTACTAACGCCAGTTCTAAACCGAAAATTATCGCATATTAGCCCGTAACCAATGGTTATGCGAGACCGTTGGCTGCAAGTGCAAAGAACTGACTTCGAAATAAAACAATAATAGAGAAATGTATCTGTCAAATATAAAACTTTGGAATTTTAGAAAATTTGGTTCTAGTGATGAACCAGACTACCAAACAAATCCTCATTTAGATTTAAACCTAACCCAAGGCCTAAATGTAATAATTGGAGAGAATGACTCGGGTAAAACTGCAATTATTGATGCTGTAAAATTGGTTTTAAAAACACATAGCTACGACTACATTAGAGTTGATGATAAAGATTTCTATAAAGAAGCAAATCGATTTCGCATTGAATTAAAATTTGAAGATTTAAAACCAGAAGAAGCAAAAAACTTTACTGAATGGTTGGGTTGGACAGGCACTGGAGCAGATGCAAAACCATTTTTAAAACTTAATTACGATGTTAAAAGACAAGCAGATAAAATTATACCAACAGATGTAAAAGCAGGTGTTGATGAAGAAGGTTATTTACTATCATCAGAAACGAAATATTATTTTAGAGCAACCTATTTAAAGCCTTTGCGTGACGCAGAAAACGAATTAGTTGCCAAACGCAATTCACGCTTGTCGCAAATTCTTTTAGGCGATGAAGCATTTAAAGGAAAAGAGAAAGATAATGATTTAGTAAAAATCTTTTCGGGCTTAAAAGAGGAATTAGAAAATTATTTCAAAGGCGTTGATAATACAGGTCAACCCAAAGCAACAGAAGGAAAGCAGATAAAAGACAAAATTGATAGCTATATTAAAAGCTTTTACAGCGAAAACAACGAAAGTGAATTTCAATCAACATCAACCGATATTAAAAGTATTCTTGAAAAACTTACTTTAACTCTGAAAGGCGAACCTAATCCGGGCTTAGGAACTTTGAATCGTTTATTTATGGCTACGGAATTACTTCACTTAACCAAATCAAACTGGACTGGCTTGCGTTTGGGATTGGTTGAAGAATTAGAGGCACATTTGCACCCACAAGCACAAATGCAAGTGATTGAAGCGTTTCAAAAAGAAAAAGATATTCAATTTATACTAACGACTCACAGTCCAAATTTGGCTTCCAAACTCGACCTTGAAAACTTAATTATTTGCAACAACGAAAATGCTTTTCCAATGGGTTCAACATATACTAAGTTGGGTAAAGATAATTACAAGTTCTTAGAAAAGTTTTTGGACACTACAAAAGCGAATTTATTTTTCGCAAAAGGGGTAATATTAGTTGAAGGCTGGGCAGAAGAAATTCTAATTCCAAGTATAGCAAAAGCAATTGGAATTAATTTAACAGAGAAAGGTGTTTCTATTGTAAATATTGGACATACAGGTTTTGACCATTACTCAAAAATTTACTTGCGGCAAGAAGAACCAAATATGACAATTCCCGTTGCTGTAATTACGGATTCCGATATTAGAGACTATAAAAAAAACGGAGATGATTTTGTTAAACTTGATGCAGCAACAGTTCTGCAAGAAACAACGAATAAAATTGCAAAAATAAACGGTAAAGCAGACCAAAATGTAAAATACTTCATTGCACCAAATTGGACCTTGGAATATTCATTGTTTAAATCAACTAGCCTAACAAAGCTTTTTCAAAGAGTAGTTAAAGATATTGTTCATACACAAACAAATTGGATCAATTTTGAAAAAATACTTGCTGAACGTTTAATAGACAAAAGAAAAAAATTTAATAAAACAAAGATTGCTTATGAAATGGCGCACGCCATCGATGAAGATTTGGGCAAAGAAGTTCGTTCAATAATAATTTCAGAAGATGAAGCTGATACTGTTAATTATCTAATAAAAGCTATTAAGTATGCCGCAGGTAATTGATATAACAGACGATGATATTCGTTATGCAGAAAAAATACTTTTACCTATAGGCAAAGAGTTTGACGATGAACGAATAGCATTTATTCGTGATTTTCGCACCATAGATTTACAAGCAGTTCCTGGAAGTGGAAAAACTACCGTTTTATTAGCTAAATTGATTATTTTAGAACGTAAACTTCCATTTTCTGACGGTTCGGGCATATTGGTTTTGTCACATACTAACACAGCTATTAACGAGATCAAAGAAAAAATTCAAAAACATTGTCCTAAATTATTTTCCTATCCAAATTATATTGGAACAATACAAAGTTTTGTTAATGAGTTTATGGCTATTCCCTATTACGTTCAAATGTTTAAGAAAAAGCCGAACAGAATTGACCACGAAATTTATAATGAAAAGATAAAAAACTTCATAGAAAAGCCTTGGTTGTATAAACTGAATTTAAATAAAACTTGCACAGACAAAGTTGCATATATTAAAAATAATAATGAAGGCTTGTTTTACAATTACAGATTTGAGTCTTCAAATAAAGTTCAGTTAATAAAAAAGCTAAACGGAGAAGTTTTAGAAATCAATAAACCAAGAGGTAACACAAAAACTGCAAATTATAGAGATTACACACACACAGAAAAAAAAGAAGTGTATAAATGGTTTTTTGAGTTTAAGCAATCAATTTTAAAATCAGGTATTTTACACTATGATGATGCTTATTTTCTAGCTGAAAGATATTTAATAAAATTCCCTAATATAAAATCCATATTACAGAAACGATTCTCTTTCGTGTTTGTTGATGAAATGCAAGATATGGAAACGCATCAATGCAGTTTGTTGGAAAAAATATTTTATGATAATGGAAATAGCATTTCAAAAATTCAACGAATTGGCGACAAAAACCAAGCAATCTATAATTCAGTAAAAGCTACAGATGTTTGGCAAGACAGATCAGTTGTTTTACGATTAAATGGAAGCCAAAGACTAAGCAAACCAATTGCTGATGTTGTGAAAAAATTCGCCTTATATAGTGACGAAAATTTTGATATTGTTGGAAGAAATAAATGCACGATTAAACCGCATATTTTGGTTTTTGAAAATACTAACATTGAAAATGTCATTCCTTGTTTTGCGCAAATCGTAAGAGAGAATGACTTGGTGAATTCAGAGAAACCTATAAAAGTTGTTTGTTGGAATACAGAATGGAAAGAAGATGAAAAAAGTCGGAATGATGTGAATAAACATCGTTTAGAAGATTATCACAAAACTTTTAAGAAAGATATAGGTAAACCTAAACTAGATTACAACAACTTAAAAAGTTATTTGCTTTATTTCGAAAAAAAACAAACATTAGAACCTATTAGGAAAAACATATTAAATGCCTTTCTAAAAATATTGCGTTTAGAAAACGTCAATACAAAAGACGATAGACCTTTCACAAAGAAAAAATTGATTGATTTCATTAAAGAAAAAGACGTTAAAAAATATGACGAACTAAATTTGAACCTTTATAACTGGTCAATTGGAATAATTCAAGAAAAAACAATCGAAGTTTGGAATGAAATAAAAGAATACGTTCCAACTTTTCTTACAATGTTTGACAAAGCAATTTCTTTAAGTTCAAATTTCATTAACGCTGACAATGTCGAAATTATTACTGAAAATGCAGAAATTTCAACGCCAACAAACCATTACAGAGAAAATGGACTTGAAATTGAAATTACAAGTGTTCACGCAGTAAAAGGACAGACACATTGTGCAACTTTATACCTGGAGTCTTATTTTCATCAAGATGGCAGAGGGCTTAATGCGAAATCTTATGAATCACAAAGATTACAAAATCAGTTTTTAGGATCTCAAATACTATCAACTGTTGGTAAAAGAGTTAAAGAATCTACGAAAATGGCATATGTTGGTTTTTCTCGTCCAACAGACTTACTTTGCGTAGCTGTACATAGAGACAGGTTCGATAGTTTTCTGAGTGAAATAGATAGAGATGTTTGGAAAATTATGGAAGTAACAAATAATCGAGATTAATCTGAAATCAATAGAAACACCAGCAGCTAACCCTGTATATAATTTATTGCTGGCTTCTTGCCTACTTCCAAAACCCCACACAGATACCCTATTCCATTTTGAGCGACTAAAGTATCGCCTTAATCACCTAGAAACGAAAAGGCAAGACGTCTTGTCCTTGGTTCAATGTGAAGACATAAAAATCACATTTTCTGCTATTGGTCCTAACGATTATCGCTAAAGTTAAATATCTAATAGAGCAAAAAGAGCTGAAGCCAGAAAACATTTTACGCTTATCTTTTACTAAAAAAAACACTTGGCATTTTACAGCACTCAAGATTAAAAGAAAGAAATTTTTCCTATACTTTTAACTATGGCAAAATCAAAACTCCCGAGATGGATTAGAATCCTTCGCTTTTATCTAAATTGTTTGTGGTACTATGTTTTGTTTCCATTAGGCGCCGAAGAAGACGACTTTACTAAACAATGGAAAAAGAGAAATTAAATCTTCTTAACTTATACGATAACGAATCTTCAAATTAAGACGTTATAATTGATATCATTAATACTATAATTAAATAGTATTTTAACAATCAGAAAACAATTCACTATCAAAAAAATCTTTTAATGATATATTAATCATTTTACAGAATCGGTTTATAGTATGTATGGAAATACCTCTGCTATCTTTAGTGTTTTCCCAACGGCTAATTATTTGTCTATCCACAAAATGAGCTTCAGCAAATTTAGATTGACTTTTATTCACGTTCAATCTTAATTCTTTCACTCTTAATGCTACTCTTTTATTAAATTCTATATCTTCTGACTTCAATTTGGACATACTGCAATTTTGACATTTAATTAATAAATGTTGTAATCCATTTGGATGACAAAAAATAAATTTGTTATATTTGTTATCAATTACATAAATTTGCGATTCTTCGTATTTAAAAATATTTGAAGCCATCGCTTTGAGTCTCTCAATAGAAAACTGGTAATTTTTGCAGATGAGATGATAAGTAGATAGGCTCACGTCCCGGGCGTGAGCTCTCTTATCTCTGCACGGTATACCAGTACCTCTATTGGATAAGTTGAGTTTCACGCCCTATTTTTTTTAGCATAATTTGAAATTTGAAAAACATTGGGAAGTTTTAAGTAAAACCGTGTGATGCTTAAAGTTTATCTGGAAATCATTAAAAAGTTTCCTCTAAAAACCAATGGAACATGTCCAAAGACAAAGTACACCTCAAAAGTTTGGACGGGTTTAAGTCACTTTTTGAGACCCTCTACCCTTCGTTGTGCTTATTTGCCAACAAATATCTCAATGATATGGATACGTCTAAGGATGTTGTACAAGAGGTATTTATTAAGATATGGGAACGAGACACCCCATATCCTAATTTTTATGCGATAAAATCTTTATTGTATACATCCGTTAAAAACCGCTGTTTAGACTACCTAAAAAGTAAATATCACAGGAGTATGGTTCAATCTCCAGATATTGACTTTGACCATATGGTAAGCGACACGTTTTTTTATACCCAATTAACACTTATTGATACCTATGCCCAGCTAGAGACTGCCATAAAGCAACTCCCCAATAAAAGTGAAGCCGTTATTAGGTTAACGCTAAATGCCTATACTAATAAAGAAATCGCTGAAGAACTCTCTATAAGCAAAAACACCGTTAAATCTCAAAAGCGTATTGCCTATAAGAAACTAAGGCATGCACTTGGCAGCCTTCTGAATATTTTTTAATTCTTTTTTACACCCTCTTTTTAACTTTTGTCGTTTTGGTGTTATAACCCACGGTTTAACATGACAATTTTTAGAGACCTATTTAAACTCAGCAAGAAGCTATCTAAAGCCCTACTTGAAAATAAAGGCTTCCGAGATTTGGAAGCGTCTGATTTGTTTTCAGATGACGCCAAGACGCATATTAAACAACATCTGTCTAACGAAGCCATTAAAGAAAATTTAGAACTCCTTAACCAAATTGATAAGGAGGCGGATTGGAAAAACGTAGAGCAAAGTATCTCTGGTGATGGCAAATTAAAACCTAGAAAGCGTCGTTCTATGTCTACTTTTATGAAAGTGGCTGCTGTGGTTATTCCTGTAGTCTCGTTAACCTATATGGTACTTCATAATCGTACTAACACCACGCTTTTGGAGGTAGAACCGCTACCAATTACAGCAGGAACGGATAAAGCCATTTTAACCCTTGACGATGGTGTAGATATAGCTCTTGAACAGGATAACCCCTATGAAAATGCTATGGTTAAAAGTAATGGCGAGCGCTTAACGTACAGCAAAGCCACTACCCCTTCTAAACTGGCTTTTAATTACCTCACAGTACCTAGAGGTGGGCAGTATCAAATTGCCCTATCAGATGGCACTTTAGTGTGGTTAAATGCAGATAGTCAACTAAAATATCCTGTAAATTTTGTTGAAGGAGAGCCTCGCATTGTTGAGTTAGTCTATGGCGAGGCTTACTTTGACGTGTCCCCTAGTACCGAGCATCAGGGGAATCATTTTAAAGTGCTCACCAAACAACAAGAAGTGGACGTTCTCGGTACCGTATTTAATATAAAGGCCTACCAAGATGAGCCTTATATGTATACCACCTTGGTTGAGGGCCATATAAATATACTTATAGACGATACCTTAGAAGAATTAATCCCCACAGAGCAAACTCAAATAGACTTGAGAACAGGCCAGTTAACAAAGTCTATAGTGAATGTGGATTATACTGTGGCTTGGGTAAAGGGCTACTTTAATTTTAAAGATACCTCTTTACAGGACATTATGAAGGTGCTTTCTAGATGGTATGATGTGGATATATCCTTTGCGTCTGATGACCTTAAAGACGTCCGTTTCAGTGGTCTTCTAAATAGAAAACATAATATTAATACTCTACTAAACGGAATTAAAAACACACAATTTATAAATGCCTATGAAATAAAAAACAATACGATTACAATTAAATAAGAAAAGGGAATAAAGCTACTACCTGGACAGTACTCAGCTAAATCCCCTTTATACACTAACCGGTTTTAAACCAATTAACGCACAAATTTATGCAAATTAAATTTACAAGCCTGCATTTCTTTCGATGGAAAGGCATGTCGATGTTCATCATGAAAACTTTATTCCTCCTATTCTGCACTACTGCTTTTAGTCTTGCACCAAGCGCTACTTTTTCGCAAAACGCGAAAGTGACCATCGCCTCAGATAAGACTATGACTATTTATGAGGTGTTGGAACTAATAGGACAACAAACAGAGTGTACCTTTATTTACCAGTCTGACATATTTAACGATGTCCCAAACATCCCACTCAAAAGCGGAGTGATTAAGGTTATGACGTTATTATCACAATGCCTTCCAGCTAGGAATTTCAAAATTAATAGCAACACAGAGAACCTCATAACTATCAGTCGCACGTATTCTGAAGATTTGCAAAAAGAACCTATTCAAGTCAAAGGAACAATTAAGGATATTAATGGTGTACCCTTAGCAGGAGCCACAATCATAATCAAAGGTACTATGAGAGGCACCACATCAGATTTTGATGGGAATTATGAAATTTCGGCAAACTCTGATGATGTATTAATAGTTTCGTACTTGGGTTACAAGTCCATAGAACAACAAATTAATGGGCAAACCATCATCCCTATTATCCTTCAACCAGATGCCGAAAATCTACAAGAAGTGGTTATTAATGCAGGCTATTATTCGGTAAAGTCAAAAGAGCAAACCGGAAGCATTTCAAGAATTACCTCAAAGGACATTGAAGACCAACCCGTGCCCAATGTCATTGCGACTATGCAGGGACGTATGCCTGGTGTAAATATTGTTCAAGAAAGCGGTATTGCAGGTGGTGGATTTAGAATCAACATTCGAGGGTTGAACAGTCTTCGAGAAAATGCAAACAACCCACTTTACATTATTGATGGTGTCCCCTATTCTTCCGACCCCATAAGCGATGCCCAAACATCTAGCTCCATTCCAGGAGATGGAAACCCATTAGCAAGCCTAAATCCAGCCGATGTTGAAAGTATCGAAATATTGAAAGATGCAGATGCAACCGCCATTTATGGTTCGAGAGGGGCAAATGGTGTCGTACTTATTACCACAAAAGGCGGGAAAATTGGAAAAACAACATTAACCATCAATTCAACCCATTCAATCGGAACGGTTACAAAAATGATGGACTTAATGAATACGGAACAGTATCTAGATATGCGACGTGAAGCTTTTGCCAACGATGGCATCACTGACTATCCGTTTAATGCCTATGACATAAATGGGACTTGGGACCAAAACAGATATACTGATTGGCAGAAAGTCTTAACAGGTGACACTTCCCATATTAGCGCATTACAGGCTTCTGTCACTGGAGGCAACGCGCAAACCAAATATATCTTGAGTAGTTATTATCGAACTGAAAGTAGTGTATTTCCTGGAGATTTCTTGTATAAAAAAGGTGGTGCACGACTCAACTTCAATCATACATCAACGGATAGAAAATTTAATATAAATTTATCTGGAAGCTATACTCTACAGGACAATGATCTACCCTGGATTGATTTTGTAACACTTTCAAGGCAACTCGCTCCTAATGCTCCAGCCCTATTTGATGATGAGGGCAATCTGAATTGGGAAGATAACACATGGACAAATCCACTTTCAAATTTGGAAAGCAAAAGTTTAGCTACTACCACGGATTTAATAGTGAATACCACAATAAATTATCAGTTAAATGAAGATCTCTCTTTTAATTCCAGCTTTGGCTTTACGGAACTGCATAATGATGAGAGCCGGTCAATTCCTTCAACCATTTATAATCCTGCTTACAATTTGGGCAGCCAATACTCTTCAATTTACATGAATACCTTTAAAAGAAAGTCATGGATTATTGAGCCAAAAGTTAACTGGCAGAAAGACTTTGGCAAATCGCGTTTTACGCTATTAGCAGGAGCAACTTTCCAAAATCAGATTAGCGATAAATTTGTAATTCTTGCCAGTGGATTCTCCAACAATAGTCTGCTATATGATTTAGCTTCCGCATCAGAAACATTGGTTAGAAACAATGATGAATTAGTTTATAAATATCAAGCGTTCTTTGGCAGAGCCAACTACAGTTATGCAGATAAATACTTCCTGAACATTACGGGAAGACGAGATGGCTCAAGCAGATTTGGACCCGGAAAACAATATGCCACTTTTGGAGCTGTAGGAGCCGCTTGGCTATTTTCTAAAGAAACTGCTATAGCTGAAAATATGGAGTGGCTATCATTTGGAAAATTAAGAGCTAGTTATGGAGTTACAGGGAGTGACCAAATTGGAGACTATCAATTTTTAAATACGTATACCTCATCAGGTTTCCAGTATGCAGGCAGTAGTGGTTTAATGCCATCTCAACTTTATAATGCCAATTTTGGTTGGGAAACCAATAAAAAGCTTGAAGCATCTTTAGAACTTGGATTTTTAAATGACCGTATGTTGCTAACAACGTCATGGTATAAAAATCGCTCTTCAAATCAATTGGTTGGGTTTCCATTACCTGCAACAACTGGGTTTTCGTCAATACAAGCGAATCTTGATGCCTCTGTTGAAAACACAGGGTTTGAAGCCACATTGAGATTGGCACCAATTCAAAAAGAGCATTTTTCTTGGGTTGCCAATATCAATTTTACAAAGGCCACAAATAAACTATTATCCTTTCCCGGATTGGAAGAGTCGAGCTATCGTAGTCAATTCATTGTGGGACAACCTACAACCATACAAAAGCTGTTTAATTTCATAGGAGTCAATCCAGAAACAGGGCTTTATGAATTTGAAGATGTGAATGGAGATGGCGAAATCACCTTTGAAAATGACCGTGAGGCTTTTAGAGATTTCAATCCAGAGTTTTACGGAGGAGTTCTTAACCAATTCAATTATAAGAATTTTCAACTGGATTTTCTATTTCAATTTGTAAAGCAGGAAAATTTCAATTTAGCCAATACACAACGCTTTGCCGGTTTATTAAGCAACCAACCGACTGCTTATATTGATAGTTGGCGTCAACCTGGAGACGTAAAGCCTTACCAAATGTTCTCTAATAGTCAAGACGCTAGACAAGCAAGTGATTTTTTTGCTTTGAGTACAGGAGCAGTTAGTGATGCTTCCTATATAAGATTCAAAAACATCTCATTGTCCTATAATTTCCCAAGGGAACTACTAAAACATATGGAATGTAGACTATCGCTACAAGCACAAAACCTTTTTACCATTACATCCTTCAAAGGAGCAGACCCTGAATTCACGCAAGGTGGTACTCTACCTCCATTACGCATTTTTTCAGTAGGCATACAGCTTGCTTTTTAATCTTTAAAATAAAACAAATGAAAAATCAAATCATTACATATTTCAAAAACTTGCTAGCATTATTATGCATAATGCTCGTATCTAATTGCGACGATTTCATTGACGTAGACAGACCCAATTCACAACTCACGACAGATACTGTTTTTGAGGATGAAACAACAGCAACAGCAGCTATAATTGATATCTATGCGCAAATGAGAGAAAACGGCATTATAACAGGTAGAATTGACGGTTTATCAAGTCTTTTAGGAACATATGCGGACGAACTTGTATCCTTTGAAAATGGAATTTACACAACGGAAAGCTTTTACAACAATTCATTGCTCCCTTCTAGTAATTACGTTTCAAATATCTGGAACGCTAGTTATAGCCAGATTTATGCAGCAAATGCAATTTTAGAAGGTATTGATGATTCCAACACCTTGACCGAAAACGTCAAAAGTCAATTACAGGGTGAAGCTCTTTTTATTAGAGCCTTCTTACATTTTCACCTTGTCAATACCTATGGAGACATCCCATATGTTGCAACAACCGATTACGTCGAAAACAGTAATGTTATCCGAATGCCTATTGAAACTGTTTATCAAGCAATCATATCTGATTTGGAAGTGTCCATAGGATTACTGAACACGCAATATTCCAATTCCGAAAGAACTAGACCCAATAAAAGCACAGCTCAAGCATTTTTGGCAAGAGTTTATCTATATCATGGTGATTTTGAAGAAGCCGAGACTATGACTACATCGGTCATAAATAATACAGAAAATTATGCTTTAGAAGAAAATATTGATGATGTATTTCTAGCGAATAGCATGTCCACTATTTGGCAGCTTTCTCCTGGTGCGAGTGGGGCAAATACATATGAAGCCATTACTTTTATTTTCTATGAAGGTCCTCCGAGTCAAGTTTCATTAAATGAAAACCTGATTTCTCAATTTGAGGATAATGACTTAAGAGAAACACACTGGGTTGCAGAAGTAAGCGATGGTAATGAAACTTGGTATCATTCCTTCAAATACAAACTTGACTATTCTACAGGTTCATCTTCAGAAAATTCCATTGTGATGAGACTTGCAGAACAGTATTTAATTCGGTCTGAAGCAAGGGCAATGCTTGGCAATATTACAGGTTCTAAAGAAGATTTAAATCAAGTAAGAAATCGAGCAGGACTACCCAATACGGATGTGAATTCTCAAAATGAATTAATTGAAACAATTCTTCAAGAGCGTAACCTCGAGCTATTCACAGAGTTCGGTCATCGCTTTTTTGATTTGAAACGTTCAGGTAGACTTGACGATACCTTAAGTTCAAAGTCTGGGTGGAATACAAATGACAACTTATGGCCACTTCCATTGACAGAACTTGTTGCAAATCCAAACTTAACCCCACAAAACCCAGGTTATTAAATGAAAGCTATAACTTATAACAATATCATTAAACTCGTGAGTCCGAAAAACAAATCATTTGTGGATTGTACAGGCACGTTAACCATATTACTTCTTTTAATTGCAAACATAAATCTCTGGAGCCAAACTCAAAAAAAAAAGCCAGTAACTGTTTCTGATTATAATCGTTGGGGTACAATGCACAAACACAAAGTATCAGAAGAAGGAAATTGGGTCAGCTTTCTAATGCAATACGATGAAAGTCCTGATACACTTTTGGTAAAGCAGGTTCATGGTAAAAAGACCTTCCGACTTTTAAATACTACTGATGGAAAATTCTGGAATGAGGACAAATTTGCTTTTTTGGACCGTAGTAATCTCCTTCATGTAATCGATTTGGATAGCGGTTCTGAAAATATAATTGAAAATGTAAAGGACTTCTCAATTGCCAAAAACGGAAAGTATTTGATTACTCGAGAATTAAAAAATGGAATTCAGCATTTGGTAATAAGAAATTTGGAGGGTCGTGAATTGGAACGCATTGAAGGTTTACAATATTATAAGATGAATAATTTAAAAGATGCGATGGTCAACATCATTTCTAAAAATGGTTCAAGCAAGGTGCTTTTAATGAATCTAGGAGTTAAAATTGGTAAAATACTCATTACTGAAAGTGATGACTTGAAATTTTCGAAACCTGTTTGGAGTAATTCTGATAATTCGATCGCTTTCTTCAATGTTACCTTGGATGAAATTTCGGTAGGTATCAATCACTATGAACTTAAAAATAACAAATTGAGTTATTTTATGCCATCAAAATTTGAAAATGTGGTTAATGATTATTCATTGAGCGATGTAAACAACAATTTATTTATTTCTCCTGACAATAAAAGAGTTTTTTTTTTGATTATGAAAAAAACCGACCCTAATACAAAGGCTGATAGTGTACAAATCTGGAATACTAACGACGCTGAAATTTATCCCCAAAAAAAAATAGTTGAGAATTTTGAATCCAACACTAAAGTTATGACCTGGATTCCTGAATCCAATAAACTTACGTCGATTACCGATAAAGAATCACCCTATTGTTTAATAAATCCCACTAGGGATTTTGCTCTTACCTATAACACTCAGGACTTGGGAGCTCAATATAAAATGAATCCTAACGTCAATTATTTTTTAAAAAATCTTAAGACAAATGAAAGTGAGATGTTACTTGAAAATCAGATCACCACATCAAGGTGGTCCACCTTATCTCCTGACGGCCGCTATTTTGCCTATATAAAGGATAAGGATTGGTGGATCTATGACTTTAAGAAGAAGGTCAAATTCATAGTTGCGAGTGAAGCTCTTATACAAACAATAAACAATGATGATCCTTGGAAAATAACCTACGGTGTCGCAGGATGGGGTTTAAACGATAGATACTTATTGTTATATGACAAATATGATATATGGAAGATAACATTTGATGGCATTAAACCTGTTAGATTGACAAAAGGTAGAGAGAAGAAAGTGGTATATAGAATTCCACGATTAAATCAGGAAAAATACGCCGAATTTTATGATGTAGTTGATCAAGTGATTGACACTAAAGGTGATATTCTATTATCTGCCAATGGGGAAAATCAAACTGGCTACTTTATGTTACAGCCAAACGGGCAACTTAAAAAAATTATTTTTGATGATTATTTCTATGGAAATATTGTTAGGTCGTCCAAAGGCAACAATTATGTTTTTCAATATAGAAGGTACGATAGTCCTCCGGGTTTAATATACTATAATGTTCAAGGCGATTCATTAAATTCATTTTACCAAAGTAACAAACATCATTATGAGTATTTATGGGGTAAACAGGAAATAATTCATTATAAAAACTCAAAGGGTGTTCCACTGAAAGGCATTTTATATTACCCTGCGGATTATAATCCAAACAAGAAGTATCCTTTGGTCGTATCCATATATGAAGATCAAAACTACCTTAAGAATTATTATATTAATCCAACACTTTATAATCCAGCTGGATTAAATGTTACCACCCTGAATGCTCAAGGTTATTTTGTATTGCTTCCTGATATTGTTTACGAAGTTGGAAACCCCGGTATTTCGGCCACAGATTGTGTAGTGGCGGCTGCAAATAAAGTCATAAACACAGGACTTATTCTTAAGGAAAAAATTGCCTTAATGGGACAGTCTTTCGGAGGTTATGAGACTAATTTTATAATTACCCAAACCGATTTATTCAAAACAGCAATTTCAAGTGCTTCCGTTTTTGATTTGACTAGCTTTTATTTATCTATAAGTAAAAATTCAAGTGTGCCAGAACATTGGCGATTTGAAAATCAGCAATGGCGCATGGGAAATTCACTATTTGCAGATAGAGATAAGTATAATGATAATTCTCCTTTGACTTGGGTCGAACAGATACATACTCCAGTTCTAATTTGGACAGGGGAAAACGACACACAAATCAATCCTAATCAAAGTTATGCCATGTATTTGGCATTACGAAGATTAAATAAAAAAGCAGTAATGCTGGTTTATCCTGAAGAATCCCATTCCCTCATTTTTAAAGAAAACCAAAAAGATCTTTATTTTAAAATTCAAGAATGGCTGGCATATTTTCTCAAAGATAAAACTGAAGTTAACTGGGTCAATAAAGGCATGTAATAAGGAATGCAGGCTAAAATAATTATAGCCTGCATTGATTTATCCTAAAAAAGGATTAAGGTCGGTGCGTGAGCAATTCCGAACAATCCGATGTAGGAGATGGCTTTGCATACATTTGATCGAATCCATCAACACAAAGAATTGACCCAATGTTATTACACTTTTTTACGGCCTGACAATTAAACGGGGAAACTCTCTTCCATCCTTGAATCTCGGCGGTTGTCGTGTTTGCGTTTCCATTGACAGAACCCATAGCACCCGCAGAAGCGAATAAAAATGCTAATACTGGTACAACCATTTTAAATACTGAAGTTTTCATAATATTAAATTTAAATTAATTTATTTGACCTACTCTTTTTTACAGGTTTTCAGTCTTACTCCTGATACTAGCCAGTATATTTTAAATCAGTTTTTATATTTACTTTGAAGTGACTCGCTCAATTTGTACGAAACAAGGTTAGAACCTATCAATACAAACAAATGACTATTAGTTACGATTAAATCGTCTATTTTATCACCGTCTATTTTATATATATAAAAACTCATTACGTAAGTTTTTGTAAGAATGTCGTATACATCAATAACGTTTGCATTCTTCCACATTTTAATTTCGTCGTAACGACCAGGCAGCATGGAATTTACAAACAACAGGTTGTTATGTATAGCACTGATCCTGTTAACCAAAAAAGGAGGGGCTGAAAATTTTCTTTCCTTTCTGCTCTCCACATATTCCATTTTAATTTTTGCACGAGATGTCGTGTCAATAGTATTTCCTCTTTTTAATAAGTTTAATTCATAATCCGTAACCGTATATTCGTTACGATAATAGTATAAGTAAACAAGTTTTTCTTGTTTAGAACTATAATGTAAAGTTCCATCAGTATCAAATAAACCGTCAATCTGTTTTTGAAGTAAATTTGGTGCCGACTTCTTGACCTGCCCTGTATGAATATCTATAGTAGATAATAAATTCTCTCGTTTCTCGCTTAATGTCCTTATTGCAAGTGTTGAAGAGTCAATAACTTCTGCCTTTGTAAATCCTGGAATTTCTGTAGTTTGCAATAAGGCAATGCTATCATTCAAATTTCCTCTAAAAACACACGGGACCGTTCCATCAAAAAGAAAAAAATAAGGTGGTGATACACGTAGTTGTATGTTATGAAAATCAAATAATGTGTCGGTAATTTTAATATTATAATTATTAGTTACAGTAAGCGTCGTGTCTAATACAACTATTAATGCAGGTGCTGAATGGTTGCCCAAATACACATTCTTATCATCTTTTCCAGCAAAATAATAAGAGTTGAATTTTAAGTCTTTAACATCAACTCGTTTAGTTGGAAAAGGAGGAAATCTTCGTACGAAATTATTGCGCTTATATATGATATTATCGGATGCCAAATACAAGCCAAACATAAAAATAGAACTTGATAAAATTATTGTGAGAACTCTAAAATTAATTTTTCGATTGTGCTTGTATATGACATTCAAAGAAACCCATGCAAGAATAACAAAGATGATATTAAACCAGAGATGAGTTTTCCAACTCATGCTTTCAAGCACTCCTCCACAAGCACAAGGTATGAACGTACTGTAATTTAAAACGATAAAAATATAAAGTGTAAATAGAACCATTAAAATAAATGCAAGATGAATTCCAATATTTCTAGTTCTTGAGTAGGACAACAATATTGCTATTATCAATTCAAATGAAATCACTGTATAGGAAATGAATCCAGCAAAGGCACCCAATAAAGGAGATCGACCTAACTGAACTTGAAAATTCTGAAAGTCAATTATTTTACTTACCGCTGCATAAACAAATAATAAAATGTATAGATAACTAACAATGATTGGTAGATTGTTATATATCGACTTATTAAGTTTCATATCATTTGATTTGATATGATAAAATTCGGAAGATAATTTTATTTTAAAAGTGCAATCCCTTAACTATAAAGGATTAATCCATTCAAAGACTTTCAAATACTATTTGTCGCTTGAGATAGAATTATTTCTTAATGCACTCGGTGAATAGCCATAACGTTTTTTAAATGAGCGTGAAAAATGCGGCATACTTTTAAAACCAACCTTGTAGGCAATTGATTTTATTGAGACATCACTATACTGAATCATCATTTGTGCCTTTCGCAAACGCTCTTGCATCAAGAATCGATGAACTGTAGTTCCATATAATTCTTTAAATCCGTATTTCAGTTTGAATTCATTTGTACCAATTTGTAAAGCAAAATCCTTAAGAGACGGAAAATCGCTTTCTAAATTATTTATAATGATGTCATGTCCTTCACGTATTTTACGGATATCCTCAAAACTCAATCTTATTTTTGGTTTAGTGGATTTTCCTTTCCTTACTAAAGTAAGTTTTTCATCTTTTATAACGCGTTGCTTCAAATCTGCATCCAATTGATTTCGAAAGTTAGAATGGTGTATGACAGTTATAAGTATTCTCTTGTCATTAGTGGCAAAATCATGAAAGGTCGAAATGTATGCAATTTTAGGTATGATAAGATTTCCTTTTGATTTAAAATGCAATCCGATTGAAGTATCGAAGATTTCTTTCTTTATTAGTTGTTTCCATATCGCACTCCACATTATTGTTGATTCCTCGGTTATGAAGTTTTCAAAATCATTACCAACAATATCATCATATAAACAGGATAAAATACTACAAGTTAACTGATTAACCATTTGAACAATTCCTTTTTTATCAAGTATAAAACTCATCTGAACAATATCAAGATTGGTTTGATCAGTATTTGCATAGCCTTGATGCACTATAGTATCTTGTATCTCTTCGGCCAACATATTGAGCGTTAATATAAGTGCTTCAATATCATCATTTTCAGAATTTCGTTCAATACGGTAGAAGAAGTTACCAGAAGCCATTTCTAGCAACATCGTATTGATTACTTGCATTCTATGATGTAGATTAGTCTCCATTTATTCTGTAAGTTGCTCTATTCTAAAAATCATTTATATGGGTTTAAAAACTTTAAGGCCAAATCAAAATTATTAAAAGCTTTTGTAGGGATTGTGGGTGTGTTGGTTCGTAAGTAGAATTCTGATAACATTTCAGAAACAGGAGAATCAACTATAAATGCTACCGCCTTGACTAAAATAGATCCCTCGATTGATAAATAAGACCTGGCTGCTTTGTTAACTTCCTTAATCTGCCGAACATCACAAAGTACTGGCAGAGCACGTCCCTCATGGATTTCAAGACGTTCTTTAACCACATATACAGCTACGGGCAAATCTATTACAACATCTTTATTATAAGTTATAATTAAGATACCATCGGAAAATTTATACGACGCATAGTCATTTTCTGAAATTACTGTCATGATTTGAAAACTGGCTTTTCAAGAATATAAATTTACAAAATAATCAACATAAGATTTGCATCTTTCATTACAACCATTAGTCAATATGGATTAACTTTTGTCTACAAAGGATTAAGATTTGACTCTAAAGGATTTAGAAGTATCAAGATTTCTCATTGTCTAACAAAAGATATTAACTTAATATTCTAAATTATTGAAGATGGCAAAAATTAAGCACAACAACTTTTTAGATACAGTAAATAATGTATTTACAGATGCGATAGATGAGGGCATACTTCATCTATATGCCGAAGGCGAAAGTTTTAACGGAAGAACTATAGGAGTAAAAAACAAAAAATTATTCCATTTTGGCACAACAGGTTATTTGGGATTGGAACAAGACACCAGATTGAAAGATGCCGCAATTAGTGCAATACAACGATACGGGACTCAGTTTCCTTTATCAAAATCGTACATCTCCAACCCTCTGTATAGACAATTAGAGGAAAAGGTTTCAGAAATGTACAATCACCCCGTTGTCATCACAAAAAATAGCACCTTGGGTCATCTTGGCGTAATTCCTAGCGCTGTCAGAGATCAAGATGCCATTATTCTCGATCACCAAGTCCATTGGAGTGTTCAGAGCGCAGCTAAAGTTTTAAAATTAAGAAGTGTTCCTGTAGATATGGTTCGGCACAACGATTTGAACATGTTAGAAGATAAAATTAAATTGTACTCAAATACCAAAAAAAAAATATGGTATATGGCTGATGGTATTTATTCCATGTTCGGCGACTTCGCTCCTGTAAAAGAGTTAAAAGCGTTAAGCTTAAAATATCCGCAATTACATCTTTATTTTGATGATGTTCATGGCATGAGTTGGATTGGAAAAAATGGGACAGGTTACGTCATGAGCGAAATAGATGAACTATCAGAAAACATGCTACTTTTCGGAACCTTAAGTAAAACCTTTGGCGCGAGCGGTTCGGTGTTAGTCTGCTCAAATAAAAAATTGTATCAAGAGATAAAAACCTTTGGAGGGCCTTTGACCTTCTCTGCGCAATTAGAACCAGCATCTGTTGCTGCTGCCACGGCTTCTGCTGAGATTCATCTCTCTCCAGAAATCAACGAACTTCAGGAGGATCTAAAGGTCAGAATTGATTATTTTAATGAATTGGTAAAACAAACGGATCTACCGCTTGTAGATAAGAACAGATCTCCCGTGTTTTTTATCGGCACTGGCATGCCAAAGACTGGTTATAACTTTATCAATCGATTAATGAACGAAGGTTTCTATGTGAACTTAGGAATGTTTCCAGCTGTACCTGTAAAAAATACTGGCGTTAGAATAACCATCTCTAGACACAATCAACAGGAAGAAATAAAAGCCCTAGTTGACGCTATGGAATACCATTTACCTAAAGCTATCGAAGAAACCCATACGAATTTACGTCGTGTTTATGAAGCATTCAAATTAGAGCCAAAAACCTCCACAGATACCTCATCTAGCTCAGAATTAAAAGCGCAAATTGAAACTAGCATTTCGAATATTGACAAAGTCACCTGGAACAAATTGGTTGGAACTTCAGGAGTTCAGGATTATGATGGACTTAAATTTATTGAACATACCTTCAGTAATAACGCATTAAAAGAAAATAATTGGGATTTTTGGTATGTAATAATCTATGACAAACATGAACACCCTATTTTGGCTACAGTTTTGTCATCATCGATATGGAAAGATGATATGTTAGCAAATTTAAACGCTTCTAAAATTATTGAGGAAAAGCGCAAAACTGATCCTTATTACATGACCTCAAACGTTTTAAGTTTAGGATGTTTATTCACTGAGGGTAATCACCTCTATATCAACGGTAATCATCCCCGTAAGCAAGAGGCACTACATATACTTATGCAAACTTTAGAGACATTGGAACAGCGCTCTAATTCTAAAATGATTGCGCTTCGGGATTTTAGCATCAACGATAGCTTAAATCGTTATTTTCTTGGTCAGGGTTTTGTTAGAATACAAATGCCAAATTCATGTCGCATTAATTTAAGAGCTAATGAAGCCATTGAAGCTTATGTAGCCCGACTTTCCTCAAAAAACAGAAAACATTTGAGGAAAGACATTTTAACTTATGAAACCTCTTTAGAGATCTCAATTTTACAAACACTTAATGATCCCCAACTCAACCAAGTTCATTTACTGTATAATAATGTCCGCTTAAACAACCTTGGACTAAATACCTTTCCATACCCTATAAAATTGTTCAAAAACATGTCTGATCACCCCAATTGGGAATTTATACTCATACATCATCCTGAGCAACCTAACAAAATCATTGGAGTTATGTTTTGCTATAAAAACAACAATCAAACCTATGTTCCGTCCTTAGTTGGCATTGACTATGATTACCTTAAAATCTATCAGACTTACAGACAATTATTATATCAAACTTTAAAGAGGGCCATTCAATTAAAATTTAAAACAATTGATTTGGGACTAACCGCTTCATTTGAGAAAAAGAAACTTGGTGCTGTGGTAGAAGAGAAATATGCTTATATACAAGCTTCAGATAATTACACTTTGGAACTTTTGGGATTACTAGAATGTCGTTGAAAATGAAACACATGGCTTTGTATAGTTATGAAGTATCAAGAATTAATATCAGAATTTGAAACAACGGTGGAGTCTTTGGAGTCCCGTAGTGATGATATTTTATACAAAGCCGAAAATGGCATTGCTAAAGCTGAAAAATGCATTAAAAAACTCCGAAAAAGTGTCCTAAAAAAAGGGTTTAGTTCAAAAAATGAAGAAATTAGTTTTTTTAAGCACATAAAACCTCAAATATTCAGTCGATTGATTTATTACGTTAGGCTCTTTAATATAGAAAGTAAACGCCCTAGAAGTAGCTCCAAATACCAAATAGAATATTTAAATAATCACATCAATAAATTACAAGTCTTTTTCAACGATAATTTAGAGTTCTATCACTACTATCGAAGAGGAGCTACGACACTAGATGAAGAGTATTTTGTTAGGGGCAAATCTGATTTACGATTGCCGACTGAATTCTTTCACTTTTTTATTGATGACCAGTTTTCTACGTGTCAAGACACCACAGTAGCCACAATTATAGCCTATGATATGTTGATTGTTTACCTGCAACAAGAAATTGAAAAATTACAATCTCATAAAGACACAAAAATTAGGACAATGAAGCAAACATCTTCAAAACTTTTCTGGACAGGAAGCAAAACAGAATTAACTGAATTAATTTATGCTCTGCATAGTAGCGGATCCATAAATAGTGGCACTGCCGACATTAAGGAATTAGCCTCTATGTTTGAGCAAGTATTTAACATAGAACTCGGTAATTATTATCACACTTTTATTGAAATAAGAGCTAGGAAAAATAGTCAAACAAAGTTCTTAGATTGGTTGACAAAAGTACTTTTGAAGCGCTTTAAGGATTCGGATGAATAATCCTAAGTTTCCCCCAAGTTGGGAATACCATATCTCCTAAAAACTCCATTATTTTTAATACAAAATAGGGCAATACATTTATTGAACTCGCCCTTCTCATCTCCAAAACTATTTAAAACTTATATTAAAAAAAAACTCCCATCTCTGGATAAACTATTGAAGACAATAGAATAATCCCCCACAAATTTGCATAACGAAAGTCAAATCAACAGAACAGAGACTATCAAAATGTTTAAAGACCTTTTTTTAGTCTCTTTCTTTAAAACCCTTTTATTATGCCAGCCACTATAATCACGACCGATGATTTAAGAGAATTCAAATTAGAATTACTCGCTGATATTAAACACATTATCAGCAAACAATCACAAGGCCAATTGAAGAAATACTTAAAATCTTCAGAACTCATGGATTTACTCAAAATTAGTCCAGGCACATTACAGAACCTCCGAATAAATGGTACCCTTCCTTTTACAAAGGTTGGAGGTATTATATACTATGATTCCGCAGAAATTCAAAAGGTAATGGATAAGAACCGTGTAGACAATACCATTTAAAACGCTTTATGAACTATATAAAACATCTCAATTCAATATTTCAAATATTCTATTTAGATAAGCGATTAAATCCAACACATGTTAGTTTATATATGGCACTATTCCAATGTTGGAACGTTAACCGGTTTCCAAAAGAATTTTATATCGATAGACAAGAAATTATGTCACAATCTAAAATTGGATCAAAAGCAACCTATCATCGGTGCCTTAAGCAATTACATAGTTGGGACTACATACATTATTTGCCCTCTCATAATCCCTATAAAGGGAGCAAAATTAGGATGCTCATTTTTGATACAAGCTCTAAACAAGTTCTAAACAAGCATGAAACAAGCACTGAACAAGCATTAGTACCTAATACAAACATTACTAAACAAAAAGAAAACATAACTAAAACTAAGCTACCAAAAAATGAATTTGAAGTTATTGTTTTTTTTAAAAGTAAAAAATGGCCAACGATTGAAGCTTCAAAATTTTACAATCACTATCAAGCGATTGGTTGGAAAATTGGTGGTAAAATAAAAATTGAAGATTGGCACGCCAGCGCCAGTAATTGGATGCTTAAAGCAAAGGCACTTGAAACTAAAAATGAAGTGTCTCATAAAAAGGACAACTTGAGCACCTCAAAGCAAAAAGATTATGGTCAACCCTTGTAAACTCATTGAAGAAAACATAGAATATTCCATTGGATCTTTTAATGGCAAAGAAGTGATTTACGACTTTGAAAAAATATTAATTTACCTCGACGTTAAAGGAAAATTGCTATTTGGTAACCGTTTTAAAATCTATGAAGAAGACCATGACATTATTTTAAAACTCTGCCATTACCTTATAAAAGATGAAGACAATTGCGCTAAAAATGATATTGACATCAACAAAGGCATTCTACTTTCTGGACCAGTGGGCTGTGGTAAAACAAGCTTAATGTTATTGCTAAAACATATCGTCCCTCTACAAAAACCATATATTTTAATTCCGTGTAGAAATATTGTATTTGGATTTAATCATATTGGTTATAAAATTATTGAAGATTATGGTTGTAGGCAATTCTTTTGCTTCGATGATTTAGGTGTGGAACCTATGGGACGACATTATGGAAAAGACTGTAATGTTATGGGAGAAATTCTGATCTCGCGTCACGAGATTTTTTTAGACCACAAGATAAAAACCCATGCCACCACAAATCTAAATGCTGAAGAGTTGGAAGATCTATATGGTCATCGCGTCCGAAGTCGAATGCGCGAACTATTTAACCTTATTCACTTTGATGAAAACACCAATGATAAACGCAAATGAAAACCCGTATTATGAAAATCGCCACCTTTAACATTCAGAATTTATTTCACAGAGACAAAAGCCTTCTAGAAAAACCTTATGGAAAGAATCTCAAAGATTGGATAAATGAACTCGATGGACTAATGCTTCATCCTTCTAAATCGTTGAACCAACAAGACCGCATTAAAGAGTTATCATTTCTCATTGGCTTTGAAAAACCAAGCCCTCGCCCTTATGCTATTTTACGAAGAAAATCGGGTTTTCTTTATATGAAAGGCTTAAGTCATTCTTTAGAAAATAAAGCAAATGATATTACCAATTGGAATGGTTGGGTGGAACTTCAAACTATTCCCATCCAATCGAAGGCAACGGATCACAAAGCACGGGTTATTGCTGACGTAAATCCTGATATATTATTAGTTCAGGAAATTGAAGACAGAGCTTCATTTGAAGAATTCAATCAGCTCATTCTTCCAAAATATGGATGTCAACCATATCCACAATCATTTGTCATACAAGGCAATGATATGAATAGTTTAGAAATGGGTATTGCGTTTAGAGAAGGGTATCATCTTGAGTCTGTGAGAACGCACAACATCAACACCACCCTAAACGACGACGGTAAAAACCTCATCGTATATGAAATTACCACACCTTTCAAAAAAACAATTTGGCTGCTCAATGTCTACCTCATAAAAGACAAACAGGATAAAACCTATTCTGACACCATTAGAAAAAATCAAGCTACGCGAATTGCAGCGATTTATAATCAGCTTAAAACAGAAGGTAAAACCAATATCATCATTGCAGGCACATTTAATGCTCCTCCTTATTGCAATTCTTTATCGCCTATAATCCAAGACACAGACTTAAAAGACGTTACTAAACATCGCTCTTTTCATGTGGATTCTGATAAAGGGAATGATGCCAATTATTTTAGATTAGGTGCTTATCGTATGGGTGTAAATATTAAGCAAAACGATTATATGCTCTTCTCACCTGCTCTATTTGATAAGATGACATCATGTGGTTTAAATCGTAAAGCAATGTGGCCAGAAAAACAACCACAATGGTCTATTTACAAATCTGTTTCTAATAAGAATATGGCTGCTAGTGCGCATCCTTTGGTTTGGGGGAATATTGAGGTTTAAACTACTTAATTTTATTTATCTCTTTAAAAGAAAAGTCTTTCAAAGCTTCATTTATGAAGATATGTAGCCCGTTTTTTATTTCCATAATCTTATCATTTGACAAATGTTTTATGATTGAAGGATGGAATAAAATTCTTAATTGTTTATAAAACATGGTTAGTCGGTTTGACGTATCTAAGATAGAAATATAATCCTCTTTATTAACAGTTCTTTGTGGAATTAAAATTTCATTCCTATAATCGACATAAAAACCTGCATTTTTTAACTCATTGAACTTTTTGATGCCCTCAATTCTATTAATTGACATACTAACATTTGATAATACAAATGCTGCATCAGATAAAAACTGTAATGTATTATTAAGCCATTCTTTTTTCGTGTTAGGAATTTGCTTTTTGATTTGCCATGTTCAAGTTATAAGTGCAACTGGCCAAGTAGATTTTAATTTTTCTATTGGACTAATGTAGCCAAATTTTCTAACTCTTCTGTTATTGATTAATTTTTCTATTTCTTTAACGCGTTTATCACTCACTAAATTTAGGTCAGTCTTCTTAGGCAAAAACCTTCTTATCAAGCCTATTCGATTCTCTACAGTCCCTTTATCCTGCGACGTATACGGTCTTGTGAAATATGTTTTGACACCGTGCTGGTCAGCTATTTTCTTATGTTGAGCAAATTCTTTTCCATTGTCAAAGGTCATCGTTTTAATCCAGCTGCTACCTATTCTGGATACCCTGTCACTAATTAGTTCTTGAACGATTTTTGAGTCTTTTCCCTTTAATTTGTCCAAGGTCGTTATCAGTGTCGTTCTTTCTGTCATTACCAACAATGCGGAATTATGGTCTTTTCCCATCATCAGGTCAACCTCTATATCTCCCAGTCGTTCTCGATTCTCGACTACTTTAGGGCGCTTTTCTATAGACACCCT
Source organism: Winogradskyella sp. SM1960 (assembly GCF_020179375.1). Taxonomy (NCBI): domain Bacteria; kingdom Pseudomonadati; phylum Bacteroidota; class Flavobacteriia; order Flavobacteriales; family Flavobacteriaceae; genus Winogradskyella; species Winogradskyella sp. SM1960. The sequence continues at coordinate 37,043 of NZ_JAICBG010000008.1, read as the reverse complement.
GTCTTTGATCGTCCCTCTGGTCTGCTTGTAATTTCCCCTTTTAAATCTGCGCCTGCCGTGTCTCAGGTAGCGATAAAGATCTTTAAAGGGCAGATTCTCTCTGCGGTTACTTTTTTTACAATCCCATATCCACTGATAGATACATTCTAAAGAAACTCCCTGAATACCCAAACATTCCCATTCGACCGCAATTAGCTCTGGACTCAGCTGCTCCTTCCTTAACCAGCCTGCCGCCTGCTCTTTGAGTTTATCTGTAAACTTTACTGATTTATTCTTTAGCTGATGTCTAGCATCTGTTCTGTTTTGAGCCAGACGTGGCACATATTCTCCAGCATGTTGTCCTCGCTTGCCTATATTCCGTTGTAGTTCACGGCTAATAGTACATTTGTGGACACCTATCAATAGAGCTATCTCACTTTTGCTCTTTCCTGCTTCCAATAGAACTCCAATTTGGTATCTTTGTTCCGTGTCAAGTTGTTTATAATTTTTTTTCACAATTCAAATTTAGCACTTGGCTAATCATTGGGGGCAATTTGTCCCCAATGATTTAATTTGAGTTGCACTTATTTGTTGAACTTAGATTTTTCTATTTTCCCACTTATCAATTGTTTCAAATAGAGACATTCCTGTTTCAATAAGCATTTGAAGCGAATGCCTTATTTCATGGTTTTTAAAAAAGCCTTTAGCATCTTTAAGCAAATAAACTCTATACCCATTAGTATGTAATAATACCAGTATAGCTTTAATTATTTCTTCAGAACTCAAAATAAGCAATGAACTTGCGCTACTATATGATTTATTTACATCAGCTAATACTGAAGAATCAGACTTTAACTGTTTTGCATTTTCAAAAATATGAATATGCAAACCTTTTGATTTTTCTTTGGATAAATTAATGAAAGTAATCTCTTGCATCGTTTCAATTTATGTTTTATTTAAAAATCTGTATTCTATTTTCTTTTCTTTTTTAAACTATTAAGTACTTGCTTTTTTAATCTCAACAATTCTTCTTTTTGTTCATCTAGCTGCTCCTCTAACTCAATAAATAAATTTTCTGTTTTTTCATTTTCAGTAACCTCTTTTTCTAAATCTTTGCTAAAAGAGATTGTAATTTCCTTAATAGAATCTAAATATTCTACTACGCTCTTTTCGTCCTCAGATAAAAAACTACCATGCTCCTCAATCCATTTTTTATCTTTTTCCAAAAGCTCTTCACTAATCATTGAAATCAATGATTTTCGATAAATTCTTTCAGAATTATTTTTCACAACCTCTAAAAAGGTAAGCCAACTTGAATTTTTATTTCTTAAAGCAGAATTATTGCCTAAAAACCTATGACGAATAAATGGATGCTCTTTTTTTTTTAATAATGACAAAACGTCAATTATTGGCTTTAACTTTTCAGTAGGTTTTTCAATCGGTATTCTTTCTCTTTTCCCCCATATTTCTAATATTATTTCGCAACATTCTCTCTGAAGATTGTTTTTTTCCTCTTTAGACTCACACTTATCAATATTACTGATTAATTCAGCTAGATAATGAGCCAACCATCTCGCTAAGGTATTTCCTGTATAAACTAATTCTAATTCTTTTATTAGTTTCTTACCTAACTTTAAAATCTCTTCCTCTGAGTGTTTTGACTGTTCCATTCGCTTTTAATAAATAAATTTTAGTATGCTCCCAAGGCTGTTTCCTATTATCGCTCCTATATTGACTTTCCTTAAGTTGTTTCGTTATTTGACACTTTATAATCATATTTAAATTCTTCTTTTCCAAAATTTTCAATATGAAATGAATATCAACTTTTAATATTTCTCCTGAACTTTCAATGTTCTTAATATCTCTATATCTACTATCACTTGTTTCATCCCAAAATTCTAATATAGATACTTTATCATCATTTAGCTGAGTCATCTTTAAATCATCACTAAATTCAATTTGGAAAGCCTCTTGGATATTTGTTCCAAAAGTAATAATACTTTTACCTGTTCTTTTCGCTAGAGAATCATGTTGGTCTAAACCATCATATATCGTGTCATTGACTTTCAACCAACTTTTAAAGATTAAATCATTGTTATCGACCTCAAAACGCTCACCATCACTCTCTATGGGAAAGGCATAATCATGCTGATCTTCTGCACTTTGAAACGCTCTTAATAGCGCTTCAGAACCCTTAACTGAAACTAAAGCTGAACGAATATAAACGATCTCACTATTATCTCCAATATGACGCGTAAATCCAGCGTGAGGAATAATAAACCTGTCATTATAAAATTCCGAAAAACCTATGTCTTTATCAAATTTATCTTCATGAATAGTATCTCTCCATTCTTTATCAAATTTATCATATTCATTTTTCCAAAACTTATCTAATAAAGGTAATGGGTCTCGTAAATCTGAAGCCCAAAAATCATTCCAAGTGATAGCTTTAGATTTAAGCCAATAGTCCCAGGAATCGTAATCATCATCGTCATCATAATATTTTACTAATTGAGGTTCTTTCTCTAGCAACTCATTTGCAGCGCAAAACATAGCATGGTATTCAAAATAGGTATCTAAACTTTCAACTTGTGGGTTGCTACCTTTTCTTTTATCTCTTAATCCCCAATCGTAATTTCGAGTATAATCATCTTTATTTATATCGCCTGCATATCCCCATTTTTCTACAATATATTTATCAGCTATATCTGCGACATCATATTCAGATAAATTAAAAATACCTCCAAGATTACTATACCAATAAGGTAAGACATCCATACCATCAAAATCAAATCGCCAACTTTTATCTGAAGTCGAGTTATATCTTCTTTGCTTTCTAGAATACGATTCTTCTTTTACTTTATCAAATTTACTTACTAAAGCATTTTCAATTATTTGTTGTTCATCTTTATTATAAATCTTATCATTATATTTTAATAAGTTCTGACAGACCCTTTTAATGAAAAAATTAATTAACACATGTGGTAATTCTTCATTTTGAAGTTCTTTGATGAAAAGTTCTTTTAAGTCCATAAGTTTTTCAGGCACTTCAGCACTTAATCTATCTATTGCAATCCAAAGATATAATTTGGCCGATATCCAATAAAAAATGTATTCCTCATTCTGAAATGGGCTACAATTGGTTTCATTTTGAGCTTTTATTAGATAGTTAAGAACACTCTTATTACCAAGATTAACTAGATTCCTTATACTATGAATTGCTTCCCATCTTAGTTCCTTATCTGGCAATCCTAGATATAATCGTAAAATATTTGCAATAGCTTCGTCGGTATCTGAAGGTGGCATCATCTTATCATTCCATAAGCCATCTCTAAAATCAAAATTTATGTTTTTATTCCATCTCGTTAAAACCCAATTAAAAATTTCGGTATTATCTTTTATAGTGAGCCTATGTTTGATTAAGAAAAATACACTATATATAGATTCATCAGTTAATACTTCTATCTTTTCTGGTAAAATTTCAAGAATGATTTCTCCTAATTGAGTTTCGTTAAAATCAAACATTTTAGCAAACTCTAACAACTTACCGATACTTAGAGAATTACCATAATCAAAGTTTTCAAACCATGTTAGAATAACATACCTAAATTTCTCTTTTTTCCATTGTTTTAAAGAGGGATAATAACTCCATTCCTCTAGTCGCTCTTTAATGGCATCTTCAAAAGAATAGAAACTTAAAAGCTCCGAGTCTATATCCACAATGGCATCCAATTGATTTGTATAATCCTTAGGCTGACAGTTATTTTTTATCTCGGTCAAAAAATTATCTATTTTCCATCTGTTAGAATAACTGTCGTTATTTTCAATTATAGTACTAATAGCTTTTTCCAAGTCTCTTGTCGAACTTATATCAATACCGCTAAGATCTATCTCATGAACATGTTTTTCTCTATCAAAATCATTAGAATATGTACTTTCTTTTTCTTTTTCAATTGTTTCTCTAAAGTTTAAGTACGCTTCAATTTTTTGGATTATTTGCATTTCAACAAATGCGCCTGACTTAATTCCATTGTAAATATGATTTAACGTACTTTTATTTTTATGAAGTAAGCAATCTCTATAAATTATTTCAACAAATTTAGTTTTACCTGTTAAGTCTCTTGATTCATTGTATTTTGTTAAAATCATATCAAAAAGCTCAATCGATTCGTCTGTAAAATATTTATACTGATACATTGGAATTAATGAACCTGCTACGACATGATTAATCTTACCTTTCTTAAGAGAACATTTTAAAATAGCTACAATATATTTAGACAAGCTAATTACACCTCTATGATGCCATCTAGACGCTGTCGTAAACATTGAATTAAAATTGATATCCGAAATTCCAAACAAAGCATTCTTAAAAGGAAAATGTTTTTTATCATAACCTTCTAGCATGTAATCACTATATTCTGTAAACCTAGCGTATTCATGGGCAAGTTTAGGATCTGGTTTTTCAAAGCCTATCTTTGCTAAATCCGATAAACAACTGATTTTAGAAAAGACTTCAAAATCAATTTCTTCAGTAGCTTTTATAGCTTCATTAAAGTAATGCTTACCAGAAGTAAAGTCTATCTTTCGGCTAATCAAAGCACATTTAATATAACTTTCTATTCTTTGTGATGAAGGGTTTGAACCAGTTTTAATTAGTTCATCAATTTCACTTAGTATTTTGAGATTTTTATTTAGAAAGCCTTTTGAGTATTTTGTTTCTTCTACAATCCAAAATCTCATTGCTATTTTACTTGCGTTACTAACCAATGATGATATGAGCAAATCTATTAAATCATTATTGTTAATTTTTACTGCAAAATTGGCTAATAGGCTAGCAAAATAATTTACTTTTTCTTGGTAACTATGCCCATTTTCGTACCTAAAATCATAATCTCTAGAAAAAGACTCGCAAATATTACCAAATTTTTTAGTTGCTTCTTCATTTGTGATTTTTTTGGAAACAAAATCTATATTTAATTGAAAGATGGGTAGAATATGATTATAAAAACTAGTAAACTCTTTTTTCTCTCTTTCTAAAGAATTTTTCTTTTCGTAGTCCTCAATCTTTTCAAGATCTTCAAATTTATTTGGAAGTAAACTTTCGACTGACAATAATCCATTATCAATAAAAGCTTTTAAAGATTTGATCTTTAAAAATAGATTTATTTCGTTTGCATCATCATCGTTACCATGTCTTCGATAAAAGCTAGGAATATAATTTGGCAACTCATATTTAATATGCTTTAGAATACTGTTTACCAACAATCTGTCAATATCATTAGATATCAATATCTCACAAAAATCGACAAGTATTTGTCTGAATTTAATATTGAACTTAATTATTTTTCTGGATAGCACTTTTTCAATTTCACTAGCAATTACCTTTAATTCAAAATCTTGATGCATCCCAAACTTAAAAGCCTTGGCAACAACAAATATCTTAGCATCAATTCTTAAAGGCTCTATTTCAAACCATTTATTAATTTCTGTTTTATTACTGAATAAAAACAAACTCTCAATTAAATAATTCCCTCCAGATAATCTAACGTCTCTAGGTGTCCAACTATTGATTGAACTCAATGCTTCGTCAACACCAACTAATCTTAAAACTGCTTCTGTATAATAAGCTATGTCCTTACTTGAAATAGGGTATTTATGTAAATCATCTTTCTTAACAGAGTCACTTCTCCAGTTAAGCCATTCTTTAGCTGTTTTTAAATGTTTTAAAGCAGCTTTTTGATTCTCTGTCTGTCTTGAATACACACCTGCTAACTTCATGTGAAATGAGCCAGCCCATGATTTTTCATCTGAATTGAGTTTTAGTTTATTAAGCGAAGTATCATCTCCAAATTCTGACACTAAATCAGGATAATCAATTAATAATGCAGTCAAGGCCTTCTCCTTTTTAGCTTCTTCGGCAGCAATAAATATGAGTTTAAAATAAGTTAAATTATCATCAACAGTATTAGCCACCTTCATTGCTAATCTCGTCCTACTTATATAAGTAGCTCTATTTTTTATTGGATCCTCTGGAAGTAATAAGAACTTTCTCTCTAGAACTATATCCTTTAATAATTGGTTTTGTTTTGACTGAAAAAGTAAGTTGCCCAAATTAATTGAAGCATAGCTATCATTCTCTGCATTTTTAACAAAAACTTCAGTTATTTGAGTTAACTTTTTCTGACTTAATGAATAATTATCTCGAATATAATTTTCAAAATCTTCATCTCTAAATTCAAAGTTGTTATTTTCATAAATTAAACCACTCCATAATTCAGACCTGACATCTAATAAAAAACTTTCACTAACATCTAAGATTTCTGATAAATAATTAATAGGAACAGGTCTCGGTAATCCTATTAAAAGTTTAAAAAAATCATCTATTATTATTTTTTCTTTATTAGACACCTTTTTTTTGGCTTCTTTTATTTTATCAAGGATAAGTAACTCTACGGTTTTACCATTAGGCTTCAAGAAATTTATAACTTCTTTTATCCCTTTCTTTTTCAAATCAATTGAATAAAATTGAGCTCTTGGTATACCATAAGTGTATTTATGGAAATCTTTAACTTCTTGTTCTGAAATTTCAGGAAAGTATGTTTTTGTAAATAGAGTCGTTTCTTCTATATTAAATGGTTCTAACTCAATATCAATATATTCTTCTGGTAAATTAAGTGACTCTTTTCGATGTGTTCTAGTAGTCACTATTAAATTGCACCCTGAAGGTATTTCTATATTTAAAATATCCTGAACAAAACTTTTATCTCCATTATTATTAGCTGCTGTGATACTATTATCTGCTGCATCAATAATAATGGTAAGAGTAGCATTAATATCTCTTTGTTTTAAAATTTCTACAGCATGTACAATTCTTTTCTTAAATTCTTTTACATAAACATCACTCTGTAAAGGAAAATACGCTATCAAAAAATCTGTTCCTATTTTTTTTGCAATATCATTCGATATATGGGTTAATGCATTTTTGTGTAAATGTCTATTATCTTCAGCATTTTGATATGAACCAGAACCATAGCAATCAAAGGTTATACACTCATTACTATCTGGTAAGTATTTTTGTATTTGTTGAATTATAGTTGACTTTCCTATTCCAGCACCACCATGAATACAAATCGGCATAAAATCTGTATTCTTTGCTATTTTAGAATTTATTGATTCTAATTGCTTTCTAATAATACTATTTGTATTAACCTCAAAACTTTGATTAACAGGAAATAAATTTTCTATACTACCATCGTTAAACCCTAAATTTGCGATAACATCTGTGAGCGTAATTTTTCTTCTGCTTCTGGCTTCTGGCATCATTTTATCAAAAACTAACTCTCGTAATTGATTGTATTGGATTTTTGAATTATAAGTTGTTCTAGGAATATCTTTATATAACTGAATTTTTAGATTTAGTCTTGAATCTGCACCACAATCATGTAAGTCAAGTAATCGAATAAAATCAGTAAACTCTGTTACTTTTAATCTGGAAGCTGCAAATAATTTTTTTAACGAATCACTATTCTCGGGAATATCCTTGAGTACCGCATTAAAACTTACTTTTCCTTTTTTTTTAATTAGATAAGTTTTAATATCATTGATAGACTTGAGGTGATTAGCATTAAAGTTTCTATTAGTGACTAATTTTATGCGTACTTTATTTAAAGTAGATTCTCTACCGAATTCATCCAAATAAATCTTAAATATATTTGCTAACCTATGAATTAAAGAACCTTCAGTAGATTTACTTTTTTTGCCTAACCATAATTCGCCTAGCGTATAATTCTTATTTCTTCTAAGTGTACTGTATTTTAGCTGTGAGATTACAACCTTTTCTGCTTCAATATAATTATCTGCACCATAATATTCACTTAGATCTACACCTAACAAATTTTTTCCTGTTGGATCCAACTGATCTGATTCTGACAATTCAACACCTTCAATATTGATAGCCTTAAGACCTAAGTCATTAAAATTTAATAATTCTAAAGACTTTTTTATTGTCCAAAGAATATGAAAATCGTCTCCTGCGCTAGATATATCTGCATCTTGAATGTGTGTAATTTTGTCTTTACTCATTTAACTATATAAATATTGGATTAAAATAAGAATTTTAAGAAGTAATAAACGACAATAACTGATTAATTAATAAGAGCATTACAAATTTTTGAATTTTTGATAAATTTCAATAAACAAAGCTTTTACAATTTCCCTCAAACTATTTACCAGAGCAATTATAAACTCACTCATAACCCCAAAAATTTAATAATCGATTGAAGTATAACCAAAGCAATAGCATTCTGAGACTCTTCTTTAGTTAAGTAAATAGCCTCGTTGGATTTAGATAAAAATCCTAACTCTAATAGTATTGACCCATTACTATCATTATCTCGTAATACCTGAAAGTTTCCATATTTCAATCCTCGATTTTTAATACCAAGAACATCTGTCAATCCTTTCTGTACTGTAAGCCCTAAATAAGTAGATGCTGATGCCTGCGCTTCACTTTTAGGATAAATAAAAACGTCTGTTCCAGCTGCGGTTGTATTTATAGATTGGTTGCAATGGATTGAAATAAAAATATCCGCTTTCAATGTTTTTGCCAAAAGAGTTCTATCACGAAGGGCTATTAAGGTCTCTGTATATCTCGTTAGAAATAACCTCAACGGATTATCAAATAAAGTATCATTGAGAACTACCATTTTAGAAGCGATTGCTAAAACGATATCTTTTTCCTTTATACCTTTTATGGTCATAGCCCCAGGATCTCTTCCCCCATGTCCTGGATCTATTACAACAATGGGTTTCTTTTCTTGGTCTTTCTCATTCTGTGTAAAAGAAATATTAATAAAAAACAAACAGAATAACGCAAGTAGCATTTGATTTAAATTATACATCATAATCATTTTAGATTACACAATATTCAAGAAATCAACCACTTCCTTAACAATCTTCAAAAGTTTAACACCACTTAGCGTTAAAATTTAGAGATTTTCTTCCGTCAGCTTCATTTCGTAATAGATTTCATAACGTATTAATCAAAACCTGCCATTTAGATCCCATCGGTAAATGGCTAAATCTAGCACTTATGAAAAAATTAATGTTTACGCTATTCACATTTTTACTGACAACAGCCACAAGCTTTGCTCAAATTGGAGGTATTGAAGACTCCGTTAATGATGTTTCAGATACCATAAGAACCATATTTCCAATTATTTTAGGAGTCATTTTTTTAATTGGATTCCTCTTTAACGCTGGTCATTTCTTTGGAGAAAACGCAGATCTTAAAAAAGGCATTACCCGAGTTCTCGTATTTGTCTTGATTGCAGGTGCAGTGGTAGGCATCTTTACTTACCTCATAGGCATCGTTGTCTAATGAAACGGTTTGAGGTCTATAAGAACATAAGAAAACGGGCAGCCATTTTTGGATTGCCCATTTCTCTATTTGCCTTAATGATGGTGGCTATTCTTGCGTCATTATTAATCATCATTTTCTCATTCAGCTTTGGGGTTATAATTGGTCTGATGTTTTTTAATGCTAGCTTATATGTGGCTTTAACACGGATCACAAACCATCCACAGCTTTTCCAGATGACAAAAGCCTTTCCAAAACTTATAAGTAACAAAAGAATTTCTGTTTTAAATTATGAACACGATTAACCTTTCAAAATATCAACCCATTGTCGCTATTAAAGACCATATGGTATTTGCCAACAATGGTAATGTAGTGTTGTGCTTTAAGGGGCATCTGCCAGAAATCTATTCCTTATCTGAAAAGGATTTTGAAGATATACATGGTGCATGGTTTCAGGCGTTCAAATCCTTACCTATTGGCACCGTGGTCCATAAACAAGACATTTATCTTAAAAAAACATATCACTCAGAACTGCTTCCAAACACCACCTTTCTCGAAAAAGCCACACACGCCCATTTTAAAGGTCGTGAGCATATAACACACCACTGCTATTTGTTCTTCATCTTAACCAAGAACAAGTCTCTAAACCATCCTAAATATGTCAACCCTTTCAAAACAATTTCAAAAGGCATTGCACAAGAACTAGATGAAAATATTAAAAGCTTCGCCAACGCCGTAAACGATTCCGTTTCATTTATAAACAATAGTCGTAAAATGGAATTTCTTCCACTACCACCAGAAGCTATTCAGCAATTAACACGTCAATATTTCAATGGTTTCAACGAGGGGTTCGACACGGACATTTTATTGGAAAAGAAAAACGTCACCATAGGCGAAAACCATTTTGATGCGCTTGCCGTCAACAGTGAATTATGCTTTGGAGACCATGTACAAAGTAGCAAAACCAATGAGAAATTTACTTCGGACGATTTTGTATTTCATCAAGGATTTATTGATGGTATAGGGCTTACACTTAACGAGAATCACATTGTTAACCAGATTCTTTATCTGGACGACAAGCAAAAGTGGCGTAAGCTATTGGATAAGAAAATCGAGGAACTTAATAAGAGTTCCAATTTTGGTTCACAAAACAAAGTCGTTCTAGGAAAAATTCAACACATTCTAGATCAAATTAATGCCGATGATAATTCACGAATCATTCGTGGTCATCTCAATATTATCTATTGGTCAAAAGACGCTAAAACTTTAGATAAGATCACCTCACAAATTAAGACTGAATTCAAGGAATTGGATATCATTCCTTATTATCCAAGAGGTGAAGAACGCAAAAATTATATCCTGAACAGTTACTGTTGCTTTTCATCCAATTTCTCAAACAACGATTTGTATGTTACCGATTTGAAACACGGGCTTTGTCTGTTCATTAATAACACCAATTACAAATCCGATAAAACCGGCATTATTTTTAACGATAGAGAACATAACATTCCGGTATTAAAAGATGTTTGGGATGAAAATAAGAAGCGCATCAAAGCTCGGAATTTTGCCATTTTCGCACCCACAGGTGAAGGCAAATCGTTTTTAGCTAATAACATCTTACGGCAATATTTTGAAAGTGGTGTACGATTAGTCATCATTGATTTGGGGGGTTCTTATACCAAATTTGCCAAACTCTATCCTGAAAAGTATACCGTATTGCGTTATGAGAGCGGACAAAACTTAGGGATCAATCCTTTTTATATCAGCGACGTCAAAGATCTGACTCCAGAACGCTTAGAGGATTTATCCGTATTTCTATTTGAACTGTTTGCTTCAGATTTAAAAGTTACCAAGGCACAATCGGTTTCGGTTAAGAAAATATTGCGTCATTATTACCGTCATACGTCTAAACAGCATTCTCTCGAAGGTTTCTATAATTATATAGAAAAGCACCAGAACGATCTTCTGAGTCGCTTAAAAATCCATCCCGACTACTTTAATGTGACCAGCTTTTTGCACGTTATGTCTGAGTACGTTGGAGATGGTCTATATAGTTTTCTATTTGAAGTAAGTGAAGACCAGACGTATAAAATCGAAGACAAACGCTTAATTGTTTTTGAACTGGATGAAGTGAAAGACAATAAGGAAATTTTGTCGGTCATGTTGAAGTTAATTAAATCGGCGATCCAAAGAACCATATGGAAAAACAGAGCCGAAAAAGGCATCATTTTATTCGATGAGTTTGCGAAACAACTAAAGTTTGACAACGTACTGGAAAGTGTTGAATTTTACTATCAAGCGATACGAAAACAAAATGGGGCTATTGGGATCATACTACAATCCATTAATCAACTTCCCGACAATGCAACCTCAGCAAGTATTTTAGAAAACACCCAAGTTATCTATAGTCTGAATAATGAAAAAGGTTATGAAGAACTTGTAAAAAGACTCAATTTATCAAGTCATGATTTAAACCAATTAAAATCTATTAAAAACAATCTTTCTGGTTCACGGAAGTATACTGAAATGTTCATCAAAATCGGAAAAGAAAGCAACATTTTCAGGCTCGAGGTCCCGAAGGAAGTCTATGCCGCTTACTTAACTGATGGACAAGAAAATGAAGCTATAATGGCCATTTATGACAAGTGTCAAAATATGGAAATGGCTATTAAAGAATTCACATCAAAACTATAATATTATGAAATTATCAAACAAAATTATCGAACACTTAAGCCATAGACTTGCTCTAAGTAAAACAAAAATTAAAACATTAGTTTTTGGGGGCATCTTTAGTATTATTCTTTTATGCCCTGGCAGGGCTACTGCCCAAGGCATGCCCACCTATGACAACACCAATTTTGTCAGTCTTGTAAAGCAATTGGTAGAATCGGGCAAACAAACTGCGCAGATGATTAAGTCTGTACAATTTTTGAAAGACGCCAAAGAAGCGATCGAAAAAGTATCTAGTGTGGTACAACAACTCCGAGCGGTTGAGGAAATTGCACAAAACAATCAGCGACTAATTCAAGTGATGCAAACCGATTTGCAGGACATTTTGAACTCGCCTTATATACAACCTGAAGAAGTAACTCGAATTGCAGAATCCTTTGATGCTATAGTTCAAAACGCTTTAGATACCGTAGATTTTATTGACGAAGTCCTATCGAGTGACCATCTAAAAATGACTGATGCAGAACGTGCTGAAGTTCTCAGAAAGAAGGAACAAGAATCTAAAGAAATGGTTGTGAACATCACGATAAAAACGAAGCGCTACAGAGCTATTATTTCCTTTAGAAAAATGCAAGACAAAGTTAATAATCGCGAAACAAACTTTTAGAAATGACCGCAGCGATTATTTTAGGAATTGGACTTGAGTATATCGATACGATTTTTCAAACCATACAAAACAGCAGCTTCTCGCAATACACTATTGCAGGAATGAAAACGCTAGCGGTTTTATTTTTCTTAATCAATATTCTAAAAAAATACAATGAAGGTGTTGCAGATAAAGATGGGTATTCTTGGGGATTAAGTCCTGGTGAGCTCGCCAAGAATTTTGCTGTTGTGCTCTTGGTTATTTTCTCAACGCAGGTGTTAGGTTTTTTTGATGGCATATTAGTAGCCATTGAAGGGCAATATAGAGGGACTGCACCTGCGTTATTACCATTACAACTACAAGATTTACCACTTGAAGAAGATGTAGGATTATTAGATGCTGCAAGTATGGCAATGACGCTTCTTTATGAAGTTTTGCTTACACCACTCTATGGATTCAAGCTCTTAGCCTTTATACTAAGCACCATGCTGTGGATTCTTGACTTATTTATCTACCCCTTGTTTTTAGCAGAACGCTTCTTTCTATTAGGAATTATGCAAGCCTTTTTCCCTTTAGTTATAAGTCTCGCCGTATTTGAAAAGTTCCGTTCACTTGCCTATACCTTTTTTAAACTCTATGCAGCCGTCTATATGTTAGTTCCTGCTTTCTTCTTAGTCAATGTATTTATTAACGCGATCTATACGGAATTAAACACCAATTTTTGGACCAACCTATTTGGGACCGATTTTGGTCAAGGCTTTTTTGCTCCCGTTGTACAATTGGGCACCGTTGGCTTTATAGTTTTCTTAAAATTTAAACTCTACAAGCGAGCTACATCATTTACACTAAGACTATTTACCAGCTAATCCAACTCAATATGAAAACACCATACAAAAACATCTATAGCGTATTAAAGCTCAATCGATTTATTGTTTTAGTCGTCGTTATTTGTGCCTTACTATCGAGTACTTTTTCCGTTTGGGTGGCCTTTAGGACATATAAAAATGCCTTGAATAGTGCTTTTGCCATCAATACAGATGGTAGTATAATTCCGCTTAAACTCGTTAAACAAAAGGAAAATTTTAAAGTAGAAGCTTTAGCACATTTAGAACAATTTCACAACTACTTCTATAACATTGATGCCAGCAATTATGAAAAAAATCTAGAAAAAGCGCTTTGGTTAGGTAACAGTTCTATAGATAATTTGTATCGGCAAAAAAAAGCAGACGGTGTTTATAACCGATTATTACAATATTCCTTAGTTCAGAAAGTACTACAAATTACTACGCAATTAACAGAACACAATGGCTCATATACGTTTACTACAACCACCATTTTTGAAATTAATCGAGGCTCTATTGTCGATACCTATGAATTGGTTTCCACAGGCAACTTAATTAGTGTTGACCGGAACTTCCCGAACAATCCACATGGCCTTTTGATTACCAATTATTTTGAAAACACCTTAAAAAAGCTAAACACTAAAAACTGAGTCGCTAAAAACATCAGCAAATGAAAGTAGAAAAGAACAAAATAGTATTTATAGCAGTATTAGCCATTGTGTTCATATTCCTTATTTCTTATAGTCTAATGCTCATGGGAGATGACGACAATGAAAAGGACAGCCTTGAACAGACGTTGATTCCTGATTTAGAAGACAACCAGAAAACATATGACTCCAAATTAGATGCGCTCAATGATTTAAAAGAAGTACGCGAAACCAACGCTCCTAGTATCTATGATGAAAAATTAATGGACTCCATGGGGTATTACGATCCAGAACTACCAGAACGCAATAAAAAACGCATTGTAGACAGTATTTACGCCGCTGGAAAAATTCAATATTCAGAATTAAAATATCAAAACTTAGGACGACATAACGTAAAAACGAAGTCCCCTATAGCCATTGATTCTTCAGAAATAATTAGGGAGTTAAAAATACAAGCTAAAGAATTGGGACTGGAACATCAACTATTTTTTGCGGCTGCACCAAAACCCAATACACTTTCAATTATTGGTCATACAGATACCACAATTTACGCCGTTGTTGATGGAGACCAAATTGTAAAAGCAAATACGCGATTGCGAATGCGACTTACCAAAGCTGCAATGGTCAATGGAAAACAAATGCCCAAGAACACACTTTTATTTGGTTTTATAAGCTTTCAGCCCAATCGTGCATTAATTGAGATTGAGAATATCAACCATCACCCAACAAAACTCAAAGCTTTCGACTTACAAGATGGCAGCGAAGGCATTTATGTGGAAAACAACTTCAGAGCCGAAGCTACCAGTGAAGTTCTGGACGATGTTATAGGAGATATAAATATTCCAACAGTTCCACAAGTCGGTGGCATTACAAAAGTATTGAAACGTAGTAATCGAAATGTGAAGGTTACAGTACTGAACAATTATAAACTTATTTTAAAACCAAAATTATGAGCTCATAATGAGCATTTAAAAACACACTCTTATGAAAACGTATATGAGCATTCTAACACTTATTATCACTTCCGCTTTTATGGAAGCCCAAACATCAGCAACACTTGACACTATTTACGCCAATGACACCAAAAATGTGGCCCTCTTTTTCCCAGAACCTATACGTCAAGGCATCACAGGTTCCGAAAACTTTGTATTTACCTACAATCGTGAAAAAGAACAGTACTTCGGTTTATTACAAGCCAAACAAGGAAAAGAAAGCAACCTATTAGTCATTAACAACAACGGCTCCATATTTTCCTATATTGTAAAATATAAAGCACAGCTTTCTAAGCTCAATTATTTTATCCCACTAGCCTCTAGTATTGGAAATGAAAAACCAAAAGTTAAAGATTCAATTCAGACTGAAACTTCTGAAAAAAGTATTGAACACGACACTTATTATTATCAAAAATTCTGCTCATATTTACTAGATTTGAAACAACACTTCGGATATTTCACAAAACGAAATAGTCGTGTGATTTTGAATCTTGAGAATATTGTTTTTGATAAAGAAGCGCTTTACTTCGTTATTCAAATTAAGAATAATTCTACTTTGGATTATGATTTAAACTTCTTAAAACTTTCCATTGAAACGCGGCAAAAAGGTAAAAAGAAATCGTTGCAACGTTTATATCAAGAGCCTATTTTTAAACATCATGTGCCTTCTAAAGTTGCCGGCAATGAAACGGTAAGATTTGTATATGTTATGCATAAATTTTCACTATCGAAGGATCGAAGGGTCATTTTAGAATTGAACGAGAAAGATGGAGAACGCAATATAGAACTTAAAGTATCCCATAAATATATCAATAACCCCAATTAATACGATATTGAAAGCCACCGCTATGCTCCTATTGGAGGATTTTTGATCTTTTTTGTATCAAAAAAAATAGAAGAGTTAGAATTTTTAAACATAGAGTAAATATTTGAACTTCCCTATTTGGATTCACTTATTTACTAAAAGCCGCAGACATTAGCGTTATCTCCGAGTTTTTAATTCCGATGTGCTTTGCCACTGCCTTCCAATCTTTAACTACTGTTAATACGTCAGTAAGTATGGCATTCATTTCTGTATCATTTAACCTAAAATACACGCCAACACTTTTAGCAAGATCAAAGCTTAGAGCATTATCGTCCATATCTATATTCAAAGACAAACCTTCTTTTTCTATTGAAGGATTTAAATCGTACGCTGGTGATAAAATCCAACCTTTAGGCGTTAATAGAAATCCATGATTACGCATATGATCATCCGTATTAGAAATCGCGATATTGAATACGATTCGACGCCAAAGTTGATGTAAATTAGCGTCTACATCGGCACCATAATTCTCAATAAACTCAACAATTTCAAGATAACTTGGTGCAGAATCTTTGAGAATATCTTCCGTGTTTCCTGTCATCGTCATTGCAGACGCGAAGTGAATACGTTTTCTATTGTTTCTATCAAAACGTCTCGTTAGAAAAGTGTGGTATTGACCACTAATCTTTTCTATTTTGGAATCTGCCATTTGAATTCCTGCAGCAGTTGCTAGTTGATATGCTAAAAACTCCCAAGCGGCTTTATCAACGGTATCGGTCTTTGATGGAAATTTTGCAATCCAAAGATTCTTCTTTGCGTCCAGAATATTCGCCTTTGGTCTTGCTCCACCTAGAGAAGATCCAGGCGCTATTAAAACGGCGATCCATTTTCTTATAGCATCACTATGATCATCATTTTCTAATTGATTTACAGCCTCTTGAAGTTCACCAAGTGAAGACCAAGGAGGTGTTGGATTTTGGTTGTCATTATCTAAAAAAGGACCATCCATTTCCGTTTTAAAGCGCAGAGCTCCCATCCTACTCTCATCATAAACTCCAAGAAGATAATCAATTTCATAGAGGGCACTTGCTTTTTCATTCTTTGCCCTAGCCTCTTGCGCCGCCCTACGCTTCATTAAGGTCTTCCCCCAAGTGTCAGGCATACTATCCAAAAAAATTCCAAAATTCTCCTTGTTATTAGGATATTGCGGTCCCGAATAAAAAACGATATCAGGATCTAGTAATCGTTGCGCATCGGTCTTTAGCCAATCTTTATCATACTCAAAACTAAAGGCCTTTTTACCTTTTGCAAAATGTGCAGAAAGCACACCAACGAGCGTTGGAGTTTCTAAACCATCCCAATCTGCAAATACGTATATGTCAAATTTTCCTTTAGCCATTTTGCTTATAATAAATCAAGATCCTGTAATTTTCGTCCAAACTCATCATCGACCGCGAGCTTAAGAAAATCGTCTTGAAGATTCAACACTCTAAACACATTAAAATAGTGACCTATTGCTACAGCTGGGTCTCCTTTTTCTATACGATAAAGCGTTGCTCTGTGAATACCTGCACGTTCAGAAACCTGCTCTGTTGTTAACTTCCTTCTTTTTCTTGCCAGCTTTATATTCTCGCCTAACTGTTCAAAAATCTTTTGATATTTAGGAAGAAGAATGGTTTTCTTAGAATTCATTTTGTCGCTTATTTAAAACAAATATAGACATATTGCTACAAATAAGCGACAATAATCGATACACTTTACTTCTAATCACTTGAAAATTGATTGTACCTCTTCATAAATCCTATCAAAATTAGCTTGTAAGTCAGCCTCAGAATAATCCCGTGACCTTCTTGGTAATCGTTTTTCAATTTTAGGCAATTTAAATTGAACTTTTCTATCCTTTCCATCAGCGAACGTAATAAATTCGCCTTCTTTTAGTCTAAAAAACACATCAGCTCTAATTTTGGAGACTTCACGTTCCCCTATTGTAATTCGGGTGTCAAAATTGAGATTATGACCACGATTAACACTAGTGGTTTCTTTCTTTACAATTTCAAAAAAGCGTTCATAATATTTCGCGGTGTCTGGGTCATTTACCTTACCAAAGAACTGATACGATAAATTACTCAAAATGGCTTTACTAGCCTTATCTCCATACATCATATCGTTTTGAATTTTGTCTTGCATAACGTAAATCGTGGCAATATCATAACTTCGTAACGTCGCAGGAATACGATGCATATTTAGTAACCGAATGGTAGGAGCTTCTTCCATGAGTAAAAATGAAGGATTTGAATTTCGTACACTCATTTGCTTTGTGATGGTATGCACTATAGTGGCAATAATTGGCGAATACGCAGTCTCATATTTTGGAGTATTGACGACTGAAATCACAAGCGGTTGCTCTTGCGTATTAATATTAAGAGGAACATCATCTGCAGATAGGATCATAAAAATACGTTGTGTACTTATTTTTTTAAGCGCATTCGCCAAAGTACTCTTTACTCCTGCGGTTTGCCTATCAGAATCCTTACCACTAATAAAAGCATCCGCCATCGCTCTAGATGTTGTATTAGAACTTAAAAATGCGATTAAACTATCGGTATCTAAAAATTGATACATTGCTATTAAGTGGGGCAATGTACACAGGTGTGGATAGGAGGTACGTAATTTCCAAATTAGTCCACCGATTAGTCCTTCAGCGGCATCATTAAAGAATTTGGTTGTGCCTATACTCCCCGACTCTCTTTGTTCTAATAGGTTTTCAATTAGTACTCGTGCGACTTCGTTGACGCTTTCCTCATTAGGCATATATCGCGGTGCTATTGGATTTACACGATCGTAAATAGTATCGAATGAAATCACTTTAAAATCAATTTGTTTTTTTTCAAATAAAGGGAATGCCATTTCTGTAATTTCAAAGTTTTTATAATCGTGAATGACACCCGAAAATTTATAGTTGCTAAAATGCTGAAGAAAATTAAAAACGACACTCTCTGTTTTCCCACTTCCTGCAGAACCGATTATTGAAGCGCCTCGTTTGATATTATTAATTTTAAAACTACCACGTTTAGTTTTAAAATGAACCTGGTGCTTAGCATCAAAATTATATTTTTCCTTGTGAAGAAACACATATAAAACGGTGTTTATAAGCAAGAGTATACAGCCTATAAGAAGCAACACTATATACCATTGCTTTTCGTAGTAGCTGAAATTAAAAAGTAGCCTTAAACAAATTACAGTCCAAATAAGATTAATAAAAAAGGCATATTTAGTTATTTTGAAAAGGCTATAAAACAACAAGCTCATTCCAAATATCACTCCAATAACAGCTATAATTCCCTTTATCTCCATATCATATACCAATGGAACTTGATTTAATTGCCACCTCCACACCACGTTTTAAATACCTAATGGTTTTGAGCGCTAACTGTACTTGACTTGTTGGAATACTTGCCATAGGCACACCAGATTTCGACAACATTTTAAAAGCAACTGCTTTTTCACTTACTGGCAGTCCTAATAGTGTTGTAAAGTAGAGCTTCGGATTTTTAATAAAATCTTTTTTCGATTTATAGGATTCCACATAGTTCCGTTTGTAGCCAAACGTTTTATCAAAAGTTCTTTCTGCTTTTGTAAAAAAGGCATCTCTATCAAATCCTCGTTTCACTAATTTTCCGTTCATCATAACTTCCGACGCTTTGTATTTAGATCCAGGAGACAAACTCACAGAATTTGAGGAGTCTTTTCTACTCACGATGATATGAATATGACTTTGATTACCCTCTTTTTTCATGCCTTGAACAATTCGTTTTCCATTCTGTTGATGCGGTGCATCAGCCTCCAATTTAAGTATATCGGATTTCATCTGTTTCGTATCACCTTCTAATTGACCTTGCTCAATTTTTCGAATAGCCTGTTTTAACTGCAATATTTTTGTAGCAAAGGGTTGGTTCTCTCTTACTTGTTTATCTGTACCTTTAAATTTACGTTGGTGTTCAATTTTAGCAAAATATTTTATGTTGTCAACAGTTATTGGTTTACCATTAATTTCACGATTGAAGGACTTAGCATAATCAGTCATTAGAGCTCTAGTATATCTTTTTAAATCCTCAGAATTATTTTGTAAGTTTTGTAACTCTGATTGACTGGGATTTATGGTAATAGAATAAAATTTCGGTTCTTTCTTTTTGAGTTTTGCTGTATTACCATCAATTTCTTTCACGACTTCTTTAGCTTCTATTTCATCTCCATATTGATTAAAAAAATGCTCCACATCGTCTTGCTCCAAGCCTTGATTTTCTTTCTCCAGATATGCAACAAAATCCACAGAACTTTGCGAATACTCTCCTCCTAATTTTTGAGCTGTGATGGTGATATACATATTCTTATAATTGATTATTAGACTCTTTTTTTTCTACAAACTGAACGTTCTTTTGTTTGAGTTCTTTCTCCAAAATGAGTTTCTTTTCTGCTGACTCAAATTCCATAAACAAGGATTGTAGCATAGCAGTTGTAGGTTTGTCATGGTGCTTTTCGATGTCTTTTATGATGGCGATTACCGCATTGATTCGTTTCTTGATTTGACTTTCTAAGGTTTTCATTTGCGGTCCTAAAGTTTCGTTTGGAGATATCCCATTAGTTTCAAAAAAGTCGAGCATCATTAAAAGTGTCATTGATTTTGAGTGCGACATTTTTTTACAAAATTCATTAAATTTTTGAGCCACTGAAGTTTTAATACTTAGGCTATCAAACCGTTCTTTTTCATATCCTTTATCCATATTTCCTTGAAAAATTTGTTGTTTTTATTGGGCTAACAGCTTTTATCCGTGAAAAACGATGCTAAAACTTCAAAAACCAAAACAATCAATCGCTGTAAACTATTGATTTTACTCGTGTTTTGGAAAAACTAAAAATTGAAACATCGCGCTAGCGTGTTACCCTCTTGCTATTCCTTTTCGTCCAGCTCGCTGGACAAAAAAAATACCATTACATCCAAAAATGTAATGGGTTTTATCGTAATACGAATTGAAATTTGATTTTTTATGAGTGTTCTCTTTGAAGTTTAAAAGTATCTTTAGTAAACCGCTCTTTTTGTTGCAGAATATAAAATATCGGAACAAAAAAAAAGACTGCCTTTTCAGACAGCGCCTTGGGTTAATAATTTAGATTTTAAATATTAAAAACATAGTCGTAAGAATACAAATTTCTTAGAGCTTCTTCTTCCAAAAGTGTATCATATTTAATATGATGTTCTTTGGCATAGCGTTTCAAATCATTTCCAAATTCATGCTCAACATCTTTATTGGAAACCGAAACCAATCGTTCTTGAGTTTCGTTATCGAGGTTCGTATAATTGAGATATACCATAGTGCAATTTTTAATATTCGCTTGGAAGCATTAGCGTATTATTGACAAAAAATAATCGCAATTCATCCAAAGGAAAATCGGTTACATTATATCGGTGCGTTTCAAAAATTTTATCATTTCCATCACTATAATTAATGATGGCTTCGCATTGCTTTTCAATCTGTTCCTTTTCAGAAAGTCGCTTAAAATCAATGGTAATAAAAGAACTTCTATTTGATAATTTTTTTGCACTTACGGATGCATCTGTAATCAGCCAAAAGCATTCCGCTTCATTAGCTAAATATTTTAATCCGTCAGTAAAACGCGTTCCAATTAATGGAATTTTAAAGAGCATTTCGGTACCGCAAAAATGTTGTAAATCGGCTTTTATTTTGTTAACTTGTGTCTTCATTGTAATTCTATTTAGTAAGATTAATTATGAAAAGAGAGCGCATCTTTTGGATAGGAACGCTCTCTTTTAATTTTTAATTATTCGGTAGCGTTATCTCCTTTAATTCCTAAAAGCAAGATTTCATCTGCGACCACTTCGGTAACGTATCTCTTTTCCCCGACGGCGGTTTCATAAGAGCGTGAGGTTAATTTCCCTTCTAATGCTACTTCTTTTCCTTTGCCTACGTATTTCTCTACTATTTCGGCAATCTTTCCCCATGCTACAATAGTGTGCCATTGGGTGTCTGTCACTTTTTCTCCCTTAGAATCTTTGTAAGATTCATTGGTTGCGATTGAAAATTTTGAAACTTTCTTACCATTTTCAAAGTTTGTAATTTCTGGCACGTTTCCTACGTTACCAATTAACTGTACTTTGTTTTTTAGAGTACTCATAATTAAAAAATTTAAAGATTAATATTGACCTATCTGAACTATTCAGAAAGGCTTTGTTATTGATTTACTTATTATATCCAGAGCGTTTTCCTTTTTTTTGTTTTTTAACTTTTGTTCCGCTTCCTTTTTATTTATTTTGTAAGATTTCATAAGATTCATTTTAGATTTACTTCCCATAGAGCCGACGCTGTTACCTTCTTTTGTTGCTTAGTGCTTTCGATATTCAGCTTTGTTTAGACATATAAAAAGTGCGAGGGTAGCCTGCGCTTAGCATTATCGAGAAAGGAAATATATTTTCTCTTGAAGATAGCTAGCGAAGCTATTAGAAGTGAGCCTGGTTATGCTGTCGTTCAAAGCTGAATGTTGTTATTTTGCTGTCAAAAAAAGGGATGACGGTGTTGGATTAAGGAAGTGATTCTAAAGTCTTTGTGAAATATAAAATCATAGGAAGTGGAACAAAATGTAAATACATTTTTATTCTATTTAGCGAACTTGATTCACGCTTTTTACGTGAGAATAGAGTGTTCCTTTCCAGCAGAGCGGAAAGGGTTAACGGAATGAAGCGTCAAAAGTGGGGATTAGGTTCAAGTCCTTTTTTAATGAAGCTCTTTTATCGGAATGAAGCTTTTCGCGGCATGTAGAGAAATGTGCTGAATGGAATACGATGAATTTTTATACCTGCGCGTTTAATGTAAATTATCAAAATAAAGATGCAAAAAATCGTTTATTCTAAGTAAGATTAGTTATGACTTTTAATCATTCAACATTTTTACTGTAGCATCAGGACTAAACCTAAATACTCTAAAACATATCCCCTATCTGTTGTCATTATTAAAGATCCTCTATAACTAGCGTAATAAGAATCATTCCACAAAAATGAGTCTACTACTATAATTATATTCTATAGAACTTGATTGTACTGTTCTAACATTTTACATAAAGTCATAATATTCAATGAGGACTTTCTATTTCTGAACCATATAATCCTGCCATTTTATTAGTACATATTTATGTACACCATGCTCTGCTCTTTTTAAAAATCCATATTCATACACAAAAAGATAAACATCACCTTTTGAGTTTTTCCAATAATGTGTGAAAAAATTTGGATCAAATCCTTCTTGAGTAAGCATGCTTGACCGAACTATAACTTTACCGCCTTTATTATATTCCTTCAATATTTTTCTGTTAAGTTTTAGCTGATTGTCGACTTTATTATAAAATCGTTCTGGTTTATCTTTTGCTTGTTGATATTGATATGCACTTTTACACTGTGGGTCGCAAAATTTCTTATCGGTTCTTCCCTTTAACTCTTTCTTACAATATAGACAAGTTTTATAAAATCTCATGTTTTCTAAATTAAGTGTATGTTATACGTATCCTATCCGAATAAGATACGATTAAATCGTTAACATCCACTACATTGCATTAAATAATACTTTATGGAAAAAGGAAGGAGCGTTACTTTAAAGCATCTTTTAATAAAAGATAAAAGATATATTGGCTTGCAATTCAATACAGACAAAATCATTCAGGCACTTGTTAAAGAGTTGCCTAACGTAAGATGGAGCAATGAATTTAACATGGCTTATATTTTAAACTCAAATGAAAACCTTAATAAAATATTTAATATTTTTAGTGGTGTTGTTTGGGTGAATTGTAATTACTTTTTTGATAAAAAACCCATAAATGATAATATTGAGCCTATGGATATCACGTGGTTTAGACAACGATCTCTACCAAATAATTTTCGACACTGTCCTACTTCGTACTTAGATAAGTTACAATTAAAAAAATACGCTAATAATACTGTAAAATCTTATATTCTTGCTTTTGAAACTTTCATAAACTATCACAAAGCCAAAGAATTGATGCAGATCAATGAAAATGATGTTAGGAACTATATTCTCAAATTAATTCAAGAAAACAAATCTGATTCTTATATAAATATAGCTATCAACAGTATCAAATTTTATTACGAATCTGTACTTGGTATGCCAAATCGTTTTTATCAAATAGAACGACCTAGAAAAGCAAAAAAATTGCCAAAAGTTCTTTCAAAAGAGGATGTTTTAAAAATCATTACAAATACAAATAATTTAAAACATAAATGTATTGTAAGTCTTTTGTACTCATCTGGGATTAGGAGAAATGAACTAATCAATTTAAAAATTACAGATATTGATAGTAAACGAATGCTAATACTCATTGAAGCCGCTAAAGGTAAAAAGGATCGTTATACGTTACTTTCTAATACATTATTAAAAGATTTACGTGACTACTATAAACAATGGAAACCAGAAACTTATATTTTTGAAGGAGCGTATGGAAAACAATATTCCGCACAAAGCGTTGGCCAAATAGTAAAAAATGCCGCAATAAAGGCAGGAATACAAATTACTGTAACACCACATATGCTAAGACATAGTTTTGCAACTCACCTTTTAGAAGATGGCGTTGATTTAAGACAAATCCAAGTTTTATTAGGTCATAGCTCTACCAAAACAACGGAGATTTACACCCATGTTGCCACGACTACTTTTAAGAAAATTAAGAACCCTTTAGATATTTAAGAATATATAAAGGATATATATAACATATGTTTTATATATCTTATATTTGGGTGTATATAGAACATATGTTCTATATACTATTGTTGGCAACAATTTGAGAAAACCTAAATCTGAATCAGAATCTATCATAATGAATAAAATTCCTTTACTGACTTTTGACAAACTATTTGACTTAATAGAGGAAAATCAATTTGAAAACAAAACTGACAAAAAGATTGCAGAAAAAATATTAGAAGCGGAAAGAGACTGGAGAATATCACTCGAATCCTTAAATGATTTTATAACTGTATTGGAAAAAGAAGTTGGCGGAACTGTAACCAAAACAAGTCTGAACAAACTCTTGAAAAAATATAATCGGAATATCGCACAATACGCTTGGGAATCAGAAAGCGTTAGTTATCTATTAGATATTTTTGACTTAACCCAAAAAATCGAATTAAGAATAATATTCAACGAATTGGCAGAAAAACTGAATAAAAAAATGAATAGTGCTGAAAAATTATATGATTATCTCAATCAAAAATTACCAAGTTCTGTAAAGTATGAAGATTTGCATAACTTATATTATTCGTTGTTTTGTACTCTAGATATTCTACCTGAAAATTTAAAATCCCTAAAACTTACAAAAGAAGTTCTAGCTCTGACGTTTGTGAAATTATCATCGAGAAAAAATATTACCAAATTAGTATCTAATAATAACATTACGGACGAAAATTATTGGATTGAACAAATTGCAATTTCTATGACAGAAGATAAACAGCCGAATCACGAAAACGCAAGAATATTAATCGGAATTAAATAAAAACTGTTGCCAACACCGTATATAATTTATTGCTAGTTCTAGCCTACTTACGAAAATCCTCGCGGATTTTCTATTCGGTTTTTATTTGCTAAATTTAGTGCTTAAACCACGCAACAAACCATATACAACAACGTTGTACTGCATTTCGCAACCAAACCAGATAATTACAAATTAATCATTAAATCATTTAAAAAAGTACTGTAATTATTCAACTCAAAAGGAACATCTGCATTTTTTTCCATATCGTGAAAATGATGTGTTGCTAATAATTCCATTCCTGTAAAAGCATTCATTCTGTGAAACCCAAACATAACACCTTCATCTACACTTTTTTGATTAAAAAATTCATTTTCTAAAGTAAATGCAGTTTTAGGTGCATTCCAACTTGTAGTAAGTATATATTTTTTTCCGTGCATTAAACCACCAGTTCCGTAATTGATGTTTGGATTTTTTCTACTTCTTCCATCACTTGCATAAATTCCATTTTGATGACCTTCAGTAAAAACTTCATCTATATATTTTTTAAATCCAAAAGGGATTTGAAACCACCAAATTGGAGTATGATAAATCACTATATCTGCCCACTTAAATTTTTCAACTTCTTCTTTTACGTTATAATTTTCACCTACTTGAGTAAACTTCACTTCAAATTCTTCAAGCGTATCAAAATATGAAATAGTATTATTGAAAAGTGTTTCGTTAAATTTTCCACCAGAATGCGCAAATGGATGACTTCCATTAATTATAAATATATTTTTCATTTGTCTTTTATTTTATTTGAGGCAAAATTAAAGCAATATTTATTATTGTAAAAATAATACAAATCATACCTTTGTATCAATATTTTAATAGCTATGGTAAATTTAGAATGGTACAGAACATTTAAAGAAATATATGAAAACGGAACTTTGACTAAAGCTTCTATTGCTTTATACGCTTCACAGCCTGGAGTTAGTGTACACTTAAATGCCTTAGAAGCTTATGTTGGTAAAAAACTATTTGAACGTACTTCGAGAAAAATGATTCCAACAGAGGATGGGAAATTTTTATATGAATATATTATTGAATCTTTAAAAAAACTTGAAGTTGCAGAACAGCATTTTAAAAAAACAACTCAAGAAAAAAATCCATCTCTAAACATTGGAATGTGTTCAGAAATGTTTCAACTAATTATTGAACCCGAAATTCCCAAACTAGACTTTGACCTAGTAGCTAGATTTGGAGCACATACAGATTTAATAAAAGACCTAAACAATGGTATTTTAGATTTAGTAATAACACCTAAAAAACAGAATGAAAAAAAATCATTAGTTGAGTATATTCCGTTTTCAAAAGAAAGAATCGTTTTAATAGCAGGAAATAAAACGAATGTAACTAAAATACAAAAACACTTAAAATCTAACAATTTAAACAAGTTAGAAGAAGAATTACTTCAAAATGTTTGGTATAGTTCATCAAATGAAATGGAACATTTTAGACGTTTTTGGTTTGAGAATTTTAATAAGAAACCTGCTTTCAAACCAAACTATATTTTACCAAACATTACTTCTATTATAAGATGTTTAAACAATGGTAACGGACTTGCATTAGTTCCAGATTTTTTATGTCAAGAACAAATTATAAGAAACGAAATAAGTTTAGTTTGGGAAGGAAAAGTAAAAACGGAAAACACCTTATATTTTGCATCAAGAACAGATTTGAAATACAAAAAAGAATTAGATACAATTAAGAATATATTTACATCAAAAATGAAATAAACGCAGTACAACAACGTGTATAATTAATTGCTTTGGTCGTTGCTTATTTGGAAAATTCCTTCGGAATTTTCTCGCGTTCGTTTTTGTTTACTAAATTAGTTGCTGAAACACGCAACTAACCATACACAAACACGTTAGCATTAATTTACACCAACACCTGAATTAATTTGGAAAACATTGAAATTAAAATAAAATTTTGGAATGAACTTTGGGAAGATTTAATACATAATTTTCTAAAAAAATCTTATGGTTTAACTCTTTATTCACCACATATTTTAATTGAAGATATTATTGTAGAAATAGAAGAAAATCAATTTAGAAATAAAGAAAACAGAAAATATTTCTATTCTAGATTATCAGAGTTTTTAGAAAATGATATTGTTATAAAAAAACACTTAAAATCAGAGTTCACATTATTAAGAAAAGACTTTAATTCCGATAAAACGAACTATATTCTTGCTCTGAGTAAGAAAATAAACGAATCTTTCAAAAAGGGAATTTACTTCCAAAAGACTTTAGCTTTAACAGAAAAAATTTTACTAGAAGATTCAGATTTAGATATCGACTTTGTTAACCAAATAAATTATTATTCTCAAAGTTTAATTGTAGAGTTAATACGAAAATCATATGCACTAGAAGACATCAAGAAATTCGTCGAAAATATTTTTGACAATATTCATTATCACGGAGACTCTCTTATTACAGATTATCCTCATAATGTAGATTATGCAAAGTATAAAAATAAAGATGAAAAAATAGATTTTAAAAAAGCCGAGGAAGTAATTAAAAACATAATTGATAAACTTTCCACTAGCG
Source organism: Winogradskyella sp. SM1960 (assembly GCF_020179375.1). Lineage (NCBI taxonomy): Bacteria > Pseudomonadati > Bacteroidota > Flavobacteriia > Flavobacteriales > Flavobacteriaceae > Winogradskyella > Winogradskyella sp. SM1960. Next base: position 8,964 of record NZ_JAICBG010000008.1, on the reverse strand, counting down.
ATAGAATAAAAAGGCTATCATATTATTATAATAAAAAAACTGAAAAAGTTAAATATATATTCTTCATAAAAGGAATTAAAGGAGATATTGAAAAAACAATTTTTGATGTGAATTTTTATAATATAAATATAAAAAGATATACAGAAGATGATAGGTCTTTTGACTCAGAGGATTTACAAAAAGATTTAAAAAAAGACAAATATTTACAAGCAGCTGTAGAAATTGATTATTTACTTCCAAAATCATCATTAAAATTAGCAAAATCAAAAATTGAAAATGCATTAGATATCTTAGCTTGTTACTTTAATTTCAAAACAGACGTATCATTAAACGAATCGAAATACGTTATTGTAAATAAGGATGGTAGAATGCTGTTTTCAACATCTGGCGGAGAAAAAGATGATAGGTTTATGAACTATCACGACGCATTAAACTTTAACGAAATAGAAAACCATATTGATAATCTTAAAGAATTTTCGTTTTTATGGAACTCTAAATTAAATTCTGAGACAGTTTCAAAAATTAAAAATGCTTTACATTGGTATCGCAAAGGCGAACAATCAACCAAGGAAGCTGATAAAATGCTAAATTACTGGATAGCTATTGAGAATTTATTTAATTCAAAAGAAGATATCAAAAAAGATATTTTTAAAGATACTAATAGAAGTAAGTTCAATTTAATTCAAGAAATAATAGCTGACGAGCAAATTTTTAAATTTGTCTACGATTATGGTTGGGAACTATATCATTACTTCAGTAATAAAGTTGGCAACCATTTTAATAAATCAGATATACCTGAAAAACTTATAAAACTTGGACAATTAAATCCTGAACTTGGAACAAGTATATATTTAGAAAAATTTATAAAAGTGCTTCCTGAATTAAGAGATTATGAAAAGAACTTATTTATCCTTGATAAAATAGATTCAGTAATAAAATTTTACTCAGATTCTTCTTTTACAAAATCAGAAATCCTAAATCACATTGAACAAGTCAAAACCGATGTTTTAATGATTTATAGATTTAGAAACCTTATTGTACACAATGCCCATTTTGACAATACTATCTTACCTTATTTTGTTTGGAAAACTAGGTCATATTGTGGAGGAATTTTAAGGAAATTCATAAATAGTTATAAAGAAAATTCAAAATTAAGTGATATAATATTTGAAATTTACATTGAAAAAGAAAAGTTCCTACTTGATTTTGAAAAGGGGAATATCGATTTATTTGAAAAGAAAAACTAATGCTAACACCGTATATAATTTATTGCTAGCTTCTCGCCTACTTACGAAAGTCCTCGCGGACTTTCTTGGTCGGTAATTATTTACTAAATTAGTTGCTTAAACTACGCAACAAACCATATACAAACACGTTGGCAACAATTAAACCAAAACGCAGATGAATACTTCAATTTTAGAATCTAAATTGAAAAGACATAGAATTTCCTACTCAAATGAAAACGGAAAAATAATTATTGGGAAATCAAAAGCAGATTATGGAACACTAATCGGACTTGTCATTCTTCCAATAGTTGCTGCTCTTGGAATTTGTTTATTTATGTTTATAAACGATGTTGAATTTCGCGGAAAAATTATTGCTGGGATTATATTATTGTTCGGAACAGGATTTTTTAGCTACTCAAGAATAAGAGCAAAAAAACAATCAAATGACAACTTAAAAACACTTGACCACAAAGCAATTAAAATAAAAAACGATTTTGGAGAATATACCTTTGACGCAAAGAGCATAAAAGATTTTGAATACTCTGCCGAACAAATTGGAGAAGAAACCTACGAGGGAAATCTTTACTTAATAGACAACGAAGAAAGGAAACATCAAATTCTCGGATTTGACGACGAAAATGAAAAATATGTTCTGAATGATTTAAAATGGTTTTCGGAATATTTAATGAATCACGTAGAATTAAAAATAACTGTTGCCAACAATGTATAACCGCAATTACGGCGGATTCGACTACGTCCGAATCCACTCGGAATTGCTAACGCCAGTTCTTAACCGAAAATTATTAACTTTAATCCCGTAACTGACGGTTATACGAGACCGTTGCCATTAATTTGAATGATGTACTTTCCTGAAATAGGTTGACTAAAAATTAAACACTTAATTATAGTCACTTATGAAAACAAAAAATGAACACTGGCTAAAAAAAAGCTATCAAAAAGCAACTTTAGAAACCAAACTTTTAGTCGTTGACCAAATCTTAAATGGTCAGATTTCAAACAACCAAGCTTCTAAAAAATATGATATTCCGAGAACAACTATTTCCTATTGGTTAAGAAAATACAGTACATTAGTACAACAAAACATGGGTATGAGTAAAAACGATGAGATTAAAAAGCTAAAGGAGAAGATTGAAGAACTTGAGTTCCAAAAAGACTTCCAACAGGACATTATTGCTGATATGGAACTTATTACAGGTGTCGATATGTCAAAAAAGTCATTACCCAAAACATTAGCAAAAGAGATAGAGCAAAAGAAAAAACAGCGTATAAAAGAAAATGGCTCTATGGATGTTTTGGGATATCTAAACAAGCCTTCTACAAAAGACTAAGAACGCAACAGAAAAAAGAAATAGATCATCAAAAAATGATCAAGATGGTCAAGGACTACCGTAAAAAAGTAGGCTCTAAAACTGGCGGAATAAAACTACACAAGGAGTTAAAGAAAGACTTTATTAACGCTGATATCAAGATAGGTAGAGACAAGTTCTATCACTTCCTTAGACTAAATAATCTTTTGATTCCCAAAACTAAAAATTACATGACAACGACAAACTCAAACCATATGTACAAAAAATATAAGAACCTTGTTAAAGACCACGTTCCTACTCGACCGGAACAACTATGGGTTAGCGACATAACATACATTAAAACAGAAAATGGGCACAACTATCTAGCGTTAGTCACAGACGCTTATTCTAAGCAAATAATGGGATATAAACTCGACAACCACATGAGAACATCACTTTGCACAGATGCGCTCGCTATGGCTATTAAAAACAGAAAATATACCAATCAAAAGCTTATTCATCATTCTGACAGAGGTTTTCAATATTGCAATCCCAAATACACAGAATTCGCCGAAAACAATAACATTACAATGAGTATGACTGAGCAATACGACCCTTATGAAAATGCTATTGCAGAACGCATTAACAGAACTCTTAAATATGAATATGGATTAAAACAAACTATTAAAAATACTGAATTAGCACAAAAAATGACACAACAAGCAGTATATATTTATAACAATTTGAGAACCCATTTTAGCCTGGATCTCAGAAAACCTGCTGAAGTCCATCTGAATCCAAACATCAAATACAAATCCTATCGGAAAAATAATGTAAATTTACCTGAACTTACGATTTAAAAACAGACCTAGTTCAAATTATTTTTTGCCTTCTAAACGGCTAAAAAAATCTTTTGAACGGTATAAATTAACCTAAAAAAAGGTCAACCTATATCAGTATAATACATGAACTACACGAACGAGAAAATAATTGAACGATTTGAATCAGGCGAAAACCTGAAATTCCTATTATTTTGGGGACACACGAAATCTGATTTAATAACTAAATCTTGTTTCAGTCAATGGTACGAATCCAAATTTGAGGTTAACGGAATTGAATATCAAACAGCCGAACATTTTATGATGGCTGAAAAAGCTTTATTGTTTAATGACAAAGACATTTACGAACAAATAATCAAAAGCTCAAAAGCTGGAAAAGCAAAAGAACTTGGTAGACAAGTAAAGAACTTCAACCAACGAATTTGGGAAGAAAATAGATTTGAAATAGTTGTAAGAGGTAATTTTCACAAGTTTAGTCAAAACCCAAAGCTATCGGATTTTTTAAGAAATACAAATGCCCGAATTTTGGTTGAGGCAAGTCCTGTCGACAATATTTGGGGAATTGGACTCGCTCAAAATAATGAAGACGCTGAAAATCCATACTTTTGGAATGGACTGAATTTACTCGGATACGCTTTAATGGAAACAAGAGACATTCTGAATGAAATTGGAGAATTTAAAACTCTTAATAATCCGATTTTACCACCTTGGTTAGCTTATCCAGAAATTGACAAATATAGTATTGGTTGGAGAATGGGCTATGGAGAAACTCATATAATGGAATTAAGTAAATATTTGGACAGTTTAAGTGCATCTGAAAAGAGAATTTACGAACTGACTTATCCTGCAAATGGAGAATGGAAAGGTTGGTACAATGATAATTACGAATAAAAAACTAATGGCAACACCGTGTATAATTAATGGCTGGTTCTCGCCTACTTACGAAAATCCTCGCGGATTTTCTATTCGGTTTTTATTTGCTAAATTAGTTACTTAAACACGCCACTAATCATACACAAACACGTTGCCAGTAATAGCCACGCAACACCCATAAAACAGAAAAAGAATTGAAATATTAAGATGAGCGATAACTTTATTATGCATATTATATTATGTATTCCATTAATTCTTTTTGGAACTTGGTCTACAAGAAAGGCGGTTAATAAATATAAGCTTAAATCCTATTATGATTTCCAAATGTTAGGAGCTGGATTAGGTTCAATAATAATTGGAGTTTATTTCTTATATTCTGTGATTAGTGATATCATAACAGCACTTTAAAAAAATAAAAGCTCAATATGATTTAACAAATCTGAATAAAAAGTACAACGCTGGATTTTTTAACTAAAAAATAAATTAAGCCGAACAGTACGCAAAAAAAAGCGGATTGAAAAACTACAACATCTGAATAAAAGACGATGGAATTATTTTCGGAGAATATTTTGTTTTTAAGAGCAAAATTCAAAACGTAATTTCCCATTTATTTGCAACGTCGGATTTATAAACTGGACGAATAATTTTAAAAAATCGTCCGATAAAAATTATGAACTATATAACAACTGCTGAATAAAAAACGCTGGAATATTCTTTGGAGATATTTTTTCATTTTTAAGAAAAGTATCATGAAGAACAATCTCAGAATTAGAACAAAACTTGTAAATTTGAAATTGAACAAAAAAATAACGGTCGAATACAAAAAAACTACTACTGGCAACACCGTGTATAATTAATTGCTTTTTTAGGCTTACTTACGAAAATTCCTGCGGAATTTTCTCTGGTCCGTAAAAGTTTGCTAAATTAGCTACCAAACCACGCAACTAACCATACACAAACACGTTGTAAGTAATGCGAAAATAGAGCTAAAATTGAACATTTGAACTAAAAAAGCCAACGCACAAACAGCACATTTATTTTTTTGCCAACGCGAAAAGCCAACGCTGAAAAAAATAAAAGAGCTGTTTTTTGCCAACGCTCGAAATAATATTAAATTTGAGAAAAAAGATTAAAATTTTATGAGCTTATTTCAGAACTCTGTTCTAAACAAATATTTAAAAGGATTGGAGTCCGAAAAAGTTAATCAAGCTTACGAACGATTTACAAGCCATTTCCACAATCCAACCATTCAAGAAAACATACGAAATTCCAAAGAGGAACAATATCAAGGCGAATTTCTAATTGACCTTTTTGTAAACGTATTTGGATACGTTAAAAACCCAACACCTGATTTTAATCTTACAACGGAATTAAAAAACATAAAAGGCTCAAAAAAGACAGATGGAGCAATTTTAAAAGGGGAAAAAGCACTTGCGGTAATTGAACTGAAAGGAACAAACACAACCGATTTAAGCAAAGTAGAAACTCAAGCATTTGGATATAAAAACAACCAACCTGGTTGTAATTATGTAATTACTTCCAACTTTGAGAAATTGCGTTTTTACATCGACAACGCAGTAGATTTTGAGGAATTTAATTTATTCCAATTAACGAAAGAACGTTTTGATATTCTTTGGCTTTGCCTTTCGTCTGAATATCTTTTAAAAGACATTCCTAAAAAAATTAAGGATGAATCCTTAACGCAAGAGGAAAAAATCACAAAAGAACTTTACAAAGACTACGCATCTTTCAGAAATGAGGTTTTTGATAGCATCCAAAAGGAAAACCCGCAATACGACAAACTAACTTTATTCAAGAAAACGCAAAAATTACTTGACCGTTTTTTATTCATCTTCTTTGCAGAAGACAGATTATTACTTCCACCTAATTCAATTAGGTCTATTGTAAACCAATGGACAGATTTAAAAGATAAATACGATGAGTATTTTCCTTTGTACGACCGTTTTCAAAAGTATTTCGGTTATATGAATTCTGGTTATAAAGGACAACAACACGATATTTTTGCTTACAATGGTGGTTTATTTGCACCTGATGATATTTTAGATAACATCAAAATAAATGATGAACTACTTTACAAGCACACAGTTAATTTAAGCAATTACGATTTTGAAAGTGAAGTAAGTGTAAATATTCTTGGTCATATATTTGAGCATTCTCTAAACGACATTGACGAAATTCAAGCAGAAATTCAAGGAGTTTCAACTGAACAAAGCAAAACAAAACGAAAAAAAGATGGAGTTTTTTACACGCCAAAATACATTACCAAATACATTGTAGATAAAACTGTTGGTAAACTTTGTGAGGAAAAGAAAATTGAACTTGACATACAAGAAGCTGAATACGAAAAAGAACGTAAAGGAAGAAAGAAAGCAACTCTAAAAAACTTAACTCAAAAATTAGAAGTTTACAGAAATTGGTTGTTACAAATTACTATTTGCGACCCAGCTTGTGGTAGTGGAGCTTTTCTAAATCAAGCATTGGAATTTCTAATAGCCGAACATCAATACATTGACGAATTACAAGCCAAACTTTTCGGAGACGCAATGGTTTTGAGCGAAGTTGAAAATGCAATTTTAGAAAATAATATTTATGGAGTTGACATCAACGATGAAAGTGTAGAAATTGCCAAACTATCACTTTGGTTAAGAACAGCACAAAAAGGCAGAAAACTAACGTCATTAAACAATAATATTAAATGTGGTAACAGCTTAATTGATGACCCAACTTTTGCTGGAGAAAAAGCTTTTAATTGGAATAACGAATTTCCAGAAGTTTTTTCAAATGGAGGTTTTGATGTTATTATTGGAAATCCACCTTATGTTAGACACGAGATTATTAAAGAGTTTAAACCTTCATTTCAAAAGGAATATGAAACTTATTTAAGTACAGCAGATTTATATGTGTATTTTATTGAATTAGGCATCAAAGCTTTAAAAACAAACGGATTATTAGGCTTTATTAATCCAAACAAATTTATCAAAGCATCTTATGGTAAAAATTTAAAGCAGTTTTTAAGTAAATTACAAATTGAACAATTAATTGATTTTGGAGAATTAAATGTTTTTCAAGATGCTGTCACTTCACCTCTGATTTTGATAATTAGCAATAAAGCTTTTGAATATGATGCAAAATACCTTCAAATTCAAACTCTTAAAAATTTAGATATTAATTTCAGCTTAATAAGTGAGGCAATAAGTCTAAAACCTGAAATCTTTCAACAAGAAAAATGGAATTTAATATCAGAGCAAGAACTTTCAATTTTAAATAAAGTTCAAAACAACGGAATTTCCATTGCTGACAATAAAGAATTAGATATTAAACGTGGATTACTTACAGGTTTAAATGATGCTTTTATAATAAGCGAAGAAATACAGAACCAAATAATTACAAAAGACCCAAAGTCTACCGAATTAATTAAAAAATTTATTGATGGCGATGATGTTCGGAAATTTGAAATTAGAAGTAAAGGAAAACACTTAATTTGTATTCCAAGTGGTTATACAGATTTACAAGGAGATTTTGAAGATGAAAATGATGCGTGGTTATGGCTAAAAACTAATTTTTCTGGAATTGCTGAATTTTTAGAACCATTTAAAGAGAAAGCAAAAAAACGTAGTGATAAAGGTAAATATTGGTGGGAATTAAGAGCTTGTGATTATTACAATCTTATTGATAATCCAAAAATTATATATCCAGAAATTGCTATGAGTTCTCGTTTTGCATTTGACGAGGAAAGCACGTATATAAACAAAACAATATTTTTAATAAATAGTTCAAGTCTTTCATTATTAGGCTTATTAAATTCAAAACTTATTTGGTATTATTTAATGAATATTTGTGCTTCACTTGGCGACCCCAAAAATGGTGGTAGATTGAATATGCAAAGAATCTATTTAGAAACTATCAGCTTTCCGGAGCATTTAATAGTTGAAAGTTCTGACTTAACTGAACCTTCTAAAACAATAAGAACTTTATATTCTTCTCTTAACAAAAAGATTAATCGTTTTAGAAAGAGAATATTAAACACAGAGAGTTTTGGAATTGACAAACTATCTAAAAAGCTAAACGAGTTTTACGATTATGATTTTAAAACCTTTTTAGCAGAACTTAAGAAAAAGAAAATTACATTAAGTCTTTCTCAACAAGATGAGTGGGAAGAATATTTTGATGATTATAATAAAGAGATAAATGAGCTTCAAAGTCGTATAAATGGAATTGAAAACGAAATTGATAATTTGATTTACAAACACTATGAATTGACTCAAGAGGAAATTAAAATAGTAGAAAATGCCAACGCATAAGCCATACACATTTGCAATTCGCATCAGCCACCACACAAGCCAAAAATTGCAAAAGAGTATGTCTTGCCAACGCTCACATTTGAACTAAATAACAAACATCGGAAAACCAAGCAGAACGTGAAAAGCACTACTTACAACAACGTGTATAAAACATAGCTATTATAGGCTTTCCGAGAGTTTTTTGTATATTTACAAATTACGCCAAACTTTTTATTTGGTTATATTTATAAGAGAAATTTAAACATAAAAATAAAAAATTCGGCTCGTGCTAAATCCGAAAAGTTAGCGTTTATTTATACGCTACGTTTCATACACAAGACCGTTGGCAAACATATGAAAAGACATCTACTAACTTCAATCTTAATTCTGATTTTTATGTTTTCTTGTAAGCAAAAGG
>NZ_JAICBG010000007.1:88299-196017 GCF_020179375.1 Winogradskyella sp. SM1960 | reverse complement strand
AAGCCCGTTTGCGCCGATGGTACTGCTTTACTGTGGAAGAGTAGGTCGCCGCCTTTTTTGAAAACCCTTACTAGATATCTAGTAAGGGTTTTTTGTTTTTATATACTTTACTAGTTTATTTAATTTATGTTTTTAGTATCTTCAGGGTTTAGTCTGTAAACCGAATATGGAACATAATAGAGAATTAGATTTAGCTTGGAACTTCGTAATTAATACCAATAGAAATATTTTCTTAACAGGAAAAGCGGGTACCGGAAAAACCACGTTTCTACATAAATTAAAACGAGAAGCCAATAAACGAATGGTCGTTGTAGCACCAACTGGTGTAGCCGCTATTAATGCCAAAGGAGTTACTATTCATTCTTTTTTTCAAATGCCTTTTGGTCCTATTTTACCTAATGCTGATATGGCATCATCTGGTTTCAAAAGAAAATTTAGTAAGACTAAAATTAACATCATTAAATCCTTAGATTTATTAGTCATAGATGAGATTAGTATGGTTAGAGCAGATCTACTCGATGGTATTGATAAGACGCTTAGACGCTACAAAAATAGAAATGAAGTATTTGGTGGTGTACAATTGTTAATGATTGGTGATTTACAACAATTATCTCCAGTAATAAAAGATCATGAATGGAGGTTGTTACAACCGTTTTATAAAAATGCATTCTTTTTTAGCAGTATAGCTTATCAAAATAGTAAACCAATTACTGTAGAACTTAAACATATTTATAGACAGGAAAATCCTTTATTTATTAATATTTTGAATGAAATTCGAAATAACAACTTAAGTGTAGCGTTAGCAGAAGAATTAAATAAACGTTACCTACCAGATTTTGAACCCAAAGACGACGAAGGTTACATTTCATTAACAACTCATAATAACAAAGCAAGACAAACTAATCAGTTAAAACTTGAAAAATTAGATACGGCAGAACGAACATACAAAGCGAAAGTTCAAGGTAACTTTCCTGAGCATTCGTATCCTAATAAGGATGAATTGAAATTAAAAGTTGGAGCTCAAGTCATGTTTATTAAAAATGATAGTTCGCCAGAGAAGCGTTATTTTAATGGAAAAATAGGTAAAGTTCTTTTATTAGAAAAAGATGAAGTTATCGTACACTGTCCTGAAGATGACTTTAACATTACGACTAAATTAGAGACTTGGGAGAACATAAAATATACGGTCGATGGCGAAACCAAAGCCATATCTGAAGATAAGATAGGTAGTTACGCCCAAATCCCATTGCGCTTGGCGTGGTCTATTACTATTCATAAAAGTCAGGGCTTAACGTTTGAAAAAGCCATAATTGATGCACAAGGAGCTTTTGCCCACGGACAGACTTATGTAGCGTTAAGTCGTTGTAAATCTTTAGAAGGCTTGGTGCTTAAAAGCAAAATTGAGGCGAACCAAATTATTAGCGATCATAATGTGATTGAGTTTAATAAGAATGCGGAAGCCAATCAACCTAATGATACGGTTCTATTAGAATCTAAGCGAAATTTTCAACTCGACTTAATTTCAGAAATCTTCAATTTTTATAAATTTTTGTTTCCTGTAAATCGCATCTTAGATATTTATTATAAAAACAGAGGAAGTATTGAAGGTGTTGTGGATGTTCCATTAATTACTATTAAAGATAGTGTTACCAATTTACTTAAAATAAGTAATGGGTTTAAATCACAGTTAAAAACTATGGTAGCTCATGATGAAACACCAGAGTCTAGCGCTGTAGTTCAAGAACGTTTTAAAAAAGCATTAGACTATTTTAAAGACCAAACTAAAACAATTATAGAAACTCAACTACAACATTTAAATTTCACTACCGATAATAAAGCCGTTAAAAAAGATATGGATAAACAATTAGATACTTTAGAAGAATTGCTAGAGGCTAAATTATCTTATTTTGAAGGCTTAAAACAGGGGTTCAATACACATGAATTTTTGGCCTTACGTGCAAAGTCGGTATTCTTAGCAAAAGACAAACCTAAAAAAACACGTCAATCTGTAGTAGATGGAACAACTAATGTGGAGTTATTTGAATTATTGCGAGAACTAAGAAACGATATTGCCAATAGAGAAGATTTAATTCATTATCAAATATTCAGTCAAAAATCACTTTATGCGATGTGTGAAACTTTACCAAGCAATACTAAAGAACTTCTAGAGATTCATGGTATGGGAAAAACTAGAGTGAAAAAATACGGAGTGGAAATATTACAAGTGATTAAAGCTTATTGCGATGATAATGATATTGAGTTCTCCAATGAGGTTTCAGTTTTTGAAGACGTAAAACCTAAAAAAAGAAAACCCAATACCAGGAAATTATCTTTAGACTTATTTAAAGCCGGAAAATCAATAGACCAAATTGCTTTAGAACGCGAATTAAATTCTAATACAATATTTGGACATCTAGCGGATTTTATTGCTTCAGGTGAAGTGAAAATTACGGATTTAATGTCTTCAACACATTATAAAGAATTAAAAGACATTATCCCAACGCTCACTTTTGACAATCTTTCAGATTTAAAACATCAAATAGATGATAAATATTCTTATGGTGAATTACGATTGGTCCTTCAAGAATTAAAATCAGAATAATTTATTTTTCTAGGTTAATAATAGTAATACATGAGCTATACCATTTTCCACTCAATGACATAAAAAAAGCTTCGATAACGAAGCTTCTTTTTGAAACGATACTAACACTTTTATTCTATGATTTAATAATTTTAGCAATAGAACGTTTGTTAGTATTCTGTTCTATTATATGGAGTAAATAAATCCCTTTCGAATACTTTGAAAAGTCTATTTTTTCAAGTCTACTATTGGTTGTTGTTTGAATGAGTTTTTTTCCATGCATATTAAACAGTTGTAATGAATAATTTACATCTGCGTCAATTTGAATATTTAATACTCTATGTGTTGGGTTAGGAAAAACCTTAAAGTTAGTGTCGTCTAAATCCGCTACAGATAGACTACTATCTACATTAAAGAGCTCAAATATGTAAGTAGACCAGTTATTATCCATATTCTTTACTCTAAGATATAAATAATGATTACCATCGGTCATATCTTCAGGAACAGGTATGGCTAAAGTTTCATTAATTGTAAAACCTGCAGTTATCGGAATTGATACGCCATTACCAATTCCTGGATCTATATCAAAAAAGTATTCTGCAGCTGTTATAGGTGATGACACTACATTAGAAATGGTTTGAATATAAAAGTAATCTCTGTAAAACAAACTCCAATTGTGGTCTAAATCTTTTACACGAATATGTAATACATGTAAACCATTATCGAGACCGACAGTTGAAATGTTAAAGGTGTCGTTGAGCGTTTGATCTGGTGTAATAGATAAAGAAGTACCATTACCAACTCCTGGATCGGTATCGATAAAGTATTCAGCTTCACTTAAATTTGAGCCTACGGGAGGAGATGCTGTAGTATGTATGTAAAAATAATCACGATAATACAAACTCCATATATCGTTGGTACCTTTAACTCGGATATGGAGTACATGCAGTCCATTGCTTAATCCAATGGTTGGTATACTAAAGTTTGAATTTATAGTATTACCAGTAGTAATTGCTAATTCATTGGCATTTCCAACACCAGGATCTAGGTCTATAAAATATTCGGCATCAGTAATCTGGCTCCAGCCATTACAAAATGCGCCTATAGTGCAAATCAGGATGAGTATAATATGTTTCATGACTATTGTTTTTGTGTTGCTGTAAAGTCTACGTTTAGTGTTTGTCCTGGAGCAACAACACTATTTGTAATGGTGATACTTTCTGGGTATGGTGTTAGGTTAGGTCTTCCATTAGGGTCAAACGGAAAGTTATTTCCAAAAAGACCAATGTCTGTACCGTCACTACCAGCGTTAATTCCCGGTGATCCGCTAGCTAAGTCATAGTTACTACTATAGAAATCAGTTACGGATTCTAACGTCGCATCTTCAAACAAAGGATTTGTATTATTTAAGTTATTACTTCCTGGAAGCGGTGCAATCGTAGAACCATAATAGCTATAAGTCATATTATTAACAAAGGTAATTGTAGAGTTGTGGATACCGATTTCTGTTAAATTATCAGTAGCTATGAATATGTTATTATTTACTAAGGGACTACTGCAATTAGAAAAAAATGTTTCTGATGCATATGTGGTAATAAAAATATTGTTAGTTACTATGCTCGTGTTATTTAACCACTGAACATTACCTTTAAAAAAATTATTCTTTACTTCCCAGTCATCTGTACCATTTTGTGAATTTATATTGGTAGAGGTATTTGAAAAATAATTGCCTTCAATTACCCAACCGTCACTCAGGTTATCGGTAGTTGAACCTTGAACAGAGGAACTAAAATGATTATTGATAATATGCATGTTATCATGGTCTGGGCTAATTGTAGAATTACCGCATAAAATACGTGAAATTGACAAGCCTTTAATTATCGATCCTGCCGAATTATTAATAAAAGTAATATATCTTATTGTGGAGACTTCCCCATTAGTATTGGCAGGATTATGACCAAGCCCCATTATAGTAAGCATTTTGTCAATGGTAATATCTCCGTAACTATCAGAGGAAGGATGGACCTGTATAATATCACCTGCACTAGCAGCATCAATGGCTGCTTGTAAATCTGTGAATTGACCACCAGCTTGGTCTCGGTTATCTACGGTATGAACGGCTTGTGAAAAGCCAATCATACTAATTAAAGTGAAAAAAAATGTAAGTTTTAAAGTTTTCATAATTTATATGTTTTTGATTAATAGGTTTAAATAATCATCATAATGATGAATAGGATTTGAGAGTATATTTTAATTGTTAATTTCAAAATCACCATTTATTTGATGCACATTAGATTCCACCAAGTTATTCCTATAGAAACTTCCTGAAAATGTACCTTTGCAATGTGTGACGGTATGATTGTTTATTTCTAGTTCAGTAATATTTACAGTGACCTCTTTAGCGTAAAAGTTATCTTCTAGAGTATCTAATATGATATCAACCGAATAACTATCTTGATAGTTAACCGTGAGACTTCCTATTTCAGGTGGTGCCACCAAGAAAAAATGCGATTCCGTAAACGATTTACCGATATAAACTTGAATTTCATCATCGGTTAAATCTGGATCATCATCTGTAGTATAAGAGTAACCTATAGTATTAAATTCATCATCGTTGCTTACATCTCTAAAATCATAATCTCCAGAAGTTGAAGGTCCGGTTATAGTAAATTCAGCATAAGAAGTGGCATAATTATTATCTTGGTCATTTGTGTTGTCATCGCTACTACAGTTTGTTAGATGTAATGTTAGTGCGATAATAATTAGTGGTTTTAATAGTTTTGAAATCATAATTTGTTTTTTTTAAGTATTTTATTTTAAGGATAGTCGAATTGTTACTGGTCGTGGTTTGTATCTGTAGTCACTTACTAATACGGGACATAATATTCAAAATCGCCATCGACGATATGAATTTCTTCAACAACCCCTCCATCGTCCGTATTTTTATATACGGCATTACCTGTAAAATTTCCTTTTATATAACTTACGTATATATCATTGTGTTCGGTTTCTAAAACATTTACGGAAATAGATTTTGCATAAATCCGATATCAAACGTTGGATGTTCATCTCGCACTTCTACTAAACCCGTTCTTGCAGGAAGACTTAAGGCAACACCTATCAATTGTGAATAATCTAAATATGAAATACCAGCAGCTTTTAAGGTTTCTGAATCGCTTTCAGGATATATATTCGCAGAGGCCATGATATTAGTATTGTTAGTATTTTTAACTACAATATTAAAAGTGTTATTTACTTAGTTACCAGTTACACTGTAATTAATATATGTGCTTCTTTGTTCTTCAGTTTCTTCAGTGTTGTCATCATTGCTACTACAGGCGATAAAAGCCAAAACAATAATAATCCATAGTGGACGCACTTTTAGTGTTTTCATTGGTATGTATGTAGTTGTTTTTTGCATTTTTTATAAATTAAATTTTACTCCAGCAGCAATCACTAGTTGTCCGCCATCAATGATGACATATTTTAATTCTGCAAATGGGGTTATGTTGCTACCAATATCAAAATTTGCACCAGCACCTAAGTTGAGACCTAAACGACCATCACTAGAAGAAAAATCTCCTAAAAACCCAAAAGCGTCATCGTACTTTACTTTAATACTTGAGTAGTTAAGACCAGCAAATCCATATACACCAATACTATCTTCATCTAGAAAATAGTAATTAGCATTGGCGTTAATTTCAAACCAATTTATTTTAATACCGCTTTCGTCTTTTGGTAAATAGTAAATAAATGAAGGTGAAATTGTTAATTTATCCGCTATTGGAAACTCAGCATTTGCCCCAATTCCAATATTTTCAATTTCGGTACCGTAAGCGAAAAAGGCTCCTATTTTTGTTTCTGATTGTGCCGATAATACTATTGAACTGCTTAAATAAATAAGTGATACTGTTACTAATAGATGTGTTTTTTTCATAATAAAAGGTTGTTTCTTAAATGTGTTTTTAATTTTTGTTAAGGAGTTTAGATCCAGAAAACATATTTAAACTTTGGTATTCCTTCGTTTTAATATTATAGGGTTGCTTTTCAAGAGATTTTGCGGTAATGACAAAATTGTTTTTTTTCCTTTTTTTGTCCTCATATTGCATTTCCATAATTAGACTGTTTTCAAACTGTTGTATGAATTTAGGATCCATATTTGGGAACTCAAGTCCTTTTGAAGCTTTATTACCACTAAAACCAAAGAAATTACTTAATGTTATTGGAGCGTTTTTGGCATGATATGCTTTAAGAATGTACTTGTCATTTTCTATTTGAAGTCCCATGCACTTATACCCTAAAATCGATTTAGACGGTAGTTCTTTTATCGTAAAATCTACCTCGTTTTTATGATTTTTAACTTCTGGTATGGGATGTATTTGTAACATTTTTTGAGTACCATAATTCATCAGCATAATCATGGCTTGAAGGTCTAAATCAAATATCATAATTGAATTTCCTTCAGAATTTTTATCATTGAATATATATTCAGCTCCATTATAATTTGCCGTCTTGGTATTAATTAGAAAGTTCATATCCATAGCGTCAGACTTTTTGGAGTTTTGTACCATTGTGGTTTTATAGATGTAATCAAAGTCGTAAGTATCGGGTAGCATTTCAGCTGTAACTTTGTGATTTTTTAAAGCCTTTTTTACTGACTTTACTTGTCCTTTTGAATCGCTAGTGTCATAATCATCGTTATCAATATCACCCTTAGGCTGATTACCTCCTTTTACAATATTTCCCATTACACCTTCCATAAGGCCTTGACCTTGTGCACGCACTTCTCTCGCTTGGGGCAACGCAACCGTTACTGGTGTGTAATTATAGATCAATGCACTTTCACCGTTTTCACGTGGCATGTCTCCAATCTCAAAATTTTGTTGTGAATTATTTACTTTAGTATAAATTTCAACAAGTCGATTGGTATCATCAAAAAGTACATAACTACCTTCATAGCCAGGCTCGTTAAGGAATTCAAACTTCGTATAAGTTTCACCTCTTAGTGTCTGTGTGGTTTCTTTAAAGTCTTCGAATCTAAAATCTTCAGGTTGGTATATAAAGGCAAATTCTACAATGCCATTGAAAGGATTTGCGGTGATTCCTTTATCGGTTTGCTTTTGAAATTGCGCCATAAATGGTTCTGGTGGTAATTTATAGGCATTTAGAAGCATTGTAGGCACCATCATGCCTTGGCTTTGCAAGGCTATCAATGATGATTTGGTGTATTCGCCATCTTTGTACGTATACATAAAACCTTCACTATCTATATACCCTGGTTTTGGCATATCATCTTGTTCCAGTCGTACTGCAACTTCGTCGGCATCAAAATACTGGGTTTGGTTCAAGGTGCCGTTCTCTAGTAATTTAATTTCTAAATCATCTTTGTAAAATTCAGTTTTTTCTTGAGTATGTTTATTTAAAGCCGAATTTGCAGGTGTTGCTTCTGTATCTGTACTTTTTTCTGTTTTAGTTTTGCTCTTTTTTGTTGTGGCATCATCAATTGTTTTTTCAGTTTTTTTAGTCACAATCTGATCCGTTTTTTTCAGAATAGTGCGCTCTGCCGCTTGTTCGGCTTTCTTCTTTAACTTTTTGAGCAGTTGCGCATTTGTAGGCGTACCTATAAAAAGCGCTACTAGTATTAATATGATATGTTTCCGTTTCATAATTTTTAGATTTTAATATGTTTAGATATTTTTAAACCACACTTCATATTTCTTTCCTAAAAGAGGTACGGGTTTTTTCTTATCATTTATAGCATTTATTAATCCCATAATCCACATATACAGTAAAATGAAAATGCCTATGATGTTAATGAGCCAACCTATAATCGGTATGATTCCAATAATACCTAACCCTAAGCCTGTCAATGCTAAACCTAAAGATTGGTTGATATGATATTTGACAAAGGCATCTTTTTGGTCATTGTTCATTAGAAAAGCGATGATGAGACCAATTATAGTGAGATAGGCTATGATAGCTATAGTTTTGCCTTCTGATGTGGCTGTCTTTGTTTTTGTTGATTCCATGTGATTTATTTTTTTTATTTGATTGTTATAGTGTTTGGTAAATTGGTTTTTGTAAACTTTGAATTATCATTACATTTAAAATTACTTATTGCTAATTTTCAATATTATTTTACTGTAAATCGTTTAAGCATATTTTTTTTGGTTGGTTCTGGCACTTCGGCAATCAACGCATAGTTCCCAGGTGTAAGGTTGACATTAAAATAACCTGTGTTGTCTTTATTCATTTCTTGCATGCCACCCAAAAACGTAACGCCTTTTGGTGATGGTGTAACCAATCCTTTTGGATTTAGCCAATTCACCCAATAGTCTAATTCTTCGAGCTTAGCTTCATTGCTTAGTTTAACTAAATGGACGTCGTGCCCTAAAAAATGCTCATGAGCTTTTTGATCTAAAAATGTGACTCCAATGACTTGCTCACCTACTTTATAAGTGTCATTACTTATAATGCCCTTATCACTAGAAATGCTTAAATTAATTGTGGGTTTTGGTTCTTTTAGTTTCCTTTTTTGTTCGGTTATCCGGATTTCTTTAAGCATTCCCATAACAGAATGAAACTTACCGTTGGGCATTTTTACATAACATTCCATTAGGTAGTTTCCGGGTTCAAAATATATGGTGGACTCAGAGGTTGTGTTAGGTGAGGTAAAGCCGAGACCTCCTGTAAATGCGACTTCATAAAACCATGCTGGTAACTTCCCAAAAGCGGCTAGTCCTTCGTCTGTTTTTCCTTCGTTGAATAAGGTCATGCCTTCATCAAAAACAGGTAATACTTCTGCTCTTGAATCGTCTATACCTTTTCCTACTGGATATTTCTCAAAAACAATAAAGTGTGTTTCGTTAGATAGGTTTTTGTATTTAAAGGTGTTCCAACCCGATGGAATAGAATCTACGGTTTGTATCTCCATCTGCTGCGTAGAGATGTCTATAATCGGATGTTTATCAATTTTACATCCGAAACAGATTAGTGATAATATCACTGCACTGTATTTAGGGTAATTGAAAATAGTTTTCATTTTTATAGATTTAATAACTTATTTGTTACTGTAGATACTTGTTTTTAAAAGAAAAGGAAGCAACGCTAACTCCACGTATATTGTTACTTCCTTTCTCAACTGATTAATAGCCTCTTTAATAGGTTGCTAACACCTGTTTATTTTCTTATTGTTATAGACTTAATAACTTTATCATCTAATATGATATCTAGAGTATAACTACCATCCTTTAAGTGATCTATACTTAAATAAATGTGCTCCTCATTCTTTGATGCCACTTTTATATCCTTGTTGTTTTGCATTAGTTAAGTTGTTTTAGAAGAGGATGTTTAGCAAGATTAATACCTTAGTATTCAACTTTTAATTAGCTTGATGTAAAACTATTTGAAATGCGCAACAAAGGATATCACTTATGTAACAATCTATTACACTTATGTAACATTTCGCCCAAAATGCTTGTTATTAGTGCTTTGTAAGATACTCTGAAGGTGTACTGTTGTACACGGCTTTAAAATGTTTGATAAAATAGGAAGGTGTATTATAACCAATGTGGTATGCGATTTCTGAAATAGTAAGATCAGATTCTTTTAATAATAATACCGCAATTTTTAATCGCTCGTTTCTGATGAGTTGCGTAGTTGTTAATCCTGTTAATGCTTTTAGTTTACGGTGTAGTTGCATTCTACTTAACATCATTTTTTTACTCAGTTGTTCTGAATTAAAATCTGGATTGGTAATATGTTCTTTTAAAACTGATTTTAATTTAGAGATAAATTCCTTTTCAACAGATGTTGTAGACACATCTTTCAACTCTAAACTATTACTATAGCGTTTTTGTAGTTGTTGACGTAATTCTATTAGTTTATCGACCCGAATTTTAAGCTTTTCTCTATTAAATGGTTTTACCACATAGTCGTCTGCTCCTGTTTTTAACCCTTTAATTTCATTTTTGTCTCCACTTTTTGCCGTTAATATGATGATTGGAATATGGCTTGTTTTCTCATCACTTTTTAGTGTGTTACAGAGCTCTATACCATCAACTTTTGGCATCATTAGGTCACTTATAATAATGTCTGGGATGTGCTTAATAGCTTTCTTAATACCAATTTCGCCATTTGATGCTTCAATAATTGTGTAGGATTCATTGAAAATAGAACTTACAAATTCTCTTATGTCTTTATCATCTTCTACGATGAGTAGAATAGGGTTATCCTTTGGTTTCGATGATGTTTTAAAGGATTTTTCGATTTGAGACTTATCATCAACGTCGGTTTGCTCTATTATTAATTTTTCGTCAGTTATTTCAGAACTGCTATAAAAAGATCGTTCTATTGGTAAGGTTAGTGTAAATTGAATTTCATCGGCATTCATGGTGTGTGCCACAATATTACCATGAGATAAAATGGCTAATTCTTTTACCAATGACAATCCTATTCCCATACCATCAGTGTTTTTATTATCTTGGTAATAGCGCTGAAATAGCTTACTTAGTTCTCTGTTAGAAATGGTATTGCCATTATTAATGACTGTAATTATAATTTGTCCATTCTTTTCAACAGTTTCAAAATGAATTTTGCCATTTTTTGGTGTGTATTTTATGGCATTAGACAAGAGGTTCGATGTTATTTTTTCAATAACATCTCTATCATACCAAGCCTCTTTAATAGGTAGAATGGTGTAGGTGAAATTAATTTGTTTTTCGTTTGCTTTAAACTCAAAAGCAGATGTGATTTGTTTTAGAAGTGCATTAAGGTTACCCTTTGAAACCGATAATTTTAAATTTCCAGATTCTAGCTTAGATAAATCTAACATCTGATTTACTAAATTTAATAGACGTTTGGCATTGTTTTGAACTAATGTGAGTTCCTTTTTGTCTTCTTTGGAAATATTTGGTTTAGATAGTTGCTTATCTACAGGTCCAGAAATTAAGGTTAAAGGAGTTCTAAATTCGTGAGAAATGTTAGTATATATACGCGTTTTAAATTCATCTAATTTTTTTAATCGTTCGGTTTCCTTGTTTTTGTATTGCAATTGCATTTTAATGTGCCAACGCCATTTTAAATACGTGTACAAAAGATAACTGCTAATTATAAATAGAAGAATATAACCAATTATGGCAATTTTACTTAAATACCATGGTTGCTTTATTGTAAAGGAATAGGTTGCAGGTATGGTATTCCAGACTCCATCGTAATTACTAGATATAACTTTAAAGGTGTAGTCGTTGGGAGGAAGGTTGGTGTAGTGTGCTGTGTTATTATTTTCGGCTTCAATCCATTGGGTGTCATAATTTTCTAATTGATACTTGTATAAGTTTCTTGAAGGTTGCGAAAAATGTAAACTAGAAAACGTGAAAGTTACTGTGTTTTTATTGAATTCGTACGCTTTATTTTGTTCAAGAGCTTGTTCTTTAGAATAAACTTCAAATTTTGTAATGATTGTTTTAGGCTTAATGGTATTAAAGGTTATTTGATTAGGGTTAAGCCAATTTAAACCCTCAAGTCCACCAAAATAGAGAATGCCATTAGTGTCTGTATAGTACGCACCAGTATTAAACTCTAAAGATTGTAAACCATCGTCCTTACTGTAGTTTTTAAATTTATTATCGTTTTTATACGTGAATTTACTAATACCATAATTGGTGCTTAGCCATAAATTGTCATCGTTATCTGGTAGTATTCCGTAAATAACATTGTTAGGTAATCCATCTGTTTTATCAAATGTTTTCAATGTTTTATCAATGGTGTTATATTTTTTTAAACCTTTTCCATTAGTACCAACCCAAAGTATATGGTCTTTAAAATACAGGGATTTTATTTTACTATTGGTCGTTGCGATATTAATAATTTGATTCGTTTTTGTGTTTAATTTATAGAGCCCATTATTCTCACTACCTATCCACAAGTCGGTTGAATCTCCTTTAACAACTGTTTTAATATCGTTAGTAGTTAATAGCGAATTGCTTATGTTGTATTGTTCTATAATCCCTTTGTGTATATCAAATAAAACAAGACCATTTTGCTCTGTACACAACCAACTCTGTGTATTGTTTTCTCTTACAATTCGCCATATGGTAAAGTTTGAAATTTCAGGGAACGATGTATACTGTCCTGCAGCATCTTTAATGTTAAGACCAAATCCTTGATGCCCAATCCATAAGGTGTTGTCGCTTTGTGCTAAGCTAATTATTCTATTACTAGACAGCCCAGAATTTTTAGTGGTAAATGTTTTATAATCGTTAGTTGTAAAATTGATGTAAGTAAGCCCTTTTCCAGACGTGCCAACCCATAAATTGTCATCTTTATCTGTACTTATGCTTCTTACCACATCGACATTAACAGTTTTAGGAACTTGGTTGTTAGTAAGAACATTAAATTTAATAAGATGCTCATCAAAATAATTTGCACCAGCGCCATCAGTTCCCAACCATATGATATCTGTTACATCTTTATATAAACACAGTACATCGTTATACTGCATGGCAAATGGGTTGTTTTTATTTGCTTTAAAATTTTTAAGGATGTTATTATTTAAAACATACGCACCATTACCATAAGTGGCAATCCATAATCTATTTTTAGAATCGATAAGTAGGTCTTCAATATTTAAATCTGCTGGTAAATCTGAATGCTCATATTTTTCAAATGATGATTTGTTTTTGTCTTTAAAATATAAACCTTGACCAAAAGAGCCTAACCAAGCGTTTCCATTTTTGTCTTTTACTATGCTGCTAAAGTTAGCATTGTTGTGTGTATTTACCTGAAGAGATTTATAGGGTTTGTTTGTCTCAAATTCAAAAACAGATCCCGAAGTTGTAACGAATAACGACGTGCTGGTTTCAGTAAAATCGTAGACGGTTTTAGCCTTGTCTTTTAAGTCAAAAATCTGAAGGGTGTCTTTCGTTTTATAATCAATTTTAAACAAGCCTTCTCCGTAAGTCCCAACAAAAATATTTAAACTTTCATCTTGAAATATGGCACTAACATTTTTAAATCGTTCTATGGATTTAAAATCATCCGTTTTTGAATTGTAGCGTTCTAATTTACCAGAGTTTGTGATAATCCACAATTGATTTTGTTTATCGATATAAATTTTACCTAACCGGCTAAATGTTGGTCTTGTGATATCTTCAAATTGTTTATCGTAGTGTTTAAAACTTCGACCATTGTATTTATTTAAACCATCTTGTGTGGCCAACCATAAGTATCCAATACTGTCTTGTGCAATACTAATAACACTACTTTGAGATAAACCGTCATTAATTGTTAAACTATTAAAAGAGAAAGGCTTTTCATTTACAGACTCTTGCGCGTTGACTACTACAGCAAAAGCAATCGCTATAAATAGCATAAAGCAAGATTTAACTATATTTTTATAATAGAAAGCCATAAATGAGATTATAGTTTCAAAGTCATTTATAAAATAGGGAGTTCTAGAAATAGGATTGAATAGACTAAATATAAAAAAAAATTACCATTGATTAGAATAAAAGAAAAAACACAAAAAAACCCATCAAAATTAATTGATGGGTTGTATTCAAAAAGTAAATGATACTAATCTTTTATAATTCCTCTAGAAATTACAATTTTTTGTATCTCAGTTGTACCTTCATAAATCTGAGTGATTTTTGCATCACGCATTAAACGTTCTACATGGTATTCTTTTACAAACCCATTTCCACCGTGTATTTGTACTGCTTCAACGGTATGTTCCATCGCAACTTTACTCGCATATAATTTTGCCATAGCACTAGACATGTCGTAGTTGTTTCCTTGGTCTTTATCCCAAGCGGCTTTCATGACCAACATACGAGCGGCTTCAATTTCAGTATGCATGTCTGCTAATTTAAAGGCGATAGCTTGGTGGTTACAAATTTCAGTGCCAAAGGCTTTGCGTTCTTTAGAGTATTTCAGAGCTAATTCATATGCACCTGCCGCAATACCTAATGCTTGGGCAGCAATACCAATTCGGCCACCAGATAGTGTTTTCATAGCAAATCTAAATCCAAATCCATCATCACCAATTCTGTTTTCTTTAGGGACTTTTACATCATTAAATTGTAAAGTATGTGTATCACTTCCTCTAATGCCTAATTTATCTTCTTTTGGACCAATATCAAAGCCAGGCATGCCTTTTTCAACAATAAACGCATTAATTCCATGAGATCCTTTATGCTTGTCAGTTTGCGCAATAACTAAATAAACTTCTGCACGTCCACCATTGGTAATCCAGTTTTTTGTTCCGTTTAAAACGTAGTGGTCGCCTTTGTCTATCGCTGTTGTTTTCTGAGATGTAGCATCACTTCCAGCTTCAGGTTCGCTTAAACAAAACGCTCCAATACATTCGCCTGTTGCTAATTTTGATAGGTATTTTTCTTTTTGTGCTTCACTTCCATAAGCTTCTAAACCATAACAAACCAAAGAATTGTTAACAGAAACCATAACAGAAGCAGACGCATCTACTTTAGATAATTCTTCCATAATAAGGACATAAGAAATCGCATCCATACCACTTCCGCCATATTTAGGATCTACCATAATACCTAAAAATCCTAATTCTCCCATCTTACGAACTAAGCTTTCAGGAAAAGTTTGAGCATTATCGCGCTCTATAACACCAGGAAGTAATTCTGTTTGTGCAAAATCTCGTGCTGCATCACGAATCATTAAATGTTCTTCTGTTAAGTTAAAGTCCATAAGTTATATAATTATTGAATTCTTAAAAATTTGATACAAAGATAGTTTTTTATTGCATTATTTTTAATAAGGATTATTATTTTTACTTTTTATGGCAAAAATGACTTATAATATTATTGGAGTAATGTCCGGAACTTCATTAGACGGCATAGATCTTATTTATGCGACTTTCAGAGTAGATGATACTTGGGATTTTAAAATTCATAATGCGGAAACTATGACGTATCCACTGTATTGGAAAACCCAATTAAGCAGCTTGGTAACGCAATCCATGGAACACTTAAAAGCTATTGATTTGGAGTATTCTCAATATCTAGCTAAGGTAATTGTACAATTTATAGAAACACACCATATAAAGGATTTAGATTTTATTGCTTCGCATGGTCATACAGCTTTACACCGACCGGACGAAGGCTTAACTTATCAGATTGGAAATCAACAAGTGTTGTCTGATATGCTGAACAAAAAAGTAATTTGCGACTTTAGAGTTCAGGATGTGGACTATGGAGGTCAAGGTGCTCCGTTAGTGCCAATTGGAGATCGTTTGTTATTTAGTGATTACGACTATTGTCTTAATTTAGGTGGTTTTGCTAATATTTCTTTCGAATCTAAAAACGAAAGAATCGCGTATGATATTTGTCCCGTAAATATTGTTTTAAATCATTATGTTTCAAAACTAGGACTTGATTATGATGATAAAGGTGAATTGGCCTCCACGGGAAGACTTAATGAAGATTTATTATGTCAATTAAATGAACTTCCGTTTTATAATAAAATACCTCCAAAATCTTTAGGCTTAGAGTGGGTTGACCGCAATGTATTTCCATTAATTGACGATTTTAATCTTCAAACACATGATATTTTAAGAACCTTTATAGAGCACATTGCTATTCAGATTTCAAAAGTGTTGCAAGAACAAGGTTCTAAAGTTTTGGTGACAGGAGGTGGTGTTTTCAATGAGTTTTTAATGCATAAAATTCAATGGTTTTCTAAATCTCAGATAATAATTCCTAAAAACGACATTGTAGAGTTTAAGGAAGCATTAATTTTTGGATTACTAGGAGTGTTAAAAGAAAGGAATGAGGTTAATTGCTTAAAGAGTGTAACTGGAGCAAAACAAAACCACTCTTCTGGAAAACTATTAATTCCGAAAAATTAAATTTAAATAAGCTTTTCACATCGATTGTTTTTTATATTTGTGACCATTAATTAAAGCGATTTAAATTGATAAAAGAATTACTTCACAAGTTCGAAAACAAGGAGCCGGAAATTGTATTTCATTGGAATGACTCAGAAACTGAAGCTGAGGGTTGGACGGTTATCAACTCATTAAGAGGAGGTGCAGCAGGTGGTGGAACACGTATGCGCAAAGGCTTAGATAAAAACGAAGTACTTTCACTTGCCAAAACAATGGAGGTGAAGTTCACGGTATCTGGACCAGCAATTGGTGGAGCAAAATCTGGAATTAATTTCGATCCACAAGACCCGAGAAAAAAAGGCGTATTACAACGTTGGTATGCTGCCGTATCTCCACTACTTAAAAGTTACTACGGAACAGGCGGGGATTTAAATGTAGATGAAATTCACGAAGTCATTCCTATTACTGAACAAAGTGGTGTTTGGCATCCACAAGAAGGTGTTTTTGAAGGGCATTTTAAACCCACGCAAGCAGATAAAATTAACAGGATTGGTCAGTTAAGACATGGTGTAATTAAAGTAATTGAAAACCCAAAATACTCTCCAGGGGTTCATAGAAAATACACCGTTGCCGATATGATCACTGGCTTTGGTGTTGCTATAGCTGCAAAACATTTTTATGATATTAAAAGCGACTCCATAAAAGGAAAACGTGTTATAGTTCAAGGTTTTGGAAATGTAGGAGCAGCAGCAGCCTTTTATTTTGCTCAAATGGGCGCTAAAATTGTAGGTATTATTGATAGAGATGGAGGATTAATTAATGAAGAAGGGTTTTCCTTTAACGAAATTAATGACTTATACCTTGCAAAAAATGGTAACACATTAGTTGCTGAAAATCTCATACCATTTAAAGATATTAATAAACAAATTTGGTCGTTACAAGCGGAGGTTTTTGCTCCTTGTGCAGCGTCAAGATTAGTTACTCAGGGGCAAATAGATGAAATGATAAACACAGGTTTAGAAGTTATAACTTGTGGTGCTAACGTCCCTTTTGCTGACAAAGAAATATTCTTTGGGCCAATAATGGAGTACACAGATCAAAAAATCAGTTTAATTCCAGACTTTATTTCAAACTGTGGCATGGCGAGAGTTTTCGCTTACTTTATGGAGCGCAAAGTGCAAATGACAGATGAAGCTATTTTTAAAGACACCTCTAAAGTCATCAGAAAAGCTTTGAAAGAAGTACATAAAAATAATCCGAAACAAACAAATATTAGCGAAACTGCTTTTGAGATCGCGCTTAGACAACTAATCTAATTATTTAGATGGTTATAATTAAAATATGGAAACAGTAATAATACTGGTGTTTGTTATTGGTTATTTGGCCATTACCTTAGAACACAATCTAAAAATAGATAAATTAATTCCAGCCTTAGTGATGATGGCTGTCAGTTGGGCTTTAATATCATTTGGAATTAATGATTTTACGCAATGGTTTGATTCGGCAAAGCATAGTTTAATAGATACGTTTGGTTTACTTCCGAAAGACGAGAAAATGCACATGATGGAAGAAACATTACTCCATCATTTAGGTAAAACATCCGAAATATTAGTGTTCTTAATAGGAGCTATGACTATTGTTGAAATCATTGATTATTTCGATGGGTTTTCAACGATTAAAGGCTTTATAAAAACAAAAAGTAAAAAGAAAATTCTTTGGATATTTGGCTTCTTAGCATTTTTTCTTTCTGCTATAATTGACAATCTTACCGCAACCATTGTATTGATATCAATTTTGCAAAAAATAATAAACAATAAAAATACTCGAATTTGGTATGCAGGTTTAATTATTATTGCAGCGAATGCAGGTGGAGCTTGGTCGCCAATCGGTGATGTCACCACTACGATGCTCTGGATAGGTGAAAAAGTAACTACAGGACATTTGTTTGTGTATTTATTTTTACCATCATTAGTTTGTATGGTAGTGCCAACATTTGTAGCGTCGTTATTACCCGCTTTTAAAGGAAATATTGAAACAACTCAGAACAAAACAGACAGGCCCAAAAGTAAATTTAGTGCTACTATGTTGTATTTAGGACTTGGAGGTATTGTGTCTGTTCCTGTTTTTAAAACCCTAACACATTTACCACCTTATGTAGGTATGATGTTGGCTTTGGCTGTTGTTGCTATTTTTGCAGAAATATATAGTAACTCAAAATTTAGCATATCTAATCACGATTCTGCAGAAAGTGACGCTAGTGCTCACCACAGTCCTGTGCATTATTCATTATCAAAAATAGAATTGCCAAGTATATTGTTTTTCTTAGGAATTTTAATGGCTGTAGCAGCACTTGAATCCTTGGGTATTTTATTTGGTTTTGCAGGTACACTTCAAGATACCATGCCAATGTTAGGTACAGAGTTACATCACGAAGGAATTTCCGACTTAGTTGTATTATTACTCGGTGTTGGTTCTGCGGTTATTGATAATGTGCCACTCGTTGCGGCAAGTTTAGGAATGTTTACGGAGCCAACTGATAATGAGCTGTGGCATTTTATTGCTTATTCTGCAGGTACAGGAGGTAGCATGTTAATAATTGGTTCTGCAGCAGGTGTCGTTGCTATGGGAATGGAAAAAATAGATTTCTTCTGGTATTTAAAAAAAATATCATGGTTAGCCCTGTTAGGGTTTTTATCAGGAGCCGTAGTCTTTATGTTTACCAGAACTATATTTTAAATTGCATACTTTTGTTAAAAATAAGACGTTATACAAATAGTTAAAAATAATTTCAATTTTTAGAATATGATATCATTAAGTGCTATTCAAGATGAAGTAGAGACTTTAGCTGATGGAGAATCAGTAGAAAAGACTTTATCCATAATAGAATTAATTACAAGTGGAGGAACATCAGGAATGGTGATTATAATCATCTTATTCCTACTTTTAATTGTAGCTACATTTATTTATTTCGAGCGTATTTTCGCCATTAAAGCAGCGTCTAAGGTCGATTCAAACTTTATGAATCAAATTAAAGACCATGTTAGTAATGGTAAAGTAGATTCTGCTCAAATGTTATGTGCACAGCAAAACTCACCAGTATCTCGGTTAATTGCAAAAGGAATCACTAGAATAGGAAAACCTTTAGAAGATATCAATACCGCAATAGAAAACGCAGGTCGATTAGAAGTCTATAGTTTAGAAAAGAATGTTAGTGTTTTAGCAACTATTTCTGGAGTCGCACCAATGATTGGTTTCTTAGGAACTGTAGTTGGTATGATTATTTCAATTTTCGAATTGGCAAATGCTGGCGGAACCATTCAAATGGATGTGTTAGCGAGTGGTTTATATACAGCCATGACAACAACTGTAGGTGGACTTATAGTTGGTATTATTGCTTATGTTGCTTATAACCATATTGTAGTTAAAACCAATAAAGTTGTTTACCAAATGGAAGCTAACTCTGTTGAATTTTTAGATCACCTAAACGAACCTATCTAATATGAACATTAGAGGACGAAATAAAGTAACACCAGAATTCAATATGGCGTCTATGACCGATATTGTCTTCTTGTTATTAATCTTTTTTATGATTGCGTCAACTTTAGTAACTACAAATGCTATTGATATTCTTTTACCAAAAGCAAGTGGTAAAACAGAAAACAAAAAGTCAATTGCCGTTAGTATCAAAAAAGACTTGACCTATTATATTGACCAGAAACGTGTAGGCGAAAGTGTTTTAGAAACACAATTAATATCTGTAATGTCTTCACAAGAATCACCTACAATAGTATTAAGAGCAGAAAAATCTGTTCCTGTAGAAAATGTAGTGAAGGTTATGGATATCGCAAACCGTAATAAGTTTAAAGTAATTTTGGCAGTACAGCCGAAATAAATGGTATCATTTTTGAAACCAACGATAAAAGAATCTCATAAGTTTATATAAAACAAATGAAATATTTAGAGACCAAACACGAACGTAATTCAGCAAAAATCACAGTACTCATTGCTTTGATACTGCTTTTGCTATTGTTTGTTGTTGGCCCTCAATATATGGATCCACCTGAAGAATATGGTGTTGCTGTCAACTTTGGAACTACAGATTTTGGAAGTGGGAACAAACCATTAAGTGAACCTAAGCAAGCGGTTGAAGATAAAGTTGTAGAAGAAGATGTGGTTGAAGAAGTTCAGCCTGAAGAAGCCCAAGTTGCACCTGCTGCGGAAGCAACAAAGGCAGAAGAGGTAATGACGCAAGATAATGCTGAAGCCATTGCCATTAAAAAACAAAAAGAAGCTGAGGCCAAATTAAAGGCAGCAGAAGCGAAAGCTGAAGCCGAGGCGAAAGCAGCAGCAGAAAAAATTGAACGTGAAAAGCGTGAAGCTGAAGAAAAGAAACGTCAAGAAGAAGAAGCAAAAAAGAAACAAGTCGATAATCTTTTTGGAGGTATAAAGAATGCTGAAGGTGATACTGATGGAGGTGAAGGACCAGATAGTCAAGGTGGAAATAAAGGACATAAAGAAGGTAATATTTATGCTCCTTATGATGGTATTCCAGGTACAGGAAAGGGAGGTGTTGGTTATGGCTTAAATGGTAGAGGTAAACCAACAAATCAAAAAGTTGTTCCTGACTGTCAAGAAACAGGTATTGTTGTCGTAGAGGTAAGGGTTAATCAACGAGGTATAGTTACAAATGCATATCCTGGAAAGAAGGGGACAACTGGAACAAGTTGTTTATTTGAAGCTGCAAAACAAACTGCATTAACGTTTAAATGGCCACCAGACTCTGAAGCTCCTATTGAGCAAATTGGCTTTGTTAGTATCAACTTTACTTTAGGTCAATAGAATGAACTATCAAGATACTGTGAATTGGATGTTTCAACAACTTCCAATGTATCAAAATAAAGGCAACTCAGCTTTTAAAAAGGATTTAACAAACACAATTAAATTAGCGAAGCATTTAAACCATCCTGAAGACGGTTTTAAGTCTATTCATGTTGGTGGTACAAATGGTAAAGGGTCTACAAGTCATATGCTTGCGTCTATTTTACAAGAAGCCGGTTATAAAGTCGGTTTATATACGTCTCCACATTTAAAAGATTTTAGAGAACGCATTCGAATAAACGGTGAGGTCATAAGCGAGCAAACTGTTATTAATTTTATTAAACGAAATAAATCATTTTTAGAGGCCAATAGCTTATCATTCTTTGAAATGACAGTAGGTATGGCTTTCGATTATTTTGCGAAACAGAAGGTTGATATCGCTATTATTGAAGTAGGATTAGGTGGTCGATTAGATTCAACAAATATTATTATACCAGAATTATCTATAATCACTAATATTGGTTTCGATCATACGCAAATGTTAGGTGATACCTTAGAAAAAATAGCCGTAGAGAAAGCCGGAATCATCAAAGAACATATTCCTGTAGTTATTGGTGAAACACAAGCTGAGACTGAAACTGTTTTTAAAACAAAAGCAGAACAAACCCAATCAGAGATCTATTTTGCTGATCAGATTATAGATATAACTCCTGACAGTGATTTAAAAGGAGCGTACCAAATTCATAATAAAAAAACTGTAGTACAGTCGGTACATGTTTTAAGAACATTAGAATTTAAAATTTCTGAAAAGGCTTTAAAAAACGGGCTTTTGCATGTAACTAAAAACACGGGTTTAAAAGGTCGGTGGCAACTATTAGGAACGGCACCAAAAATTGTATGTGATACAGCACATAATAAAGAGGGGTTAACTTATGCTATGAATCAATTAAAACAAGAGTCTTTCAATCAACTTCATATCGTTTTTGGTGTTGTTAATGACAAAGATTTAGACACCATAATTCCCTTACTTCCTATTGATGCCACCTATTATTTTTGCAAACCAAATGTGCAAAGAGGTCTAGATGCAGAAATTTTAAAAAATAAATTCAAAATAAATCAGTTACTCGGGAGTACACATAATAGTGTGGCTGATGCTTTAACTAGCGCAAAATCAAAGGCTAATAAACAAGATTTAATTTATGTTGGTGGTAGTTCTTTTGTGGTCGCAGAAATAATTTAAAATTTTTATAAAAAATGTTTTGAGATATTAAAAACTAGACTATATTTGCAGTCCAAATAATAGGGCGCGTAGCTCAGTTGGTTCAGAGCACTTGGTTTACACCCAAGGGGTCAGGGGTTCGAATCCCTTCGCGCCCACATCAATTTCAATTCCGATTTGATATTTCAAATCGGAATTTTTGTTTTAAAAAATGATATGAAATTAACCTTTAGTCTTTTTTTAAAACAAAAATTCCAAGATGTGCAGTAGCGCATCCCAATATTTATTTAGGCTGAAATAAGCCATAAATTTGATTACAATATAAAGGGTCATTAACTCAGTTGGTTCAGAGTGTCACGTCGACAACGTGGAAGTCACTGGTTCGAATCCAGTATGACCCACATCAAGCAGAAAATCCGTACGTAAGTGCGGATTTTTTACGTATATAAAACGCCCAAATCATAGATTTGAAGGTGTTTTATATACGTAAAAATAGAAATCGCTTTTTTGCGATTTAGGATTTTCTATTTGCAGTAGTGGTTTTTATCTGGAACAACGCAGTTAATCCATTAAAGTACTTACTTGTGAAACACCCAAATCATAGATTTGAAGGTGTTTTATATACGTAAAAAATAGAAATCGCTTTTTTGCGAATTAGGATTTTCTATTTGCAGTAGTGGTTTTTATCTGGAACAACGCAGTTAATCCATTAAAGTACTTACTTGTAAAACACCCAAATCATAGATTTGAAGGTGTTTTATATGCGTAAAACTAGAAATCACTTTTTTGCGATTTAGGATTTTCTATTTACAGGCGTGGGATTAATCAGGAACAACCTAGTTAGTCCATCAAAGTATTAATTTGTAATACCTCTTCATGATGCGGTTTTTCAGTGAATGAGCAATAGAAATTATGAAATCAGCTAATGGTTCATTACGGTTTTAAATATCTTAAGATTCACAATTTGTTTAATTAAAATCTAATATCATGAAAATACAAGCCTATTTATCCTTTAAAGGAAACTGTCAAGAAGCACTAAAGTTTTATGGTGATTTATTTGATGCTAAAATTGTTAATCGTCAGACTTATGAAGATAAGAAAATAGATGTTCCTTCATCGTATGCCAATAAATTACAGCATGCTGAATTGAAAGGAAAAAATATACATTTTATGGCTTATGATGCCTCACCAGATACTCCACTTAATAGCGGAAATCAATGTCACATGAGTATTGAAGCCTCTGATAACAACGAAGGCAAAACCCTTTTTGAATCCTTATCAAAAGGAGGTAAGGTTCATCATAACTATCGCGAAAGAGAATGGGGTTATTTTGGTCGCTGTACAGATAAGTTTGGTATTGACTGGATGGTCAATCACAATCAATAATAAATACGTCCTTAGAACTCAAAAAAACCATTTGAAATATCTTCAAATGGTTTTTTATAATACAGCTATATCTTAAATCTTGTGGTTTAAAGTTAATTAGTTTTTAACCTAAATAAACCTGGGTTAAGGCTTAGACGATTTTTTGTAGATTTCAAAAAGATTAAATATAAGGGCGCATAAAACAACCCAAATTATGCCAGCGATAAAACCTCCAATAATGTCTGAAGGAAAGTGTACACCAAGATAAATTCTACTGATACCTATGCTT
Source organism: Winogradskyella sp. SM1960 (assembly GCF_020179375.1). Classification (NCBI taxonomy): domain Bacteria; kingdom Pseudomonadati; phylum Bacteroidota; class Flavobacteriia; order Flavobacteriales; family Flavobacteriaceae; genus Winogradskyella; species Winogradskyella sp. SM1960. The sequence continues at coordinate 171,890 of NZ_JAICBG010000007.1, read as the reverse complement.
GCAATTAAAAACATAAAAATCAAGATGATTGGCAGTTTTAGAATTAAATTCATTTTAAAATGATAAAACAGATAGATTAAAAAACCATAAAACGCCATAGCTGTCATCGCATGACCACTAGGATAACTTAAGGATTCTATTGTGACTAAATGTTCTAGTTCTGGTCTAGATCTGTTTATTATTTTTTTTAGAATAATATTAGAGCTTAATGCTAAAATAATTACGATGATAAGCTGCACTGCATATTGCCATTTCTTTAAAATTAATATAAATGCCAAACTACACAATGTAAACACAAATAGGTAGCCATAAACATCTCCAATATCAGTAATAAATATAAAATAATTGGTGAGTGTCGGATTTCTATGAGTGAGTATATATTCCGTAACAGTTGTATCGAATTGGGCTAAGGTTGTAGACTTTAAGTTTTTTGTTAATTCAACAAAAGAATATATGCCAACAATGACGATCAATATGGCAATGATAGCAATTATAATATAAGGTATTTGGGGATCATGTCTCTTAAATAATTTAGAGACGAGCTGTTTAAGTTTGTTAATGATTATCTTAATTGCATTTTGCATGGTTTCGTAAAATCGTATTTGTATCAGTGGTATGTCTAAAAATCAGACTTTATATTAGGAAATTGGCTATATAATTATTTCATAGTTAATGATATCAATGAATGTTATTTTAATTAAAACATACCAAACGCTATCCGTCTATTAAATGTAATCCAAAATTCGTTCTAAAGCCATGCCACGCGAGCCTTTAATTAAAACAGTCGTGTTGTTAAGCCCTAGTGTTTTTAAATGTGGTTTTAAGTCTTCAAAACTGTTGAATTTATGAGTAGAATCTTTTGTAGTCGTTTTGTAAAAGTGCTTTCCTATAATATAAACGTTCTTGTTAAAATTAGACTCAATAAAATCTACAATGGCCTGATGTTCCGTTTCCGTTTCTGTTCCTAATTCAAACATATCTCCTAGAAATAGGTGTTTATTTTCAGCATTTAACTGTTCTATGTTTTTAAGTGCGGCCAACATGCTTGTCGGATTTGCGTTATAAGCATCGAGGATAATTGTTGTAGATTCCTTTTTAATAATCTCAGACCGGTTATTGTCTGGCTGATAACTTGTAATAGCGCGTTTAATGTTTTCTGTAGTTACATTAAATTGCTGTCCAATCGCTATAGCAACTGCTATATTTCCATAGTTGTAGTCACCAATGAGTTGACTTTCGATATGTGTGTCATTATATGATAAAGTTACATAAGGATTGGCACTCTTAAAAGTTATCGTGCAATCGTTATTTAGATTACTCCCAAAAGTGACCGTCTTACTATATGTGCCAATTTGCTGTACTTGCTTCTCATCATCTGTATTTACAAATGCTGTTTTGTCGTTTTGTGTTATATAATCATATAATTCTGATTTGGCCTTAACAACGCCTTCAACACTGCCAAAACCTTCTAAATGTGCTTTGCCAAAATTAGTAATGAGACCATAGTCTGGTTGTGCAATACCGCATAAAAAATCTATCTCTTTTTGGTGATTAGCTCCCATTTCAACAATTCCAAAGTCTAAGTCATCTGTAAACCTCAATAGGGTTAACGGAACACCAATATGGTTGTTGAGGTTTCCAATTGTTGCTTTTACTTTGTAGGTTGTAGCTAAAACCGCATTAATGAGTTCCTTTGTAGTGGTTTTACCATTACTACCTGTTAGAGATATAATAGGAATCTTAATTACATTTCTATGGTATGTTGCTAGGTTTTGTAAAGTAGCTAATACGTCTTTGACATAGATGCAACTGTTATTTATTACAGCAGCTTTGTTATCTACAACACAAAATTTAGCTCCTGCATCAAAAGCTTTAGATACAAATTTATTACCATCAAAATTATCACCTTTAAGGGCAAAGTACATACAATCTTGTTGTAGTTTCCTGGTGTCTGTTGATATGCTCGAACAGGTTTTAAATTTTTGATATAATTCTTCTGAATTCATGCGTGTTTTTATTGTACGTATTAGCTTTTATATGCTTTTCTTAATGGAATGGTCTTTTAAAGATAATACTTTAAAGATTTGTGTTAAGTAGATCTAAAATAAAAAAAAGTCCTGATAAATATATCAGGACTTTTTAAAATATTATTAAACGATTATTTAGTTACGTCTTTTTCCAGCGTTAGCACTTTTAGAACCTACTCTAGAAACGGCACATCTAAAACCAATATAGTCTGTTGCCATATCTTGTGGGAAGTAGCGACGTTGTGCTGGGTCAATCCAGTACGCTCTATCTCTCCATGATCCACCTTTATAAACTCTTACTTCATCGTTAATCAATGATGTTCTGCTGCTAGATTGGTCATATTCTCTAATCATTGTTCCGTCAGTAGAATCTACTACTACAGAGTGCTTTGGAGAATTGTACATTTTACTAGTAGAACTTTTACCTCCTTCTGTTTCGTCAAAACTTTCTCTGTAATAACGAGAAGAACGTTTGTCACCATCTCTAAAGTTTCTGTTGTCACTTTGACTGAAGTTAGTTCTTAAATATGTTTCTTCTTCATCAATAGGAACTGTTGCAATTTCTCCTGGTAAATCTCTAGCGATAATTCTACCATTAGATAAAGTATCGTAAACAATTTCGTCTATAGTTACAATTTTCACCGTACCATCTTCGTTAATTGCGTTTTTAGAATATACATTACCTCTATAGTAGTTAAAGTCATTAAATTCATCATCTACAATAGGTCTGTAAACATCAGCAACCCATTCGGCAACATTACCAGCCATATCATATAAGCCGTAATCATTAGGTTCGTATGTTCTTACTTCTGCGGTAATATCAGCGCCATCGTCAGACCAACCTGCAATTCCACCATAATCACCTTTACCTTGCTTAAAGTTAGCTAATTGATCTCCTCGGTTTACACGTCTACCAGATCTAGTATATTGACCATCCCAAGGGTATTTTTTACGGCCTCTATAAACATTATATTGGCGTAATTCACTCATACCTAAAGCAGCGTATTCCCACTCAGCTTCGGTTGGTAGTCTGTATTTTACAGGAATTAACCCAGATTCTCTATTTGCATAAACATTAATAGGGTTTCCGTCTGCATCAACTTGTTGTCTACGTTGTCCGCCTTCTAATACCTCTGCGTTTCCACCGTAGGTTTGTGATGGTGCATTAATATAGGTGTCTGTACTAAATGTACTTTCTGCACTAACGTCTGTATATTGTGCATCTCTTTTTATGTATCCAGCTTCTTGTAATGATAATTCTGCAACACGGTCAGTTCTCCAATTAGCGTATTCAACGGCTTGAATCCAACTAACACCAACTACAGGATAATCTGCATAACCAGGATGACGTAAATAGTTTTCTGTCATCATTTCGTTATAACCTAAACGATTTCTCCATACTAATGTATCAGGAAGTGCTCCTTTATATATTAAAGCATAGTTAGGATCGTCTGGTGGGTATACATTTTTTAAATAATCTAAATAAAACAAATAGTTTACATTGGTAACTTCAGTTTCATCCATATAGAAGGACTGTATATGCTGTTGATTTGGAGTATTGTTCCAATCGTGCATTGGGTCATCTTGTACTTTACCCATAGTAAAGGTTCCACCTTCAACGAAAGCCGTTCCTGGAGGAGTTTCCTGCTCTTTAAATTGGGTGTTGTACTGAAAACCACCTTGTCTATCGTTGATTTTCCAGCCTGTGGCACTATCTACGTTGCCAGAATTAGAAGAACGGTTGCAACTTACAATCGAAGCGCAAAGCGTTACTGCTATTAAAAATTTTAGGTTTGAGACATGTTTCATATCCATACGTTTAAGTAAGCTCGTTTAATTTTAGAGTCGCAATATAACAATTAAAGGTAAACTAACAACTTTTTTTTTCAACTAAATATAAAAAATTGTGCATTTCATCCTTTTTTTTATACAGAACATCGGATATTTTTCAATTTATCGATGTATTTTGCCCTTTAATAACGAGCCGAGAAATGATTTATTGTTGTATTTTTGAAATTAAAATTGTGTAGTCATAATAACGTCCTTTAATCATCGTTATTCTATTAGTGAAATATAAGCATATATTATAATAGTCGTATTGCTTGTTATTCTAATTGAGACTAAAATCGAAAAAGAACCAATGAAAAATTGCTATTTAATCTCTTTTCTATTACTTACGATGCTTTCTTTTGGGCAGCAAAAACAATTTAATATTAATTGGGATGGTTATAAAGTTTTAGAAACGGGCTATAGTAAAATTGAAGTTCCAACTTTTGATGAGAACCATTTTAACTATGATCCAAGTAACGGATTAAGCTTTTTTGCACAATGGGATAGTAATGGAGGTCAAATTGACGAAAGCTCTGTTGCAGTTTCAAATATTTCTTACGAGACCATTTCTTCCAATGACTTAAAGGGTTTAAACCCAGAACTTATCCCGAATGCACCTAAGTATAAGTTGTTTAACACGAACGCGAGAGGAAAATATAGCCATTATTTTGAAATAAGTCCTATTATAAAGGATAGAGGTGTTTATAAGAAGATAAAAACATTTACTGTTAACTATAGTGTATTATCTAGTCGAACATATAGTACAATGGGTGTAACTGAAATTACAAATTCCGTTTTAAGCAGTGGACAATGGTTTCGGTTTTATATAGAAGACTCAGGTGTCTTTAAACTATCTAAAAGTTTTATAAATAACTTAGGAGTTAATACCAACTCTATTGATCCTAGAACCATTAAAATTTATGGTAATGGTGGACGTATGTTACCATTGGAAAATTCTGAGAATTATCCTTTTGATGTGGTAGAAAATGCCATAAAATTCGTCGGTGAAGAAGATGGAAGCTTTGATAATTCAGATTATATCCTTTTTTATGGTGAAGGTCCTAAAACGTATAGTGAAGAAAGTAACACCAATTTAAACTTATATACAGATAAAACCTATTACTACTTAAATATTAGCTCAGGAAATGGGAAGCGTATCCAAAATATGCCAACTATTAATGCTGCGGCTGATATTGAAATTGATACGTTTCAGGATTATCAGTTTTATGAAGTAGATGAGTATAACCTTGCCAAATTAGGGCGTCGTTGGTTTGGTGATGATTTTGATATTGAAAATCAACGGTCTTATGAGTTTGAATTCCCTAACTTAGTTACTACTGTGCCTGTAGATTTTAACATAGCTGTAGGTTCTGTTTCAGAAGTGCCAACAAATATGAATATTACAATTAATGGTAATCAGGTTACAAATATGGGATTAGGTGCTATTAATCCAGGTTCGGTTTTAGCAACTGCCTCAACATATAACCAACAACAGAATATTACTTCAGATTTAATTACAGTAGAATTCGATTATAACAATAGCGGAAATCCATCGGCAAATGCCTTTTTAGATTATATTAATATTGAAGCTACTCGAAATTTAAGATATGAAGGGGAACAGTTAGTTTTTAAAAATAAAGAGGTTATTACCACGCCAGGAATCGCACAGTACAATGTTGATAATACCACAAACGTTAAAGAAATTTGGGATATAACTGATCGCTTTAATGTGAGTACTATAGTAAATTCAGGTAATGAAAGCACTTTGTCTTTTAAGGCGCAATCTGGAGAGGAACGAATGTATTTAGCATTTTCTAACGCTAACGTATTTGTGCCTAAAACAGATTCTAGGACTACAGTGGCGAATCAAAATTTGAAAGGCACAATTTTTACCAATGCACAAGGTCAGTTTGAAGATATTGATTATATCATTTTGTCACCTTCTCAATTTTTAACACAAGCAGAACGACTAGCGCAAATTAATAGAGATCAATATAACCTCAAAGTGAAGGTCGTAGATCTACAAACGATTTACAATGAATTTAGTACAGGTAGCCAAGATATTGCTGCACTGCGTAATTTTGTGAAGTACGTTTACGACAACGCGAGTTCGCCAAGTAATCGGTTAAAGTACCTTTGTTTATTTGGAGATGGTTCTTATGATTATAAAAATAGAATCAGAAACAACACTAATTTAGTGCCTTCATGGTACACTAATAATAGTTTTAGTCTAACAAGCTCTTTTGTTTCAGACGATTTCTATGCCATGTTAGATGATAATGAAGGCGGTATGGCTGGTTCAGATCGAATGGATATTGCTGTTGGTAGAATTTTAGCAGACGATTTGCAGCGCGCTAAAGAATTGGTGGATAAAGTGAATACCTATTACCAACCCGAATCTTATGGTAGTTGGAGAAATAATATATTACTGATTTCTGATGATGTTGATGAAGCTTGGGAGAATAGACTACAAGTAACTACAGATAATTTAGGAACAACTTTAAACGAAGAAAAATCATTTTTAAATGTTGTAAAGATTCATTCAGATGCATTTGAGCAAGAATCCTCAGCAGCAGGAAATAGATACCCAAAAGTTAATGATGCTATAAAGGATGCCATCGAGGTAGGAGCTTTGGTGGTTAATTATTTTGGTCATGGAGGTGAAGATGGAATTGCGAAAGAACGAATTTTCGATAAAATAGATTCTCAGGATATTAATAATATTTGCAAGTATAATTTGTTTATCACAGTAACTTGTGAATACACCAAATTCGATGACCCTAATCGAAAAACTGCAGGTGAATATACGTTTTGGAACACCAATGGTGGTGCAATTGCGCTGGTAACAACAACACGTCAAATAATTGTGTCTGTTGGAGAGTCTCTTAATAAAGTATTGGATGACTATTTATTTGCATTCGAAGGTTACGAAAACGTATCTGTGGCAGAAGCTTTACGATTAACAAAATCAGATAATAGTATAGCGGGCTCAAGTCAAAAACGATTAGTGTTTTATATTGGTGATCCTGCAATGAAATTAACTTTTGCCGAACCAGATATTAGGTTAACTAAAATAAATGATGTAGAAGTTGCACAATCCACGGATGTTCTAGAAGCTTTAAGTTATACAAAATTAGCAGGCGAAGTTATTGATGCAAATGGTAATTTAATGTCTAATTATAATGGTACGCTAACTGCAACAGTTTTCGATAAAGATATTGCACGCCAAACATTAGCTAATGATGGAGTTACAGATGCTAGTGGAGAACTTATTGTTATGGACTTTTCAACTTTAGGCGAGGTTATATTTAAAGGACAGGCTAGTGTAGTGAATGGACTCTTTGAATTCGATTTTATAGTGCCAAAAGATATTGGTATTCCTGTTGGCAATGGTAAGGTGAGTTTTTATGCGCAAACAGAAAACCCGCTTTCAAATCAAGCAGGTGCAAATTTCGATATTAAAATTGGTGGTATTAATGAGGATGCACCAGAAGATAATATAGGGCCAGTCATTAATTTATATATGAATGACGAAAACTTTGTTTCAGGAGGTATAACAAATGAATCTCCTATTTTATTAGCAAAGCTTCAAGATGATAACGGCATAAATACAGCAAGTGGAATTGGTCATGATATTACTGCTATTATTGATGGAGATGAAACCAACCCAATAGTTTTAAATAACTATTATCAAGCTGATGTAGATGACTATACTAATGGTACAGTGTCTTATCCATTTAGAGATTTAGAACCTGGAATGCATACTTTAACTTTAAAGACTTGGGATGTTTATAATAATTCGTCGACAGCAGAAATTCAGTTTGTTGTTTTTGATAAAGATGAAGAGTTAGTCGTAAACAATGTCTTAAACTACCCAAATCCTTTTGTGAATTATACAGAGTTCTGGTTTAATCACAATAGTTCAGAACCTTTAGATATTTCAGTACAGATATTTACTGTTTCAGGAAAATTGGTAAGAACTTTAAATGGAACAACAAGTGCAGATGAGTGTTGTAACAAAGGTTCTACCTCATTATCTAGAAGTGTTGTTTGGGATGGAAGAGACGATTTTGGTGATAAAATTGGAAAAGGAGTCTATGTCTATAAACTAAAAGTGAAATCTAATCGTTTAAATAAACAAGTTGAAAAAATTCAAAAACTTGTCATACTATAATAATAATTTATATTTGCTAACTAATTAATACTATTAAAGAGGTATTAGTTTTCAAAAATTGAACATGAAAAAACATATTTTAACCCTTATCGCACTTGTGACAATAGGATCTACTTATGGTCAGACAACAGTAGTTTTACCAAATGACTTTGATAGCAGAGTTATAACAACAGGCTTACCTTTTATGCTTATTGCACCAGATGCGAGATCTGCTTCTTTAGGAGATATGGGAGTCGCAACATCAGTAGATGGCTTTTCGCAACAATATAATCCAGCGAAATATGTGTTTTCTGAAACGAAGCAAGGAGTCAGTTTAAGTTATACACCGTATTTAACACGATTGGTAAATGACATTTCCTTAAGTTATGTTACCTATTTTAATAGAATAAATGATGTTAGCGCATTCTCTCTTGGGCTTAAATACTTTTCATTAGGTGAAATTGTACTAACGCAAGATGCAAGTGATCCAGGTACTGCTGTGAAACCAAATGAATATGCTATTGATGGTGCTTACACCTTACGATTAGGTAATCAGTTCTCTATGGCTGTTGCTATGCGTTACATGAGATCTGCTTTAAGAATAGGACAGGTAGATTCTAATGCACAAGCAGGTAGCACATTTGGTGCGGATATTACAGGGTATTATCAAAGTGAAGAAGAAGCGTATAATGATTTTAATGGCCGTTGGAGAGCAGGTTTTGCAATTCAGAATTTAGGTCCAAAATTTAAGTACGATGATGCTGGTAACGATGTGTTTCAACCAACAAATTTAAGATTAGGTGCAGGTTTCGATTTTATCTTCGATCAATACAGTACGTTAGCTGTTACAGCTGAAGTTTCTAAGTATTTAGTGCCAACACCTCCTATTTATGGTAATGAATATGAATTTACAGACAATAATGGAAACGGAACATATGAAGAGAGCGAAGATGATTTAGTCGGTTTTCCAGGCAATCCAATTAATAGAGATATAATTTTAGAAGGTCAAGATCCTGATGTTAGTTTTCTTAATGGAGTATTTCAGTCGTTTGGTGATGCACCAGGTGGTTTTAGTGAAGAGTTAAGAGAGTTTACTTGGGCATTAAGTGCAGAATACACTTATCAAGAAAATTTTTCTTTCAGAACAGGATATTTTAATGAAGCAGATGATAAAGGGGCACGTAAGTTTTTTGCACTTGGAGCAGGATTTAAGTACACCACTATAAATGTAGATTTATCATATTTGTTTTCAGCGTCTAAAATTCAAAGTCCATTAGAAAACACCTTACGTTTTTCACTAACCTTTAATTTTGGAGATGGTGAATACAATGAATATTAAAATGTATTATTATATTTAAATATCAAAAAAACTATTGTTTATTAAAGCAATAGTTTTTTTGTCTAAAATAAACAGTAAACTATGAAGGAAGTCAAGATTGAAACTACATTACAGGTCTATGATGATATGAACGAGCTTCCTAAGGCTATTCAAAATTTAATGAATACGGCTATAGAAGCTAGAGAAAATGCGTACGCACCTTACTCAAAATTTAAAGTAGGAGCTGCTATTTTACTCGATAATAGTATTGAGGTTATTGGAAGTAATCAAGAAAACGCTTGTTTTCCTTCAGGCTTATGTGCAGAACGTACAGCTATTTATTATGCAGGCTCAAAATATCCCAAAGCCAAAATTCTAAAAATGGCAATAACCGCTTCCTCACAACATCAAGTAACAGATAAACCTATTCCTCCATGTGGAGCATGTAGACAATCTATAGCGGAATACGAAATAAAACAAGATCAACCTATAGAAATTTACTTCATGGGAGCCCAAGGTAAGGTGGTAAAATCTAACTCACTTGCCAATTTATTGCCTCTTCTTTTTGAAAGCTCAGTATTATAAGGTTTTTGTTGCAATAAAATCAGTAATCGTTTATTTTTTTTATCAGATACTGTTTCTTCTTTATTGACTAATGTGTTATTTTTGTTATTCTATATTATTATAAAGAACTCATCAAGAAATGCAAAAAATAACCAAAGAAGTTTACCTAAAGTGGTATGAGGATATGATGTTCTGGCGAAAGTTTGAAGACAAGCTTGCCGCTGTTTACATCCAACAAAAAGTTCGAGGATTCCTTCACTTGTACAATGGCCAAGAAGCTGTATTAGCAGGTGCTTTACATGCCATGGATTTAACAAAGGACAAAATGATAACGGCATACCGTAATCACGTTCAGCCTATTGGAATGGGAGTAGATCCTAAACGCGTTATGGCAGAATTATACGGAAAGGCAACGGGAACCTCACAAGGTTTAGGAGGATCGATGCACATTTTTTCAAAAGAATTCCGTTTTTATGGAGGTCATGGTATTGTTGGAGGTCAGATTCCTTTAGGTGCAGGTATTGCATTTGGTGATAAATACCACGATAAAGATGCTGTTACTATTTGTTGTTTTGGAGATGGTGCGGCAAGACAAGGGTCGTTACACGAAACCTTTAACTTAGCAATGCTTTGGAATTTACCTGTAGTATTTGTTTGTGAAAACAACGGTTATGCCATGGGAACTTCAGTAGCGCGTACAGCAAATCATACTGAAATATGGAAACTTGGTTTGGGTTACGATATGCCTTCAGGACCAGTAGATGGTATGAACCCTATCAAAGTAGCAGAAGCGTTTGATGAAGCTATTCAACGAGCAAGAAAAGGCGGAGGACCTTCATTTTTAGAAGTAAAAACCTACCGTTATAGAGGGCATTCAATGTCTGATGCACAGCACTACAGAACAAAAGATGAGGTTGCTGAGTACAAGAAAATTGACCCAATAACACAAGTAAAAGATATTATTCTTGAAAAAGAATATGCAACTGAAGCAGATTTAAAAGCGATTGACAAAGATGTTAAGAAACGCGTTTCAGAATGTGAGAAATTCGCAGACGAATCTCCTTACCCTGATAAGAATGTGATGTACGATGTTGTATATGAACAAGAAGATTACCCATTTATAGACCACAAAATAAAGTAAACTATGGCAGAAGTAATAAATATGCCGCGTTTGAGCGACACCATGGAAGAAGGAACAGTTGCCTCTTGGTTAAAAAAAGTTGGTGACAAAGTTGAAGAAGGTGATATTTTAGCTGAAATAGAAACCGATAAGGCAACCATGGAGTTCGAGTCTTTTAACGAAGGAACGCTATTACATATTGGTATTCAAGAAGGAGAAACTGCAAAAGTAGACACGCTTTTAGCTATTATTGGAGACGAAGGAGAAGATATTTCTAGTTATTTAAACGGAAGTTCTGAAGTTGAAAAATCTGATGAAGCTCCAGAAAGTAAAGATGAATCAAAAGATATTTCAGATGTCGATTCTGAGTCAACTAGTGACGTAGAATTACCAGAAGGTGTTACTGTTGTGACCATGCCTCGCCTAAGTGATACCATGGAAGAAGGTACTGTAGCAACTTGGTTAAAGAAAGTAGGTGATGAGGTTGAAGAAGGAGATATCCTTGCTGAGATTGAAACAGATAAGGCCACTATGGAATTTGAATCATTCCAATCTGGTAACTTATTACATATTGGTTTAAATGAAGGGGAATCTGCAAAAGTAGATTCTTTATTGGCTATTATTGGTCCAAAAGGTACAGATGTTTCAGACATAGCAAAAAACTTTAAGGCAGATAATGGTGACGCTAAAAAAGAAGAAAAATCAGCTCCTAAAAAGGAGGCACCAAAGGCTGAGCCTAAAAAAGTAGAAGAAAAGAAGGAAGCTCCAAAAGCTTCAACTTCTAGCTCAAATTCTTCAAGAATTTTTGCTTCTCCATTAGCTAAAAAAATGGCTGACGAGAAAGGTGTTAATTTAAATCAAGTTAAAGGTACTGGTGAAAACGGAAGAATCGTAAAGAAAGATATCGAAAACTTTACACCTGCTGCTCAAGGAGCATCAGTTGGTAAATTTGTGCCAACTGGTCAGGAAGATTTTGATGAAGTACCAAATTCAAACATGCGTAAAGCGATTGCTAAGAACTTAGCAAAATCTAAATTTACTGCACCACATTATTATTTAAATGTGGAGTTTGATATGGAAAATGCAATAGCATTTAGAACACAATATAACTCAATTCCAGACACTAAAATTTCATATAACGATATCATTGTAAAGGCATGTGCTTTAGCTTTAAAGCAGCATCCTCAAGTAAATTCGCAATGGTTCGATGATAGAATGCAGTTAAATAACCATGTTCATATTGGTGTGGCAGTTGCAGTACCAGATGGTTTATTAGTGCCTGTGGTTAAATTTGCAAACGAGCAAAGTTTACCACAAATTGGTGCAGCTGTTAGAGAATTTGCTGGTAAAGCAAGAAACAAGAAATTGGCTTTAGATGAAATGGAAGGTAGTACGTTTACAGTTTCTAATTTAGGGATGTTTGGTATTGATAGTTTTACATCAATTATTAATCAACCTAACTCAGCTATTTTATCTGTTGGAAATATTGTTGAAAAGCCAGTGGTTAAAAACGGACAGATTGTAGTTGGTAATACTATGCAACTATGTTTGGCTTGCGATCACAGAACTGTAGATGGAGCAACGGGAGCACAATTCCTTCAAACCTTAAAAGGTTATATTGAAAACCCTGTGACAATGTTGGTTTAAAAAATGTCATTCTGAGCGTAGCGAAGAATCTAAATCATATAATCCTGATTTGTCCCGATATCTATCGGGTTTCGAATCAGGATTTTTTATATTTAAACACTAAAATAAAATAGGAATGAAAAAAATTCTTTCAATAGTCTTAATAGGGTTAGTTTGTTCATGCGCTTTTAATATGAAAGCTAAAGATGGAAAAGATGGTGAGAATGCTAAACCTACAATTTCACAGGAAGCCATTAAAACAAGTATGGAGTATTTAGCTTCAGACGAGTTAGGTGGTCGAGAAACGGGAAGTGAAGGTCTTGAAAAAGCAGCTGTATTTATTGAAGATTATTTAAAAGCTAATGCTATTACACCATATTTTAAAACCTATCGCGATTCTTTTAAACTAAATGATATAGACGCTTATAATATTGTTGGAGTGGTTGAGGGAAACGACCCTAAACTAAAGAATGAATTTGTTATTCTTGGAGGTCATTATGATCATATAGGCAAAGGAAAAGTTGTGGAAGGAGATTCCATTGCTAATGGTGCAAACGATGATGCTTCTGGTACTATTGCGGCTATGGAGTTGGGAGCTTATTTTGCCAAAACAAAAACAAATAAACGCAGTATTTTAATTACGTTATATGATGCGGAAGAAAAGGGATTAAAGGGAGCAGCGCATTTAGCAGCACGCTTAAAAAGCGAAGCTATAAACGCTTACACTATGATTAATTTTGAAATGATTGGTGTGCCTAGAGACTCCACTGAGGTTATGGCATATATGAGTGGTTACAAACGGTCTAATTTTGCTGAGATTTTAAATGGATATGCAGGCGAAGAAGTGGTTGGGTTTTTTCCAGGAGCGCAACAAATGAATTTATTTATGAGGTCAGATAACTTTCCTTTCTTTAAAGAATTGAATATGCCAGCACATGCTATTTCAACTTTCGACTTTACAAATTTCGATTATTATCATCATGTAGACGATGAAGCCGATAAAATGGATTACCAACACATGGTGAATTTTATAAATAAAATGATTCCTGCCTTAGAAGGTATGATGAATGCGCCAACAAAAGAAGTTGTATTAAAAGAAGCTGTTTTAAAAAATGAGTAAAAATATAATAGTTACAGGAACAAGTCGTGGTATTGGCTTTGAATTGGTTCATTTATTAGCGAATCAAGGACATAATGTTTTGGCTTTATCTCGAAACGCAAAACCAATCTCTAATCTTCATTTTGATAATATCTCGTCATTTGCATTCGATTTATGTAATGAGGACGATTATCAAAAAGTAGCACATTTCATTAAAAGTGAATGGAAACACGTTGATATTTTAATCAACAATGCTGGAGCTATTATCAATAAACCGTTTTCAGAAACAACGTTTCGCGATTTTGAAAACGTGTATAGAACCAATGTCTTTGGGGTTTCTGAATTAACCAGAACGGTTTTACCGTTTATGAAAAGTGATAGCCATGTTGTGACTATAAGCTCAATGGGAGGCATACAAGGTAGTATGAAATTTCCGGGATTGTCAGCGTACAGTTCTAGTAAAGGAGCTGTAATTACAATGACAGAATTATTAGCAGAAGAATATAAAGAAACAGGTCCTCAATTTAATGTATTAGCATTGGGAGCTGTGCAAACTGAAATGTTAGAAGAAGCATTTCCAGGCTATAAAGCGCCAACAACGGCTATAGAAATGGCAAAGTACATTCAAGATTTTGCATTAACAGGAAATAGATATTACAACGGAAAGGTGTTACAGGTTTCTAACTCTACTCCGTAAGTAAAATTAATTTTCTTCAAAACGCTTTAATTTATTCTTAGTTGTTGTTAATTCCGATTTTAAATAATCAATTTTTTCCAACAGATTAAAAACCGCATCAATACCTTCAAAATTAAGTTGAAGATCTTGGTGCAAGCGAATCATTTTTTCTACATCTGCCATTTTATCTTGGTGAATGCAATAGGTTTTTTCAACTGAAATGAATTCAATAAGTCCGTATTCGCTTAAGCCATCAAAAAAAGACATTTCAATTTTGTAGTGCGTGCATAAACTTGGTAATGGTATAAACTGTGTGTCTTTCATGTGTTAAGATTTATTGCTTACCACGATGGCAAGTATGATTTTTTATGATACATGTTGCTCGCTATTATCATTTTCTTGTGTCATAAAATTATTAGCAAGCTTTAGTCATAACTATTGTAATTTTGCGAGTTCTTCAAAAAGTTCCTTTTCTCTATCAGATAGTTTTTTTGGTAATTCAATGGTGTATGTAATGTATAAATCACCAAACTGTCCGTCTTTTTTATATACAGGAAAGCCTTTGCCTTTTAATTTTACTTGAGTTCCATTTTGGGTTAAAGGTTTTAAGTTCAACTTTACTTTGCCATCAAATGTGTCTATAGTAATATCTCCACCTAAAACTGCTTTGTATAAATCTAAATGGACATCCTTGTAGAGGTGAGCTCCATCACGCTTAAAATTAGTTGTGTTATTAATGCTGAACTCAATCAATAGGTCTCCATTAGGGCCTCCATTAACTCCTTCACCACCTTTGCCCTTTATTTTAATGACCTGACCATTACTAACTCCTGCAGGAATCGTTAACCGAATATTTTTACCATTAACAGTCAAGACTCGTTTTTCGGTCGTATAAACATCTTTAAGGTCTAATTGAAGTTGGGCATTAAAATCTTGGCCTCGGAATTTTACATTAGCACTTCGTTGACCAAAACCACCTCCAAACATGGATTCAAAAAAATCAGAATAATCACCATCTCCAAAATCTTGAGCGCCTGATGAACGTTGATAATGTTGCTGAGATTGGCGTTGCTGTTTTTCAGCTTGCTCATAAGCTTCACCATGCTGCCAATTTTCTCCGTATTTATCGTATTTTTTTCGGTTCTCGTCGTTGCTTAAAACCTCGTTGGCTTCATTAACCTGCTTAAATTTTAACTCAGCGTCTTTGTCGTTGGGATTTAAATCTGGATGGTGTTTTCTCGCCAGCTTTCGATAAGCTTTTTTTATATCGGATTTGGTAGCATTTTTATCTACACCAAGTATTTTATAATAGTCAATAAATGCCATAATTTTTGCATTATATAGTGTCTAGCTAAGTTACTATTTTTTTAGACCAACGTCAAGGTTTGTACTGTTAAGAATAATGTAATAAGTAGTTTGAGATATCAATTATCTCTAGCGCATAAAACATGATGCAACTTGTTATTATATAAAAAGTTAAGGAAATGTTAACGTTAATTGATATATTTATAAAAAAAATCGAGGATGATTAAAAAACTACAAAACCAAAAGCATTTATACGGTGTTTTTTTATTGATTTTTATGCTTCAAAATAGCGCTGCGCAAGTGTTTAATCGAGTAGAGTACACTGTAGGTTTAGGTGTGCTTCAAGAGAATAACGGAGTGGCCGTTGCAGACTATGACGGAGATAACGATTTGGATATTTTTGTTGTGGCAAAGGCTAAGGACGACCCCAATAACCCTAAAACATTAAGTCGTTTGTTTCAAAATAACAATGATGGTACGTTTACCGATGTTACAGAAATTTCAGGCTTAGTTAACTTATTGTCACAAGATGAAGGAGGCAGTGAGTATTTTGGTCTAGACGGAAATAAAAGTGGAGCATTTTGGGGGGATTTTAATAATGATGGGTTTCCAGATTTATTCTTAACTAATTCATTAAAAGTGCAATTATGGAAAAACGCAGGAGACGGCACGTTTATAGATATAACGGAAGCAGCTGGTTTTTTGCCTACTAACCTTTGCAGATATACTGGTGCAACTTGGTTTGATTATAATAATGATGGATTTTTAGATATTTATATTAATGACTGGAACGGATGCGGAAGTAATCAACTTTATAAAAACAATGGAGATGAAACGTTTACAGATGTCACTGTTTCAACGGGTCTTTTTACGAGTATTGGTCGTCCAAGCTTTACAGCATTACCTTTTGATTTTAATGAAGATGGTTTTATGGATTTGCTGGTGTCAAATGACCTTGGGAAACCGAACTACTTATATATTAATTCTAATGGTGATTCTTTCTTAAATGAAGCTTCATCATACGGTGTTAATACGATGGAGGATGATATGGGAATTACTATAAGTGACTATAATGGTGATGGTAGTTTTGATATTTTTATAACAGCAATAGACCAAAATTTATTTTTGCATAATAATGGTGATAATACGTTTATTGAAATAGCAAGTCAATTAGATTTGGTTAATACTGGATGGTCTTGGGGAGCACGATTTTCTGATTTTGATTTAGATGGAGATGAGGATTTATTTATCGTTAATGGCTATGATTTTGGGAACAGATCTGCAGAGTCAAATTACTACTTTAGAAGTCTTTATGATCAAGGACAAGATAAGTTTCAAGATGTGTCATCAGAACTAAGATTAGATGAAGTAACTATTAGTGTTGAAGCCATTGATTGGGATTATGATAACGATGGTGATATCGATTTATTTGTTACTAATAGTGATAGACCATCGATTTTATATGAAAACAAAACATTAAATTTTGATATTACTAATCCTGACCTACATTTTTTTAAAGTTAAATTAGAAGGCACAACGTCAAATCGTGATGCTATTGGAACAATAGTTACGATCACTACAGAAAATGGAATTTTAAAACGATATAATTCTGGTGTTGGCTTTTTATCTCAGAGTTTACAACCCGTACATTTTGGTTTAGGTGAAGCAACTAGTATTCTTTCATTAGAAATAAAATGGCCTTCTGGTTTAGAAGAGACTTACCTCAATTTAAACGCAAATACGACAATAAAGGCAACCGAAGGTCAAGGTTATGAAGTGATGAATATTATTCCGAGTCAGAAAACTTATGGGTGTACAGATCCATTGTCTTGTAATTATAATCCGGAAGCAACATTAAGTGATGATTCTTGTACTTATTTAGCACCAGATACTATTAGTGGTAATTTATCTTCGTCTTTTTTAGCCACTGAAACCTATAGTTATAACATAGGAAATGAATCTACTGCAAACTGGTCAGTTGTAGGTGGAGACATACTGAGTGGGCAAGGCACCGATACGATTACAGTAAAATGGCATATAGAAGAATCGGGTTCTATATCAGTTACAGAAATTAGTGAACAATGTACTAGTTTACAATCGTCGGTTGAAGTTAGTTTGGGTGTCGATAATCTTCCTGAAGATATATCCATTGCGCGTTTATGGAATGAAGCATTGCTCGAAGCTATTAGACGGGATTATGCGAGACCAACTATTCATGCTAGAAACTTATTTCATACTAGCGTTGCGATGTATGATATTTGGGCCATTTATGACGATGTTGCTGCGCCTTACTTAATAGGAAATACAGTACATGGATTTAGCAGTACATTAGACGATTTTATTCCAGCAGAAAGTAAAGAAGAATCTCAAAAAATTGCTATAAGTTTTGCGATGTACCGCTTACTATCTCATCGTTTTCAAAATTCTCCAAATCTTGAAGTTACCCAAGCGAGATTCGATTTGATAATGGATAAATTGGGTTATAATATGACATATACATCCCTGCTGTATGAAAATGGGAGAGCAGCAGCTTTAGGTAATTTTGTTGCGCAAACGTTAATAGATTATGGTTTACAAGATGGGTCAAGAGAGGCTTCAGGGTATAATAATGCTTATTATGAACCTGTAAATGCACCTTATGCATTAGATTTATCGTCTCACCCTCCAATTAACGATCCAAATAGATGGGAGCCTTTAAGCTTAGAGACTTATATTGATCAAAGTGGGAATATTATCGATGGTAGTGTGCCTCCGTTTTTAAGCCCAGAATGGGGAAATGTAGCTTCTTTTGCTTTAACCGATGAAGATAAAATTACATATGACAGAGATGGCGACATATATAATGTGTATCATGACCCATCACATCCACCATATATAAGCACAACAGAAAACACTTCAGAAAGTGAAGCATATAAATGGGGATTCTCTATGGTATCTGTTTGGCAAGCGCATTTGGATCCTAGTGATAACGTAATGTGGGATATTTCACCAAAATCTATAGGAAATACAGATATTAATACCTATCCAACAAATTATGAAGATTATTCAGATTACTATAATTTTATTGATGGTGGTGCAAATAGTACTGGACATGCAGTAAATCCATTTACAGGCAATCCGTACGAATCTAATATGGTACCTCGTGGAGATTATACGCGAGTTTTAGCAGAATTTTGGGCAGACGGACCAGATTCTGAAACTCCACCAGGTCATTGGTTTACATTGTTGAATTATGTGAGTGATCATCCACATTTTGAAAAGCGTTTTCAGGGTGAAGATGACATTCTAAACCCGTTAGAATGGGATGTAAAATCTTATTTTGTACTCGGTGGAGGTATGCACGATGCTGCGATTTCGGCGTGGAGTATAAAAGGATGGTATGATTATATTAGACCAATATCAGCACTTCGATATATGGCAGAACAAGGGCAAAGTACAGATCCATCACTAGATAATTATAGTGTTTCAGGAATTGAATTGATTGATGGTTACATAGAAATAGTTGAAGAAGGAGATCCATTGGCTGGATTATCTAATCAGCATATAGGAAAGATAAAGTTATATACTTGGAAAGGCCACGACTTTATAAGTAACACTGAAACAGATCAGGCTGGAGTTGGTTGGATTTTAGCTGAAGATTGGTACCCTTACCAAAGGCCTACATTTGTAACACCACCTTTTGCAGGTTTTGTTTCTGGTCATTCCACTTATTCTCGTGCAGCCGCGGAACTAATGACAATGATAACTGGAGATGAATTTTTCCCAGGAGGTATGGCTGAATTTGTAGCAAAGAAGAATGAGTTTTTGGTGTTTGAAGAAGGACCATCACAAGATGTGGTTTTACAATGGGCAACCTATAGAGATGCATCAGACCAGACCAGTTTAAGTCGAATTTGGGGAGGCATTCATCCTCCAGCAGATGATATTCCTGGTAGGTTTGTAGGTCAGGTTGTAGCGGAAGAGTCGTTTAGTTTTGCCGTTCCTTATTTTGAAGGTGATGTGCTGAGTATTTTAGAGTTTTCTAAAGAAATCAATGTTTACCCTAATCCTACGACAAACAGTGAGCTACATATTTCAAATACAAAAACAGATGATGTTATTGCGGTATTCGATATGCGTGGACGACAAATTCAACTACAAGATAGAAGTTTTGATGCCTATACAAACACCACAACTATAAAGTTAACTGCTGCAGAAACAGGTGTTTATTTATTGAAGGTAAATGCGTATTCTAAAATGATTGTAGTTAACAATTAATCGTTGCGATTTGTGAAATCAATCTTTAATGCTGTTTTAGTGTGACCTTCAATCGTAATGTTTTGTTTTTTTATGATGGCTTTTAGGGTGTCTAATTGTTCTGAATTTCCTTGTTTTAAAATATAACTAAATCTAATATGTGATATCGAATCATTTACAGTTTCGGTGTTTCCAATTTGATGTAAATCAGTTATAAAAGGTGAACCTTGATGGTCTAAGCTATCTAAATTTTGAATGATTATTGAATTAGATAGTTTAGTTGTTTCAAAATCTGAATTCTTTTCAGATAAGTAAATTAGGTCATAAGTATCTTGTAATTTCTCTTCAATAATATGCAATTCAGTGAAGTTTGGTTTTTCAATATCCAAAGTACTTATAGCATTGTTTTCTAAATCATCCATTTCTGAATGTGGAATAGACTTATCATTAGAGACGTTGTTGCAACTACATAATATTAGAACTAAAAGTGTTATATAACGTTTCATTCTATTATAAATTTAAGTTTCACAATTTTACCGTTAGCATAGGTTTTGCTAAGGATTTTCATCTGTTTCAAGCTTTTGGTTGGTGTGGTTAACTTATTAATAAATTCATTCTTCGTAAATAATTCAATACCTATATTATTTGGATAAACTTGATAAATTAAAGCATCATTAGAGAATATCTTTTCAAGATTTACTCTGTGTGCTTTCCAGTCTACAATGTTATTGTTAGAGTAATAATCTAACATTAAAGCATAATCATCTGTGTTTAATTTTACATTACCATGATCTATATTTTTAATAGATTTTACAATAGTATCAGTTTTATGATATGGAGATTGCACTACAAATTTTATATAGTCCGCATTGGTTGAGTAATTAAAACAGCCATTAGAATTAGATTTTAAGTATGTTGGCGTTTCGTCTGTATTCAGGATTTTTATATCCAAACGTATAGAATTTATAGGTTGTCCTTTTATATCATCAATAAAACAAATTGAATAGTTGTGGCTTCTGTTGGATAGCCAAATAGCAGTCAATAGGGTTAGTATTAAAATAGGTAATATTATAAAAAGCTTTAGTGATTTAGGTTTGTTGTTAGGTGCTACATGATTTGAGTTTTTAAAATCTGACCAATTTTTATAGCCAGCATACGCACTCAGTAAATTAAGCATATCAACTCTTGGCAATTTTTCAGCATCATTTTTAAAGTAGGTATAAAACCATTTTTCGCTGACTCTGGCTTTTACACTATCAAATAAATCTTCCTGAAACAATACAATCTCATTACCACTCCAATCTTTTACAGATTTAGACGCATTATGCTTCTTAAGAAAAGTTTTTATAACCAATTCTTTAAGTGTGTTGAATAATTGTAAGTCGTTAGAAATCAATAGCTGGGATGCGTTAATAATTTGATTTTTAGTACTGTACGCGTTTTACAATTGTTTTACAACAGCTATACAATTGGTGCCGCGCGTTTCAATATAGATTTGATTTAAATCTTAAAAATAAAACATTATGAAACGTAAATCATTAAAAACAGTATTAAAATTATGTGTTATGGCAATTCTATTTGTCGCATGTAATCATTCAGAGTCATCCAAAAATTTTGCTTTAAAAGGTGTTGATGTAGAAACCGACTTTGGAGCTATTGAAACTGACGATGAAGAAAGTAACAAACCACTTCCGGAATTGAAAAATTTAAAAATCATAAAATCAGCGAATGTAAGATACAAGGTGAAAGATGTAAAAAGAGCAACTGAGGTTGTAAAACAAATTTCACAAGCTTATAATTCGTATATCTCAGATTTGCGTTTCGAAAATAATCTGTACAAAAAAGAAAATAGATTCACTTTAAAAGTGCCCGTCAGAGATTTTGATGTTATTATGGATTCAATTAGCAGTGTTGCAGAATTTATTGAATACGAAAATATAACGACGAAAGATGTAACTTCAGAATTTATAGATGTTGAAGCTAGATTAAAAACTAAATTAGAAGTCAAGGAACGCTACGAATCTATCCTAAGGACCAAAGCAAAAAGCGTCAAAGACTTATTAGATGTTGAAGAAAAACTACGACACATACAAGAAGAAATTGAATCGAGCCAAGGACAATTAAAATATTTGACTAATAAAGTTGCGTTTAGTACCATTCAGATCGATTTATATGAAACCGTTGAATACATAGAAGAACCAGAGCATTACAAGAAAACATTTTTTGCAGAACTAAAAGAAGGTTTTACATCTGGTTGGGAGGTTTTAAAACTATTTTTTATAGGATTGGTTTACATTTGGCCGTTTATGATTATAGGAATTATAGCGTTTATTTTGATTAAGAAAAGAGTAAAAAAATAATTTAACGCTTATTTTTGTGCAAATGCAAACACAGCTTTTAAATTTTATTCCTGCTGCGGCTCAACCTTTGGTTGCAAAACTATTGGCAAATGATAATTTGTCTGTAAAAGTGAAAAATGAACGTAAAACCCGTCATGGTGATTATAGAGAATTGGCAAATGGAAAACATCAGATTACGGTAAACTCTAATCTTAATTCGTATCGGTTTTTAATCACGTTAATTCATGAAATCGCACATTTTGAAACGTATAAAAAATACGGAAGATCAATTAAACCGCATGGAAAAGAGTGGAAGCAAACCTTTCAGCATTTAATGTTGCCCTTTTTACATCCTGAAATTTTTCCTTCAGAATTGTTACCCTTATTGGCAAAGCATTTTAAAAATCCAAAAGCATCGAGCGATACAGATACGGAATTGTCTTTAGCTTTAAAACAGTTTAATGAAGCCAATGATAAAACTTATGTTTTTGAGGTGCCATTTGGAAAAGAGTTTAAGTTGTATAATGGTCGCGTTTTTAAACAAGGCAAGCAAAGAAGAAAACGGTTTGAATGTGTTGAAGTTACAACAGGAAAGTTATATTTGTTTAACCCTAATGCAGAAGTTGAATTATTAGAAGAATGAAGAATAAAAATTATTATGCCATACTTATGGCAGGAGGTGTAGGTTCACGGTTTTGGCCAGTAAGTACGCAAGATTTTCCGAAGCAGTTTCACGATATGCTTGGCACAGGCGATACCTTAATACAGAAAACCTTTCAGCGTTTAGCACAATTAATTCCGGAAGAGAATATTTTTATATTAACAAATGAGCGTTACAACGATTTGGTGTTTCAACAATTACCAAATGTTACCAAACGACAAGTGGTTTTAGAACCAGCCATGCGAAATACAGCACCTTGTATATTGTATGCTTCTTTAAAAATTCAGAAGGAAAATGAAAATGCTGTAATGATTGTGGCTCCAAGTGACCACTGGATTGAAGATGAGCAAGCTTTTTCTGCTAACGTAAAAACAGCATTCGATTATTGCGAGTCTAATGATGCCTTAATGACGTTAGGTATTACACCAACATTACCAAATACTGGCTATGGTTATATAGAATATGATAAAACGGCAACTACAGAAATTAAATCGGTTAATCAATTTAGAGAAAAACCAGATTATGAAACGGCAAAGTCGTTTATAAGTCAAGGTAATTTTTTATGGAATGCTGGTATTTTTATGTGGAGTGTGAAATCTGTTATTTCTGCCTTTAAGAATAATCAACCAGAATTATTTGAATTGTTCAAAAGTGGGTATGGTTCATATAATACAGAACTTGAAGATGATTTTATTAAAGATAATTACGAAAAAGCAGAAAACATATCGGTGGATTATGCATTAATGGAAAAGAGTGATAATGTTTTTGTGATACCTGCAACTTTCGATTGGAACGACCTTGGCACTTGGGGAAGTCTTTATGACAAATTAGACAAGGATGAGGATGCAAATGCCATAGTTAATAGTAAAACTCTGCTAGAAGATGCAAGTGGAAATATGATTAGGTCTAAACGCGATAAACTTGTGGTTATAGACGGACTAAAAGATTATATTATTGTTGATAAAGACGAAGTTTTACTTATCTTTCCTAAAGAAAAAGAACAAGATATTAAAAAAGTACTTCAAAATGTGAAAGCCAATTTTGGAGAAGAATTCGGTTAACTATTTTATCTAAGATATTTAAAATTGTAAATAATTAATATTGATTTCTTAATCCTAGATTTTAGAATTTAATATTTGGAATTTTTTATAGAACTATGAGTGACGAAAACAAATTTAACTTTTCTGAAGAAGAGAAGCAGCAAATTACCAACGAAATGAATAAGGAAGCTGCTGTTGAAGAAAAGAAAGACGCTGTAAAAAAAGATGCTCAAGGCTTATTTGCAAGTGTAAAGACCTTTTTAAATGAGTTGCTCGATTTTAGAGATGATACAGACAGAGATGCTACGATAACGGCAATTAAACAAGATATTCCGTTTAAAGGTGCAACGGCATGGATTTTGGTTTGTTCAATATTTGTTGCATCTGTTGGACTTAACGCCAACTCAACAGCAGTAGTAATTGGTGCCATGTTAATATCACCATTAATGGGGCCTATTTTAGGCATAGGATTATCTATTGCTATTAATGATATCGATACTTTAAAGAAGTCGCTTATAAACTTAGCAACGATGATTGTGTTAAGTTTACTAACGGCATTTTTATTCTTTTGGTTGTTTCCTTTGAGTGCGGAAACCTCAGAACTTTTAGGTAGAACACGTCCAGATATTCGCGATGTTTTAATCGCTTTCTTTGGAGGTTTAGCCTTAATTATTGCACGAACTAAAAAAGGAACCATTGCTTCAGTAATATTTGGAGTCGCTATCGCAACAGCGTTAATGCCACCTTTATGTACTGCTGGTTATGGTTTGGCCGAAGGTAATTGGTCCTATTTTGGTGGTGCAATGTATTTGTTTACGATTAACACCATTTTTATTGCATTAGCAACATTCTTAGTTTTAAAACTGTTGCGTTTTCCAATGCTTAAATATGCTAATTCTGCAAAACGTAAACGTACATCTAGGATTGCTATGCTCATTGCAATTGTTGTTATGATTCCTGCAATATGGACGTTTTTGACTGTGCTTCAGGAAAGTAAATACAAAAGAGACTTCGATAGTTTTGTTAAAAATGATATAGAAAGTAATCCCAATCTTTGGTATCAGAAAAGAGACAATGATTTAGATCCAGATACTAAAACAATCAATTTACACTTTAATGGAGATGTGAGTGATGAGATGGTTTCAGCATTACAAATTAGCAAGAAAAGCTATGAGAGCATTAAAGATTTTGAATTAATTGTTAACGCGAATAAAACACGAAGCGCAGACCGAATACTTGAGTCTTTAGACAGAGCTTATGCCGATTTAGATAGAAAGGATAATGTAATTGATGGACTTCAAAAACAGATAGAACAACTTCAAACTAATATCTCAAATTTAAATAAGGTAATAGAATCTAAAAATACCAATCAGAATGCAGTTTCATTTAGTGCGTTATCTCGCGATGCTAAAATTAAATTTAGTGATTTAGAGTATTTCGGATATGCTAAAATGTTAGAGTCAAAAGATTTTATAAATATAGACACAGCTAATGTTGCTAATGTAAGATGGAAAGTCTCATTGCCAGATAGTGCGGTTTTCGTTAAAGAAAGAGCACTTCAAAAATGGTTAAAGAATGAACTAAAGGTAGATACTGTATTTATTAGAAGAAATTAAAGATATTAACGCTCTTCTTCAAGATACATTTTACGAACTTTTCTGAATAATTCAGAGGAATAGACGAAGTTAGTTACGGCTTCGTTTTCGGTTCTGAAAATTGTTTCACTAGAACCTTCCCATTCTAATAAACCATTTTTTAGAAAAACGATTTTCTCACCGATTTCCATAACAGAGTTCATATCGTGGGTGTTAACCACTGTTGTAATATTGAATTCATCCGTAATCTCTTGAATTAGATTATCGATTACAATGGCTGTTTTTGGATCTAAACCTGAGTTGGG
Organism: Winogradskyella sp. SM1960; assembly: GCF_020179375.1. Classification (NCBI taxonomy): domain Bacteria; kingdom Pseudomonadati; phylum Bacteroidota; class Flavobacteriia; order Flavobacteriales; family Flavobacteriaceae; genus Winogradskyella; species Winogradskyella sp. SM1960. Next base: position 145,996 of record NZ_JAICBG010000007.1, on the reverse strand, counting down.
CTCATCACAAAACAAATATTTTGGTCTGTTAACAATGGCTCTTGCAATGGCAACACGTTTTTGCATTCCACCAGAAGCTTCACTTGGCATTTTGTGATGTGCATCATCTAAGTTAACACGTTTTAAAACTTCATCAACTCTGTCTTCCATTTCACTTTTACTCTGTTTGGTAAACATGCGTAATGGAAACATTACATTTTCGGCAATAGTCATGGAGTCAAATAAAGCACTACCTTGAAAAACCATACCCATTTCTGAACGTAAGTTTGTTTTTTCGTTTCGTGTTAATTTACTGAAGTTTTTGCCTTCGTAAGAAATTGAGCCTCCTTCGTATTCAAACAACCCAAGCAAACATTTTAAAAATACGGTTTTACCAGATCCACTTTGTCCTATAACTAAATTGGTCTTTCCCTTTTCAAAAGATGTGGTTATGCCTTTTAAAATTTGGGTGTCGCCAAACGATTTTTTTAAGTCTTTAACTTCTATCATAATTAGCCGAGTAATAAACTGGTTAGTAAAAAGTTGACAAGTATGATCATTACACTAGTCCAAACAAAAGAGGTTGTACTTGCTTTACCAACTTCTAAAGCGCCACCTTTCATAAAGTAACCGTAATATGAAGGAATAGTTGCTAATAAAAATGCAAATACAAAGGTTTTTATAAAAGCGTATATAAAATGAAACGGAATAAAATCTAATTGCACACCTTCTATGTAGTCTTCCATGGTGCCGTAACCTCCGTACACACATGCGATGAGTCCACCTAAAATACCTAAAAACATTGCAATAGAAATTACAAATGGATAAAGCGTTAAGGCAATGAATTTTGGAAAAACGAGATAATTAATAGCATTTATTCCCATTACTTCCAGTGCATCGATTTGCTCTGTAACACGCATGGTTCCAATACTAGATGTAATAAAAGATCCTACTTTGCCTGCCATGATAATAGAAATAAAAGTAGGTGCAAATTCTAAAATTATGGATTGTCTAGTGGCAAAACCGACCAAGTATTTGGGCATTATTGGACTGGTCATATTTAACGATGTTTGTATCGCAACAACGCCTCCAACAAAAAAGGAAATAAAGGCAACAATACCTAGCGATCCAATAATAAGGTCGTCAATATCTTTTAAGATTAAAGGTTTCATCACTGACCATTTCGTTGGTCGGCGAAAAATATCTTTAATCATAATAAAATACGTGCCTATATTATGTAGATAAGTTATGGGTGTTTTCATTAATGCTAAAGTATAAAAAATGATTAGTTATTAATGTTAATTTAAACTAAGATAATTTAAATATTGTATTTTTGAGACTTATAATAAACTCATATCCGAATGAAAAAAATGTCCTTCCTAATTGTTGTATTGTGTATGTTTTCCGCTTGTGGTGCACAAAATACAACTACTGATATAAAAAAGAAAACGTCTGTTTTAGTATCCAATGATCGTCCTAAACTAGTCGTTGGAATTGTGGTTGACCAAATGCGTTACGATTACTTAACTCGTTTTGAATCTAAATTCGGAGATGGTGGTTTTAATCGTATGATCAATGAAGGTTTTAATTGTAAAAACAATCATTTTAACTATGTGCCAACATATACTGGTCCAGGACATGCCTCTGTTTATACAGGAACAACACCAAAAACTCATGGTATCATAGGTAATAATTGGTACGATAAAGAAACTAAAGAAAGTGTCTATTGTGCAGGTGATCAAAGTGTGTCGTCTGTTGGAACAGAAGATGATGCAGGTGAAATGTCACCAAGGAGAATGCAAACCACAAGTTTTGCAGATGAAAACAGACTGTTTACACAAATGCAAGGAAAAACCATTGGGATTTCCTTAAAAGATAGAGGTGCAATTTTACCAGCAGGTCATACGGCAAATGCTGCATACTGGTTTCATGGTAGAGGTGAAGGGGCTTGGATTACAAGTTCATTTTATATGAATGACTTACCACAATGGGTTAAAGATTTTAATGCTTCGGATAACGCAGCATCTTATTTAAAAGAGTGGAATACACTTTATGATATTTCTACTTATACTGAAAGCGGAGTTGATGAAAATACCTTTGAAGGTGGCTTTAAAGGTAAAGAAAAAGCGACATTTCCTTACGATTTAAAAGCACTTAGTAAGGACAATAGAGGTTATGATCTTTTAAAAGCGACACCTTACGGAAATAGTTTAACCACCGATTTTGCAATGGCAGCAATCGAGGCCGAAAATTTAGGACAAGACCAAATAACCGATGTCCTTGCTGTAAGTTATTCAGCTACGGATTATGTTGGCCATAATTTTGGAGTTAATTCAAAAGAAGTACAAGATACATATCTTCGTTTAGATAAAGATTTAGAGCGTTTGTTTCAGTATCTAGATACCAATGTTGGCAAAGGAGAATACACTGTGTTTCTAACTGCAGATCATGGAGCGGTTGATGTACCTTCCTATTTAGCTTCAGTAAAAGTACCTGCTGGATATGTTGATAGAACTGATAGAAAGGAGCGTTTTAATTCTTTTTTAAATACAACGTATGGTACCGAAGATATCGTAGAGCATATTAGCAACGGTCAGATTTTTTTAAACAGAGACAAGGTTCAAGCCTTAGGATTAAAACTTAGTGATGTTCAAGATGCTATTGCCATGGAGTATTTAAGTTATAAAAATATCTCTAAAGTGTATACGGCAACAACGATGAGTACTACAAGTTTTTCTATTGGAGTAGAGAATTTGTTACAAAATGGATTTAACCAAAAGCGATCTGGCGATGTGATTTTGGTAAATGACACCTCCTTTATTTCTTACAATAAAACAGGTTCTACACATGGTAGCGGGTTAAACTACGATACACATGTACCATTATTATTTTTTGGTAAAGGTATAAAGCATGGTGAAACATTCGATAAAACGGTAATTCCAGATATTGCACCAACGATTTCGGCGCTTTTGGGAATTAGTTTTCCTAATGGAGCGACAGGTCAACCTTTAGGGTTTGTGATTGATTAATATCTTATTTTGAAGAGAAAACCAATTTTTACCATAATTGCTGTTATTATAGTTATAGGCATTTACAGCTATGAGTACTTTTTAGATGTTGAAGAAAAGGCAGAAATAGTAAAAGATGGTAAAACTGTAAAAGAGAATACTAACGAGTACTTTCTGCCGACAAGTACTACAAATCAAGTTATCCATCATCAAAATTACTCGTTATCGTATAGTGAACCTCATGAACAAGCGGAATGGGTGGCTTATGAATTAAAAGCGTCGCATTTAAGTTATACCAACCATAAAAGACCCTATTTTGAAATTGATAACGCTGTAAAAACAGGTGCTGCACATTGGCGCAATTACAAAAACTCAGGTTACGATAGAGGTCATTTGTGTCCTGCTGCTGATAGACGATTTACCAAATCAGCACATGACGAAACCTTTTTAACTAGCAATATTAGTCCGCAAGAACACCAATTTAATGCTGGAGTATGGAATCGATTAGAACAAAAAGTACGCTATTGGGCTAAAAAGAATGATGGTGTTTTTGTCGTAACAGGAGGTGTTTTAGAAGATGACTTGAAAGGTATAGGTGATGAAAATGTTTCAGTTCCTAATCAATTTTATAAAGTAATTTTAGATAATACTAATGGAAAAATTAAGATGCTAGCGTTTTTAATGGATCATAAAAATTCTGATTTACCATTATATAAATTTGTAGTTTCTGTTGATGAGGTAGAAACTTTAACTGGCATTGATTTCTTCCCAGAATTAGAGGATAGTATTGAAAACAGGTTGGAAGCTTCTAGCAGCTACAAAAGCTGGAGTTTCTAACAATTCCTGCGAACGCAGGAATTTCAAAATTGGTAATCAAAGACATCGGGAAGAATTGGAAGTTGTAATGTTATTTTTGGAATTTATTGAAGATCCCTTTCCAACGCAAATCACGTATAAACTTTCCTTCATCTTTTGAAACCAAAATGTCAGTTTTATTGGATTTCGCTCTAAAATAACCAGACATATAATCTCTAAACAACCTAAATTTTCCTTTTTTATAAGCCAATTTTAAAGCCGAAATTAAAGTAATCCAAAAGCCATAACGCATTTTATACATGGCTTCACCTTGTAGGTATTTAGACGCTTTATTATAGGATTGTCCTGTGGGTTTCAAATGTTTTACATGAAGTGATTCGTCAGTAAGAATGTCCCAGCCATGATATTTGGCTAATAACTCATCAACAGTGTCCCAACCCATCGATGGTTTTAGTTGGCCTATTTGTTTAAAACAATCTTTTCGGTAAGCTTTTAGTGCACCTCTAATATGGTCTTTGTTAGTTAGGTTTTCAAGAATCCATGTGTTGTTTTTTTCAATATAGCAGAAGCCAGAAGCCATTCCTAATTGTTTATTAGTATTGAAATGAGATGCTAATGTTTCTAAATAATGTTCAGGAAAAATTAAATCAGCATCAAACTTACAAATGATATCATAGTTATCATCAAGGGACTCTAAACCTTTATTAAACGCTTGAATAATTTTTGAACCTGGTAAATGTTGGTTTGAAGATGTTGCGTTTATAACAGAAATCCATTCATATTTTGAAGCATAATCGTCACAAATATGTTCAGTATGGTCTGAAGAATTATCATTCACCACAACCACTGCTTTTGGTAACAACGTTTGCTTAACTAAAGAAGCTAAAGTTTTACCAATGTAAGCTTCTTCGTTATGCGCTGGAATGATAATGTGGAAGTTCAAAAGTTCAAGATTTAAAATTCAAAGTTAAACTTTAATACTGCAAATTCTATGGTGAAGAATTGGAATTTGAAATTTATGAGTTGGAGTTTTCTTGCTTTTCAGCATAAACAATATAGTATCTTGGCGTGAAACGTCTCAAAATGGGTCTAATTCCAAGTTTATTTACTGGGTTGGTCCATTTTTGACGGTCTTTAATTGTCCATCCTGTTTTTTCTAAAAGCCAATCGAGTTGCCAATCTTCAAACTCATGGTAATGTCTGTCTCGCATATCAGTTTTACTTCTGTAAGCCGAAGCAAACCATAATTTAAGAGGAACACTAATCACTAACTTATCCGCTTTAATTGATTTTAAAACTTCATAAGGCGATAAAAGATGTTCAAATATTTCAAAAGCGGTTACAACTTTAGCAGGAGACTCTTGAATTGCCGATTGATCTTCGTCTAAATCTTCTCCAGATGTGTTTTCAACCGTAAAACCTTCAGAAATCATAATCTCTGAAAACGGATTTTTTACACCTAAATCTAAGATTGATTCTGAGGTGTTAATGTGCTTTTTTAAAAACTGAAGCGTCAGTTGAAATCGTTTATTAGGATATGTTTTTTCGTACATGTTTACTTTTCACAATAATTGTGGTCACTAATTAATACTGATAAACAATAGCATTAATATTCATGCCAGCACCAACACTAGCAAACAAAATAATATCACCTTTATTAATGTTTTGGTTTTTTAATTTACCTTTTAAGATTAAATCTAATAAAGTTGGCACCGTGGCAACACTAGAATTACCAAGTCGGTTAATGGTCATTGGCATGATACCTTCTGGCATTTCCATGTTTTGCAGTTTGTAAAAACGTTTTACAATAGCATCATCCATTTTTTCATTCGCCTGATGGATCAGTATTTTTTTAATATCTTTTATTGAAACTCCACTATCATCAAGACAAGATTTTAATGCTTTTGGAACATTAGAAAGCGCAAATTCATAGATTTTACGACCATACATTTTAATGTATCTACGTTTATCTGTAATCTCAGGATTATTGGTTTCTCCAAAGTAGATAAAATGGGCTTCGTCTAAGGCGTAAGTTGCAGAATCATGACCTAAAATTCCACCTTCTTCATCAGTATCTTCTACAATTACCGCACCAGCACCATCACTATAAATCATAGAGTCTCTATCGTGTTTGTCAATAACTCGCGATAAGGTTTCGCTACCAATAACCAAGCAACGTTTAGCAACACCTGAAGCAATAAATGCTTTGGCTTGTATAACGCCTTCGATCCAGCCAGGACAACCAAATAGCAAATCGTAACCCACGCATTTTGGATTTTTAATCTGCAATAAATGCTTCACTCTAGATGCAATACTTGGCACAGTATCGCTTTGCTCTGCATTGTGTTTTACATCACCATAATTATGAGCTACAATGATATAATCTAAACTTTCTTTATCAATTTTTGCGTCATCTATAGCTTTTTGAGCGGCAAAGAATGCGATGTCAGAATTTAATAAATCGTCCTCAATATAACGACGTTCCTGTATTCCTGTAATAGCTTTAAATTTTTCAACAATAACTTCGTTTGGGCTATTAATAGTAGAGCCGTCGGCATTTACAAATTGATGATTATAAAAGTCTTCGTTTTTTTCAATATTACTTGGAATATAACTTCCAGTTCCTGTTATTTTTATTGCCATTACTAATTGTATTCAGAGTTACGAAGCTAATTAATATTATAGAATTTTCTATAAATTACAGTTCTAAAGCAATAATTTTTAAAGAATTCATAATTATCGGTCTCTATAATTTATAAAACAACAAAAAAAAGAGTATTCAATTTGAATACTCTTTTTTAATGATTATGTATTTAAACTATGCGTCCATATAAGCTTCAATAGGTTCGCAACTACAAACTAAATTTCGGTCACCATAAGCGTCATCTACTCGTCTTACGCTTGGCCAAAACTTGTTGTCTCTAACGTAACTTAAAGGATATGCTGCCGCTTCTCTACTGTAAGGTAATACCCACTCGTCAGACGTTAGCATACTCAACGTATGAGGTGCATTTTTCAACATATTATTTGGTTCGTCTTTAGATGTTGCGTCAATTTCTTTTCGAATTGAAATCATAGCATCACAAAAACGATCCATTTCGGCTTTACTTTCACTTTCAGTAGGTTCAATCATCATGGTTCCAGCAACCGGAAATGAAACCGTTGGTGCATGAAAACCATAATCCATTAAACGTTTCGCAATATCTGTAACTTCAATACCCTTGGCTTTAAAATCACGACAATCAATAATCATTTCGTGAGCAGCTCTTCCCATTTCACCAGAATATAATGTTGGGTACGATCCTTTTAAGCGTTCCTTAATATAGTTGGCATTTAAAATGGCGACTTGTGTTGCTTTTTTCAAACCTCTATATCCTAACATTTTTATATAACCATAAGAAATTAGACATACTAAAGAAGAGCCGAAAGGTGCTCCAGAAATAGCAGTAATCGCTTGATGACCTCCTGTTTTTATAATTGGGTTGCCAGGTAAAAATGGAACGAGTTGTTTGGCAACACAAATTGGTCCAACTCCTGGTCCACCACCTCCATGAGGAATAGCAAACGTTTTATGTAAATTTAAGTGACACACATCTGCACCAATATTTCCAGGATTGGTTAAGCCTACTTGTGCATTCATGTTAGCTCCATCCATATAAACTTGACCACCATTATCATGAATAATCTTAGTGATTTCTTTAATAGAAGCTTCATAAACACCATGCGTAGATGGATATGTTACCATAATTGCAGAAAGATTGTCAGCATGTAACTCTGCTTTTTCTCTTAAATCTTCAACGTCAATATTTCCATTTTCTGACGCTTTAGTTACAACCACTTTCATGCCAGCCATAACAGCACTTGCAGGATTTGTTCCGTGTGCAGACGATGGAATTAAACATATGTTTCTGTGATGATCTCCACGCGATTCATGATATGCTTTAATCACCATTAAACCGGCAAACTCACCTTGAGCACCAGAGTTTGGTTGCAGTGATGTTGCCGCAAAACCAGTAATTTCAGATAGTTGATTTTCTAATGCGTTTAACATTAACTTATAGCCTGTTGCTTGTTCTGTTGGTACAAAAGGGTGCATATTTCCCCAACTTGGCCAACTTAATGGCAACATCTCTGCCGCAGCATTTAATTTCATGGTACAAGAACCAAGTGAAATCATAGAATGGTTTAATGCTAAATCTTTACGTTCTAATCGTTTGATGTAACGCATTAATTCCGTTTCAGAATGGTAAGTGTTAAAAACGTCAAACGTTAAAAAATCGGATTGACGTTTTAAATGGTTTGGAATCGTTTCATTTGTTGAAATGGATTCAATTTTATCTGTAGTTTTACCTGTTACGTTTTCAAAAATTGAAATGATATCATTTAAATCTGAAATCGTAGTTGTTTCGTTTAATGATATTGTTACTGTGTTGGTATCTGGATAATGAAAGTTAACTTCATTTTTCTCAGCTTGATATTTTACATCTACAGCATCCGCTTTAATTTGAATAGTATCAAAATAGTGGGTGTTAACTTGTTCTAATCCTAAACGCTCTAATGCATCAGCTAGAGTAGAGGTTGAGTTTTTAACTTTATCTGCGATAAATGTCAGTCCTTTTGGACCATGGTAAACGGCATACATACCTGCCATAACAGCTAATAAAACTTGCGCTGTACAGATATTTGAAGTTGCCTTATCGCGTTTAATGTGTTGCTCTCTGGTTTGTAATGCCATTCGTAAGGCTCTATTGCCAGTAACGTCTTTTGTGATACCAATAATACGACCAGGAACATCACGTTTATAAGCGTCTTTTGTTGCAAAATATGCAGCATGAGGACCTCCATAACCCATCGGAATTCCGAAACGTTGTGTGGTGCCAATAACCACATCTGCTCCAAATTTTCCTGGTGCTTCAAGCTTTACTAAACTTAAAATATCTGCCGCAACAGCTACCTTGATGTTTTTCGCGTTAGCTTGTTCTATAAACGATTTTATATCTGTAATCTGTCCGTTTTTTCCAGGATACTGAAGTAAAGCACCAAAATATTCATCGGACAAATTGTATTCTGTTTCATTGCCTATAACTAATTCAATACCAATTGGGTTTGCTCTAGTTTCGAGTAAGTCAATAGTTTGTGGTAATACTAAATCTGATACAAAGAATTTATTGACATTGGCTTTCTTTTGGCTACGATCTCTAACGGCGAATAATAATCCCATGGCTTCAGCAGCTGCTGTACTTTCGTCTAAAAGCGAAGCATTGGCAATTTCCATTCCTGTTAAATCAATAATCATGGTTTGGAAATTTAATAAAGCCTCTAATCGGCCTTGAGCAATTTCAGCTTGGTATGGTGTGTAAGCGGTGTACCATCCTGGATTTTCTAATATATTACGCTGAATTACAGCGGGTAAATTAGTAGGGTAATAGCCTAAACCAATATAGGTTTTGTATATTTTGTTGTGTTCTGAAAGTTGGTTGATATGACTTAGGTACTCCTGCTCACTTAAGGCAGCATCGAGGTTTAAATCATTTTCTAAGCGAATATTATCTGGAATGGTTTCCGTTACCAATTGTTCAATATTTTTAACACCTAAGGTGTCTAACATGGCTTGTTGTTGGTCTGAATTTGAGCCAATATGTCTGAGTGCAAATGAAGTCGTATCCATTGAAAAAAAGTTAATTTTAGTTTTGCAAAAGTAAGGATTTGCCCTTGTTTTTTAGTTAAGAATACCTAAAGTTTTTAACCAATATTAAAGGTTGTTAACACATTACTTACTTTTGCGTTATGGAAGTTTTAAAACGTATCTTCAACTTTTATATTAATAGTAGTATTCATGTTGCCATTGCCACTTGTGCTTTAGCATGGGTAACATTAATTGAGATGAACTTAAAACATGATCAAAACCTATTGAGTTTTGTGTTTTTTGCTACAATAACGGGATATAATTTTGTGAAATATTTTGGTATTGTTAAGTTTCATCATCGCAGTTTGGCAGGTTGGTTAAAAGCGATTCAGTTATTTTCACTAGGAGCTTTTTTTGCCATGTGTTATTATGGACTGAAGCTTGAGGTAGAAACCTTAATCGTTATTGTTATTCTTGGAGTGATCACTTTTTTTTATGCCATTCCTATTATGGTTCCGAAGCATTATTTGTTTGATGATCATAAAAATTTACGACAAGTTAGTGGTTTAAAAGTGTATCTAATTGCTCTGATTTGGATGTTTACTACAGTGATAGTGCCTATAGTAAATCATGATGTGTTAATTAATATGGATGTGGTAATTACCAGTACTCAACGGTTTTTATATGTTCTGGTATTAATGTTTCCATTTGAGATTAGAGACCTTAATTTTGATAGTTTAAAACTGGCAACAATACCACAGAAAATAGGGGTCAAAAAAACAAAAATTATTGGTGTTGTACTCTTATTTGTTTTTTTGATGTTGGAATTTTTTAAAGATGAATTAACAAGTAAGTCTATATGTGCAACACTAATAATTACAGGAGTTTCGTTGCTGTTTTTGCTCTTTTCAAACAAAAATCAATCAAAATATTATAGTGCGTTTTGGGTAGAAAGTTTACCTATTATATGGCTCTTAGTTTTGTTGTTGCTTAGTTAGCTCTTTATCTAAGGTAGATTGAAGTTTGTCGCGTTCTTCTGCTTTTAAACACTGTACTTTAGACGTTTCAATAGTTTCAGATAGCTTCACATTTTTACGTGAATATGTTTTAGTAATACCACAGTAAAATAGGCGGATTCGTAGCTTAACAATCTCCCAAGTAGTAGCTTCATCATATTGCGATTTATCACAAATAAGTTTAGCTTCTTCACAACTAATAAATAAAAAACTTTTTTTCATCTGTAATGTCCTTGTAAACGGTATATCATTTATTTAAACCAATTTTCCTCCATGCATTCTGCTAATGCAGTTCGTGCTCTGTGTATAATTACCCATAGATTAGACGCAGTAATATCCAATTCATTACAAATTGTTTCTGTGCCGTAACCCAAAATGGTTTTCATTTTAAAAACGTCGGCCTGTTTTTCTGGTAATTTTGCTAAACAATCGTAGATGGCACCACCTAATTCTGAGTTGACTAGTGTGTCTTCAGCGGTTTTTACGTTAGAATCTGCAACGCGTTCTTCTAACCAGTCTCCTTCTGAATCTGTATCGTTGATATAATTCATTCTAACTTCAGCTTTACCTTTGTTAGAATTTATTTTGCGATAATGATCAATGATTTTACGCTTTAAAATTGAAACTAGCCAAGTACGTTCGCTTGCCTCACCTTTAAAGTTCTTCATGGATTTAAGTCCAGCTAAAAAAGTTTCAGATATTAAATCTTGAGCAACTTCTCTATCACTTACACGTGTAATGGTGTAATTGAAAAGGTAATCTGAATAAAGTTTTACCCAATTATTTGGGTCTATTTTGTGCTTTGGCATTGTTCAATTTCATTGCTGTTTCAAAAATAGTTTAAAAATATGAGATATAATTCTTCAAAGTTGTAAAACTGAACTAGGTTTTATTCGTTTTTAGTGGCAGTTATAATGTAATATCCAAAACTTTTCATATGCAGTCCTGCTAATAACGCGAAGAATGATCCCTTTAAATTATGAAAACTTTCTCTTTTGATAGACTTAAAACTGAGAATTTTTTTTAGAATAAAGCCTGTAATTGCAAACGGTACATGTAAAACAGATGGTGCAACTCTTAGTGACGCATTTTCAATTTTAATAGTATTAAAACCTAAAGCTTGTAACTGGTTTTTTATAAAATAATATGTTTCTAGTTTTTCTAAACTCCAATGGTCGCACAAACGATGATAAGCGTAATTGCCACCTTTGCATAGTTCTGTTTGTTCTTTTTTTAAGAAGGCATCTGCAATTACCAATTGTCCGCCAGGTTTTAAAATGCGATGCGCTTCTTGTAACGATTTTGTGCTGTGACCTGAGTGACAAAAACTTTCAATTGCTAAAGCAGAATCAAATGAATTGGATTGAAATGAGGTGTTGTTGTAGTTTTCTTTTAGAATGATACCGTTTTTTCCTTTTAAAAGTTTATTGCCTTCTTTGACTTGAAATTCTGAAAGTGTAACACCATAAGTTATTATATTTTTATGTTGGTTTATAGCATATCGCATTGTGGCGCCCATACCACAACCCAAATCTACCAGGCGATGCTTTTGGTTATCAATTTTTAATCGTTTTATAACTTGAGCATTCAGTTGGTTGAGCATGCTATCGCGTTTAAAAAGGTTAGTCTTAAACGGAATAAAGTAACCAAAATGCATATTGAAATCGTGACTCCAAAATTCATAATCTTCTGATGCTTGATTATAGAAGTCTATCATTTCTATTTTATTCTTCTCAGAATGGGTGTTGAGTGGCAGTGTTTGTGATGTCATAACTATTAGATTTAAAAGGTTGAATTAAGGTTTGTAATGAGTAACCATGTATAAACAACAGCAAAAAGTGTAAAAAGGATATTCATAAAGTAACTACCTATTTTAAAAATCAGTTGCTGTGGAATTTGATACATTGGGTAATACGCAATTTGTGTTGCTACTTTACCAACCCAATATGCGGCAATGAGTCCAGTTAATGCAATAGATAGGTTTGTACCATTTTTTAAATCATTAGGAATTACAATTGCAATTAATCCGAATGAGAAGTTTAATCCCTGGATATATCTACCGTAAGTTTTAGCTATTTCCTGATTTAATGGTTTCAATTGCTTGACATCATTATACCAATCAAAAACTTTATGTCTTATGTATGGGTAAATTAGTGCTGTAAAGATTTGACCACATCCTCCTAAAATGATTAGCCAATTTGGTATTTGAGTTTTCATGATATTTTAATTTTATAAGTGATATACATATGAAATATGGCGAGCATCATTGTAATGATTAACCATAGAAAGACTAATTCGAAACCACCATTTAAGTTTTGTGTCATAATTATAAAGAGAAAAACGATTGAAATAGTTGCTAATATGTAAATGACAAATAAGCGTTTTACAAGTTTCGGTTGTTCAGAGAAGTGAACTAGTATTGAAATACTCATAATAATTTGTATAGCACCTAAAATCACCTGTGCCATAATGCCTCCCCAAAATGTCAAGTAGAGTAGTGCTGTGATAATGATTAGCCATTTATTTATATCGTATAAATATTTCATGTTTCTTTTGTTTTAAAACTTTCAGAAAAAATTGAAAGTTTGTGTTAAAAAAATATACGAGCTATTTTCTGTGGTTTTGTTTATTGCTTTTCAAATGCCACATAGTTAATCCGTTTAATAATCTTTAATTTTCAATGAAACTTTTAGTTAAAGCTATTTCATCAGTTTTAAAACCGACTTAGTTAACCAATTTTGTTTTTGATTCACCATTTTATTCATTAATGTATCTAAATCTTGGGTTAACTGGTTGAGTGCTTTAGTTTGTTTAATGAGTTCTTTCGATTTTTCGGTGCCGTCATCTTTTATAGAAGACACTTCTTCTAAAACTTTAATTACAGGTCTAATTTCTCTACGGCTACGTTCTTTTGCAACCGTTCTTGCTAATTCTTGTACGTCTTTTTCTGTTGTGAAAAATTCTTTGCGCTCACCCGAAACTATAACTTTGGTTACAATTCCCCAATCCATAAGCTGCCTTAAATTCATGCTAGTATTACCACGAGAAATTTTAAGATCTTCCATAATATCTTCCATGGATAATGGTTGGGTTGAAATAAAAAGCAAGGCTTGTATTTGTGCCATGGCTTTATTAATTCCCCAGAGTGAGCCTAAACTTCCCCAAGTACTAATAAACTTTTCTTTTGCTTCTTGATATTCCATACAACAAATATATAATAATTTCTAAACTTTCAGTAATTATTGAAAGTTTATTTTGTTTGTAAATGAATGTGATCATCGTGTCTTACAGCGTGGCATCCCGTGAATCGAATTTTATATTGCGCACTTAAACCTAATGATGTTTTAAGATGTGGTTCTATAAACAGCTTCTGAGACGATGGAATTGAAAGTAATTGTTTTATTAATTGAGCTGTTTTTTTAGTATCAAGTTTTAAATTATTTAAGGTTCCAAACGTAAGGTATTTGGTAAAATCATACTGCCAATACCCTTTACTTAAGCAAGATTTAGCACTATAGCTATTCTCTGTATTTGCAAAAACACCATAGCCAGAAGTGGACGGTTTTTTGTTTGTAGGTTGACCTTGTTCATCTAAATACATCAATGAAATATCTATCTTTTTTCCATCATTATGACTTAAATGCGGTAATAACGGAAAGCCATTAAAGAAAGGTAAGTTGGCATCTAAATAAGTGATTGTAATTCCAGATTTATATAAAACATGAGCAGCATCTTCTAGTTCTAATTTTAATTCTGGATTCACATAATTTCTAAATGCTAATGGATAAAACCAATTTCGAGGTTGTAACTCAGGACCAAACCATGGTAATTTTTCTCTGCCAAAATGAGACGCAATAGGAGGAATGATGACTAGGTTAAATAATAGATAAAGCAAAGGGAAAACAATACGCTTTCCCTTTTTTGTTTGGTATGAAATAATAACAGCAAGTAGCCAAATGATGCCGCCAACTTGGGTCATAGTTGTTAAAACAATAATTAGTATGATATGCCCAATACGTTTAAGTAAACCCATACATACTGAACGTATAATACGCTAGTTTTATTTTAACAATCCTGCACGTCGCAACAACGCTTCAGGTTTTGGCTCTTGACCTCTAAACTTTTTATATAATACCATTGGATTTTCTGTACCACCTTGAGATAGTACAAAGGTTTTAAATTTGTCTGCAACGGTTTTATTAAAAATACCTTCTTCTAGGAAGTATTCAAAAGCATCAGCATCTAAAACTTCTGCCCATTTGTAACTGTAATAGCCAGAAGAATAACCCCCTTGAAAAATATGCGCGAAGGATGTACTCATACAGTTTTCTGCAACATCTGGATACAAATTGGTATCAGCAAAAGCTTCGGCTTCATGAGATTTTACATCATCAATTTCTGAAGGGTCAATACCATGCCAAGACATGTCTAATAACCCAAAACTTAATTGGCGTAGCGTTTGCGTGCCTTCATGAAACGTGGAAGAAGCTTTAATTTTATTTATCAATTCCATAGGAATCACTTCGCCTGTCTCGTAATGCGTGGCAAACAATTCTAAGGCTTCTTTTTCGTAACACCAGTTCTCTAATACCTGACTTGGTAATTCTACAAAATCCCAATACACACTCGTACCAGATAAACTTGGGTACGTTGTGTTGGCTAACATGCCGTGTAGGGCATGACCAAATTCGTGAAATAACGTTGTGACTTCATTAAAAGTGAGTAAAGATGGTTTGCTTTTTGTGGGTTTTGTAAAGTTGCAAACGATTGATATATGAGGTCTGTCATTTACACCATTTTTTATCATTTGTGGTTTGTAAACCGTCATCCAAGCTCCGTTACGTTTTCCGGCTCTCGGGAAAAAATCGGCATAGAAGATAGAAACAAATTCACCATCAGCATCTGTCACTTTATAGGTTAAAACCTCTTCGTGGTATTTGTCTATAGTGTCAATTTCTTCAAATTCTAATCCGAATAACTTATTGGCAACTGTAAAAGCACCATTAATTACATTCTCTAATTTGAAATATGGTTTTAACTGTTCATCATCTAAGTCAAACAATTTTTGTTTTAATTTTTCAGAATAATAACCAGAATCCCATTTTTGTAATTGGTCTATGCTGTCTAGTTCTTTAGCGAAATTTTCCAATTCATTAAACTCTTCATTAGCTGCTGGTTTTGCTTTTTCTAAGAGTTCATTTAAAAAAGAAGTCACTTTTTCTGGCGTTTGTGCCATACGTTCTTCTAATACAAAATGCGCATGTGTTTTATAACCTAGCAGTTGTGCACGCTGAAAACGTAATTGTGCTATTTTAATAACGAGTTCTTGGTTATCCAATTCGTTATTCTGAAATCCTTTTCTACCAAATGCTTTTGAAAGTTGTTCTCGTAAATTTCTATTGTCTGCATAGGTCATAAACGGAATATAACTTGGGTAATCTAAGGTAATTAACCAACCGTCTTTATCTTTGCTTTCTGCTAATTGTTTGGCAGCTTCTTTGGCTCCTTCTGGCAAACCCGAAAGATCATCTTCGTTTGTTAAATGCAATTCAAAGGCATTGGTTTCAGCTAAAATATGCTCACCAAATTTTAATTTTAGTTGACTTAACTCTTTATCAATAGCTCTCAGTTTATCTTTTTTATCTTCAGCTAAATTGGCGCCATTTCTAGAAAAACCTTTATATTTTTTATCTAGTAATGTTTCTTGTTCTATGGTTAACTCTAAATTAGATTTTGAATCGTAAACTGCTTTTACACGCTTAAATAAAGCTTCATTCAATGTAATATCATTACTAAACTCAGAAAGTAAGGGTGAAACTTCTTGAGCAATTTTTTGAATCTCATCATTGGTTTCCGCAGAATTCAAATTGAAGAATATACTAGAAATACGATTTAACTCTTCACCTGAATAATCTAAGGCTTCAATAGTATTTTCAAAAGTTGGTGATGCAGTGTTGTCGGTTATGGCATCGATTTCTGCTTTTGCTTTTTCTATTCCAATTTTAAAAGCAGGCAAAAAGTCTTCTGCTTTTATTTTTGAAAATGGTGCTGTATTATATGTTGTGTTAAATGTATTATTAAGAAAATTCATTAATTTTTTGACTTTAATTTAAGATTATGCGTTTCTGAATTTTAACTTTTTGTTAGGAAAGCCATTTGTATATGGTTGTACCTTTGCATCACTGTTTTTTCATTTAATAATGTAAAAGGAGAATTGATTAATAGCTAAAAAGCCTTAACGAAAGTTGAGGCTTTTTTAGATGTCCTTTGCAGACTCAATCACCTTTGCTTTTAAGCCTTCCTTGTAAACCAAAACCTTATCTAAGACGCATTGGTCTGAAGATCCAATAATTTGAGCGGCTAAAATTCCGGCATTTTTTGCTCCATTAAGTGCAACGGTAGCAACAGGAACACCTCCTGGCATTTGCAAAATAGATAATACAGAATCCCAACCATCAATAGAATTACTGCTTTTTACGGGTACTCCAATAATAGGAAGTGGTGACATTGATGCAACCATTCCTGGTAAATGCGCAGCTCCTCCTGCACCAGCAATAATCACTTTAATGCCTCTTTTGTGTGCGTTTTTACTAAAATCGAATAATTTTTCAGGTGTTCTATGTGCAGAAACGATATCCACTTCAATTTCAATATCAAATCCGTTTAATATATCTATAGCGTCTTGCATCACTGGCATATCGCTTTTGCTTCCCATTATAATGGCAACTTTACTCATATTTTATTCACTAATTACTTCAATTGTACGTTTTACTTTTTCTGCAATGTCGCGTGCTACGGCAATATCTTCATTAACAATAGTTACATGTCCCATTTTGCGAAACGGTCTGGTTTGTTTCTTCCCATAAATATGGGGAGTGACGCCATCCATTGCTAAGATGTCTTCAATATTTTTATAAACGACGTTGCCTGTGTGGTTCTCAGCACCAACAAGATTAACCATCACTCCAGCCACTTTACTTTCAGTATTGCCAAGTGGTAAACCTAAAATACATCTCAGTTGTTGTTCAAATTGTGATGTATAGCTTGCTTCAATACTATAATGACCTGAATTGTGTGGCCTTGGCGCCACCTCGTTTACTAAAATGTCATCATTTTCAGTCTGAAACATTTCAACAGCCAAAAGCCCAACATGTTTATAGGCTTCAGCCGTTTTTAAAGCTACTAATTCGGCTTTCTTTGCGATGTCATCTGGAATTCGAGCCGGACAAATAACATATTCCACTTGATTGGCTTCAGGGTGAAATTCCATCTCCACCACAGGATATGTTTTTATATCGCCTTGTTCATTTCTGGCAACAATAACCGCTAATTCATTTTTAAACGGAATTAAGGTTTCTGTAATGCATTCTACATTAGGTAAATCGGTTAAATCGGAAAGACCTCTAACCACTTTTACACCTGTACCATCGTAACCAAACCTTGCGCTTTTCCAAACAAAAGGGTAGCTTAAACCACCATTATCTACGGCTTCATCAATCTCTGATGTATAAGCAAATCTCGAAAAATCAGCTGTAGGAATTTCATTATCGCGATAAAACAATTTTTGTGTTGCTTTATTTTGAATGATTCTTAATGTTTTAGCTGAAGGAAAAACTTTTACTCCACGTTTTTCTAAGGATTCTAAGGCATCTACATTAACATTTTCGATTTCAAACGTTAACACATCAACGTTTTTTCCGAAGTTAATAACCGTGTCGTAATCTAATAAATCACCTACGGTAAATTCGTCGCAAGCTAGTCGTGATGGTGCGTCAGCACTAGGATCTAAGACACAAGTGTAGATGTCAAACTTGCGAGTGTCATACAGCATCATTTTGCCAAGTTGGCCACCACCAAGAATACCGAGTTTAAAATTGGAAGAAAAATAGTTCATATTTATTTTCCACGAAAGTGGAAACTTTATTAGTTACACATTGCGTTTTCAGCAACAAAAATACGCTAAATATGACACATACTTCTAAATTCGTAAATCAAAAATCATTCAAAAAGCATTCAAATATGTATCTTTGCAATTCTAAAATAATAATAAAGTGATTAAGCTTCACGATTTATACTTTAAACCTTTTATTTCTGAAAAAGAAATAGATTCGGCTGTCCAAAACATGGTAGATGGTATTGCGTCCGATTTAGGTGATGAAGTACCTGTGTTTATTGGGATTTTAAATGGTTCGTTTATGTTAGTGAGCGATTTTGTAAAAAAATATCCCAAACCATGTGAAGTCACCTTTATAAAACTAGCGTCTTACGAAGGTGTTAAATCTACCGAAGATATTCAACGCTTAATTGGTTTAACCCAAGACTTAACAGGAAGAACCGTCGTTATTTTAGAAGATATCATAGATTCAGGAAACACATTAGAAGAAGTACATCGCATTTTTGAAAACGAAAATGTAAAGCAATTACTAATTGCTACTTTGTTTTATAAACCAGAAGCTTATGATAAAGATTTTAAACTTCATTACGTAGGTATGGAAATTCCTAATAAATTCATCGTTGGCTACGGTTTAGATTACGATGGACTAGGAAGAGATTTACCAGATGTATATCAATTAAAAACTACACAACACATGACAAACATAGTGCTATTTGGTCCTCCAGGTGCAGGCAAAGGAACACAAGCTAATTTTCTAAAGGAAAAATACGATTTAATTCACATCTCTACAGGTGACGTTTTTAGATTTAATATTAAAAACGAAACCGCATTAGGCATGTTAGCTAAGTCTTTTATGGACAAAGGAGAGTTAGTACCAGACCAGGTTACTATTGATATGTTAAATAAAGAAGTTGAAAAAAATGCTGGAGCTAACGGCTTTATTTTCGATGGTTTTCCAAGAACTAATGCACAAGCTAAGTCATTAGATAAATTAATGGAAGATAAGGATTCGCAAATCGATGCTATGGTTGCTTTAGAAGTTGACGATGAGGTATTGGTAGAACGTTTACTAAAAAGAGGAGAAACCAGTGGTAGAACTGATGATGCTGACGAAAGTATTATTAGAAACCGAATTAAGCAATACTATACAAAAACAGCGATTTTAAAAGATTACTACACGGATCAAAACAAGTATTTTGGTGTTGATGGTGTTGGTAGTGTTGAAGACATTACAGTGCGTCTAAGTACTGTAATTGATAAATTATAAATTGCCATTCCTACTAAAAATAGGAATCTAACTAAAAAGATTCCCACACTGGTGGGAAATGAATATGACTGAAGGAAATTTTGTTGATTACGTAAAAATGCACGTCACTTCTGGAAACGGAGGAAAAGGATCTGCGCATTTACATCGCGAAAAATATATACAAAAAGGTGGTCCAGATGGAGGAGATGGTGGACGTGGAGGTCATATTATTTTGCGTGGCAACTCAAACCTTTGGACATTAATTCACTTAAAATTTAAAAGACACTTTAAAGCTGGCCATGGAGCACATGGTAGTTCAGGACGAAGTACAGGAGCTGATGGTGAAGATATTTACATTGAAGTGCCTTTAGGAACTGTAGTACGCGATTCTGAAACTGATACTGTTTTATTTGAAATCACAGAAGATGGTGAAGAAAAAATAGTGGTCGAAGGCGGCATGGGAGGACGTGGTAACTGGCATTTTAAAAGTTCTACCAACCAAACCCCTCGTTATGCGCAACCTGGAATTCCACTCGAAGAAAAAGATATCACATTAGAGCTTAAAGTCTTAGCAGACGTAGGTTTGGTTGGCTTTCCTAATGCTGGAAAATCAACCTTATTATCTGTATTAACGTCCGCAAAACCTAAAATAGCGGATTACGAATTTACAACCTTAAAGCCTAATTTAGGCATTGTGGAATATCGCGATTTTCAGTCGTTTATAATGGCAGATATTCCTGGTATTATTGAAGGTGCTGCGGAAGGTAAAGGTTTAGGTTATTACTTTTTAAGACATATTGAGCGTAATTCAATTCTACTGTTTTTAATTCCTGCAGATGCAAAAGATATTGTGGAGCAATACGAAATTTTAGAAGATGAATTAAAGCGTTATAATCCTGAAATGTTAGATAAGGAGAGGCTTGTTTGTATTTCAAAATCTGATATGTTAGATAGCGAATTAAAATCTGAAATTGCAACAATTCTAGATAAAGATTTAAAAGCCGATTATATGTTTATCTCTTCAGTAGCACAGCAAGGTTTAACCGAGTTAAAAGATAAACTTTGGAAGTTGTTGAATGATTAAAGGCGCATAGCTAATATGAAAACTTACCTGAAGAATCTCGTAGAACTCAATGGAAGTAAACAGAGTAAACGCTTTGCTTATTTTATTCAGTTTCTAATTATACTTTCGGTAATCACCTTTTCTATTGAAACTTTACCAGATTTAAGGCCTCAAACACAAGTGGTTTTGAAAGCCATTGAAGCGTTTTGTGTAGTTATTTTTACGCTTGAGTATTTAGCTCGTATTTATGTCGCAGATAGTAAGCCAAAATTTATTTTTAGTTTCTTTGGTATTATAGATTTCTTGGCTATACTACCGTTTTATTTGTCCTTTGGTGTTGATCTACGTTCCTTGCGTTTATTAAGAATGTTCCGATTGTTTAGATTGTTTAAGTTGGTGCGTTATAATAAAGCGATGCGTCATTTTGCTAATGCGATGAAGTTAGCAAAAGAGCAAATTATACTCTTTATGATTATTACAATTATGCTTATCTATTTTGCTGCTGTAGGTATTTATTATTTTGAAAACGAAGCACAGCCAGAGCATTTTTCTTCCATATTTTCTAGTCTTTGGTGGTCAATTGTAACATTAACAACAGTTGGTTATGGCGATGTGTATCCCATTACTGTTGGCGGACGTATTTTTACATTTTTTATGCTTTTAATAGGTTTAGGGGTTGTAGCAATTCCGACAGGGATTATTTCTTCGTCGTTAACGAAGGCTGTAGAGGAACCTGAAGAGAAGGCCTAACTTTTTTGTTAATCATTCATTTTAATATAGTTATATTTGAAAGGTTATTCTTTAAACCTTACTATGAAACTAAAGTTACTAATTGTTGTAGTATTCCTACTACCTTTTGCTTCTTATGCGCAATGTCTTGAAAACCTTCTGTTAACCAGTCAATCAGAAGTTGATAATTTTCCAAATTTATATCCAGATTGTGACTCTATATTAGGTGCTGTTACCATTTCAGGAACTGATATTACAAATCTCGCACCTTTAACACAGCTCAATTCAGTAGGAAGTATATACATTTTAGAAACTTCTATTGTAAGTGTAGAGGGTTTAGAAGAGCTTACCATAACAGGTATTGATGGGCAAGATTCTTATATTTTTTTAGACGACAATCCCTTGCTTCAGGATGTATTGTTTTTAAATAATTACACGCTCAATGTTCCCATTGTATTTTTAATTAGGGAAATGGATGCGCTTTCAAGCTTACAAGGTGCCAATAGTATTGTAGATTTTATAGCATTGCATATTGAAGATAGTGATGCATTGATGAGTTTAGATGGTTTAAATGAAAACTTGAATTTTACAGGTGGATTAGTTCAGTCCTCTGGAATTTATTTATCAGGAAATGCCTTATTAAACGATATTTCACAACTAGATACAGCGCAATTTAGTCCTGATTTAACACTAGATATTACTCACAATTCGCAACTTGCCGTTTGTGAAAATACTTTGGTTTGTTCTGTGACAGAAAATGGGAATAGCACAATTTCTTATAATGCTTTGGGTTGTAGTTCTGTAGAAGATGTGTTGGCCAGCTGTTCGACATGTCCAACAGAGGCTATCATTTTATCAAATCAACTAGAAGTCGATGCCTTTGGAACAACGTATCCTGATTGTACAAGTCTAAGTTATAATCTCACTATTGAGGGTGATGATATTACAAATTTATCTGGTCTATCTCAATTAGAAAACATTTCAAATTTATATATACAAAATAATTCAGCCTTATTGGATTTACAAGGTTTGGAAAACTTAGTTTCAATTCAAAATCTCTATGTCATTAACAACGCGTTAATAACAGATTTTGAAGATTTAATAAGTATTGAAACCATTGCTTTTTTATATGTTTCACAAAATAATCAACTCACAACATTTAATGGTTTAGAAACTTTAAATTCTTTAGCTGCACTAGGGATTTATTACAATGAAAATCTCAATAGTATTGAAAGTATTAGTACTGTTGAATTTATAGGGAATAACAATATTAACATAAGCGGAAACACCGCTTTATCTAATTGTGCCATCAATAGTATCTGTGAATTAATACCTCCTGGAGGCGGTATTAATATCTCAAATAACGGCGTTGGTTGTGAGGACTATAGTGATGTTTTTGAGCAATGCACAGGATGCCCATATGGTGATGTTTACTTATCAACACAAGCAGAAGTTGATAATTTCCCCGTTTTATACCCCAACTGTGATACTTTAAATGGTAGTTTACATATTGTAGGTAATGATATTGTAGATTTAAGCCCATTGCAGCAAATAATATCTATTGAAAATAGTGGTTTATATATTAATGATAATGGCCAACTAACAACCTTAGATGGATTACAAAATATTGACGACGCAAGTCTTATTGAAATTGTCAATAATCCCTTATTGGCAAACATAACTGCTATTGATGATATAGAAACAGTTTATAATTTTAAAATTATAAATAATGATGCGCTTACAGAAATTCCACCGCTTCAAATTACACAGGCAAATAATTTTGAGATTTCTAACAATATTGGTTTAACGTCATTAGCTGGACTTTCAAATCTTACAACGGTAAACGGACCTGTTTTAATAGATAATAATGATGCGCTAGCAAATTTAGCCGGATTAGAAAACTTAACAACAGCTGCTAATTTAGGCATCACAGGAAACGAGGTCTTAGTGCAAATAGATGCACTCACTAATTTACAAAGCTATTTAAATACATTATTTATTACATTAAACCCAAGTTTGTTAAATATAAACGGATTAGCAGGATTGCTAGGCGTTTCGGGTACTATTGGAATTAGTAATAACGCAGCCTTATTACATTTAGATGGCTTATCCAATTTAACCAATGGTAATAATCCAGGTTCGTATTTAGTCTTAAAAATTGAATATAACGATGCACTTAATGATATTAGTGGTTTAACTTATTTGAACCCAAATTCAGTTTATCAATTGAGAATAGCAGATAATCCACAACTAACAAATTGTAGTATTCTCTCTGTGTGTAATATTTTAGAAGACACTTCGGCTAATGCTTTTATAGGTGTAAATGGTGGCAATTGTAATTCTAATCAAGACGTTATTGATTATTGTGAGGCGTCTTTAAATGTTGTTTCTGGGACACTCAGTTATGATTTTAATAATAATTTGTGTGACGCCAATGATTATGCCGCTGAAAATTTTATAATTAAAGCCACAAATAGTCTTGGGCACACCGTAAGTACAACTAGTACTGTTAATGGAACTTATGAAATGAGACTGCCAGAAGGGCAATTCGATATTGAAATAAATGACGCAGCTATTCCCAATCATTTTATGGTAACGCCAACCGAGCAATCGGTTACATTTTCGTCTACTGGAAATGCGACAACGCTAGATTTCTGTATAACCGCTATAACTCAGGTAAATAATGTAGCTATAAGTGTAACGCCGATTAGTGATGCGCGTCCTGGTTTTGAAAGTGATTATTTGTTGCATTACGAAAACTTAGGAACTACAATTGCAGCAGGTTCTATAACTCTCATATTTGATGACATTAGGCAAGACTTTGTTGGCGCTACAACTTTACCTTCAAACACCAGTGGTAATACAATTCAATGGGATTATACAAATTTATTGCCACTGCAATCCGAAACGCTAGTTGTAACCTTTATAAATGAAGTGCCTCCAATAAATAATTCAGATGATATTTTAAATTTTGAGGTTTCAATAGCGTTTGACAATGACGAAGTTTCTGAAGATAATAGTTATATGTTAGAGCAGCTTATGGTTAACTCATACGATCCTAATGATAAACAAGTTTCACAAGGCGCAACTATTTTAGAAAACCAAACGGGGGATTATTTAGACTATTTAGTACGTTTTCAAAATACCGGAACCGCGGATGCTATTCATGTTCGTATTACCGACGAATTAAGTGATCTACTCGATTGGAATACTTTCAGAATGAAAAGCGCAAGTCATAGTTATGATTTAGAAATTATTGATGGAAAACATGTAACCTTTAATTTTGAAAACATTAATCTTCCTCCTCAGCTGTTAGACGAATCTGGAAGCAATGGATATGTTGCCTTTAAAATTAAGCCAATTGCCAATTTACAAGTAGGTGATGTTATTCAAAATACGGCTAAAATATATTTCGATTATAATTTTCCTATAATCACAAATACGATAGAAACAGAATATATAGAGCCACTTAGCGTTAATGAAGAAGAGCGTTTGAGAAGTGTTGAATTATACCCAAATCCAACTTCAGGTAAAATTACTATACGCGGAGTTGAAAACCAGTTAATCTCAGTTCGAATATTTTCTGTTTTAGGAAAGGAAGTTATGAATTCAACGTCTAAAGAATTGAATATGTCAGAACTGCATTCTGGAATATATTTTGTTAAAATTTATACGAAAAAAGCAAACTTTACAAAACGAATTATAAAGAATTAATTTAAAATTTAAAACCATGAAATTAGTAAAACTTATACTCGTTGCTTTGCTTATTACATCATGCGGAACCGTAGTCAACTATGATTATGAAAAGTCTACTAATTTTAACGATTACAAAAGTTACAATTACTTTGCTGAGATGAAAACAGGTATGTCTGAATTAGATACCAAACGTTTAATGAGAACCATGGACGCAAAGCTTAAAACAATGGGTTTAACGCGCTCTGATAATCCAGATTTTTACATTGATATTATTAGTCAAGATATACAAAGCCGAAACAATAGCAATGTTGGTATTGGAGTCGGTGGAGGTGGAGGCCATGTTGGTGGCGGAATTTCTGTAGGTGTACCTATAGGCGGAAACAAACGTACGAGAGAATTAGCTATTGAGTTTGTAGACGATAATAAAACCGGTATGTTTTGGCAAGCCATTAGCGAAAGCCGTTACAATCCCAATGCTACTCCAGAAAAACGCGAAGAAAAATTTAAGGCTTTAGTCGAAAAAATGTTTTCAAGTTATCCGCCAAAGTCTAAATGATAAAACGTCGTTTTAATTTTTAATCAGTTTTTTGCTCGCTATTAAAACATCATTTGTATAAAAGTTAGTAATGTAAATTCCTTCGCTTAACGTACTAATATCAATAGTTGTATTTTGCTGATTATAAAGTTGAGCTGATTTTATTTTCTTACCATCTAAGCTTATAATTTCAACAACGACACTTTCGTTTAATGCGTTTTCTAGATTAATATTTACTAGCGTATTTGCAGGATTTGGAAATAGTGTTAAGCTAAAATCATTAGCGGTTACTGCTTGTACTCCTAAGGTATTGTCAATAGTCCAAGTAACGGTTGCAACATGAATAGTTTCGTGATTGTCTACATCAATTAAAGTCGTTGCATCGTGTGCAACAACGGTTAAATTGTTTGTGCCAGTAGCTAAATCACTTTCTTCAATGTTAACAGTAACTTCGTTTGTTGCAAAGTCACTACCATTAAGTGTCCAAGTGTTAACTATAGTGTTTGTAGGTAGTGTTTGTATTGTGTTTATTTGAAAACTCAACGGAAAACTTAGTTCTGTAATTGTAGCTTCTGTTGGCGCATAAGAATCAATAGGTGAAATTAAATCGTGAATGCGTTCAATAATTCCTTCTTTACAAACTGAACAAAAATCATAACCTAGATAACGCATTTTACAACTTTGATGAGGTCTATTCCAAGTTGAAGCAGTTCCTGAAGTTGCATGCGGATAAACTCCAACATTGTTAATACCAACCCAGTTTTTCCATCGTACTAAAGTAGGGTCTGTTTCTTGCGTCATATTTATACCTTCTTCGACAAGGATTTCTATAGGATAATATTCATCTTTTAAATCTACAAAAGAATGCCCTAATTCATGAATAGCTATTTCGCCTGCATCCACTCCTGTAGATGATACTGGAAAAGGGCCTCCACTTCCTCCATAATATGGCGAATTAACTAAAATAATAGCTTGGTCATACAGTGGGAAATTATTAGCTAAAACCGTACTAACTAAAGCTGTATTCTCTGTGTATAATAACCTGTGTATATCATAACTGTCATAAGCTGTGCCAAAATAATTATCAACTGTAATTGTAGGAACTGTTGGTATTGGCTCGTCTGTTGCTGTTCCTGGATGCGTTGCACCACTTTCATTAGACGGTACTTTTATAATATGAACATTGAAGTAGTTTTCATAATTAGAAAAAGGTTCTTGAGAAAACATATCATTCATAAAGTTTGTAGCGTCTGTTTCAAACTGTAACATTTCATCTTCTTGGTAACCATCACCTAAAATAACAAGATTGATACGTCTGTCATCGTCACCAGAGTTTTTTAAGGTAAGCACATCAAAAGTTTGCGATAAAAGAAATTGGAAACTAAAGGCAAAACATAGTAATAGTAGCGTTTTTTTCATGCTCATTCAATTTTTGTAGTGATGTGTTTTATGGTTTCGGTTTCTTTAATTTCATTAATTACAGCGTATTTTGATTTAGGATGTAATTGTAATTTCAATGAAAATTGAACACTGTCTAAAGCTAGTATTTTTTTTTCAAACTTTCCCGAATCATTTATAAACTCAATTGTTTTTTTTAATGGATTTTTTATGGAATACGTTTCTAATGTATTTAAATCTTCATCTAAAATAAGACACTCTAAATCACCAATAGTCGCACTTTTGTTATACGCATCTTTTATTTTTAATTTACCATCGGTTGTAATTTGATTAATTAGCGTGATGGTTTTCTTAGTGTCTTCTTGATTAATTTTATAATTTAAGAATAGAAGTTTTGGTGGTGTTGTTATCTGTTGTTCTTCAGTAATTACAGGTTTTTTTCCAACACAAGACAATAAAGTGAATATAAAAACTAATGCAAACGTATGCTTTATAAAGTGTGAAATTTTCATTGTCTAAACATTAGATGTATATCAGCGAGCAAAGTTAAACATAAAAGCAGTTGATAACAAGCAACCTATAGTTTTATAAATATCATAACAGTATTGAATCTCATTTTCGAATCCTATTTTGTAAATTTGGATAAAAAGAAGAAATGAAAGATTTAAAAGGAAAGGTAGCGTTAATCACAGGAGGTACAAAAGGAATTGGTTTTGGTGTGGCAGAAGCTTTACTTAATCAAGGATTAAAAGTGGTGATTACAAGTAGAGATGAGAATGCGGCTAATGATGCTGTAAAAGAATTAGCATCTAAAACAGATACTATAGGATCTGTGGTTGGTATTCAGGCAGATGTTAGACATCTTCAAAGTCAGGAAGACGCTGTTAAGCAAGCACTAGATACTTTTGGACAATTAGATATTGTTATTGCAAACGCAGGTCTCGGTCATTTTGGAAGTATTGAGGATTTGACGGAAGAGCAATGGAACCAAACTATAGACACCAATCTAACAGGTGCATTTAATTCTATAAAAGCCAGTGTTGCTGCACTCAAAGCATCTAAAGGGTATTATATCACCATTTCAAGTTTAGCTGGTGCGAATTTCTTTGCAGGAGGTTCTGCTTATAACGCTAGTAAATTTGGTGTTACTGGGTTTACCCAAGCTGTAATGCTAGATTTAAGGCAATATGGAGTAAAAGTGAGTACAATTATGCCAGGATCAGTATCTACACATTTCAATGGAAATACTCCAAGTGATGAACAATCGTGGAAGATTCAAATAGAAGATATTGGTGAATTGGTAATTGATTTGTTACACATGAATCCAAGAACCTTACCAAGTAAAATTGAAGTGCGACCAACAACACCGCCAAGTAAATAGTAGAAAAACTTAAAAGAGGTTTCAATTTGAAACCTCTTTTTTATGTATAAATCTTCACCATATAATTTTCGTAACTTCGGTTGCGCCTCTGGGTTTTTGTACGACAAAATCAATCCACCACAATACGAACCCCTTCACTATGACTGCTAAATTCAGGAGCATACATACTTTGTATGGTGCTAATTCCATTACTCATGTCACCAGCATTGTTCACACGTAAATCATATTCAAACACATAAACACCTTTTGGTAAATAATCCATAAAGAAATTGGTGGCGGCATCTTTGGTGCTTTCATAATAACCCAAACCATCTTGCCATTTGTATTGTGATAATACATTTATAGGTTCTAAACCAGCAGCACGCATATCTTTAAGATGCACAAATTCCATAGAACGATCTGTTCTTAATTCTATTCTTACTCTCACTAAATCACCGACCTTTAATTTAGTTTCAGTCGTTATTTCAGTAATTTCTTCACCTGTATCTGTATTCGATTTTAAGAATAATTTCTTGCTTAATTTTAAAGGTGTTTCTGCTGAGGTGATTTTATCCAAATCCTCAAAATATTGCCAGTACAACGCTCCCCAAACAATGCCTTCTCCTTTTTTCGTGATGGTGACGTCGGCTTGTTCTTGTGTAATTTCTGAACCATTCCAAGCCGTTTTATAATACCCTGTTCCAGCTTCTACTTTTACGTTGTCTAAAGTTTCAGGAGAAATAGTCTCAGTTCCAACTTTGACGTCGACTTGGTCTGTGACACTCAGCCAATCACTACCTTGTAATAGTAAAGCATAAACAGCTTCAGTGGTTGCTTTAGTGGTTTTCCAACGATTGGTTTGTTTGTTTTTTAGTAACCATATTTTGAGGTTGTCGATGTCTTCGAGATTCTTCGCTTCGCTTTGAATCGTATGACCAACTTCCGAAAATACTTCTATGAAGAGAGCTTGGCTCTCGATTGGTGCTTGGTACCAATGCCAAGAGTTGGTGTTGGTTTTCCAATACATGCCTAACTCCTCAGACGTAATACTGTTTTCTTTTAAAGACTTTACAATTTTACCTGCCGTTTTGGTATCGTTTATCCTGTTCACGGTTAAAGCCATCAAACCTTTAGCATATAATGAACGTTTTAACCAATACTTTTGGATCTGACCGTGGTAATAATCCATGATATTTTGAACTTCACTCGACGTTTTAATTTCAGGATAAAAACTTCGTGTGTATAAATAATGCAATTGTGTATGTGATAAATGGTCTTTACTTAAATCTGCATCTTTGTTGTATTTTTTGATGTTTTTATATTCTTGGATGAATTCGGAATCTAAGTATTGAATGGCATTTCTAATCATTTGAGATTCCTCGTCGCTGCGCTTTGTCGGAATGACATTTAGTTGTTTAAGATGTCCAAAACCAGCAACAATATGTTGCGTGATAAAACGATTATCACGTCCACCATTAAACCATGGCCAAGCTCCAGAATTGTGTTGATTGTTCTTTAGCTTTCTTAAAGCTGATTGCAATTCATTAGTCATCTTATTTAAGTCGAATAACAAGGCGATGCGTTTTTTCTGTTCGGTTTCAGATTGTGCATCTCGTAACCAAGGTGTTTCTTCTATGAGCAATGATTTCAATTCTTGGTTCTTTTCTAAATTTGAAAGTAATGCGTCTGTCGATTTCCATTGGTTAAAAACCGCTTCAATCTTAGGATTCGATGTTACAATATGTTGTGCTAAAGCATTCGCATAATAGCGCGAAAACGTTTGCTCATTACAATCGTAAGGATATTCCATTAAATATGGTAAAGCTTGTACAGCATACCATGCAGGATTTGACGTCATTTCTAGAGTCAACTTATGATTGGTTAAAGTCGTGGACGTATTATTCTTCAACTTATCTAAAGTAAACATCTTTGTTTCATTAGAACGAATCCACATCGGAAGCGTTTCTGTTACCAACATTCTATTACTTAAAACCGGTAATGCGTTTTGTTCGCCATCACTAAAATCGCCAGCTTTTGCAGTCACTTTATATTGGACGGCTTGAATGTTTTTTGGAATATTCAAACTCCAAGATACTTGCGTATTGCCGTTCGCATCAACTAGAAAAGGTGATGTGTTACTAGCGTTTAAAAGCTCTGTGTCAATCGATTTACCAGTTATGGCATCGATCAAGATCAATTGAGCCATTCCAGATAATTCCTTCTCTGTAAGATTGGCAATTTTTGTACTGATCGTAATGTTATCTCCTTCTCTTAAAAAGCGCGGTGCATTTGGAATGACCATCAATTCTTTTTGCGTTACAGCATGTAATTGTGTGGTGGCACTTTCTAAAGTTTTGGTATGTGCTAATAATTGTAGTTTCCACTTTGTTAAAGCTTCTGGTGCTTTAAAATTGAAGCTGACATTGCCCTCTTTGTCGGTTTGCAATTGTGGAAAAAAGAAGGCCGTTTCGTTGAGGTTTTTCCGGATTTGAATGTTGTCTGTTTTTGAGTTCTCAACTTTTTCGAATTGACCTTTTGAAATATTATAAACTGAATCCGTATTTTGTGAATTCCATTTTTCATCATTAGCAAACTTTGCATCATAATCATAACTTGTATCTGATACTTCCTCTAAAGCCATTTCATCTTCAACCATCATAGCAGCTTCAGGTGCAGCCATTTTCATTTTATTATAACCTCTTCCTAAGTAACGGTTATTCCCAAAATAAAACCCAAACCAATTTAGTTCATCACGTCTTTGACTTGGATAATAACTAGAAATATTAAAATTATTAAACAATCTAAATCTGGTGTTTCCAAAACTCTGTCTAGAATTTTTGTTGATGCTGCCATAATAAACAGGGTTATTAATTGGGTTAAAACTCCAGTTATGTGTTCTGAATTCATCTAAAGACGCATCGTACATACTCGCTAATAATTCAGCTGAAACTTTATCGCCTTTTGGGCCTTTAATTTTAAAACTCCAGGTCTCATCTTGTCCTGGTTGTAGTTTATCTCGGAATGTTGTGGTTTCAATTTCTAAATCCGTTTTAGGATAAGGTACATATACATTAAAACTTTGAGATTTAAACTCATTAAAAGCTGCAAACGATGTATGAATTGCAAAACCTCCCAAATCGCTTTCCAAAACAGGAATGCTTATCGTTTTTTTAGAATTGTTTAGCGTAACCAATTGCGTCATTATAATGGTATTGTCCCTTTCAATTTCAACAGTAACAGTGATGTTTTCTGCTGCAGAACCCAAGGTTAATTTAGCCATGGAATTGGTTTCATAGCTTTCTTGGTCTAATTGTGCTTCATATAATTGGTTATTGGCAAGCGTTTTGTCTTTATCACTAAAAAGCGACGTATAAATTTGATCTTTTACAATCTGCCCAAATTTATCTTTGCTTTCAGCCACCATAATATATTGTCCAGAAGCCCATTTGTTCAGCTTCATTAAGGTGATGGTTTTTTCTTTTTCAGTATCGAATTGGGTACTAAAAACTTGGTCTCCTTTTGTCCAATTGGTTAATTGTCCTTCGTTATCATAAGGTTCGTGAGGAAACAATTTTATAAATTCTTCTTTAGAAAGCGTTTGATAATCTGGTGCTTCCCAAGGTCTAGTTCTTAAAATACGATCTGGTGCATTTAGTTTGTAGATTTTTAATTCACCTTTTGCTGGTGCAAATTGACCGTTAAGATTTTGTGAGTTTAAGGAGATTTCTATGTCTTTTGTTTCTTTATCAATCTTTTGAGGCGACACAATATTGAGTGTCATGGCATGATATCCAACGTTTACAATAGTTGAAGTAGAGCGTGTTTCTCCATTTAGATCTGTAATATCTGCTGTAACTTCATAATTAAAAACAGGAAGATTATCTTTTGAAACACTGTCGTCGGGAAGCGCTTTAAAGGTAATTTCAAATTCACCGTTTTCATTGGTTTTTGTGTCTCCAAAGGTGATTTCTTGTGGTTCTGCGTTAAAATAAGGGCGCCTCCAATAATACCAACTTGGAAACCTCACATTGCGCTTTACACGATATACCACTTTGGCATTGGTAATAGTACTACCAGCAAAGGCAACTGCAGTTCCTTTTACGGTAATACTGTCGTTTACTTTAAAGGTTTCTGTAATAGGTTGAAACTCGGGTTTAAACTTTGGTCGCTTGTATTCTTCAACAGAAATATTGGCATACGCAGAATTATTTGAAAATAGTTCAATGGTGTAATTGCCTGTTAAACCATCATTTGGTAAAATAAACTCACCGTGTACTGACCCAAATGCATTAGTCTGTAGTAGCATTTCACTAACGACTTCACCATTAACATTTTTTAATCTGATTTTTGCAGCTTCATCTGCTGAAACTTCTGTCTTTCCGTCTTTAGATTTGGTTGCAATGCCTTTAAAATATACCATTTGTCCTGGTCTATAAATGCTTCGGTCTGTGAACAGAAAATTTCTGTATTGGGTGTCTTTGTTTTCGTTTTGTCTGTAGGTTCGGTTGATATAATAGTCACCAAAATAACCTGTGTCATCTTTTGCATCAACTTTAATTTGAACATTTCTATAATAATTATTGTCTTTTATAAATTCAAATTTTCCAAAGCGATTGCTTGTGAATGATTTGGTTAATTGTTTATTTCGGTTTGTTGTATATGATAATTCTACTTTGGTATGAACTAGAGGCTTTCCGTTAGATCTATCAATAACTTGGTATAAATACGTATCGTTTTTAGAGCTTTCTATCAAGGCCAAATTGGTGGCTTGAATATGAGCGGTTGCAAAAACGTCATAATGAGATTCAGTATTTGCTTTAATGAGATATAATCCGTTGGCTAAGTTTGGTAATACAATTTCAGTACTATGATTTTGATAGTCTCCTTCTGTTTTTAACACGCTTGAAAAGGATTCAATTGGACTCAATTTTTTAAAAAATGCCTGTTTATGATCTACTCTATATAACTCATTATAACCTTCTAATTGCTTTTGAGAAACCTTATAAATCTCGAAATTTAATTGTTCTAAGTTTTTGTAGGTTACTAATAGTTTTGAAGGTGATTCAATGCCTATAAATCGTTCTGTTTGTAATTGTAAACTTGGCTTATGGATATGAGCAATTAAAACCTCACATTTTTTAGCACCAATGCTGTTAGGGAATTTTGATACTGCCGAATTACACAATGCTTTTGCTTCTTTTAATTTCCAACGGTTTTTGGTATTGCTTTCGTTGTCTTTAAGGGTGTTATTGTATTCATCTCCTTGTTTTTTATAGATAGCAGCAATTTCAAAACTATATAAGGTAGATAAAGCCGACGTTTTTAAATCGTTTGATGTTAACTCTAAAGTTTTTAGAAGTTGATTATCTACATCGGAAAATACAGCGTGTTGTGCAACAAAATTTAAACGTTCAATATCTACAGCAACAAAAGCTTTTGAAACTCGATCTTTACGATGAAACTTTAATAGGTTTTGATAAATTTTTAAAGCATTCCGTTGTAATGATAAAGTGTCTTTAGACTCTAAATTAACAGTGATGAAAACGTCGCTATCTGCAATAAATTGAGGGTTGTCAATTGTAAATTTATAAGCTGGTTGTGAAATACTGTTTTCGTCTGTTTTATAAAATTCTAAAGCATTATGACTTAATAAATCATATAAGGTAGGACGAACGTCTTTTGAGTTTTCTTGTTCGTTTAAAAGTAAGGTGTAGTTGGTCAATTCTTCTTGCTGAAGTATAGATTCGTTTTGAAGCGAGCTTTGAAAATAGGTGTGAATTTCAGCAAACAGCGTTTCTAAATCCCAAGTTCTAAAATCATCACTTACTTTTTCTGTAGTCTTTGTTCTATTATAAAATTGCCAACGATTTTGCTGAAAATATTGCCAATACATAGTGGCTAACATATTTTCTAAAAGCTGTTGAGTTACGGTGTCTTTTGTGCTGTTAATTTCAGATTTAAAACGATTCACAATATTGAGTTGTGCGTCTTCTTCAAGCGTTAACATGTATTTGCTAATATGCAAAAGCGCTTTGATTCGTTGTTGTGCGTTTTCGGCCTTTATTGCTTTCTGATAAATGGTTTCTACCAAATCTGAAGCACTTTTGGTAAGTCCTTTGTTTTCGAGTTTAGCCACTTCTTTCCAATCATTTTCAAAATGCGTTTGACCATAAGAAAAAGAAGCGAAGCAGATGAGCATAAGTAGAGATATATAGTGTTTCATATTGTGGCCGCAAAAGCGGTAATCTTTTTAGAGAATCTATTTGTGTTAATTTCGATACAAACATATTCTGTTGTTTTAAGCAAAATACTTACAAAATGCATTCCAAAAAAAGTCAGAATGAGTTAATGTCTTAGTTTTATGAGTGAAGTTAACAATTTGTTGAGGAAACTAAGCGATATTAAATTGTATTTTCGCAAAAGATAATGTTTCTATGTATAAAAATCTGATTGTCTTTTTAATGACTTCGATATGTTTTTCTCAAGCGTCTATTGAGAATGCTGAGACACATATTTCTAATAAGGAATTTGTGAAAGCACAGACCGAAATGTCCGAATTCTTAGAATCGAATCCCAATAATTTAAAGGCTATTGAACTTTTAGGTGATGCGTATGGTTACCAGGAAAAATGGGATAATGCCATTTCTCAGTATCAAATTTTGAAACAAAAACGACCACAAAACGCTAATTACCATTACAAATATGGTGGTGCTTTAGGTATGAAAGCTTTGAGTATTAGTAAAATTAGAGCGCTCGGAATTATTGGCGATGTCAAAGATTCGTTTCATAAAGCAGCTCAGTTAGATCCAGGTCATATCGATGCACGTTGGGCCTTGGTAGAATTGTATGTGTCTTTGCCAGGTATTGTAGGAGGTAGTTTTTCAAAAGCCTTGAGTTATGCACAGCAATTAGAAGACTTGTCTAAGGTAGATGGTTACTTGGCAAAAGGCTATGTTTACGAATATGATGATGAACCAGAACTAGCCGAAAAGTATTACAGATTGGCCATAAAAGTTGGTGGATCAGTGACCTGTTATGAAAAGTTAACTAAATTTTACGAAGGTCAAAAACAACCCGAAAAAGCTATAGGGAATTTAGAAGAAGCTAAAGGTAAGCACCAGCGGAATGCTATGCACTATCAAATTGGTAAGGTGTGCGCAGATTATAATATTCAATTAGAAAAAGGTGAAAAATGCCTTAAAACGTATTTGTCTAACCATTCGGCTCAAGATGGTGTGCCTAAAGAATGGGCCTATTACCGTTTGGCACAAATTTATAAACATAGAAACAATAGGAAAGAAGCATTCGTTTGGATAGATAAGGCGATTGCTGGTTTGCCTGACATTGAAGTTTTTCAGGAGTTTAGGGAGACGATATAAGCCCAAAGCCTGTTCTCGATACATTTGTTTATTATCCGTTCTACTTCAAATAAACAAACACTCGAACTGACGTTGAAGGTTTAACTATATTGTTTTTGATGCTACTTCCGTCAGTTCGAGTGATTTTTTCTTTTAAAAAATTGTATCGAGAACCTTGTTTCATAAATTCTCATTTCAAAAAACTTATAGTATTTTTACATTACTTATTTTAGGATACAATGAACGTACATTTTATAGCAATTGGTGGTGCAGCAATGCACAATTTAGCCTTGGCACTTTACAATAAAGGTTATAAGGTCACAGGAAGTGATGATACTATTTTTAACCCGTCAAAATCACGATTAGAAGCTAAAGGTTTGTTACCGGAAACATTCGGTTGGTATCCTGAAAAAATCACATCAGATTTAGACGCTATTGTTTTAGGAATGCATGCTAAAGCTGATAATCCTGAATTGATAAAAGCCCAAGAACTCGGCTTAAAAATCTACAGTTACCCTGAATTTCTATACGAGCAATCCAAACACAAAACACGAGTCGTTATTGGAGGGAGTCATGGGAAAACTACGATTACCTCAATGATATTACATGTGCTGCATTACCATGATAAAGATGTGGATTATATGGTAGGAGCACAGCTCGAAGGTTTTGACGTGATGGTAAAACTCACCGATGATAATGATTTTATCGTTCTCGAAGGTGACGAATACTTAAGCTCTCCAATTGATAGACGACCAAAATTCCATTTATATAAACCTAATATCGCCTTGTTGAGTGGTATTGCTTGGGACCATATTAATGTGTTTCCAACTTACGACAATTATGTGGAGCAGTTTAGCATTTTTGTAGATTCTATTGTTACAGGTGGAAGTATTAATTACAATGAAGAAGATGCTGAAGTAAAACGTGTCGTAGAAGCTTCGGAAAATCAGATTCGTAAGATTGCTTATAAAACTCCAGAATACACTGTTGAAAATGGAGAAACCTTATTAGATACACCAGAAGGTCCAATGCCTATTGAAGTTTTTGGAGCGCACAACTTAAACAATTTAGCAGGAGCCAAATGGATTTGCCAACATATGGGAATCGATGAAGATGATTTTTACGAAGCCATTTCAACCTTTAAAGGAGCCAGCAAACGCTTAGAAAAAATTGCCGAATCTAAAACAAGCGTAGCTTACAAAGATTTTGCGCACTCACCAAGTAAAGTAGAAGCGACAACCAAAGCCGTAAAAGAACAATTTAGCGACCGAACTTTAGTCGCTTGTTTAGAATTACATACTTATAGTAGTCTTAATGCTGAATTCCTTAAAGAATACAAAGGAGCTTTAGATGCTGCAGATGTAGCTGTCGTGTTTTATTCACCACATGCCGTTGAAATTAAAAAATTAGAAGAAGTTACTAAAGATCAAATAGCCGCGGCTTTTGAGCGTGATGATTTAATTATTTATACCAATCCAGAAGAATTTAAAGACTTTTTATTCTCTCAGAATTTTGAAAATAAGTCCTTACTTTTAATGAGCTCTGGAAATTATGGTGGTTTAGATTTTGATGAGGTTAAACAACTCCTACAAAAGTAGGAGTCTTATTGTTTTAAGAGCCTGTTTTTGAGCGATTCATAGTGGTGTTTGCGAATGGAAGACACCATTTTTTAATTATATATGCTCTACAAATTCCAAAAACACGTTTTTATGCTGTTCCAAATCTAAATCTGGAGACAGAGAAACTCTTGCAATATAATCCTTATCACCTTCTTTAGTGGTGCCTTGTGTTGAGGTTGCAGGAATCGTCCAATAACAGCCTTTTAACTGACCATAACTAACGCAATACTTACTTTCGTTAGGAATTTCTGTAATCATCATCTGGATTAACTTATGATTCAAAGCACGTTTATAAGTTTCCTTTTCTTCAGCCGTTTCTCCTTTTGTAGGAAGGTCTAACGAAAAGACAGAAGGTGTAAAACCTTGTGATGCTAATTCTTCTGAGACAAAATTGATTTTTGCTTCAGGTAACACGTCATGAATAAAATTGACAAATTCTCGTGTGTTTTTGTAGGCTTCCGCAATTCTTTGATTCATAGAAGGCAATTGCTTTGCTAGTATCTCGTATTGATGATCGGTCGCTTCGTTGTCACATAAGGTTAAATGACGTTCAATACTATCAATTAACGTTTCAGCTTTGTTGTTTGCCACGCAATACCCAGCAGTACATTTTCCACCACTTGGGAATTTTGAACCACTTGCATAAGAAATCGTTCTTACGGTTGATAATATGTCACCTTCACCTAAAAAGTGAATGTTAGGACAGAAGGTTTGGTCTAAAATAAATACAGGGTCAATAGCATTATTGCCATCCGCCGTTTTTCGTTTTTTGCTTAAGGCCGACTTTAAATCTTCTAAATTAGGGACTTCAACTCTTGGGTTTGTAGGTATTTCGGCAATAATATAAGGTATGGCATCTTGAAGCGCTACTTTAGTTAAAACGGCATCAATACTTTGTACCATATCGTTGTCACCATCAACAGGTAAATCGACCACTTCTACATGGTCTAAACATGCTGCAACACGTCTTGCTTGGTCATTGGTGCCGCCATAACAATTAGGAGGTACAATAAATTTTATGGCCTTTCCACTATGGTTCTCTTGTGCAACATCAACTAACCCCATCATAATGGCATATTGCATAGACAAACCACTTGACGCTACTAATGGTTTTGCCGTTGTAGCGGTAATTTCTTTTAGTGATTTTATAACACTGGCTTTATGGGCGTCTGTATTGTTGTCTTTAATTGTTATTGACGTCTGAGCAACAAAAGCTTTCAAAGCAGCCAATGAATTTGAAGGTGTCATAGCAATTGTTTCGCGACGTCTTACGTGTTGAATATCGGAAATATAATCTTCACTTTCCTTATTGTTAACTATTAAAACACTTCCAATATTTTGATACAAATTAACTTGAAAATCAATATTTGCATTTTGTTCAATACTTGAAATATTATTAGGTTGTGCTATAAATATAGTACTGCCTTTAAATTTTAAGATAGCATTTACATCATCAGTTTGCACTAACTTAAAATTATATCCATAGACACGTTTTATCAGTTCCGCATCAAAAGAAGATGGTAGTTTATCATTGTAAATAATCTGCGTGTTTTTATGATTCAGTAAATTATGTCTTAAAATCGCCAAAATGGGAGCCGTCTGAGACGAAAAACTTATTACATTTTCTGATTTTAGCCCATTTACTTTGGCAATTCCCCATTCTAAAACACTTGAAAGTGGATGGCCTAATCGAATATAATCGTATGCAGTTGGTAGTGCACTAAGCGCAGAAGTTTCTGAATTATTGTTTTTATATAAGGTTTCAAACTGGTCTAAAAATTCGGTTTTAGCCAACGCTTCGTTGTAAATATCTAATCGATGGGTTGTTAGGTTTAACCAATCTAATGGCATTTGCGCTAATACGTTTTCTATATAATTGCGACTATTTTGATCTTGCATAATTTCCAATTTTACTGGGTGGTAAAGATACGTTAGTTAGATGTTTCTTTAAAACCTTACAAGAGGTTTATTGGTTTACAATAGTTCTTAAAACTTGTGTTTTACGAAGAAAAGTAACATAAAATAAATGTGAGGTCGAAGGGTTGAACTATGTTTAAGTATGTCGTTAAAGTTATGATCAATACTACGCTATAAGCATTCTTGTTTTTCCTACTAAACGTTAGATTAAGATGTGTCTTTATTGCTGAAAATCTTTTGCAAAATAGCCGATACCTTAAGTGTTATCTTGTTTGGTCTTGATACAGCTTCTGCAAATCCCATAGTCACCAATAATGCAATGAAAGCAAGTGCTCCAAGTGCTCCGCCATAACCATCAAAAACATGATTTTTGTTAATGTAGATAGCAGCGAATATAGTTCCTGAAATGGCAAGCAACGGATAACTTTTTAACGTTTTTGAAGAAACCATACCAATAAATGAAGTGCCAACAAATACAATAGGAATATGTTCATCTAAATAACTGTTAAGTAGCTCCGGAAAACAATAAAAAAATAATCCTACGATTAATGATAGTATGGCAGATGCTTTTACAGCTCCCCATTTGAGTTGTTCACTTACAAAATGGGTTAGCGTTGCACCTATTATTCCTGTAACTATTAAAATAATGATGTTCATACGATGATCCAATAAATTAATGTTGCCATAGTGACACCCGCAAAGGCCATGGTTCCCAATTTACCCCCAACACCTAGGAATAAGTTTTTTGATATCATAAAAAATAATCCTGCTAAAGTGCCTGCAGCAAGAACAAAACCAATATTTGGTGTGGTGTCTACACTAGACATGCCAACAAAGGCACCACAATAAATACTTGCAGGAATTTGTTTTAAATAGTTTGAGTTCTTATTTAAAGATGGAGCAAACGATGCTAATGTGCCTACAATTCCCATAGACAAAATAGGGCCTAAACCAGCATTAACATTTAAAAGATAGCACAGTACAGCTCCAATAGGAACCCAAATGACTACTGCGACGCGTTCGTAAGCATAATCTTCGTGATGTAAATCTAAATACCGATAACCTAAAAGTAAGGTTAGTATTATAAAAATAGCCGTAATAATTATGGTTGTATTTGTACCGTAGTGCTCTTTTACAATCATAGTTAAAAATGTAATTAGCACAAATACAACAGTAATAACCATTAAAAATCGAATGGCTTTATGTTTTCTCATTAAGAATATTTAGATTTATCTTGGAATTACGTTCGATAATGTAGCAGTTACAAAGTTCTAAGAAAATTCTAGGAAGACAAATTGTATGTTGTGTTTTTTTTATTTTTTTTAGCTTAATTGCTATTTGTTTTTCAAGATCTCAGAAACAGCTTGTTGGTAGGCTCTAGGATTATTGGCTTTTTTTATTTTTTTATATGCTTTCTGAGGGTTAGAAAATGATTGTGAAAAGTATTCCCAGAAGCCTTGCATTTTCATTTTAATTGGTGTTGGACCAGAGAGTGCAGCGTCGTATTGCTGATATATAGTATCGTGAAATTCTCTAAAAATTTCCCATCTATTTTCTGGGTATTCAGTAGTGTTGTTTTTAATCATACTTGGTAAAAACGGATCTGCAATTAATCCTCTGCCAATCATAAAATGATCGATACTAGGAAAACGCGTTTGCATTTCTTTTAGTTTGGCAACCGTTGTAATGTCTCCATTATAATATAATTTGTGTTTGGTGCTTTCAATACATTTTTCAAAAGCATCAAGATTTACTCCACCTTTATAAAGCTGTTTGCCAATGCGTGCATGAATGGCAATATTTTTTAAAGGGTAGGTGTCTAGAATAGGAAAGGTGTGTAAGATTTCTTCCGGATTTTCATAACCCATTCGCATTTTCATGGACACTGTAATATCAGTTTCAGAATGCACACGATCTAAAATATGATTGATTTTTTCCGGATCACAAATCAATCCAGAACCCATGCCACGATTGGTGACCATCGGATACGGACAACCTAAATTCCAGTTGAGTTCCTTGTACCCTAATTCTTGAATATAATCGACTGTAAATAAAAATTCATCAGCACTATTGGTCATAATTTGCGGAATGACTTCGAGTGTAGAATTGTTTTCAAGTTGTAAATCGAGTTGGTAAGAATTCTTTATGATTAGTTTTTTGTTGAATCGAATGTATGGTGCATAAAACGTATCAATTCCACCGAAATAATGGTTAAAGGCATTCCGAAACCGGAAGTCTGTAAAGCCTTGTAATGGTGATGATAAAAGTGTTATTGGCATTTCGTTTTTAGATGAAAATGTTGACTTTATTTGCAGTCGCTAAATAACGAAAAACAATTGTATTATTCTGATGAACAGAAGTGGTTTGTTACTTCAAATGTTTCTTAAAAAATGCAATCGTGCGTTCCCATGATAATTTTGCCGCTTCTTTATCATATCTTGGTGTGGTATTGTTGTGAAAACCATGATTAGTTCCTGGATAAATATAAGCTTCATAGTCTACGTCGTTTTCAATAAGTGCTTTTTCAAACGCTGGCCAACCTGCATTGACTCTAGTATCTAACTCTCCATATTGAAGTAGAAGTGGAGCTTTAATTTTTACCGCATCTTTAGCTTCTGGTTGTCTTCCATAATAAGGAACTGCAGCGCCCAATTCTGGGATTCTAACTGCCATCATATTAGAAATCCAGCCTCCAAAGCAAAAACCGACAACACCAACATTGCCATCACAGTTTTTATGATTTTTAAGATAATGATATGCTGCAATAAAATCTTCGAGCATTTCCTGTTGGTTGCGTTCTCTTTGCATGGTTCTACCATCATCATCATTACCTGGGTAACCACCAAGTGGACTTAAAGCATCAGGTGCTAAGGAAATAAAACTCTCTTTAGCTGTACGTCTGCCAACATCTTCAATATAGGGGTTAAGACCTCTGTTTTCGTGCACAACAATAACTCCTGGTAACTTGGTTTTGTTATCCTTTGGCTGAGACAATAAACCTTTTATGGTACCTCCTCCTTTTGGCGACTCATAAGTTATGTAGTCTGAATCTAAAGTAGGATCGTCTGGTTGTACTAACAACGTATTCATGTAATTAGGCGACACAAAACTCAATAAAGACGATACCGTTAAGCCACCAACGGCGTATAAACCAAGTTTTTCGACAAACTGTCTGCGGTTGAGCTTGTTATGTGCGTAGTCATCGTATAAATCAAAAACT
Organism: Winogradskyella sp. SM1960; assembly: GCF_020179375.1. NCBI lineage: Bacteria > Pseudomonadati > Bacteroidota > Flavobacteriia > Flavobacteriales > Flavobacteriaceae > Winogradskyella > Winogradskyella sp. SM1960. Next base: position 103,516 of record NZ_JAICBG010000007.1, on the reverse strand, counting down.
TCTTGTTTAATGTCTTCCTTTTTTACGTCTTTCATGATGTTGTGTTTATAATTACATAGTTTCAGTCTTTAAAACTCAAAAAATGAGTGGCTCATATTACTGAACACGTTTTAATACAATCGAATCTTCACCAAATTCAGTTGGTCTAGCGGCATCAAAACTCAGGTTAAACTGCAATGTGTTTTTGTCTATAAACTCAGCTATTCCAAGAATTTTTTTAGATTCTCCAGTTTCAATTTTGGTAAGTGTAAAATCGACTTCAATTGGTTTGGTATCATAATTAATAGAATATGTCATTTTACCTTTTTTGCCTTTCATATAGAACTCTTTACCGCCCATAACTTGCCCTTCAATTTCAAAAGCGGCATAACCTTCAGTGTCAAAAATTAAATAACCAATTTCGCTTTGGTCTTCACCGAGCCATTTACCAACAAAATTTTCTTTCTGTGTTGTGGTATTCAGTAAAAAAAACGGAATGATAAAAAATGTAAATAGATACTTCATAGTATTTGGGTTTAAAATATGTTATTTAAAAATTGTTTAATACTTTCTTGATTAGATCTTACTAACTCCTCGCGAGCAGCTGTAATATCGGTAGGTTTCTTGTCTTGCGACAGTTTAAATTTGCCTTCCCATTGGGTAATAGTAATTTCAAACATTACAATATAATCAAGATTTTTATCTAAACGTGGATTATTTGCATTTAAAATATACTTATGTTCTGGTGCTTCTAAAAATTCAGTCATAGTTATCAACGATTCTTTTAACGCCATTTTATCTGTATTTTTATCAACGTTTCCTTTAAGATGTACTTTAATATAATTCCATGTTGGAAGTTGCGTAGTTGAATAAATACTCGGAGAAATATAACAATCTGGACCGCTAAAAATAAGGGTTACATCATTGCTGTCCTTTAGTAATTTAGCCTGTGGATTGTTAATGTCAATATGCCCAATAAGTTTACCGTCGTCATAAATTAATGGTAAATGTGTAATTAGTGGTTGGTTGTTATGTATAGAAATTACCGTCGCCAAAGGATACGTTTTAATCACTTCTATTAAATGATTTTTGTCGTTATCTTGATGGTGTTGTGGTGGATAATTCATGTGTTTTTAGCCTGTTGAATTTTAATAAGTTATTTTCAATATGGAATTTAAATCAATTTAATGACACTCGAAATTTACAATTTTTTATCTTTAATGCATGGCAGATAAATCAACTTCATTTTCAATAAAAAATTGGTCGCAAGATGATCAGCCACGAGAAAAACTAAGAGACAAAGGTAAAACGGCACTTAGTGATGCGGAATTGATCGCTATTTTAATCGGGTCTGGAAACCGAGACGAAAGCGCTGTGGCTTTATGTAAACGTATTTTTGCTAGTGTAGACCATAATTTAAACGCCTTAGGAAAACGCTCTATTGCCCAATTAATGGAGTTTAAAGGCATAGGTGAAGCGAAAGCGATTTCTATTGTTGCGGCTTTGGAGTTAGGGAGACGTCGTCGGTTAGAAGATGCCATGCAGTTAGATAAAGTTTCATCGAGCCGATCGGTTAATAATGTAATGCAACATATTATTGGAGATTTACCTCATGAAGAATTTTGGATATTATATCTTAATAACTCAAATAAAATTATTCAAAAAAACCAACTAAGTAAAGGTGGCATTACGGGTACTTTAGTCGATGTACGTTTAGTACTTAAAAACGCTTTAGAGGTTGGCGCGACTGGTTTAATATTGTGTCATAATCACCCATCTGGTACTTTAAAACCAAGTCAGGCAGATAAAGATATTACTAAAAAGCTTAAGGTAGCAGCGCAAAGTTTGGATATTTCGGTTTTAGATCATCTAATTATTACAGAAAATGCTTATTATAGTTTTGCAGATGAAAACATTCTGTAGAAATGTTAAATAGTTAATGTCAAAAACTAAATACCAAATGAGTAATTTCAACATAGGAATTTGTTATTTTTAACTTTTTGGAATTTGCAAAACCCTATGTTATTAGTTTACACACATAAAATTACACCACGCGTTACCTATACGTTTAAGCATATATGCAAACGTATTTTGGGTATAGAAGTTAGTTTTACGTCTAAAGTTGAAGACTTTATAGCACACGACAGCCTTAAAATGTCCTATGCAAAGCAACCATTAAGTAATGAGCTGTTTGTAAGAAGTAACGACTTGTTGTTTGAAACGGGTTTATCTGATATTAATATTCAAGTTCAGCAATGGGAAAATACCAAAGGGTTTTTCAGTACTGGTGAACGAAGCGACTTACCTTTCGATATTTTTGCGGCATCCTTTTATTTACTCAGTCGTTATGAGGAATATTTACCACATGTAAAGGATGATTATGGTCGGTTTTTAGCATCTGAAAGTCTCGCATTCCAGCATAAATTTTTACAACAACCTGTTGTAGATATTTGGGCCTATAAGCTCAAAGACGTGTTGAGTGTACGTTTTCCAGAGTATCAATTTCCAGAAAGACACTATAAGATACAGCCAGTTATAGATGTGCCAATGGCATATTATTATAGAAATAAAGGGCTTTTGAGAACTATTGGAGGTACATTAAATGATCTTAGGCGGTTACGATTAAAGCAGTTGTATTTTCGCTATTTGGTACTTTTTGGCTTTAAACGCGACCCACATAATACCTTTAAGTGGATTATTAGAAAGCAAAAGCAGTACGATTTTAAATTTATGGTACTCTTTCTAATAGGTGACTATTCAACCTACGATAAAAATATAAACACGAATAAAAAAGACTTTGTATCGCTGATTAAATCGGTTGCTGATTATTGTGATGTTGGGTTAAAAGCATCATACTTTTCTTTAAATGATATTTCTATCCTTAAAAAGGAAAAGCTTAAAATGGAATCTATAATACATACTGATTTAACAGCTGTTCGTCATTCGTTTTCTAAGTTAAATTTGCCAACATCGTATCGTAATTTAGTAGAATTAGAGGTTCATCAAGATTTTACTATGGGTTACGTAAATACCATGGGTTTTAGAGCAGGTACTTGTACGCCTTTTCAGTTTTACGATTTAGATTACGAAGTACAAACACCATTGCAAATTAATCCATACCATTGTTTAGATTTTGGACTCTTAAAGTATAATTCGCTATTAGATAAAACAGAACATTTACAAAAAATAATTAGGGAGGTGAAAGCTGTAAATGGTACTTTTACACCTATATTTCACAACTATTCATTTGGTGATTTAGATCGATGGAAAGGGTTTAGATCGCTATTTAATTTAATATTAGAATCTGCAGATTAATGCAACAGATAAAACATATATTTTTTGATTTAGATCATACGCTTTGGGATTTTGATAAAAATTCGAGTTTAACGTTCGAAAAGATATTTAATTTGAATAAAATTGATGTTAATCTCAATGACTTTTTGCCGATTTATGAACCCATTAATTTTAAATATTGGAAACTTTATAGAGAAGAAAAAGTGACGAAATCGGCATTGCGATATGGGAGATTAAAGGAAGCTTTTGATGGAGTAGGAGTGACCATAGAAGACGATATGATTCATCACTTATCTGAATCGTATATTAATGAGTTAACAACATTTAATCATTTATTTGATGGTGCTTTTGATACCTTAGATTACCTTAAGGATAAATACGAATTACATATAATTACGAATGGTTTTGACAGTGCACAAAATAAAAAATTAACCACTTCAAATATTAAACAGTACTTTAAAACCGTTACAAATTCAGAAATGGTTGGTGTTAAAAAACCTAACCCTAAGATTTTTAATTTTGCCTTAGATTTGGCTAAAGCTAAAGCAACTGAAAGTTTAATGATTGGAGATAATATTGAAGCCGATATTGAAGGCGCTCATAATATTGGGATGGATACCATTCATTTTGACTATAAGGACGCTCATAGTAATCATAAATTTAAACGCATTACCAATTTAAAAATGCTACTAAATCACCTTTAAAAATAAAAGAATGTTTAAGAAAATACTTTTTACCGTTTCATTTGTAATCCTAAGTTTTTATGGAAATGCACAAAAAAATATTAATGATTATAAATACATACTTATACCTAAAGCGTTTGAATTTTCTAAAGGCGATGATCAGTATCAATTAAATTCACTTGCTAAGTTTTTATTTAATAAATATGGATACGACGCTTATTTTATTGATGAGTTTTCAGGTGATTCAAATAAAGATCGTTGCTCAGCATTAACGGTTGATGTATCTAATGATGAAGGAGGTTTGTTTTCAACGAAACTGGTAATTACACTCAAAGATTGTTTTAATGAAGAGGTTATAAAATCTAAAGTTGGTGAGTCGCGATTAAAAGCTTACGGAAAAGCTTACAATGAAGCCTTACGCGATGCTTTTGAAACCTTTCAAAACATGGATTATGAGTATGTTGAAAAGGACACTAGTATAACTGAAACGAAACAAGTACAGCCTAATGAAGACAAGCAACCCATAAAGGAAATTGTTAAGACTGAAAAGACTTCGGAAGTGAAAAAAACTAATACAAAACTAAAGGAAGAATCAACAACTTTAGCGGTTAAATCAACAGATACTATTACATCTGAACTCTACTACGCACAGGCTGTTACAAATGGATTTCAATTGGTAGATTCAGAGCCAAAGGTTGTCATGATTTTGTTGAATTCTTCAGCTAAAGATGTTTTTATTGTTAAAGACAAAAGTGCAATCGTTTTTAAAAAAGAAGGAGAGTGGATTTACTCTGAGAATGACGGCACTGTAACTTCAGAAAAAGTTTTAAATATTAAATTTTAATATCTTAACAGTCTCAACATTAATACCCATACTTATCTTTCCAAAGCATTTTTAGATGATTGCGTTGGGCTTGTTCTCGTGAATTATTGCCAGGATCATATAACTTAGTATTCGCTATTTCTTTTGGTAGAAATTCTTGCGCTGCAAAGTTGTTTTCGTAATTGTGCGAATATTTGTAGTTATCACCATATCCTAATTCTTTCATAAGTTTCGTTGGTGCATTTCTCATGGCAATTGGTACTGATAAATCTCCAGTATCTCTCACTAATTGTTGAGCTCTTCCAATAGCTTCATAGGCGGCATTACTCTTTGGCGAACTCGCTAAATAGGTTGCACATTGACTTAAAATGATTCGTGATTCAGGATTGCCAATGGCTGACACAGCCTGAAACGTGTTATTAGCAATCACTAAAGCTGTAGGGTTGGCATTTCCAATATCTTCACTAGCTGAAATTAGTAAGCGTCTGGCAATAAATTTTACATCCTCTCCACCTTCAATCATTCGCGCTAAATAATATACTGCTGCATTTGGGTCGCTTCCACGTATCGATTTTATAAATGCCGAGATAATATCGTAATGTTGTTCTCCGGTTTTATCGTAACGCGCTGCTTGATTTTGCACTTGTTTGGTCACCAGATCATTAGAAATAATAATGTTATCACCTTCAAATGAAGCAACAAGCAATTCAAAAATATTAAGTAATTTTCTAGCATCACCACCAGATAAACGCAGTAAAGCTTCGGTTTCTTTTAATTCAATATTTAATTTAGAAAGCGTAGAATCTTCTTTTAGAGCACGTTCTAATAAGGCTTCCAAATCTGCTTTACTAAAGGCGTTTAAAGTATAAACTTGGCATCTAGATAATAAGGCAGAAATAACCTCAAAACTTGGGTTTTCCGTTGTGGCTCCGATTAAAGTTACCCAACCTTTTTCAACCGCTTCTAATAATGAATCTTGTTGCGACTTACTAAATCTATGGATTTCATCAATAAACAGAATAGGATTTTTGGTGGTAAACATGCCACCACTTTTCTTGGCCTTATCGATAACCTCTCTAATATCTTTAACACCAGAATTAATAGCACTCAATTTAAAAAACGGACGATCAGATTCGTGTGCAATAATATTTGCTAAGGTAGTTTTCCCTATGCCAGGAGGTCCCCAAAATATCATAGAAGGAATAACTCCACTTTTAATTTGTTGGTATAACATACCATCTTTACCCACTAAATGTTGTTGACTTAAGTAGTCCTCAAGGGTGTTTGGTCGTAATCGTTCTGCTAATGGAGTATTCATATTTCAAAATTACGAAATGCTTTTGTGATGGTTTAATGAAATCAATGAAATTCAATTAAAATTACAATAGCTAAAATTTTAGGGTTCTGCCATTATTTCAGTCTATCCATTTTTGGATTCAAATTTGAACTGCTTTCGTTAAATTTGAAAATGAGTAAACCACAACACTTTAAATATTCTAACAACATCATCATCTATCCGTTGATGATTCTGTTTGTTAATTGGTTGGTGTTTTGGTATCAGGTTAGAGTGGATAGTGGTATAAAATCTTTTGGTGTTAGGCCACAAAAACTAGAAGGACTTTTAGGCATTATTACAAGTCCGTTTTTGCATGGGGATATTAATCATCTTTATAATAACTCTGTACCGCTTTTTGTGCTCACGGTTGCCTTGTTTTACTTTTATAATAAAATTGCTTGGCGCGTTATAGGCTTTGGTATTTTGCTTTCAGGATTTATGACTTGGCTTATTGCTAGCTCTGGAAATCATATTGGAGCAAGTGGATTGGTGTATGTTTTAGTTAGCTTTATGTTTTTTAAAGGAATATTTGCAAAACATTATAGACTAATTGCATTGTCGTTAGTTGTTATTTTTTTGTATGGAAGCATGATTTGGTATGTATTTCCTATAAAAAGTGGAATGTCTTGGGAAGGCCATTTAAGTGGTTTAATTACCGGATTGGTATTTGCCTTAATATTCAGAAAACAAGTAGCAAAACCAGAACGTTACAAATGGGAGCAACCCGATTATAATGAAGATGATGATCCGTTTATGAAACATTTTGACAAAGACGGTAATTTTATTGAGTTTGAACCCGAAGACGTCGAAATGGAATCTGAAATTGAAATAAAACCGGAAACTAAAGAAGTTGAAACTCCAAAGGTCAATTACATTTTTAGGAAAAGGGATGATTAGATTTTAAAAGTCACAAACTAATATTATCGTAATCGAAGGTAAGAAACGGTTTGATATTTTTACATTTTACTAAAGACTAACTGCGTTGTCTCACGGCTTCATAGAGAAACGCACCGCAAGCTACGGAAACATTTAAAGATTCAATCTCACCTAATATAGGGAGTTTTGCTTGGTCGTCTACAACTTTTAAAACCGAAGGATTTATACCTCTTCCTTCCGACCCCATAATGATGGCACATGGTTCTTTAAACGACACGTCGTATAAAAAGTGCTCTGCTTTTTCTGTAGCAGCAATGACTCTAATTCCAGAAGATTGCATATGAAAAACAGCATCTTTAATATGATCTACTTTACAAATGGGCATTTTAAAAATAGCACCAGCACTTGTTTTAATCGTATCTCCATTAATAGGAGCTCCACCTTTTTTCTGAATAATGATACCATTGACTCCCGTGCATTCTGCTGTTCTAACGATCGCACCAAAATTTCTTACATCGCTTAACTGATCTAATAAAAGGAATAAAGGGGTTTTGCTAGATTCAATGACGCTCATTACTAAATCATCAATATCATGAAATCCTATTGGTGAAATTTGAGCAACGGCTCCTTGATGGTTTCCGCGGGTTAGTCGATTTAATTTTTCAACAGGAACATACGAAGAATTAATTCCTTCAGAACGGATAGCTTGCTCCAATTCTTGAAACAAATCTCCGTTAAGCCCTTTTTGCATAAAAACTTTATCGATCGTTTCGTTAGATTTTATAGCTTCAATAATAGCTCTAATTCCAAAAATGGTAGTTTCGTTTTTCATGCTGCAAAGTTATGCAAAGTATTCTTTAATAAGTTAATTATTTTGAATGATACGTTGGTAAACTAAAAAATCTCCAACAGTACATTACTGCTGGAGATTTTATTTAATACCTGTAATCGCTTAAAGGTGTTGTTTAGTTTTGATCACCTGGTGTTAAATTTGGGTTAGCATCAATTTCAGCTTGAGGAATTTTCCAAATCCATGCATCATTTACAGAAGGTTTTGCTTGTATAAACCCATCTTGATATAATGTTTGAGATGCACCAGAACCTCCATTGGCACTATGGTCTATACCCTCATCCCAACGAATTTTATCAGAATAACTAAAACCTTCACCATATAACTCTACACCACGTTGAAACTTAATTTGCTCTAATAAACTCGCCTGAGTATTAAAAACAGTAGCATCGAAGGCAGAATCTCTAGCTTCTCCTATAGTTTGTAGGGCAGCTTGTGCTGCAGGAATATTAGGAATCATAGCATTTGCTTCTGCTTCAATTAAATACATTTCAGATGAACGCATGTAAATGATATCATCAGGATCTGTAGTTCCAGCATTTGCATTACGTAATTTTACATGCATATAAGGGTGTAAATTAAAACTAGAAGATAAACCATACTGAGAACGAATTTCATCGCGTCTATCGTTAAATGCGTCTTCATCTGTATAATTAGGATCATTGCCAAAACCGCCTTCTCCATTAGATGCAGAAGTATTAGTGTTAGGTGCGTCGGCTAAAAATAAGTCTTTTCGGTAATCCGTATCAGGAATTTGATTGTATAACCTTTTGTCAATCAGTTTAGGATTGTTTCTAACTTGACTACCATTAAAAGTATTACTAGCTAAATAAAAGTACGATCGGAAAAATGTCGTTTCCGTTCCTATATTATTACTTCCCCAGATGACTTCAGATAAGTTATTAGAATTAAACCCAGACTTATACTCTTCTTCTCCCATTAACGGATAATTTTGTCTAGCTGATGCAGCTGCACTAGCAGCCGTAGTCCAATCACCACTAGCTAAAGCAATACGAGCCTTAATCCCATAAGCAACATCTATATTAAGTTGTGATTTATGCTTAGGATCTCCTGTAGGTCTTGGTGTTGCATTTTCAAAATAAGAAATTGCCGTATCAATATCTGCTTTACATTGGTCATAAATCACCTGAACTGTAGATCTAGCTTCACTCTCAAAAGGTGATTCAGAAGCAAATAATAATGGTACACCAGGATCTGTAGAAGGATTTCCAATTAAGTAGCCTTTAGCATAATGCGTCACTAAATCGTGGTAAGCAAATGCTCTGTAAGTATATGCTTGTCCCAGTATCTCTCTCAATCTGTCATCTTCAGGAATGCTTCCGTCTGAAGCTTTATTAATAATCGCATTGGTACTAGCAATAACGTGGTAGCGTTGGTACCATAATTGCTCAGTTGTAAGTGATGTTTGTTGTGAATGTGACGTCCATCTTGCTTCATCTTGCCAGCCTAAATTATTAGAAGATGCAGAATGAATTAAGGCACCTGCTATATTATCTCCTAATGGTACCCAATAATGGTTACCAGATCTGTAACTGTCACCTCCCGAAATTAAGGTTTGTGGCTGTGCATACTGTAAACGGTGCAGTCCATTTAGTATCAAAGCCATATTGTCTGCAGTAGCTAAGGCATCAGTAGAAGATATCGCATCTGTAGGTGATGTTTCCAAGAAATCTTCCTCGCACGAGGCTACAGTAAGAGCGAGGCCTACTAATAGTGTTATTTTTATTTTTCTTAACATGATATATATTTTTAAATTAGTTTAATTAAAATGAAACATTTAATCCAATAGAGAAAATTCTACTAGGACTATAATCATTTCCTGAACCTGTTCCGCCTAAGTTGTATTGAGGGTCTAAACCTGTTCTTTCACTTTTAAGATACAAGTTTTCTCCCGATACATACAATCTTAAGTTATCCATTTTAAGAGCATCTGTAAGTTTGTTGTCAAAGGTGTATCCAAGGTTTACATTCTTTAAGGACCAGAACGAAGCATCTGTTAAGAATCTAGTTGACTGAGTTTGTACTAAATCACTGTTTCCATTTTGTAATCTTGGAACATCTGTGATGTCACCTGGCTCTCTCCATGCATTTAAGATGTCTGGGTGTAAAGAACGACCATAACTACCACTATGCATCATTGCAGAATAACCATTATCTAATACTTTGCCACCAATTCCATAAGTAATTAAGAAATCTAAAGAAAATCCTTTATAGCTTAAACTGTTTGATATAGAACCTAAAAAGTCAGGTATTGAGCTATCTCCAGTATACGCTCTTTCTGTTTCTTGCCAGTCATTAGTAGTTTCTTGAACACCATTGCCATCTTCAACAGGTACGCTATTTCCGTCATCATCTATTTCATACATGTAAAATAATTGGTCACCATTGGCAGGATCGACACCTGCTGTATGTAGTAAATAGAAATCAAAACGAGAACGTCCTGTTTCCCATCGTTTAGAACCATTAATAAAAGGGTCTGGAAGTGCAGTTATTTCGTTTTTAAACGTTGAGCCTTGTAATGTTACATCCCATTTGAAATCTACTTTGTTGACAAGGTGTGCTGTTAATCCAATTTCAAAACCAGAATTATACATATCACCAACGTTTGTTGGGAATTCGTTTAGTCCGTTACTCAATGCAATTGGTAAATCATAAAGAAGGTCTGTTGAGTTTTTCTTGTAATATTCTAAAGATCCATCTATGAAGTTATTGAATAATGCAAATTCTAAAGCTATGTCATAACTTGAAGACGTTTCCCATTGTAAGTCTGCATTACCAATTTCTTGCCAAACTAATGCAGGATCAGCGGCATTAGACGTTAATCCATATCTAGGTTGTGATAAGAAAAAGTCTAATAAGTTATCGTTACCAACTTCTCCATAAGAGGCTCTAATTTTTAACTTATCAATAAAACTTACGTCATCCATAAAATTTTCTTGATCTATACGCCATGATCCACCTACAGAGTAAAATGTTCCCCATCTTGACTGTTTGTCAAATACAGAAGAAGCATCTCTTCTTACTGAAGCACTTAAATAATATTTGTTATCATAGTTGTAATTAGCTCTTGAAAAGTAACCCTCAAGTGTCTTATTTGTAGTTGCGCCACCTAAGCTTACTGGTTCAGAGAAGTTGTCAAACTCAAAAATACCCTCTACAACTTGCGTTATAGCAGTAGCATTATTACTTGTGTAAGTTCTGTCAAAACTTTCGTGTCCTGCCGTAATATCTACATTATGTGCACTTCCGAAAGTTTTAGAGTACGTTAAAATTTGATTGAAATTCTCTACTTCCCTTCTATATCTAACCTCTGCATATCTACCAGTGGGTTGAGCATCTCCAATAATGTTATTTTCATAACTTTTATTTATACCTTCATTGATGTCTCTTCCATAGTTAACTTTGAAATGTAAACCATCTAATATTTTTGCATCTGCATAATATCTAAATCCATAGGTATTGTTTTGATTGTTTTCGTCGTTTAAAACAAGTTCTTGTAGTGCGTGACGATCTTGATTTGTTGGTCTTGATCCAATGTTGTACTCTGGAAATCCAGATCCATTATCATAAACAGGACTTCCAGAAGCATCTCTAACTAAGTTTCCATCTAAGTCATTCACATAAACAGGGTAAATCGATCCAATATTTTTAGCAAAACTAAAAGGGTTTGCAATACTTCCTTCACCTCCGTTTGCAGGTCCATTAGACTCTGAAAGAGTAACATTAGCACTACCTCCCATAGTTAACCAATCACTAACATCAAAGTCAGCATTTAAACGTGTGGTTAAACGATTATAATCTGAAGTTACTACGTAACCATCTTCATCTAAATAAGACGTAGAGAAAAATACTTTGTGTTTCTCTCCACCACCAGCAACATTTACATTGTAGTTAGTTCTTATACCAGTTCTACGTAAAACGTCATACCAATCTAGAGATTTATAGATGACTTCAGCATTTGGATTTAACCTTCCGTCAGTTCCAACAATTTGATCGTTAGCAACATTAAACGGATTATAACCTAATTGGTTGTAAATGTTATCTGAAGCAAAAACAGGATCACCACCTGCAGCACTTGAATTTTTTAGGGCTTCCCACATGGTTTCATAGTAATCACCAGGACCTATGTAATCATATTCAGAGACTGCATTTGTTACATAACCAGTTTGTACAGATACATTCGTTTTAATATCTCCTTTTGTACCACTTTTTGTGGTTATTAATACAACCCCATTTGCAGCTCTAGATCCATATAGTGATGTGGATGCAGCATCTTTAAGAATTGTAAAAGATTGAATGTCTTCTTGGTTTATTGTGCTCAATGCACCTTCAAATTGAATACCATCAACAATATATAAAGGACTTGAAGAACCATTTAATGTTCCTACACCACGTATTACAATATTAGGTGAAGAACCTGGTTGACCAGAAGGCGATGTAAACTGAACACCAGTTGCTCTACCTTCTATGGCAGCAACAGGTGAAGTTACACTTCTTAATGCTAAGTCTTTCTCGCCAATGACACTGGCAGAGCCGGTAAAAGCTTCCATGCTAGATGTACCAAACGCAACGACCACGACTTCATCTAACGCAGCAGAATCTTCAGCTAATGTTACATTCATAGTATTAGAACTGCCAACTTTGACTTCTTGAGTCTGTAGACCAATGTAGCTAATAACAATAGTGTCTCCTACATTAGCTGTAATAGAGAATTTACCGTCAAAATCTGTTTGTGTTCCTGTCGTAGTGCCTTTCACTATAATGTTCACTCCAGGCAAGGGGAGCCCAGATTCATCGGATACCACACCCGAGACTGTTTTTTCTTGTGCAAACGTTAGCTGTACAAGAAACACTAATACTAGTGTTAAAATTCCTTTGTAGTTTGTTTTCATATTAATATGGATTAGTTATGATTAACACCAAAAATGCTAAAATTTTGCCAAATAAGCAATATTTTTGATGTTAAATAGAGAATAATGTTTTATAAAGGTTTGGAGTGAAATTTAATTGAATTTACTGCCTAAATCTTTTGTGAAAAAAGTGTTATTGGTGCCGTTCTTGTAAAGCGTCTGATAACAAGAGTGTTATTGTTGTGTGATTAGGGAAGTCTTCAGTAAAATAGTTTCTGTATTCTATAATGTATAGTGATATTGCCTAAAAACAAACCATCGTATAATTGGGTAGATATCATTGTGTGTCAAGGTTAAAACTAGTTTAAACTTTTCATATACTTCACTAGCTTTTTGCCTAATTTATTTGTGTCTGAATACATTTATAGTAACTAAATGCTATTAAGTTATTCTGAGAAACCTAAAGTGTCTGTTTTGCGAAATGTAGAGTTAATGATTTCACTCATAATAACTTTATGAGTGTTCTTTTTAGTATCACAAGCTTATCGTATGTGGTTTGGAAGATTAAAAAGTAGCTGTTAAACTCAAGTGAACTTTTGAGTCTGATAATTTAAATTGTCGGTTTTCAGTCTTTCCGCTAGAGTAGTTTAAACGGAATAATCCAGCGTTGGTCAATAAACCTAATCCAAAACCAAAACCAAAGAGCTTTTCTTTACTGTCTGTTAGTTTGTTCTCAAAATATGCAGCATCTAAAACCGAGTGCACATATATGTTACTACTTAAACGGTAGCGGTATTCTGTACTAAGTACTCCATATAAATTTGCTACCAAACTGTTTTCTTCAAATCCACGAATAGAATTGATGCCTCCAAAACGAAACAGTTCATTATCTAGATAGTTATCTGAAGTAAGTGTTGCTCCATTTATCCGAGTGTAAAAGCTATTTTTGTTATTTAGGTTAAAAATTTTATACGTATCTAAAGTGAATACATTTTGCTGTTGTTTTTCTAAATCATTGATTCTATTGCCAAAGCCAGATGAGAAATCGAACCAAAAATTTATAGGAAATAAAGCATCGTAAAACTGAGACTTCATGTAGTTGTAATGGAGCGTATAATAATTGGATTTGTAATCGTTTAAAATATCAGTATCATTTTCTAATAGGTTAGTCGATGTAGTGGAGGTGATGCCAACACCAACTTTATGCTGTGCATTAACCTGGTAGTTTATTTTAGCATATTGCTTAGCATTTAAAAACGTTGAGTCTTTTCTAAAAATGTTGAGACCAACCTGAAATCCAATTGGTGATCCAAATAAATAAGGTAAATCTGCATCAACGTTAAAGGTTTGTTGATCTATTTCGTCACTTTTGTAAAATAGATTCAAGGTTTCGCCATAATTAAGGTTGTTAATAAGCCTTAAGTCTAAGTAGCCATCAAATTCAATTTTATTAGTGTTTTCATTGGTTCCAAAACCTAAAAATCCATCAAAATTATTAGTTCTAGTTTTTTCTACATATATATATAGTGTCGTAGAGTCTTGTGTAAATAGAACTTCAGGTGCTTTAATTTTAGAGGCAAAGCGGAGCTCGTTTAGTAATTCAACCTTTTCTTTTATTGCATTTAGGTTGAAGGATTTTCCGGTTTTCAGTTTTAGAAAGTGTTTTAAATACGACTTCGGAAATTGCTCGTAACCTTTAATTAATATTTTATCGATGCGTCTTTTTTGGTTAGCGACCACTTTTAAGTTAGCTGATAATAACTCAGAATTCAACTTAGATATATTAATAAGTTGTAATGTCGAAAACGGATCGCCTTGTTCGGCAATTTTAGAGTTTAAATTTTCTAGATTAGATTCAAGCTCATTTATATGTAGCTCGAAATAACCGTCACGGATGTTATAATTTAAAGACTTTAATAATTCAACATTGAAACTAGAGTCAAAATACACTCTAATTCTATTAATTCTATGTCCTAATATAAGATGTGCTTTAAAAAGCGTGTCGTTTAGTTTGGTTATTTTTTCTGTACTTGTGTCAATAAAGCCCTTTCGAATAACCTTCCCTTTTAAAAGATTGATTTCTGATTGGAGATCATTGTAAGAGGTAAAGGTTTCTGTATAGCCAATAGTGTCTATTATTTTAGTAGAGGTGTCGTTTTCTCCAATAACGGATAGGTGAATAGATTGTGCCATCCCTAAGCTTGAAAAAACTGGGAACAGAATTAAAAAAACAATTCGGTTATAAAATGGCATTTAAACGATATAAAATAGGTCTAATGGTAACGTAAAAATAAGTGATATTGTATAGTGATGAAATTAAAGTTTATAATTCTTTTAAAAATTAATTATCAACTATTTGAATTATAGATATAAATTACTACATTTGCACCCCTCAAAAGTGAGGATTAATAAATTTTATATAGAAATATATGCCAACAATTTCACAATTAGTACGAAAAGGAAGAGCCAAAATAACCAAGAAGAGTAAATCGGCTGCTTTAGATT
>NZ_JAICBG010000007.1:61468-88142 GCF_020179375.1 Winogradskyella sp. SM1960 | reverse complement strand
GATAGTATTGGTTAGAGGTGGAAGGGTAAAAGATTTACCAGGAGTTAGATATCACATCGTTCGTGGTGCTTTAGATACAGCAGGTGTATCTGGAAGAACGCAACGTAGATCTAAGTATGGTGCAAAACGCCCTAAGAAGTAATTTAAAACTTTAAGAAGAAGACATGAGAAAAAGAGCAGCAAAAAAGAGACCGCTTTTACCAGACCCAAGATTTAATGATCAGTTAGTGACGCGTTTCGTTAACATGATGATGTGGGACGGTAAGAAGTCTGTAGCTTTTAAAGTATTCTACGATGCAATTGATATTGTTGAGGAGAAAAAAAATGATGACGAAAAAACAGCTTTAGAAATTTGGAAAGAAGCTTTATCAAATGTGATGCCTCACGTAGAAGTGCGTAGTCGTCGTGTTGGTGGTGCAACATTCCAGATTCCAATGCAGATTCGTCCAGATCGTAAGGTTTCAACTGCGATGAAATGGTTAATTAGCTTTTCACGTAAAAGAAACGAAAAATCTATGGCGCAACGTTTAGCGGCAGAAGTTTTAGCAGCAGCTAAAGAAGAAGGGGCAGCAGTTAAGAAAAGAGCTGATACTCATAAAATGGCCGAAGCAAACAAGGCATTCTCACACTTTAGATTTTAAGAAATGGCAAGAGATTTAAAACTTACAAGAAATATAGGAATTGCGGCTCATATTGATGCTGGTAAAACAACAACAACAGAGCGTATTCTTTTTTATACAGGTGTATCACATAAAATTGGTGAAGTTCATGATGGGGCTTCAACAATGGACTGGATGGAGCAAGAAGCAGAAAGAGGTATTACAATTACGTCTGCTGCAACAACTTGTGATTGGACATTCCCAAAAGAAAATGGTGAGCCAACTCCAGAAGCACAAGATTATCACTTTAATATTATTGACACACCAGGTCACGTTGATTTTACGGTAGAAGTTAACCGTTCATTACGTGTATTAGATGGTTTGGTGTTTTTATTTAGTGCAGTAGATGGTGTTGAGCCACAATCTGAAACTAACTGGAGACTAGCAGATAACTATAAAGTGCCTAGAATTGGTTTCGTTAATAAAATGGACCGTCAGGGATCAGACTTCTTAAGTGTTTGTCAACAAGTTAAAGACATGTTGAAGTCAAACGCTGTGCCAATTGTATTAAATATTGGTGAAGAAGATAACTTCAAAGGAATTGTAGATTTAGTTAAAAACAGAGCTATAGTATGGCATGATGATAACTACGGATCTACTTTTGATGTTGTTGATATTCCAGAAGAAATGAAGGATGAAGTGCGTAAGTATCGTGCTTTATTAATAGAAGAAGTTGCTAGTTACGATGAAAATCTACTAGAGAAATTCATGGAAGATGAAGATTCTATTACAGAAGAAGAAGTGCACGCTGCACTTAGAGCTGCTGTAATGGATATGGCTATTATACCAATGGTATGTGGTTCTTCTTTCAAAAATAAAGGTGTTCAGTTCTTATTAGATGCTGTTTGTCGTTATTTACCTTCTCCTTTAGATAGAGATAGTGTGGTGGGAACAAACCCTAACACAGATGAAGAAGAGCGTAGAAAGCCAAGTGTAAAAGAACCGTTTTCAGCTTTAGCATTTAAGATTGCTACGGATCCTTTCGTAGGTCGTTTAGCTTTCTTTAGAGCTTATTCTGGTCGTTTAGATGCAGGTTCTTATATCTTGAACAACCGTTCAGGTAAAAAAGAACGTATTTCTCGTATCTACCAAATGCACTCTAACAAACAAAATGCTATCGATTTTATTGAGGCAGGAGATATTGGAGCGGCAGTAGGATTTAAAGATATTAAGACTGGTGATACCATGTCTGATGAAAAGCATCCTATCGTTTTAGAATCTATGGACTTTCCAGATCCCGTAATTGGTATCGCAGTAGAGCCTAAGACTAAAGCAGATGTTGATAAGTTAGGTATGGCTTTAGCTAAATTAGCTGAAGAAGATCCAACGTTTACAGCGCGTACAGATGAGTCTTCGGGTCAAACAATTATATCAGGAATGGGTGAGCTTCACTTAGATATTATTGTAGATCGTTTAAAAAGAGAATTTAAAGTTGAGGTTAACCAAGGTCAGCCACAAGTTGAATATAAAGAAGCTATTACACAAGCTGCAGATCATAGAGAGGTTTATAAGAAACAATCTGGTGGTCGTGGTAAATTTGCTGATATCGTATTTACGATTGAGCCGGCAGATGAAGGTGTAGTAGGATTACAGTTTGAGTCTACTATTAAAGGTGGTAACGTTCCTAAAGAATTTATCCCTTCAATTGAAAAAGGATTTAAAATGGCAATGACCAATGGTCCTTTAGCAGGATTCGAAGTTGATTCTATGAAAGTAACTTTAAAGGATGGATCTTACCACGATGTGGATTCTGATCAATTATCTTTCGAATTAGCAGCGAAATTAGGATTTAAAAATTCGGCAAAAGCAGCTAAGGCGGTTATAATGGAACCTATTATGAAACTTGAGGTGATTACACCAGAAGAAAACATGGGTGATATTGTTGGTGACTTAAATAGAAGAAGAGGACAAATGAGTAGCATGGGAGATAGAGCTGGTGCAAAAACTGTAAAAGCTACTGTACCATTATCTGAAATGTTTGGATATGTAACAACGTTAAGAACATTATCTTCGGGTAGAGCTACATCTACAATGGAATTTTCTCACTATGAGCAAACACCACAGAACGTATCAGAAGAAGTAATCAAAGCAGCTAAAGGCGTTGAATCGTAAATCTTAAGAAAATGAGTCAAAAAATCAGAATAAAATTAAAATCTTACGATCACAACTTAGTAGACAAGTCTGCTGATAAGATTGTAAAAACAGTTAAAAGTACAGGTGCAGTAGTAACAGGACCAATCCCGTTACCAACACACAAGAAAATTTTCACTGTATTACGTTCACCACACGTAAACAAGAAATCAAGAGAACAATTTCAATTAAGCTCTTATAAGCGTTTATTAGATATTTACTCTTCGTCATCAAAAACGATTGATGCGTTAATGAAACTTGAATTACCAAGTGGAGTAGAAGTAGAAATCAAAGTGTAATTACACACTTACATGTCCTAAGCTGCGAGCGAGGGAAAAACGGTAAAAATACAATTCAAGGCTGAAACGTATTTTTCAGCCTTGAATATTTAATAAGGGTAAGTCGCGACTTGTCCATCAAAAACAAACAATCGGTCAATTCGCGAGTTGACTAAACTAAAAAGAAAAACATGTCTGGGTTAATTGGAAAAAAAATCGGTATGACCAGCATTTTCGACGAAAATGGAAAGAACATTCCATGTACAGTAATCGAAGCTGGACCATGTATCGTTACCCAAGTCAGAACTGAAGAAGTGGATGGTTATTCAGCACTTCAATTAGGTTTCGATGACGCGACAGAAAAAAGCGCTACTAAAGCAGACTTAGGTCATGCTAAAAAAGCGGGTACTTCTGTAAAACGCAAAGTTGTTGAATTCAAAGGTTTTGATGCGGAGTACAAATTAGGTGATGCTATTACAGTAGAACAATTTATTGAAGGGGAATTTGTAGATGTTGCAGGTACTTCTAAAGGTAAAGGATTTCAAGGTGTAGTAAAACGTCACGGATTCGGTGGTGTAGGTCAAGCAACGCATGGTCAGCATAACCGTTTAAGAGCTCCAGGTTCTATTGGTGCAGCTTCTTATCCTGCGAGAGTATTCAAAGGAATGAAGATGGCCGGAAGAATGGGTGGTGAAACAGTAAAAGTTCAAAATTTAAGAGTTTATAAAGTAGTTCCAGAAAAGAACTTACTAGTGGTAAAAGGATGTGTTCCTGGTCACAAGAATTCTTATGTAATCATTGAGAAGTAATGAAGGTAGCAGTTTTAGATATAAACGGAAAAGATACGGGTAGACAAGCTGAGCTTTCTAAAGACGTATTCGCTATAGAGCCTAATAATCACGCTGTCTATTTAGATGTTAAGCAATACTTAGCAAATCAAAGACAGGGAACGCATAAGGCAAAAGAAAGAGCAGAAATTGCTGGAAGTACACGTAAGATTAAAAAACAAAAAGGAACAGGTACTGCACGTGCTGGTTCTATAAAGTCTGGTGTATTTAAAGGTGGTGGTCGTATGTTTGGTCCTAGACCAAGAAACTACAGTTTTAAATTAAACAAAACGTTAAAGCGATTAGCACGTAAATCTGCCTTAAGTATTAAAGCAAATGATAAGTCAATTTTAGTATTAGAAGACTTCAATTTTGAAGCACCAAAGACTAAAAATTTCCTTAATGTTTTAAAGGCTTTAGAGGTAGAAAACAAAAAATCTCTTATTGTGTTGGGTGGTACAAATAATAATGTATATTTGTCCTCACGCAATTTTAAAGGTTCTGAAGTGGTAACTGCTTCAGAATTAAGTACTTATAAAATTATGAATGCTAACAAAGTTATTCTAATTGAAAGTGCTTTAGAAGGAATTGAAACGAATTTAAGTAAATAGAACAGATGAGTATCTTAAAAAAACCTATAATCACAGAAAAAGCAACCATGCAAAGTGAGTTGTTAAATGCGTATGCATTTGAAGTGTGCACAAAGGCGAACAAGGTAGAAATCAAAAAAGCGGTAGAAGCTGCTTATGGAGTTTCTGTTGAAAAAGTTCGTACAATAAATGTCCGTCCAGATCGTAAGACCAAGTTTACAAAAACTGGTGTTCAGCATGGTAAAACAAATGCTGTTAAAAAGGCAATTGTACAACTGGCGGAAGGTGAAACAATAGATTTATACACTAACATGTAATTTTAGACATTAATGTCAGTAAGAAAATTAAAACCGATCACATCAGGTCAGCGATTTAGAGTAGTAAATGGTTTTGACGCCATTACTACTGATAAGCCGGAGAAAAGCTTGCTTGCTCCGAAAAAACGATCAGGTGGTAGAAACAGTCAAGGAAAAATGACCATACGCCAAGTAGGTGGAGGTCATAAGAAGAGGTATCGTATTATCGATTTCAAACGTAACAAAGCGGGAATTCCTGCAGAAGTTAAGTCAATTGAATACGACCCAAACAGAACAGCATTTATTGCGCTATTAAACTATCAAGATGGTGAGAAACGTTACGTTGTCGCTCAGAATGGTTTACAAGTAGGGCAAAATATAGTGTCTGGTGAAAAAGGTATCGCTCCAGAAATTGGAAACGCAATGCCTTTAAGTGAAATACCATTAGGTACAATTATTTCTTGTATTGAGTTACGTCCTGGACAAGGAGCTGTTATGGCTCGTAGTGCTGGTTCGTTTGCTCAGTTAATGGCAAGAGGTGACAAATTTGCATCTGTAAAGTTACCATCTGGAGAAACGAGATTAATTCTTGTAACTTGTATGGCTACTGTTGGAGCAATTTCAAATTCAGATCATCAATTGTTAGTATCTGGTAAAGCAGGTAGAAGCAGATGGTTAGGTAGACGTCCAAGAGTAAGACCAGTAGTAATGAACCCAGTCGATCACCCAATGGGTGGTGGTGAAGGTAAGTCTTCAGGAGGTCATCCAAGAAATAGAAACGGTGTACCTGCTAAAGGTTACAGAACGCGTTCTAAGACAAAGTCGAGTAATAAGTATATTGTAGAACGTAGAAAGAAATAATTAAGATAGTATGGCACGTTCATTAAAAAAAGGACCTTATATCCACTATAAATTAGATAAGAAAGTTGCAGAAAATGTAGCTTCTAACAAAAAGACAGTCATTAAGACATGGTCTAGAGCATCAATGATTTCTCCAGATTTCGTTGGTCAGACTATAGCTGTTCACAATGGTCGTCAATTTGTTCCAGTATTTGTTACTGAAAATATGGTAGGTCATAAATTAGGAGAATTTTCACCAACACGATCTTTTAGAGGTCATGCAGGTGCTAAGAATAAAGGTAAAAAATAAGAATCATGGGAAGTCGTAAAAAACAAATGGCGGAAGCTATTAAAGCTGAGAAAAAGCAGGTTGCTTTTGCAAAGCTAAATAACTGTCCTACATCACCTAGAAAAATGCGTTTAGTAGCGGATTTGGTAAGAGGTGAAAAGGCAGAGAAAGCTCTTCAGATTCTTAGATTTAGTTCAAAAGAAGCGTCTCGTCGTTTAGAGAAACTTGTAATGTCTGCAATTGCAAACTGGCAAGCTAAAAACGAAGATGCTGATGTTGAAGAAGCTAAATTGTTTATCAAAGAAATTAGAGTAGATGGTGGAACTATGTTAAAGCGTTTGCGTCCGGCACCTCAAGGTAGAGCACACAGAATAAGAAAAAGATCTAATCACGTAACTGTGGTAGTAGATGCAATAAATAAAACACAAAGCTAAGACAGAGATATGGGACAAAAGACAAATCCAATCGGGAATCGCTTAGGAATTATCAGAGGATGGGAATCTAACTGGTACGGAGGAAACGATTATGGTGATAAACTTGCCGAAGACGATAAGATTAGAAAGTATATTCATGCTCGTCTATCTAAAGCTAGTGTAAGTAGAGTAATTATTGAGCGTACGCTTAAACTTGTAACCGTTACTATAACTACTGCTAGACCTGGTATTATTATCGGAAAAGGTGGCCAAGAAGTAGATAAGTTAAAAGAAGAGCTTAAGAAAATTACTGGTAAAGAGGTTCAATTGAACATCTTTGAGATTAAAAGACCTGAACTAGATGCATATTTAGTAGCAGCAAGTGTTGCTCGTCAAATTGAAAGCCGAATTTCATACAGACGTGCAATAAAAATGGCTATTGCCGCTGCCATACGTATGAATGCTGAAGGAATTAAAATTCAGATTAGTGGTCGTTTAAACGGAGCTGAAATGGCACGTCAAGAACACTATAAAGAAGGACGTATTCCTTTGTCTACTTTTAGAGCTGATATTGATTATGCTCTAGTAGAAGCACATACTACTTATGGTAGATTGGGCATCAAAGTTTGGATAATGAAAGGCGAAGTATATGGAAAAAGAGAACTTTCTCCATTAGTTGGTTTATCTAAGCAACAAAAAGGTAAAGGTGGACGTGGTGGAAACAAGAACCAATCTCGTCGTAGAAAGTAATTTTTTAAAGAAAAGAAAAAATGTTACAGCCTAAAAGAACAAAATTTCGTAAGCAGCAAAAAGGACGTATGAAAGGAAATGCGGGAAGAGGTCATTTGTTATCAAATGGTACTTTCGGTATTAAATCATTAGACGCGTCATTTATAACTGCACGTCAAATAGAAGCAGCGCGTATTGCAGCTACTCGTTACATGAAAAGAGAAGGATCGTTATGGATTAAAATATTTCCAGACAAGCCTATTACAAAGAAACCTCTTGAAGTACGTATGGGTAAAGGTAAAGGTGCCGTTGAATATTGGGCAGCAGTTGTAAAACCAGGACGTATGTTATTTGAAATTAGTGGTGTGCCATTAGAAACAGCTCAAGAAGCTCTTCGTTTGGCAGCACAAAAACTTCCTGTAAAAACTAAGTTTATCATAGCTAGAGATTACGAAGCTTAATAGAAAGATATTATGAAGCAATCAGAAATTAAACAGCTTTCAACAGCTGAGTTACAAGAGAAACTTAGTGAATCTAAAAAGAGTTATACGGACCTGAAAATGGCTCACACTATATCTCCGTTAGATAATCCAATCCAGTTACGCGTTGCACGTCGCACAGTAGCTAGAGTGGCAACAGAATTAACTAAAAGAGACGTACAATAATCGTATTCTGCTGAAAGATGGAAAAAAGAAACTTAAGAAAAGAACGTATAGGGATCGTAACGAGTAACAAAATGGAGAAATCTATTGTTGTTTCAGAAGTTAAGAAAGTAAAACACCCTATGTATGGAAAATTCGTGTTAAAGACTAAGAAATATGTCGCACACGATGAGACAAACGACTGCAACGAAGGAGATACAGTAAAGATCATGGAAACACGACCTTTAAGTAAATCTAAATGTTGGAGATTAGTAGAAATAATTGAAAGAGCGAAGTAATTATGTTACAACAAGAATCAAGATTAAAAGTAGCTGATAATACTGGTGCAAAGGAAGTTTTAACTATCCGTGTACTAGGAGGAACTAAAAGAAGATATGCTTCTGTAGGAGATAAAATTGTAGTATCTGTTAAAGATGCCACTCCAAACGGACAAATCAAAAAAGGTGCTGTTTCTACAGCAGTTGTGGTTCGTACAGCTAAAGAGGTAAGACGTCCAGATGGATCTTACATTAGATTTGACGATAACGCATGTGTACTATTAAATCCTCAAGGGGAAATGAGAGGAACTCGTGTTTTTGGACCTGTAGCTAGAGAACTTCGTGATAAACAATTCATGAAAATTGTATCATTGGCACCAGAAGTGCTTTAATTGATAAATAAAATGACAAAGCTTAAAATAAAATCAGGAGATACAGTACAAGTAATTGCTGGTGATCACAAAGGATCAGAAGGTAAAGTACTTAAAGTATTAATAGATAAGAACAAAGCCATCGTAGAGGGTGTAAACATGGTTAAGAAACATACGAAACCAAGTGCACAAAATCCTCAAGGTGGAATTGTAGAGAAAGAAGCATCTATTCATATTTCTAACTTATCGTTGTTAACTTCAAAAGGAGAAACAACAAGAGTTGGTTATAAAATGGATGGAGATAATAAAGTGAGATTTTCTAAAAAATCTAATGAAGTAATTTAACTATGGCTTACGTTGCAAGATTAAAACAAGAGTATAAGGACAAAGTTGTTTCTGCTCTTACGGAAGAATTTGGATACAAAAATGTAATGCAAGTACCTAAACTTACTAAGATAGTAATATCTAAAGGTGTTGGTGCTGCTGTTGCGGATAAGAAATTAATCGATCACGCAGTAGAAGAACTTACAAAGATATCTGGACAAAAAGCTATACAAACAATGTCTAAGAAGGATGTTGCTTCTTTTAAGTTACGTAAAGGGATGCCAATTGGTGCCAAAGTAACATTAAGAGGAGAGCAAATGTATGAATTCTTAGATCGTTTGGTGACTTCAGCTTTACCACGAGTTAGAGATTTTAGCGGTATTAAAGCTACAGGTTTTGATGGACGTGGAAACTATAACTTAGGTATTGTAGAACAAATCATTTTCCCAGAAATAGATATTGATAAAGTTAATAGAATTTCAGGAATGGATATCACTTTTGTGACTTCAGCTGAAACCGATAAGGAAGCGAAGTCTTTATTAACAGAACTAGGATTACCTTTTAAAAAGAATTAAATTATGGCTAAAGAATCAATGAAAGCCCGTGAGGTTAAGCGTTCTAAAACGGTAGCTAAATATGCAGAGAAACGAAAAGCTTTAAAAGAAGCTGGCGATTACGAAGCATTACAAAAGTTACCAAAAAATGCATCACCTATACGTCAGCACAACCGTTGTAAACTTACTGGAAGACCAAAAGGTTATATGAGACAATTTGGAATTTCTCGTGTAATGTTTAGACAAATGGCTAACCAAGGTTTAATTCCTGGTGTAAAGAAAGCCAGTTGGTAAAAACGTGATATCCTTTCACGTACAATTATAGGATTATAAATTGGTTTCAGGTTTGACAATAGTGTCGAAAACCGCTACCGCAAATTAATACATATGAACACAGATCCAATAGCGGATTATTTAACGCGAGTTAGAAACGCAGTTAAGGCAAATCACAGAGTGGTTGAGATTCCTGCATCTAACTTAAAAAAAGAAATAACTAAGATTTTGTTCGATCAAGGATTTATCTTAAGTTATAAGTTTGACGACTCAACAGTACAAGGTACTATCAAAATTGCTTTGAAGTACAGTAAAGAGACAAAAGAGTCTGTCATCAAAAAAATTCAAAGAATCAGTAAACCAGGTTTACGTAAATATGCTTCTTCTAACGAAATGCCAAGAATCCTTAACGGGTTAGGTATTGCAATTGTTTCTACGTCTCACGGAGTGATGACAGGAAAGCAAGCGCAGAGAGAAAATGTTGGTGGTGAAGTTTTATGTTACGTATACTAAAAACAGGAAATTATGTCAAGAATAGGTAAAAACCCAATAACAGTTCCTGAAGGTGTAACACTTGAGATTAAAGATAACACTATTACCGCTAAAGGTAAATTAGGAGAGTTAACTCAAGAGTATTCAGATATTGAAATTAAATTAGAAGACGGAATTATTACTTTAGGACGTGCTTCTGATAAGAAAGATTTAAGAGCAAAACATGGTCTTTACAGGGCATTAATTGCTAATATGATAGAAGGTGTTTCTAAAGGCTGGACCAAAGAACTAGAATTAGTTGGTGTAGGTTATAGAGCATCTAACCAAGGACAAAAATTAGATTTGGCTGTAGGATTTTCTCACAATATCGTAATGGACATCGCTCCAGAGGTGAAAATTGAGACCGTTTCAGAAAAAGGTAAAAATCCAATCGTTAAATTAACATCTTTTGACAAACAATTAGTTGGCCAAGTTGCTGCAAAGATTCGTGGTTTTAGAAAACCAGAACCTTACAAAGGAAAAGGGATCAAGTTTGTTGGTGAAGAAATTAGAAGAAAAGCAGGTAAATCAGCTTAATAATTAAGTTATGGCATTGACAAAGAACGAAAGAAGAATAAGAATAAAAAACAGAATCCGTAAGGTAGTATCTGGTACGGCAACAAAACCAAGATTAGCTGTTTTTAGAAGTAATAAAGAAATTTATGCTCAACTCGTAGATGATGTAACTGGTAAAACTTTAGCTGCTGCATCTTCAAGAGATAAGGACATTGTAAAGTCTAAAGGAAACAAATCAGAAATTGCTGCATTAGTTGGTAAGTCTGTTGGTGAAAAAGCTTTGAAGGCTGGTGTTGAAACTATTTCTTTTGATAGAGGTGGTTACTTATATCATGGAAGAGTAAAATCATTAGCAGAAGGTGCTAGAGAAGCAGGACTTAAATTTTAAGACATTATGTATCAAAAATATAAAAACGCAGAGCTTGTTAAACCAAGCGGATTAGAATTAAAAGATCGCTTAGTTGGCGTGCAGCGTGTAACTAAAGTAACAAAAGGTGGTAGAGCATTTGGTTTTTCTGCAATTGTTGTTGTAGGTGACGAAACAAATGTTGTAGGACAAGGCTTAGGTAAATCTAAAGATGTAGCGACTGCAATTGCAAAAGCTATAGAAGATGCTAAGAAAAACTTAGTAAGAATTCCTATTCTTAAAGGCACAATTCCACATGAGCAAAAAGGTAAATATGGTGGTGCTAGAGTTAACATTATTCCAGCTGCACCTGGTACAGGAGTAATTGCAGGTGGAGCAGTAAGAGTTGTTCTTGAGGCTGTAGGTATACACGATGTATTATCTAAGTCGCAAGGATCTTCTAACCCTCACAACGTAGTAAAAGCAACTTTTGATGCTTTATTACAATTGAGAGATGCTAAGTCTGTAGCCAAAGAACGTGGAATTTCACTTGAAAAAGTATTTAACGGATAATCGATAGGATAAGATGGCAAAGATTAAAGTAAAGAAAGTAAAAAGTGCAATCAATCGTACTAAAAGACAAAAGCTAATTTTAGAAGCTTTAGGTTTAAAAAAGATTGGACAAGTAGTAGAGCACGACGCCACATCAAGTATCCTTGGTATGGTTAAAAAAGTTGAACACTTAGTTTCTGTTGAAGAAGCTTAAAAATATAACTTAACAATGGATTTAAGTAATTTAAAACCTGCAGAAGGTTCAGTAAAAAGTCAAGGAAAACGTGTTGGACGTGGTCAAGGCTCTGGTAAAGGTGGTACTGCAACTCGTGGTCACAAAGGAGCAAAGTCGCGTTCAGGGTATTCTAAGAAATTAGGATTTGAAGGTGGTCAAATGCCATTACAAAGACGTGTTCCTAAATTTGGATTTACAAATATTAACAGAGTGGCGTATCAAGGTATTAACTTAGATACTCTACAGAGGTTAGTAGATGAAAAAGTAATAAAGGATAGTGTTGATTTTGAAACGTTTGTATCTTTAGGATTAGCTGGTAAAAACGAGCTTGTAAAAGTCTTAGGTAGAGGTGAGTTAAAAACAAAATTAACAGTAACTGCTCATAAATTTACTGCTACGGCAAAAGCTGCTATTGAAGCTGCTGGTGGTGAAGCTGTAACTTTATAAGATTATAGGATGAAAATAATAGAAACATTAAAAAACGTTTGGAAAATCACAGAGCTTAAGGATAGAATTATCTTAACCTTAGGTTTGTTATTAGTGTATCGTTTTGGTGCTCAGGTTGTATTACCTGGTATTAATATTGATACATTAGGTGGTTTACAAGCTGGTATGGATGGTGGAATATTAGGATTGTTAAACGCATTTACAGGTGGAGCTTTTGCTAATGCCTCAGTATTTGCTTTAGGTATTATGCCTTACATTTCTGCTTCCATTGTTGTTCAATTAATGGGTATTGCGATTCCTTATTTACAAAAACTTCAGAAAGAAGGAGCTAGTGGTCAGAAGAAAATCACTCAAATTACACGTTGGTTAACCATCGGTATTTGTTTGGTACAAGCACCTGGTTATTTAGCTAGTATACCAGGATTATCTGGTTCAACGTCTATGGGTGCAATGTTAGTGCCTGGTTTTAGTGAAAATTTATTCTACTTTTCTTCAGTAATTATTTTAGTAACAGGTTGTGTATTTGCAATGTGGTTAGGTGAAAAGATTACGGATAAAGGAATTGGTAATGGTATTTCATTATTAATTATGGTAGGTATTATCGCAACGCTGCCACAATCATTTATTCAAAATGCAGCTTCTAGATTAGAAGGTAATGGTGGATTTATGATGATATTAATAGAGATGGTTATATGGTTTGTAATCATTTTAGCATCAGTATTCTTAGTAATGGCAGTTAGAAAAATAGCTGTACAGTACGCAAGAAGAACCGCTTCTGGTGGTTACGAAAAGAATGTATTCGGTTCACGTCAGTTTTTACCATTAAAGTTAAACGCATCTGGTGTAATGCCAATTATCTTTGCACAAGCAATTATGTTTGTACCAAGTTTAATAGGTGGTTCTGCTTGGTTGAAAGATACAGACACAGGAGTTTGGATGCAGGCTAATTTTTCTGATATGTTTGGATTTTGGTACAATTTAATTTTTGCTTTATTAATTATAGTTTTTACTTATTTTTATACGGCAATTACAGTACCTACAAATAAAATGGCAGATGATTTAAAACGTAGTGGTGGATTTATTCCAGGTATACGTCCAGGATCAGAAACCTCAGAATATTTAGATAAGATAATGTCACAAATTACCTTACCAGGTTCTATATTTTTAGCATTGGTTGCTGTTTTTCCAGCATTTGTAATGAAATTAATGAGCGTGCAGGCAGGTTGGGCATTATTCTTCGGTGGTACATCACTTTTAATTATGGTTGGTGTAGCAATCGATACCATGCAACAGATTAATTCTTATTTATTGAATAAGCATTATGATGGCTTAATGAAGACAGGTAAGAATAGAAAAGCAGTTGGGCAATAAGATGAATCATTAGAAGTCAGTCTTAGAAATTAGGCAAGATACTTGCAATATAAAGACTGAACACTAAATATATATTATGGCAAAACAAGCAGCAATAGAACAAGACGGCACAATTATAGAGGCATTATCAAATGCTATGTTTCGTGTTGAATTAGAAAATGGTCATATAGTGACTGCACATATCTCAGGTAAAATGCGTATGCATTATATTAAGTTACTACCAGGAGATAAGGTGAAATTAGAAATGAGCCCTTACGATTTAACGAAGGCTCGAATAACATATAGATACTAAAACGATGAAACCGTTAGGTTACATCTTATAATAGTAGTAATAAATTAAACAAGATGAAAGTTAGAGCATCAGTAAAGAAAAGAAGCGCAGACTGTAAACTAGTGCGCAGAAAAGGTAGACTTTACGTCATTAACAAAAAGAATCCTAGATTCAAACAAAGACAAGGGTAATTATGGCAAGAATTGCAGGTGTAGACATACCAAAACAGAAAAGAGGAGTAATCTCTTTAACTTATATCTACGGAGTAGGTAGAAGTAGATCTAAGGAAATTTTAGCAGCAGCTAAAGTTGACGAGAACACAAAAGTACAAGATTGGACTGACGACGAGATTGGAGCAATCCGTGAAGTTGTTGGAACTTTTAAAATCGAAGGAGAATTACGTTCGGAAACACAAATGAACATTAAGCGATTAATGGATATTGGATGTTACAGAGGTATTCGTCATAGAGTTGGTCTTCCATTAAGAGGACAACGTACTAAAAATAACTCTCGTACAAGAAAAGGAAGACGTAAAACAGTTGCTAACAAAAAGAAAGTAACTAAGTAATAATAGTCTTTAGTCTATTAGACGTTGGAAAGAATCTGTTTGAAATTTAACGGTTTAGGATTCTAGCGACTATAAACTAATACTAAAAGCTAAACATATAATGGCAAAGACAAGTACAAAAAAACGTAAAGTTATAGTTGATGCAATAGGAGAAGCTCATATCACTGCTTCTTTTAACAACATCATTATTTCTTTAACAAACAAAAAAGGTGACGTTATTTCTTGGTCATCAGCTGGTAAAATGGGTTTTAGAGGTTCTAAAAAGAACACTCCATACGCTGCTCAATTAGCTGCAGAAGATGCTTCAGCAGTTGCTAAAGAAGCTGGTTTAAAGAAAGTAAAAGTATACGTTAAAGGACCTGGTAACGGTAGAGAATCTGCAATAAGATCTATACACAATGCAGGTATTGAAGTTTCAGAAATTGTTGATGTAACTCCATTACCACATAACGGTTGTCGTCCACCAAAAAGACGTAGAGTTTAATCTGAATGCTGTTCAGATTTCTAACAGATTGTAGTTAGAAAAACATACTCAAATTTATTAATAAACTAATATCTCACATTTATGTGCTGATATTAGTTTATTTTGTATAAATTTGCAAACTGAAAAATTATAAACAAGTATCAACAAGAGATCAACGATTTTTGAAGGATAAGATTAAGACCTTAATTCACTAATCACTCTTAAAAACAATTTAAAATGGCAAGATATACTGGTCCTAAAACTAAAATAGCCCGTAAATTCGGACAAGCTATCTTCGGAGACGACAAAGCCTTCGAAAAAAGAAATTATCCACCAGGACAACACGGAAACAACCGTCGTCGTGGTAAAAAATCTGAATACTCAGTTCAGTTAATGGAGAAGCAAAAAGCTAAATATACTTATGGTATTTTAGAAAAGCAATTCAGAAACATGTTTAAAAGAGCAACTTCTGCTAAAGGAATTACAGGTGAAGTTTTACTTCAATTTTGTGAATCTCGTTTAGATAATGTTGTTTACAGAATGGGTATCTCTCCTTCAAGAAGTGGTGCAAGACAATTAGTATCTCACAGACACATTACAGTAAACGGTGAAAAGGTAAATATTCCTTCTTACCAATTAAAAGCTGGTGATGTTGTAGGTGTTAGAGAAAAATCTAAATCATTAGAAGCTATTCAGAATTCATTATCTAACTCTAGTAATGTTTACGAATGGATCACTTGGAATACAGGTTCAATGGAAGGTACTTATGTTGCTGTTCCTGCAAGAATTCAGATTCCAGAACAAATCAACGAGCAATTAATCGTTGAACTTTACTCTAAATAATAATTAATCATATTGGTATTTAGCCAAAGGGTTTATAGTCTTCTTCATACTTATAAACCGCGCAACTAAATAACAATTAAAACGAAGAACACTATGGCAATATTAAATTTTCAGAAGCCTGATAAAGTTATAATGATTGATTCTACTGATTTCGAAGGTAAATTCGAATTCAGACCATTAGAACCAGGATACGGATTAACAGTAGGAAATGCGTTAAGACGTGTATTATTATCTTCTTTAGAAGGTTTTGCAATCACATCAGTAAGAATTGAAGGTGTAGATCACGAATTTTCTACGATAGCAGGTGTAGTTGAAGATGTTACTGAAATGATTTTGAACTTAAAGCAAGTTAACTTTAAGCGCCAAATCGATGAAGTTGATAACGAAACTGTTACCATTTCTATCTCAGGACAAAATCAAATTACAGCAGGTGATTTCCAGAAGTTTATCTCAGGTTTTCAAGTATTAAATACAGATTTAGTGATCTGTAACTTAGATCCTAAAGTAAACATCAATATGGAATTGACGATTGAAAAAGGAAGAGGCTATGTTCCAGCAGAAGAAAATAAGAAAGCTTCAGCAGCAGTAGGAACAATATTTACCGATTCTATTTTCACACCAATCCAGAATGTGAAATATGCAATTGAAAACTTCCGTGTAGAACAAAAAACGGATTATGAAAAATTAGTTTTCGAAATTAGAACTGATGGCTCTATCAATCCAAAAGATGCTTTAACGGAAGCAGCTAAAATATTAATTCACCACTTCATGTTATTCTCAGATGAGCGTATCACGTTAGAAGCTGATGAAATAGCACAAACAGAAACTTATGATGAAGAATCACTTCACATGAGACAACTATTGAAAACTAAATTAGTTGATATGGATCTTTCTGTACGTGCACTTAACTGTTTAAAAGCTGCAGAAGTAGATACTTTAGGAGACTTAGTATCATTCAACAAAAATGATTTAATGAAATTCAGAAACTTCGGTAAGAAGTCTTTAACTGAGCTAGAAGAATTAGTGAATGTTAAAGGTCTTAACTTCGGTATGGATTTAAGTAAATATAAATTAGACAAAGATTAAATGGTTTGTGATTCCTGCGAAAGCGGGAATCTCATTCTAATGATCATAATTAATTATTAATAATCATATTTTGCTCCTCAAAAAAGAGTTTGGTAGCAAGATGATAAAACAAATGTCATGAGACACGGAAAAAAATTCAACCACTTAGGAAGACAAACAGCGCACAGAAAGTCAATGTTAGCAAATATGGCTTGTTCTTTAATAGAGCACAAGCGTATTAACACTACTGTTGCAAAAGCAAAAGCTTTAAAGCAGTTTGTTGAGCCAATGATTACAAAATCTAAAACAGACACTACTCATAATAGACGTCTTGTTATGTCAAAATTAAGACAAACAGGTGCTGTTGCAGAATTGTTTAGAGATGTAGCGCCAAAGATTGGAGATCGTCCAGGTGGATATACACGTATCATCAAATTAGGAAACAGATTAGGTGATAACGCTGATATGGCAATGATTGAGTTAGTTGATTACAACGAACTTTATTCAGCTGCTAAACCAGAGAAGAAAACACGTAGAAGTAGAAGAGGAGGAAGCAAAGCAAAAGCGGCGACACCTGCACCTACGGAAACTAAAGCTTCTAACGAAGAAGAGTAAAAATGCTAGTAAAAAAACGAATGAAATTTGAAATCAAAACTGATCAAAATTTGAAATCGTTTTTTGCATTTCACAAATCGCGATTAGCGCGTATTAATAAGCATTGATAAATATAAAGGATAGACTGTTTCAGTTTATCCTTTTTTTTTTGGATTTTTGCAAAAATTAAAAATTAATTTTACTTGGTTGTATTGTCCCCTTGAAGGGACTTTAGGGGTGTTTTAAAATGTATTTAAAATTATTTCTTCCAACTAATGTGACTCAATAACATAACCAATGAAATACAAACAAAGAAAAAAAGCCCTTATTCTTTTAGCTGACGGTACAATTTTTCATGGTAAATCCATAGGAAAAGAAGGTTCTGCTTTTGGCGAAGTCTGTTTTAATACTGGTACAACAGGTTATCAGGAAATATTCACAGACCCTTCGTATTACGGTCAACTTATGGTAACCACCAATGCCCATATTGGAAATTACGGAACAAAAGCAGATGAAGTTGAGTCTGATGATGTAAAAATAGCGGGATTAATTTGTAAAAATTTTAGCTTTAATTATTCAAGACCAGCGGCAGATGCGTCTTTAGAAGATTTTTTTGAAAAGCATAATACCTTAGCCATCGCAGATGTAGATACAAGAGCATTGGTAAGCTATATTAGAGATAATGGAGCCATGAATGCTGTAATTACTACTGAGGTTGATAATATAGAAGCGCTTAAAAAGCAATTGGCAGAATTCCCTTCAATGAAAGGTTTAGAATTGGCATCTAAAGTATCTACTAAAGAACCTTATTTTGTTGGTGATGAAAACGCAACCTATAAAATTGCGGCCTTAGATATCGGTATCAAAAAGAATATTCTTAGAAACCTTGCGAAGCGCGATGCTTACATAAAAGTATTTCCATACAATGCAACATTTGAAGAACTAGAAGGGTTTAATCCAGATGGCTATTTCTTGTCTAACGGACCTGGTGATCCAGAACCTTTAGAAGAGGCTATTAATCTGGCGAAAGACATTATAGCGAATAACAAACCGTTATTCGGAATTTGTTTAGGACATCAGGTGATTGCTTTAGCTAATGGCATTTCAACATATAAAATGCATAATGGTCACAGAGGAATTAATCATCCTGTAAAAAATTTAGTCACAGGTAAAGGGGAAATTACATCCCAAAATCATGGATTCGCTATAAACAGAGAAGAAACGGAAGCCAATACAAATGTAGAAATTACACATGTACATTTAAATGATAATACAGTTGCAGGTATCAAACTAAAAGACAAAAATTGTTTTTCAGTCCAGTATCATCCAGAGGCAAGTCCTGGTCCAAATGATTCACTCTATCTGTTTGATCAATTTATAGAGAATATTAAAAATAAATAATACCAAAAACGCAATAAAACACCATTTTTATTGCGTTTTTTTTGTTTCGAAAACATTATAGTAAATAGTATTCATAATTATGATTTTTGTTCTGTTTTAAGCTATAGATTTTCGTAAATTTGACTAGCTTATAGGCTAGTCATACTGAACACGTTTCAGTATTTCAATAGAAATTATAGTAAATTAAAACCAAAAATAATGAGCATTATTATCAATGTACACGCAAGACAAATTTTAGATTCCAGAGGAAACCCAACAGTAGAAGTTGATGTTACTACAGAAAATGGTATTATGGGACGAGCAGCAGTACCATCTGGTGCATCTACAGGAGAGCATGAAGCTGTTGAATTAAGAGACGGAGGAGATACTTACATGGGTAAGGGAGTTTTAAAAGCTGTTGAAAATGTAAATTCTACAATCGCTCAAGAATTATTAGGGGTTTCTGTTTTTGAACAAAACGCTATTGATCAAATGATGATTGATTTGGATGGTACTCCGAACAAATCAAAATTAGGAGCTAATGCTATTTTGGGTGTATCCTTAGCCGTTGCTAAAGCAGCAGCTAATGAATTAGGTATGCCATTATACAGATATGTAGGTGGAGTTTCTGCAAATACATTACCGTTACCAATGATGAACATCATTAATGGTGGTTCTCATAGTGATGCGCCAATTGCGTTTCAAGAGTTTATGGTAATGCCAGTAAAAGCAAAAAACTTTACACATGCTATGCAAATGGGAACTGAGATTTTCCACAACCTTAAAAAGGTATTACACGATAGAGATTTAAGTACAGCAGTTGGTGATGAAGGTGGTTTTGCACCAAACTTACCAGGAGGAACTGAAGATGCATTAGATACGATTGCAAAAGCCGTAGAAAACGCTGGATATAAATTTGGTGATGAAGTAAAAATCGCTTTAGATTGTGCTGCAGCAGAATTTTTTGTGGATGGGAAATACGATTATAAGAAATTTGAAGGTGATTCTGGTGTCATCAGAACAAGTAAAGAGCAAGCGGAATACTTAGCTGAATTAGCTGGTAAATATCCTATTATTTCTATTGAAGATGGTATGGATGAGAACGATTGGGAAGGTTTTAAATATTTAACTGAACTAATTGGAGATAAAGTACAGTTAGTTGGTGATGATTTATTTGTTACTAATGTAGAGCGTTTAGAGAGAGGTATTAAAGAAGGTATTGCTAACTCTATCTTAATTAAAGTAAATCAGATTGGTACATTAACCGAAACAATTGCAGCAGTAAACATGGCACATAACGCAGGTTACACATCTGTAATGTCTCATAGATCTGGTGAAACAGAAGATAATACTATTGCAGATTTAGCTGTAGCTTTAAACACAGGTCAAATTAAAACAGGTTCTGCATCTCGTAGTGATCGTATGGCAAAATACAACCAGTTATTACGTATTGAAGAAGAATTAGGTGATGTAGCTTATTTTCCTGGATCTAATGCTTTTAAGGTGAAAGCATAAGTTTTTTGGGATTGTCCCCTTGAGGGGACTTCAGGGGTGTTTTGTGAATGTTGAATGTATAAAAAGATATATAATCAGAACAGACCCATCACATTGAGCGCAGTCGAAATGTCTTAATTATACAAAACCATCTAAAGGATTACACTTTAGATGGTTTTTTTTTATTTTTCAACTATCTGGATGAAATGTTTCATGAATAAATTAGAACTCGTAGTAAATGTTAAAACCGTTATAAATCTCCTTTCGAAATCGTTTGATATTTCGTAAATTTACAGTCCTTATAATTTATTAAAATCCGAGAAGAAAATATGTCAGATAAAGCTACATTAGAAATTAATGGTAAAAAATACGATTTCCCTGTAACTATTGGTACAGAAAACGAAGTTGCTATTGATGTTAAAAGTTTAAGAAGTGCAACAGGTGGAGTCATTACTATAGATCCAGGTTATAAAAACACAGGAAGTTGTGAAAGTGCAATTACATTTCTAGATGGCGAAAAAGGTATATTAAGATATAGAGGTTATGCTATTGAAGAATTAGCAGAGAAAGCTGATTTCTTAGAAGTTGTGTACTTATTAATATTTGGAGAATTACCAACACAAGAGCAACTCAATCAGTTTGATAAAGATATTAAAGAGCATTCGGTTGTAGATGATGATATTAAAAAGATTTTAGATGCATTTCCAAAGTCTGCACACCCAATGGGAGTGTTATCGTCATTAACAAGTGCACTTACTGCGTTTTACCCTTCTACAGTAGATGTTAGCTCAGAAGAGGAAATGTACAAAGCTATTGTTAGAATTTTAGCTAAATTCCCTGTGCTAGTAGCATGGACATTACGTAAAAAGAATGGGTTGCCATTAGATTACGGAGATAATAAGTTAGGTTACGTAGAGAACTTATTAAAGATGATGTTTAAAAGCCCAAGTGGTGATTACGAACAAAATCCAATTTTAGTAAATGCGTTAGATAAACTTTTAATTCTACATGCAGATCATGAGCAAAACTGTTCAACATCTACAGTAAGAATTACAGGTTCGTCGCATGCCGGTTTATTTGTATCGTTGGCATCTGGTATTTCAGCGCTTTGGGGACCACTACATGGTGGTGCTAACCAAGCCGTTTTAGAAATGCTTGAAGCAATAAAAGCTGATGGTGGTGACACTAAAAAATATATGGCAAAAGCTAAGGATAAAAATGACCCTTTCCGTTTAATGGGCTTTGGTCACAGAGTATATAAAAACTTTGATCCAAGAGCATTGATTATTAAGAAAGCTGCTGACGAAGTATTAGCAGATTTGGGAATTGATGATCCTATTTTAGATATTGCTAAAGGTTTAGCAAAAGAAGCTTTAGAAGATCCGTATTTTGTAGATAGAAAATTATATCCTAATGTAGATTTCTACTCTGGTATTATTTATAGAGCAATGGGAATTCCGGTAGAAATGTTTACTGTAATGTTCGCCATGGGTCGTTTACCAGGTTGGATTGCACAATGGAAAGAAATGCGTATGCGTAACGAGCCAATTGGTCGTCCAAGACAATTGTATATAGGTGAAACGCACAGAGATTTTAAACCTATTGAAAAAAGATAACACTTTAAATTAAAGAATAAAAGCTTCATAGGTATTATGGAGCTTTTTCTGTTTTTATACATTTGAATTAACTGTAATAACCATGTTATGACAACCAAGATTATAAGACATGGTTATTAAATGACTAAACTGTAATTTATGAAACTCAACATACAAAACGAAACTTCACGTCTTAAAACTGTGGTATTAGGTACAGCAGAAAGTGTTGGCCCAGTGCCGTCTATAGACGAGGCTTACGATCCTAAATCTATTCAGCATATAAAAGCAGGTACGTATCCTGTAGAAAGTGATATGCAAAAGGAAATGGATGCGGTCGCAAAGGTTTTTGAAAAATACGATGTTGCGGTTTATAGACCCAAAGTGATCACTGATTATAACCAAATATTCTCAAGAGATATCGCTTTTGTTATTGAAGACAAATTTATAAAAGCCAACATTTTACCAGATCGCGAACGTGAGTATGAAGCTATACAACATGTAATTGAAAAAATAGACGAGGAGAACATTATTATACTTCCAGAAGAATGTCATGTCGAAGGTGGTGATGTGATGCCGTGGAACGATTTTATTTTTATTGGGACGTATTCTGGTGAGGATTATGCAGATTATATAACAGCACGAACCAATACAGATGCCGTAATCGCCATTCAGGAATTGTTTCCACACAAAACTGTTAAGGCGTTTGAATTACGAAAATCCAATACAGACCCTAAAGAAAATGCATTGCATTTAGACTGTTGTTTTCAACCGATAGGAAAAGATAAAGCCATACTTCATAAAAATGGGTTTTTAATAGAACGTGAATATAATTGGTTATTGAATTTCTTTGGAAAGGAGAACGTATTCGAAATTACGAAAGAAGAAATGTATCATATGAATAGTAATATCTTTTCAATTTCTGAAGATGTAATTATTTCTGAAAAAAACTTTACAAGACTGAATACGTGGCTGAGAGAAAATGGCTTTACAGTAGAAGAAGTATCTTATACTGAAATTGCGAAACAAGAAGGCTTATTGCGTTGTTCTACGATGCCGTTGGTGAGAGATTAGAGGTGAGAGAAAATAGAAATAAGAACCAAGATAAAAAATATTGGAGAAAAGACTTTACTAAGCTACAATTGAATGTTTTTAGTGAAAATAATTAGTACGATTTCTTTTAGTTTTTTTTAATTACAAAAATTGAGGATGACGGACAGTTCCTATTAAGTCTTTGTTATTAGTTCTAACAAAGCGGTCTTGATTCTTTTTAAAAAGGGAATGATTATAAATGGAAAATAAGTTACTTGTCAGTTAGTGACAAGTAATACTTTGTTCTTGATTCTATAAGTGAAGCGGTCTTAAGTCTCTTTTTTTATTTCCGATACAAAAAGTAGTTGTTAACCAGATTTATATACTCTTGTTTGGCTTCGTCTCGTGTAATATTTTTTACTTGAAACAAAGCATTTGCTTTAAATGCATTAATAATTGGTTTTCTACTGCTTGGTCTATCGTAGTTATTAGTTGCTTTTTTAAAAAAAGCATATAGCCGCAGTAAGAAGTCAGCAGGAAATGGTTCAGTATGGTCGTTTACACGATCTACAGCATCTCTAAATTCTATGTCTAACTCTTTGGATGTCATTTTATTTCAGCAATAATGCTTTCACCACCACGAACTTTTTGGTTAAGTTCTACTTTAATATCAGCGTCCAAAGGTAAGAATAAATCAACACGTGAGCCAAATTTAATAAATCCAGAATCCGTTCCTTGATCTACATAACCATCAACTTTAGCATAGTTAACAATACGTTTAGCTAATGCACCAGCAATTTGTCTGTACAATACTTTGCCAAAATTTTCATTCTCAACGACTACTGTAGTACGCTCATTTTCCTCACTTGCTTTTGGATGCCAAGCGACTAAAAACTTTCCAGGATGATACTTGCTAAACGTAACTTTTCCTGAAATTGGATAACGCGTTACATGCACATTAATAGGAGACATAAATACAGAAACCTGAATTCTTTTGTCTTTAAAAACTTCGTTTTCTTGAACCTCTTCAATAACCACAACCTTGCCATCAACAGGAGATAAAGCCTGCATACTATTACTATGGGTATTACGTTTAGGGTTTCTAAAAAATTGTAGAATTAGAATAAAGAATACTAAAATGGCTATCATTAACCCTTTTCGCAACCATTCATTAAGAATAAATTCATCAATTAAAAAAAACGTGCCTACGACAAAAACGAGGGTAATGAATATAATTTTATGTCCTTCTTTATGAAACATAGCTTAATTTTCTTAAAAGTGTATAATTCTTAAAAATAAATATATAAATGGTGCTGCAAAGATAATACTATCTAAGCGATCTAAAAGTCCACCGTGTCCTGGCATTATAGATCCACTATCTTTAACTTTTGCTTGACGCTTAAATTTAGATTCTATTAAGTCCCCAAAGGTACCAAAAACACTAATAATAATGGCTAAAATTAACCAAGGTGTAAAGTAAAGTGTTTCAGTATATAAGGCTATAAAATAACTCGATACACATGCAAAAAATAAACCACCAAGGAAACCTTCAACCGTTTTCTTTGGAGATATACTTGGAAATAACTTTTGTTTTCCAAAATTCTTTCCAACCATATAGGCTGCACTGTCATTAACCCAAATAAGTATAAATGAACCTAATAACAATAGTGGTGTGAATGCATTATCGTAATTAGAAACTAGCAATATAAATACAAAACCACTCGTCAAATAAAATGCGGTAACGATGTATCGTTTAGATTCAAAAAGAGGAATCCGTTTTGATGTAAATAGATCTTTAATTAAAATGAGATTGACAAAAATAGTAATGACTAACAAAATTTGAATAGCTTCATCACCAATTTGGTTTATGGATTTCTGCGCGCATAAATACCAAAACGCTATATATAAAATAAGAAAAATAAGATATTGTACATAAGACTTTAGCTTTATGAGTCGGCTAAATTCTGTTAAGCAAATAATTCCAAATATTCCAATTAAAATAGCTAATGCCACTTCAGAGAAAAGTGAACCTATAAGGAGTAATACATAGACTACACCAGAAATGGCTCTAATGGATAATTCTTTCATTATAAGTCTTCTAGTAAAAGTAGGTATAGATTTTTAGAACTACTTCCGTAAGTTAGAAAGTCTTTGTCCTCTGCTGTTTTAAAATTCTTTATAGTGGTAATGTTTGTCGGTATTTTCTTTTTGCTTTTCGCTTTAATACCTTTTAAGCCTTCACCAATAGTTTCAACAAATTGGCTTGTCGTAGCATAAATTATAAAGTGATCTGGTAATTCTATTAATTTTTTTTCGGCAATTTGATTTGAAGAAATTAAAAGGGAACCATCATCAGAGATTAAATATTCACAGGTAGATAAAAAATAAGCACTTTCAGAAAGTTTTGTAGTGCTATTTAGGTTGAAATCTTTGAATAAATCAGTTAAACGTTGATCAATTATAAAAACTTTGTCATCATGCCAATTGTTCTCATCTAAGATTGCGTTAAAACTTTCCTTTACCTCTTCGAGGTTTTCACAATACAAAAATTTACCACCATTTCCTTTGAAGTTTATTGTAAAACGTTCATCTACAGGTAGCTTTACTTCTGGCATGTATTTGCCACGCTCTTGATTAGGTATGTTTTCTTCAGTCTGCTCAGACTTTTTTCCGAAGAATTTACGAAATAAGCTCATTCAATAATTGCTATTAATCCTTATATAGGTGTGTTTTCCAAATATAAAAAAACTTAAATTAACATAGGATTAATTTAAGTTTTTTATATGATTGTAACTTGTGGATATTTTTACTCTTCCTCGTTTTTAGCTTCCACTTTAACATCTTTAATATCCTCTTCTATTATTGCAGGATTTTCAAAACCACGTTTCCCGAAGATTTTTTCAAGATTGTCTTTAAAAATAACTTCCTTGTCTAATAAGACTTCAGCCAACTCAGTAAGTTTGTCTTTATTGTTTTCC
Source organism: Winogradskyella sp. SM1960 (assembly GCF_020179375.1). Classification (NCBI taxonomy): domain Bacteria; kingdom Pseudomonadati; phylum Bacteroidota; class Flavobacteriia; order Flavobacteriales; family Flavobacteriaceae; genus Winogradskyella; species Winogradskyella sp. SM1960. The sequence goes on along the minus strand of NZ_JAICBG010000007.1, from coordinate 62,372 downwards.
AATAAATTGATAGCACGTTGATATTGTTCTTCAATAATATCAGAAATTTCTCTATCTATAAGCTCTGCTGTTTTTTCACTATAAGGTTTAGTAAAGCCATATTCAGATTGTCCTGAAGAATCATAATAGGTGAGGTTACCTACCTTATCACTAAGTCCATAAACAGTGACCATTGCTCTGGCTTGTTTAGTTACTTTTTCTAAATCACTTAATGCACCTGTAGAAATTTTATCGAAAATTACTTTTTCAGCGGCTCTACCACCTAAGGCAGCACACATTTCGTCTAGCATTTGTTCAGGATGTACAATTAAACGCTCTTCTGGTAAATACCAGGCAGCACCTAATGATCGACCTCTTGGTACAATCGTAACTTTTACTAACGGAGCAGCATGCTCTAGCATCCAACTTACAGTAGCATGACCAGCTTCGTGGAATGCAACAGCTCGTTTTTCAGCCGTAGTTATAATTTTATTTTTCTTCTCTAAACCTCCGATGATTCTATCAACTGCATCTAAGAAATCTTGCTTATTTACAGCTTTCTTTCCTTTTCTTGCTGCAATTAATGCGGCTTCATTACAAACATTAGCAATATCTGCACCAGAAAAACCAGGTGTTTGTTTTGCTAAGAAATCGATATCTAAAGTTTCTTCTTTTTTAAGCGGACGTAAGTGCACTTCAAAAATTTCTTTACGCTCTCTAACATCTGGAAGGTCTACATAAATCTGACGATCAAAACGACCAGCTCTCATTAAAGCACTATCTAAAACATCAGCTCTGTTTGTAGCTGCTAATACAATAACGTTTGTATTGGTGCCAAAACCATCCATCTCAGTTAAGAGTTGGTTTAAGGTGTTTTCACGTTCATCGTTAGAACCAGACATGTTATTTTTTCCTCTTGCTCTAC
>NZ_JAICBG010000007.1:0-61419 GCF_020179375.1 Winogradskyella sp. SM1960 | reverse complement strand
GGCTTGCTTAAATAAATCTCTAACTCTAGACGCACCAACTCCAACAAACATCTCTACAAAGTCAGATCCGGAAAGAGAAAAGAATGGAACTTGTGCTTCACCAGCTACAGCTTTTGCTAATAACGTTTTACCTGTACCAGGAGGTCCTACTAATAACGCTCCTTTAGGAATTTTACCTCCTAATGCGGTATATTTTTCAGGGAACTTTAAGAAGTCTACAATTTCCTGAACTTCTTCTTTTGCACCTTCTAAACCAGCGACATCTTTAAAAGATGTTTTGGTGTCTATTTTTTCATCAAAGAGTTTAGCTTTAGATTTTCCAATGTTGAAAATCTGTCCACCAGCTCCTCCGCCTCCGCCGCCAGACATACGACGCATTATAAAAATCCAAACGCCAATAATAAGCACGAATGGTAATAAGGTTAATAGGAAATCTCCCCATACGTTATGTTCGGTTTCATAAACGAGCTCAGTTTCTAAGTTATTTGTTTTAATAACGTCACTTACTTCGTTTTCGAAATTTTGAAGATCACCAAATTCAAATTTGTAATTTGGAACAGAGGCAACAGATGGAAATATAGAATTAGATTCTGTCTTCTTATGTTTAGATTGCTCTTTAGCTTCATTTGTTAAGTAAACTCTAGCTTCCTTTTTATTTACAATTTCAATTTTAGAAACTTCACCTTGTCTTAGGTAATCTAAGAATTGAGCAGGAGTTGTTTGTGTACCTGTAGAATCTCCAAATCCGCCAGAAAAAATCTGAATAGATAAGAATAGTGCAATGATTACACCGTAGATCCAATAAGGATTTAATTTCGGTTTTTTGTTTTGGTTTTTATTGTCTTTCGCCATCTTGTTGCCGCAAATGCGGTAATCTTTTTGTGTTTAGTAACTCGTTTCTATTTGGGTTATTTTAGCATCGCCCCAAAGCTCTTCAATATCGTAGTATTCTCTAATGTGTTTTTGAAACACATGCACAACAACATTTACATAATCCATTAAGACCCATTCGGCATTTTCAGTACCTTCAATATGCCAAGGTTTGTCCTTAAGTGATTTACTAACTTGTTTTTGTATGGAACCGACGATCGCGTTTACTTGCGTGTTTGAAGACCCTTCGCAGATAATAAAATAATCACAAACAGTATTTTCTATCTCTCTTAAATCTAATAAGGTTATCTCTTTTCCTTTAACATCTTCAATACCTCCAATAATAGATGTAATGAGTTGGTCTGTAGGGATTTTATCTTTCGTCATTAAATTGTATTAATTTTGTGCAAAGTTATTATTTTTTTAGTTCTTGTATGCGCATATTGTCATAAGAAAACTATAAAATAAAATTGCCCATTAAATGTACATAATCAAACTTAATGCCATTGACTCTACAAATACGTATCTAAAGGATTTGTCTACTACGACATTGCCTAAAGATTATACGGTTGTTGTAGCAGAATTACAGACAAACGGCAGAGGACAAATGGGCGCGCAGTGGAATGCAGAAGAGGGTAAGAACCTTACAGCGAGTGTGTTTAAAAGGCTGCCGTTATTTAATGTAGGGGAACAATTCTATATTAGTATGGCTGTTTCTTTGGCTATTATTAAGGCATTGAGAAGTTTTAAAATACCTCAATTACGTATAAAATGGCCTAACGACATTTTGTCAGCAAACACTAAATTGTGTGGTATTTTAATTGAAAATGTCATAAAAAGTAATAATCTTCAAGGTTCTATTATTGGCTTTGGGCTTAATGTGAATCAGAAAATTTTCAACAATTTACCTCAAGCATCATCTATGAGCTTACTAACTGGTGTTATTTATAATAAAGATGAAGTGCTTTTTGAGGTATTAAAACAATTAGAGTTTTATTTTAAGCTCTTAGAATCTAAGGCATATCTTGACATTAAATTAGAATACGAAAATCTCCTATTTAGAAAAAAAAAGCCATCAACTTTTAGAACGTCTAAAAATGATAGCTTTTCTGGAATAATCCAAGGTGTTACTGAAAACGGTCAGTTACAAGTGTGGACAGAGGATGATGTTATTAAAACCTTTGACCTTAAAGAAATTAAGCTACTGTATTAAAGAAGCTTTAATTTCGGTTGAGATTATACTTCCGTTTTCATATTTGTTACTAAAGTCTCAATAAATTTACTGATTGGCCCTTTTATCATCATGGCCATCATGGCATTAAATTCTCCTTCGAAATTTAATTTAACTTCAGTTTTGTTAGGTTCAGTTTCTGTAATATCTGCAACTAAAGCAAAGTCTAATTTTCCGCCAGCAGCACCTAAAACGATTTTGCTATTTGGAGTTGCCTCCTTTTTCTTTAGTACAATTTCTGGCATTCCTTTTAATGCAAATAGAAATTTATCGTTGTCTAAAACTTCAAATTTACTAATGTTTTCAGGCATTAGGCTTTCAAAATTTTTAACATCAGAAAGAAAGTTGAATGTTTCTTCTGCAGATTTATCTAAGGTTACTTTTGGTGATTCTAATTTCATGTTTTGTTGTTTGTTGTTAAGCCGTTAGTCGTTGAGTTGTTGTATACTGAAAAGATTTCATGATAAAATCGATTTAACAGCGATACAACTTAACTACTTCACGGGAATATATCAATTAGCGTTCCATTTACTAGGGTTGGCGTTCCATTGTGCTAAAATGTCTTGTTGCTCTTTAGATATGTAAAAAGTGTCAACAGCTTGTTCTAATAAGTTTTCATAATCGCCAAGTGTGTGCAATTCTACATTGGCATTTTCAAAATTCTTTTTGGCAACATCAAAACCATAGGAGAAAATAGCAACCATGCCTTTTACATTTGCTTCAGCTTCGTTTAATGCTTTTACAGCATTGAGACTACTCATACCTGTGCTAATTAAATCTTCGACCACAACTACAGTTTGTCCTTTTTCTAAAAAACCTTCAACTTGGTTCTGACGACCATGTTTTTTAGCTTCTGGTCTAACGTAAACAAATGGCAGGTTTAGGTATTCTGCAACTAATGCGCCAATACCGATTGCGCCTGTAGCAACACCAGCAATGACATCTGGTTTACCATAAAGGTCTTCAATGTTTCTGGCGATTGCTGCCCTAATATAATTTCTAATTGGTGGAAATGATAGTACAATTCTGTTGTCGCAATAAATTGGAGATTTCCAGCCAGAAGCCCAAGTAAACGGATCGTTGGGTTGTAATTTTATCGCATTTATTTGCAATAAAACCTCTGCTGTTTTTTTGGCAGTATCTTTGTTAAAAATCATAATACAAAAATAAGGATTTTTAAAGTTTAGAGAATTTTTAATCTAAAATAAATTTCTTTTCAAATAGTTTCTCATAAAAAATAATAAATTTACAAAAGGAAAGTTGAAAACAAACCCAAACGATGTACACTATTTATGTAGGTGATAAACCTATAATCTTAACTACTGAAGTCAAACAAGAAACCGATTTTAAATCTTTTCTTTTAAAATCTGTAAATATAGGAAAGGTTATAAAAACCTTAAATAATTCAGATTTAAAAGCGGTTCACCTGGTACATAAGAACGAAGACAAACTTCTAAAAAAGTTTTTGAAACTTTTGCCTAATGTTGTTGCGGGTGGTGGAAAAGCATATAATTCTAAAGATGAAATTCTTTTTATTTACCGAAATGATAAATGGGATTTACCAAAAGGAAAAGCAGAACGTAAAGAAACAATTGAAGAAACCGCTATTCGTGAAGTAGAAGAGGAGACAGGAGTTGAGGGGTTAAAAATTACCAAACCGTTACCAACAACCTATCACATTTTTAAGCGTAACGGGAAACATAAAATTAAAATCACCTATTGGTTTGAAATGAAAACTAAGTATGACGGTGAATTGATTCCCCAAGAAAAAGAAGGCATTACTAAAGTAGAATGGTTGGATGCTAAGGCATCTCAAAAAGCATTAGAAAATAGCTATGCTAATATTAAAATTTTGGTTTAAGATGCTTTTGTTTTAGTTTTCAAAACGCTTTCAGGTTTAGAATTAGCTTTTAGAAGCTGGTTCTGGCCTTTTTCCAAGTTGCCACATTAAAATTCCACCTGTTATAAACATCCATATGGCGTAAGCACCTGTTGGAATTCCCATTTCTACATTGTGCAATATTGACGTTGCAATGACAAAGGCAAGTGTGCCGTTTTGTATACCACTTTCAACCGTAATAGAAATAACATTCTTTAATTTTAGCTTAAATAATCGTGCGGTTAAATACCCTAATCCCATGGTAATAATATTTAATAGTAAAGTAACCAGACCAACTTCTTTCATCGCTGTGCTTAGAATATCGAAATTAGCCAAAATAACTGCGATAAACACTAAAATAAAAATGACTGTAGAAGCGATGCGCATGGGTTTTTCCATTCGTAATGCAAATTTAATTTTATACTTCCTGATAAGCATACCTATAGAAATAGGAATAACTGTTATGCCCATAATTTGAATGATGGTATCAAGAATTGGTAACTTTATTGTAACGGTTTCGTCTGTTCCAAAATAGTCTAAGGCAAAGGATAATATAAAAGGAATGGTTAAAATACTCACAAAACTTGCAATAGCGGTTAAGGTCACTGATAGTGCTATATTTCCTTTACAAACTTGAGTTATTAAGTTGCTTGTTGGTCCACCTGGGCAGGTTGACAAAATCATTAAGCCTACAGCCATAATTGGACTTAAATTAAAGGCAATAGCTAAAGAAAACCCTATAAGTGGTAACAGTATGAGTTGGTTTGTTAACCCTATTAAAATAGCTTTAGGAAACTTAACTAGTCTGGTGAAATCTGCAGGAATTAAGGTCATTCCCATTCCTAGCATAATAATAGCTAATGATAATGGTAAAAATACATTACTAATAAGTTCGGCTATAGACATAGTTCGGTTTTATATAATTGAGACGAATTTAACCTTTTAATGCTAAAACCTCAAGTTTCTGAAACCTTAGCTTTTACAGTTATAAAAACTATAGTAGTAAAGGTGGGCATTAAAGGATGTAATTTGAAGCCGGCATACTCAGTACGATATATTGGTAAGATCTCAGCAGCTTCAGTGTCTTTAATTCTAGTTTTGAGTTTTGCACTTGTTGTGTAAGAAACAATTGGCAAAGCCATTGCTAATGATTATGTAAAGACTCATGCTCGCATAAAAGTTAAATGTTTTTATAATGTGATTTACTTTAGTGGTTAAATGAAGTCTGTAGAAAACTTAGAAAATCAAGTCTAATTTAAACGGTAAATAGGGTATTGCATATGAGCCGTCTCATAATGTTTACTTTGTTTGTGTAACCAATCTAATTGTGCATACCAACTATTAGCAAACTCCTCGTCATAACTAACTTTTACATTGTATTCAATTTGAAGTTTTGGATTGTTTTTTAGCAATTCTGCTGCTCTATCTTCCCACACGTAAGGTGAAAAACCTTCTTTTTGCTGAAGAATAGTATCAAAGAAATTCCAGTTAAAAAAGGAATCAGGTGCAGCTGGTTCTAAAGTCTCTAAAAGATAGCGGAGTGCGTTTTGATTAGTAGATATCATATAATCACCCTTTCTAAATGTAACGTTAACTTCAGATGTATTTACGGTTGTTTTGTAATGTGCATAATGGCCTTCGTAAGGAGATTTTCGAGTTTCAAAACTTCCGATTTTATAAGACTCAACGGTTAGAGTTGTGTCGGTTTTAAATTGTGTGAATTCGACATTATTCAACTTTAACAAATTGATGACCTTATGCCAACCTTGAGGAATAATATAAGCTTCCGGAATTGTAATTGAGTCTGTTGCTTTATAATAGTTTTTATAAGTAATGTCTTTGGTAAATGGTTTTGATCTATCGTATTTTAAACGTTTAGATCCTGTTAATTCACTTGGAATCATTTCGCCTTCGTAGCCTTTAAATTTTAGGGTTGATGTTTTTACGGTATCTACAGCCCAAGCTAATGGATAGCTTTGTCCTGCTGACCATAATTTAGCTTGTTCTTTTCTTAATTTTGAGATGGTTTCACCTTGTTCTTCAGTGATTTCAATCATCGTTTTCATTAACTCATAAGTACCTTCAACACGTTGTTTATAGGGTTTTAGCATGTGAGTTTCTATCATCATACCTAAGGTGTTAAACAAAGTTGTGTACCCTGTAGAGTAACGTGGCGAGTCTAAAAATTGCGTAAATCCAGAATCTGGTGTACGATTAAAGACGTTAACATAAGGTGTGATGTCCCAAGATTTAGCTGCGAGTTTTTGCTCTAGACTTGGCATCATTTTGGTGTGTAAAAAGTTTCCAAGGTCACCACCTAATTTATTGTGCTGCGTAAGCAAATGTGTTAAGGTGTATTGGTAATCTGCTCCGTTGCTTACGTGATTGTCGATAAAAACGTCTGGTTGCACTAAATGAAAAACCTGCGCAAAGGCTTTGGCATTTTTGGTGTCAGATTTTATGAAATCACGATTCAAATCATAGTTTCTTGCGTTTCCTCTAAAACCGTAAGATTTTGGACCATTTTGGTTGGTTCGTGTTGTGGAATTTCGGTTTAAGCTACCACCAATATTATACACAGGAATGGTAACGATAACGGTGTTTTTTGGTGCTTCAATTTTACCTTGTACAATATCTCTAAAAAGCATCATTGTGGCATCAATGCCATCAGATTCACCAGGATGAATACCATTATTTACTAATAAAATTCTGTTGTTTTGTCTTATGGTTTCAAAATTATCACCAGATCCATTCATGTTTAATGTTACAATATGAAGTGGTTTGCCAGAGTCTGTTTCTCCAATGTCTTGTATTGATATTTCCGGATAACTAGTCGCTAAATCTTGGTAATACTTTATGGTCTCGTTGTAGGTTGCAGTTCCTAATCCTTCGGTTTTTTCAAAAGTTGTGGTAAAGTCAATAGCAATGACCTTATTTTCTGATTTTTGCTCTTCTGTTTTCTCAGCACAAGAACAAATAATTAAGAATAGGATGAATAGTTTCTTCATGATAAAATTATGATTGATAATAAATTGGGCATTATGTTTCAAACTTAATGAATTTATACAAAACAAAGTTGTCTCCTTAGGCTTTTTCAAGTCATAAAAATGCCTAATTTTGCAACACTTTTTAGATGTCATATTATGCAACAAACAACAAATACTATTTTAATGATTCGTCCTGTAAACTTTAGGATGAATGAGCAAACGGCTGTTAATAATTATTTTCAGGAAGATTTAGATGGAAAAAATGCGGAAATTAATGCAAAGGCACAAGTGGAATTTGATGCTTTTGTTGAAAAACTAAAAGCGGCAGGTATTAACGTCATCGTAGAAGACGACGAGAAAGTTAATGACACTCCAGATTCTATATTCCCGAATAATTGGGTGAGTTTTCATGCTAATGGTGATGTAGCAAAGTATCCTATGTTTGCAGAGAATAGACGACGCGAGCGTAGAGATGAAATTTTTATAAGGCTAGAAGAAGAAGGCTTTAAGATAGAAAACATTATAGATTATACTTCTGCAGAACACGAAGGTGTGTTTTTAGAAGGTACAGGTAGCGTTATTCTAGACCGTGTTAATAGAAAAGCTTATTGTGCGCTGTCTCCAAGAGCAGATGAGGATTTATTTATAGAATTTTGTGAGGATTTTGAATATAGTCCAGTGATTTTTACAGCCTATCAATCTGTTAACGACAAGCGGTTGCCAATTTATCATACCAATGTGATGATGTGTGTTGCAGAGAATTTTGTGGTGATTTGCTTAGATTGTATTGATGATAAAAAAGAACGAAAAAATGTCGTTAAACATTTAAAGCAAGATGGCAAAGCGATTATTTCAATTACCGAAAAGCAGATGCATCATTTTGCAGGAAACATGTTGCAGTTACGTGGAAAAAATGACCAGCTCTTTTTAATAATGAGTGAAGCAGCACATAAAAGTTTAACGCCAAATCAAGTGACAACTATAGAAAAGTATGGTCCTATTATTTCGAGTTCTTTAGAAACTATAGAAACCTGTGGTGGTGGAAGTGCGCGTTGTATGATGGCTGAGGTGTTTTTGCCGAAAGGATAAATCGTAAATGTGTTTGTTGTTAAATGTGTTTGTTGTTAAGTTGTTTGTTGTTAAGTCGTGCACTCACTTTAACCTTTTTACTTAAGAATCTTGAATCTTGAATCTTGAATCTTGAATCTTGAATCTTGAAATTAAGCCTTAGACTCTGATTTTGGTAGCTCAACAAAGAATTTACTTCCAACATTTTCAGTGCTTTCTACCCAAATTCTACCATTATTCAGTTCTACTAAATCCATAGCGATAGATAAGCCTAAGCCAGTTCCTTTTTCATTTTTGGTACCAGCCGTTGTAAAGTTTTTATGTGCAGCAAATAACTTATCGATATTGTTTTTAGAAATACCAACACCAGTATCCTCTATACAAATTAGAGATTTACCATTTACATCTTGATTAGAAATCGTAATGACATCTCCGGTTCTACTAAACTTTACGGCATTGGTAATTAAATTTTGAATCACAATTTCTACCATGCTGCGATCTGCATAAATAAAATCGTTTTGAGATTCATCAATTAAAACAATGCTTTTGTCTTCAACTTTTTGTTCTACTAAGGCTATTTTAGAATGAAATACATCTTGTATATTAAAGTGCTCTGGATTTGGTTCTAAATTTTGCATTTGCGACTTAGACCAATTCAATAAATTAAATAAAAGTGAAGATGCATTATTGGCATTTTCGCTTAATTCTGGTATGAGCTCGTAAAATTCATCTTTAGAAATACTGTCTTCTTTTAGTAAATCTAAAAATGCTTTAATAGAGGAAATAGAATCTTTTAAATCGTGAGATACAATAGAAAACAACTTGTCTTTTACTTGGTTAACCTCTTCCAAATGATGCGTTTGTTCTAAAATGGCTTCGGTTCTTATTTGTTCTTCAGCTAAAATGTCTTTTTGTTTTTCTAATGCTTCTTTATGCGATTTAGAATTTATAAGGCTATAAATTAAAACAGCTAATACCAACACAAACGCAGCTAAAATTCCGTATAAAATATAAGGATTGTTAAACAAATTAAACGGTTCATTAATCTGTTGTTTATCGTTAGGCGTAGTATCGTTATTCGTAGTGGCGTTCTTAGTGAAATCTAAAGGGGCTAAGTCTGTGACTGTTGGAAATACAGGTTGATCTACCTTGGAAAGTGAGTCTTTTAAATCATAAAATTTATTCTGCCAGAAAAATGCATTTTGATAATATCCTCTTGTAGAATCTAAAGCAATACGTAGTTTATAGTTTTCTAAAAGCTCGGTTTTATCATCTATTTTTTGTGCAATTTTATACGCTTCGCTTAATTGTCTTTCGGCTAGCTTAACCTTTTTCTTTTGAAGATTTAAGTGTCCAATAGCATTTAAAGCTCTTAAAATACCTTCGCTATTATTTTGTTCTCTATTGTATTTTAAACCTTCTATTAGGTATTCTGCTGCTTTATCATACTCTTTAAAACGCAAATACTCACTACCTAGTTTAGGTAGTATTTCACCTCGTAAATCTTGATCTGTATTAGGATTAAGGATATCTAATGCTTTTTCGTAATATTCTATAGCCTTGCGATGTTCTTTAAATTCAGAATAAAGTCCGGCAATGTTTTTAGTAGATATTTTAATACCTTCTTTGTCGTTAATTTCTTTGCGGACTTGTAAAGTTTTAAAATTATATTCTATTGCTTTATCAATTTGATTGGTTTTATGATAAGCTTCAGCTAGATTGTTATATGCTAAACTTAACTCATCATTTAGATGTTGTTTTTCAAAAATAGATATTGCAGATAACGAGTTTTGTAAACCTAGCTTATAATTTCCTCTTTTAATTTCAATGAGGCCTATACTATTACTCACTTTAGCCACTCCAACAGTGTCGCTTATTTTTAAATATAAATTTCTAGATTTTTTGTAGTTGTCTATAGCATTAAAATAATCATTGCGCTCTGTATAGATCAATGCTCTATAATAACTGCTTTCTGCTAATCCTTTTATGTAGTTAAGGTCTTCAGAAAGTTTAGACGTTTCATTAACATAAAGTAAGGCCTTCCCAAAGTCCTTATTTTTATAAAGTTCATTAATAAGCACCAAAGACATATCCACCTTCGTAGAGTCTGCGTTTAGATATGCTATTTGTACCGTAAGTTTATCAATTTTTTCATTCTGAGAAAAAACTGAAAACGATATAAGACATACAGCTAGTATAAATAACTGTTTCATCTTAAAATAGCGTTAAAACGAATTGTGCTGTTTTGGATTAGAAAACTTTTAGGGAGGGACGAAAAAAGTAAGTTAATACAAAACAATAACAACTTGGTTAATGTTTGATTATTAAGCCTCATTAATGTTTGGGACATTGATTAATAGCCTTTCAAAAATGCTATTATGAAAACAAATATGCTAATATTTAGGATTTAATACCAATTTATTAGTTGAAGTGACAAATATAATATTTTAAAAAAACTACATATCGATAAAAAGCAAAAATAACGGTAGTAATACATGTTCATCGACGAAATACGTTATTTAGTTAAATAGCAGATAATAAGGTAGTTATGGTTAAATGTGCCCAACACAGGTAAGGTTTTTAGATTAAAATCGAAAACATGTTGGTTTACCTAGGACGTTCCATTCGTCGATAAATTTTTATTACTATAAAAGCCATCTAATCTGGAGCCTAGTAGAAAAATTTGATGTCTTTAGAAGTTACGTCGCTTAAAGAACGCTAAATAATTAGCGTTGGCATCTATGTAATCGTTGTGGTAATTATAATAACACTTAAAAAGTAGTATTTAAGTCGTGTCATTTTCTTTCTTGAGATTACTTTACACTTTTTCAAAGTCTATAAAGTTACGCAATTATGTCTGTATAGTACTCTAATAAAACAATAAATCGTCTATCTTTGCCAAGGTTTTAAAACATGAAAATAAAGTAGAATTATGACCCTTCAAGAGACATTAGAATTACAGGTAAAAGCAGCGATTAAAGCGTTGTTTCAATCGGAATTAAAAACGGTAGAATTTCAAGCCACTCGCAAAGAGTTTGCAGGAGATGTTACAGTTGTTGTGTTTCCTATGTTGCGTGTTGTAAAAGGGAATCCGGCTGTTATTGGAGAGCAGGTTGGTCAGTATCTTTTAGATAATGTAGAAGTGGTTAAAGGCTTTAATGTTGTAAAAGGCTTTTTAAATATAGAAATTAGTGATTCGTATTATTTAGAGTTCTTTCAATCTATAAAAGATAAATCGAATTTCGGATTTGCAGATCAAAAGGATGATACAGCCATAATGGTAGAATATTCATCGCCAAACACAAATAAGCCATTGCACTTAGGACATGTTAGAAATGTACTTTTAGGTTATTCTGTCGCAGAAATTTTAAAAGCTTCTGGAAAGAAAGTTTACAAAACTCAGATTATAAACGACAGAGGCATTCATATTTGTAAAAGTATGTTGGCGTGGCAACGTTTTGGTAATGGCGAAACACCAAGCTCAACAGGTTTAAAAGGTGACAAATTAGTTGGAAATTATTATGTGAAATTTGATCAAGAATACAAGTCTGAAATTGCAAAATTAGTAGCTCAAGGTCAATCTGAAGAAGAGGCTAAAAAGAACGCACCACTATTATTAGAAGCACAACAAATGCTCATTAAATGGGAAGCAGGAGATGAAGACGTTGTTGCACTTTGGAAAAAAATGAACCAATGGGTTTATGATGGTTTCGATGTGACCTACAAAAACATCGGAGTCGATTTTGATACCTATTACTACGAAAGTGATACCTATTTGTTAGGAAAAGAATTTGTAGCAGAAGGGTTAAATTCAGGGGTCTTTTTCAAAAAGGAAGATGGTTCGGTTTGGTGCGATTTAACAGACGATGGCTTAGACGAAAAAATCGTATTACGTAGCGATGGAACTGCTGTTTATATGACACAAGATATTGGTACAGCCATTCAGCGAATAAAAGATTATCCAGATGTTGGTGGTATGGTTTATACTGTTGGAAATGAGCAAGACTACCATTTTAAAGTGCTATTCTTAATCTTGAAGAAATTAGGTTTCGAATGGGCAAAAAATTTATTTCATTTAAGTTATGGAATGGTTGATTTGCCAAGTGGAAAAATGAAAAGTAGAGAAGGAACAGTTGTAGATGCCGATGATTTAGTGCAAGAAATGGCAGATACAGCTGAAGAGATTTCTAATGAATTAGGAAAGCTTGAAGACTATTCAACTGACGAAAAACAAACACTTTATAAAACCATTGGGTTAGGGGCTTTAAAATACTACATCTTAAAAGTAGACCCTAAAAAACGAATTTTATTCGATCCAAAGGAGTCTATCGATTTTCAAGGAAATACAGGGCCATTTATTCAGTATACCTACGCCAGAATTCAGTCTATTTTAAGAAAGGCTAATGTGGATAAAAATGTCACACTGAGCACAGTCGACGTGTCTCTACACGACAAAGAAAAACAACTCATTAAGCAATTAGAATTGTTTCCAGAAGTGATTCAAAATGCAGCAGAGCAACATAGTCCGGCATTGATTGCTAATTATACCTATGATTTGGTAAAGGAGTTTAATTCATTCTATCAAAATGTATCCATTTTAGGAGCAGATTCAGACGAAGAAAAGAATTTTAGAGTCGGTTTATCTAAGTCGGTTAGCCAAACTATAAAAAACGCATTTCAGCTTTTAGGTATCGGCGTTCCAGAACGTATGTAGTTTAATTTACACCTTGAATTTTAACATGCTGATATAAAGTAGTTTATTGTTTTTTTCGTATCTTAGGAAGAGTTAATACGTTCATTAAATCTTTTTGTTATGGAAAATTCTCACACTTTAAAACGTTACACTAGTACACTTCTTTTGCTAGTGTTTGTACTATTTTCTTTAAATGCTCAAACCGGTTTTAAGGAGTATCAAGGTAAAGTTATTGATGGTAGAACAAATAAAGTAATTGAAGCTGCTAGTCTTAATATTAATAACACCAATATTAGTACGATAACAAATTCCGAAGGTGAATTCACTTTAAAAGTACCAAACCAATATTTAGATTCAAAAGTGGTGGTGACTTTTTTAGGGTATAATACTTTCGTTGTTCCATTATCTCAATTAGCCGACAATAACTATGTTGTAACGCTATATGAAGCCGTCACAAAGTTGTCTGCTGTTAATATTGCAGCTTTTAAAAACGCGGAAAGTTTAATACGAAAAGTACTTAGTGATAAAAGTAAAAATGTAAGTGAAGGATCTGTTTTTATGACGGCATTTTACAGAGAAACTATTAAGCGTAGAAATAGAAATGTGTCCTTAACAGAAGCTGTTGTTAATATTTTAAAGCAACCAAACTTATCAAAACAACGCGATGCTATTCAACTTTGGAAAGCTAGAAAAAGTACAGATTACAAACGTTTAGATACCGTTTCTGTGAAGTTACAAGGTGGTCCATTTTCAACTATGTTTTTGGATATTATGAAATATCCTGAGTATATTTTTACAGACGAAAGTATTGGGAGCTATAATTATGTTTTTGACAACCCAACGACTATAAATAATAGAACTGTTTATGTAGTTAATTTTAGTCCAAAAGCAAATCAACTTAGAGTAAATTACAACGGAAAACTATTTATAGATGTACAAACGCTAGCTTTAGTAAGCGCTAATTATGTCTTAGATGTTAGTGATATGAAAAAGACTAAAAATCTTTTAGTTAAAAGGAAGCCTAGTGATGTTGAAGTGTATCCTTTAGAAGCTATTTATAAGGTAGATTATAAAGAAAAGGGAGATAAATGGTACTATAGTTATTCTAATTTAAGCTTAACGTTTAAGGTGAATAAAAAACGTCAACTCTTCAATAAAGTTTATACATTATCTAGCGAAATGGCAGTAACTGATTGGGTGGAAAATAGCACAGATAAAAAGATAAAAAACAAAGATAAACTTAGGCCTTCTGTAATAATTACGGATGCTATTTCTGGGTTTTCAGATCCTGATTTTTGGGGAGAATATAATCTAATAGAACCAGATAAATCAATTGAGTCTGCTATAAATAAAATAAAGAAAAACATAGAAAAACAAAAAGAAAGAGACAAAACGGTTAATGGTTAGTCCAACATTTTAAAAAAACCTGAATTTTTATTCAGGTTTTTTTATGAAGTCCATTTTAGAAATTCATTCTAAAGCTTAGGTTTGGTGTTAGTTTTAAGGATTTATTTTTAATGTCTAATATGTTATTATCCGAATCAAATGTATAATAACGATTAACGATATTAGTTTGATTAAAGATGTTCCAGATTGAAGCCCCAACTTCTGCAGAAATGCCTTTGGATGGTTTAAATTTATAGATGGCAGAAATATCAGTTCTAAAATAGTCACTTAACCTAGAGCTGTTAGGAGCATTATATTCTATGGTAAAATTACTATTGTCTTGAAGGTCTTTTGGAGGTGTGAAAGGTCTTCCAGAATGCCAATTAAAACCAATACCTATTTTAAATTTATCGCGATTATAAGTAAGAGACGTATTAAACACGTGTCTTAAATCTATGGTGTTAGGGAATGATTTACCGTTATGTAATTGATTAAACTTATAATCATTTTTACTATAGGTATAACTCAGCCATGTACTAAAATCATTAAAACGCTTATTAATAAGAAAGTCTATACCACTAACAGTATAATGGCCAATATCTTCAGTAAATTGAAACTGGTTTTGAAACCCTTGGCTACGTGCGGTAATATTATGTACACCTTTGTAATAGCCTTCAACAGAAACTAGCAAATTATTTTTATTATAACTAAGACCAATCGAGGTCTGTTCACTTGTAATCAAAGGAACATCATTACCATTGGCGAGTTGCCATCGCCGTTTTTCTATGCCGAAAAAATCTTGTTGTAAATCTATAATCTGCGTAATAGATTGACTTTTTAATTCTCCTAAAACTTCAAGTCTAAAATAATCTAGAAACTTATAGTTTACTGTAAATCTAGGCTCAATTAAAAATTCCGATAACTTTCCAAAATAGCTAATTCGAGAACCTAAGCGGATATAGGTGTCACGAGATGTTGAGTACCATTCAACCTCTCCAAATAAGGCATGCGTTCTTATAATTTCTTTTACAAAACTCGTGTAATCAGGATTAGTAACATCTTCAAAATTAGTAACACCAACCTCATTAAATTGATAACCTAAATTAAAATTAATGCTTTCGTTTACTATTTTAGACGCGTCAAACCGAAAACCAAAATCTTCAACTTTATTCTCTTGAGTTAACAGCTGATTATTGCTAATATTGTTGTTTTTAGCATCTAAATCATAATTAGAAAAATAGACTTGAGCAGATAAGTTTAGATCCTGGTTTAGAAGTTTTGAATACGATACACTTCCACCATAACTTGTTTGGTTTAATTCACTTTTGGTTTCTTGAAAATTATTGTCTGTGGTCGTAAACACTTGGCTGTAATCTAAGTCGTTCGAAATGTTTATCACATTAATGCGAAGCTTAGATGTTGAACTAATATCATATAGAAAGCGAGCGTTAAAATCGTAAAAAAGAAATCGTTCGTCTTGGGCTAAAAGGGTATTGGTAGGTGTAGACGTATTTAGTTCTGAATCACTAAAAATACGATCAAAATAAGCATCGTAAGTTTTAGACACCAAGATATCAGTAAAAGAACGTCTTGCAGAGACTTGTAATTCTGTTTTTTCAGATAAAGGTACTTTTGCAAAACCATCAACACTTAGCATATTACCACCGAGTCCTCCACTTCTGTTTTTATCTATTTTGTCTGAATTTTGTATGGTTATAGTGCTAGAAACTGCATTGCCAAATTTAGCACTGGTTCCATTTTTAGAAATTGTAATATCTTCCGATAAGTAAGGGTTAAAAGCTGATATTAATCCAAAAAAATGACCAGATTGATACATTCTTATACCTTCATATAAGATTAAATTTTGGTCATTGGTACCACCTCTAACATTGATGTTAGAAATCCGTTCATCTACACTCATTATTCCAGGTAGATTTTGTACTATTTGCAACACATCTGGTTCAATTAATCCTGGTAGAATATCAAAAGCTTTTGTATTGGTTTTTATAGTTCCGTTATTGGTTTTAGAAATACCTTTGGTAAGGTAGTTTGTAATGACAACTTCTTCTAATCGTTGTATTTGGCTTTGTGGTTCTTCGGTCTCTTTTTGTGTGATCGCGATAAAGCGACTATTCAGCATTTCAAAACTAAGATGTGTTATGCTGTTTAAATGATTTAATACTTGTTTTAAGGAAAGTTCATCAGGTAGTGGGCGAATTAAAATCCCTTCAATAGTTTTGGTTTCAAACGAAAATTTAACATCATATGTCGCTTCTAATTTTAGCAGAATTTGGGCAAGTGGTTTTTCTCCGCTTGGTTCCTGACAGAACGTTAGGTTACAAAAGGCAATTGATACAATGTAGAAAACTAAACAGAGTAATGTTTTATTCACGCTTTAGTAAAATAGATTTTCCTGATTTGCTGTAGCCTAAATTTAATGGTATTGTGACAGATTTCAGTGCTAAATCTAAATTATTATGTGTGAAACTTCCCGTGAACAATCGAGAAAGATCAATATCTTTGGTCACTACAGTTTGGTTGTATTGGTTTTCAAATTCAGCAATAACATGTTTAAGAGGTACGCTCGTAAAGCTACTTTCTCCATGCAACCATTGCGGTTGCACAGCGTTTTCTTTTTCATTTGCAAGTAGTTTCCCATCTCTTATTAAGAAGGTGTGTCCTGGCTCTAGTTGAGTCGTCTTGTTGTTATGCGTTACGGCGACTAAGCCTTCGTAGCATGTTACTTCAAAGTATGATTTACGTTGTTTTACATTAAATTGTGTGCCTAAAACACTCACGATTCCGTCTGTAGTAATCACATCAAATTTTTGACCTTTTGCGACTTTAAAAAAAGCTTCTCCTTCTAAGGAAACTTCTCGGGTTTTGGTCCATTGATTTTTATTAAACGTAATAGTAGAGTTGGCATTAAGGTCTACAGTGGAATTATCGGGTAATTCAATGGTTGTATGTTGCGCAATACGTGTCTCAACTGTAGTATCTAAAGTTGTTGTATAATAATATACACTAAATCCTAAGGCTAAAATTGCGGCAATTCTTAGTAACGGTTTTAACCATTGATTTGCAGTTGATGATTTAGGTTTGAGATGTGGTTTTAAAGCTTGGTAGTTTTGGTCACTAGAAAATTCTGGTGCTTTAAAATCTTTTAAAGCAGTGTCCATTTTTATTAATTCATTATAATCCTCTAATTGCTCAAAAGCATTTTGCTCTTCAGTATTTAGATTATTATCTAACCATTTTTTTATGAGGTTTTCTCTTTGCATAAATAATATGAATTCAACTATATAACAGCTTAAATTTAAAAATCCCTACTTTCATAACATGTTATAGTTCATCAATGTCTTCACGTAATTTTTTCAAAGCTCCGTAAATACGCTTTTCTACACCTTTAACAGAGATATTTAAAACTTCTGCTATTTCTTTAAATCGTTTGCCTTCAACTCTATTCATTAAAAACGCCACACGTTGTGCTTCCGTTAATTTGCTCAACGCTTTTTGTAATTTTAGATGATACTCTTTTTCTTCTAATACAAATTCGGGTGTTTCATTACTGATGTGATTTTGTGGTTGCTTACTGTATTTTAAAACCACTTTTTGATGTGTGTAAGCATTAAGCATTAGGTTATTTGCGGTTGTAAACAGATAACTTTTGGCTTTGTTTGGAGAAACTTTACCACAGTTTTGCCATAATTTTATAAAAGCTTCTTGAACTTTATCTTGTGGACATAGCTGATCTCCAAACTTGTAGTGCAAAAAATCATGCAGGTTTTTGGCGTGCTTTTTATATAAACGCTCAAATAACTGCGATTCGCAAATATTATCTTGTATAGGTTTACTCATGGAGTTTTATAGGTTCACAAATTATAAATAATATTTTAGATAATTGAGGTAGGGAATATAGAAGACTAATTGTTGTATAATAAACGGAAAGCGTAAAACCATGAAAACCAAATCAAAGCACCTATTTATTTATGTCCTTTTTGCCCTGTTTTACTTGACCTCTTGTCAAGACGAGATTACTGAAGTAAATACTCCGAATGATCAAGAAACTATTGTCGCCAATTCTACCTTAGCTAACCTAATGGGCAGAACTACTGCTAATTATGGTGCTGCTGACGATATTTTAGATGAATCAAGCTGCTTTTCTGTAGAATTACCTGTTACAATTGTAATCAGTGATATTACTTTTACTATTGAAACACAATCTGATTTAGACGAACTTGAAAATTTATTAAATTATACTACTAGTGAAGATAATGTCTTAGATTTTATATTTCCAATTACTATTATTTTTAGTGATTACAGCGAAACTGTGATTGCAAATGAAGAAGCGTTAGAAAGTTTTATAAACGCCTGTGTTGAAGATGAAACTAATGCTATAGACTGTGTAGACTTTGTTTATCCGATGTCGTTTTCAGTATTTAATGCTGAGTTTAATCTTATTGATACTGTAATCATTGAAAATGATGAAAGCTTATACGGTTTTTTAGATGGTTTAGAAGACGATGAAAATGCTGTTGTGGTTAGTTTAAACTTCCCAGTATCTTTAGAGTACGCAAATGGAGAAACCACTGAGGTAAATACCAACCAGGAGTTATCTGATGCTATTGAGGTAGCTGGTGATGATTGTTACGATAATAATTGTACCGAAGATTCTGTAGCATCACAGTTAGAAGACTGCCAATGGAAAATTTCGACTTATTCTAGTTTTCCTGAGTTTGTTGGTATTGAATTAGTATTTTATTTAGATAACACGTTTGCTGTTTTTCAAGATGGTAGTACTTATAATGTTGTTGGTGACTGGTCTGTAAGTTCAACAGACGGAGAAACGTTTCTTAACTTAGATTCAGGTTTCGAAGATTTAGGTGGCGACTGGAAAATTGTAGAATGTGATGATGAGACCATTCAATTTATAAAAGGTGAACAAACTATGGTTCTTAATCAGGTTTGTGAAGATGATTTAAATTGTTCACTTTCTGATATTAGTACTATTCTGCAAGAATGTCCGTGGGATTTTAGTGATGGAACAGGCAATTTTGAAAATAATAGTATGATATTCAACACCAATGGAGATTTACAAATTTCCGAAGGCATGGCAACATCTGCTATTGGCGGAGGGTGGAATCTATCTGTTGATGAAGAAGGCGTAATATTAAATTTTTCAGAATTAACAGCGTTTCAAGATGCTCTTGAAGGAGATTGGGTAATAGTTGAATGTGATGCGGATAGCATTGTACTTGTTAAAGGTGACCAAATGTTAGTGTTGGAGCAGGACTGTAATAGTGATCTTTTTAATTGTTTTGACAATTATGAATTAGTGGAATGTGCCAATCAGAGCGGTTCTGCTGTTTTTAATTTAAATGCAGAAACTATTGGTTTGGTAGATTGTATGGCATCCTATATTCCGTCTTTTCATGAAACCCTAATTGATGCGGAAACCAATGTAAATGCATTGACAAATACAGAAGCGTATGAAGCAACAGGTAGTGAAATATTTTTGAGAATTGAAGCTAGTAATGGTGATTTTGAAATATTTTCTATCTTTTTAAATACCATCGAATGTAATTATTTTGAATGTTTCCAAAGTTTTGATGCCGTTTTAGAAACGTGTTATTCTGATGCAACAGTGCTTTACGATTTCAATCTTCCAATAGCATTTTCAAACTGTACACCAAGTGCAGATGTGGTATCGTATTATGAAACACAATCTAATGCTACAGCAGACATAAATCCTATTGCAAATCCTGTTAGTTATAATACTGCAGAATTGAATACGACTATTTATACAAGAGTAGAAATCAATGGCATGGTTGAAATATTTCCAATTCAATTAAATGTGGTTAACTGTAATGCTGGTTCTTGTACAGAAGGAGATGTCTCAGGAATTTTAGCAGAATGTCAATGGAATATCACAAGCTACAATGGAAGTGACAACCTAGTCAATTA
Organism: Winogradskyella sp. SM1960; assembly: GCF_020179375.1. Lineage (NCBI taxonomy): Bacteria > Pseudomonadati > Bacteroidota > Flavobacteriia > Flavobacteriales > Flavobacteriaceae > Winogradskyella > Winogradskyella sp. SM1960. The sequence goes on along the minus strand of NZ_JAICBG010000007.1, from coordinate 41,341 downwards.
TAATCTTGCCTTTGAACAAGACACAGAAATTGTAGTGATTTATACAGATACAATTACCATCAATGCTGGTTGGTCAACAGCACAAACCAATAATGGCGTTGTTATAGATTTTTCTAATGTAGCAGAACCAAATATCCAAGCCATTAATGGAAGCTGGTTGGTTGTAGAATGTACAGCAAACCAATTAGTGTTGCACAATGTTAATGATAGTAGTATTGAAATTGTTCTAGATAGAACCTGTGAATAAAGAAACAATGAGATAGTAAGTTAAGTTGATTGAAAAGGGTCATTTGTCATGAGTGGCTCTTTTTTTTAGTCCTCAGTCCTCAGTCCTCAGTTCTCAGTCCTCAGTATTCAGTTTTCAGTTTGCTTTCTGCCAATATATCAATCTTCCAGCTTCCTGCTTCGTACTTCCAACTTCTAGCCTCAAACCCAACTGTAAACTAATTTATAAACCCATTCATAATTCCCTCATAAATTCTTAAATTTGCAACTTATTAAAAACTGAAGACTAAAAACATGTTCAATAATTTAAGTGATAAGTTAGATAAAGCGTTACACGTATTAAAAGGTCATGGTAGCATTACAGAAGTCAATGTTGCAGAAACCTTAAAAGAAGTAAGACGTGCGCTTTTAGATGCCGATGTTAACTTTAAAATTGCAAAAGAATTTACCGTTCGTGTAAAAGAAAAAGCACTTGGTCAAGATGTATTAACCACATTACAACCAGGTCAGTTAATGGTAAAACTCGTTAAAGACGAATTAACCGAACTCATGGGTGGAGATGCCGAAGGAATTAATCTTTCTGGTAATCCAAGTGTGATTTTAATGTCTGGTTTGCAAGGTTCTGGTAAAACAACGTTTTCTGGTAAACTTGCTAATTATTTAAAAAATAAAAAAACAAAGAAACCTTTATTAGTAGCTTGTGATGTATATCGTCCTGCTGCGATAGATCAATTACATGTTGTAGGAGATCAAATAGGTGTTGAGGTTTTTAGTGATAAAGGGAATAATGATCCTGTGGCAATTTCGCAAGCTGGTATTGCACATGCCAAAGCAAATGGTCATAATGTGGTAATTATTGATACTGCTGGTCGTTTGGCTGTAGATGAAGCCATGATGACTGAAATCTCTAACATTCACAAAGCCATTGAGCCACAAGAAACCTTGTTTGTTGTCGATTCTATGACAGGTCAAGATGCGGTGAATACAGCGAAAGCCTTTAATGATATTTTAAATTTTGACGGTGTTATCCTAACCAAATTAGATGGTGATACTAGAGGTGGAGCTGCAATTTCAATTAAATCTGTAGTTAACAAACCGATTAAATTTATTGGTACAGGTGAAAAGATGGAAGCGATTGATGTTTTCTATCCATCGCGTATGGCAGATCGTATTCTTGGGATGGGAGATGTGGTTTCTCTTGTAGAGCGTGCTCAAGAACAGTTTGATGAAGTTGAAGCTAGAAAATTACAGAAGAAGATTGCCAAAAACCAGTTTGGGTTTGATGATTTCTTAAAACAGATTCAGCAAATTAAGAAAATGGGTAACATGAAGGATTTAGTAGGCATGATTCCTGGAGCAGGCAAAATGATGAAAGATATAGATATTGATGATGATGCATTTAAAGGTATAGAAGCTATTATTCATTCAATGACACCAGAAGAGCGCGCTAATCCAGCAGTGATAAACTCAAGTCGTAAAAAACGAATTGGAAAAGGTTCAGGAACTTCTGTTCAAGAAGTGAATCAGCTTTTAAAGCAATTTACGCAAATGAGTAAAATGATGAAAATGATGCAAGGTGGAGGCGGAAAACGTATGATGCAGATGATGCAGAATATGCCTAAATAGTTTACAGTATTCAGTCTTCAGTTGGCAGTCTCTTACTCAGTCTTCAGTTGACATTAATAATAAATATTTAATCAATTATAGCTTTGCGCCATAGCGTCTTTGCGAGAAAACAATAACCAAAAGCATGACAATTTTAGACGGAAAAAAAGTAAGCAACGACATTAAAAACGAAATCAAAGCCGAAGTCGATAAGATGAAAGCTAATGATGAAAAAGTACCACACTTAGCGGCTGTAATAGTTGGTAATGATGGTGCAAGTTTAACATACGTTGGTAGTAAAGTTAGAGCATGTGAGCGTGTTGGTTTCGAATCTACAATGGTGCGTTTATCTAGTACAACAAGTGAAATAGAGTTATTAGATAAAATTGAAGAGTTAAATGAAAATAGCGATATTGATGGATTTATAATTCAATTACCATTACCGCGCCAAATTAATACACAAAAGGTATTAATGGCGGTAAATCCAGATAAAGATGTCGATGGGTTTCACCCAATGAATTTTGGTAAAATGGCATTAGACATGTCTACTTTTATACCTGCAACACCTTTTGGAATTTTAGAATTGTTAGAGCGCTACAAAGTTGATACAGACGGAAAGCATACAGTTATAATTGGTCGTTCGCATATTGTTGGCCGCCCAATGAGTATTTTAATGGGTCGAAAAGGTTTTCCAGGAAACTCTACTGTTACCCTAACGCATAGTCACACTAAAAACATAACACAGATTACATCGCAAGCAGATATTATTATTTCAGCTTTAGGAATACCAAATTTTTTAAAGGCAGAAATGGTAAAAGATGATGCCGTTATTATTGATGTTGGTATTACACGTGTTACCGATGATTCTGATAAAGGTTATCGAATTACAGGTGATGTTGATTTTGAAAACGTAAGTAAAAAAGCAAGCTTTATTACACCAGTTCCTGGTGGAGTAGGACCAATGACTATTGCAATGTTATTAAAGAATACCTTGTTGGCTAGAGAGCAACATAGACAACATAAAAGGTAATCTTCTAAGGTGGAAATAGTATTACCATTAATCGTTAAGACAAAAGTAACGATTGGTAGTTTTCAACATTTAACACCTATTCTTTTTGCTTTAGGTTTTACGATATATCTAATAAAATATTCTAGGAAAAATTTCAGTTTACTTCAAAAACAAAAAGCCGTTCATTATTTGGGTTGGCTTGTTTCGGCTACACTGATTTGTTTTCATATCTATCGAATAGCATGCGATAACTATAATTTTAAAACCGATTTACCACTTTATCTCTGTAGTTTAATGGCATTGCTGATTCCCATTTTTACATATTATCGTAAATATTGGATGTTTGAGATTTTAGTGTTTTGGATCATTGGCGGAACTTTACAAGCCGTAATTACACCAGATATTACGAAAGGATTTCCAAGCTTCGATTACTTTAGATATTGGATGGTTCATTTAGGCTTGTTAGCCATTATTTTCTATTTCATATTCGAATTAAAAATGAAGCCAACGCTAAAAAGTGTTTTTAAATCTTTTTTAGCACTTCAAGTGTATGTGCTTATTATGGTTGGACTAAATTATATACTAGATGCGAATTATTTCTACTTAAATGAAAAGCCAAAATCAGCATCAATATTAGATTATTTTGGTGAATGGCCGTTTTATATATTAGTAGTGCAGTTAATTGTAATTCCTTTGTTTTTATTGATTTATTTGCCTTTTAGATTAAAGAAGAAAAATAGCTAAATAGGAAAAGGTGCAATTTTACGTTATTTTACATCCAAATTGTTTATTTATGGAAACGATTAGGAAAACAATAACATTTACAGAGCAGCAAAATGAATGGATTAAGTTGAAAATTAAATCTGGAAATTTCACCAATGATAGTGAATATATTAGAGATTTAGTACGAAAAGACCAGATTCAAAATGAAAAGTTATTAGAACTAAAAATGGCAATAGATGAAGGTTTTAATAGTGGAGTAAGTCAGAAATCTATTTCAGACTTAATGAATGATGTAGATGATGGTAACATATAAATTATCTGGTGCAGCTTCATTAGATATTGTCTCTATTTATAGATTGGGAAAATAATATTTTTGGTGCAGAACCAGCTAGGTCTTATTTAAATAATTTAGAATTGTTTTTAACTGAACTAGCAATACGACTGGAATTGGCAAGAGACGCTTCTACATTTGCTCATAACCTATACTACTATAGGTATAAAGCCTAAGTAATTTTTTATCAGTTTTCAGATGACAACAAAATTTTTGTTATTAGAGTTTTAGGAAAGCGAATGTTTATTCAGCATCTATGAATTGAATTTTTTACTTTGCAAATAACTGACTCATATCTTTAAAAGCTTTAAACTCTAGAGCATTTCCAGAAGGATCTTTAAAAAACATCGTTGCTTGTTCTCCAACTTGGCCTTCAAACCTAATATAAGGTTCAATGATGAATTTTATGCCTTTCGATTTTAATAATTCTGCAAATTTTTGAAACGCTTCCCAATCTAAAACCACACCAAAATGTGGCACAGGAACAGCCTTGCCATCAACAGCATTTGTATGAGAATCCTCTTCAGTCTGTTTTGCTTTGTAGTGAATTACTAACTGATGCCCAAAGAAATTATAATCTACCCAATGGTCGCTACTTCGTCCTTCTTCAAGTTGAAGTGTGTTGGTGTAGAAATCTCTGCATAAAGCTAAATCATGAACAGGGATGGCAAGATGAAATGGTAATACAGCCATAATTAGCGCCTGTTTTTTCTTGTTGTGTAGTTGTGCTTAGCCTCATACGTTTTTGTAGAATCACTAATTAATTGATTCAACGTTTTAAATTCGGCTTTAGTTAGTTCTCTATGCTTTCCAACAGGAATATCGAGTTTAATATTCATTATCCGAATTCGTTTTAAGGCTTGTACTTCATAATTGCAGTACTCACACATTCTACGAATTTGCCTGTTTAAACCTTGGGTTAAAATAATACTAAAGGTAAATTTATCTATCTTTTTAACCTCACATTTATTGGTGTGCTTATCTAATTCTTCTAAATAAATACCGCCAGCCATACGTTCAATAAACGTTTGAGAAATGGGCTGGTCTACAGTTACGATGTATTCTTTTTCGTGATTATTACTCGCCCTTAAAATCTTGTTTACAATATCTCCATCGTCCGTAAGTAGAATTAAACCTTCACTTGGTTTGTCTAATCTTCCAATAGGAAAAATACGTTTTGGGTAGTTAATGTAATCAATGATATTGTCTTTTTCAACACGTGTATCTGTAGTGCAAACAATTCCTATTGGCTTATTAAAGGCCAAATACACAAAGTCTTGCTTACGTTCTCCAATAATTTCACCATCTACTTTTACCACATCTCCCGATGCGACTTTGGTTCCCATTTCTGGCACAACATCGTTAATGGTTACTCTTCCTGCTTCGATTAATCGGTCGGCTGCTCTACGAGAGCAATAACCAGCTTCGCTGAGGTATTTGTTTAGGCGTTTTAAATCTTCTGACATAGTGTAAAAATACAATAAAGATTACTCATTTATAAACTCAATAATCTGAGGTGTTAAGGATGCATCTTTTAATCCATGTCCAAATCCAGATGTAGAAATTAATTTTGAATTTTTATAACGATTCTTAAGAAGAAGCGCATCTTCATAAGGAATGATTCGGTCTTCTTTATCATGAATAATTAAACCCTTTGCTTCAATAGAAGTTGTAAATTCAGCTGTTGAAAAATAGGTGATAGGTTGTCCATAACTTTCTAAAATAATAGAGTCTATGCCTTTTGAAATGCGACTATTGTAACCCATCATTTTTTTATATCTATCAAATACACCAATTGAATTAGCAGGAGCTCCCAATAATATGAGTTTTTCTACTGATGGTAACTGGTTTTGATAGACACTAAAAACACTAGCCATGCCGCCAACGGAATGTCCAATTACAACTTCTGGTTTAAATTTTTTAATAGCAACATTTATAAACTCAGCATATAAAATTGACGTAAATCGTTTGCCATCGGATCTGCCATGTGCAGGAGCATCTAAAGCAACAATGTTATAATCTTGATCTTTAAAATCTTTTAAAATATAGTCCCATCGCGATGTATTGCTTTCCCAACCATGTACTAATAAAATGGTTTTACCTTTCCCAACCCAACGGTAGGTTGCAATATCAAAATTGTTATAGGTAACTTCTTCAAAAAAAGCAGATTCAATAATACGTTTTTGGTCGTCGTTGTAACGCCCTTTTCTCGGTGATGAGAATAAATTTATTGCTCTTTTTGCTGCAAATTTGCTTGATATTAAGCTCGTTGCATTAAGTGCACTACCAATGGATTTAATTACAAAACTACTCATGCTATTGGTCTTCTCTTTTAACGGCTTCAATAGAAAATGCTGGACGACAAATTGCTAAATATTCACAAGGTTCTGTAAACGGATTAGAATATTGAACACGTACGTTTTTGTTTACTTTAATAGATTGGCCAGCTTCTAAAATAATCGTGTCTCCATCTATAATAAATTGCTTTTTTCCTTTTATTATAAATGTGTATTCGTCGAACTCTGGGGTCTGAAAAGGTTCAGACCAGCCAGCAGGTGCAACCATATGAGCAATACTTATTTCTGAATTGCCATCGGTTGCATTTCCAAAATGTTCTTTTATAATTTTACCATCTTCTGTTGGGAATAAAAAAGGGGTATTTTGAATAGTATAGTTTTGTTTTTTAGGCATATTTTAAATGTTTGCTATTAATTGAAGACTGCTAAACGTCGCTTACCAATGAATCATAAAGTATTTAATCTTCGCTTTTTCAGGAATTTGAATAGGATCAATGGCCATATCCATATCAAAACGCATACTTGCCGGTAATTCTTTTTTATCAATTGTAAAAGAGGCGTTTATTTCATTAACCGATACCACAATCACATTAATTAAATTGTCAATTTTTGAAATTTTATAAGCAGCCTTAATATCTTTAAATGTACTTAAGTTTGATATCTTTTTATTGGTGCTGTAACGCGAATCAATAATGTTTACACTCTTAATAACAGAAGTAGAATCTTTGGCTTTTCTAGGTGTTAGGTCTAAGAGTTTTTTGCCTCCTTTTTCATAAACTTCAATGGTGTTTACCGATCCTATGTAATCATCGCCAGAAACGTATCTAACAATAGAGTCCTTACTATAAATAGCATCTAATTCTTTTACCTGAGTAGAATCTGTTAATAAACCAATGTGGTTTTTAGCAATTTCAAACGGATTTTGCGCTTTGTCTTTTGTGCAGCTAGTTATTAAAAGTGCACATATAATTACAGTAAATAAGGTGTTTTTCATTTCAAAAAGTTAGTGTCTATTTAATCATTTTACTTATTATTCCCAAAACTCCTCGGATTACGGTTGCACTAGTTAGAACCTTTACAATTGGATTCATTCTGTTACTTCGAGCTCTAGTAGATCGGGTTTGTTTTTTGCTTTCTGCGCGTTTTAAAGCTTCTTTTTCTTCTTTGGCTTTTTGTTTCGCTTCTTCGGCTTCGGCTTGCTTAATTTTTTCATTTAGCATTTCGTAAGCACTTTCTCGGTCAATCTCTTGATTGTATTTTTTGGCCAGTTGAGATTGCGATAACAATCCGCCTAATTCAGCTTCCGTTAAAATATCCATTCGGCTCATTGGTGCACGCAACATTGTCGCCGCTAATGGTGTCGGTTTTCCTTTTTCATCTAATGCTGAAACTAAGGCTTCTCCAATTCCTAAGGATGTTAAAACTTCTGCTGTATCATAATACTCTGTGTCAGGATAATTCTGAGCCGTTAATTTAATCGCTTTTCTGTCTTTTGCAGTAAATGCTCTTAAGGCATGTTGTATTTTTAGTCCCAACTGTCCTAAAACGGCTTCTGGAACATCGGTTGGATTCTGAGTTACAAAATACAAACCAACTCCTTTACTTCGAATGAGTTTTACAATACTTTCAATCTGATTTAATAAGGCGTCCGAAGCTTCATTAAATATTAAATGCGCCTCGTCAATAAACATAATTAACTCTGGTCTTCCACTATCTCCTTGTTCGGGAAACGTTGAATAAATCTCAGCCAATAAACTCAACATAAATGTTGAGAATAATTTTGGCTTATCTTGAATATCTGTTAGTCTTATTATATTAATAAAACCGCGACCGTTTTCATCAATTCGTAATAGATCTTGAGTATCGAAAGAGGTTTCGCCAAAAAACAAATCACCACCTTGTTGTTCAATTTCTATTATTTTTCTTAAAATAGCTCCTGTTGATGCTGTTGAAATACGACCATAAGACTCCTGAAACTCCTCTTTGCCTTCATTTGTAGCATATTGTAGGATTTTCTTAAAATCTTTAAGATCCAATAAAGGCAAATGGTTGTCGTCACAATATTTAAAAATTACAGAAATAATTCCCGCTTGGGTTTCAGTAACATCTAATATTCTTGAAATTAAAACAGGACCAAACTCACTGATCGTTGCTCTTAAGCGAACTCCATCTTGTTCGGACAAGGTCATAACTTCAACAGGAAAAGCTTTAGGTTCAAAAGGTAAGCCTATTTGTTCGTGTCGTTCATCAATTTTTGCATGTCCATCACTTGCCTTTGCTAAGCCACTTAAGTCTCCTTTGATGTCCATTAATAAAACAGGTACACCTTTTTCAGATAAATTTTCGGCTAAAACCTGAAGCGTTTTTGTTTTTCCTGTACCAGTTGCACCAGCAATAAGTCCATGTCTGTTCATGGTTTTTAATGGAACCTTTACAAAAGTATTGGTCTTAGTTTCACCATCTAACATGGCAGAACCTAAGGTAATAAATTCGCCTTTAAACGTGTTTCCATCGTTAATGTCTTTTATAAAAGCTTCAGAGTTTTTCATTAATCAGAAAATTTGGATAAAAATAATGTAATTTTAATCAAGTATGAAATTGTTTTCAGTCACAGTCTTCGTATTGCAAAGTAAATATGACAAAATATTAAGTCTCTATGAATAAATGTTGAAGTATTGCGTAGAGTTTACTGTTCACTGCAACTAAATACTGCATACTTATTAATATATTTGCATCCTTATGACAAGACGAGAACGACAAGAGTTAATAGATAAAGGATTATTGCTGCCTTTAATGGAAGAGTTTTATACCATTCAAGGTGAAGGTTTCCACAAAGGAACAGCAGCGTATTTTGTGAGAATTGGTGGTTGTGATGTGGGTTGCCATTGGTGCGACGTTAAAGAAAGTTGGTTGGCAGAATTGCATCCTCCTACTGAAACTGAAAAAATTGTTGAAAATGCCGTAAAGTATAGTGATACCATTATTGTGACAGGTGGAGAGCCATTAACTTGGGATATGGGACCGTTAACAGCGCAATTAAAAGCAAAAGGTGTGCAAACGCATATTGAAACGTCTGGTGCTTATAAGTTAACAGGTGAGTGGGATTGGATTTGTTTGTCGCCTAAAAAAATGAAGTTACCAACAGATGAAGTTTTTGAAAAAGCACACGAATTAAAATGTATTATTTTTAATAAAGACGATTTTAGATTTGCGGAAGAACAAGCAGCAAAAGTAAATAAGGATTGCATTTTGTATTTACAACCAGAGTGGAGTAAGCGCGATAAGATGATGCCATTGATTGTAGATTATGTGATGGCAAATCCTAAATGGAAAGTATCATTACAGACGCATAAATATTTGAATATACCGTAAGTTTAGGTATTAGCGCGATTCGAATAAGAATTAAATAAAAAAGTTCCGAGAAGATTTATAATTCTCGGAACTTTTTTGATTTTTGTCTAACGTCTAACAATTACATCTTAAAAGGAACGGCAACTCTAACAGTTCCCCAACCTAAATGCATTTCTAAGGCGTCGTCACCCTTGTCAAAAGCAATAGAAAAAGCATCTAGTGACTCTTTTCCTTTAGTTACAGGTACAGTTACGCGTGCTACATCATTCTCTTTGTTGTAGAAGTAACTTCCCCAAACATTAAGGTCAGTACTGATGATAGCTGTCCATTCTTTTTGTCCAGGAATAACGTAAAATGTATAAGTTCCTGCTTTTACTTCAGTACCTCCTACTTTCATGTCTTTATAAAGTGTAAGTTCAGCAGCTTCGTTAGCACCTGTTCTCCACACTTCACCTTCTTTTGCTAATTCACTTACAGAACGGTCTTTTAACTGTGGACGACTATAAGTAATTTTAATTAGCTTGTTTGAGTCTTTATAATCGGCAGGAAAAGAAGCAGCATCCATAGGGCTTTTGTCTAAACCCTTAAATTCTTGCGCACCAACATTTAATGTCAATACCATTAAAAATGCGAAAGTAATCGAAGTCAATACGTTTGATGTTTTCATAAGAAATAATGTGTTTTTGGTTTTGTTAAAAATAGTTTTTAATTCAGCGAATAGTCGTAATTAAATATTAAAATTTACAAATTCATAGTAAAACTAATAATATTAAGATGGGTTGGTTTTAGTTTAGTGTTAATATGGCTAATAAAATTACAAAATGAAACTATTAAACGTGTTTGTGTTTTTAATATGAAAGTTTAAGTTCATATTTGTCCTGTAATTAATAATGGAAGGCTGAATTTAAGTATAGCCTAATAAAAAAAGATAAAAAGTTATGTGCGGAATAGTATGTGCGTTCGATATAAAGCAAAAAGTAGATGATTTAAGACCACAGGTTTTAGAGATGGCAAAAACAATCCGTCATCGTGGACCAGACTGGAGCGGAATCTATAGTGATGATAAAGTGATTATGGCTCATGAGCGTTTGGCGATTGTAGATCCAGCTTCTGGAAAACAACCCTTGTTCAGTCCAGATAAAAAATTAATCTTAGCAGCAAATGGGGAAATCTACAACCATAAGGCATTACGATCTCAGTTTCCAGATTATGACTTTCAAACTGAAAGTGACTGCGAAGTCATTTTAGCCTTATACCAAGAAAAAGGAGTTGACTTTGTAGATGATATGAATGGAATATTCGGTTTTGCTATCTATGATGCAGAAAAAGATGAATATTTTGTGGCTAGAGATCATATGGGAATTATTCCTTTATATATAGGATGGGATAAAAACGGAACGTTTTATGTCGCTTCAGAATTAAAAGCTTTAGAAGGTATTTGTACTAAAATTGAATTATTTCCTCCAGGACATTATATGTCTAGTAAAGATGGTGAATTTGTAAAATGGTACAAACGCGACTGGTCAGAATACGAAGCCGTAAAGGAAAACGAAACCAGTGTTGCTGAAGTAAAACAAGCCTTAGAAGATGCTGTACACAGACAATTAATGAGTGATGTACCTTATGGAGTGTTATTATCTGGTGGCTTGGATTCATCTGTAACTTCGGCTATAGCTAAAAAATATTCTGAACGACGTGTAGAAGCCGATGATAAAGAAAAAGCATGGTGGCCACAATTACACTCTTTTTCTGTAGGATTAGAAGGATCTCCAGACTTAGCAGCTGCTAAAAAAGTAGCCGATCATATTGGAACTGTGCATCATGAAATAAAATTTACCATTCAAGAAGGTTTAGATGCGATTAAAGATGTTATTCACAATATAGAAACTTACGATATTACCACAATCCGTTCGTCAACACCTATGTATTTAATGGCGAGAGTTATTAAGTCGATGGGAATTAAAATGGTATTGTCTGGTGAAGGTGCCGATGAGTTATTTGGAGGCTATTTGTATTTTCATAAAGCACCAAATGCACAAGAGTTTCATGAAGAAACGGTGCGTAAATTAGATAAATTACACATGTACGATTGTTTAAGAGCAAACAAAAGTTTAGCGGCTTGGGGAATTGAAGGTCGTGTACCATTTTTAGATAAAGAATTTATGGATGTGGCTATGCGTATTAACCCAAAAGATAAAATGATCAATGGAGAACGTATGGAAAAATGGGTAATTAGAAAAGCATTTGAAGACTACATTCCAGAAAGTGTCGCTTGGAGACAAAAAGAACAATTTAGTGATGGAGTCGGTTACAGTTGGATTGATACCTTAAAAGAACTCGTTGAAAAAGAAGTAACAGACGAGCAAATAGAAAATGCGAAATTCCGTTTTCCAATTAACACACCTTTGAACAAGGAAGAGTATTATTACAGAACTATTTTTGAAGGGCATTTTCCAAGTGATGCAGCAGCCTTGAGTGTGCCACAAGAAGCAAGTGTAGCATGTAGTACAGCAACTGCTTTAGAATGGGATGAAGCCTTTAAAAACATGAACGATCCTTCTGGTAGAGCAATTGCTAATGTGCATTCAGATTCTTATGTAAAAGCTTAGATTAAAAAAGCTAATTAGAAAAAAGACCAATCTTTTAATAAGGTAGGTCTTTTTTTTTACGCAGTATTGTCGTAATTTCATAATCTTAGTTTGAAATAATGTCGTTACCAAATTTTAGAAAATTTCTTATCGAAAAAGGAGGCTTGTCTGAAGAAGAATTTGCACAAGTAGAACCTTTCATAAAAACGAAATCAGTTACCAGTTATGAGTTTTTATTAAAAGCTGGTGAGGTTTGTTCGCACTCATTCTTTGTAGAACAAGGAGTGCTTCGGTTTTATGCTTTAAATGAAGAAGGAAAAGAAAATATTCTACAGTTCGCTACGGAGAGTTGGATTGTTAGTGATCGTGGAAGTGTGTTTTTTCAAGAGCCTTCAACCTATTATATTGATGCTATTGAGGATACATTAACAGTCGTATTAGACGATGCCTTTATTAGTGAAGTTGTAAAGGTCAATTCAAATTTTAGAATTCAAAACGAAAAATTACTACAAAATCATATTCGGCATTTATATAAACGAGTTACTTTATTAATTGGAGCAACAGCAAAAGCTAGATACTTAGAATTTGTAAATATGTATCCAGATATTATGTTGCGGGTGCCACAATGGATGATTGCTTCTTACTTAGGAATCACACCAGAAAGTTTGAGTAGAGTGCGCAAAGCATTAGCAAACGAAAACTTTAAACCCTAGAAATTCGACTTTACTAGTTTAAAGGTTTTGCTTCTTATCAAATGTCAATGCACGCCTCTTATTGTTGCTGTAGTTTTACAGTAAATAATAGAAAGGATAAATTATGAGACATTTAAAAGTACTAGTGGTCACTAGAGACACGACTATTCCAAAAGTTTTAAACTGGAAAGTTTCTACTGTAAATGCTGTAGAAATTGCCATTGAAAAATTACAACAACAAGCTTATAATGTGGTTGCAATATCTAACACATTTAATATCGAAGATAAAAGTAAATTAAGTCAGGTGATATCCATTTTATATGACGATGCCACTTTGGTAGAATATACTGATAATAAGACGATATCTGAAACTGTTAAGACGTCCTATTGGAGAAAAAACAAGCCAAACACACAAAGTAACTATTTAGACAATTCATTCGAAATAAAATTGGCAAATAGTATTAATTAAAAAAAATAGAACTATGAAAACTAATAAATTAAGAAGTATAGAAAAAGTAACCCAACCAGGAACACCACATTTTGTTGGTGATGGATTTAGAGTCCATAATTTCATTCCAGGAACATCAACCATGCAACGTATGGATCCGTTTATTATGCTAGATTATAATTCAAAGTATAATTTTCCACCAACAAACCAACCAAAAGGTGTTGGTGTGCATCCTCACAGAGGTTTTGAAACGGTTACCATTGCATATAGAGGTCGCGTTGAACACGATGATAGTTCTGGAGGTGGAGGTATTATTGGTGAAGGTGATGTGCAATGGATGACAGCCGCTTCAGGAGTTTTACACAAAGAATTTCATGAAACCGAATGGAGTAAAAGAGGTGGCGAGTTTCAAATGGTTCAATTATGGGTGAATTTGCCAGCAAAGGATAAAATGAGCTCTCCAAAATACCAAGCCATCGTAAATTCAGAGATAACCAAAGTCGCTTTACCGGACAATGGTGGAGAAGTAGAAGTGATTGCAGGAAACTATGAAGGTCATAAAGGGTCGGCATCTACATTTTCGCCTATAAATATGTTTAATGTAAAGCTCAAAAAAGGTGCAAAGACGCAATTGTCTTTTCCTGAAAACTATACAACAGCCTTGTTAATGGTAGAAGGAGATGCTAAAGTGAATGGAGATACCAATGCACCTCAAGATCATTTTGTGATGTTTAGCAATAATGGCGAGACCTTTACTGTAGAAGCATTAAATGATACCGTAATTTTAGTGTTAAGTGGTGAGCCTATTAATGAACCCATTGCAGCACATGGTCCTTTTGTGATGAATACACAAGAGGAGCTTATTGAGGCATTTCAAGACTTTAATACTGGTAAATTTGGGTATTTAGAGGATTAGTAATTATAAAAAGTAGTTCATTTTTTTTGAACTACTTTTTTTATATCTTTAAGAATTGAGAGACGAATTTAAAACATTCTACTTCGCAAAAACGAAGACAATAAGTGTTTCTAATTAGAGATTGATACTAACGTGGCTTTTATCCAATATAAAGAGAAGAGTCATTGAGTAGCGTTATTTTCATACCAAAGTGCAATCTGGTTTAAATTGATACAGGAGCTGCAAGCACTGTAGTTGACAAAACGCTAAAATATATTGAAAATCAAGATAAAAAACATCCGGATTATAAACGCAGAATAGATATGCGTTTAAAAGGGGACAACAACCTGTAATTATGTCTAACACTAAATTTATTATAGAAGAACGCGCTGCCAATATTGGTAATTTTATGGTTGGGCGTTTATTGCCATTTCGACAAAAACGTATGGTTGGGCCTTTCATTTTTATAGATCACATGGGGCCGGCTTGTCTAAGTGATTCTGAAAACATGGATATTGCTATGCATCCACATATTGGCTTATCTACCTTAACATTTTTGTTTGAAGGTTCTATTATGCATCGTGATAGTTTAGGAACGGAAATTGAAATAAAACCAGGAGCCGTAAATTGGATGACAGCAGGAAAAGGCGTAGTACATACAGAGCGAACTCCAGACTATTTGCGCCATTCAAAAAAAATGCTTCATGGTTTACAAATTTGGGTAGCCTTACCCAAAGCAGATGAGCAATGCGAACCATCCTTTACACATGTTTCTGCAGATGACATTCCGAGTTGGGAAGATAATAAGGTTAGTTTTAAACTTATTGCAGGTAAAGCTTTTGGCAAAAAATCACCAGTGCCTGTATATAGTCCTCTTTATTTTATTGAAATAAAATCTAGTGAAACTAAAACCGTTTCAATCGGTGAATATTTATATGGAGAAAGTGCTCTATACATTTTAGAAGGAAGTATTAAAAGTGATGGGCATACTTATGAGTCAAAACAATTATTAGTAGCAAAAGACAGTACTTTGTGTGCCTTTGAAATTCAAGCCAATTCAATCATTTATATTTTTGGTGGAGATGCATTTCCAGAAGAGCGTTTTATTGAATGGAATTTTGTAGCATCAGACAAAGCGTTTATTGAAAAAGCAAAGCAAGACTGGAAAGCCGATAGGTTTCCGAAAGTGATCAATGAAACGGTCCGTATTCCTTTGCCAACACCTAAGCGGTTTGGCAGTTAGTTATGGTTTGAAAAAATCATAGAAAAAATAAAGTTATTAAAGCAGGAAAAGCGGCATTTAGCAATGGTGTTTTAACGATTGTAATTACTATTATGGTGTTAGAGTTGAAAGCTCTAGAAGATACCGCTTTTTGAAGTTTATTAGCTGTAGTTCTAATATTTATAAGTTACTTGTTAAGCTCTATTTATATCGATGTTTATTGGAAAAATCATCATCATTCAGTTCAAATTACTCAGAAGATAAACGGGAGCAAACCGTGAGCGAACTAGCATTAGTTGGTATGGTTGTCTTTAATTCCTTCTACTACAGGCTGGTTGGGCGAAAATGAATATTATATTGAGGCAATACCTGTGGCTACATATCAGCTATTCCTTCAGCTTTTGTAAAGACATGACTTGCTATTACAGGACAATTTTGTTCTCTTGAAACGCTTAGAAAAGACGAAATGTGTAATTTTTTACTATAATTTTAACTTCAAAATCTCACTTGTAAGGCGTTTTCTGATTTTAGGGACTCTGAGATGAGTTTTAAATCGTCTAAATCAAATTTAAGCTACTTTTTAGCACTTCTAAGGCTGTTTTAGGTAATTAACAAATGTTGATAATTATCGTCTTCATTCCGTAAAAAGCTTTTAAAAAGCACTTTAAAATCGTATATTTGTTAGTATTCAAAAATGATACAAACGTGTCATTTTTTTTATGTCAATTAGGTTTAGAATTTTCAAGACACTATGTGAGAAAGTTTATTAGGCCGAATCGATC
This sequence comes from Winogradskyella sp. SM1960, assembly GCF_020179375.1. NCBI lineage: Bacteria > Pseudomonadati > Bacteroidota > Flavobacteriia > Flavobacteriales > Flavobacteriaceae > Winogradskyella > Winogradskyella sp. SM1960. Next base: position 25,173 of record NZ_JAICBG010000007.1, on the reverse strand, counting down.
CCGTTGAAGAACGAGGTCTCATTAAAAATGACAAAAAAGAACTAAAATTTATTCAAGATAATGAGCGAAAAAAGAGAAGAATTTAACAAGGATAATTATTCCGCAGACAGTATTCAGGCTTTAGAAGGTATGGAGCATGTGCGTATGCGTCCTTCCATGTATATTGGAGATGTAGGCGTACGTGGTTTACACCATTTAGTTTATGAGGTGGTTGATAACTCTATCGATGAAGCTTTAGCTGGTCACTGTGATAATATTTCCGTAATTATTAATGAGGACAATTCTATTACCACAGAAGATGATGGTCGTGGTATTCCTGTAGATTTACATAAAAAAGAAGGCGTCTCTGCATTAGAGGTTGTAATGACTAAGATTGGTGCAGGTGGTAAATTTGATAAAGATTCTTATAAAGTTTCTGGTGGATTACACGGTGTTGGTGTTAGTTGTGTAAATGCATTATCTGAGCATTTAAAAGCTACGGTTTACAGAAAAGGAGAGATTTGGGAGCAAGAATATGAACGTGGAAAGGCCATGTACCCCGTAAAAAAGGTTGGTGATACCGATAAAAGAGGTACGATTGTAACCTTTAAACCAGATCCAACGATTTTTACACAAATATTAGAGTATAGCTATGATACATTAGCAAGTCGTTTACGTGAATTAGCTTACCTTAATAAAGGGATTACAATTCATTTAATAGATAAACGTCATAAGAAGGAAGATGGAGAGTTTGAAGGCGAAACATTTCATTCTGAAGAAGGATTAAGTGAATTTATCAAGTTTCTCGATGGCAACCGTGAGCCTTTAATGAAAGATGTTATTTCTTTTGAAGGTGAGAAAAATGGTGTGCCTGTAGAAGTTGCTATGGTTTATAATACCTCTTATGCAGAAAATTTACACTCGTATGTAAATAATATTAATACCCATGAAGGAGGAACACACCTTTCTGGTTTTCGTCGTGGTTTAACGCATACACTTAAAAAATATGCTGACGAATCTGGTATGTTAGACAAGTTAAAATTTGATGTGTCTGGTGATGATTTCCGCGAAGGTTTAACTGCTATTGTATCGGTAAAAGTTCAAGAACCACAGTTTGAAGGGCAGACCAAAACCAAATTAGGAAACCGTGAAGTTTCAGCCGCTGTAAGTCAGTCGGTTTCTGAAATGCTAACAGATTATTTAGAAGAAAATCCTGAGGATGCTAAAACCATAGTTCAGAAAGTGATTTTGGCTGCTCAAGCACGTCATGCAGCTCAAAAAGCTCGTGAAATGGTGCAGCGTAAAACCGTAATGAGTATCGGTGGTTTACCTGGGAAATTATCAGATTGTTCTGAGCAAGATCCTGAAAAATGTGAAATCTATCTAGTAGAGGGAGATTCTGCAGGTGGAACAGCAAAAATGGGAAGAGATAGAAATTTTCAAGCCATTTTACCATTAAGAGGTAAGATTCTTAATGTAGAAAAAGCGATGACGCATAAAGTGTTCGAAAATGAAGAAATTAAAAACATGTTTACGGCTTTGGGAGTAACCATTGGTACCGAAGAAGATAGTAAAGCTTTAAACCTTTCAAAATTAAGATATCATAAAATTGTGATTATGTGTGATGCCGATATCGATGGTGCGCATATTGAAACTTTAATCTTAACCTTCTTTTTCCGATACATGAAGGAGTTAATTGAAAAAGGGCATATTTATATTGCTACACCGCCTTTATACTTGGTGAAGAAGGGAGCGAAAAAAGAATATGCATGGAATGATGAAGAGCGATTTGCTTTAATGGAGCAGTATGGTGATGGAGCAAAAATACAACGTTATAAGGGTCTTGGAGAGATGAATGCCGAGCAACTTTGGGATACGACTATGAACCCTGAGTTTAGAACATTACGTCAAATCCATATTGATAATGGAGTAGAAGCAGACCGCGTATTCTCTATGTTAATGGGAGACGAAGTGCCGCCTCGTAGAGAGTTTATTGAAAAGAATGCTGTTTATGCTAATATTGATGCTTAAATCAGTTCATTTATAAACAAAAAAAAACGCATTTTTAAAATGCGTTTTTTTTTGCTTAAAAATCAAATCCTAGTGAGAATTGCCAAACTCTATTTTTAGGACTTCCTTCGTCGTAAATATCACCTAATCCAAGATGGTATCGCACGCCTAAACTTACACCCGAATCGGTTTTAAATCCGCCACCAAAGTTCATTCCCCAATCAAAACGGCTGGGTTCAAATTCTTGTTCGGTATCAAAAAGGTTAAAGCTACTATCAAATTCTTCTTTATGAGAGATGGCGAATCCAACCTGCGGTCCTGCTTCTAAAAAGAAATTGTCTGAAGGGTAGATTTTTAAAACTAAGGGCAAGTTAATGTAGTTTAATTTCTGTGTAAATGTGCCACTGTTGTCTTTTACCTCATACCCTTGTTGCGAATACAGTAATTCCACTTGAATGGCGATATGCTTAGAGGCAAAAGATTCGCCATAAAAACCAACGTGAAAACCATGGCGTTGACCAGTTTCGCTATCTTCATCAAAACTTACAGCAGCTAAATTATAGCCAAACTTTAAGCCGGCATTAGATTTGTTTTTATAAGTGTCCGTACTATCTTGTGCCTGTAGTGTGCTCACGATACACAAAGCTGTAAATAGGGTTAAAATTGTATTTTTCATGATTGTGTTATTTTAAACATTAGTTTGTTAATTCTTATTTTCCGCCGTTAGCTCTTAAATCATCTATGCAAGCGCTATCTAGTTCTGGGGCAGAGCTCATAGTAACCATAGCATCTAGCCCTGTTGAAGATTCCGTAGCCCAAAACATAAGACAACCTTCATCGTCACAATGCTTAGGATGTTCGGCATCTTCATGCGCAGTTTCCATTGGTGTACCTAGATTGGTGAGGCCGAGAATATGCCCAAACTCATGAGTGATTACAGTGGTTTCTAATAGCGTTCGGTCGGGGTCAAAAGGACTATTACTAAGATTCTGAATAGTGGCTTCATAAATTACAAACGAGGTATTCCAATACGCGGTACCTAAAACCGAATTACTATCCGTATTAGAGGCAGATTGGCCATCGGCAAAAAAGACCCAAAGCGTCAATTGGTTTTCGGTATTGTAATTGTTACGATGCGCAATTTCAATATCCGCAATATCTTGAACCGTATAATTTTCAAAACCTGGGGATGTAATTGCTCTTTTTTCAACCGTAATTCCATTAGGCTTATAAGTTCTGTCGTCTATAAAAGAAATAAAATTCGCAATACTCGCATCATTAGGTTCAAAGCCGTCTACATAAACAAGTTCTATAAGAAGGCTTGTAAACGTGTTGTCTGATAAAAAATCATGCGCAGAACTTCCTGTGGACTGCCTGTTGAGGTTAACCTCTGTATTTTGGTTTTCTGAGGCGGTCTCAGCGTTTTCTTTAGAGCAGCTCGCTACCAAAACGAATACTAAAAATGCGACTAAATAGTTGTAATTTTTCATTGTATTTAATTTTATAAAAGCAGCTACACCTAATGTAGCTGCTTTACCATAACATGTACGAAACTAATGCATCATTGGATTTATATTTGGGCTAAAACCAAGGTTACTGCAGCATTTGTAGTACTCTGTAGGGAAATTGTATTTTCAGAATAACTTGTTACTTCCCAAGTGTTATTTAATAATTCAAAATTAGCGTTTTCAGAAAACGTTAAGGAAATAAAAACATCGAGTTCTGAAGCTACTTCGTAAGTCCCGTTAACTTCTGAAATTGCTGAGTTTGTGGTGTGCACTGCGGTAATTGTTAAATCATTAGCGAAATTTAAAGTATAGTCGCTAAACTCATTAGCAGTATCTACCCCAGCAGTTACAAAGGCATCAATGGTATACACACCTTCAATTAAAATAGATTCTATGTCTTCAGCTTGGTCCTCGGCATCTTCCATATCGTCATCCATAGCAATACACTCAATAATTTGCGCTTCTAAATCGGCATCACTTGTAATTTCTACAACAGTGTCGCTATTTAATGTCGCAGTGATAGGGTAGTTTACGGAAAAGAAAGCGGCATCGTCAAAATTATTCATGTAGGCATATAATTGTTGTTCAGATTCAATAACAACACTTCCTGTTTGCTCTATATTAGCGTCATAAGTTAAAATGGTTATTGGAAAATCAATGTCTAAACAATTTATAGCACTTTCTGCTTCGTCCTCGGCAGTTTCACAAGCTTCCATTAATTCGTCAAATTCAGATTGATTGGTGACAATAACTTCTGTATAATTACTTAATCTAACTGTTATCGGAAATTGAAATACAACGCTGTCATCATCATTTGTAAATTCGCCAATAATATCTAAAACTAAGCTGTAATCTGATTCCGTAATCAAGGTTACTTGCGTGTTATTAACCGTAGCAGTTACAGGTAATAATACGGACGAACAAGACATGCCATCTAAAAAGTCGTCAAAACTACCATCGTACATTGCAGAACGTTCTAGGTTACTTGCGGTTGTAGAGTTGGCAGAATTGGTGTTTGGGTTGTCGCCATTTTCACTGTCAATTTCATCTTGACAAGAAGTGAAAGCTAAAGCAAACAGACATACTAATGCGGTTAAGAATTTTGAGGTTTTCATACTATTGATTTTTTTGGGTTAAAAATTTTAAAACTTAAATAGCGTGTTTTACGCTTTCTATAGTTAAGACCCTTATGTGCCTGTTTACCCTATGATTTTTTTTAATATTTTTTTAATTTAGTTGTAGTCGGTTGATTTTTAGCGTGTAATAATTTGGTTTTTTTATGTTTATTTTTGCACCTATAGTCTTGTAATTCTATTTTATGAGTAAATCATTGTCTAAACTCTGTGAAGAGAAACACTTCAATTCATTTTATTTACATCACGTTCAAGCGCTCAGTAATTTTGCCTACTATAAATGTGGCGACAAAGCACAGGCCCTAGATTTGGTGCAAGATGCTTTTGCAAAAGTATGGGAAAATTGTGCTCAGGTCGATTTTAATAAAGCGAAATCCTATGTGTTTACCACGGTAAATAACTTGTTTTTAAATGTGGTTAGGCACCAAAAAGTAGTCTTGTCTTACGCTAAAGCATCGCCATATTTAGACAAAACAAATTTAAACCCAGAATACCTTTTAGAAGAAGAGGAATTTAAAAAGAAACTACAGTCTGTAATTACAGGTTTGAGTGATGAACAGCGCGAAGTTTTTTTATTAAACCGAATAGAGGATAAAAAATATAGAGAAATCGCCGAGTTACTCAATATTTCTCAAAAAACCGTTGAAAAGCGAATGTCAGGCGCACTTAAAGCCCTAAGAGAAAAACTGGATGATGTAAATATTTGAGTAAAATTAGAAACCTTTTATAGGGTAAATATCAGTTGGCGTGTCTTATTATAGAATAGCTCAAAATCATGAATAAAGAAAGCGACATATTAAAATGGTTTAATGGTGAAATTTCTACGGAAACCATAAAAGAACGGTACCCTAATGAGGACTTTTCGAGTTTAGAGAAATCACAGTTTTATGCCAAACAACTTGAAGTTCCTCAAATTGATGCTCAAAAAGCTTTAGAAGACTTTAAAAAGCGACCTTTAAGAAAGGATAGTACCAAGGTTATACCTTTAAATTTTAAATCATTTATAAGAATTGCCGCTATTTTAGTAGTGATGCTTGGGGTAGGTTATGCGTTGTTTTTTAATAATACAACGACCTACTCAACAGCTATAGCACAAACCGAAGTTTTAAATCTACCAGATGATTCCGAAGTTATTTTAAATGCGAAATCTCAATTGCGCTTTGATAAAAAAGATTGGGAAAAAAATAGAAATTTAGATTTAGATGGTGAAGCTTTTTTTAAGGTTACTAAAGGTAATAAATTTACAGTACATACCGATGTTGGGACAATACAAGTATTAGGAACACAGTTTAATGTAAAAGAACGTGACAATTATTTTGAAGTGCAATGTTACGAAGGGTCGGTGCAAGTAGCCTATAAGGATAAGAAAACAATATTAACACCTGGGAAAACGTTTAGAGTAGTTAAAGGTGAACAAATTGTGGTTAAAGATTTTAATTCTGAGAATCCAGCTTGGTTAGTCCAAGAGTCTAGCTTTGATAATGTACCGCTTTGGCAAGTTATAGATGAATTAGAAATTCAATACAATATGGTTATTTCAGCCGAATCTGTAAACACCTCTAGTTTATATTCGGGTAGTTTTACACATAATGATAAAAATATTGCTTTACAGTCGGTAACTATTCCTTTAAAATTGAGTTATAAAATAGAGGGGAATAAGGTTGAATTCTATAATTATGAGTCTCAATAAAGTACTTTGCATTCTAAGTTGTTTTGTCCTCAGTTTTGCTACAAATGCACAAACTGAATCACAAATAGCATTGGCTGATTTAATCCCAGAATTAGAGGCTAAATTTGATGTGAAGTTTTCTTATACCTCAGAAGCAGTAAACCATATAGTTGTAGAACGACCAAATGAAGAAGCGTCCTTAACAACGATTATTTCGAACCTGAATGCGACCACTTTATTACATTTTAAGTTTTTAACGGAACGTTATATAACTATTTCTACCATTGAAAAAACAATTAACATTTGTGGTGTTCTAAAAACAGTGGATGCGATACCGCTTTACGGTGCATCCGTATATGTTTCAGGCCATACTAAAGGCGTGGTCACTGATGAAAATGGCAAATTTACCTTGAATGATGTTGAGGTGGATGCGACTATTACTATATCTTATATAGGATTTGAAACCAAAAAGCTAAAAGCCCTGTCCTTACGAGGGCAAAAAGATTGTGTTATCATAACAATGACGGCCAAAAGTGAAGTTCTTGACGAAATTGTAATTTCAAAATTTTTAACGACCGGTTTACAACAACGTGTAGATGGTAGCACACAATTAAACACGGAACAATTTGGGATTCTTCCCGGACTCACTGAGCCCGATGTATTACAGTCTATACAAGCTTTACCAGGTGTAGAAAGTTTGAATGAAAGTATCGCAAATATAAATGTGCGTGGTGGTACTAATGACCAAAATTTAATGTTGTGGGATGGTATAAAAATGTATCATTCAGGACACTTTTTTGGTCTTATTTCGGCATACAATCCCTATTTAACAGAGAAAGTTATCGTGACAAAAAATGGAACTTCTAGTGCTTTTAGTGATGGGGTTTCTAGTACTGTAAATATGTTTACTAAAGATGAGGTTAATGAGACGTTCTCTGGAGGTTTTGGTGCAAATCTTATTCATGCCGATGCGTTTTTTGAAGTGCCAATTAGTAAAAAAATAGCTTTGCATGTGTCGGGCAGACGTTCATTTACAGATGTGTTTAATTCGCCAACTTATGAAAATTATTTTGAACGAAGTTTTCAAGATAGTGAACTCACTACTAATGGCGAAGATATCAATGAGGTCGCTACAGCTTCGGATTTCTATTTTTACGATTATACGGCGAAGTTGTTATATGATTTAAATGAAAAACATCAGTTTAGAGCTCAGGTCATTGGGATTAATAATAACCTCGATTATGAAGAAAGTTACACCAATAATAGTAATGAAACCGAATCTAAAACCAGTAATTTAAAACAGACAAACTTAGGTTTTGGTGGCGATTGGGAAGCTCAATGGGGAGCGCGATTTCAAACCCATTTAAGCTCGTATTATTCACAGTATAATGTAGATGCTATTGATTATCGTGTAGAAACTGACCAAGAATTAATTCAGGCCAATGAAGTGCTTGAGACAGGTATAAAACTAAAAGCAAACTATAAGATTCACGATAATTTAAATGTTTTAAACGGCTATCAATTTACGGAAGTTGGTATCCTCAATGCGACTACAGTAAGTAATCCGGTTTATAGTCGTACCAAAAAGGATGTCCTTTTAAATCATGCCTTTTTTAGCGAAATAGAGTTTAAAAATAAGACCTTATTTGTTAGAGGCGGCGTACGTGCAAATTATTTTCAGAAGTTTAGTAAGCTTATCATAGAGCCCAGACTGAATTTGCGCTATCAGTTGTTTAATAATTTTGCGATTAAATTTTTAGGGGAGTTTAAAAACCAATCTGCAACACAAATTATAGATTTTCAAGATGATTTCTTAGGAGTAGAAAATAGACGATGGATTTTAGCGAATGAGCAAACCATACCTATTTCAGAAAGTAAACAAGGGTCTTTCGGTTTTCAGTATAACAAGCATAATTTTTTGGTGGATATTGAAGGGTTTTACAAAACGGTGGAAGGTATTACAGTATCCAATCAAGGGTTTTATAATAATTTCCAGTTTATAAATGCTATAGGGAATTACACGGTAAAAGGTGTAGAGTTCTTAGTGAATAAAACAGCGCATAAGTACAGCACATGGCTAAGTTATACTTATAGTGTTAATGATTATGAATTTAAAACATTAGAGCCTTCTGTATTTCCTAATAATGCCGATTTAAGACACTCAGTGTCCTTAGCATTTAATTATGATGTGTTGCCTAATTTTAAAGCATCAATAGGAGGTCTATGGCGATCCGGACAACCATTTACAAAACCCGTGGAAGGTAATGAAACCGTGCAAAGTGGGAATAGTACTTTTGTAAATTATGACAGCCCAAATAGCGAATACTTAGAGGATTTTATGCGCTTAGATGCCTCATTGAATTATTCATTTAAGCTGAATGATAATGTACAAACCTCAATAAAAGTCGGGGTTATTAATGTATTGGATCGGAAGAATACGATTAATACATATTATAAGGTAGATCCTAATGATAGCAATAGTGCTATTCGAATTAAAAAGGAATCATTAGGGTTTACACCAAACATTAGTTTTAGATGTGATTTCTAAGACGAATGACGGCTGCTTAACTTAGTGTTAATCAGTTATTTTATATATTTGTTAACAATAAAAAAATCTTAACCTTATGAAAAAATTAGCTCTGTTTATCATCTTATGTGCATGTACCATCAGTGTTAAAGCACAAAACGATATTGACGTATTGCTTGCTGGCGGTATTGAAGATGCACAACGTTTTACAAACGATTATTTAGCTCCTGGCACTAACGGGATTATGCATAGTATGAATGCCAATTGGTTTAATTCGGCAAAAGTAAAACCCTTGGGCGGCTTTGAAATTTCAGTAATGGTTAACGCCTCTTTGATTAAAGATGAACATAAAACGTTTAATTTAAACACTGCAGATTACAATAATGTAGAATTTGTTCAGGGACCGAGTTCACAGTTGGTATCTTCAGTTTTAGGTGAAAATAATCCACCTATATTTGTTGAGATTGAATACGAAGATCCTGTATTTGGAAGTCAAACTACGCAGGTTGAATTGCCAGAAGGTATTGGGGCTAACAGTGCAAATCTGTTGCCAACAGCATTTATCCAAGGCGCCTTAGGACTTAGTAGTGGTCTTGAATTAAAAGCAAGATTTGTTCCTAAATTTGAAAATGAAGATGTGAGTCTAAGTATGTATGGAGCAGGTTTGCAAATGGAAATTACAGATTGGTTTCCAACGAGTAAAATGTGGCCAGTGGCACTTTCGGGTTTAGTAGCTTATAGTCATTTAGATGGTTCTTACAACCTCTTGGAGTCTTCTGGGATAGATGGCGAAAACCAACGTTTAGAAAATAATACCAATACGTGGTTGTTTCAGGTACTGGCATCCACAAAATTACCAGTTATTAATTTTTATGGTGGAATTGGTTATATTAAAGGGAAGTCTGAATCAGATTTATTAGGCGATTATAGAGTGACAGATGGTATATTCTTTACTGAAACAATAACAGATCCGTTTTCTGTGTCGAGTGATGTCTCTGCGGTAAGGGGAACTATTGGCACAAAATTGAAACTAGGTTTTTTTAGACTTAATGCAGAATATCATTTATCTGAATTTGATGCATTTTCTGTAGGTGTCAATTTTGGATTTAGATAATTGAAGCATAAGCCTATAAATTAACAAAAAAGCACAAGATTTCCCCTTGTGCTTTCTTCGTTTACAGTATTTTTATTTGTAAATTTACAGTCGTATTTAACACCTAGTTTCATATTAAAAAAAACCTATATAACTTGAAATGCGTTGTTGTGCTACTTTTTATAAGAATAAAAATAGTGCATAGCACATTTCATTCGACATTAATTTAAATAAAAAAAACAAATGAAAGTTACCGTAGTAGGCGCAGGCGCAGTAGGCGCAAGTTGTGCAGAGTATATTGCAATTAAAAATTTTGCTTCAGAAGTTGTCATTTTAGATATCAAAGAGGGATATGCTGAAGGAAAGGCCATGGATTTAATGCAATGTGCTTCTTTAAATGGTTTTGATACAAAAATCACAGGAAGTACAAATGATTATTCTAAAACAGCAGATAGTGATATTTGTGTAATTACTTCAGGTATTCCGCGTAAACCAGGAATGACACGTGAAGAATTAATTGGAATTAACGCAGGTATTGTAAAAACAGTATCATCTAGTTTGGTAGAGCATTCACCAAATACAATTATCATTGTAGTGAGTAACCCTATGGATACCATGACCTATTTGGTACATAAAACTACAGATTTACCAAAGCATAAAATTATCGGAATGGGTGGAGCTTTAGACTCTGCACGTTTTAAATACAGATTAGCTGAAGCATTAGAAGCTCCAATTAGTGATGTTGACGGTATGGTAATCGGTGGTCATAGTGATAAAGGTATGGTGCCATTAACTTCACATGCGACAAGAAACAGTATTAAAGTATCAGAATTTTTAACTGAAGAGCGTTTAACTCAAGTTGCAGAGGATACTAAAGTAGGTGGAGCAACATTAACAAAATTATTAGGAACTTCAGCTTGGTATGCACCAGGTGCAGCAGTAAGTGGATTAGTTCAAGCCATTGCATGCGATCAAAAGAAAATATTCCCTTGCTCTACATTGTTAGATGGAGAATATGGCTTAAGTGATTTATGTATAGGTGTACCAGTTGTATTAGGTAGAAATGGTATTGAAAGAATTGTTGACGTCTCTCTGAGCGATGCTGAAAAAGATCACATGAAAGCAAGTGCTGAAGGTGTTAAAAAAACTAATGGTTTATTAGAATTATAGTCCATTGAATATATAACAAACACGAAAACCTTACTGACATAATTTTGTTGGTAAGGTTTTTGTTTACTTACAATAAATAATAAAAATAAAATTTATGAAAAAAATATTATTACTAAGTTTAGCTTTAATGTTGAGTGTTGTTGCAGTAGCACAAGACAAACTTAATGAGGGAGTTTTAATTGCAAAGCAAACGATGTCTAGCGATAACGAGCAGATGAATGCACAATTACAAGCTATGGGAGATTCGCAAGCTACAACCTACTTTAAAGATGATAAGTCACGCAGTGAAACAAGTAGTCCTATGACTGGTGACATGACTATAATTGTTGATGGTACAGAAAAGCAAATGCTAATGTTATTAGATCAAGGGATGGGTAAGAAGTATATGTTGCAATCTTTTGAGCCAAGCGAAGTAGATTTAAAGAACGTAAGTGTAGAAAAGGGAGATGAAACAAAAACCGTAATGGGTTACGAGTGTCAACAATACTTTGTAAAAATGAAACAAAACGGACAAGATGTAGAGATGCAAATGTTTACAACAGAACAAATTTCTGCATTCAGCCACAATACGACAGCAATGGGAGATAAGATTGATGGATATCCGCTTTATTTCATTATGACTATAAACCAAATGGGAGCAAATATTGTAGTGACATCAGAAATTACTGAGATTAAAGAAGAGTCGGTTTCAGATGATAAGTTAAGCCTAACTCCACCTGAAGGGTACACAAAAATGGAAGGTATGTAATCGGTTTATACTAAACGATATATACGTTAAACGAACTGAAGTACTCTCAATATTTATTGGGAGTATTTTTTTGTCTATATTTGGCGCATGAAAACCAAACTGCATTTTGGGCTAATAATTTTACTCTTAGCGTTTTTAGGAACGTACTTAGAGCAAAATACGCTACCCAATCAACAGATTGTAATTCAATTTTCTGATGACGATATTTCTACAAAAGACACAGAAAATGCTATTGAAGTTATTCAAAATAAACTCGAAAGTATTGGTGTTACACACATTCAAATAGGTCAAAAGAACGACGGAGAACTTAGAATAATTTACCATAGCACTACTGCTGTAGAGCACATTCAGAATGCACTTTTTAATGTTGAAGATGTAAACATTGCCTACAATTCAACTGAAAATCATACCAATAATTTTCCCGATCATAAAAACCATAAAGATTACGAACTTAATATTACTGAAATTAAGATAAGTAATAATCTTAATTGGGATTTTGAGCGAACTCAGGTTGTAGAAGTTAATCAGAAAACAGACCGTTTTTTATACCATAAGACGCATAGTTCTGGTAATCAATTTCAACATATTGAAAATAATTTTACCATCAAGCTTGCTGTTTGTTTTAGTCGAACAACAACGATCGAAACAGACAATAATTCTTATATCATTCCTGAAGTTAGAGCAGGACCAATCGTATAAATGGAATTATATCATCTGAAATAAATTCCACATCACTTCACATAGCTTTTATCAATCATAAAGCTAAAAATCAATTTATAAAAAAACATTGTCGGATTATAGCGTAAACTCTATATTTGCGCGATTAAAAAATTTCGACATTAAATAAAAATAACAATGCAAAACAAAGGAATAATTAAGCTTTTTGCACTTCTATTTGGTTTGGTAAGTATTTATCAATTATCATTTACTTTCAAAGCCAATCAAATTGAAGATAACGCAGAAGCAGCAGCAATTTCAAAAATTGCTGATACAGAAGAAGATTATCAAACAAAAAGGAATTTAGAAACGATTAACTATTTAGATTCTTTAAAAACGTCAAAAGTTCAAGTTGGTGATAACTTTGAGTCTATAGGTGTTTACGATTTGGGTATTGCAGAATACACCTATGCTGATGTAGAAAATAATGCTATGAACCTTGGTTTAGACCTTAAAGGTGGTATTAATGTCATACTTCAGATTTCAGTAAGAGATATCTTAAAAGGCTTAGCAAATAATAGTAAAGATCCCATTTTTAATAAAGCGTTAGATGATGCTGAATTATTACAAACAAACGCACAAGAATCTTACTTGGAGTCCTTTTTTAGAGCCTTTGATGCTATTAAAGGAGATACAAAATTAGCGTCGCCAGATATTTTTGCAAATCGTACGTTAAGTGACGAGATTAAATTTGATATGTCAGACAATGAAGTTAAAGGCATACTTGAAACAAAAATTGATGAGTCTATCGTTTCGGCATTTGAAGTATTACGTAAACGTATCGATAAATTTGGTGTAACATCTCCAAACATTCAACGTTTAGGGAACTCTGGTCGTATTCTTTTAGAGTTACCTGGAGCTAAGGATATTGAGCGTATTAGAGATTTAGTAACAACTACAGCTCAATTAGAATTCTGGGAAACTTATAAAACGGAAGAAGTTTTACCTTATTTAATGGAAGTTAACCAAAATTTGGTTGAAGAAAATAAGAAAAACGAAGCTACGGAAGAGGTTGCAGATGTAACCGAAAATGAAGAAGGCGTAACCTCTAGTGCAATTGACGAATTAACAGGGCAAATAGAATCCGATTCTACTAATGTTGCTGATATTAATCCATTAGGTATTCAAGGATACGGAAATGGTGGTTCTGTTGTTGGTATGTTCTTAGCTAAGGACAGAGATAAGGTAATGGAGCATTTAAATTCTTCAAAAAATAGAGCAGCTTTACCAGCAGAAATGCGATATGTAAAGTTTGTTTGGGGACTTCAGAATGAAGATTCTGAATTTTCAGAATTGTACGCTATTAAAGGTAACAGAGATGGTGAACCTCAATTAAGTGGAGATGTAATTACTAGTGCAGATCAAGATTACGATCAATTAAGTAGACCTGCAGTAAGTATGCAAATGAATTCTAAAGGAGCTAGAATTTGGGAAGAAATGACCAAAAAAGCATACGAAACTCAAGGGTTTATTGCTATTGTTTTAGATAATACAGTGTATTCTGCACCAAGTGTATCATCTGGTCCTATTGCAGGAGGTAGATCTCAAATTTCTGGATCATTCTCATTAACTGAAGCGGTCGATTTAGCCAACGTTTTAAGAGCTGGTAAATTACCTGCTTCTGCACAGATTGTGCAAGCTGATGAAGTTGGACCATCACTTGGTCAAGAAGCTATTGATAGTGGAATGAAATCCTTCCTTATTGCTTTAGTATTTGTATTACTTTGGATGATTTTTTACTATGGTAAAGCAGGTGGTTTTGCAGATATCGCATTGTTATTAAACATCTTATTAATCTTTGGTGTCTTAGCAAGTTTAGGAGCTGTATTAACCTTACCAGGTATTGCAGGTATTGTATTAACGATAGGTATATCGGTCGATGCAAACGTACTTATCTTTGAGAGGATTAAAGAAGAGTTAGCCAAAGGCAAATCGCAAAAAGAATCTATTAAAGATGGTTTCTCTAATGCCTTATCTTCAATTTTAGATGCAAACATTACAACAGGTTTAACGGCTTTAATTCTATTTGTATTTGGTACAGGACCAATTAAAGGATTCGCAACAACTTTAATCATTGGTATTTTAACATCGCTATTTACAGCAATTTTTATTACGCGTTTATTAGTAGATTGGTATGTAAATAGAGGAGGTAAATTAGATTTCTCAACAAGTATTACTAAGAACTTATTTACAAATGTAAATATCGATTTCTTAAAAAAGCGTAAGATTGCTTATGTGATTTCAGGAATAATGATTGTAGGAAGTTTAGGATCATTGTTTACAACTGGATTAGATGAAGGTATTGATTTTGTTGGAGGACGAACATACCAAGTGCGTTTTGCACAAGATATGAGTGTAGAAGAAGTTAAAACCGATCTTCATGGAGTATTTGAAAGTGCAGAAGTAAAAACAATTGGAGGACCAAATCAATTAAAGATTTCTACAAAGTATAAAATTGAGGATAGTTCTATTGAAGCAGATGAAGAAGTTCAGTCAATGTTGTTTACGGCATTACAGAAATATCTACCAGAAGGTATGACTTACCAACAGTTTTTAGATGGTTCAGGTGATGAGAAAATAGGTAAAATGATGTCTAGTAAAGTAAGTCCAACTATTGCCGATGATATTAAAAGTGCTTCGGTTTGGGCTATATTAGGGTCGTTAGTTGTTGTATTCTTATATATCTTGTTTAGATTTAAGAAATGGCAATTCTCTCTTG
The DNA here is from genome assembly GCF_020179375.1 of Winogradskyella sp. SM1960. Lineage (NCBI taxonomy): Bacteria > Pseudomonadati > Bacteroidota > Flavobacteriia > Flavobacteriales > Flavobacteriaceae > Winogradskyella > Winogradskyella sp. SM1960. The sequence continues at coordinate 9,900 of NZ_JAICBG010000007.1, read as the reverse complement.
GTGCTGTTGCTGCCGTTTTCCATGATGTATTTATTGTATTAGGAATTTATTCTATAACATGGAGATTTATGCCATTTAGCATGGAGATTGACCAGACGTTTATTGCGGCAATCTTAACAGTTATTGGTTACTCTCTGAATGATACCGTTGTAGTATTTGATAGAATTAGAGAGTATTTTAATGAAAACTTAGGTTGGAAATTTGATACAACCATTAATAAATCTATAAATAGTACTATTAGTAGAACATTAAATACATCGCTAACAACTTTAGTAGTGTTATTAGCCATGTTCTTATTTGGTGCAGATTCGCTAAAAGATTTATTATTTGCCTTAATCGTAGGTGTTATAGTTGGTACGTACTCTTCAGTATTTATTGCAACACCAATTATGTACGATACAGCTAAAAAAGGTAATGCAACTGAAGCGCTTAAGGACAAAGCGAAAGACGAAGAGCTTGAGGAAGCTTAAGCTTTAAATTATAATTAGAATGACACACTCAGCGTAAGCAAAGTGTAGTTTAAATATCAAAAATGCCTTTCTTAATTGGAAGGCATTTTTTTTTGTTTACAATGCTAAAACGTTACGTGGTTATAATGAGGGATATGTTTTTGTATGTCTTAGTGTAAAATCCATAGTGTTGGATTCTCCGAGTTGAATAAAAGCCTGATAAAGTCTACTTCATACGATATCCTGTTTTTTTAAATACAATGCGTATGAGAAGCTGGTTACTGGTTGTAAGTCGCTATTCTAATGTCGGTTTGATTCAATTATAAGTCCTAATCTTATGTGCTAGAATAGGCCTCTAGTTAAGGAATAGTATCACAAAATTGTATAATTAGAACTATTAAAAAGATTCTATACCTTAATTATTGAATAAATAAGGAAAGTGCAATAGAGCGTTACTCTATAGTTTCAAAAGAAATCTTGTCACCAACTGCCAATTGCCAAGCATCAGACAATCCTCCGTTAATCTCTAAAACATATTTCGCAGGAGCCTCAGAAGGTAGTGATGTTTCATCCATAGGCTTTGCATTTTTTTGAAAGCTCACTATGGTTTTAGCTTCGTCTATATAAATAATGTCTAAAGGTATTTTAGTATTTTTCATATAAAAACTACGCATTTGTACATTAGGAAATATAAACAACATACCGTGGTTAGTTTCAAGTTTATCTCTATACATTAACCCTGTTTGGGTTGAATATTCGTCATCTGCAATTTCAATATCTATAGTTTTTATTATAGAATCAGAATCTGCTTTTTTTAACGTCAGTGTGCCTTCCTTTTTAAAGGTAACAACAACTTTGTCTGTAGAGATTGTTTTCTTTTCCTCTTTACAAGATGAAAACATCACTAGTGCAAAAACAATACATAAAGATTTTAAAACGAGTTGAGTACGCATTAGTTCAATTTTGTTTTAGGTTTATAGATAAACATAAAGTATAATCCTATTAATATAAACGGAATACTCAACCATTGACCTGTATTCAATACCCAATCCGCACGCTCTATATTCTGTGCTTCTTTTACAAATTCCACAAAGAATCTTACGGTCCAAAGCAATACTAAAAACAGTCCGAATAAAAATCCTTGTTGTTCCGATTTTTTAGTTTTCCAATAGAAATAAAAGAGGATTAAAAAGACAAAAACATAGCAAAAGGCTTCATATAATTGCGCCGGATGTCTTGGTGCAGTTTCGCCTAATTGTTTAAATACAACACCAAAATCACTTCCTGTATATTTTCCTATAATTTCAGAATTAATGAAATTTCCGATTCTTACAAATACAGCACCTAATGCAACAGGAATTACAACACGATCTAAAATCCAGAGTACTGTTTTGTGTAATACCTTTTTATTGTAAAGAAACATAGAAATTATCATTCCTATTGCAGCGCCATGACTTGCTAAACCTTGAAAACCGGTAAATTCAAATCCGCCAGTAAACTTGAATGGTAAAAAGATGCTAAAAAAGTCTTCGGAAATTAATTCTGGTTGGTAGAAAATTACATGACCTAATCTTGCTCCAAGCATAATACCTAAAACCGAATAGATAAATAAGGAGTCTAAAGATTCATCAGTTTCCCCTTCATTTCTATAAATGCGCTTTGTAATGTAGAAGCCTAAAATAAAGGCTGCTATCCACATTAGACTGTAAAAGTGAAGTTTAAAAAATCCTAAATCAATAAACTTTATAGGATCCCAATCCATCTGTAATAAAAACATAGTTAATTCTCTTTATGCCGTAAATATAATATTTTGATACCGATTGAAAATGAGATTAACGTAATATTAATCTTCTTTTGGAGGAACAGGATCAAAACCTTTGCCGCCAAATGGATGACAACTAAAAATCCGCTTTACAGCTAACCAACCTCCTTTAAAGAAACCATGAACTTCTAATGCTTCTTTAGCGTAATGAGAACAAGTGGGTTGATATCTGCACGTCGCAGGTGTAAACGGTGAAATTACGGTCTGATAGATTTTAATCAGTAATAAGAAAGGATATGTTAGGATTTTTTTGATGTGAAAGTATGTTAATTTGTTTGTTGTTGAGTCGTTTGTTGCAAAAACAGGTTACGGTTTAGTTGTAAAAAAGCTTTTGCGGAGTGCATTGATTTTATTTGTTATCGATTCGATATCTTTTCTCATAGTCTTATATGAATCTTCAGAAATAAATCCTAATTCCTTTGAAATTATAGATTGATTTAAGAGTTCAATGGCCGAACTATAAGAAATAGTCATAAAGTGTGCTTTGTCTTTTTTTGTTAATCTAGAAGTTCCTTCTGCTAAATTTGAAGATACGGAAACTGAGCATCTTCTCATTTGTGAGGTCAATCCAAATTTTTCTTCTTTTGGAAATAAATCAGTTGTTTTATAGGTTTTGATTGCTAATTGAATTGACTCTTGCCAAACTTTTAATTTTTCGAATGAATAAACATGCATGGTTTCAGGTTTTAGGTTAGAAACATCAATTTAATCATTATTTTTTAGAGAGAAGTCCTACTGTTAGTTGTTTAAGTATTAAGTTGTTCCGTTCAATATGTGAATTGAGTTTTTATGTAAACCTTCAACTTAACAACTTAACAACTTAACAACTTAACAACTTAACAGTTTAAAAAGTAAAAGTAGTTCCCTCCCTACTATCTTTAAGTTGAATTCCTGCTTCAGCTAATTCGTCTCTAATTTTATCAGACAGCGCAAAATCTTTGTTTAATCGCGCTTCTTTTCTAAGCGCAATTAAAATTTCAACAGCACTAGTCAATTTATCACTACCTGTACTTTCTTTTGAAATATTTACCAAACCGAGGATATCAAATACAAAAGCTTCTACGGTTTCTTTTAAAGTAGCCAAGTCTTCTGCTGTTATACTAGCACTACCATCTTTAATTTGATTTATTATTTTCACGGCTTCAAAGAGTGAAGCAATTAAAATAGGAGTATTAAAATCATCGTTCATGGCATCATAGCATTTCTGCTTCCAATCAGATACATTAAATGAAGATGACGAACTCGTTTTTAGATTGTCAATTAAACCTATAGCATCCATAAGTCTATGAAACCCTTTTTCGGCAGCAGCTAAACCATCGTCTGTTAAATCTAAAACACTTCTGTAAGATGCTTGCATTATAAAAAAGCGCACTACACTTGGATTATACGCTTTAGACATAATATCATTATGGCCAGAAAGTAGTTCTGCCGGATTAATATAATTTCCGGTCGATTTACTCATGCGTGCGCCATTAAGTTCTAACATATTAGCATGCATCCAATATTTAACTGGTGCTTGTCCTTTTGCTGCTTGATTTTGAGCAATCTCACATTCGTGATGTGGGAATTTTAAATCCATTCCACCACCATGAATATCGAAAAACTCGCCCAAATATTTTGTGCTCATGGCTGTACATTCTAAGTGCCAACCAGGAAATCCATCACTCCATGGAGAAGGCCAACGCATAATATGTGTCGGTTCCGCTTTTTTCCAAAGTGCAAAATCTTGTGGGTTTCTTTTATCACTTTGGCCGTCAAGTGCTCTCGTGTTATGAATTAAATCTTCTAATTTTCGTTTGCTTAAAATACCATATTCGTTAGATTCATTGTATTTATGAACATCAAAATAAACAGAACCATTTACAACGTAAGCAAAACCATTATCTATAATAGATTGTATTAATTCTATCTGCTCAATAATATGTCCTGTTGCTGTTGGCTCAATACTTGGTGGTAAAAAATTAAAAGTATTTAATACATTATGAAAATCTACGGTATAGCGTTGAACGATTTCCATAGGTTCAATGGCTTCTAATCGTGCTTTTTTTGTGATTTTATCCTCACCTACATCTGCATCGTTTTCTAAATGTCCAGCATCTGTAATATTACGCACGTAACGCACTTTGTAGCCGAGATGTTTTAGGTAGCGAAAAATCATATCAAAAGACATAAATGTTCTCACATTTCCTAAATGAACATTGCTGTAAACAGTAGGTCCACAAACGTACATGCCAACATAACCGTCAGTTATAGGTTGAAAAACTTCTTTTTCACCGGTAAGTGTATTGTATATTTTTATTTGCTGATTACTGTATAGGTGCATATCGTGGGTCGTTTGATGTAAAGGTGTTAAGTCGATTGAATAGGCGGAACATTTGATTAAATTACTTTAAAAAATGATTTCTTAACGCATTAATTTTATTGGTTATAGATTCGACATCTAATCTAATATTTTTATAATTTTCATCAGAAATAAATATTAGTTCTTTTGAAATTATAGCCTGATTTAATAATTCTAAAGTAGAACTATATGCCATGGTCATAAAATGAGCTTTGTCTTTATTTGTTAATCTAGCTGTGCCTTCAGCTATATTTGAAGAAACTGAAACTAAACTACGTCTCATTTGAGAAATTAATCCAAATTTTTCTTCTTTAGGAAATAGGTCTGTTGTTTTGTACGTTTTTACTGCTAATTGAATAGCTTCTTTCCAAACTTCTAATTTTTCAAATGAGTATAAATGCATAAGTATTGTATTTCAACTTAACAACAAACGGCTTAACGTCATACAAAACTAGTTAGAAATGTGTTTCCAGCTTAATATAGTCTAAAAGTTCTCGGCGTGTTTCTTTCGCTGTGAATTGGCCACCAAATTCTGAAGTTACAGTGCTACTTTCAATATCTCTAATACCACGAGAATTAACACACAAGTGTTTAGCGTCAATAACACAAGCAACGTCTTCTGTCCCTAATACCTCCTGAAGTTCTTTTACAATTTGAATGGTTAATCGTTCTTGAACTTGTGGGCGTTTAGCGTAATAATCTACAATTCTATTCATTTTAGAAAGACCTACTACGGTTCCGTTAGAAATATACGCAATATGAGCTCTTCCTACAATTGGAAGTAAATGGTGCTCACAAGTAGAATACACTGTTATGTTTTTTTCAACAAGCATTTCACCATATTTATACTTATTGTCAAATGTTGAAGCACTAGGTTTTTTGTTAGGATCTAAGCCACCAAAAATCTCATTAACAAACATTTTAGCAACTCGGTTTGGCGTGCCTTTAAGGCTATCGTCATTTAAGTCTAAACCTAATGTTTCTAATATATGTTTAACATCACCTTTGATGCTTTCTATTTTTTGGGTGTTTGAAAGCTTAAAAGCGTCAGGTCTCAAAGGAGTTTCGCTCGATGATCCTATGTGGTCATCTCCTAAAGCATCAATATCGTTAAAATCACTTTCGATTTTCATTGCAAATTTGTTGTTACCGGTTTTTAAAAACGAGATGCAAAGATAAACAATAAAAATAGTTTCATTAAGGTAGGAGTTTTATAATTATAGCTGTTATATAAGTAAAACCGTTAAAACGCCAATATCCTTGACGAATTAACTATCGATTTCCTAAAATTTTCTTAATTTTCGAAATTCTAATATTCTGAATAACCTATGAAAAAATTACTCTTTATTTCTGCGTTGATACTGATGCCTTTATGTGTTTTTAGTCAACAATCAAATCATAAAAATCCATTACCATTAGCAAAATATGAGGATAACGTTAAATTGCCATTAACTGCTATTGAGCGAGCTCAAATCATTGAAGCTTATGGGGATTCTGCGGAAAAACTTGTTTTTAGTAAACCAAATCGACTTAAAAGTATAAAACACATTCTTAGAAATAGGGTCGTAATTAAGTTGATTACTAATGAAAATGAAAAGAAGCCTTGTCCTAAATTATCGGAGATGGCTGAGGCAGTTGGTTTAGATTATAGTCAAGAAGAAGCTTTTAATCCTAACAATTTTAATCCTTTAAAATACGGATTAAATTTTTATTCACGATCTGCAGCGATGTATCAAGTTGATGATACAAATTATTACATAATTGTAAAGTCTCAATATCAATAAAAATATACTCTGAATTCGAGTGATATATCTATTATTAAAAGGGGGAATGATTAATTGCGAAAAACATTTGTCCCTTTATAACAATAAAATTAATCCTATGAAATATTTATTTACCCTAATCCCTCTATTATTTTCATCGCTTCTATTGGCTCAAGATATAAATATGCAAACAGCAACAGTTAACCAATGTGGTGGTGTTTTTTATGATTCGGGTGGTGAATTTGGTAACTATGACAATGATGAAGATTTTGTTTTGACGATTTGTCCTGAAACAGCAGGTCAGAAAATCAAAATTGACTTTATAACATTTACAACCCAATTAGGTGCGACTCCAGATGTAATGGAGATATTTGATGGAGACTCTGTCGCAGCAGATTCTTTTGGTCAATTTTCAGGTACAAATAGTCCTGGATTAGTACAGGCAACACCAGACAATACGTCTGGTTGTATTACAATTCAATTTATTTCAAGTGATTCTGGAAGTGTAGACGGATGGGAAGCAAATATTTCATGTTTAACACCATGTCAGACCATTAATGCTCAGTTAGATTCAGCGAGTCCAACCCCTAATTCAGATAACTATATTTGGGTTTGTCCAAATGAAGAAATTACTTTAACGGGAAGTGGTGATTTTTCTATCGATGGAACTGGTGCGACGTATGAATGGGATTTAGGTGATGGCACTACGGCAGCAGGTCAAACAGCAACATTTTCGTATCCAGATCCTGGAGTTTATATCGTGAATTTAAATATACGCGATGCAAATACATCAATAAACCCGTTAGGGTGTGAAAACAATAATTTAATAAACCAAGTAATTCAAGTTGCCACCGAACCAGATTTTACTGGTACTCAAGCGGCCAATTCGATACTTTGTTTTGGTGAAAGTACAGATATTATTGGGGAAGTTGAAGCCGTTGAGTTTATTAATGACTGTACACCTCCTGTGAGTGGTGTAACGTTTTTACCAGACGGAAACGGAGTGAGCTATGAAACGTCTATAACTGTAGATTGTTATGATTCTGATCAAACACTAACAGACCTTAGTCAACTAGAAAGTATTTGTGTAACGATGGAACATTCCTATTTAGGAGATTTAGATATTGAAATAATTTCACCTACCGGACAAGTGGTAAGACTGCATGACCAAGGTGGTACTTCAGCTAATTTAGGTGAGCCTTGGGCAACAGGTACTGTTGATGGTGAGAGTAGCAATACAACACCGGGAAGAGGTTATCAATATTGCTTTGTGCCAGATGGAGGATTTCCAACTTTGGTTGGAGGTATTCAAAGCGGAGGAGTGTTCGTAGATGGAGATGGTCCAGATACTTATACAGATTCTTTCGTGCCTGCAGGTAATTACAGTTCAGTATCTCCTTTGGATGGTTTAATTGGTTCAGATTTAAATGGCGACTGGACAATTAGAATTATCGATAATCTTAGTGCCGATAACGGTCATATTTTTGCATGGAGTATTGAGTTTGATCCAAATCTTCAACCTCCAGAACTTTCATTTACACCTACAATTACTTCTGAGGCATGGGATACGGATCCAACAATAACAAATACAGCAGGAAACATTATTACAGTTCGGCCTCAAACTGCAGGTCAATTTTGCTATACTTATAGAGTTACTGATGATTTTGGATGTGAATACACAGAAGAGGTTTGTATAGATGTGTTGCCAGAGTTTATTACTGAAAGCCCAAACGATTTATATGTATGTGACACAGGGACTCCACCTTATATTTTTAATTTAGAATCGAATACAGCTGTGGTTCTTGCGAGTGCCACAAATGCCTCCAATCTCGTGGTGACATATCATAATTCCCAGGCTGATGCAGATACAGATGCAGCGTCTATCGCAGATTCAGGAAATTATACAGGAACAGATGGTGAAACGATTTATGTTAGAATTGAATATTTAAATACTGGATGCTATGAAGTATTCCCTTTTACATTAAATGTAGCCGGTCAACCTACTATTAATCCAGTTTCAGACTTAGAGTTATGCGACGATACAAGTAACGACGATTCTGCAACTTTTGATTTGAGTTCACAGACCTTAGGAATTTTAGGATCTCAACCATCAACAGACTTTACGGTAACCTACCATTTAAGTTTTGCAGAAGCAGATTCAGGAGATGGAGCTTTACCATCAGATTTTACCAATACAGAAAATCCGCAACCGATATTCGTGAGAGTAGAGAGTTCAGGAGATTCTGATTGTTACAATGCCTCAGCGACGGCACTTTTCAACTTAGTAGTAAATGACAGAGCACTAGCTACCACACCAGATAATATGGAAGTTTGTGATGATGTGAGTAATGATGGTTTTGCAACCTTCGACTTAAGTAGTCAAGAAGGAGCTATTTTAAACGGTCAAGATTCTACAATATATAATGTTTCGTTTCATATTTCGCAAGATGACGCTGATGACAACGCAGATGCTTTAGCAACCAACTATACAAACGCAACAGCTAATTTAGAAACCATTTATGTTAGAGTAGAAGACCCAGCGTACCCAAGTTGTTATAGCACTACAAGCTTCGATTTAATAGTAAATGCCCTTCCAGATGTTGTGGCAGTAACACCATTGCAAGTATGTGATGATGATACTGATGGATTTGTAGGCTTTCCACTAAGTGATAAAGAAGCAGAACTGTTAAACGGACAAACAGATGTAGCTGTGTCTTATCATGAAAGCTTAGTAGGAGCAGAGACAGATACTGTTGAGATATTTGATGGTTACATGAACACAACGGTAACCAATCAAACCATATATGTACGATTAGAAAACACCATTACCAACTGTTATAATGTTAATAGTCTTATACTCGAAGTTTTAGAAAACCCAATAGCTAACACCACAACACCGTTAGAGGTTTGTGATGACAATACAGATGGAATAGCCGAATTTGACCTTAGTGTAAAAGATGCAGAAATAATAGGATCTCAGACAGGTATGATCGTCAATTACTACGATAGCCAAGCCGATGCAGAAGCAGGAGGAAGTCCATTACCAACCAATTACACCAATACTCAAGCAGGTGCTCAAGAAATAATAGCACGTATAGAAAATGCTACAACAGGCTGTTATGCCACAACACCACTTCAGTTAATTGTAAATCCAAAACCGTTAGTTTTAGATGTCACCAACTATGAGTTGTGTGATGAAAATACACCAGGAGACGAAGAAGAGACTTTCGATTTATCTACAAAAACAGCAGAGATTTTAGGAGCGCAAGTCAATGTTACTGTCAGTTATTATGCCAATGCAGCAGATGCAAATACTGGGACTAACCCAATATTAGGATCTTATTCTAATACCAGCAATCCACAAACTATAACAGCAGTTCTTACTAATACTATAACGGGTTGTACATCACGTCTAAATTTTGATTTAGTAGTTAACCCTTTACCAACAGTAATCGCACCAACGGCATTAGAAGTCTGTGATGATGGCACACCAGACGGTATAACAGAAATGGATTTAAGCCTTAA
>NZ_JAICBG010000006.1:0-215460 GCF_020179375.1 Winogradskyella sp. SM1960 | reverse complement strand
ACACCAAATGGAGATGGAAATAATGAAACTTGGAACATTGAAGGTGTTGGAAGTAATGCAAAAATTTATATATTTGACCGATACGGAAAGTTGTTAAAGCAAATAAGTCCAGATGGAGACGGATGGAATGGGACTTATAATGGCAAAGCCATGCCAACAGATGGCTATTGGTTTACAGTAGAATACGACGAACCAAGCAATGGTGAACGTAAAGAGTTTAAAGCCCATTTTACCTTGAAACGATAAAAAATTATGAAATTAAAAAAGTATTGTTTAGTAGCATTTATAGCTTTAGTAGCCAATTTTAGTATGGCTCAAGAAGGTATTCCTATTTATTCTGATTATTTAACAGATAATTATTATCTAATTCACCCTTCTATGGCAGGTGTTGCTAATTGTGCTAAGGTAAGATTAACAGCAAGACAACAGTGGTTTGGTGTAGATGATGCTCCGAGTTTACAAACGTTAAGTATGAATGGGCGAATTGGAGATTCTCCAGTAGCTGTTGGTGGTGTGCTTTTTAATGACTCTAACGGTTATCATTCTACAGTAGGTGGTTATGCTACTTTTGCTTATCATTTAATGTTTTCGAGAAATGAAATAGATTTAAATATGTTGTCATTTGGTTTAAGTGCTGGATTCTTACAGTATAAATTAGATGAAACAAGTTGGTTAGCACCTGGTGAATTTGATGCAGCAGTTGCAGGAATTGAACAAAGTGCAACAAATTTTAATATTGATTTTGGGTTTTCTTATCATTTTGTTGATTTCTATGCGCATTTTACGGCAAAGAATATTTTAGATAATGATGGTGTTAACTTTAATCAAGATGGAGAGTTTGAATTTAAAAATCTAAGAACTTATTTACTATCTACAGGTTATACGTTTAGCAGGTTTGGTAGCGAATGGAGTTATGAGCCTTCTATAATGTATATGTATAGAGATGCAACAGCAGAATCTTCAATAGATATAAATGCTAAGGTTTATAAGGAAATGGATTTTGGTAAAGTTTGGGGTGGGTTATCTTACAGACGTAGCTTAGATGGAGCAGAGTTTCAAGATGGATCAGGTGTAAGTAGTCAAAAGTTACAATACATTACTCCATTTTTAGGTGTAGATTATAATAATTTTGTGTTTGCATATACTTATTCGTATCAAGCAAATACTGTGAATTTTAACACAGGAGGTTTTCACCAATTAACACTTGGTTTCAATTTTAACTGTAGACGAGAAAAATATGAGTGTAACTGTCCTGCAGTAAACTAGAAATAAATAATATCAAAAACGAGGCTCAATGAAAATTGAGCCTCGTTTTTTTTAATAAATATCGAGCTGTAATTTAGTAATATTGAAGTCGAAACAATTTCATTATTAAAGTTTGAAACTGTGCTCAAACTAACACAATAGCTTTATCCTTTTTGGGAATTTGAAATTTCTTATTTTGGAATTTAATTGAATTATTCCCATTTATAGTTTTTCTGTTCAGCTTGAGACTTTAAAGCTTTTATCATAGCACTTTCTAAGCCGTTATTTGAATCTTTAGACTGCTTAGCAATATAATTTCGTCGGTTTAAATTTAAGGCAGCTATGTCATCTTGAAGCTTTTTACGCATCTTCGCTTTTTCTTCAACATAAGTTTTAATTTCAGATTTAGACTTTCCTTTTAATTCTTCAGGCAATTCACTTTCTTTTAAATCATCATAAGAGAATCCGTCTTCTTTTTCGGCATCTACCAAATCCCAAGAACTATTTTTATATAAACGCGAACTTTTACTAACCGTTCTACTTACAGCATTGGCTTTATTGTAACTTCTAGCGTTAGAGTCTTGTTCTGCTTGCATTTCCATTTTAGCGCTTCCAGCACTTCCATAAGCCACATACGTTTTGTTTAACTTCTCATTGAGTTCTAAAATTTTATCATCGTAAGGCGACGCTACATGGACTGTTGCTTGGTTGTGGTTAATAGCCATATAGTTGCCATGTGTTAAATCGGCACCATCTTTCCATTTGGTTGCAATACCTTGATTATAATCGCCACAAAAGATAGTGTTTACGGTAACATCATTTTGATGTGCTAATGTTGAGGCATCTTTATAACTCACGTTTCCTTGCGTATAAGGTTCATTTCCGGCAATGAAAATTAATTTTAAATCTTCTTTATGGTTTCCCCATTCTAATTGATGTAAAGCCGTATTAATTACTTTTCCACAGTATTCATTTCCACCATTTGTCGTTAGTGAGAACAGTGACTTTGAAATTTCGTCCAAATCATCACTAAAAGCAATGACTTGTCTTAAGTAGCCTTCATCTGCATTAAGGTTATCATTTCCGTATTCGTAAAGTGCAATTTTTAAATTTGGACTTTGGTCTTCACATTTTGCATAGGATAATTCATTTACAATTTTCCAAAGTTGTGCTTTGGCTTGGTCAATTAAACCATCCATACTATTACTAGTATCTAGTAGTAATGCGACTTTAATTTCAGGTTTTTTAACTTTTAAAGTTGTTTTAATCACTGTTTCAGAGATGGCTAAATCTTGAGTTCTGTTTTTTGAATTTGCATTACAAGCTGTAAGCGACGCTAGGCTTATTGCAAAAATTAAGGTTTTGAATTCTGTTTTCATGTTTTTTGATTTATGATGTAAAATTCAGATGAAAAAACAACGAATAAAAACCACAATGAGCAAACTGATACTTTCGGTGAGTGACATCGTATATAATTTTAGTAGAAGCGACTTTTTAGGTGTAAAACGGTTTCGAATTTTGAATACCGCATTTTTTGATACCAAATAAAGTATGTAGTTTAGTCCAACTAATTAAAAGTGAAGTGAGAATTTCTAAAACATATTATATACTACTATTATTTTGTCTCATAGGTTTTTTATCCTTTGGGCAAAATAGAGCGATAAAAAGTGCAGATGAAAAGCAGTCATTTACCATTAGAGGTTCTGTATCTGAAAAAGGCACACACAAACCTTATAAAAATGTTGAGATTTTAGTAAATGGAGGTAAGTATGTTACAACCAGTTTTGATGGATCGTTTAATATTCAAGCCAAAATTGGTGATGAGTTAATTATAAAACATCCCGATTTTGAAACTATTTATTACACGGTAAAATCTAATGAGCGCATTAGTATTGAAGTGGTTAATGCTGTTGAATCACGGTATAAAAGTCGATCTCAAGGCGATGTAAAACGCTTTAATCAAATGATAGATTCTGCCGATGCATATCTTAAAAAAGACGCTGAAAAAAGTATAAAATTTATAGGTGATGCTTTAGATGTGAATGTTAATACCATACAAAGTGCTAAAGCGCATGAGTTGTTAGGTGATATTTATGTATACTGGAAGCAACATGATTTAGCAATTTCGGCCTATAAAATTAGTCTGCAAAATACCGAAACAGCTTCTGCGAAATTGAAATTAGCTAAAGCTTACCTTAATAATGAAAATGTTGAAACGAGTATAGAAACATATAAAGAACTCGATGAAAGTACGCTCTCTAATTACGAAAAAACACTGTGGTATGAAGGCATTGGTGATGCGTACTTAACAATGAATCGTTTTGATGATGCTATATCATCTTACGAAGACGGTTTACAGGTCGCTCAAAACCATTTAATAGCACCAAAAGTTACGGATCTAAATTCTAAAATCGCCGAAGTATATAGTGAGCAAGGAGATACTAGTAAAGCAAAAAATTATTTTACAAATTCATTGAGTTTAGCGAAGCAAGAGAATAAAAAAAGAGCCGTTGAAGAACAGGTGAAAGTGGCCGAATTTAATAGTGAAAATGCAGAGTACGAAAGTGAAATTGTTTTAAGAAAGTTGGCTATTGAAGGGATTAAGGATATTGAGGTCGATTCTATTATTTCTAACGAAAGCCCAATTACATCACAAAAACAAAATTATAAGATTGGTAATGCGTATTTGCTCAGTAATGATTTAACTAATGCCATTCCTTACTTAGAAAAAAGTAGGGAAGAAGCTGGAGAAAGAGGTGATTTAGACGTGAAGTTAGATGCCACTCGTAAACTCTCTGAAGTCAATGCCAGATTAGGTAATACTGAAAAAACAATTGCTTATAATGACGAATATAAAGACGTGGTTGACGAATTGTATGCAAAAAAAATACAAGAAATCTCTCAAGCAGCACGTTTTAGTCGAAATATAGCAGAACAACAAAATAGAATAACATCTTTAGAAAGTGATAGAGCTTTGTCTAAAAGTACATATGAACTCACCCAAGAACGAAACAAAAGTCAACAACTTATTATTTATTCCTTAATTGGTGGTTTGATTCTTTTGTTAATCACTGGCTTTTTAATGTTTAAATACATAAAGCAACAACGATTAGCCAACAACTTATTAGCATTAAAATCGTTGCGAAGTCAAATGAATCCGCATTTTATATTTAACGCTTTAAACTCAGTTAATACGTTTATTGCGACTAATGACGAACGTACTGCTAATAAGTATTTGTCGGATTTCTCACAGCTAATGCGTGCCGTTTTAGAAAATAGCGAAGAAGATTTTATTCCATTAAAAAAGGAAATTGAATTATTGAATTTATACACCAAGCTCGAGCATTTTAGATTTCAAGATAAGTTTGATTATAGTATAGATGTTGATGATACGATTGATGTTGAAGAATTTCAGATTCCACCAATGTTATTACAGCCTTATATTGAGAATGCGGTTTGGCATGGCTTGCGTTACAAAACGGAAAAAGGGCATTTAAATATCAACATTCAACCAAAATCTAAAGACGAAATAACCATTATTATTTCAGATGATGGTATTGGTAGAGCACGATCTAAAGCCTTGAAAACAGATCATCAGAAAAAGCAAAACTCAAAAGGCATGAACAATATTAAAAAGCGTGTTGCCATTTTAAATGAAATGTATAAGGACAAAGTTGATGTAACGATTGAAGATTTTCAAGAGTTAGAAGATGCAGGTACAAAGGTGATTGTGACCTTAAAAAAAGATTAATAGTGTTAGAAGCTCGAAGTTTGAAGTTGGAAGAAACTTCGTGCTTCAAGCTTCGAGCTTCAAAATAAAAACGATGAAATTAAATGCCATAATAGTAGAAGACGAAGAAAACAGCAGGTTAATTCTACGAAATTATCTCACTAAGTATTGTCCTAATATTTCAATCTTAGGCGAAGCTTCCAATGTTGAAGAAGCTTTGGTTTTAATTAGAAATAATGACTTAGATGTGGTATTTCTAGATGTAGAAATGCCTTATGGTAATGCATTTGATTTACTGGATAAGGTTGGTGATATTAATTTTGAAACCATATTTGTCACCGCTTATAACCATTATGCGATAGATGCTTTAAATGCACACGCATCGTATTATTTAATGAAACCAATTTCTATTGACGAGTTGATAAAAGCTGTTGATTATGTCACAGAAATTAGAACTAAAGAAGATGCACTTCAAGATCAGGTTTTAGTGGCAAAGACCAATTCGGTGAATGGAAAAATTACCATTCCACAGCAAGATGGCTTCGAAGTTATAGAAACGGCAGATATTATGTACTGTAAGGCAGATGATAATTATACTGAAATTTACCTGAACAACAACAAAAAGAAACTCGTTAGTAAGACGTTGAAGTATATTGAAGAAAGTTTAAAGGAAGCCAATTTTGCCAGAGTCCACAAAAGTTATTTAGTTAACGTCAATGAAATTGTAAAATATGTAAAAGGCAAAGGAGGCAGTGTTATATTAAGTAATGGAAAAGAAATTTTGGTTTCGGCTTCTAAAAAATCTGATTTGTTGTCTTATTTTAAGTGACTAGATTCTTTTGAAAAAGAGATTTCAGAGAGAAGGTTTCTGAGCTTTCAGGTTTTTAAGACTTAAAAAATCTTTGGTCTTTTTAAACACCCAATTATGTGGTAAACTGTTGGGGAGAGTACCAACAGTAACATAAAGATTTCAATATAATATTTTTTAAACTCCAGCGGAGTTTTATATTAATAACAAGCGTAGTTATGGTTTATGCAAACTCCAGAGGAGTGATATGCAATTTAGTCGTCATTCTTCGGTAATTGTTTCGCATCTACGGAGCTTAAAAGGTTGTTGATTCTAATTATTACTATTTTACCACGCTGTGGTTTTATAAATGTATAGTTTTAAGGTAGTTAATTATTTCTGTTAAATTTAGGCTGAAATTTCCGACGTTTATTAGTTACCAACTTATTTCTAAGTAGTAAATAACATATTGAACCTACAACAGGAAAGAATAAAACCACTAAAACCCATACCGTACTCATATAAGGGTTCTTAAACCTAGATCGTGTAATATCAGAAATTGCCCAAAACCAAAATAGTATCGCTATACTAATTAAAGTGATCATTAAAATTAATCCCATAATATGCTGTTTTAAATTAAAACGTTTAAATACTAAGTTCTACAACTAAGCCTTCATTAGCTCTCACATTAAAAACTGTATTGTCTTCAAAGATTAAATACTGACCTTTTATGCCAACTAATTTCCCTGAGTAGTTTGGAGTTTTAGTTAAGTTAAGACTTTTTGGTTTTTCAGGATATTGGTCTACAGGAAATTGAATGTGAGTTTCCGTATTGTTTTCAATAAAATAAGGTAATGCTTCTTCAGGAATAAAGGTTTTTAAATTGTGTCTCCATTCTAATAAATCCTCATCTTTTATATCGTTTTTCAACATGGTTCGCCAATTGGTTTTATCAGCTACATGATCTTTTAAAGCGACTTCGGTAATTCCTGCTAAATAACGGTTTGGCACTTCAACGATTTCTATGGCTTCATGAGCACCTTGATCTATCCAACGCGTTGGCACTTGACTTTTTCTAGTAACACCAACCTTTACATTGCTCGAATTAGCTAAATAAACAATATGTGGTTGGAGTTGCACCTTTTTTTCATACGCTAAATCTCTATCTTCTTTGTCTAAATGCGCTGTGCTTAATTCTGGTCGCATTATCCAATCACCAGTAAAAGGCTTATCAAAAAAACAGGTTTTACAAAATCCTTGACGGTAAATAGGACGATCTAATCCACAGCTTAAACATTGGTGGCCAACACGTTTTATAGCAACGGGTTTATTTAGTAATTGATTGACATGAATAAAATCATTTTCAAATACAAGATAATATTGAATCGGTTCTAAAAACTCGGTTTGCATTTTAGTGAGGACTCCTGTGTAAACCATAAAAGAAATTTAGTATTTTTAGCATTAATTAATAGCGTAAAGATAGCCAATCCATGCCAATTCCTATTGTAAATTCCATTGCGTCTTGGTTTTTAAAAAAGCGATTCCATCAAATTGAATTGTTTTTAAAATACCCTAACGAAGTTCAGAATGAATTACTGTTTAGTTTATTAAAGCATGCTAAAGACACTGAAATTGGAAGACAATACGACTTCGACTCAATAAAAACTTATAGGGAATTTAATGAGCGAGTTCCTGTTGTAAATTATGAAGAATTTCAACCTTTAATTGAACGTTCGCGAAATGGTGAACAAAATATTTTTTGGCCTCGACCAATAAAATGGTTTGCTAAATCTAGTGGAACCACAAATGCTAAAAGTAAGTTTATTCCTGTAAGTTATGAGTCTTTAGAAGAGTGTCATTATGCAGCAAGTAAAGATTTGTTGTGTATGTATTTGAATAATAATGAAGATGCACAATTGTTTACTGGTAAGAGTTTACGTCTTGGTGGAAGCAAAGAATTATATAAAGAAAACGGGACTGTTTTTGGGGATTTAAGTGCTATTTTAATTGATAATATGCCATTTTGGGCAGAGTTTAGTAGTACACCTAGTAATCGAGTGTCGTTGATGAGTGACTGGGAAACCAAGATGCAGGCAGTGGTCGATGAAACGATAGAAGAGAACGTAACGAGTTTAGCAGGTGTACCATCATGGATGTTGGTTTTATTGAATAACGTTTTAGAAAAAACAGGAAAGGACAGCCTTTTTGATATTTGGCCAAATCTAGAAGTTTACTTTCATGGTGGAGTAAATTTTAGTCCCTATGTAGAACAGTACAAAGCTATTTTACCATCGGACAAATTTAGATATTACGAAATATATAATGCTTCTGAAGGCTTTTTTGCCATCCAAGATAAAAATAACTCAAGTGATTTGTTATTAATGTTAGATTATGGGATTTTCTATGAGTTTATCCCCATGAATTCCTATGGCACCGAAGAACAAATAGTTATTCCGCTAAGCGATGTTAAACTTAACACTAACTATGCGGTTATAATAACTACCAATGCAGGCTTATGGAGATACAAAATTGGTGATACTATAAGGTTTGTAAGTTTAAGTCCGCATAGAATAAGGGTTTCAGGCAGAACAAAGCACCATATCAATGCGTTTGGTGAAGAGTTAATTATAGAAAATGCCGAAGAAGCACTACGAAAAGTGTGTGCGCATACATCAGCTGAAATTGTAGATTATACAGCAGCTCCTATTTTTATGGAAGGTAAAGAAAAGGGAGCTCATGAATGGGTTATAGAGTTTAAAAGACCACCAGATAATATGTTAGATTTTGAAGAATTATTTGACAACTCGTTAAAATCTCTAAATTCAGATTATGAAGCCAAACGCCTTAATAATATGACCTTGAACAAACCTAAAATTCATAAGGCAAGACCTAATTTATTTTATGATTGGTTAAAAGAAAATGATAAATTAGGTGGTCAACATAAAGTACCTCGTTTATCGAACTCAAGAGCTTACCTTGAGGCCTTATTACGCCTTAATCAACAATAATACAGTTCTTAATAAGTTACAATTTTATGAATTGAAGTTAACCTTGAAAATTCTTACACTTTATCGAAAATAAAAACACTTGTGTTCATCACATCGTAAATTCAATAGATTTTATCTAATAAAGCAGTCAGGTAAGTCTTACTTTAAATTATGCTTATATATTAGCGGTAAATAAAAATGATTTCATTATACAAATCCCTCTTAACGATATAAGTATTGCGTGCAATATTTAATTAACTAATCCCTAACTAAACGAAAAACCACAATCTCTAATATTGAAATTGTGGTTTTTTAATGACTTATAGCTTTGTGTTTACGAAACGGCTTTAAGCTTTTTAATTGTCGATTTATTCAAACGATCTTCAGCATACGCTTTAGTAACGTTTAGTTTGGTTTCATCAGAACTCGGTAAATCAAACATCGCTTCGGTTAAAATCTCTTCACAAAGCGATCGTAATCCACGAGCACCAAGTTTGTACTCAATAGCTTTTTCTACAATATAATCTAACGCTCCATCAGTAATGGTGAATGTGATGTCATCCATTTCAAACAGTTTTTTATATTGTTTAATAATGGCATTTTTAGGCTCTGTTAATATGGCTCTTAATGTTTTTGCATCTAAAGGATCCATGTGCGTTAAAACAGGTAATCGACCAATGATTTCAGGGATTAATCCAAAATCCTTTAAATCTTTAGGAATAATATATTGTAAGATGTTATCCTTATCTACCACATCAGTTTTCATGGAACTATAACCAATAGCTTGCATGTTCATTCGCTTGGTGATAACACGTTCAATACCATCAAAAGCTCCACCTGCAATAAATAAAATATTTTCGGTATTAACTTCGATAAACTTTTGATCTGGATGCTTACGACCTCCTTTTGGTGGTACATTTACAACTGTTCCTTCTAATAATTTTAATAGGGCTTGTTGTACACCTTCACCAGAAACATCTCTGGTAATAGATGGATTATCACTTTTACGTGCAATCTTATCTATTTCATCAATAAAAACGATACCACGTTGCCCTTTTTCAAGATTGTAATCTGCAGCTTGTAATAAGCGCGTTAAAATACTTTCTACATCTTCACCAACATAACCTGCTTCTGTAAGCACAGTGGCATCAACAATTGCTAAAGGTACATTTAGCATTTTTGCAATGGTCTTTGCCATTAAGGTTTTACCAGTACCTGTTTGCCCAACCATAATGATGTTACTTTTTTGTATTTCAATATCATCATCAGTAGGAGGCTGTAATAATCGTTTGTAATGGTTATAAACCGCAACAGACATTACGCGTTTGGTGTATTCTTGTCCTATTATATATTCGTCTAAAAAGCCTTTAATTTCTTTGGGCTTTCTTAGCATTAATTCTGCACTCAACTCTGAGTTTCCAGATTGCTTAGATTCTTCTATTACAATACCATGTGCTTGCTCAATGCAACGATCACAAATATGGGCATCTAAACCTGCAATTAGTAAACTTGTTTCTGGCTTTTTCCTTCCACAAAATGAACATTCTAATTCTTCCTTTGCCATTTTCTATAGTTTTGATTTCTACAACTGCAGAAATCTCATTTTACGTTTTTATTATTAGTCGTAAGTAATTACGATTTCTTGCGTTCTAAGATTTCGTCAATCATTCCGTAATCTAGAGCTTCTTGTGAGCGCATCCAGTAATCTCTATCAGAATCTTTTTCTACTTGTTCAAAAGAATTACCAGAGTGTTCAGCAATAATAGTATACAATTCTTCTTTTACTCTAATTGTCTCTTTTAAGGCAATCTGCATATCACTTAACTGACCTTGAGTTCCACTACTTACTTGGTGAATCATTACACGAGAGTGTTTTAAAGCAGAACGCTTTCCTTTTTCTCCAGCACATAACAATACAGCTGCCATTGATGCAGCAATACCTGTACAAATTGTGGCAACATCTGGCTTTACAAATTGCATAGTATCGTAGATGCCTAAACCTGCATATACAGATCCTCCTGGCGAATTAATATAAATTTGAATGTCTTTATTGGCATCTGTACTCTGTAAAAATAACAGTTGCGCTTGGATAATATTTGCAACTTGGTCATTAACACCTGTGCCTAAAAATATGATACGATCCATCATTAAACGAGAAAATACATCAAAAACAGCGATGTTCATTTGACGTTCTTCTATAATATTTGGAGTCATGTTTGAAGGATACATGCTCTCTATAATCTTAGAGTAATAGTTGCTATTGATCCCTTGATCTTTTGTTGCAAATTTTTCAAATTCTTTTCCGTAGTCCATATAAATTTTAAATTCTTTTAATTGTTGAGTTTCTTTAAGGTCTTTATTTCTGTGGCCAAATTGAAGGTTGTGACATTAACTTCTTATTACAGAAGCGTTTTAATGGTATTCAACGTGACAGATATTTTACTGTTTGAATTTGTTTAAATTTAGAATTATTACAAAAACAAAAGACGTAAAACTGAAAAAGTTTTACGCCTTAAAGATACTAATATTTTTAAAGATTGCTTAACTATAAAACTCTTTTACAAAATCATCATAAGTGATGTCTTTCGTCTTAGTGTTAGCTTCTGTCTTATATAAGTTTAATAATTTCTGACTCATTAACTGCTCAGACATACGCTTTACTTCATCTTGATTTCCTAAAATACGAGCTGCAATATCTTCTAATTCTTTGTCTGAAGGATTCATTTGACCAAATTGTGCCATCTGACCTTTAATCATTTCCATAGAATGCGCTTTTAATTCTTCAAACTGAACCTGAAGGTTGTGCTTTTCTATTAATTTACCTTCAATAAGTTGGTAACGCATGCTTTTTTCAGACTTTTCGTATTCTTCTTTAGCTTGCTCTTCTGTCATTTCTTCCTCACCTGCTGTTTGCATCCATTTCTGTAAGAAACTTGCTGGTAAATCGAATTTTGTATTTTCTATTAGGTTTTCAGTAACATCGTTTAATAATTTCTGATCGCCTTGTTGTTTAAATTGCTTTTCTGAATCTTCTTTGATTTTTTCTTTCAATTCTGTTACAGACGTTACAATTCCTTCTCCAAATAACTTGTCAAAAAGTTCTTGGTCTAAATCAGCTAATTCACGTTCGTTAATTTCAGTAATAGTAAAAGTAACCTCAATGTCTAAACCATGAGCATCATCGTGTGGTACTTTTAATGCATTCATTAAATCGTGATCGTCATTAAACAATCCTTTTGTTTTTAATGTAATTGTATCACCAACTTTAGATCCAATAAATTTCTTTGGATTAGCTTTTCCTTTCAACTTATCTAAAGTAATCATCGTAGAATTATCGATGTCTTTTTCTTCATTAGTGAAAGTTCCTGTGATTTCAGAAGCTTCTGTCACTTCGTCTTGAGAAACAATTTTACCATATTGTTTTTGAAGATGCTCAACTTGATCATTGATCATTTTGTCATCTGCTACAATATTATAATGTGTGATTGCTTTCTTATTTTTTAATTCTACTTCGAATTCTGGTGCTAAACCTAATTCAAATTCAAAAGAAAATGCTTCAGCATCCCAATCTAAATCGTCTTGTGCTTTTGGTAACGGATTACCTAAAACATCTAATTTTTCTTCAGTCAAATACTTACCAAGAGCATCTTGTAGTAATTTGTTTACTTCATCTACCAATACGGCTTTACCATATTGTTTCTTAACCATTCCCATTGGTACGTGGCCTTTTCTAAAGCCTGGAATGTTAGCAGATTTACGATAATCTGTTAAGATTTTCTCTACTTTATCGCTGTAATCTTCTTTAGCGATATCCACTTTTACAACTGCATTTAATGCATCGATGTTTTCTCTTGTAATGTTCATTTTTCTTGAAACTAAAATTGGGCTGCAAAAATACAACATTTTTTGCAACCCAACAACAGTTTTAAATGTTTGACTTTAGGCTATTTTTTGCCGTCTTTTAAGAATGATTGTAGTATAGATTGCAAAATAGATAAAAGTACACTGAAAAGTAATGCGGTCCAGAAGCCAGAGACACTAAATCCATCTAGTAGATTACTGGCTAATAATATAATTAGCGCATTAATGACCAATAGAAAAAGTCCTAATGTTACAATGGTGACTGGTATGGTTAGAATGACGAGAATTGGTTTTACTAACAAATTCAAAATTGCTAGAACTATGGCAACAATAATTGCACCAATATAGCCATCTACAGCAACGCCATTTAAAATATGAGCTAAAATAAAAACGGCTAGTGCGTTTAGTAAAAGTCTTAAGATGAGATTCATGATTTTAATTTTTTAAATACTGGATTAAGATATGAAATTTATCACAGCATTATAAAAATCCTCGGGGTTTTCAGCATGCAACCAATGACCAGCATTAGCAATCGTTATAATTTCAGAATTTGAAAAATGTCGATGAATAATTGCTTCGTCTGCTTCTCCGATATATTCTGAACGGTCGCCACGTAAAAATAACGTGGCTTTATTAAACGTAGCATGTGCAGGAAGAGCTTCTCCAACTTCTGAAACATTCTCTTTTAGTACCTCGAGGTTAATTCTTAATCCTAATTGTCCTTTTTCTACCCAATATAAATTTTTGAGTAAAAACATACGAATACCTGTTTCATGTATATAACTCGCTAAAGCTTTATCTGCAGCACCTCTGCTTTTTAATTTTGAAAAATCTAAACTGCTTAAGCCTTCTAAAATAGCATCGTGATGAACAGGATAATAGCGTGGAGAAATATCTGCAACTATAAGTTTACTAACCAATTCTGGGTATTTGGTAGCAAAAAGCATGGCTGTTTTGCCACCCATGGAGTGTCCTAATAAAACAATATCACTTAGGTTGTTGTTATTACAATAGTGTTTCAGGTCTTCGGCCATTGCTTCATAATCAAAGTTTTCCGAATGAAAACTACGTCCATGGTTACGTTGATCTACAAGGTGGACTTCAAAATTAGATTCTGAAAATTGTTTGCCTAAGGTTTTCCAGTTGTCACCCATACCTAAAAATCCATGTAGAATTATAAATGGTTTTCCTTCTCCTATGATGTTTGAGTGTAATTTCATGTTTTTTAATTTGAAGTTTGATGTGTGCAGCGTAAAGATTCTTCTAACTTCCTACTTCGTTCTTACAACTTATTTAAGCTTCTCTAAATACTTTCCAATGACATTCTCAACACCCAAATACAAACTCTCAGCAATTAAAGCATGTCCAATTGATACTTCTAATAAGCCAGTTATGTTTTCCTTGAAAAATTTAATATTGTCTAGAGATAAATCATGCCCTGCGTTAATACCTAACTGTAGGGTGTTTGCCAAGTTAGCACATTCTGTATATGGATTTATAGCGTTTTTATTGCCAAGGCTATATTGGTGAGCAAAGGCTTCGGTGTAGAGTTCAATTCTATCCGTTCCTGTATTTTTAGCTCCTTCAATTTGATGTAAATCCGGATCTACAAAGATTGAAGTTCTGATGTCGTTGGCTTTAAATTCTTTGATGACTTCAACAAGAAAATCTTTGTGTTTTATGGTATCCCAACCAGCATTAGAGGTAATAGCATCAACGGCATCTGGTACTAAAGTTACTTGCGTAGGTTTAATCTTTAAAACCATATCTACAAATTTAGGAATAGGATTTCCTTCTATATTGTATTCCGTATAAACTTCAGACTTTAAATCGTACGCATCTTGGTAGCGAATATGACGTTCGTCTGGCCTTGGATGAATGGTGACTCCTTCCGCACCAAAACGCTGAACATCCTTTGCAAACTGCACAACATTAGGCACATCGCCTCCACGACTATTTCTTAATGTAGCAATCTTATTTATATTAACACTTAGTTTGGTCATATCTGTAAAATTTGAATTACAAAAATACAAACAAGACCACGTATATTGTGGTTATTTTTGATTAATTTGCAATATAATTAATACAGTTTAATGGAGCTTCAAGATTATATAATAAACGACATAAAACCTATTAGAACAACGGATAAAATAAGTGATTTAAAATTACTGTTTAATCAGTTAACCTATTCTCATATTCCTATTGATAAGGATGGGGTTTATATGGGTTGTATTTCTGAGACCGATGCACATTGTTTTGATGGAGCTATAACCATTAGTGATTGTAATTATGCGATTGAAGGTTTTTTTGTTAGACAAACTACTAATTGGTTAGATGTTTTAGAAGCCTTCGCTCAAAACGATTCTAATATAATGCCTGTTTTAGATCCTGATAACAAATATTTGGGCTATTATGAGCTAAATGATATTATACACCTATTTAATGAAACTCCTTTTTTTGCTGAACCAGGTGGAATTTTAATAGTTGAAAAAGGTGTTAATGATTATTCTTTCAGTGAAATTAGTCAGATTGTAGAATCGAATGATGCTAAAATTTTAGGAGCATTTGTGTCTAAAATGGAAGGAGATTTGGCAAGAATAACATTAAAAATTAGTAATACTAGTCTTAATGAGGTTATTCAATCGTTTAGACGCTATAGTTATAATATTGTTTCTGGGCATGAAGATGATTCATATATGGAAACTTTAAAAGAACGTTCGCAATATCTCGATAAATACTTAAATATGTAATTTATGGAACGCGGCAATTCAAGAATTTATAATTTAAAAGAATATTTAATGGTGAACAGGATGTCTGTACAGAGCAAAGCCGAAGTGTGTGACCCTAATAACATAATTTTAAACACATGAAAGTAGCAATCTACGGTCAAAAGTACATTAAAGAAACAGCTCAAAAAGCAGTTGAAAAACTAATTGATGTGCTACTACAAAAAGAGGCTCAAGTTTTTATAGAACATGAGTTCTTAGAGGTTCAAGATGCTGCAATTAAACAAAATGCTAAGCTGAGTACATTTAAGGCATTAGATACAACTTATGATTTATTAATTAGTGTTGGTGGTGATGGTACCATATTGAGAGCTATTGCTTATGTTGGTGATTTAGGTATACCAGTGGTAGGGGTTAATACTGGTCGCTTAGGTTTTTTGGCAACGATACAAATTGACGACATACAATCGGCATTAACAGAAATTTTTAACGGAGAATATAAAATTTCAGAACGCGCATTACTGAGTGTTTCAACAGATCCAGAGCATCAAGATATTGTGGAAACGCATTTCGCATTAAATGAAATTGCGATTAGTAGAAAAAATACCACGAGCATGATAACAATTGAAACCCATTTAGACGATGAGTTTTTAACATCGTATTGGGCAGATGGGCTTATTTTATCTACTCCAACGGGTTCAACAGGCTACTCGTTAAGTTGTGGAGGACCAGTGATAGCGCCAAAAGCGAAAAATTTTGCGCTTACACCAATTTCACCTCATAATTTAAGTGCGCGACCGCTCATTCTTCCAGATAATACAACGGTAACGCTGAGAGTTAACGGAAGGGAAGACCAATTTTTAATGTCATTAGATTCTAGGATTGTGACACTTTCTAATGCTACTACAGTAACCGTTAAAAAAGCGAATTTCGTAATAAAAATGGTAGAATTGTTAGATGAAACATTTCTAGAGACACTCCGAAAAAAATTACTTTGGGGCGAAGATCGTCGTAACTAAAGCACGATGATACAATAATTACCTGCAAAAACTGTTTTCTGTAAGACTATTTGTGTCAAATTATTGTGCACAAATCAGAATTGTTATATTTGCAAACTTTGAAAAGTATATGAGGTGTTTTTTTCTACTTTTTTTATTCGTTTTTGTCACCGAAAATGTTGATGCTCAAATTTATGAGATTGGTATATTTGCAGGCGGAAGTAATTTTATAGGCGATATTGGTGCAACAGATTATATCGCTCCAAATCAGCTGGCATTAGGTGTGCTTGCTAAATGGAATCGAAGTCCAAGGCACTCTTTTAGAGCTTCAGTCATTTTTTCAGATTTAGAAGGCATTGATACAAAATCTGATGATCCAAGACGACTAGAACGTGGTTACGAGTTTAATACCGATATACTTGAAATTTCACTAGGTATGGAATTTACATTTATAGAATTCGATCTTCATACAATAGGAAGCAAAGGAACACCGTATTTGTACTCAGGTATGACGCTTACGCATCACGATAATTATTATTATTTATCAAATGGTGAGCGTGTATCAGAAAATACATCGAGTTGGGCTTTTGGAATTCCTATGGTATTAGGCTATAAAACAAACATATCTAATCAAATGATCTTAGCAGCAGAAGTAGGAGCGCGTTATACGTTTTCTGATGAATTGGATGGAAGCATGCCAGATTCTGAAGACAGAGAAGCTTTAAGTTTTGGAAATACTAATAATAACGATTGGTATATGTTTACAGGAATTACATTAACTTACACCTTTGGTAGACGACCTTGCTATTGCAATTTTTAAATGAGTTTAAAAGAACAAATAAATATTAAGAAACTTCCTGCCCATCTAGCAATTATAATGGATGGTAACGGTCGTTGGGCAAAACAACAAGGCTTATTGCGCGTTGTTGGCCATGAAAACGGAACCAAATCCGTTAGGCAAACCGTTGAGGCAAGTGCAGAGTTAGGAATTAAAAACCTAACGCTTTACGCATTTTCTACTGAAAACTGGAACAGACCAAAACTAGAAGTTCAAACCTTAATGAAGCTTTTAGTAAAGTCCTTAAAGAAGGAAATGAAAACATTTGAGGACAATAATATTAAATTGTGTGCCATTGGAAATTTAAACGATTTACCAAAAAATGCACATAAGGAACTTTTAGATGTAATTGAAAAAACTAAGGACAATACAAATATGACATTAACTTTGGCGTTGAGCTATGGTTCTCGTGAAGAAATTGTTAATGTTATTAAAGAATTATCAGTTAAAGTTAAAAATAATATAATTTCTACTGAAAGTATTGATGAATCAATTATAAATAAGCATCTTTACACGCAAAATTTACCAGACGTTGACCTTCTTATTCGCACAAGCGGAGAGCAACGTATTAGTAATTTTTTGCTATGGCAAATAGCCTACGCAGAACTATATTTTACAGATGTTTTATGGCCAGATTTCACAAAGGAAAATCTATATGAGGCGCTCATAAACTATCAAAACAGAGAACGAAGATTTGGAAAAACAAGCGAACAACTTACCTAAAACTGCACTATTGAAATCATATTTTAAATTTTTTAGTGTTGTATTCCTTTTTACAATTTCATTTAACAGTTTTGCTCAAGTAGAGGGCGGAGAAACCTATTTGATTAAGGAAATTTCGGTAACCGGAAACACTAATTTTAGTGAACAAACTATTATTGCCTATTCTAAGCTTAGAAAAGATGAAGAGATTCAGGTAGGAGGTGAAAAAATTGCCAACGCCGTAAAAACATTATGGAAATCTAATCTATTTAGTAGTATAGATGTCTATGTTGTTAATATTGATGGTAATACTGCAGATTTAGAAATTCATCTTAGTGATTTGCCAGAGCTTAAAGACCTTACAATTGAAGGTGTTAAAAAAGGAAAGAAGGACGAGATTATTGATGAGAATAAACTAAAACCTGGTCAGAAAGTAACCGAAAATCTAATTGCTACAACAAAAAATTACCTTACTAGCAAGTATAGAAAAAAAGGGTTTTTAAATACAGATGTTAGAATTAGTACGTCAGAAGTCATTGACTCGGTAGAAAAGGAGCGTGTTGATATGCGTATTCTTATAGATAAAGGCGAGAAAGTAAAAATTAAGACCATTAACTTCGAAGGCAACGAAATAATGTCAGACAAAAAGCTTCGTAAAGCAATGAAAAACACGAAGCAAAAGAAGTTTATTAGATTCTTAAAACGTTCTAAATATATTGAAGATGATTTTAGAGAGGATTTAGTCAGCGTTGTAGACTACTATAAAGAAAATGGTTATAGAGATGCGAGAATTATTTCAGACTCTATTTCATATTTAAATGAAAAAAATATTAGCCTGGACATTAAGGTTGAAGAAGGTGAAAAATACACCTTTGGAAAGATTTCATTTATAGGAAACACTATTTACTCAGATCGACAGCTATCTAATTTATTAGGTATAAAAGAAGGGGATACTTATAATGGTGTAGAATTACGAGAACGTATTGCGGATGAAACTAATCCAGATGCAAACGACATCACCAATGCTTATCAAAATTTTGGATACATGTTCTCTACTATCAATCCAGTTGAAGTAAGTGCAGAAGGTAATGTTATAGATATGGAAATTCGTATCTCTGAAGGTAAGCCTGCTTATTTTAATCATGTTACTGTAGTAGGTAATGATGTTACTAATGACCACGTTATTTACAGAGAGCTTAGAACACGACCAGGAGAATTATACAGAAAAGCTGATATTATTAGAACGATTAGAGAACTTGGGCAATTAGGTTATTTTGATGCACAACAAATTGTACCAGACATTAAAAACCCTAATCCTGTAGATGGAACTCTAGATGTAGAATATTCTTTAGTAGAGCAAGGCTCTAGCCAAATACAGCTGCAAGGTGGTTATGGTGGAGGTGGCTTTATTGGTACTTTAGGCTTGTCCTTTAACAACTTTGCTATTAAAGATATTTTTAAGAAAGATGCTTACAAACCAGTGCCTAGAGGTGATGGCCAAAGTTTAGCCTTAAGACTGCAGGCAAGTCAGTTTTTCCAAACTTATAGTTTTTCATTTAGCGAACCTTGGTATGGAGGTAAAAAACCATTTCAGTTGTCGTCTTCAATTTCGCACTCAAGACAGTTTTTATACGATAATACAACAGGAAGAGCAGATAAGAGCAAGAGCTTTAATATTACAGGTTTAACTTTAGGAGTATCTACTAGATTATCAGAACCAGATGACTACTTTATGTTGTCGCAGGCCATTAGTTACCAGCATTATGATTTACAAAATTATAACACAGGTTTATTTACCTTTGGTGATGGAACATCAAATAACTTATCTTACACGGTAGGTTTAAGTAGAAGTGACCTTAGTGTAGACCCTATTTACCCAACAGGAGGATCTAATTTCTCTGTATCGGCGAAGTTTTCATTCCCATATTCATTAGTTAACGGTGTAGATTACAAAGCTCTAAAAGAAGATAGAGAAGATCAAAATGAAATAATAAGTGATTATCGAGCTAATCAAAACCCAACACTTCAAGAGACAGCTGCTTTTAACGATGCAAATGCTAGAGTGTCAGAGATTGATCAACAGCGCTTTAATTGGTTAGAGTTTTATAAAATTAAATTTAAAGCAGATTGGTACCAATCACTAACTAAAAAACTAGTGTTACGTCCTAGTATGGAATTTGGATTCCTTGGAGCTTATAATAATGATAGAGGCGTTATTCCTTTTGAAAGGTTCTTTGTTGGTGGAGATGGTTTAGCAAACTATTCATTAGACGGAAGGGAAGTTGTTCAGTTGCGTGGTTATCCTAACCAATCATTATCGTCTCAAGATGGTGGTTCTATTTATAGTAAATTTTCACTAGAGTTACGCTATCCAATCACATTAGGTGCACAGGCTAAAATATATGCACTTTCATTTTTAGAAGCAGGTACATCTGTAAATGACTTTAAGGATTTTGATCCATTTAAGCTTAATAGATCTGCTGGTTTTGGACTTAGAATCTTTATGCCAGCCT
This sequence comes from Winogradskyella sp. SM1960, assembly GCF_020179375.1. Lineage (NCBI taxonomy): Bacteria > Pseudomonadati > Bacteroidota > Flavobacteriia > Flavobacteriales > Flavobacteriaceae > Winogradskyella > Winogradskyella sp. SM1960. Next base: position 195,073 of record NZ_JAICBG010000006.1, on the reverse strand, counting down.
TTGGTTTACTTGGTATAGACTTTGGTCATGCGTTTGATAATTTACCTGATGGAACAGCTCCTAAGAAATGGGAGACGCACTTCATAATTGGACAACAATTTTAAGTTTGGCACGATATTTTCTAATTGCTTAATAACGATTTCATCATGTTGTTAAAATTTTTAATGATATATTTCGTTAAATTTGAAGATTGGTAACACAAAATGATAACACATTGAGTTTTACACAAAAAATGTCTCAAAACATGAAAACAATAATGATGAAATTTAAAGTTCTTTTTTTACTAACAATAATTGGTCTTGCAACCTGTAGTGTAAGTGCACAACGTGGAGTTAGAATTGGTTACATTGATACGGAGTACATCTTACAAAATGTACCTGAGTATACAGAAGCATCTGCTCAATTAGATCAGAAAGTGCAACAATGGAAATCTGAAATTGAAACGAAACTAAATGCCATCGAACAAAAAAAGAAAGAGCTAGATAACGAAAGCGTTCTTTTAACAAAAGAATTATACGATGAGCGTTATGAGGATATCACTTTTGAAGAAGCTGAAATTTTAGATTATCAGCAAAAGCGTTTTGGGCCAGAAGGAGATTTAATGATTCAAAAACGTCAGTTAATAGAACCAATACAAGATCAAATTTTTGCAGCTGTACAAGAAATTGCAGAAACTAAAAAGTACGATTTTGTTTTTGATAAATCAGCAGACGTTGTAATGCTGTATTCCGCTGAGCGTTATGATATGAGCGAACAAGTGTTAAGAACCATAACAAGAACCTCTAAACGAACACAAGCAAAAAGCAAGAAGGAACGTCAGGAATTAGAAGACGAAGAAGTTGTGCCAGTTGTAGATTCAGATAAAGATGCGCGTCAACAAGCATTAGAAGAGCGTAAGGCAAATCGTGAAAAGGAATTGGCAGAAAAGCGAGCAGAACGTGAGAGAGCTGCAGAAGAGAGAAAAGCGGCTTTAGAGGCTTCACGAGAAGCTAAGAAGAAGGACGCAGAAGAACGTCGTCAAAAAGTAATTGATGAAAGAAAAGCGAGATCAGAAGCTGCTTCTGATGACGCAGAAACAGTTGTTGAAAGCAAAACAGACAGTACAGCAAAAGCTGGAACAGTTAAAAAAATAGATAGTATAAAAGTTGAAGGCACAGTTAAAAAGGATTCAATTAATTCTAAAACGCCTAAAACAGCAGCAGAAATTGCAGCAGCCGAACGCGCTAAAAAATTGAAAGATAGAGAAGCGCGCCAAAAAGCATTAGAGGAAAGAAAACAAAAAATAATAGAACAACGAAAAAAAGCACGTGAAGAGCGTGAAGCACGAGTAAGAAGAAACGATTCTATAGCAAAAGCTAAGAAAAACGAAGACAATAATTAACAATTTATAACACGTAATACAATTAAAATCAAATGAAATCAAAGATTCACGAAAACAGAAAATTAAATAGATTGGACATGAGTAAACATTTCAAAACTTTATTATTTGCAGCAGTACTTTTTATTGGTGCTACAAGTTTTACAACAGCACAAAGTAACGTTGCCCATATAAACAAGCAAGAATTAATAAAAGCAATGCCTGCTTATGCGCAAGCTCAAACTGAAATTGAGAAACTGAGTCAAACGTATCAAGCAACAATTCAAACGTCACTAAAAGAATTAGACGTTAAATTAAAGCAATACAATTCTGAAGCTGAAACACAGTCTGAGCAGACTAATATGGATCGTATGACAGAAGTAGAAGGTATCAAACAAAGTTTAGGTGAGTACCAGCAACAAGCACAGAAAGATTTACAAGAAAAAGAATTTAACCTTTTAAAGCCAATTGTTGAAAAAGCAGATAACGCTATTAAAGCAGTAGCTAAAGCTCAAGGTATTCAGTATGTTGTAGATTCTGCAATGCTAATTGTAGCAGATGGTAAGGATCTTATGGCAGACGTTAAAAAGCAATTAGGATTGTAATAATTCTAAATTAACAAAATATATAAAAAAAGTCGCTTATTGTTAAGCGACTTTTTATTTTTGTAGTAATGTGTAATAGACCAATTGGCATATTTGACTCTGGAATTGGAGGTACTTCTATCTTTAAGGAGATTCATGAGCTATTACCAAATGAAAGTTGTATCTATTTAGCGGATAGCAAAAATGCACCTTATGGTAACAAGTCTACAGATGACATCGTTCAGTTAAGTATTAAGAATACTGAATATCTTATTAGTAAAGGGAGTAAAATTATTGTTATCGCTTGTAATACAGCAACGACAAATGCCATAACTTACTTAAGAGCCAATTATAATGTTCCATTTATAGGTATAGAACCAGCCATAAAACCAGCAGCTTTAAACACACAGACAAAGGTTATTGGTATTTTAGCAACTAAAGGAACGTTAAGCAGCGAGCTATTTCATAAGGCTTCAGATTTGTATTCTAAGAATATAAAAATTATAGAACAGGTAGGTGAAGGTATTGTGCCTTTAATTGAAAAGGGGCAATTAGATTCTGAAGCCATGCAAATGTATTTAGAAACCTATTTAGAACCTATGTTAAAGCAAGATATAGATTATTTGGTTCTAGGTTGCACGCATTATCCTTACCTCATTCCTAGGCTAACTAAAATGCTTCCAGATCATGTGAAAATTATTGATTCTGGTAGAGCAGTGGCAAAACAGACGCAAACCGTATTGTCTCAACTAGATGTTCTAAATGATTCAACTGAACAACCAAGTATTCAGTTATTTTCAAACGGTGATATTTCAGTACTAAATTCAATTTTAGATTATAAATTTGATGTGGCTTATTTAGATTTTTAGTAAGGTTTTCATTTAATGCCCTACTAACCTAAGTATGAAATTACTATTTATTTATAATGCTAACTCAGGCAAATTAAATGCCTTGTTTGATGCAGGTCATAAACTTATGAGTCCTTCAACCTATAAATGTTCATTGTGCGCATTAACGCATAACACGTTTTCAGAAAATCGTAGTTGGAAGGAGTTTAGAGCAGAAAGTAATCTTGATATGGAATTTTATCACAAGGATGAGTTTGAAACAAAATTTCCTAATGTAAACATGACCTATCCTGCTATTTTAAAACACGAGGCACAGCAAATTTCAACAGTTTTAAATGCTGATGTTTTAAATGAAATATCAAATGTTGAAGACTTAATAGTACGCTTGAAACTTCAACTTTAAAATGATACCATTTAGTCGTTATTCCTTAAACCAACTGGAATATTCAACATAGTTATTAGCAATTCTATCAATCTCGCCAGAGATTAACTCCTTACTAATATCTTTTACTTTTTTTGCAGGCACTCCTGCATAAATACTACCAGATTCTACAACTGTATTTTTCGTAACTACAGCACCAGCAGCGATTATACTATTGCTTTCTATCACGCAGTCGTCCATAATAATGCTTCCCATACCAACGAGTACATTATCTTTAATGGTACAACCATGCACAATAGCATTATGGCCAATAGAAACGTTATTACCAATGGTTGTAGGTGATTTTAGATAGGTTGCATGAATGACTGCTCCATCTTGAATATTCACCTTGTTGCCCATTTTTATAAAATGTACATCTCCTCTAATTACAGCATTAAACCAAATACTACATTGTTCGCCTATAGTAACATCTCCTAATATAGTTGCATTTTCTGCGATAAAACAATCCTCTGGAATGTGTGGTTGCTTTCCTCTTACTGATTTAATTATTGGCATAATTTATTTTTTAATATGTTCTGTTTGGTTTTAAAACCTTCAAGATAAAATGAAAATTTGAAGTAATCAGAATTTATGGTATAAAAAAAGAGCAGCACAAGTGCTACTCTTTTAGTATTTTGGTATATAAAAAGTATCTATATATCTTCAGCGTCTCTTAAACCTTGAATATATTCAGCTTTCTGAATTTCTCTTCTTCTTTTTACAGAAGGTTTTGTAAAATAACGTGATTCTCTCAAGTTTTGCATAATCTGCACATTTCTGTGTTTACGCTTGTAACGCTTAAGTGCACGTTCTATATTTTCTCCTTCTTTGATTTCGATTTTAATCATTATCGATAATATTTTTGTTAACTAATTCTTGCAAATGGTCGGCAAATATATGCTAACTATTTGAAAATAAAAAATTAATTCAAGGTTTTAGAATAATATTTTTCATTGGTGTCTGAAAAATGACAAAAGACCACTTCGCTTTTAGAACTAGGAACAAAGATTTAACTCTTGCTAACGAACAAAACGCAGTTTTTTAAAAGAGAATTTATGCGCTATTGTTAGCTTTAAAATTTAATCTAATGACTAAAACTTATAGTCCACCTGTTGAACGAACAACTGACCAAGTCTTAATTCTCGTATCTAAAAGCGTAGCGGTCTAACCGTCTTTTTTATTATCCTAAATACGTCTTTAAAATCTTACTCTTACTTGCGTGTCTTAATCTTCTAATCCCTTTTTCTCTAATTTGTCTAACACGCTCACGTGTTAAATCGTAGATACTTCCAATTTCTTCAAGTGTCATTGGTGGTTGGTCGCCAATTCCGAAATTTAAACGAATAACATCACTTTCCTTTTGAGTCAAGGTTTCAAGTGCACGCTCTACTTCTGTATTTAAAGACTCTTTCATTAACTCTTTATCTGGTCTTGGTGATTCACCAGAACTTACCACATCGTACAAACTAAAAGTCTCACCATCTTTTAATGGAGCATCCATAGAAAGGTGACGACCAGAGTTTTTCATAGATTGTTTTACCTCACGAACACTTATATCTAGTTCGCCAGCAATTTCATCTGCGTTTGGCGGTCGTTGATTAACTTGCTCTAAATGAGAAAATGCTTTATTAATTTTATTAATAGTACCAATCTTATTTAATGGTAATCTTACAATACGCGACTGTTCCGCCAAGGCTTGTAAAATTGCTTGTCTAATCCACCATACAGCATAAGAAATAAACTTAAAACCTCTAGTTTCATCAAAACGTTTTGCGGCTTTTACTAAACCTGCATTTCCTTCATTAATTAAATCTGGTAATTTTAAACCTTGATTTTGATATTGTTTTGCTACCGAAACAACAAACCTTAAGTTGGCTGTTGTTAGTTTATCTAATGCTGCTTGATCACCTTTTCTGATAAGCTGTGCTAATTCCACTTCCTCATCTGCGGTAATCAACGGAATTTTACTTATATCCTGTAGATATTTATCTAATGATTTATCCTCTCTGTTGGTTACCTGTTTGGTGATTTTTAACTGCCTCATATATCCTTTTTAAAATTTAGTGAACCTTCAATGTAACCAAATTATTAAGAAAAGCAAATAAATGTGTAATTATTAACATTAATTGGCAAAAAATGATTACTTTTTCAGTTCGTAGATTACATATCGGTTGAATCTGCCTCCTTTTTGTTATTTTTCTTTCCGCCTAAGAGTCCTCCTAAAATATTACCAACACCTTCTTTAATCTTATCCTTATTTTCTTGTTTTGTACTGTCTGCCTTTGTCATTGTAGCCGTAGAGTCTGTTTTAGTAGTGTTATCATTTTCACCAGCTAAACCACTTAATAGGTCTTTAACTTTATCTTTTCCTTGACCAATTAATTTTTGTTTTTCAATTTCAATTAATTGTTTTGTTAGGTTAGTGACACCACTCGTTAAATCTGTTTTAATATTTGGACTAGCAAATGTGCCACCAATATTCGCAGTTACAGGTACGGTTAGATTATTTACCTCATTATCATCAATCTTGCCAATTAAACGATTCACTTCACTTCCTAAATACTTAGCAGGTACTTGTAAAACGGCACTGTAATTCATGGTGTTTGAAAAACTGTGAGATCCAGAAACTTCAATAGGAATATCTTTATAATTAAGAGTAAATGGTTTTACAGAAACCTGTCCGTTATCAAAACTTAAATTGGTCTTAACATCTTTTAAATCTAATTGATCGAAGTCTATAAAATCTAATTTACTGTCTAAACTTGTAAGCAAAGGACTATTATTCGCATCAACTTTATTAGTTAGAATTTCAGCTAAAGCACTACCAGACATTGTTGTTAAATCTGGCGAAAAACTTTCGTCTAAAAATCCACTGACATCAATGGTAGAGTTTAGTTTTCCTTGCAATATTTTAGCTATTGGTGCTAAGGCTTTCAACATTTCTAAATCATTAAACGATTGTGAAATATCGAAGTTTTGCATGCCTAACTTTACATCAAAAGCTGGTTTGTCTGATTTCGTAGACACATTACCATTAATTCCCAATTGACCATTAAAAATATCTGTGGTCATGTTTTTTAGATTCGCATTTTGGTCTTTAATAATGAGTTGTCCTTTTACATTCTTTAAATTTAAATTATCATAAACAACCGTATTTGCATGGGCTGTGATGGTACAATCTAAAAAATCTGGAATTTTGAGTGATTCAGCATCAGACGTTGTTTTGTTCGATGTTTCTGTTGCCGTTTCATCTTCAACCATAAAATCTGAAAGCGCAAACCTATTGGAATTTAAATTAAAATTACCTTCAAGCTTTTTGTCACTTAATAAAAATCCTAATAAGTTATTAATACTTCCTGTTGCTGAAAAATCACTTGTTCCTGTTAACGCATCAAAACTATTTAAGCTAACTGTTCCTGGTTTAAACGTTAAATTGGCTTTGTTAATTTGAATAGGATTCACAATATCTTCAGACGAAAATATAAAGTCGGAAATAGAAACACTACCGACATTTTTTATGCGTTGATAAGCATTGGTTTCAATGGCGTTCATGTCAAAAGAGGTATCTATATTTCCTTTTAAAATACCACTCAATTCGTTTTCTAACTCAACAGGATACGCTTTTGTAATATTCGCCAAATTTAAAACACCATCTAATTTGGCTGCAACCAACATGTTTTTGGTGAGGTTTTTTATTGAAGCTTCAGACTTAAAAACATCCTCATCTACTTGAAAATTCAATTTATTGATGTTAACAAAGGTATCATCCACATTTCCTGTAGTGTTTTTTACTGAGGCATCAATTGAAATATTTCGAACACTTTTTGGAAGGTCAGGAAACTTGAAGGATGCATTATCTGAATTTAGATTAATATCTAAAGTTGGTATAGTGTCATCTGAGACTAATCCTTTAACAATTCCGTTAACGGTAAAGTTTCCTGTGGTATTGACGTTCTCAACATTTTTAGCATACGTTTTTGGAATAATGGCTAAAAAATCTTTGAATGACGCTTCTGGATTCTTAAAACTGATATCAATTTGTTGTCCTGCTTCAACAAGTTGCACAAAACCTTCAAACTCTAAAGGCAAAGCATTGATGTAGCCTGTGTTCTCTCTAAATGTATATTTCTGTTGCTCTAAGTCGAGGTCAATAAGCGCATCTAATTTAATGCTGTTGTTGCTTAAGTATTCTGTACTGTCCATTGCAAACGTAATATTTGCTTCTGTATTTGTATCTAATTCCGATTTTCCACCAGAGAAAATACCTGTTCCATTATGGTTAATTTCGCTAAGATAAAAGGTGATGTTAGAGGTGTCATCTATATAAGTAAATGCACTATTGTTAAGCTCGTAGTTATCAATATCAAAGCTAAAACCACTAGAATTTTCTGTGTCTGTAGGTGTGGTTTCAGATTCACTTTCTTTAACAATATCGTAATTAACAGCACCTGTTTTGTTAGTTTTTAGGACTAAAAGCAGTTCATTGGCAATTATTTCATTGACTTCAAGAGGTTCTTCGGTACCTTGTAATAATTGCATAACACCCATTTCAAAAGACAGTGACTTTGCGGTTGCTAAAGTTTCGCCTTCAAAAGGAGCACGATTAGTTATTTTTAAATTATCGACGCTAATTTCGGCTTTAGGAAAACTACTGATAAGACTTAAGCTAATATCATCGAAAGATAAGTCGGCATTCAAGTTTTCATCTGCATAATTCTGAACAATAGTATCTACTTTAGATTCTAAAACAAAAGGAATGGCAATAAGAATCGCAATAAATATGAGTAAAACGATTCCGATAATTTTTAAAAATTTCTTCATAAGGTGTATTATTGTTTTTAAAACTGTGTCTTTTATATATACGCAAAATTCTGTATAAAAGTTGCTAATATCATTAAGTTTAAGAAGATTTTAGTGTTTTGCTTAGTGGTTAAAGTAAATTTATTTCCTCATTTAGTTTTAACTTGAAGCGTTTCCTAAATAGATACACGCCAAGGTATAAAAACGGTGTATCTAATAATGCGACTAAAACCTTAAAAGTAAAGCCGCTTACGAGCAGGCCTGCGAAGTTTTTCCAATCTATAATGCCGAAGGTACACAGCAAAAACAGAATTGTAAAGGTGTCTATAAATTGAGACAACCAAGTTGAAAAATTATTTCGTAACCATAGATGTTTGCCTTTAGTTAGTCGTTTCCAGAAATGATAAATTTGAATATCTACAAACTGCGCAAATAAATACGTTACCATACTGGCAAAAACAGCAAGAGCCGTGTTTCCAAATACTTTGTTAAATAGGGTGTCATCGACGTAAGACCATTCTGTAGCAGGAACGCTTGAAGCGGTATAGATAATTAGAAGTGAAAATAATGAAGCGAAAATGCCCACAATCACAATGTCGTTTGCACGCTTTTTTCCATAAATCTCACTGATTAAATCTGTAATTAAAAAGGTGATTGGATACGGTAAAATACCAACCGAAATCTCAAATAGTTTAGATCCAAAAAATTCAACTTCAAAAGGATGCCAATAAAAGAATTTTTGAAAAATTAAGTTAGAAACAACAAGCGATGTTATAAAAAGACCACCAAGGATGAGGTAAATGCGTTGCGCGAGTAATTTGTCTTTTAATGGCATATTTGGGAGTTGGCAGTTTGTTTTGTGTAAATATAAGGGATAATTCTGAGGGAAGACGGAAGAAAAAGTCCGAAGACAGAGGCGGACTGTGAGATGTTGGTTTGAAGAAAGTGGTATGAAGTTTAATGCTCTCAAACATACTAAGTCGTAAAGAAAAAAGTTGTAAGTTAACTGATGTTGAGTTGTTTGTTGTTAAGCTGTAGGTTCTGGAAAGAAGTTTTAACGGTCTTTTAATCTGTTCTATGTGGAAAATATTTTGGTACTAATATTTTTTACGGCTTGAGATGCAATTTTATTTTTGGATAATTACTGTTTGTCTGCTAGTTCGACTTAAGTCTTCATTCTTGGTTCTAACAGCCAAGCGGTCTTATATCTTTTTTAAACATTTATCAACAAGACGAGCATATCATTAGCATAATAGATTTTGTTTTAGTTATTTTTGAAGTTTCAATGAAACCAACCAAAACCATTCACATAGCATTAGGAAGTAACAAAGGGCACAAATTGCAATATTTGCAATCTGCTGTAGATGCTATTTTTGAACGTATTGGTGCTGTTAAGAAGATTTCTAAAGTTTATAAAACGCCAGCTTTGGGATTTGAAGGTGACGACTTTTTTAATGCTTGTGTAAAGGTTGAAACTGAATTGAAGCCAAAAAAGGTTTTAAAAGAATTACAAACTATTGAGTCGGATTTAGGACGAAAAACTAAAACGACAAAAGGCTATGAATCGAGAGAAATAGATTTAGATATTTTGTTTTTTGAAGATGAAGTAATTGAAGAGAAAACATTGATAATTCCGCATCCTCGACTTCAAAACAGGAAGTTTGTTTTACAACCGTTGGTAGATATTGCAAAAGATGTTGAGCATCCACTATTAAAAACATCCATTGAAGACTTATTATTAGAATGTAAAGACGATTCGGAAATAGAACCGGTTAATATTTGGCTTAAAAACCCGAAAAAAGCCTACACGTTTAACAATTATAATTACATCGCTTTAGAAGGTAATATTGGTGCAGGAAAAACGAGTTTGGCAAATAAGATTTCTAATGATTTTAATACGAAATTAATTTTAGAGCGTTTTGCAGACAATCCGTTTTTACCAAAATTCTATAAGGAACCAGAACGTTATGCCTTTACTTTAGAAATGTCTTTTTTAGCGGATCGTTACCAACAAATTAGTGACGATTTATCGCAACTGGATTTGTTTAAGGATTTTATGGTGAGTGATTATGACGTGTTTAAATCGTTAATATTCTCAAAAATAACCTTGCCAGAAGACGAGTTTAGGTTGTACAGAAAGCTTTTTTACCAAGTATATAAAGATATTGCCAAACCAGATTTATACGTGTATCTCTATCAAAATACAGAAAGACTTCAGGCAAATATTAAAAAACGAGGTCGTAATTACGAAAAAGACATAAAAGACGATTACCTCGAAAAAATCAATTCAGGTTATCTCGAATTTCTAAAAAGCCAGCAAGACATGAATGTTAAGATTATAGATATTTCGGATCGGGATTTTGTGAAGTCTCGTGCAGATTATTTGTGGTTGTTGAGTCAGATAAATGAGTCCTGAGATGTTTGTATACGATAGGCAGTACTTATAAGTCATTAGTTTTGTCATTTCGAGCGAAGCCGAGAAATCTCATTATTCTAATATAGTAAAGGTTTTAGTCTGTTTACATTCGTATAATTTAGTGAAATTCCTGTCAAACATTCTCTGTGGATCTCTGTGTTTACTCAGTGAAACTTCGTGTAATAGTTTCCAAAAGCTTAGTCACAATAATCCCTTTTTCATCTTCAGGAACAATTTCACTTAAGGTTTTTACAGCTTTAACTTCTAAATTAAAAGGCGTTTCCAACACATTAACACCACTCTTTTTTTTAATTCTAATCCCTTGACCAGAAATAATGTCAATATTCGGTTTAAAATTCCCAACAGGTAAATGTTCCGTTAGAATCACATATTTATAATTCTTTAGTTTTCTAACAATTGTTTTAATTTCAATATTAGATAAATGTTGTAAAACCTGTCTTAAAATCACACAATCTGCTTTTGGTAAGTCATCTTCCACAATATCTAAAGAAAGGAACTCTAAATTGTCAGCTTTGAACATTTTTTTGTTGCGTTCAATCAGGTTCTCAACAATATCAATTGCCATATACCTTTTAGTGTATTTGGTCAATTGTTTACCTATATTAAAATCTCCACAACCCAAATCGCAAACCGTCAGAGAATTATTATGAGATTTTAAAAAAGTAATAACACTATTTAAATAAGGTTCAACAATCATAGCATTGTGAGAGCCAGATCCAGAGTAGAAGTCAAAGTCTTTTCCGCCCCAAAGATGCATGTCGTAAACTTGTTGCATGGCGTCTTTTGTTGGCCAAGGTTTTTTCATTGAATTCAAATTAAGATTTGTTCTTTTTGTCATTCCGAGCTTGCCGAGGAATCTCATTAAAAATATGTGAAAGTTAAAGTTGAGATTTCTCGGCAAGCTCGAAATGACATTCATTGGTCTAACGTCTAACGTCTAACGTCTAACGTCAATTTCGAAAACACATCCCAAACCACAACACCACAACTCACCGAAATATTTAATGAATGTTTAGTCCCAAATTGCGGAATTTCAATAACCACATCACTAGCATCAACTACATCTTGAGCCACACCTTTAACTTCATTACCAAAAACAAAGGCATATTTTTCATTCGGTTGCGGTTGAAAGTCGTTGAGCATGGTTGCGCTTTCCGCCTGTTCAATGGAACAAATAGTTATGTTTTTAGCCTTTAATTTTTTGACAATATCTAAAGTGTTTTCAGCATATTCCCAATCAACGGTTTCGGTACTTCCTAAAGCGGTTTTTCTAATATCGTTATGAGGCGGAGTTGCTGTAATTCCACAGAGATATATTTTTTCGATTAAAAAGGCATCACTCGTTCTAAACACAGAGCCAATATTATTTAGGCTTCTAATATTGTCTAAAACAATAATAATGGGCGATTTTTCAGCTTTTTTAAATTCTGAAACTTCTAATCTATCTAATTCTTCGTTTTTTAGTTTGCGCATGTTCATTGCTTAGGAGACCTTGCAGGTTTTTAAAACCTTGCAGGTCTAAAATGTTAATTTGTAAATAATTTTCACTCGTAAAATGTTCTCAAGTGTATTCGTTCTGTTTAGTGTGAAGTTTCTACTTAAAGTTCAATTTCAAAAAGACCTGCTAGGTTTTAAAAACCTGCTAGGTCGAGTAACGTTATCAACATCTGTAAATAACTTATAGTTCTACGGCTTCAATAACCCTCAAAATATAAGTAAATTTGTAATCTCGCTAATTATTGAGACAAAAATATAACTTAAAACCAGATTTCCATTGGCTAAAAAGGCAAAAAAAGTAACACCATTAATGAAGCAGTATAATGCCATCAAGGTTAAATATCCTGATGCCTTATTGTTGTTTCGTGTTGGCGATTTTTACGAAACTTTTGGTACCGATGCTGTAAAGGCCTCTAAAATTTTAGATATCATTCTTACCAAACGCGGAGCTGGAAGTGATAGCGAAACGGAGTTAGCTGGTTTTCCGCATCATTCCTTAAATACCTACTTGCCAAAACTGGTAAGGGCAGGTGAACGCGTTGCTATTTGCGACCAGTTAGAGGATCCAAAGCAAACTAAAACCATTGTAAAACGTGGTGTCACAGAATTGGTAACACCAGGAGTGGCTTTTAATGATGATATTCTACATTCAAAATCTAACAACTTTTTAGCGTCTGTTTATTTTGAAAAACAACGCATTGGAGTATCGTTTTTAGATATTTCAACTGGCGAATTTTTAACCTCTCAAGGGAATGCAGAGTATATTGATAAGTTGCTTCAGAATTTTAATCCGAGCGAGGTTTTAATTTCAAAACAAAGTCGAAAGGTGTTTTCGGAAACCTTCGGAAATGATTTTCATACCTTTTATTTGGAAGATTGGGTATTTCAAGCCGATTATGCGCATGAAACCTTAACCAAACATTTCAATACCAAAACGCTAAAAGGCTTCGGAATTGAAGATTTGTATGAAGGAATTATTGCTTCTGGTGTTGTATTGCATTATTTAGGGGAAACGCGTCATAATAAGTTGGAGCATATTGCAACAATTTCAAGAATTGCCACCGACGATTATGTGTGGATGGATAAATTCACGATTCGGAATTTAGAACTTTACAATTCCACCAATGCCAATGCTGTAACGTTGATTAATGTCATTGATAAAACCATTTCAGCAATGGGAGGACGAACGCTGAAACGTTGGTTAGCGCTACCTTTAAAGCATGCCGAAAAAATAAAACAACGTCACGAAGTCGTAAAATACCTATTGGAAAATGAATCGGTGCTTCAAAAGATTCAAGGGCAAATAAAACATATTGGAGATATAGAGCGTCTCATTTCAAAAATAGCCACGACTAAAGTGAGTCCGCGTGAAGTGATTCAGCTTAAAAACTCTTTGGAAGCCATTGTGCCTATAAAGTCAGTCGCTGAATCGTGCGAGAATGACGCTCTAAAAGTATTAGGCGATAATTTACATCGCTGTGATTTATTGCGTGAAAAAATAAAGGAAACCTTAAACGAAGAGGCGCCAGTTAATGTCTTAAAAGGACATACAATTGCCAATGGGTTTTCGGAAGAATTGGATGAACTACGTGGTTTATCACAATCTGGAAAAACCTATTTAGACAACATGCTAAAGCGCGAAAGTGAGCGTACAGGCATCACATCGTTAAAAATTGCGTCTAATAACGTTTTTGGTTATTATATTGAAGTTCGGAATTCACATAAAGATAAAGTTCCAGAAGAATGGATACGTAAGCAAACCTTGGTCAATGCAGAACGTTACATTACCGAAGAACTTAAAGAATACGAAGCTAAAATCCTAGGGGCAGAAGAGCGCATTTTAGTAATTGAACAACAATTATTTTCGGAATTAGTCACTTGGATGCATCAATTTATTGTGTCGGTACAACAAAATGCGCAACTGATTGGTCAACTAGATTGTTTATGTGGTTTTGCGAGTTTGGCAAAATCTAATAAATACGTGTATCCTCAGATTGATAATAGTTTCGATTTGGAAATCAAAGATGGTCGTCACCCTGTGATTGAACAGCAATTGCCAATTGGAGAGCCTTATATTGCTAACGATTTATTTTTAGACAGAGAATCGCAACAAATTATTATGATTACTGGTCCGAATATGTCTGGTAAATCGGCAATTCTGAGACAAACAGCCTTAATAGTATTGTTAGCACAAATTGGAAGTTTTGTGCCGGCTGAAGAAGCACGAATTGGCTTGGTCGATAAGATTTTTACGAGAGTAGGAGCAAGTGATAATATTTCGATGGGAGAATCGACCTTCATGGTGGAGATGAATGAAACAGCTTCAATTCTAAATAATATTTCAGACCGCAGTTTGGTGTTGTTAGATGAAATAGGAAGAGGAACCAGTACCTATGATGGGATTTCTATCGCTTGGGCCATTAGTGAATATTTGCACGAGCATCCATCAAAACCAAAAACATTGTTTGCAACGCATTATCATGAGTTGAATGAAATGACGGAGACCTTCAACCGGATTAAAAACTTTAACGTCGCTGTAAAAGAATTAAAGGACAATGTGCTTTTTGTAAGAAAACTAGTTGAAGGCGGAAGCGAACACAGTTTTGGTATTCATGTGGCTAAAATGGCTGGAATGCCACAGCAAGTCATTCGTCGTGCGAATAAAATTTTATCAAAATTAGAGAAATCACATTCTAGCGAAGAGTTAACAGATAAAGTAAAAAGCTTGAAAGATGATTTGCAATTAAGCTTTTTTAATCTCGATGATCCGCTTTTAGAAGATATTAAAGATGAAATTTTACACACAGACATTGATACATTAACTCCGGTTGAAGCCTTGATGAAACTCAATGAAATTAAGCGAATGTTGGTTAAGAAAAAGCAGGCTTAAAAAAAAATAGACCATTTTTCTGTTAGAAACAAGATTATAGACTAATTGCTCTTAATAGATAAAGTGAATTGGTTTGATTGTTCTTTTTGTTGTTTAATTGTTCAAAACGAGCAAAGTAGCTTAACTTTTGAAGCTTTAGAAATCTAATAATTATGACATCTTAAATGAATGTATTTTATTAGAATTGGACGCTAATTAAAATTTTTTAATTTATTTTCAAAAAAGGCTTTGCTTTTAAGATTAAAATTTTAAATTTGCATCCGCTTTTACAGCGAAAATGTTCATAAAAATTGCGAAAGTAGCTCAGGGGTAGAGCATCACCTTGCCAAGGTGGAGGTCGTGGGTTCAAATCCCATCTTTCGCTCGATATAATATACCAATTTTAGTTACTGTCCGTAACTAAATGCTGAAGTGGTGGAATTGGTAGACACGTTGGACTTAAAATCCAATGTCCCTTGGGACGTACGGGTTCAAGTCCCGTCTTCAGTACAGATGAAAAGCCGAAAACGAAAGTTTTCGGCTTTTTTGGTTTAAAAATTGGAGGTTAGCTCGCTTTCCGTCCTGTTTTTAATCAAAAAATACATTCCAAATTATTGGATTGGCTTTTCTAAAAATGTTGTAAAGGGGCTTGGCGAAGCCAATTCCTTATGCGTCTTTAAATGAAAAGTTAAAACGAATTACAGCTAAAAACACAAAAGCCTTTATCGAAAAATAAAGGCTTTTGTCATTTAGAAAAAATAATTACTCAATATAAATAATCTTTTCGTCCGCATCGATATGATCATCGTACCTAAATGGACGTTTTGTTCCTGTACTTTCTATAATAACCAATGGTAGTAAATCTTTGTCTTCACTGAACTGAGATTTAAGCCATTCTCGTGTTGATATTTTTTTACTGACAGAAACTTCAACTTCCTTATAGTTGGAATCCTGTACTTTTTGTATCCACGATTGAATATCGACCTTTCCAGAGAACAAAGTTGAAGCTGAAATCGAATTTAGGATATTTATACTGCCTCCTTCGCCACTGTGAGGTGATATTGCTACAAATTTTTCAGGAATAAATACAGTGTCATTAATAAGCTGTGATGCCAACATATTAATTTCATTATTGACCGTTAAGGCTATAAATGTTCGGAAATCTTTGGCAACCGCTTCATTCAACGTAGATTCCTCTAAAATATTACCATGAACATAATCAAAGCCTTTACTTTTTGCGTTTTCACAATTGGTTTTGTTAGCATCTATAAAAACCACTTTGTTGTCGTCAGCCAAGTGTTTTCCTAATAACAATGCCAATGGATTGGCGCTTAAAAATAGGTATCCTTTTCTCGAGAATTGTTTTACCAATTCTCCTCGTTTTTTTAACCAATTTGTAGACCAGGTTAATAGTACTGGTACAGAAAGTGTGGTTATAATGGCCATAAAAACAAGTATGGAGAATATTTCTTGAGTGATTATACCTTTTTGTAAACCAATACCAGCAATAACAATTTCTACAGCACCACGACCATTCATTCCTGTTCCAACCGCAAAGCCCTCTCTCCAGCCATTTCCGCTTGGTAAATAGAATAAAATTGTACCAACTATTTTTCCAACAAAGGCGACACCTACTATTAATAGCAAAAGCATTAAGTCTGTTTTAAAAACATCTAAGGTGACGTGAAAACCTGCTGTTACGAAGAATATAGGGGCCATAAATCCTATAGAAACGTCGTGAAAAACACGCGTAATGTCTTTAGTTATTTTTTCATGAAAAACACCATCTTTTATAAAAACACCTGCAATAAAGGCTCCTAAAATACCATGAAGTCCTACGAGTTCCGCCAATTCTGAAAGCCCAAAAACGATGAGAAGTAATAATGTAAAATAAGTGGTTCTGTTATCTATGTTTCGACTAGCCATCCATTTGCCAATTCTCGGAAGCACATAAAGCCCGAAACCTGTAGAAAATGCAAAAAACAATATTATTTTACCAGCTATAATTAGTATCTCAGACATGTTTACAGCACCAGCATCAATAAAACTGGAGAGTCCGGCAAAAATAATTAGAGCTAAAGTGTCCGAAATTAACGCACCTGCCATTAAAACATAGGCAATTCGTGTGTCTAATAAATCGAGATCAACTAAAATACGACTTTTTGTAGCTAAAGACGTTACTCCAACTGCAATACCTACAAAGAGTCCTGCCATTGTTGTACCACCAGAAAACGTAACCACAAAATAACCTAAAGCAAATGGAACCACAAAACCTCCAACCGCAGCAAGTAGTCCTGCCCATGAAGCTTTACCTAAGTCTTTAAAGTTTATTTCCATACCAATGTATGCCATTAGTAAGATAACACCAGCTTCAGATATAATGTGTAACGTACTAGATAATTCTACTAGACCGAGTAGAGACGGACCGATTATGACACCTATCAATAATTCTCCTAAAATAGCTGGATATCCAATACGTTTAATTAACGCACCAGCACCCCAAGCCGAGAGTAGTACAATGAATAAATTTAAAATGTCGAATCCAACTTCCTCCATAGTGTTGTTTGTTTATTGTGATATGTGTAATTTCCTAAATATCGGATTTTTTTTTTAGAATGTATCATCAACATACGTATTTTAGGATTGTTATAACGTTAAATTAAAGCTTTGTAACCGATCAAATTTAACTATACATATTTATAAATTACCACTACACATAGTGCTAAAATCGTTTATTTGCTTATATTTAGAGCCTTAACACAATTGAATTTTGTGTTTATTCTTTAAATCGATTCATCTTCTATAGATTTTAACTTAAATGAAATTAATTAAAAGTATTCTCTACGTTTTAATGGTTGTTTTTACTATAGCAACTGATGCTCAGGAGATTCCTCCTATTCAAATTTTTACACCTCAAGACTATGGTGCCGAAGATCAAAATTGGGCAATAGATCAGTCTTTAGATAACTATATTTATGTTACTAATAATAAAGGTTTATTAGAATATAATGGGGCGTCATGGACGCTTTATAATGCTCCGAATTCTGGAATTTTAAGATCAGTTAGAATTGTTGGTGATAAGATTTATACAGGAGGTTACATGGATTTTGGTTTTTGGACCAAAAACGAGCAAGGTAGGTTAGTATACTCCTCTTTAGTTAAACATAAAGATCTCTCGATTAAAGTAGAAGAAGATTTTTGGGGAATTATTAATATTGAAGGTTATGTTTTGTTTCAGTCTTTTGAGAAGATCTATATATACAATATCGCTGAAGACAGTTTTGATATTATACATTCTGATTCACGAATTAATAAAATGTTTAATGTAAATGGATCTATTTATTTTCAAAAAACTGATTTAGGTATTTATAGGATAGAAAATGGTGAACAAACATTAGTATCTTCTTCAGAAATAATTAAACGTAAAGAGGTAGTTAATATTTTTAAGTCTAATTCTGGATTATTGTTTTTAACTAAAGAAGATGGTTTTTTTGATTTAACGAATGGAGAAATACATCCGTGGAATCAAGATTTAAATAATTTATTAAAAGGGTTTAGTATTTATAGTAGTGCTAGATTAAATGACGAAAGTTTTGTTTTAGGTACAATTGCTAATGGCATGTTACATGTCAATAAAAATGGTAAGTTACTACTGCAAATTAATCAATCCTATGGATTAAGTAATAATACCGTTTTGTCTTTAATGGATGATAGTTTTGGGAATATTTGGCTTGGATTAGATAATGGTATTAATGTTGTTAATTTAAATTCACCTTATAAAGTTTACACGGATAAACAAGGTGTTTTAGGCACAGTGTATGCGTCTGCAAAAACGGATAACTATTTATATTTAGGTACTAACCAGGGGTTATTCTATAAGTTAATTGATACAAATGATCAGTTTAAGTTTATTGAAGGTACAAAAGGTCAGGTTTGGAGCTTGGCAATTGTGCAAAGTACATTGTTTTGTGGTCATGATAAAGGAACATTTATCATTAATGGCACTCAAGCAAAAAAAATATCCAGTGAAATTGGAACGTGGGGAGTAAAAGAAGTTAAGGGGTTTCCTAATCTTTTAGTTCAAGGTAATTACAAAGGTTTAAATGTTTTAGAACGTGTAGATGATGCCTGGAGGTATAGAAATAAAATTGAAGGTTTTAATACATCTTCAAGATATTTTGAGTTTGTTAATTCAAATGAATTGCTGGTAAATCATGAACATAAAGGTGTTTTTAAAATAAAGGTTGATGCAGATTTTCGTAAGGTTATAGACTATAGTAAATTGCCAATTAGTAAGGGTGACAAGTCGAGCATAGCAACATATAATAATAGAATACTCTATAATTATGAAGAAGGTGTTTTTGGTTATGATAGTACATCCGAAACATTTGTAAAGGATACAGTCCTAAGTAAATTACTTAGTGGCGAAAATTATTTTTCAGGTAAACTTTTAAGCGATAGTAATGGGAAAAAGCTTTGGGGCTTTTCTAAAGATGCTATTATTTATGTTGAGCCAGGGAAATTATCTAGCGAGCCACTAGTTAACTTAGTGCCTATTTCTAGTGAGGTACGTAAAAGTAAAACGGCATTTGAAAATATCCATGACTTGTCTAACAACAATTATTTAATTGGTACAACTGAAGGCTATCTAATCATTGACCTAAATAAATTAGAGCTTAAAGCATTAGATATCAATTTAAATAGGGTTGGATTTGGTAAACACCCAGACGAACTCTTTCCATCAGATTTAGTGAAGCCAGAACTGTTTTCTAATAAAAATAATAATATTAAGTTTCAATATAGTGTAACTAATTTTAGCAAGTTCGCCACAACGAGCTACCAGTATAGGTTAATAGGGTTATATGATAATTGGAGTAACTGGTCTTTAAGTTCAGAAGTTGTGTTTAAAAATTTAACCCATGGTGATTACACCTTTGAAGCTAGAGCAAGGTCAAATGGTATGATGTCTAATAATGTGTTATCTTATAGTTTTACTATAGAAAAACCATGGTACATTAAACCTTTAGCTATAGTGTCTTATTTTATTTTCGCTATACTTTTTATTTATATTCTGTACTACTTCAATAGAAAGCATTATAAAAAGCAACAACAAAAGCTTATTGCTAATAAGGAAAGAGAATTAAAATTAGAGCAATTAGAAAACCAGCGTCAGTTAATTCAGATCAAAAACAAAAACTTACAACAAAATATAGATAATAAGAGTAGAGAGCTTGGAATGGCAACAATGAATTTGGTAAAGCGAAATGAGTTACTTAATAATATTAAGAGTGAACTATCCAAAAGTAAATCACTTAACGATGTTAATAAAGTCGTAAAACGCATAAACTCAAGTATAAATGATACTAATGATTGGGAGCTGTTTGAGGAAGCCTTTAATAATGTG
This sequence comes from Winogradskyella sp. SM1960, assembly GCF_020179375.1. NCBI lineage: Bacteria > Pseudomonadati > Bacteroidota > Flavobacteriia > Flavobacteriales > Flavobacteriaceae > Winogradskyella > Winogradskyella sp. SM1960. Next base: position 174,856 of record NZ_JAICBG010000006.1, on the reverse strand, counting down.
GATAAAGATTTTATGAAAAAGATTAAGGCAATTCACCCTTCTATTACTCCAAATGATTTAAGATTATGTGCGTATTTAAGACTAAACTTGTCTTCAAAAGAAATAGCTCCACTTTTTAATATTTCTCATAAAAGTGTGGAAGTGAAGCGTTATCGTCTTCGTAAAAAAATGGGCTTAGACCACGAACAGAGCTTATCTAATTATATAATTGAACTATAGCGCCTATACAGCGACAATTTTCAACTATACATTACCTATACAAGTCTGGTTTTTGGGACTTTATTAACTAATTATAAGTGATTTGTTAAGTTAAAGTTAATTCCGAGAATTCCGTAATTTAAAGGGTTAAGCAATGCTGTTTTGGTAATTTTTAATCGCATTTATTGCACTGTATGTTTTTTGTATAGCCTGTTTTTGGTAAATCAAGATTTTTATTTTCTAATATTACGTTATCTAATAAACTAATTATGAAAATAAACTTTTTAACGCTCATTTCTTTCTTGTTTACAATGGCAGTATTTGGGCAAAATGTAGATGTTACTGGAACGGTTACTGAAGCTTCTTCAGGGCAACCGTTACCAGGTGTTAATGTAGTCCTTAAAAACACATCTAAAGGAGCTTCAACAAATTTTGATGGCGAGTTTACGTTATTAGACGTGCCATTAAATTCTGTAGTCGTTATTTCCTATTTAGGTTTTTTAACGCAAGAGATTACTATTGTTAATAGTGAACCTTTAAATGTTGTTCTAGTAGAAGATACGGAATCTCTTGATGAGGTGGTCGTTATTGGTTACGGAACACAAAAGAAACGAGATGTTACAGGAGCAGTATCTATTGTAGATTCAAAAACATTAGATGAACTTAAGCCTGTTAAAGTAGAACAAGCACTTCAAGGTACGGTATCTGGTGTGAATGTAACATCACAATCAGGTGCGCCTGGTGCAGGACTAGATATTAGGATTCGTGGTATTTCTACTAACGGTACTAATGGTCCTTTAGTCATTATTGATGGGTATCAAGGTGATTTGGGTATTGTAAATCCTAACGACATTGAATCAATAACAGTACTTAAAGATGCCCAAGCAGCTATCTATGGTACAATTGGTGCAAATGGTGTTGTTTTAATTACAACAAAGAGTGGTAAAAAAGGTGGTAAAACTCAAGTTTCAATCAATAGTTATACAGGTTTTCAAGAGGCAACACGTCACTTATCATTATTGAATGCTACTGAGTATGCTTTAATATTGAATGAAAGCTATGCAAATGGTGGTCAAGCATTACCTTTCCCTAATGTTTCTGGATTAGGGCAGGGCACAGACTGGCAAGAAGAAGTTTTAAACAAGTCGGTGCCATTAATGAATCACGATTTTAGTATTTCAGGGGGCTCAGAGAAGATAGCCTATTCTATTAGTGGATCTCACCTGTATCAGCAAGGTATCGTCGGACCTAAAAAGTCTGATTTTAGAAGAAATACGGCGAGAGCTTCTATTAGCGGAGACATTTCAGATAAACTTAAATTTAATACGAATATTACATATACGTATTTAGATAGAGATTCTGTAAACGACTTTGGTTTAGGTTCGGTGTTGTTTAATGCCTTAAATATTCCGGCAACGTATTCTACACATGATACCAATGGAGATTTTACTTTAATTCCAAGCAGTCCTGGATTAGGAATTGAAATTATTAATCCATTGGCACAAATAGAGAACACTTATAATGATTATGATTTAAAGAAATTAAATGGTACAGCATCTCTAGAATACCAAATGCTAAATAATTTAAACGTCACTGGTAGAATTGGTTTTAATACCGCTAACAGTGAAAGTAAATCATTTGCTAAAATGGTAGACTACGGAGGTAAAGTATTTGATGTAGGGCGAAGTAGAGTAGATCAAAATGCCATAAATGACAATGATTACTCATTAGATATATTTGCGACCTATCAAAACACATTCTCTGATAAGCACAATGTTACTTTTACAGGAGGTACAACTATCTTTAAAACATTTGGAAATGGTTTATTTGCTACAGGATATGATGTGCCAAATAACTCATGGAGCTTTGCAGATATTGCATTAGCTCAAGGAACTGGTGGAGATGGAGTAAGAGATGTAGGTTCTTATGCTTATGATGAAAGACGCTTGTCTTTCTTTACAAGATTGCAATACGATTTTAAAGGAAAGTACTTATTCTCTGCAATGTTACGTAGAGATTCATCAACTAAATTTGGTCCAGATAATAGAGTGGCTTATTTTCCATCAGCAACGGCTGGTTGGGTAATTTCAGATGAAGATTTCTTTGGCGACTCAAGTATATTTAGTTTTATGAAACTTAGAGCGAGTTACGGTATTTTAGGAAACGATCAAATTCCTAACAATGGCTACGTAGGTCAATTAAGTGGAGAAGCGACTTACCTTTTTGATGATGTATTAACAAATGGTAGAGCAATTGGACAATTACCAAACTCAGAATTACAATGGGAGGAAGCTAAAAAGTTTGATGTTGGTTTAGATTTTAGGCTATTAAATAATAAAATAGACATTACAACAGATTACTTTATAAACAAACGTGATAATTTATTAATTACTAACATCCCTGTTTCTGGTATCACTGGTGTATTTGGACCTGGTGGAGGATCACCGACAGTAAATGCTGGTGGAGTTGAAAATAGAGGATTTGAATTTGCAATTAATTATAGAGAAAACTTCTCAGATGATTTTAGAGTTTCCGCGAGCTACAATGTTACTACATTACAAAATGAAGTAACTGAAGTAAATAACAGTACAGGTTTCTTAGAAGCTGGTAATTTTAGTGTTGGTCAGCCTGTGATTTCAAGAATGGAAGTGGGGCAACCAATAGGCTACTTTTATGGTTATAAAACAGATGGTATTTTTCAAAACCAAGATGAGGTTAATGCACATCCTTCACAATTAGATTTAGGGGCAGAAGCATCACCAGGTGATATTAGATACGTAGATATTAATAACGATGGTGAAATTACAATAGATGATAGAACAAATCTGGGTGATCCAATTCCAGATGTTACAATGGGACTTAACCTAACATTAAACTACAAAGACTTTGATTTTACTGCATATGCATTTGCCTCTATAGGAAATGACATGGTAAGAAACTACGAAAGAACAGTAACTGATGTTAATAGATTAAATTATGTATTAGATAGATGGACAGGTGAAGGTACAAGTAATACAGTGCCAAGAGTCACTACTGCAGCGACAACAAACAGATTGTTTTCAGACTTTTTTGTTGAGGATGCATCTTACTTAAGAATACAAAATGTTCAAATAGGTTACTCAATTCCTCTAAATACAATTGAAAAAATAGGTCTTAGTAAAATGAGAATATATTTTGGTGTTAACAACCTTTACACATTTACAAAATATAAAGGTTTTGATCCAGGAGCTAGTAGTGGAGCACCGATAGGAGGAGGTATTGATTATGGTTTCTACCCAATACCAAGAACTTATTTATGTGGAGTAAACCTTAATTTTTAAAAAAAGAGAAAATGAAAAAAAATAGAATAACACAACTTATAGCTATCGTTATGGTAGTCTTTGCAATTCAATCTTGTTCTGACGAATTTATAGATAGAAATCCAGTGTACTCAATCGATTCCGAAAATTACTTTAACTCGGAAGACGATTATTACAAAGCATTAATTGCAGCGTATGACTTGTTACAAACCACTTATGTTAATGCGTTGTTAGGTGAAATAGCCTCAGATAATACTCTAAGTGGAGGTGGAGACGCGACAGATGTTATTGGTTATCAGCAAATCGATGATATGATCCATACTCCTGTGAATAGCAACCTTAGAGATATATGGAATTGGATGTTTGCAGGTGTAAATCGTGCAAACTATTTGTTAGAATTTCAAGATAGAACTGATTTTGAGGGAAAAGAGGTAATTATAGCAGAAGCAAAATTTTTAAGAGCTTATTATAATTTCGAATTAGTAAAGTGGTTTGGAGGTATTCCTTTGAAAGTAGACCAGCGTTTCGCTTTGGGTGATGAAAAAGTTACCCCAAGATCTTCACCTGAAGAGGTGTATGCATTAATTGAATCTGATTTGCAATTTGCAATTGATAATTTATCCTATGCAGCACCTCAAGTAGGACGAGCAACAAAAGGATCAGCTCAGGCTTTATTAGGAAAGGCGTATTTATATCAAGATAAATTTACAGAAGCAGCTTCTGTTTTAGATAACTTAATTAGCAACGGACCTTATGATTTAGTCGAAGATTACGATTCAATTTTTGAACATGCAGGTGAAAACAATATAGAATCGGTATTTGAAGTACAATATACAGATATTGAAGGTGCTAGTTTTGATTGTATGCAATGTAGTGAAGGAAATATTGCTGTTGGATTTAGTGGTATTAGAAATTATAATGGACCTTTATTTTCATCAGGCTTTAGTTTTAACGTACCAACGCAAGATGCTGTAGATGCATTTGAAGCTGGAGATTTAAGAAAAGATGTTGCCATTTTAGATATTGAAAATTGGGCTGCTTTAACCGGAGCTACTTATGGTACAGGTTATAAACATACAGGGTATTTTAATAGAAAATATTTGCCTAGAAAACGAGGTGAAGATGCTGCAGGTGATTTAAACTTAACGAACCCAAACAATTATAGAGCTATTAGATTTGCTGACGTATTATTAATGGCTGCCGAAGCTTTTAATAGAGGTGGTATTAATGATGGAAAAGCACAACTTTATTTAAATAGAGTAAGAAATAGAGCTTTTGGAAACACTGATAATGAGATTAACTCTACAGGTTCAGCATTGACTGAAGCTATTTTCCATGAAAGAAGAGTTGAGTTAGTTGGTGAAGGACATCGCTTTTTTGACTTGGTAAGAACAGGAAGGGGTTCTGAAATAGATGGATTTACGGAAGGTAAGCACGAATTATTCCCTATACCTCTTGAGGAAATTCAATTTGCTAATGGAAATTGGGATCAAAACCCTGAATATTAAAAAATAAAAGCATGAAAATATTAAAACACACATTAAGATTATGTCTTTTAGTAATGGTTTTTTATGGCTGTACTGAAGATGACGCAAGCACTAGTTTTGTCGATGAATTTAAAGCTCCTACAAACATTTCAGCGAATGTGGTGGTAACACAAGACAATACAGGCTTGGTAACTATTACACCACTAGGTGAAGGTGTTTCAAGTTTTGAAATTAACTTTGGTGACGGTTCAGAAGTTTCAGAAGGAATAGAGCCTGGTTACGGAATTAATCATACCTATGAAGAAGGGACTTACGAAGCTTCTATAATTGGGTATGGTTTAAATGGAGCTTCTGCAACTGCTTTACAGACCATTGATGTCTCTTTTCAAGCACCAGAAAATTTAGAGGTTACTATTGAAAATGATGCGGCACTTTCTAAAACAGTAAACGTAACAGCCACAGCTGACTCGGCAATTTTTTATGAAGTAACGTTTGGTGAGGATGATTCAGCAGATCCGATTTCAGCTAATATTGGAGAAACAGTATCATATACTTATCAAGACGTTGGGACGTATACCATTACAGTTGTCGCCATGGGTGCCGCAATTGAAACGACAAGTTACACTGAGGAGTTCGAAGTAACAGCAATATTGCAGCCATTAAATTCTGCACCAGCACAACCTGCAAGGGCAGAAAGTGATGTTATTTCTATATTTAGTGCTGCTTACAATGATGTAGAAGGTTCTGACTATTTCCCAGATTGGGGACAAGGTGGTTGTTGTGGTAGTGGATGGGCACTGTTTAATTTAAACGGTGACGATATGTTACAGTATTCAAACCTAAGTTATCAAGGTAATCAGTTTGCAGATCCAATAGATGTGTCTCAAATGGAATACATTCATTTAGATATATGGACTGCTGATGTTTTACAATCTGTAGATGTATTTTTAATCAGTGCAACCGAATCTAACGGTGAACGCGCTGTAACCGTGGATTTAACACCAAACGAATGGACAAGTGTTTCTATTCCAATTTCAGAATTTACGGATCAAGATGGCTTTGATGTGACTGATATTCATCAATTAAAATATGAAGGAACGCCGTCTAGTGAGGGCACAGCATTTATTGACAATATTTATTTTTATAGAGCAGCTACCCAACAATTATCAATTGCTGGAACGTGGAGAGTTGCAGCAGAAGATGGTTCATTTGCAGTAGGACCTGCTGTTGGTGATACAAGCTGGTATTCTTGTGAAGGTGAATGCGTGGCAGCAAGAGCCTGTTATTTTGATGATGCTTACGTATTTGGTGCCGATGGATCATTTACAAATATTTTAGGGTCAGAATCATGGATTGAGCCATGGCAAGGAGGTGAAGATAATTGTGGTGCACCAGTAGCACCTCATGACGGAAGTGGGTCTGCTACATATACATTCGATTCAGAATCAGGAGCCTTAACTCTGAATGGTGTAGGAGCTTTTATTGGCTTACCAAAAGCTAACAATCAAGGAGAGTTACCAAATGTAGCTGTCCCAGAATCAATTACGTATACAGCGACACTTTCTGACAATAACAATACAATGAATGTGTACATAGAAGCTGGTGAAGGAGTCTTTTGGCAGTTTAAGTTAGTAAAAGATGGTGTTCAAGACTCTCCAATTATTGGAACTTGGCAAATGGCTGCAGAAGCTGGATCATTAGCTGTTGGGCCACATGTTGGTGACACAAGCTGGTATTCTTGTGATGATGGCTGTGTAGTAGATAGAGCTTGTTACTTTGATGATACTTATGTGTTTGGAGCTGACGGTTCTTTTGCAAATGTTTTAGGAGCCGAAACATGGATAGAACCATGGCAAGGTGGTGATGATACTTGTGGCGCACCTGTGGCACCACATGACGGATCTATACCTGCAACATACTCTTATGATATAGGTTCTGGTACACTGACCATTATGGGTGAAGGTTCTTATATTGGATTACCAAAAGCAACTAATCAAGGGGAACTGCCAGATGTAGATGTTCCTGGTTCTATAACTTACACAGCTACATTGTCAGATAATAACAACACGATGCACGTAAATGTTGAGACAGGTACAGGTGTGTTTTGGCAGTATAAGCTAGTTAAAAATTAAAAAAAATAAGATTATGAAAAATATAAAGTATACCTTAATAAGTTGTCTTGCTGTTTTATTTGTCGTTTTAGGCTGTGAAGAGGAAGATGCAGTTTTCGGAGATGTAATTGCACCTAGTAACCTAGTTGTAACTGCCGATGTTGTAGGACAAGATGCTTCAAATCCAAATGGAGATGGAAGTGGAGTTGTAACGCTATCGGCATCTGCAGACAATGCAATTAGCTATAAGTTTATCTATAATGGAACAGAGTCAAGTGCGCCTTCAGGAACAGTTGATGCCTTATTTACAAATCTTGGAGTTAACACTTACGTTGTAAATGTTATTGCATATGGTACAGGTGGAGTTTCTACAACAACATCAATAACTGTAGATGTATTAGCAACCTATACACCACCACAAGAATTAGTGGATAAATTAATTGGAGACGGTACAAAAGTTTGGAGATTAAAATCTGAAACACCTGGCCATTTTGGCTTAGGTCCAGTTGGAGGAGGAGTAGTTTCTGAGTGGTATGGTGCAGGACCTCAAGAAAAAGTTGGAGTTGGTATGTACGATGACCGATTTATCTTTGGTAACGATGGTACATTCACACACATTACAAATATTAACAATGAAGATGCTTCAGGTACAATATTTGGACGTGGAGGATTAGTGAGTGAAATTGGACAAGGCGGAACACCAAACGGTGATGATGTTGAAAATGTTCCATATAATGATTATACAGAGAGTTTTGTAATAATTGCACCAGGTGGAGTTGAAACTATAAACTTAGGAGGTTTAGGGTTTATTTCTTATTACACAGGCAGTCATAGTTATGAAATTTTTGACAGATCAGTTCCTAATGAAATAATATTAAAAACAACAGATGCTAATAATGATTTTGACTGGTGGTTTATATTAACCTCAGAAGATGAATCTAGTGGCGGAGAGTTTAATTCTGTTTTTAATGATTTAGTTTGGTCTGATGAGTTTGATGTAGATGGTGCTCCTGATGCTGCAAACTGGACTTACGATCTTGGCGCAGGTGGTTGGGGAAATCAAGAATCTCAAACATATACATCTAATGAAGAAAATGTGATTGTAGAGGATGGTTTCTTAAAAATTACAGCCAAAGCTAACGGTAATAGCTATACATCTGCAAGAATAAAGTCAGAAGGTTTGTACGATTTCACATACGGAAGAGCTGAAATTAGAGCAAAATTACCAAGTACTGTTGGTACTTGGCCAGCAATTTGGATGCTTGGCTCTGATTATCAAACAAACACTTGGCCTGCATGTGGTGAAATTGATATTATGGAGCAAAAAGGACAGGATAAAAATACAGTTCTATCAACTGTTCATCATCCTGCTGTATCTCCAGGTGCTGGTGATTCTGCAAGTACGCAATTAACAACATCAACCACAGAGTTTCATCTTTATTCGGTAGAGTGGACTGCCCAATCAATTACATTCTTAGTAGATAATGAAGTTTTTCATACTATAGAGAACTCTGCGAATTTACCATTTCATAGTGACTTCTTCTTTATTCTAAACGTGGCAATGGGAGGAACTTTAGGAGGAACAATAGATCCAAATTTCACAGAAGATAGCATGGAAGTTGATTATGTAAGAGTATATCAATAAGCCAAGAGCTAAGAGATTTTAAATAGAATTTAATAGCAATCTAATATTGTATATCATAAAAGGTTGAGCTGTACTGTTCAGCCTTTTTTATCCCATCAAATACATTTCGAAAAGTGTTTCTTAGAAGAATAATCTTATTTTTTTAATAGCGCTTCATATTGAAAGAATATAATTACCAATGACAAAAAAACCCGTATACATAGGAAATAATAGAGCTTCAAACGATGAATTTGAAGTTAAAGGAGAACTCGTTTCGCTTCATAATGAAGACTATTATAAAATCTCTAACAGTGATAAGATGAGACCGTTTTTTATGAGTCTTGTTAGTAATTCTAATCACTGGATGTTTATTTCAAGTAATGGAGCATTAACTGCAGGAAGAAAGGACTCTAATAATGCATTGTTCCCCTATTATACCGATGATAAGATCACAGAATCTTTAGAAACTACTGGTAGTAAAACCATAGTTCAGGTTCATAAAGACGATAAAACATTTTTATGGGAACCGTTTTCTAACCGATACCAAGATGTCTATGCAACAAAACGAAATCTTTACAAAAACAGCTATGGAAATAAATTGCTTTTTGAAGAAATAAATGATGATTTAAACTTAACGTTTAGATACGAGTGGAATACAAGTGATCAATTCGGGTTTGTAAGAAAGGCTAATATTATCAACAATTCAAACGAAAATGTTGAGGTAACCATTTTAGATGGTATTCAAAATATTTTGCCTTATGGCTTAACGTCGGTATTTCAAAATGTCACGAGTAATTTAATCGATGCCTATAAGAAGTGCGAATTAGAAACAGATTCAGGGATTGGTATTTTTGCCTTAAGCGCCATTATTGTAGATAAAGCAGAACCGAGTGAAGCTTTAAAAGCGAACACAGTTTGGTTTTCAGGATTAGAAAATCCAACGCATTTAATATCCTCCTTACAGTTAAATGAGTTTAGGAATGGTAAAGCTATTTCACAAGAAAAAGATATAAGAGCGGAAAAAGGGGCTTACTTTATTTGCAAGGATTTAAGCTTAGAGCCAAACGCAGAAAACAACTGGATGTTTGTGGCGGACGTCAACCAAACGATTAGTGCGATAAATAATATTTCAGAAAAAATAAAAGGACATACGAATCTTGAAGACCTTGTACAGCAAGATATCGATGCTGGTACAAAACATCTTTTAGAATTGGTAGGAGCTTCCGACGGTATTCAATTAGGTAACGATCAATTAAGAAATACAAGACATTTCGCCAATACGCTTTTCAACATTATGAGAGGTGGAATTTTTGATGATGATTACAAAATTGAAAAAGAAGACTTTCTAAAATACATGGCCAAGGCTAATGTAAAAGTGTCTAAAAGTAAAGAAGCTATTTTAACTAGTTTACCTGAGCTTTTTACGGTAGATGAGATTAAAAACATTGCAGATCAAGATGATGATAGCAATTTTAAACGCTTATGTTACGAATATTTACCACTTAAATTTAGTAGAAGACATGGAGATCCAAGTCGACCTTGGAACAAGTTTTCTATCAACACACGTAGTGAAGTAGATGGTTCTAAAATTTTAGATTACGAAGGTAATTGGAGAGATATTTTCCAAAACTGGGAAACATTAGCGCATTCGTATCCTGCTTTTATGGAAGGTATGATTCATAAGTTTTTTAACGCCACTACCTTCGAAGGTTACAATCCTTACCGCGTAACAAAAGATGGGTTCGATTGGGAAGCCATAGAGGAAGATGATCCATGGTCTTACATTGGATATTGGGGAGATCATCAAATTATCTATTTATTAAAGTTCTTAGAGTTTATTGAGAACCATTATCCTAATAAATTATCTAAGAGTTTTACCCAAGATGTGTTTGTTTACGCCAATGTGCCTTACAAGATTAAGAGTTATCAAGACACTTTAAAAAATCCTAAAGACACCATTGATTTTGATCACGAATTACACAATAAAATCAATCTTGTAAAAGAAAGATTAGGTGCAGATGGCGCTTTATTAAGAGATGAAAATTACTTCATCCATAAAGTTAATTTGATCGAAAAATTATTAGCAACCGTTCTCGCAAAGGTGTCTAACTTCATTCCAGAAGGGGGAATTTGGTTAAACACACAACGTCCTGAATGGAACGATGCTAACAACGCTTTAGTTGGTAATGGAGTTTCAATGGTAACATTATATTACCTCAGACGTTTTATCAATTTCTTTGAAGGTATCGTAGAGAATGCTACTGATGCAGAATACAACCTATCAATAGAATTAAAAACCTTCTTTGAAGGTGTGGTGTCAACATTAAATGACAATGAAAGTGTACTGTCTGGTAAAGTTTCAGATTCAGAACGAAAAACCATTTTAGATGGCTTGGGTTCTGCAGGAAGTGATTACAGGTTAAACATATACGAAGCCGGATTTACAAGTGATAAGGCATCCATTTCAAAAGCCGATTTACTTGCGTTTTTTAAAGTGCTAAAACACTATTTAGACCATACGATTAAAGCAAATAAACGCGCAGATAACTTGTATCATGCCTATAACTTAATGACGGTAGAAAACGACAAGGAAGTGTCTGTTTCTTATTTGCCAGAAATGTTAGAAGGTCAAGTTGCTGTGTTAAGTTCGGGTTATTTAGAGCCAAAAGAAGCGTTGAGTTTATTAGATGCCTTAAAAGCAAGTGCACTTTTTAGAGCAGATCAATACAGCTATATTTTATATCCTAATAAAGAATTAGCGCGTTTTGTAGATAAGAACAACATTCCATCTAAAGCTGTAGAAAAATCAAAGTTATTGAAGCAATTAATTGCCGATAATAACACGCAGATTATTGAAAAAGATACCACAGGTCAATATCATTTTAACGGTAATTTTAATAATGCAGACAGTTTAAAAGCTGCATTAAAAGACTTGCCAGAAGGACAATATGACGATTTAGTTGAAGCGGAAAAACCATTATTGTTAGCCATTTTTGAAGAGCTATTCGATCATAAATCATTTACAGGTCGTTCAGGTACATTTTATGGTTACGAAGGTTTAGGATCAATTTATTGGCACATGGTGTCTAAATTATTATTAGCAGTTCAAGAAAACTGTTTATTGGCGGTAAACACTAACGAAAGTGAAGAAACTATCGGCAGATTATTAGAGCATTATTACGAGATTAACGAAGGAATTGGTGCTCATAAATCACCAGAATTATATGGAGCGTTTCCAACAGATCCTTATTCGCACACACCAGGAGGAAAAGGTGCACAACAACCAGGAATGACAGGTCAGGTAAAAGAAGATGTCTTATGTCGTTTTGGAGAATTAGGAGTTTTTGTTGAAGACGGAAAACTATATTTTAATCCAAGACTTTTAAGAAACGAAGAATTTTTAAGGACCTCAAAAGAATTCCACTATACAAGTATTAATAAAGAGCAAAAAACAATTCAACTGAATGAAAACTCACTTTGTTTTACCTATTGCCAAGTGCCAATTATTTATAAGCTTGAAAATGAAACTAAAATAGAAGTTGTAAAAACTGATGGTTCTGTTTTAAAGTTTAAAGATTTAAAACTCGATACAACAACAAGTAACGACATTTTTAATCGCACAGGAGAGGTCAATCAAATTATAGTGTCGGTAAATAGGTAGAAAAACAGTTAACATGAAAGGAATTTTAAAATTAACGGTATATGTTTTTGCAATGCTATTGGTCATTTCATGTAAGGATGAAAAAAAAGAAGAAGACAACGATACAACCGTAAAAGAAGAACAAACTGTGAGTGCAAAAGACATTTTAGGAAACCCGGAATATTTGGCAATTTCTTATGGAGGTTACCGAGAAAAACAACGGGAGGTGCAACCTTCAATTCTAGAGCTTAAAGAGGATATGAAAATCCTAAGTGCTATGGGAGTAAAAGTGTTGCGAACGTATAATGTTCACTTTGCACATGCCGAAAATGTGCTTAAAGCCATAACGGAATTAAAAAAAGAAGATACAGATTTCGAGATGTATGTGATGTTGGGTATTTGGATTGATTGTGAAAATGCATTCGATACTGGAAACGGAGATCCAAACCATAATGCAGAAAGTGAAAGAAATCCTGTTGAGGTAAATACAGCTGTAGAGTTAGCGAAACAATATCCTGATGTTGTGAAAATTTTGGCGGTAGGAAATGAAGCAATGGTCAGATGGGCGACAAGTTATTTTGTAGAGCCATGGATCATTTTGAAATGGGTAAACCACCTTCAAGATTTAAAGAAGTCTGGAGAATTACCTAAAGATTTATGGATTACAAGCTCAGATGATTTTGCCTCTTGGGGAGGAGGCGATCCAAGTTATCATACAGAAGATTTAGAAAAAATTGCGCATGCCGTAGATTATATTTCGATGCATACGTATCCATATCACAATTCACATTACAATTCTGAATTTTGGAAAGTCCCAGAAAATGAGATGCATTTATCAGATAAAGAAAAAATAGATGCTGCGATGTTACGTGCCTTAGAGTTTTCTAAAAGTCAATACGATAGCGTTTCAAATTATATGAAAAGTATTGGCGTCAATAAACCAATTCATATTGGGGAAACAGGTTGGGCAACAGTATCTAATGGTCATTATGGTGAAAAGGGTTCAAGAGCCACAGACGAATATAAACAAGGACTCTACTATAAGTATTTGCGCGAGTGGACCAACACGGAAAACATTTCTTGTTTCTATTTTGAAGCTTTTGACGAACAATGGAAAGACGGACATAATGCTTTGGGATCAGAAAATCACTTCGGGTTAATCAATTTACAAAGCCAAGCAAAATATCCACTTTGGAATTTGGTAGATGAAGACATATTTGATGGTTTAACCAGAGATGGAAAACCAATTACCAAAACCTATAATGGTAATCTAGATGCGTTAATGAAGGATGTTTTAGTACCAAATACAGATTATCAAAAGAATTAATAATGAAAAATAGCTTATTCATAACCGTAATTTTATTCGCTTTTATGTCATGTAAAAACGAAACAAAAAAAGAAGTTGCACCTGTTGAAAGAGACATTGTAACTAACGATGTTGTTTCAGTGTCTGGGCGACAACTCATGGTTAATGACGAATTTTATTTAATCAAAGGCATCTGTTACCACCCAGTGCCAAAGGGCAGTGAGGTTAAAAGAGATTTTGGAACCTTAACGCAAGATTTAGAGTTGATGGTTGAAGCTGGCATTAACACCATTAGAGTTTATGCACCAATTGTAGAAGAAAGTGTGCTTGACGAAATTAATGAAGCAGGTTTAAAAGTAATTATCGGATTTGGTTATAACCAAGGTGGTAAAAATGATATTCTTTCAGGTTCATTTATAGATTATGTGAACAAATACAAAAATCACAATGCCATTTTAATGTGGGAATTGGGTAATGAATACAATTATCATCCAGAATGGTTTGATGGAGATATTAAGAATTGGTACACTGCTATGAACGATGCAGCAGCTTTAATTCACAAAAATGATCCATCACATCCTGTAACTACTGCTCATGGCGATTTACCAAACGAATTAGCATTGTCTATGAGTCCAAATATTGATGTTTGGGGAATGAACGTATACAGATTTGTACGACCAGAAACCATTTTTAAAGAATGGAAAGAAGTTAGCGAAAAACCAATGTATTTAGCCGAAACAGGAGCTGATAGTTATATGCAAATCGCAAAAGATGGTTATGAGCAAGGTGTAAATGAATTAGCACAGGCAGATGCCACAGAAATTATTCTGAAAGCAACATTTAATGGTCAGGATATTTGTTCTGGAGTCACTTTGTTTCAATATACAGATGGCTGGTGGAAAGCAGGAAACAATGAAGTACAAGATACTGGAGGAACAGCACCAAACAGTACAGGTGTACCTTTTGATGGTAGCCCAAATGAAGAATTTTGGGGCATCGTTGATATCGATAGAAACAAAAAACAAGTATTTGATGTGGTAAAGGACATCTATACAAATGTAAATCAAACTAATAATTGATAAAGTTGAATATGAAAACAACAAGAAACAGCATATTGGTTCTCTTAACTCTCACAATAATGAGTTGTAATTCTGAAAAAAAAGAGAATAAAGAAAGCAAAGACTTAAATGTTGAGGTATACGAAACTTCAGAAAGTGGAAATAAACTGACCAGAATTACGGAGTTTTCTAAAGTAGATTCTTCAGCAGTTATAAAAATATTACCAGAACAAAAGTTTCAAACTATAACAGGTTTTGGTGGTTCGTTTACAGAGTCTTCGGCTTACTTATTAAATAAGTTGAGTAAAAAGAATCGCGACACTATTCTTCAAGCGTATTTTGCAGATGAAGGAGCACGTTATTCATTAACAAGAACACATATCGCTTCATGTGATTTTTCTTTAAATAACTATACGTATGCACCAGTTGCAGATGATATGGAAATGAAAAATTTCAGTATTGAGGAAGATCGAGATGATTTAATTCCGATGATTAAAGAAGCTCAAGCCATTTCAAAAGATGGTTTCGGAATCATAGCATCACCTTGGACATCACCACCATGGATGAAAGACAATAAAGAATATGTAGGTGGTACATTATTACCAAAATATTACGATGCATTTGCTCTCTATTTTTCTAAATACTTAGAGGCTTATAAAGCTGAAGGCATAGATATTTGGGGTTTAACACCAGTTAATGAGCCACATGGAAATGGAAATAACTGGGAAAGTATGCACTTTACACCAGAAACAGAAACGGAATTTGTACAAAACCATTTAGGACCAAAATTAGAAGCTGATGGTTATGGAGACGTTAATATCCTTGGTTACGATCAAAACCGAGCAGGTTTAGGAGAATGGGTAGATGCCATGTTTAAAGATGAAGCTTCTTCTAAATATTTTGCGGGTACAGCAATCCATTGGTACGAGAGTACATATGATTATTTTCCAGAAGAGTTGCAATATGCACATGAAAAAGCACCAGACAAGTACTTAATAGAAACAGAAGGATGTGTAGATTCAGAAGTTCCTGCATGGCAAGATGATGCTTGGTATTGGAAAAAAGAAGCTACGGATTGGGGTTATGACTGGCGTGAAGATGATAAGAAACACTTACACCCAAAATATGCACCTGTAAACCGCTACGCAAGAGATATCATTGGTTGTCTAAACAATTGGGTTGACGGTTGGATAGATTGGAACATGGTTTTAGACCGTCAAGGTGGTCCCAACTGGTTTGAGAATTGGTGTGCGGCACCAGTAATTGTAGATCCAGATGCGGATGAAGTTTACTTTACACCATTGTATTACACTATGGCTCATTTTAGTAAGTATATAAGACCAGGAGCAGAGGTTATTGGTGTAGAGAATGGAGTAAAGGACCTTATGGTTACAGCAGCAACAAATCCAGATGGATCTATTGCAGTGGTGTTGTTTAACGAAGGGAAAACACCAAAAGACTTTACACTATCGCTTGGAGAAGACACCGTTAATGTAAAAATTAGTCAACAAGCCATTCAAACGATATTGATTCCATCTAAAACACTATAATTATGTCCACACTAACCAACAAAGTTCCATTTGGGCAAAAAGTTGCCTTTGGAGTAGGAATGTTTGCTAATCAAATGTTTCCTGCCATAATGGGAATATTTATGGTGGTTTTGGTCGAGGACTTAGGCTTTCCTGGTTGGATGTGGGGCGTTATTTTCTTTGCGCCAAGAATATTCGATTCAATTACGGATCCTATTATGGGTTTTATTTCAGATAATACAAAATCTAAATGGGGACGTCGAAGACAGTATGTATTAATTGGCGGTATCATTATGGGAATTGCCTACATTTTTATGTGGCAACTTTATAGAGATAATTCTTTGGAATTTAACTTCTGGTATTTCTTTATATGGTCGCTGATATTTTATTTAGGACTTACGCTGTTTAGCGTGCCATACGTAGCAATGGGATATGAGATGAGTGACGATTTCCACGAGCGTACTAATATTATGGCGATTTCTCAATTTATTGGGCAATGGGCTTGGGTAATAGCACCTTTATTTTGGATTATAATGTACGATCAAGATTGGTTTCCATCTGCTGATGTAGCAGTTAGGCAATTATCTGTTTGGGTTGCCATTCCGTGTGCAGTTTGTGCCATGGTGCCTGCATTATTTATAAAAAGCGAGTCAACACTTAATAAAGATTATGAGCCTTTAAACAGAGCAAACATTGGAAATAGCTTACGGAAAATATATGACAGCTTTCTTGAAGCTTTTAAAATTAAAGAATTTAGAAAAATATGTGGAGCTACCTTTTTAATTTTTAATGCCTTTAATACGGTAGCAGCACTTACGTTTTTCGTAATTGTATACAAACTATTTAATGGTGATGCAGAAGCCTCTGGTGTTTGGGTATCTTTATTTGGTTGCTTGGGTGCATTAGGAACAACTTTTATTGTTATACCTGCAGTAGCAAAGATGTCTAAAGCATTTGGAAAGAAAAAAGCATTTATGTTAGCGCAAGGCATTTCAATCATAGGCTATGTATTATTGTGGTTTTTATTTGTTCCTGGTAAACCGTGGCTGTATATCATAGCGCTTCCATTTTTCTCTTTCGGTATTGGAAGCTTATTTACTATAATGATGTCTATGACCGCGGATATAATAGATGTAGATGAACTCAATACAGGCATGCGTAGAGAAGGAATTTTTGGAGCTATTTATTGGTGGATGGTAAAAGTAGGTTTTGCTATTGCTGGTGCTTTAAGTGGGTTTATTATTTGGATAGTAGGTTTTGATTCAAATTTAGCAACGACAGACCAACAATCTGCGGTAGATGGTTTACATGCTTTCTTTTGCTTTTTTCCTTTGGTAGGAACGCTTGTCGCTATGTATATAATGCGTAATTACGACATCACCGAAGAAAAAGCTAATAAAACGAGAGCCCAATTAGATCAACGTAAAACGAATACAACCCAATAACTGAATATTAATTATGTCTTTAAGAGGAGAAAAATTTTTGGCATTAGCATCTTTAGATTATGCTGATAAGGATATTGAAGGACTAAAAACGATATATAAAAACATTTTATCTCAAGGTGTACATGGTCTTTGTTTTAGTCCTTATATGGATGGCCAAGAGCCTGGTGACCAATTATCCGAATCTCAAGTAAGAAGACGTATAGAAATCATAAAACCTTATACCAATTGGATTCGTTCCTTTTCATGTACAGAAGGTAACGAGTTAATTCCAAAAATTGCAAAGGAATACGGACTTAAAACATTAGTTGGTGCTTGGTTAGGAAATAATAAAGCTATAAATGAAAAAGAAGTTTCGGGACTTATAGAGCTAGCTAATCAAGGGTATGTGGATGTTGCCTCAGTAGGCAATGAAGTGATGTATCGTGGAGATTTAACGGAAGAAGAGCTATTACAACACATTTATAATGTTAAGAAATCTATTAAAAATATCCCAGTTGGCTATGTTGACGCCTACTACGAATTTGTAGATAGACCTCACATTACAGAAGCTTGCGATATTATTTTAGCAAATTGTTACCCGTTTTGGGAAGGTTGTGATCAGGATTATTCGCTATTATACATTAAAGATATGTATAATAGGGCATTAAAGGCTGGCAACGGAAAAAAGGTAATCATAACAGAAACCGGTTGGCCAAATAAAGGGACTAACTTAGAAGGTGCGTTTCCTTCTGAAGAAAATGCACTTAAGTACTTTATTAATTCTCAACAATGGTCTAAAGAAGAAGGTATTGAGATGTTCTACTTTTCATCTTTTGATGAATCTTGGAAAAAGGCTGCAGAAGGAGATGTTGGATCGTTTTGGGGCATTTGGGATAAAAATGAAGTGTTAAAATATTAAATAAAAACACCCTTAGATTAGAATAATTATTCGCTAAAAAAGTCATATTGAATTAATCAATATGGCTTTTTTTGTTCTAACAACCATCTCATTGGCCTATTTTGGTTGGTCGTGCACATTAGACACATTTCTATCGGTTAAATTTAAACAATTAATGTTCTGTTAATCGTCAACAATATTATACAATATCTTTGCGTTTTGGTACTTTGTAAATGCTAGGTTCGATGTGGCACTAACTTCTTTTTTTGATATTAATTAAGTTCAGATTATTTATATTTTCATGGTAGTATTTATTCAATTTAAAGCCTAATTAATTTAACTTATTACGTCAAGATACTTCATTGTGCTCGCGGTAGCCACAACATGCATATTAAGCAACACTACATTACCTATACAATGGGTTATAATTCATAGCTTTTCTATCTATTTAGCAATTAGTGAAATGCCCATAAAATCAAGGGTAAATTGCCAACTTTTCAATCATATAAGAAAATTATTACGATGTATGCTTTTTGTATTGTAAAATATTTGGGAATCATTAATATTTCATTTTAGATTTGAAGCAATCAATATTAGAGTTCTCTAATTATGGTTACAAAAAACCATTGCATAGCCCTGTAATATTGTATTAAACTAAATAATTAACCAATATAATTTATTATGAAAAAAATTACATTTTTGTTTGCTTTTATGATTGTCGCCTTTGGGTACAGTCAAGAGTTGCCATTTACATTTACGCAAGATGGTAATCCAACAGTACACGGTATTGTAGGTGATGTTCCTGAAGTTATTATTGCAAACGTTACAGATCCAGACGATCCAACTAATGATGTATTATCAATTACTGGTAATGGTAGCGAATGGGATAATGCTCAAGTATTTTTTGAGAATAACTTGGATTTATCTGATGACAATAATAACACCATTACATTCAGATTTAGAAACACAACTGATGGTGGTGTGCGCACACATGCATTAAAATTTGAAGAAGGTACTACTAGTAATACCGAATTGGTGTTCACAACAGAAGACGATCAATGGAAAGAGATTTCATTAGATTTTCCTTCTGGTCTTGGAAATTATGGTAAGATGGTGATATTCACAGATTTTGGCGTTGGTAATGCAGAGACTGGAACGTATTTAATTGATGACATCGCTGGACCACCTCATGTAACAGAGACTCCAGCATTTAATTTACCAGTAGATTTTAGCGATGAGTTTAATGATGTTATGTATGCTTTTGAAGATGCTGTTGCGACAATAATAGAAGATCCAGATGATGCTACAAATAATGTATTAGAAATTGCTGGTTCTGGTGCAGACTGGGATCATGCTCAAGTTGTGCTAGAAAACCCTATAGATCTTTCTGATGAAGCTAATAATACAATAACATTTAGAGTAAGATCAACGACTGCTGGTCCTGAGGAAGTGAATGAACACCTTTTTAAACTTGAAGAAGCATCGTCTGGTGGTCCTGTGCAATTACCGTTTACAACAACAGGAACCGATTGGCACGATATTGAATTAAATTTTGGTAGTGGTTTATCCTCTTATAGTAAATTAGTCATATTTGTAGATTCAGGTATTGGTTCTTCTTCAGATGTTGTTGGAACCTATTTGTTCGATGATATTTCAGGAGCTGTTGCAGATTCAGAAGAACCAGAACCAGAACTTCCAGATCCAGCTGACAATACAGCATGTTCAGGTATTTCGGATGAAGCAGGACAAGGAGAGTTTACAACAGGTTACCTTTACTCATTTGAGACTACTGGTACGTCTGTAGAGATTACATTTCAACTACTTGATGATAAAGCAGGTCTTGTGGCTTATTTATGGCAACAAACTCCTTTTACTGAATATCCAATGGATAATCTTGGTGATAAAACGTTTTCAACGACGATTGATGATTTAACCATTGGTGAAGAAGTTACCTATGCTTGTAAATTTGCTTATGCAGGCGGACTTTCGGTTACAAAATATTTTACCTATGAAGTTGGTGATGACTGTACATTAAGTACAAGTGAGTTTGAGGCAGCTGCGTTTAAAGTTTTCCCTAACCCAACTAATGCTGACTGGAATATTGAAAGTAATACAACTATAACTTCAATTACTGTATTTGATATTTTAGGAAATAAAGTAAGTACTTTAAAGCCAAATGCAACTGAAGCAAAAATTAATACATCTGCTTTAAAATCAGGTGTATATTTTGCCAGAGTTGAGGGTCTTAATGGAACTAAAAGTGTAAAGCTTATAAAGAAATGAGATTAATTAATAGCAATAAATAAATCTTGTATAAAAGCGTGTTTATAATATTTAAACACGCTTTTTTTATGATTTAAGTTCATGATGCTTTAATTTAGTGCTATAAATGTGAATTGCTAATAATAGCTGAATAGTTTATTTTAGATAACTAGTACGAAAAAAAAGTTATAACAGTTGTGTATTACAAAAGAGGATAAAATACGTGTTATAAAGGAACTGTTTTCCTCACTTTTGATTAAATAATATAAAATGACAACACTCAAAGAATTAGCTGCCCTTTTGAATATTTCTGTTTCAACCGTATCAAAAGCGTTAAATGACAGCCATGAAATCAGTGAAAATACAAGGATTAGAGTTAAGGAGTTGGCCGCTAAGTTAAACTATAAACCGAATAGGATTGCACAACAACTAAAAACAAATAAGACCAAGATTATTGGTGTTATTCTTCCAACAGTAACCAATCCCTTTTTTGCGGAAGTATTACATGGCATTGAAAAAACGGCAACAAGTAATGATTACGATATTATTGTTTGCTTATCTAACGAAACCTTGCACAAAGAAAAGCGAAGCTTAGATCTATTGGCTAATGGAAGTGTTGATGGTTTTATTATTGCAGTTGCTAGAGAAAGCCAAGTGAAGGAACAAACGGATCATATTAAGTCTGCCATAAAAAGTAAGCTTCCCGTTTTAATGTTTGATAGAGTTGTTGATGATATAGAATGTAATAAAGTCATTGTAGATGATTTTCAATCTGTTTACGAGGCTACCGAACATTTAATTGTAAAAGAGAAACGAAAAAACATTCTTTTAGTCAGTAATATTGAAGAACTTAGTGTTGGTCAGCTTAGAATAAGTGGCTATACGAAGGCATTGGAGGATTATAATTTAGAACCTAATATTTTAAAATTAGATAACGCAGTTGACCTTGATGTTGAAAAGAGAATTTATAGCTGCTTAAAAGAGAATACATCTATCGATGCCATTCTGTCTATAGATCATGTTACAGGAATTGTAGCAATAAATATGGCTAAAAAATTAGGAAAAGAAATTCCTAAAGATTTATCGGTAGTAGGTTTTGGTTATGAGCATACTCAGGTATTATCGAGTCCAAAAATCTCAATTATTCATCAAAAAGCGCATAAAATAGGTGAGATGTCAACAAGGTTATTGATTGATAATATAAAAGATGAGACTCTAAAGCTAGAGACTATTGTTGTTCCTAGTGAATTGAAACAAAGCGAATCGTTTAAAAATTAAATTTTAGAAATAAGGTATAAAAAAAGGCTTGATTTTTAAATCAAGCCTTTTTTTATTTTTTGATATTTAGGATATTATAATCCTTTAGCTTTATCTATAGCATCGTTACCAGCTTTTTGAGCTTCGTCAACGGCATCGTTACCAGCTTTTTTTGCGCCTTCAACGGCATCGTTAGCAGCATCTTTAGCATTGTCAACTGCATCTCCAGCAGCATCCTTTGCGTTATCTATAGCTTCACCTGCTGAATCTGCAGCGTCGCTAGCAGCATCTTTTGTACTGTCAATAGCTTCGTCAGCAGCATCAACGGCATCGTTGGCAGTATCTTCAACTGCATCAGCAGCATCTTCTAAAGCATCTCCTGTAGCGTCAGTAGCGTTTTCTACTGCGTCTCCAGTTTTTTCAGCGGTTTCTCTACATGATGTAAATGATAATCCTAATACAGCAACTAGTGCTAAACTTAATACAACTTTTTTCATTTTATTGGTTTTAGTGTTAATTTATGTTAATATACGAAAATAATGATTTTAACGAAACATTAAATTTTTTTCGATAAAAAACGGCGTACATCCATATTATATACGTTTAAACTTTACTATTTGGATTATATTTAATCTATTTTTACTAAATATCTTTGGAATTATGACCCATTGATAGTTAGAAATAAAGTCAAATAATACGTGAATGTCATATCTTAAATTCTAAGTTATTAAAATCTGTATTGAATTGTATGGCAAAAATATGGACTAGATAATATTAAAAATCAATCAAACATGATTTCAAAAGCGAACAAAAAAAACTCACTTTTCATAACCCTATTATGTTTTTCACTTTTAAGCTTTTCACAAAACAACAGAAAAGAAAAAAACATAATAAAAGCCGTAGATAACCACACAGAAAGTGCTGTCAACTTGATTAGAAAAACAGTCAATATGAATAGTGGTACTATGAATTTTGAAGGTGTACGCGACGTTGGAAAACTGTATCAAATAGAACTAGATAAATTAGGCTTTAAAACAGAGTTGACCAATGGTGATGCTTATGGTAGAGCAGGACATTTAATAGCCTCTAGAAAAGGTAATAAAGGCCCAAAATTTCTAATGATTGGTCACTTAGACACGGTTTTTGAATTGGATAGTCCGTTTCAAGAATACACTATGCTCAACGATTCCATTATGAAAGGCCCTGGAGTTGCTGATATGAAAGGAGGAGATGTAATTATAATTCTAGCCATGCAAGCCTTGCATGACGCCGGACTTTTAGATGATATGTCCATAGAAATTGTAATGACTGGAGATGAAGAAAAAAGTGGAGATCCTATAGAGTTATCTAAGAAAGCTTTAGTAGATGCAGCAAAACGCGCCGATATTGCTTTAGGGTTTGAAAATGGAGATAATAACCCAAAAACCATTGTCGTTTCTAGAAGAGGTTCTTCAGATTGGCAACTTAAAGTCACTGGAAATCCTGCACATTCCTCACAGATTTTTACGGAAGAGATTGGAGCAGGAGCGATTTATGAAACCTCAAGAATTTTAAATGCGTTTTACGTGCAATTGGCCAAAGAAAAAGATTTAACCTTTAATCCAGGATTCATTATTGGAGGTACTACTTTAAAGCCAGATGAAGATGGAACTGGTGGACACGCTTTCGGGAAGTCTAATGTAGTTTCTCAAGAAACCATTGTTCGTGGCGATTTGAGAGCTGTGTCCTTAAATCAATTGATAAAAGCTAAGGAAACTATGCATAAAATTGTTTCAGAAAATTATCCTAAAACAAAAGCAGAATTAACGTTTTCAGCAGGTGCTTATCCACCTTTAACGAGAACGGATGGTAATGTAAAATTATTAGGTTATTATAATACGGTAAGTGAAGATTTAGGTTTCGGTTCAGTGACTGCGGTAAATCCAAGAAATGCTGGTGCTGCGGATATTTCATTTACATCAGAATATGTAGACATGGCTATTGATGGTCTAGGACTTACAGGTGGAGGGGGCGATCATACCATAAACGAAACTGGTGATCTAAAGACAGTCGCGACGCAAGCAAAAATAACAGCTGTTTTGATGTATCGCTTAGTGAATTCGAAATTTTAATGATTGGTATCATTTCTCTTTGTGATATATGGACTTATTTAATTCAGAAATAGCATCTAATATTTTACCTTTTGATGGTGAAGTGAATTATTATGGCTCCATAATGTCTTTAGCTAAAGCCCAAGTTTATTACGAAAAATTATTTCAAAATATCCATTGGGAAAACGATAAAGCCATCATTTTCGGAAAACTCATTATCACCAAACGAAAAGTGGCTTGGTATGGAGATCAACCTTTTAGTTACACCTATTCTAAAACCACAAAATCGGCTCTGCCATGGACTAGAGAACTTTTGGAGCTCAAAGAATTGGTAGAACAAAAAACTGGAGAAACCTTTAACTCTTGCTTACTCAATTTATATCACAGTGGCGACGAAGGCATGGCTTGGCATAGCGATGGTGAAAAGGATTTAAAAAAGAATGGAGCTATTGGGTCTTTAAGTTTTGGTGCAGAACGTAAATTTTCATTTAAACATAAGGCAACCAAACAAAACGTTTCTATTCAGTTAGAAAGAGGAAGTCTGTTAATCATGAAAGGAGCGACACAAACCCATTGGTTACATCGATTACCACCAACGAAAAAAGTGAAAACTCCACGAATCAATTTAACGTTTCGGACTATAGATATTTGATTTGTAATGGAGACGTTACGAATTGAAATAATTCATAATCTGAAGCACAGCTCCAGTATTAGAAGCGATATAAGACTTCGTAATTTGTCCTTGCTGTTTCCTCAAAGTATTATCAGTAATCAAAGCTGTTAACGTAGAGTCAAAAGCAGTTGCACTTGCCAAGCTGGTGAGACCACCTAAATCAATAAGTGTTTTTGCCTCAGGAAACTTGTCATAGTTTTTTCCAATAAGAATAGGCATTCCAAACACTGCAGGCTCTAATATATTGTGCAAGCCAGTGCTTCCTGCACCTCCACCAACATAAGCCATATCCGCATAACTATACACTTTGCTTAAATACCCAATGGTATCCAAAATAAACACCTTATAATCTGCTAAATTGTCGTTCTCATTTAATTCCGAATAACAAATGGTGTTGACCTTCAGTTGTGATTTTAAAGAAGTCACATAACTCGCTTTTATATTATGTGGAGCAATCACATACTTTACATCTGTATGCTTATTAGAATTGATAAAATCCATATATAATTTATCGTCGTCAGGCCAAGTACTGCCAAAAACTACACATAATTTGTCGCTTTTAAATCTTTCAATAAAAGAAACAGAATTGTCCGTTTTTAGTTGATTAGAAACCCGATCAAAACGTGTGTCCCCAGAAACGGAAACGGAATTATAGTCGATACGTTCTAATAATAGTTTAGAATTTTCATCTTGTGTAAAAATATGCTTAAAACCAAATAAAGCAGATTTGGCATAGTTGCCATACCATTTGAAAAAAGCATGATCGTTTCTAAATACGGCCGAAATCAAAATCGCGTTCAAATCGCGTTTTTTTATTTCATTTAGAAAATTAGGCCATATTTCATATTTTACAAACAGTATATAATCTGGTTTTACCAAATCTAAAAACCGTTTAGCATTTGCTGTAGTATCAAGCGGAAGATAAACCACAACATCAGCTATTTTAGCATTTTTTCTAACCTCATAACCAGAAGGCGAAAAGAAGGATAACACTACTTTATAGTCAGGATGTTTGGCTTTTAAAGCTTCAAAAACAGGTAAGCCTTGTTCGTATTCACCTAAGGACGCACAATGAAACCAAAAGCTTTTATCCGTAGGTTGAATCGTATTTTCAAGTTTAGTAAAGGTTTGTTTTCTGCCAATAACTCCTTGCTTCAATTTAGAATTGAATACAGCTGCAATCTTTACAACAAAACTTGCGATATAAATTCCTATGGAATAGAGTCCTTTCAAAAACAAAAATTTGTGCTAAAATACATTTCTTTCATTTAATTGCGTTGCCGTAGCGCTTACAATTTCGTATTTTCGCTAACAGCTTTTAGCTTTTTTATATTCATACTTAAATGCAATATTCAGAATGAAAAAAATTCAAATGGTTGACCTTCAGAGTCAATATGCCAAAATTAAAGATATAGTAGACCCTTCGATTCAAGACGTTATGGACAGTGCCACTTTTATCAATGGACCAAAAGTGCATGAGTTTCAAAAAAATCTCGAAAATTACTTAGGTGTTAAACATGTTATACCATGTGCGAATGGTACGGATGCCTTACAGATAGCAATGATGGGTTTAGGATTACAACCGGGAGATGAAGTTATTACGGCAGATTTTACCTTTGCAGCAACTGTTGAGGTGATTGCTTTGCTACAGTTAACTCCAGTTTTAGTTGATGTAGACCCTGTGACTTTTAATATTGATGTCGAAGCCATAAAAAAGGCGATTACACCAAAAACGAAAGCTATTGTGCCAGTGCATTTATTTGGCTTAGCTGCAGAAATGGATGAGATTATGGCCTTAGCAAAAGCACATAATTTATATGTTATTGAGGATAATGCTCAGGGTATTGGAGCAAGTTATACACATAAAGATGGTAGTAAAACCAAGACTGGTGCTATTGGTGATGTCGCTTCAACATCATTTTTTCCATCTAAAAACTTAGGTTGTTATGGAGATGGTGGAGCCATTTTTACTAATGACGATGATTTGGCGCATGCCATTAGAGGTATCGTTAATCATGGCATGTATGAACGTTATCATCACGATGTGGTCGGTGTAAATTCACGCTTAGATTCTATTCAGGCGGCAGTATTAGATGCTAAATTGCCGCATTTAGATACTTACAATGATACAAGGCGTAATACAGCAAGAAAATATAATGAAGCCTTTAAAGATCATCCAAACATTACAGTTCCTAGTGGATTAACGGATTGCGAAGGGATTTGCGATACTTGTGATTGCCATGTGTTTCATCAATATACTTTAAATTTAAAAGGTGTAGATCGTGATGCATTAGTGACGCACTTACAATCGAAAAACATTCCATGTGGAGTGTATTACCCAATTCCATTACATAGACAAAAAGCCTATTTGGATGACCGCTATAATGAAGCAGATTTTACAGTGACAAATGCATTGGTTAAATCTGTAATTTCATTACCAATGCATACAGAACTCGATGATGAACAAATTGAATTTATTACAAGTACAGTTTTAAATTTTATAGATACCAATAAATAATATGAAGATTTTAGTAACAGGCGGATTAGGTTTTATTGGGTCACATACCGTTGTAGAATTACAAAACGAAGGTTATGAGGTTGTAATTATAGATAATTTATCTAATTCATCCATTGATGTTTTAGACGGTATTACAGCGATTACCAATAAAAAACCACATTTTGAAAAGTTAGATTTAAAAGTAAAAGCAGACGTTCAAGATTTTTTTAAACGTCATAATGATATTGTTGGTATTATTCATTTTGCAGCCAATAAAGCCGTTGGTGAAAGTGTTGCAGAACCCTTAATGTATTATGAAAATAATATAACAAGTTTGGTTTATTTGCTTCAAGAATTGAGAGGTTTAAATAAAAAGAATTTTATTTTCAGCTCGTCTTGTACTGTTTATGGACAAGCCGATGAGTTACCAATTACGGAAAATGCACCTGTGAAACCTGCAGAATCTCCTTATGGAAATACCAAGCAGATTGGTGAAGAAATCATCAGAGATACTTGTCGTGTTAATGGCGACGTTAAGGCGATTGCATTACGTTATTTTAATCCTATTGGAGCACATGATTCAGCTGAGATAGGTGAATTGCCAATTGGTGTGCCTCAAAATTTAGTGCCTTATATTACACAAACTGCTATTGGTATGCGAGAACAATTATCTGTATTTGGAGGTGATTACCCAACGTCTGATGGGACGTGTGTAAGAGATTATATTCATGTTGTAGATTTAGCAAAAGCACATGTTGTGGCTTTACAGCGCTTGTTAAATGTAGAAAATGACTCAAATTTTGAATTTTTCAATCTCGGAACAGGAACAGGAAGTACGGTTTTAGAAGCTGTTCAATCTTTTGAACGTGTTTCCGGAACAACGTTAAATTATAAAATCGTAGATCGTAGAGAAGGTGATGTTATTGCCGCTTATGCCGAAACATCTAAAGCAAACAAGGTTTTAGGTTGGAAAACAGAACTAACCCTTGATGATGCAATGGCTTCAGCATGGAAATGGGAACAAAAAATTAGAACTAAATAGAAACAAACACTCACAGATGAAAACTTTACTCGGAATTTTAATGTTGCTATGTGTAGTATCACTTTCGGCACAAAATACGTATTTACATTGTGGCAAATTAGTAGATACAAAATCTGGGAAAGTACTCAAAGAGAAAACCATTGTGGTTTCTGGTGATAAAATTATTTCAGTAGAAAATGGATACATTAATCCAACAAACCCTGAAGATGTTACAATTGATTTAAAATCTAAAACCGTAATGCCAGGTTTAATAGATATGCACGTGCATATTGAAGGAGAAACGAGTCCGAAATCTTACCTCAATAAATACACCTTAAATGATGCAGATGTTGCATTTAATTCAACAAATTATGCTAAAGTGACTTTAATGAGTGGCTTTACAACTGTAAGGGATTTAGGAGGTTCTGGGGTAAATATAGCATTGAGAAATGCCATAAACGCTGGGAAGATTGAAGGGCCAAGAATCTTTACATCTGGTAAGTCTTTGGCGACTACAGGTGGTCATGCAGATCCAACAAATGGTTCTAGTAAGAAAATTATGGGAGATCCTGGGCCAAAGGAAGGTGTTGTAAATGGAGTAGAGGATGCCAAAAAAGCTGTAAGACAACGTTACAAAAATGGTGCAGATTTAATTAAAATTACAGCAACAGGAGGTGTGCTAAGCATGGCAAAAAGTGGTCAGAACCCACAATTTACAATTGAAGAAATAAAGGCGATTTGTGAAACAGCTAAAGATTATGGGTTTCATGTAGCAGCTCATGCACACGGAGATGAAGGAATGCAACGTGCTATTTTAGGTGGAGTTAAAACTATAGAGCATGGAACAATGATGAGTGATGAGACTATGGAACTTATGAAAAAACACGATGTGTATTTAGTACCAACGATAACGGCTGGGAAATTTGTATCTGATAAAGCTAAGATTGATGGGTATTACCCTGAAATTATTGTGCCTAAAGCATTGAATATAGGTCCGAAGATTCAGAATATGTTTGGAAGAGCTTATAAATCAGGTGTCGGTATTGCCTTTGGAACCGATGCAGCGGTTTTTTATCATGGTGACAACGCAAAAGAATTTGGTTACATGGTTGAAGCAGGAATGCCAGCAATTGAAACTATTCAAAGTGCCACAATTACCAATGCGATGTTATTAAAAATGGACAACCAAATTGGGCAAATTCAACCTGGTTTTGTAGCCGATATTATTGCAGTAAATGACGACCCAACAACAACCATTTCTACTATGGAAAACGTCATTTTTGTTATGAAAAACGGTGTTATTTACAAAAAATAGGCCTTTTTTGTCGATTTTTTGTTTCTTGAATATGTAAATGATGCACTATCCCATTGCGAATATGTTAATTCTTATAGTGTCTGATTTTCAATATGATAATAACAAAAGCTCTTAACCCTGTTTTAACATCGATTTCTTGGAGTTGGTCATCAATCTTCGTTTTTTTGTAATGAATGATAATTGAAGACCATGAAATTGATAAGTATTAAAAGAGAGACCAAAAGCGAAGGTCGCTTCACGAAAAAAATGGGTGCATTACAGACTAAGGTTACCTATATTAAAAAACAATTCTTAAGTATTCCATACAAAACACTTCACAAATACAGAGAGACGTATTATGGTGAAGTTAAGGATTGTGAAGATTGTGTATTAGCGCGTTAAGCAATATTATCTTCAACCGTATCTTTTTTCTTGCTAAAGATTCCTGTTAATAATAAAAGAATCATTCCTGTGGTAACAGACATATCAGCAACATTAAAGATACCTGTTCTAAATACACCTCCTAAATTTATATAAAAGAAGTCAGTGACTTGGCCAAATACTATGCGGTCAAATACATTGGCTATTCCTCCTCCTACAATACAGCAGAATGCAATAAGACTTAAACGGTCTAATTCTTTAGTTTTTATAATATAATACATTACATAAGCCAATACAATTGTCGGTAGAATTAATAAGAAGATTAATCTTAATGTTGGATTCATATCACTTCCCATACCTAAAAAAGCACCTTTATTTTCAACCCAAATTAATTGAAAATAATCTTGAATCACATTGATTTGACCTTTTCCACCTTTAATCATTGTCGATCTTACGATTACCTTAGAAATCTGATCGATGGCAATATTAAACGTTATTAGCAGCGTAATAAATAGTGTTCTGTTCAAAGCAGTAGTATTTAGGCGTTAGTTTCAAAAGTAGCCGAAGTTGTTTCAGCGCCTCTATGTATTTTCTTTACTAAACCTTGTAACACTTTGCCAGGACCAACTTCTGTAAAATGTACTGCTCCGTCTGCAACCATTTGTTGTACAGATTGCGTCCAACGAACAGGAGCCGTTAATTGTAAAATTAAATTGGCTTTGATTTCATTTTCGTCTGTTATAGCAGAAGCTGTAACGTTCTGATATATTGGGCAATTTGGTTTGCTAAATGTTGTGTTTTCAATGGCAGCAGCTAATTCTTCACGAGCAGGTTCCATTAGAGGTGAGTGAAATGCTCCACCAACAGGTAATACTAATGCGCGTCTTGCACCAGCATCTTTTAAAGCTTCGCAGGCTTTATTAATCGCCTCAACTTCACCAGAAATTACTAATTGCCCAGGGCAGTTATAATTGGCTGCAACGACGATGCCATCGGTAGTTTTACATATGTCTTCAACAATGTTATCTTCTAAACCTAAAACCGCAGCCATAGTACTTGGTTGTAATTCACATGCTTTTTGCATGGCTTGTGCACGTTGAGAGACTAATTTAAGTCCATCTTCAAAAGTCAAAGCTCCTGCAGCAACTAATGCCGAAAATTCACCAAGTGAGTGTCCTGCTACCATATCTGGTTTAAAACTATCTCCAAGGGTTTTTGCTAAAATTACAGAATGTAAAAAGATAGCAGGTTGTGTAACCTTAGTTTCTTTTAAATCTTCCTTAGAGCCCTCAAACATAATATCTGTAATGTTAAAGCCTAAAATCTCATTAGCTTTTTCAAACAGTTCTTGTGCTAAAGGTGAGTTTTCGTAAAGGTCTAATCCCATTCCTGAGAATTGAGCACCTTGTCCTGGAAATATATATGCGTTCATTTGATATTAAATTTGATACGCGAAAATAATAATAATTTATTTAAACCGCTTGTATATATACCGTATTCAATACTATAATTTATTGCTTTTACGGTGCTTATAATTGAATATTAACAAGAATAAGGATGCTTTTTATAAAGCATCCTTAAAACTAATCCCTTAATTAATTTTATTCTTGTTTTGAGTGTTGTGCGTGTCTGTTGAGAAATTTTAAACTGGGCATACAAAGGCTTAAATATTTTTGATAGCTTTTAATTGCCCTTTCTTTAAGAGCTCAAGAGTTTTGCTTATAATATCTTTGCTTTAATAGGGTTTCCATTCTACAGTTTGCTATTTTAAATTCATATAGAATTAGTAAAATAAATGTTATAGCCATTACAAGGCTAATCTGAAACTAACTTAATGGTTTAAGTTGTACCAGAATTATAATTTGTACAGTAATAAGTGTTACCGATGATGCAATTAGTATACCAATTAAGATAGATTTTTTTTTCATTATAAGTAGGTTGTTATTTCTATACAATAGTAGGGTATAATTTAAAGTCGAAAAAAAAAATGTCGTGAAGTACCGAGTTTTGTCCGTAAATAATTAAAGTTAAATATTGATAAGAAATCCGTGTTAAGGTTATCTAATAAAATTTACGATGCGATTCTATGCTTAAAGAGAGTTATATCTTTTTTTAAAAGCTTTTCTATAGGTGTTAGATATTGGTATCTGTTGGTTATTAATTTGGATAAGTGTTCCTTTTACGCTATCAATATTGTCAATTTTTACAGCGTAAGACCTATGAACACGGCATACGCCTTCAATATTGTTTTCTTCAATAAAAGTGTCAATGCTATCTCTCTTTAAATACTTTTTTGTACTGGTATGAATTTCTATATACTTATCTGAAGATTCAATATACAGTAAATCATTCGTTTTAACTTTATGTAATTCATGACCAATTTTGATTGTAAAATAGGAATTGTTTTTAAGGTGTCTATCTAATACAATATTCAAAGTAGAATAAATACTAGCTTCGTTAAATGGTTTTAGTAAATACCCATCAGGAATTAATTTTGAAGCTTCCTTAACCGTAGAGGCATCAGCAAAAGAGGTGAGAAATATAAAAGGAATGTTTAAGTGGTCATTGATGTATTGTGCAATTTCAAAACCTTGATTTCTACCATGCATATTTATGTCTAGTATAGCAATATCAGGGCGTTCTGTTTGTAATGCCGCAATAGCGCTTTCAGCATTAAATGCTATTGCTGTAACTTCATAGTCTAAATCTTCTAAAATACTATTCAATTGCTCTGAGATGAATACATCGTCATCTGCAATTAAAACTTTTATTTTTTTGTTATCTCGCATTAAAAGTGATTTTTATCGCAAAACCATTGGAATTACAAATAGTTGTTTTTCCAAGTAATTGTCTAGTGGCTATTGAGTAGATTAACTTTAAGCCGAAAGATTTTGTGGTTGTTATATCTATTGATTTTGGTAAACCGATACCGTTATCAGAGTAGTCAAATTCTATGGTGTCATCCTTTTTTAAAATACTAATTTTTACTTCTTTTGTCTTGGTTTTAGGCCAAGCATATTTTATGCTATTTGTAATCAATTCATGCAATATAAACCCTAAAGCTTGCGCCTGCTCTACATCTGCCCATAGATTGTTGCCCTGTACGGTAAAATTATCATTTTCTAATTGAATAGGGGACAGTAATAACTGCATTATGTTATTAAAATATTCTTCAATATCAATCTGCTTATAATTCCCTTTTTGATACATTTTTTGATGTGCTAATTGCATAGCATCGATTCTCGTTTTACTATCAATTAAGGCTTCCTTAGCAATCTTGTTTTCTGTGTTTTTAGATTTTAAATACAATAAAGAGGCGACTATTTGCATATTGTTTTTTACACGATGGTGCACTTCTTTTAGTAAGATCTCTTTGTCGTTTAATGCATCTTCTATAGTCTTGTTTTTTTTAGAAAGTACAGCTGCAATTTTCTTTTTTTGGTTGTAAAAATATGTGATGCATAAAACGATGAGTAGGAGAATTATACTACTAGAAATAGCAGTGTAAATTTTTAATTTATTACGTTCTTCTTTCTGGTCATAGTCATACTGAAGTAATTTAATTTCATTGACTTTGTTAATGCTATCTGCTATAGATTTTTGTTGATAAACGTCTTTAATTTCTAGACGAATAATGTTTCTAATACCCTCTTCACTTCTAATTTTGTTGCTATAGCTATTAAATTTTTTATAGTAAGTTATAGCTTTAGATAAATCACCTTGATTCTCATAAGCTCTGCCAAGGCCCAGACTTGCCAATTTTAGTGTCTTAATATGGTTTGTAGTTTTAGCAATATTGTACGCTTTTTGATAGTATGTAAAACTTTCTTTTTTTTGATTTAAGACTTTGTAGGTTTTTGCGGCAACAATATAAGCTTTATCTAAATCCTCTTTAATTTTTAGATTTTCAAATTGTGTGATAGCTAGTGTAATGTTATTTTTAGCTTCTTTAATTTGGTTTTGCAGTAAATTATTATGGGCTAAATTAGCTCTTACTTTTGCTTCTAGTATAGTAGCTTTATTAGTTGTGGCTATATGTAAAGCTTCCTTATAGTTAATTTCTGCCTTTTCTAAGTTTTTAAGTTCTTGATGTAATTCTCCTAATTTGTTTAGTGAATTAACAAGTCTATTATTGTTGGTTAATCTTTTTGCGTATGCTATGGCTTTTAGATAATTTTTTTCAGCAGTCTGGTATTCCTTAATGGTAATATTTACATCGCCAAGACTTTCGTATATAGAGGATTTAAACCCTGCGTACTTATGTTTGGTGCAAAAATCTAAGGCTTCTTCAAAAGTTTCTATACTAAGTTTATACTTCCCCTGAGATTCATAGATTTCTCCAATATTAATTTTAGCTCTTGCGTAATCTACATTAAGATTGTGTTTATCGGCATACTCTAAGCTTTTGAAGTGATAATCTAAAGCAAGTGAAGCATTTCCAAGGCTATTATTTAGATTCCCAAGGTCACCATAAATTTTTGAAATTCCTCGTTTAGATTCATGTTGTATTGCGTGTTCTAAACCTTCTTGATAGGTTGCACTAGCCTTGTCAATTTCCCCTAGCATCATATACGAATGCCCTAAGAAATGATGAGCCTGTGATCTTAAATTATGATATGTACTCGTTTTTGCTAGTTCTAAGTATTCTGAACTATGCTTTAAACCTTGATTAAAATCTAAATAAATGGTTTTCCAACAACAAAAACTATAGGCTTTAAGTCTAACTTTAGTTGGGTTTTTAGGGTTTGCTGCAATTTGATAAGCAGAATCAATGGCTCGTTGTTTTTGTGGTTGAACTTGCCCTAAACTCTTAAGGGAAAAAAATAACGCAATTAATAAAAAGGCAAATTTCATTTAAGGTAATGTATTCATTTAATTGATGAAATGCATCTAAGATTAAAAATTAAAAGTTAGCCGTTGCAGCTTCTGCACAGCGCTCACCATCCATAGCCGCAGAAATAATACCGCCAGCATAACCACCACCTTCACCGCAAGGAAATAGGTTGGTAATTTCAGGGTGTTCTAAAGTTTCATTCCTTGGAATATTTACTGGAGAAGAGGTACGCGATTCTACACCAATAATATTAGCTTCCTCGGTATAATAACCTTTCATTTTTTGTCCAAATGCTTTAAAGCCTTTGCGTAATGAACCTCCAATTATCTTTGGTAGTAAGGAATGTAACGGTGCCGATTTTAAACCGGGTTGATACGACGTTTCATTTAAGCTTGAAGACAATTTACCTTCCACAAAATCGGTGAGTCGTTGCGCAGGAGCCGACTGTCGTCTGCCTCCTGCAGTAAAAGCTAAACGTTCTAAATCTTTTTGGTATTCTAGCGCTTTTAAAGGGCCAAAATGTTCGTATTTATAAAGGTCTTTGTCGGCATTAATTTCTGTGACAATACCAGAATTCGCAAACTTATTATTTCGTTTAGAAGGCGACATACCATTGACCACCACTTCGCCATTTGCTGTGGCTGCAGGAACGATAAATCCACCAGGACACATGCAAAAGGAATACACTCCTCTGTGATTCACTTGCTCTACTAAACTATAAGAGGCAGCTGGTAATAATTCGTCTCGTGGTTCGCCTTTGCAATGGTACTGTATACCATCAATAATATCTTGAGGATGCTCAACCCTTACTCCCATGGCAAATGATTTGGCTTCCAATTTAATCTCCTTATCATTCAGTAAATAAAAAATATCTCTTGCCGAATGACCTGTGGCTAAAATGACTTTTTCAACATCTAATTCTTTGCCGTCTAAAAGTTGAATAGCAACTATTTTATTATTTTTAATTGTGAAGTCGGAAACTCGAGATTCAAAATGAACTTCACCACCAAATTTGATGATGTTTTCTCTAATATTCTGAACAACCTTAGGTAACTTATTAGTGCCAATATGAGGATGAGCATCTACTAAAATCTGATCCGTTGCACCATGATAAACTAAATTCTCAAAGATTCGTCTAACATCGCCTCGCTTTAAACTTCGCGTATATAATTTTCCATCAGAATAGGTGCCAGCGCCACCTTCGCCAAAACAGTAATTTGAATCTTCGTTTACAAAATGATCTTGGTTAATGGCTTTTAAATCACGTCGGCGATCTTGCACATTTTTACCGCGTTCTAAAACAATGGGTTTAAAACCTAACTCAATACAACGCAAGGCTGCGTACATGCCTGCAGGTCCGAAACCAATAATATGAACCGGTTTGGCGTTGGAAACATCTTTGTAATCAAAATGATAGTCTGAAGTTTCAGGCACTGGTTCATTGATAAACACTTCAACTTTATAATTAAATATAATGTTCCGCTTACGCGCATCAATTGATTTTCGTAGAATTTTTATGCCTGTAATTTCAGAAGTCTTCACATTTAAATCATGTGCAGCTTTTTTTAGCAAACCATCAGGCTGTCGTTCTTGATGTAAATTGATGCGTAGTTGTAAGGCTTTTATCATCTTGCAAAATTAAAGAAAAGAAACCGTATCTAAATTTTTTAAATGAAATCAAGTTGTAATGTTTTAATTTAAAAAATAGGCATAAAAAAACCACGTTAATTAACGTGGTTTTCTAAACTTAAATAAAACAAATTAAGGTTTTGATTTTGGTCGATCTCTATTGATTTCTGTAATATCAATATCAGTAGCTTCAACCCCAAGGAAGTGTTTGCTAAAATGATCGGCACGCAGCCAAAATGAATATTCTGTCATATTTCCAAAGCTATGACGCTGACCTGGCATTAGCATAAAATCGAAACGTTTGTTCGCTTTAATTAAGGCATTTGCCATTCGTATTGTTCCACCTGGATGTACGTTATTGTCTACATCACCTGTAATAAGCATTAAATTCCCTTTAAGGTTTTTTGCTAAAGACTGGTTGTCGTCAATAAGATATTTGTATTTGGTATTACCATCATTATCCATTTCTTCTTGTACACCATGATGTGTTTCGCTCCACCAACTGTTATAAATATTATTATCGTGGTTTCCGGCAGAAGATACAGCGGCTTTAAAGAAATCTGGATAAACCAGCATAGCTGCGGTTGACATAAATCCGCCTCCTGAGTGACCATAAATACCTACTTTCTCAATGTCAATAAAATCATGTTGGTCGGCAAGTTGCTCAGCAACATGTCTTTTATCGGCTAAACCATAATCTCTAAGGTTGCCATAACCATAGTTGTGATACCATTTAGAACGGTCTGGATGTCCACCACGGTTACCCATAGTTACCACAATAAATCCAACTTGAGCCATACGATCTACACGATCCATTCTAATAGAAAACGATTTGTTTACGGCTTCCGTTTGTGGACCTGGATAAACGTATTCTAAAAGCGGATATTTTTTAGTCTCGTCAAAATCAAAAGGTTTGTACATTACGCCGTATATATCTGTAATCCCATCATCGGCTTTCATTTTAAAGGTTTCAGGAAATTGATAGCCAGTAGCCATTAATTGTGATAAATCGGCTTCTTCTAATTCCATTATGAGTTTTCCTGTACTAGATCTTAATTCCGATTTAGGAACGGTATTTACTCGAGAATAATTACTCACAAAATAAGCGTTAGAATCCGCCATATCTGTACTAGAATTGTAGTCACCAGGATTCAAAGCTTTAAGACCTGAGCCATTTAAGTTAATGCTGTACATGTGCTCGTAATAAGGGTCTTGGTCTTTAGGAATGCCATGAGCAGTGAAGTAAAGCGTTCGGCTTTTTTCGTCTACACCAATAGCACGTTCTACATGGTAAGAACCAGAAGTGACCTCATTTTTTAAATTTCCTTCAGTATCATATAAATAATAATGCGCCCAACCTGAACGTTCAGCCCAATGTAGCATTTCAGTTTCGTTATTAAGTAATACTAATGGACGTGATTCTATATAGGTGTTAAAACGTTCTTCAATTAAAACTTTGGTTTCGCCTGTATTGATGTCAGCCACACAGATATCGAATTTTTTACGATCTCTGCTGATGGTGTTGTAATAAATTTTACCTTTTTTAGATAACAATAATGATGGGTTAAAGTCATCGTCATAGCTTGATTTTTTTCGTGGCTCACGATACACTTGAATACTTTGTTGTTTCACCGTATCGAGTTTTACTTGGATATTTGATTTAGAAGGGATATCAAAGACGTGAAGTTCGGTTTTATAATATTCGTCTTCACCTGGCATATGATATTTATAGGTTTCTAAAGTTGGGCGTTTACTCGAGGTTGTGTTTATAACCCAAAGATCTTTTATATGTCTTGAGTCTCTTCGTTGAAAAACAAATTTCTTAGAATCATGAGACCAAATGCCACGAACAGACTTACGTTTGTCTTTATTCTTTAGTTTGGTTTCGTTGTTTTCATTTCTTCCGCTACTGCCATAGCTGTAGTTTTCTTCACCATCTTTTGTCCATTGATTTTCTACAATTGTAGTGTCTTTTTCATTTTCTACAGCTTTCAGGAAATTTTCCTTATCCATCCAGTATAAATTATGGTGTTTTGAAAACAATACTATAGAACTATCTGGAGCGATATTAGCCCATCTTTTCCAGTTTTCTTTTTCTTTCTTTTTATTGCTGATTACGGTTAGACCGTTGCTGCCAAGTCGGTATTCAAAATGATATACTTTATTAACTTTTTTTGCTCTTTTAGCTTTGCCTTTTTTCTTTTTGTCTGTTTTGGTAGAATCTATTTCTTTAGTATTCTTTATTTCATCTTCGTCTTCCTTTTCTTCATCCACTTTCTCGGTAGATGTTACATAAAAACGGATAGCGGTTTCATTTTTTACGAATTCAAAATTGAATCTTGGTAAATGTTTGGCGTCGTATGGGTCTTTTGTAATTTCCGTGAGCCATTTTGCCATTTTTTCATTATCAAAAAGCTCTTTTTTAGATTTTTTATCGGCATCAACAATATAATATTTAGAGCCTTCGGTTGTTTTATATTGGTACCAAAATCGGTTGCCATTTTTTAACCAATGAGGTCGTACTGATGTTGAATGAACCAGTTTCCCTAAGTTTTTTGGAGAATATTTAGCGGCAGCTCTGTAATTTGGTGTTGGTGTTTGACTTTCCTTCTCGGTATTTTGTGCAGTTATCAGGTTAAATGATAAACCTAAAACTAGTAGAAATATTAATTTTTGCATGCTTTGTGATTAGTTTAGTGTGGGTTTATGTGTTGAGTTGACTAAAGTACACGATTATTATAAAATTGGTAATTTTTTAACATTAGCCTAACGATTTAATTGACGAAGTATACTTTGAGTAAGGCTATTTTAGTATATTGAAAATTCTAAAAAACTATTTAATTGAGCTGGTTAAAAAAAGACCCATTTCAAATAATTGCGTTTCAAAGTTATGGGACCAATTCTCATTTTTATGCTCGTGGACGCGCTTTAGAGGATGAGTCTATTGATCTAGAAGCCAAGAACACATGGCGACTTCTTGTAAATTCATGGAAACGCTTTGAAACTGATGAGGTCAAAAACGTTGGGTTAGATTTAAAACTACCAAACAACACTATTATTAAAGCGACGACCGATCGTAAAGGTTATTTTATAGTTGAAGCTAATCTTCAAGACTTAAAAACGCTCACCAATGACGAAGGTTGGTTGTCTTTTGAGTTGTCTTTTAACGACGTTACAATTAAACGTAATATTCAAAATCAAAATCGGTTTCCGGGAGAATTGTTAATTCCGTCAAGTAGGGCACAATTTGGCGTGGCAAGTGATATTGATGATACGATTTTGCAGACCGGAGTGGTGTCTTTGTTAAAATGGAGATTAATTTATAATTCTATTTTTAAAAGTGTTAAAAGCAGAATGCCTTTGGAAGGTTCTGTAGATTTATTTCAACGATTACATCGTGGAGTTTTAGGTAAAAACGCGAATCCTATTTTTTATGTGAGTCATAGTCCATGGAATTTTTATCGCTATTTAGAACTCTTTTTAAAACAAAATAACTTTCCTAAAGGGCCAATTTTATTGCGTAGCGTAAGTGAAGCCTTAAAGAAAAAACAAGAGGGAGAAAAACCACAGAAACAGAAAGAAATTTTAAATATTCTAAAAACATATCCAAAATTACCATTTATCTTAATTGGTGATAGCGGAGAGCATGATCCTGATATTTATATTGAGATCGCTGAAATGTTTCCAGATCGAATTTTAGCTATTTACCTTAGAAGTGTAAAGCATAAAAAGAAAATGTTGCGCGTTAGAAGTCTTGTTAAAAATTTTAAAACCACACCAATGATGTTGATCGATAATAGTCAACAAGCAATTGAACATGCTAGAAAACACGGTTTTATTACTTAAGGATATTGTCTGATTTTTTTTGTTATGTTGTTGTAATACTATAGTGAAATAGGCACTTAGAATAACCCGTTTACTTGTGCGTCAATTTTATTAATAATATCTCCTAAGTCTTCAGGATTATCAACAAAATCGAGATTATCTACATCAATGATAAGTAAATTTCCTTTATCGTATTTTGAAATCCAAGCTTCATAACGTTCGTTGAGTCGGCTTAAATAATCGATGCTAATTGTATTTTCGTAATCACGACCTCTTTTATGAATTTGAGAAACTAAATTAGGTATAGAACTACGTAAATAAATCAATAAATCGGGACCTTTTACAAACGATTCCATCAATTCAAATAATGATGAATAATTTTCAAAATCGCGATTGGTCATTAAACCCATAGCATGTAAGTTGGGTGCGAAAATATGAGCATCTTCATAGATGGTTCTATCTTGAATGATGTCTTTACCACTATCGTGAATTTGATTCACTTGGCGAAATCTGCTGTTTAAGAAATAGACTTGCAAATTAAAACTCCAACGTTCCATCTGATTATAAAAATCATCTAAATACGGGTTGTCAACCACATCTTCCAGTTGTGCTTCCCACTTAAAGTGTTTGGCAAGTAATTTTGTGAGCGTTGTTTTTCCAGCTCCTATATTTCCAGCAACAGCAACATGCATAATCTATTCTATTTTTAATTGGTAATGACGCAGTAAATTCAAGCCGTAAATATACACCGTTTCATTGGTTACCAAAAACTGTTTTATTAACATTTTTGGATGTTTTATGGGTTGAATTATGGACTCGTTTTTCTCTAAGATAAATAACGATTCTCCCTTTTTTAACACTAAATGCGCTTCGTTAAATGCTAAACTGTCGTATCCCGAGTTTTCTATTTTACGTATTAGACTTCCAAAATAATTATAAACGTAGAGGTGATTTTTAGTCAATAAATAACAATAATTATAATCGCTTTTTAAATCTAAAACTTCAGACTGAACAGGAACCGTTTTGAGTTTTATGGTATTGGTTTTATAATCGTATAATTCTAAATATTGAAAATCGTCATTAAATAACCAAATTGAATTATTAAAGCCAGATGAAACAAAAGAAACATTCTTGTACGGCTGAATTGAATTAAAGTTAATTTTTGAAATCTCAGCCAAACGATTATCTAAAATTACAACTGTATTAAAATCTCTATAGAACAGATTTATTTTTAAAGGATTAAACGTGTTTGCAGAGGTGATGTCTCCCAATTGAAAATTGGCATATGTAATTGTAGTATCCTTTGTTTTTTTATGAAATGAATTGTTTTCTGTAGCATAGTAAAGGGTGCCGAAATTATCAACTCCAAAAATTGATTGAGCTTCAATGTTTGTTGAATCTTTTAAAATCGCAGTAAAATGTTGTGCTGTGTTCTCTTGTGCGACACAAAATGAACAGAAAAATAGAAATAAAAAGACAAGCTTTTGCATGAATGTGGACGAATAAGCTTGAAAAGTACGAAAAATGTGCCAATCTTAAATATTAAGACCTCCTAGATTATTTGCTGCAAGACCTGTCAGGTTTAATCCGTCAATTTATATCCAAAACCACGCACATTAATTATCTGAATATTCTCATCTGCTTTAAGTTTTTTACGTAATTTGGTAATAAAAACATCCATACTTCTAGCCGAGAAAAAATCGTCGGTTCCCCAAAGTTTGTTTAAAATAAGTGAACGGTCTAAAACTTGATTTTTGTTTTTTATTAAATGAAAGAGTAAGTGCGCTTCTCTATGTGTTAAATGAATAGCATCTGCAGATTTAAACTGTAATTGTTGTTTTGGGAAATCGAAAGTATAATCGCCAATTTCTAACACCTGAGCTGTTTTCTGTTCTTTAGTTCTGCTGACTAAATTATGAATTCGCACAATCAGCTCTTCTATACTAAAAGGCTTTTTTAGATAATCGTTTCCTCCAATAGAAAAACCTTCAACTACATCTGCGGTTTGCGATTTTGCTGTAAGGAATATTATAGGGATTGTATCATCGATCGCTCTAATGTCTTTTGCTAAAGTGAATCCATCTTTTTTAGGCATCATAACATCTAATACTAATATTTCTGGTGTTTCTGATTTGTATTTTTCAAACGCTTTTTCGCCATTATCACAGAGAATAACGTCAAAGTTTCTGGTTTCAAGACTTTCTTTTATAATTTGTCCAAGAGCTGCTTCGTCTTCAGCTAATAATAATTTGATCTCATTAGCCATTGGGAAGTGTGATTTTAAAGGTGGTTATATTTTGATTTAATTCTAAAGCTATTGAACCCTTATGTTTATCGATTATGGTTTTGGTGTAAAACAATCCAATTCCAAAACCTTTTACATCGTGAGTGTTACCTTTTGGAACCCGATAAAATTTTTCGAAAACCCGATCTTTATGTAACTTGGTTAAGGTATTACCATTATCTGAAATTAACAGATTTATACTTTTTTCTTTCGGAATTACATTGATGGTAATAGTATTGCCACCATATTTTACAGCATTGTCTAAAATATTATTTATAGCATTTTCAAAATGAAATATATCAACATTAATTAATAGGGTGTCTACTTTAAAATTGGTGTTAAATCTCTTATCAGGAAATTGACTTTTATAATGATTAACGATGGTGTTAAGTAATTCTACAACATCAACAGAATCTTTATTTAATTCCAGATTATCACTATCTAAAGATGCAGTTTCTAGTAGTTTTTCAACCATAATGTTTAACTTTCTGAGTTGCTCAGAAGACATATTTAGATATTTTTTTGCTTTCGTTTTGTCTTCAATAGCATTAAAACTGTCCATGCTTTCTACCGCAGCACTTATGGTAGCAATCGGAGTTTTAAACTCATGTGTGATATTACTGATGAGATCGTTTTTAATTTCAGCCAATTGTTTTTGGTGTTTAATGATTTTTAATAAATAGAACAGGCAACTAATTACAGCTATGACTAAAAGAGCTGAGATTAAGATACCTCCTAAAATTCGGAATAAAATAACTTTCGTTGTATTGGTAAAAAGGATGGTTAAAAAAGAGCCTTTTGGAAGAAACGTGGATTTTGAATCGGTTTGAAGATAATTATCAGGTCCGTGATTAGGATCCAACATAGGTATTTCTTTTGTCTTTATTCGGTGGTCTATATTAATTTCAGGGTTTTTGTAATCTAAATAAAAATCGACTTCAATATTTTTTCGTTTTAACTCCTTTGCTATTAGTTTTTCAACGGCTTCAACATCAAGTGTGTCGTTTTTTATTGAAATCATCACCTTGGATGTTAAAAATTCGGCATTGGTTAAACTAATATCAGCATTTTTATTTTTTAGGCTGTCCATTTTTTGTTTGAATGCATCAATTGATACAGACTTTTGATTTTTGTCTTGTTGTTTAGACATAGAGTCGGCCTTTAACCCTCTAAGTACTGTTATGTTTTCAATGGAGTTTACATCTAAGGAATCAAGATTTTTAAATTCTCTAT
This sequence comes from Winogradskyella sp. SM1960, assembly GCF_020179375.1. NCBI lineage: Bacteria > Pseudomonadati > Bacteroidota > Flavobacteriia > Flavobacteriales > Flavobacteriaceae > Winogradskyella > Winogradskyella sp. SM1960. The sequence continues at coordinate 131,002 of NZ_JAICBG010000006.1, read as the reverse complement.
TAGTTTCGTCAATCTTTTCAAAGAGTTTTTCGAGTTTGCCACCTTCTTCAAAGGCATTCTTTTGCTCATCGCCTTCAAGGAAAACACCAATAGTGGTACGTTCTGCTAAAGCTGTATAATAATCATCAACGGCTTTGTCTAAACTAATCTGAACATCATTAATGAGTTGCTGTTTATTAGTTTGGTAGTTTTTATAATTCCAATAGACTTGTATGCCAATTGTGGCTATAATCACAGTAATAATGGTATATAAAATCCATTTATATCTTTTGTTATTCATATTTCAAATGTATAAAGTAAAAATATAGTAACAATAATCGGTTAACACACGTTAACACTTGTTAACCTAAAAGACAAAATGTGGTACTGATATTTGTAAGGTATTAATGAAAAAACTAATTATAATGAAAAAGTTATTTGCTTATGTAATGGTATTGGTTTCGCTTTTTGGATTTAGTCAATCTCAAAACGATGAACAAAATGTTTTAAAAAATGACAACATCGAGTTTCAAAATCTTGATATGATTATTACTGTAGAATCTTTAGAAGAACTAGAACCTGAATTAAACGTGTCCGATTTAAAAGATTTGTTTGAAGAGATCAAGGCATTTAAAAGGGTGTCCTTTCAATTGGTTTGTAATGATATGAGGACATCTAATGTTTATAAAAAAAACATGTCTGTTAAAATTGAGAGCCCAATAGAAAATGAAGCTTTATTTTTAAAACGAATTCAAAATTTAAAAGCAATGGCTATCACTTATTATGAAAATAACAATTAAAACTAACCAGATGAAACTATTAATTAACATTATACTATTAACTGTAATAATAGCATTTTCCACTGTAAATGCCCAAGACTTTCAAGGAGTAGCAACCTATAAAACCCATCGTAATTTCGATATAAAAATGGATAGCACCAAGATGAATGATGCTAAGCAGAAACAAATAATGGAGATGATGAAAAAGCAATTTCAAAAAACATACATTTTAACTTTTGATAAAAAGGAGTCCTTATATCAGCAAGAAGAAGAATTAGATAAACCACAAGTCGGGAGTGGTTTTCAAATGTCTTTAGGCAGTAGTGGATCAGATGTCTTTTATAAAAACATAAAGGATAAGCGTTATGTAGATCAAAAGGAAACCATGGGAAAACGATTTTTAATTAAAGATTCTATCTCTCCAATTGAATGGAAACTAGAATCAGATACCAAACATATAGGAGAATATATGTGTTTTAAAGCTACGTACACAAAACAAGTTCCTAAAATGAATTTCAACTTTAGTAGTAATTCAAACAACGATGAAGAGAAAGACGAAGCGGAAGCACCAGAAATGATAGAGCGTACTGTTACGGCATGGTATACACCTCAGATTCCAGTAAGTAATGGACCTGCAAAATACCAAGGTTTACCTGGTTTAATTTTAGAAATTCACGACGGAAAACTCACGGTCATTTGTAGTAAAATTGTCATAAACCCAGAAGAAAAAAATGAGATTGAAGCGCCATCAAAGGGAAAAGAAGTTTCGCAAACGGAATATGACGACATCATGGAGAAGAAAAGTAAGGAAATGTTGGAACGTTATGCACCAAGTAGAGGGGCTAAAGATGGAACGATTCATATAACTGTAGGTGGATAATAATCTTTTTATTCGAAATTTTTAATACCGAAAAAGAATAGGTAATGTTAATTTTGATGTAAAGTGAAAAAATATTGTTTAACAAAAACTTATATTTGTTAAACAAAACAATTCGATTATGAAGTCACTTTTATTAAAATTTAGTGCAATTGTGCTTACTTTAAGCCTGTCTAGTCTTTCCGATACAAAACAAAATGAAAAAAAACAGAGTTTTCAAGGTAAAGCCTATTATCTCTCAAAAGCCAAAATGAATTTAGGTACTTGGGGAGCGCGTTTAACCGAAGGTCAGAAAAAAGAAATTGAAGCGCGTCTGAAAAATAGATTACAAAAAAGTTATGTCTTAACTTTTAATAAGGAAGAATCTTTTTTTAGTGAAGAGGATCAATTGGATGCTATGTCTGGAGCTACTGATTCTTGGGGGAAAAATTTTGCACCTGGTGATCAATATAAAAATGTAAAGACGAACTCGCAGATACAAAATCAAGAGTTTTATGGAAAAAACTTTTTAGTTAACGACAATTTGCAACCAATAGAATGGGTATTAGGAAAAGAAACTAAGCAGATAGGTGACTATATGTGTTTTAAAGCTACAGCTTCTATTCCTACAAATGAATTAACATGGTTTAATTTTTCTTGGAGTAAATTACGAGATTCCAATCCAAAAGAAACAGATACAATACAAGCGGAATCTAAAGCTGGTGAAATTGCAATGACAGAAGTTGAAGCTTGGTATACTCCTCAAATACCAGTAAGTCATGGTCCTATGGAATATTGGGGACTTCCAGGTTTAATTTTAGAGGTAAGTGCCGGAGAAACCACTATGTTGTGTTCTAAAATTGTAATGAACCCAGAAGAGAAGATGGAGATTAAAGCACCTGAAAAAGGAACACAAGTGACAAAAATGGAGTATCAAGAAATTATAAGCAAGAAAATGAAGGAGTTTAGAGATAACAGAAGCGGACGTCGTAGAGGTTAAAACTCTTAACACAAGTTTAACATGTTGAAATTTAACTTTTCTTTATTTGCAGAGTCTTATGGTCGTAAGATTAACCAACAAAACGTTATTCTTTTTAACTAGAAACTTAAAAATGAAGAAATTACAAATTACAATTGCATTACTGTTTACTGTGTTTTTTACCAGTTCTCAATTGTTTGCACAAGATGACTTTCAAGGAAAGGCTTATTACATGTCTAAAACCACAATGGACCTAGATCAGTTTGGAGGACAAGACATGAGTGCAGAACGAAAAAAGCAAATCCAAGAACGAATGAAGAGCTTTTTGGAGAAAGAATTTACCTTAACGTTTTCAAAATCTGAATCTATTTATAAAGAGGAAGAAAAGTTAGAAGCACCAGGTGCAGGTGGACGACGAGGTTTTGGAGGAAGCATGGCTGGTGGACCAAAATATAAAAATGTTCAAACTAAAGAAATGCTTCAAGATCAAGAATTTTTTGGAAAGCAATTTTTGGTTAAAGACGAATTAAAGCCTATAGAATGGCAAATGGGTACAGAAACTAAAAAAATTGGGCAATACATGGCTTTTAAAGCTACGGCAACTATAGAACCTAGTGGTTTTGATATTAGTAGTTTTAGAGGACGAAGAGGAAGAGGGCAAAATAATGATACGGAAAAAGATTCTACAAATTCAAACGAATCTGCTACACCAAAAACCATTGAAGTTGTTGCGTGGTACACGCCACAAATTCCTGTTAACCAAGGACCAGATGATTATTGGGGTTTGCCAGGTTTAATTTTAGAAGTAAATGCAGATAGAACTACTATTCTTTGTACTAGGATTGTATTAAATCCTTCAGATAAGGAAATTATTGAAAAGCCTAAAAAAGGTGAAGAGGTGACGCAAAAAGAGTATACAGAAATTACCACTAAAAAGATGGAAGAAATGCGAGAAATGTACGGCGGACGTGGTGGTCGTGGCGGACGAGGCGGCAGAAATTAACACTATATTATATTCAACTTTAATTCTGAGCGTTACTTAAAATACGCTCGCCATAACCAACCCAAAGATATTAGTATGAAAAATATTTTAGCACTACTATTTACATTAGTAGCAATGAGTTCTTTTGCTCAAATTAAAATGCAAGGAACTGTAAGAGATAGTATTGGTTCACCTTTAGAACTCGCCAATATTATTGCCATCAATAAAGAATCTAACACTTTAGAATCTTATGCCATTACTGATGCTGATGGAAAATATGTGATCTCATTAGGTGAAAACGGTTCTTACAATATTCAGGTTAGCTATATTGGTTTAAAATCGGTAGATGAAACTGTTGAAACTAAAGAGGCTGATATTACAAAAGACTTTAGTATGGTTTCTGATAACATGTTAGATGCTGTGGAACTTACATATGATATGCCAGTGACTATAAAAGGAGATACCTTAATCTATAATGCAGATTCCTTTAAAAGTGGTACAGAGCGAAAGCTTGAAGATGTCTTAAAAAAATTACCAGGCGTTGAAATAAATACTGATGGCCAAATTGAAGTCGAAGGCAAGGTGGTTAATAAACTAATGGTAAATGGAAAAGATTTCTTTGATGGAGATTCTAAATTAGCGACTAAAAATATTCCTTCAAATGCTGTAGATAAAATTCAAGTATTGCGAAATTATGCCGAGGTAGGACAATTAAGCGGAGTACAAAACAACCAAGATAATGTTGCTATTAACATTAAGCTGAAAGAAGGTAAAGAAAACTTTTGGTTTGGAGATGTTACTGCAGGTGGAGGTGTAGCGCCATCACCAAATGACGAGTTGTATATGGTACAACCCAAATTGTTTTACTACAGTCCAAAGTACAGTATTAACGTTATAGGCGATTTAAATAATATTGGAGAAGTTGCATTAACAGGAAGAGATATTCGAAATTTTGGAGGAGGTTTTAGACGTCCAAGTTCTAGTAGTGGTACAAATCTTAATCTTGGGAATAATGGCCTAAGAGGTTTAACCAATATAGACGATTCGCAATCTATAGAATCTAAATTAGGAGCGGTAAACTTTAGTTACTCACCAAATAAGGCTTTAGATCTTAGCGGATTTTTAATTTATAATGCAAATCGTTTAAAAACTAGACAAGAAAGTTTTGTACGTTATACCAATCCAGAATTAGGAATTCCTGATGAAGAAACTATACAAACAGGAAGGGAAGCTACCAATCAAGGTTTAGCGAAACTAAGTGCGAGCTATAAGCCCAACGCTAGTAATCAATTAGACTATGATGTTTTAGCACGTATCTCTGATGATTCCGAATTACAAAATGAATTTTCCGATGTGGTAGGAAATACCACTCAGTTAGACGAAGCAAAACCATTTAGTATTAATCAAAATTTAAATTATTACTACACACTAAACGAGACTAACATTTTTGCTTTTGAAGCGCAACATTTAATTAAAGATGAGGACCCTTTCTATAATGTCATTGGTTTAAAAGAAGAAGGCGCTTTTGAAAGTACAGCAACAAGTTTAGGGTTAGATACCAATCAGAATAGTTATAATCTTAATCAAGAACGACGAGTAAAATCGAACCAATTAGATGCTAAATTAGATTATTATAATATTTTGAACTCAAAGAGTAATATCAACCTAACTTTAGGTACAATTTTAAGCAAACAGGAGTTTAATTCTAATATTTTTCAGTTTTTAGACGATGGTTCATTCTTTGATCCTACGGCAAGTTTAACTAACGAAGAAGGTGAAGTGTTACGAAATGAAAATGATACCGAATATAATTTTAGTGATATTTATCTCGGAGTTCATTACAGATTAAAAACAGGGAAATTTACCATTACACCAGGATTCTCAGTTCATGCTTATGGAAACAAAAACACACAATTTGGTGAAACTTATGAAGAAAACTTCTTTAGAATATTACCAGATTTTGAAACTCAGATTCAATTTAAAAAGAGTGAAAGCTTAACGTTCCGTTATAATATGCAAAACTCATTTACAGACGTCACGAGTTTAGCAGAAGGTTTGGTTTTAAATAATTATAACAGTCTTCAGTATGGTGAGCCAAGTTTACAGAATTCATTGTCGCACAACTTAAACTTGCGTTACTTTAGTTTCAACTTGTTTAATTATACAAATGTGTTCGCATTTCTTAATTATAACAAGAATATAGATCAAGTAAGATCATTCACTAATTTTGATAACGTAATCAGAACCAATACCTATTTTAATTCTAATTTCGCCGACGAAAGTGTTTCTGCTAGTGGTCGTGTTCAGCGAACTTTTGGTAAGTTGAGAGCGAGTATGCGCGTTGGCTATAATTACAGTAAGAGCAATCAGTTTATTCAAGATGTGAGATCTGTAAATGAAACGTTTTCTCAAACGTATTCACCAGAACTACGTACCAATTTTAGAGATGCCCCAAATGTAACGTTGAGTTATAGATATAGTATTTCAGATACAAAGCAAGGTGATAATAATGAGACACAATTTATCACCAATGCTCCATCGGTAGAATTTGATGCTTATATATGGAAAGCTTTAACGTTTAGAACAGATTATTCTTACACAAGTCAAAGTAGTAATGTTGGTCCTACAGATTCTTTTCAAACCTGGAATGCGAGTTTAGCCTACAGAAAAGATCAGGATGCAAAATGGGAATACCAACTAAGAGCCACCAACTTATTAAATATAGATTCTAATGTAAATAATGGATCGAGTAATATTTCAGTGTATAGTTCGGAAACGTTTATCTTACCGAGATTTATAACTTTTAGGTTGACGTATACGCTTTAAGAAAAGGACGTAAATGGCGTTGCAGACAGACTCAAAACGAAAGGTGTGTTTACTGTTAACTAGAAGAAGTTTACTAAATGTTTTAATGTAATAGCGAAAGCCTCGCATTCAGATTTATGGATGTGAGGCTTTTTTATTAGAACAATTTAGTAGTTTAAAGTATTGTGTTCTATGACTTAATTCTAAGAAATTAATCGGGTTTTAATCAGAATTAATTTAATTGTTATTCAAGCGAGTCCTGTTAATGTATTAAGGATTTTTATCAGACATGAGATCCTTTTTTTGAATTCTAACAATAAAAAACCCCTCAACACTAATTGACATGTTGAGGGGTTTTATGTTCGTGTATTTCTAAAATCTAGCTTTTAGAAATATCTACTTTTTCAATAACTTTTTCAACCTCACCTGCTTCGTTTGTAAGTGACGCTTCAAAAGCTTGTAATTCTTTTTCAACTTCAGATTTAGTGCCTTCAAATACCATGACTTCAGCTGTTTTTATGCCGTTTTTCACTGTAGAATAATCAACAGTTGCTTTGGTTATTTCTTGAGAATCAACGGTCATTTCAATAGAAACTTCGGTATCGTTATTTGCTACACCAGTTTCAGTATGACCACCTAAAATAGGTGCAATCACTAAACCAATTAAACACGTTAATTTAATTAATATGTTCATTGAAGGACCAGATGTGTCTTTAAATGGATCACCAACCGTATCACCAGTTACAGCAGCTTTATGCGCTTCAGAACCTTTATAAGTCATTTCTCCATTAATTTCAACTCCAGCTTCAAATGATTTTTTAGCATTATCCCAAGCTCCACCTGCATTGTTTTGGAAAATAGCCCAAAGCACACCAGAAACCGTAACACCTGCCATATAACCACCTAACATTTCAGCGATAGCTAATGGATCCATTCCAAATAGCATTGGTACAAACGCAATAACTAAAGGAAACCCTATAGTCAATAAACCAGGTAGCATCATTTCTTTTAAAGACGCTTCTGTAGAAATTGCCACACACTTATCGTATTCTGGCGTTCCTGTGCCTTCCATAATGCCAGGGATATCTTTAAACTGACGACGTACTTCTTGTACCATTTCCATGGCAGCTTTACCTACAGCATTCATGGCTAAGGCAGAAAATACAACAGGTACCATTCCACCAACAAATAGCATAGCTAAAACGGGCGCTTTAAAAATGTTAATACCATCAATTCCTGTAAACGTCACATAAGCCGCAAATAAGGCTAAAGAAGTTAATGCTGCAGAGGCAATAGCAAAACCTTTTCCTGTTGCAGCTGTTGTATTACCAACAGAATCTAAAATATCTGTACGTTCCCTTACAATTGGTTCTTGTTCGCTCATTTCAGCAATACCACCAGCATTATCAGAGATTGGTCCAAAAGCATCAATAGCTAATTGCATCGCTGTTGTTGCCATCATTGCCGAAGCAGCTAAAGCCACTCCGTAGAAGCCTGCAAAAGCATAAGATGCCCAGATGGCTCCAGCAAATAATAAGACAGAAGGGAATGTAGAAATCATACCTGTCGCTAAACCTGCGATGATATTTGTTCCAGCTCCTGTAGACGATTGTTGTACTATTTTTAAGATTGGTTTTTTACCTAATCCTGTATAAAATTCAGTTACCGATGAAATCACAGCTCCTACAACCAAACCAACTAAGGTGGCGTAGAAGACACGCATTGAAGAAATTTCTATCAAGCCTTCACCAAAGAAATTCATTTGCATGGTTTCAGGTAACATCCAAGTTACTAACCCGAAACAAGATGCTGCAACCAAAATAATAGATGTCCAGTTACCAACATTTAAAGCTCCCATAACCTGAGCTTCTTTAGCATCATTATTTTTAATTTTTACTAACATCGTTCCGATGATCGAAATAATAATTCCTGCACCAGCAATTGCCATTGGTAATAAAATTGGGCCAATACCTCCGAAGGCATCAGTGATGGCTCCTCCCATATCTTTAATTACATAGTTTCCAAGAACCATAGCTGCTAATACAGTTGCTACGTAAGACCCAAATAAATCGGCTCCCATACCAGCAACATCACCAACATTGTCACCAACGTTGTCTGCAATGGTTGCAGGATTACGAGGATCATCTTCTGGGATACCAGCTTCAACTTTACCAACTAAATCGGCACCAACATCGGCAGCTTTCGTATAAATACCTCCACCAACTCTTGCGAATAAGGCGATAGATTCAGCCCCAAGAGAGAAACCAGCGAGTGTTTCTAAAACAATGGTCATATCCATTGTGTTTGTCCAAAGTCCTCCCATAAATACATGGAAAAATACGATGAAGAAGACTGTTAAACCTAAAACGGCTAAACCAGCGACACCAAGTCCCATTACAGTTCCACCACCAAAAGAGATTTTTAAAGCGTTTGGTAAACTTGTACGCGCGGCTTGTGTAGTTCTTACATTAGTTTTTGTTGCTATTTTCATTCCGATGTTTCCAGCAAAAGCAGAAAATACAGCTCCAAAAATAAAAGCGATAACAATAAGCCAATGTGTAGTTGGTACTATAAATGAAACCACGGCAAGTAAAATACTAACGATAACTACGAAAATAGCTAGCAGTTTATATTCGGCATTTAAGAATGCTAAAGCACCTTCGTATATATGATCTGAAATTTCTTTCATTTTACCATCTCCAGCATCTTGTTTCATAACCCAAGATTGCTTTACAATCATGTAAATTAAGCCTAAAAGTGCCAATGCTATTGGCATGTAAATCATCATTGATTCCATAGTATAATTTTTAAATTTGATTAATTTTTAGCTGGGCAAAAGTAGTGAAATGAATTATATTTTACGAAAAAAGCAATACCAATTACATGATATTGCTTTTTTAATAGTTTTAAGCTTAAAAAGTTAGAATTTCGAAACTGTGATGCTATATAGTAAAAGTGCGTTTCTTTTTGTGTTCGCTCTCATCGTAGCGTTGCACACATTCATTATAAATCTTAACGGCTTCTTTAGCATCTCCCCAACCACCAACATCAACTTTCTTCTTCTCTAAATCTTTATAAACTCTAAAGAAATGTTCTATTTCCTTTAATCTATGTGGATTTAAATCATTGATATCTCTATTGTTACTCCAGATAGGGTCTGAAACAGGAACGCAAATTATTTTCTCATCAGGTCCTTTTTCATCTGTCATATGGAAAACGCCAATTGGCCTTACTTCCATAACTACCATTGGGTAGGTTGGCTGGTGTCCTAACACTAATACATCTAAAGGGTCACTATCTAAGGCTAATGTTTCTGGTATAAAACCATAATCTCCAGGATACATCATGGATGAAAAAAGCATACGATCAAATCTAATTTTATGTAAGGTAAAATCGTATTCGTATTTATTTCGACTTCCTTTTGGTATTTCGATTAATACATCGAAAGTAATGTCTTGTGTTTCTGCCATTTTTTTATTTTTATTTGGGTGTTCTTTTTCTATTTAGAACTGTTGTTATATGCGCTATTAAAGCTTTTTAGCCGTGCAAAGATAATATATTGTGTGAGTTAAGCAATTGGTGTGCCGTAATTATTAGGTTATTATTAAAGGATTACGTCTAGATTGAATTTTATAATGCAAAATCGTCTTAATTTACTAGGCTGTACTTTTCTTGTTCAAAATAGTTTCATTAATTTCGTTTAACATAATAATGTGCAATCTGAAGAAATGAATTGTACATGGTTAAAAGCCGTGATCTCACCATGAATTCGAACTTAATACATGTTATCAATCAGCATAAAGAAACCGTCAAGGTGTCTTTAACGTTAAAGGAAGAATCACAACGATTTACAAAATTACTTTATAAGGCTTTCTATGATTGTGACACAGATGCAGAACAGGCTTTAAAGGAACTTGAAGTGCTTTTTGTGAAAATAAGAAACATTGCTTGTCCACAAATTAAGAATTTGCCATGTAAACGCTGGGATGATTTTAAATCCAATATTCCCGATTTATATACCAATTTAAAGAAAGATGCTGAAGCGATCTTTAATAACGATCCAGCATCGCAATCCGTTGAAGAAATATACTTAGCTTATCCAGGATTTTTTGCTATTTCTACCTATAGAATGGCACGTGTTTTTTATAAATTAAAGTTGCCGTTAATTCCACGATTAATGACAGAATATGCACATTGTATTACCGGAATAGATATACATCCTGGCGCAAATATTGGTGATTCATTTTTTATAGATCATGGCACAGGAGTTGTTATTGGTGAAACTACAGAAATACATAGTAATGTTAAGGTGTATCAAGGTGTAACTTTAGGTGCACTTACGGTTAAAAAACAATACCAAGACACAAAGCGTCATCCAACCATTGAAAGTAATGTGACCATTTATGCTAATGCAACCATTTTGGGTGGTGATACTATAATTGGTAAAAACAGTGTCATTGGTGGTAATACATGGTTAACGGAATCCGTACCTGAAAATTCGATAGTGACACACAATCATAAGGTTGAGGTTTTTGCCAAAACAAAGAAGTAATATGAATAAAACGCTTATAGATCAAATCGGAAACACACCTATTGTAAAATCAATAGCGTTGAACACAAATCCTAATGTAAGTTTATATTTTAAACTCGAAGGGAATAATCCTGGCGGTAGTGTAAAAGATAGAGCCGCTTACAATATGATTAAATCTGCTCTAGATTCTAAAAGAATTGATGCCAATTCTAAGCTAATTGAAGCTACAAGTGGAAATACAGGTATTGCTTTAGCAATGATTTGTAGTGTTTTTAAGTTGAATATTGAACTGGTAATGCCAGAAACAGCCACAAAAGAACGTGTACAAACTATGCGAGCTTATGGTGCTAAAGTAACATTACATCCCGATGGAATTGAAGGTGCTAGAGATTATGCCACACATAAAGTTGAAAATGAAGGTTACTTTTCATTTAATCAGTTTGCAAATAATGACAATTGGAAAGCACATTATAAAACAACTGGTCCTGAAATTTGGAGAGATACAGAGGGTACAATTACCCATTTTGTGTCTTCAATGGGAACTACAGGAACCATAATGGGAACCTCTACGTTTTTGAAAGAACAAAATGCAGACATAAAAATTGTAGGTGTGCAACCAACAGATGGTTCTAAAATTCCAGGTATAAGAAAATGGCCTTTAGAATATTTACCTAAAATATTTGATGCCTCTAAAGTCGATCAAACTATTGAAGTCAGTAAAGATGAAGCTGTAGAAATGACAAGACGATTAGCTAAATACGAAGGCATTTTAGCAGGTATGAGTAGTGGAGGAGCTACAGCTGCTGCTTTAAAATTAGTGAAAGATTTAAAAAGCGGAATCGTAGTTTGTATTATTTGTGATCGCGGCGATCGGTATTTGTCCTCGGACTTATTCGAGTAGGTATTAATCTATCTCAATTCATTGGTGACGCTAAGAGGTTCTACTGTTTCTAGAAATAAAATCCAAAACTGCCTGTAATACCAAAAGGCCTCGCATCTGGTCGGTCTAAGTAGTTTCCTCTAAAGTTAAAATCTAATCGTAGAACTTTAAAAATATTAGCAACTCCAAAGCTGTATTCGTAGTAAATTTGCGAATCTGGTGCAATTAGTGGAATTTCTGCCGGATTTCCTGTAGTATTTAAAGCAATGTTTTCATCTGAGAGTTCTCCCCAAACTCCTCTAACGCCTACTATAGCTCTAAGGTTTTGTTTTTTTAAGAATGGTATTCGTGAAAATATGCGGCCATTAAAATTGTGTTCTACATGCACAGAACTGTATGTGTCAGTGACAAATTCGTAAAAATCTAACTGAGAAAATGTATTGTAAATAGAGAAATACGATTGGTTACCAGGAACAACACTAAGTAAACCAAGCGGAACTTCACCAAAGGTTTTTCCTAATTCTACTGAGGTTGTTAACCTTCCAAAACCACCGAGTTGCCATGGCTGTATATACGAAAACTGTACTTTTGTGTAATCAAAATCACTATCAAACAGGTTTTGATATCCTTGACTTATTTGAGCAAACAAGGTAGCAAATTTGTCGTTCTTATTTCTTCGTTCTACTCCAAAACCTGTCATCTGTCTATTTGGGAAATAGGAAAGAGACAATCGAGATTCAAATTGTTTAATCTCAGACGAAATACCAGAAGGTGAATCGGGATCTAGATAATCTAAACTAAAGGTCGGTGACGCTGAACTCAATTTACGAACGCTACCATCTACGCGAATTTCAAAATTCCTTGCAGGTTCTATAGAAAACCCAAGATTGGTGAGGTTGATATTTGATAATTTATCATTAGTACTTGTACCAATTACGGCAGAAGACGCCAAACTACGACCCAAAACATCCGATGAGCTTGTTAAACTTGCCCCAATTTGCTCTATATCTCGTCTATGACCACCAAAAATTGTAAATCGAGAGCGTTTATCCAATAGCCATTTACCCGAAATACCATGCTTTACTTTATCATCTTTAAATCCATAAGCCAAAAAGCCTTCTAGTCTCCACATATCATTTTGACCAAAGTAGGTACGTCCTCCTCCACGGACTCTAACACCTTCGACGTCATTATATCCAAAAGTTGAAAAAATAGGACCGTAATCTAAATTAATAGAAGGAAACTCTATATAACCAGAAGCTAGAATACTTCCTAAGTTATATAAGCGTTTAAATTTTTTCACTGTTTTTAGCGTATCCAACATTTTGTAAACGCCTTTTTCATCTTTGCTTAAGGCTTCAAGTCTATTGGTTTGCCAAAAATTATCTTCTCGGTTGTATACGTCTTCATTGTAATTATAAACAACCTTTTCATAAAACTTAGGGTCTTTTGGTTGATTGAATTCGTAATTATCATAGATTGTGGTTCGTTTCCCATAAACACCTCTCGATTTTTCTTTTTTGTTCATGGCAAAATCAGAAAGGAAATAATCGCGTTTAATAAGAAATACGGAATCGTTTAAGACCTCAAACTCTTGTTCAATATAAATTTCCTTAACCCAGTTTATATTGGCACTTTTAGACGCCTGAAGATTAATTTCTTTAATAGCATAGGTTGAGTCATTTACCCAGAAATCCCCTTTAAAGGTCAATTCGTTTTTTCGTCTTGGGTAATACACAATGTTATAACACCATTTATCGTCTATAAAAGCACTATCTGATAATACGTAATTATAAGTTTGAACTCCAGTTCTACTCAATGGACTAACAAAACTTTTATCGAAGAACTCTAAATAATTATCATACACATTATATTCGGAATATAAATCGTCTATAAAGTCTATAATAATCTGATTATTACTAAATCCTGAGTTTTTATTTCCTTTTAATTCTTCGTGTTCTTTATTAAGGCTATTATCTCCAGAAATTTTCTTTACGGATTCATTTAAGAAAATGGGTAAATAGGTTTTTCCGGTAACCTTAGAGGTGTCTACTTCATTAAATACAAACTCCATACCTTTAAAAAGTTTGCTCTTTATGAGAGCACTATCAATAGTGTTCAGGTCAAATTCAACTTTTTCGTATTGGTCGTACTGGTATTGTTTAAACTGGCTTAAACCATTTTGTCGTTTGCGTTCCCATATTTTTTTAAGAATACGAATTGCGGGATTTTCTGAAGCTTTCTTAGACTGCTTACCAGTAACAATAAGCACTTCATCTAAGGAGGATTCCTCTTCTTTAAGTGTAAAATTTAGTTCGTAGTTAACACGTTTAGTTAAAGGTGCTTCTAACATTTCGAAGCCTACGAAAGAAATTATTAATGTGTCCCAATTGTTATCAGATTCAAGGTAGAATTTACCATCTTCATTGGTAATGGTGCCTTCTGTAGAACCTTTAAATATAACATTGGCAAATGGAATTGGTTGGCTGTTTTCATCAAAAACATGACCGCTAACTTTGGTCTGCGCTAAGGCAGAAAAAAATCCAAGAACTAGAAATGGAATAAGTAGGTTTTGTCTCATATTAAAAAATAAACTTCATCAATAACCATGCTAAAAATAAGTTAGAGGGTTACTAATGAAGTTTACTAAACGCAGAAATCTGCAATTTATTTACTTGTACATAACTTTTTTCACTGCTTTAACAACATCGTCACTGTTAGGTAACCATTCTGCCAATAAAACAGGTGAATAAGGTGCAGGTGTATCTGCTGTATTTATTTTAACGATTGGTGCGTCTAAATAATCAAAAGCTTCAGATTGTACTAAATACGTGATTTCTGTAGCCACATTTCCAAAAGGCCATGCTTCTTCTAATATTACTAAACGATTTGTTTTCTTAACAGATTCTAAAATCGCTGCTCTATCCATTGGACGAACGGTACGTAAATCGATTATCTCACAAGAAATACCTTCTTTTTCTAATTCGTCTGCAGCTTTGTATGCTTCTTTAATGATTTTACCAAAAGACACAATGGTTACATCTGTACCTTTTCGTTTAATATCTGCAACTCCAAGTGGTAATACATATTCTCCTTCAGGTACTTCACCTTTATCACCATACATTTGCTCACTTTCCATAAAAATAACAGGATCGTCATCTCTAATAGCTGCTTTTAATAATCCTTTTGCATCATATGGGTTTGATGGTACAACTACTTTTAATCCTGGTGTATTAGCAAACCAATTTTCAAAAGCTTGAGAGTGTGTTGCACCTAACTGACCAGCAGAAGCTGTTGGACCTCTAAAAACAATAGGACACTTAAATTGGCCACCAGACATTTGTCTAATCTTAGCCGCATTATTTATAATTTGGTCAATACCAACTAAAGAGAAGTTAAACGTCATATATTCTACAATCGGTCTGTTTCCAGTCATTGTAGATCCAATAGCTATACCTGCAAAACCAAGTTCTGCAATAGGTGTGTCAATAACGCGTTTTGCGCCAAATTCATCTAACATACCTTTAGATGCTTTATAAGCACCATTATATTCTGCTACTTCTTCACCCATAAGATAAACGCTTTCATCTCTGCGCATTTCTTCGCTCATAGCTTCACAAATAGCTTCTCTAAATTGAATTGTCTTCATTATTTTGTTTTTAATCGAATAGCAAAAATAATAATTCTATACTATATAACCCCATTAAAAGTAGTGTGAAAACATAAAAATTTGTGAAGATTTATTTTTTATAAGATTTATAGGAATGCGAATTGGAGCATTTTATTTTTAGGATGATAGAATTGTCGGATAATCATCAGAATTTCTGAGTTTTTTTGAAAAATTGACAGTTTTATCGAAAAATATTGAGTTTTTACAAAAATTACTATGCGTGCATAGTAAAATTCAAATTATTATTTTTATCTTCGTACTCAAGAAAACAGACGTTTAAAATAAATCATTTATATATGAAAATATTAGTATGTATTAGTCATGTTCCTGATACAACCTCAAAGATTAATTTTACAGATGGCGACACAAAATTTGACACTAATGGTGTTCAGTATGTCATTAATCCAAATGATGAATTTGGTCTAACACGCGCCATGTGGTTTAAGGAAAAACAAGGAGCAAGTGTAGATGTTGTTAATGTTGGTGGGGCAGAAACAGAACCAACTTTAAGAAAAGCTTTAGCGATTGGTGCAGATACAGCAATTAGAGTAAATACACCTGCAACAGATGGTTATGCCGTTGCTAAGCAATTGGCAAAAGTGGTTAACGATGGTGGTTATGACTTAGTAATTGCTGGAAGAGAATCTATTGACTATAATGGAACTATGGTTCCTGGTATGTTAGCTGCAATGGTTAATGCTAATTTTGTAACTAACTGTATTAGTTTAGAAGTCGACGGAACCAACGCAAAAGCGGTTAGAGAGATTGATGGAGGTAAGGAGACAGTTAGCACATCGTTACCATTAGTAATTGGTGGACAAAAAGGATTGGTAGAAGAGAGCGATCTTCGTATTCCAAATATGAGAGGGATTATGATGGCGCGTAAAAAACCATTAAATGTTGTTGAGCCAACTGATGCAAATGCAGAAACTAAAGTAGTGAGTTTTGAAAAACCAGCACCAAAAGGAGCTGTTAAATTGGTTGATGCTGATAATATAGACGAATTAGTAAACTTACTTCATAACGAAGCTAAAGTGATTTAGTGAAACTAAATTATTCCGAACTTGTTTCGGAAGCTCATGGAGTTAAAAGGAAATAATAATAAGTTCCTGAATCAAGTTCAGGAAAAATTTTATAAATAAAATTTTATGTCAATTCTAGTATATACAGAATCCGAAAACGGAAAATTAAAAAAGGCGGCTTTAGAAGTTGTCTCTTATGCTAAAGCTGTTGCCGACCAAATGGGAACAACAGTAACGGCAGTTGCTGTTAATGCAGACAACACAGAAACGCTTGGAAACTACGGAGCATCAAAAGTACTTTTGGTAAAAGACGAGTCTTTAAACGCATTCAACGCACAAAAATATGCCGCTATTTTAGAAGGTGCTGCTAAAACTGAAGGAGCAAAAGTAGTTGTGGTAAGTGCCAGCGCCAATAGTAAATATGTAGCGCCATTGTTGGCGGTTGGGTTAGATGCAGGTTATGTATCTAATGTGGTAGAAGCACCATCTAGCGTGTCTCCGTTTACAGTAAAACATTCAGCATTTACAAATAAAGCATTTGCGAACACAGAAATTACAACAGAGGTAAAAATTGTAGGTATATCTAATAACTCATTTGGGTTCGTAGAATCTGGAGGTAGTGCTTCGGTTGAAGGTTTTTCACCTTCAATTCCAGATTCTGGTGTAACTGTTGAATCTGTTGATAAAGCAACTGATAAAGTAAGTATTGCGGATGCCGAAATTGTGGTATCTGGAGGAAGAGGATTAAAAGGTCCAGAAAATTGGGGAATGATTGAAGAGCTTGCTGAAGTTTTAGGAGCAGCAACCGCGTGTTCTAAACCAGTTTCAGATTTAGGATGGAGACCACATAGCGAACACGTTGGACAAACAGGAAAACCTGTAGCATCTAATTTGTATATTGCCGTTGGTATTTCTGGAGCGATTCAGCATTTAGCAGGTATTAATTCGTCTAAAGTAAAAGTAGTGATCAATACAGATCCAGAAGCACCTTTCTTTAAAGCTGCAGACTATGGAGTGGTAGGTGACGCCTTTGAAGTGGTGCCGAAATTAATAGAAAAGTTAAAGGCTTTTAAAGCTGCTAACGCATAATTTATTGAAACGCTAATTTAAATCGTTACGTTATGACGCATTTAAATTGGGGCGTTGAATACAAACATCTTAGTTTAAAAAAAACCTCTCGGCTTGCTCAGAGGTTTTTTTTTACTACCTTTAAAGTTCAATGCCAAATCAATAATTAGATCGATGAGGTATAAATAGGGACTGTTTAAATTTAGAAGCACTCTTGTTCACTTGCGTTTTATCGAAAGTATCAGGAAAATTAACCAAATCTGCACAATGCAGTTGGTAAAGTCCAAATTTAAACAGTTCTTTGTGTTTTATAAATTATGAGTTTAGTACGTTTAAATATAAAGGGGATTTCTTACAGTCAGACCCAAAATGGTGCCTACGCTTTAATACTTAACGAAGTAGATGGTGACCGAAAATTACCAATAGTTATTGGTGCATTTGAAGCCCAATCCATTGCAATTGCTTTGGAGAAGGAAATTCGACCTCCGCGTCCTTTAACTCACGATTTATTTAAAAACTTCTCTGATCGTTTCGATATTGTTGTTAAGCAAGTTATTATTCATAAGTTGGTTGATGGTGTTTTTTATTCGAGTTTAATTTGCGAACGCGATAAAATCGAAGAAATTATCGATGCTAGAACTAGTGATGCTATTGCGTTAGCTTTACGTTTTCAGGCACCAATATTTACCTATAAAAATATTCTAGATAAAGCAGGAATCTACCTTAAAGTCAACCCAAAAAAGGAAGACGAAGAAGAGCAAGATAGTATTCTTGTCGATGATCTTATTGTTGAAGAAATTGAAGCTGCATCAGCAGAACAAGAAGGTTATAAAAATAAATCTCTCGAAGAACTCAATACACTTCTCGAAGAAGCCGTTAATAATGAAGATTATGAAATGGCTGCTCAGTTAAGAGACGAAATTTCCAAACGCTAACTAACACATCTTTTTATGAATCAGTTTTTCAAGGCTTTTCTGGCTATTTTTATTAGCCTTTCATCAATAACAGCACAAGAACTTGAAAAAACATGGGAGTCAACAACTTCTGAAAATAACTATTCTACTTTAGAATTTAAAAAAGGAGAATTCAACTTTTCTTCAAACACGGTAGATGATTTAACAGGAGATTATATGTACCAAAATAATTTGTTGGTACTGTATCACAATGATTCATTAAACTCTATTAAGCGATATAAAATTACAGAACTTACAGATTCTACTCTGGTTTTCTCTGGAAATGAGATGCGTTTTAATTTAGTGTCAAAACAAAATAAAACTATAGTTACACCTGCGTCTATTAAAGGAGAAATTATTCCAAATCAAGGGTTTTCTTTTAGCAGTTTATGGCGAGGCATATTAGGAATGGTAACCTTAATTTTTATTGCTTTTTTATTTAGTAGTAATCGAAGAGCTATTAACTGGAAAACGGTTGGTATTGGGTTAATTTTTCAATTAGTAATTGCTATTGGAGTTTTAAAAATAGATTTTGTAAAAACAGTTTTCGAATTTATAGGGCAAGGTTTTATAGCTATACTTGGATTTACGCAAGCTGGAAGTGAATTTTTATTAGGAGGCATGTTAGATGTAAACTCTTTTGGTTACATTTTTGCTTTTCAAGTATTACCAACAATTATATTCTTTTCGGCTTTAACTTCAGTGCTATTTTATTTAGGACTAATTCAAAAAGTTGTAAAAGGGTTGGGCTGGTTATTATCGAAAGTACTAGGTATTTCTGGTGCAGAAAGTTTAAGTGTTGCGGGAAATATTTTCTTAGGTCAAACAGAAGCTCCTTTATTAATAAAAGCCTATTTGGAGAAAATGAATAAGTCTGAAATTCTCCTAGTAATGATCGGTGGAATGGCTACTGTAGCAGGTGCTGTTTTGGCTGCTTATATTGGGTTTTTAGGAGGGGAAGACGAAGCGTTACAATTGTTTTATGCTAAACACTTATTAGCAGCGTCAGTAATGGCGGCACCGGGAGCTATTGTAATTTCTAAAATTTTATTTCCACAAGTAGAAGATGTTAATACAGATGTTGCCGTTTCAAAAGAAAAAATAGGTTCTAATATATTGGAAGCAATAGCTAATGGAACAACAGAAGGTCTAAAACTAGCTGTAAACGTTGGTGCTATGCTTTTAGTTTTCGTAGCGTTTATTGCTATGATTAATGGAATTTTAGGTGGTCTTGCTGGATTTGATGGTATTGTTATTGAAGAGTGGAATGTGAATTGGCATTTTACATCACTTAATGAAGTCATTGCAGCAAATACACCATACCAGAGCCTGTCTTTAGAGTTTCTTTTAGGCTATTTGTTTGCTCCTTTAATGTGGCTTATTGGTGTAGCAAAAGAAGATATGGCTTTAATGGGGCAGCTTTTAGGAATTAAATTAGCTGCAAGTGAATTTATTGGGTACATTCAACTTGCAGATTTAAAAAATATAGCAAACGCCACACACCTTACTTATGAGAAGTCGATTATAATGGCAACGTATATGTTATGTGGTTTTGCGAACTTCGCATCTATTGGAATTCAAATTGGTGGTATAGGTTCTTTAGCACCAGGTCAACGTACACAGTTGTCTAAATTTGGTATGAAAGCCTTAATAGGAGGAACAATCGCTTCTTTAATATCTGCTACTATTGCTGGGATGATAATAGGGTAACAAATTCCTGCGAAGGCAGGAATCTAAAAATTATAGTTAATAAGTAATCATAGATACTCAAGCATCAAAATATAATGTTTGATGCTTTTTTTTTATTTTCGCTTCAAGCCATGTTGAATTTATTTTCAGCATTCAATTACATCAATATTTTAGTTTAATTTAAAGAGATTCCCACTTTCGTGGGAAATGTTATGAAACAATATCACGACTTAGTAAAACACGTTTTTGCAGAAGGCAACGAAAAAGGAGATAGAACAGGCACAGGAACTACAAGTGTTTTTGGTTACCAAATGCGTTTCGATTTAAGTGAAGGTTTTCCAATGGTGACCACTAAAAAGTTACACCTAAAATCTATTATATACGAATTACTTTGGTTCTTAAAAGGAGATACTAATACCCAATATCTAACCGAAAATGGTGTTAGAATTTGGAATGAATGGGCTGATGAAAATGGTGACCTTGGCCCTGTTTATGGTCACCAATGGAGAAATTGGGCAAGTGAAGAAATTGACCAAATTAAAGAGGTTATTTCAACTTTAAAAAATAATCCAAACAGCCGTAGAATGTTAGTTTCTGCGTGGAACCCTTCGGTATTACCAGATACATCAAAATCGTTTTCTGAAAATGTAGCTAATGGAAAAGCAGCATTGCCTCCATGCCACGCGTTTTTTCAGTTTTATGTTGCAGATGGTAAATTATCTTGCCAACTCTATCAACGTAGTGCAGATATCTTTTTAGGTGTGCCTTTTAATATTGGTTCTTATGCTTTGTTTACTATGATGATGGCGCAAGTGTGTGGCTATGAAGCAGGTGATTTTATTCATACGTTTGGTGATGCACATATTTATAACAATCATAAAGAGCAGCTAGAATTACAATTATCGAGAGAAATTAGACCATTGCCTAAAATGATTTTAAATCCTGAGGTAACCAATATATTCGACTTTAAGTTTGAAGATTTTACGTTGGTCGATTACAACCCACATCCACATATAAAAGGTAAAGTTGCCGTGTAAGATTATTTATGAGAAATAGTATTTTAGCTGTTGTTTTTTTTTGCGGCTTGTTATTAAATGCCCAAGAAAAGGAAGATGCTACATACCCTGTATATAGAGGTTGTGGTAAGGATTTAAGCTTTGAGGAGACTAAAAAGTGTTCTACAGATAAGATCCTAGATTATATTAAAGTGAGCTTTAATTATGAACTCGCAGATAAAGTCTTCCCAACGGAATTAAACACTAATTTTCAAGTAGAATTTACCATTAATAAAAAAGGTAAAACAGAACAAATCAATGTAAAGGCGCATCATAAAGCTATTGCTGTAGATGTGATTCAGCTTATAAAACGTATGCCAAAATTTAAAGCACCAGGCACTCGAAATGGTGAAGCTGTTGAGACGCATTTTAGGGCGTTAATAACGGTAAGGTTGTTAGGGTAAAATAAAAAAAAGCGTTCCGAATTACATCAGAACGCTTTATTTATGTCGTGTTTGTATTGAAATAGCCTATAAATTGATGACACAGTTTTCTTCTCCTGCAAATTCGTTGAATGCGTAAGAATCCGCTTGATCATCATTAGTGTAAATACCATCGACTAGGTATCTAAACTCATAAGAGTTATCTTTCTCTAAATCAACAGTCCCTTTAAAAGTACCGTTTTTTAATTTCTTTAGTTCAGTAGCTTCAGTATTCCACTCGTTAAAGTTTCCAACAACTGCTACACTTTTTGCCTCTTTTGCAGGCACAGAAAATGTTACCTTACAAACTGGCTTACTTTTTAAATACTGCTTTTTAATTGCCATAATAATATGAAATATGAATTTATATATAGGTACAAAAATATAAAAGAAAAGTGCAAAATATATTTATTAAACCTCTAAAAACTAAAGAATTATCAATTTCTTAATATTGGAAATGTTTTTTATTATTCCGTGTAATTTAAAACCTTTAAATTATAGGATTGATAACAAAGAATAGATTTGCTTGATTGCTGATAATCAGTTATATCGTTTTTACGTGTTGAGATATGTGAAACTCTTGAAATCACAATACAAATTTTGTAAAAAAACAAGTATCTTTATCTTTATTAAATGACGATTATGTTTGGTAAAAAAAAGGAAGCTACGACTATAGATAGAGATCAGTTAGAGCTTATTGAAAATGCTCAAAAACGCATAAAACAAAAGAAGCGTTTGTATATTCATTTTGTGATTTTTTTAATAGGATCAGTGTTTTGTATTGTAGCAAACAACTTTTTAGGGATTGGAGATACATTAATAATTGCTGGTCAAGGTTGGTGGTTTTATGTTGTATTAGCTTGGTTACTCATTCTTATATATCATTTTATAAGTGTTTTTATTACTAATAAGTTTATGGGTAAGGATTGGGAAAAACAGCAACTCGAAAAATTAGTTAATAAGCAGCAAGAACGCATCGATAAGTTAAAACAGAATTTTGAAAAAGAAGAATCTAAGATAGCTCAAAGCCAGGTGTATAAAGAAACCAAAGAAAACGCGTTGGCTAAAGAAAAAAAAAAGGCCTCTGAGTTAACTATTATTGTTGCGGCAGGTGAAGACAACGCTATTGGCAAGGATAATGATTTAATATGGCACTTAAGTGATGACCTCAAAAGGT
This sequence comes from Winogradskyella sp. SM1960, assembly GCF_020179375.1. Classification (NCBI taxonomy): domain Bacteria; kingdom Pseudomonadati; phylum Bacteroidota; class Flavobacteriia; order Flavobacteriales; family Flavobacteriaceae; genus Winogradskyella; species Winogradskyella sp. SM1960. The sequence continues at coordinate 108,155 of NZ_JAICBG010000006.1, read as the reverse complement.
TTAAATCCTTAACAAATGGTCATCATATAATTATGGGAAGAAAGACTTTTGAGAGCTTTCCGAAGCCACTACCAAACCGTGTACACGTTGTAATTACAAGACAAAAAGATTACAAGGTTCCAGAAGGTGTTATTGTAGTTAATTCATTAGAAGATGCTCTCGATGCTGCAAGACGCGACAAACAACCATTTATTATTGGAGGTGGTGAAATCTATAAACAAGCTATGACTTTAGTAGATAAGCTTGAAATAACACGTGTTCATGCAGAATTTGAAAATGCTGACACCTTCTTTCCAGAAATTGATGAAACATTATGGAGTGAAGTCGATAGAACTTCGCACGATGTTGACGAAAAACATGCCTATTCATTTTCGTTTATTACGTATTTACGGAAATAGAATAATGTTATCACGCTGTATAAAAAAACACCCTAACTACTTTATAAGTTAGGGTGTTTTCATTTATCAATAGTATTGAAGCTTACTAAATTTCGAAAGCTGCTTTTACTTTGTCAACATAATCCAATTTCTCCCAAGTAAACAATTCTACATCTAAAGTAATAGGTTCACCATTGACTTGCTGAAATGATTTGCTTACCACTTCATGTTGTCTTCCCATGTGGCCATAAGCAGCAGTTTCGCTATACATAGGTTGGCGTAATTTTAAACGATCTTCAATAGCTGCAGGTCGCATATCAAATAGCTTTTCAACTGTTTTAGCTATTTCACCGTCGGTTAAATTAAAATGACACGTACCGTAAGTATCTATAAAAATTCCCATGGGTTCAGCCACTCCAATGGCATAAGATACTTGCACTAAAACTTGGTCACATAAACCTGCCGCAACTAAATTCTTAGCAATATGTCTTGTAGCATATGCAGCACTACGGTCTACTTTACTTGGATCTTTTCCTGAGAATGCGCCTCCTCCATGTGCACCTTTTCCACCATAGGTATCAACAATAATCTTACGACCAGTTAAACCAGTATCTCCGTGTGGTCCTCCAATTACAAATTTTCCTGTTGGATTAATATGGTAAGTAATATCATCATTAAATAAATGCTGAATATGTTCTGGCAATTTAGCTATAACCCTCGGAATTAGAATTTCAACAATATCTTTTCTAATTTTAGCCAACATAGTGTCATCTGCATCAAACTCATCATGTTGTGTAGATACCACAATGGCATCGATGCGTTGAGGGACATTATCATCACTATACTCAATAGTAACCTGACTTTTAGAATCTGGTCTTAAGTATGTTATGTCTTTGTTTTCACGACGAATTTCAGTTAATTCTTTTAAAATTCGGTGTGATAAATCTAAAGCTAAAGGCATAAAATTTTCAGTTTCGTTTGTTGCGTAACCAAACATCATACCTTGATCTCCTGCGCCCTGTTCTTCTTTAGATGTTCTATCTACACCTTGATTAATCTCTGGAGATTGCTCGTGGATCGCAGATAAAACTCCACAAGAATTACCATCAAACATATACTCACTTTTAGTATAACCTATTTTGTTAATCGTGTCTCTTGCTATCTTTTGTACGTCTAAATAGGTTTGTGACTTTACCTCACCCGCAAGTATGACCTGCCCTGTAGTTACTAAAGTTTCGCATGCAACTTTAGATTCAGAATCAAAAGCTAAAAAATTATCAATTAAAGCATCACTAATTTGATCTGCTATTTTGTCTGGGTGGCCTTCAGAAACACTTTCTGAAGTAAATAAATATGGCATAATTCCTTTTGTTTATATTAAAAAACTTTAGATTGCTGGGTCGCTAGAGAAGTAGAAAACTTACTGCTTTAGCATTTTTTATTCTGAAATAATTTCAGAATCTGTTCCTTAGGAACAGGTACTGAATCGATTTCAGCACTAGAGGTTGCAATCAGATCAAATTTTTCCTCTTAATTTTTGATGGTACAAAAGTAGAAAAATTATATGAAATGAAATTTTATTTTAGTTTTTTTATGTTTTTATTCCTAAATATGTCTTTTTTTAGATGTTATTTTGTAAAATAGAATTATCAAATCGTTACCATTTGTTTTTTCACTAGTAATTGTTTTATTTCTAACGCGTTGTACGACTTCAAACCCGTCAGGTGGTATTAAACAAGAGAACGTATTTTAGTAATAGACGTAATGATGTTGGTGATAACTTGTATTATTAGAGTAGGGAAAAAGTGTTGTTGTAAACACTTTAAATATGGTTAACCGAGGCTATAATGTTGGTGGACAATACATATATTTTAAAGCTGGAATTCTTCAAGGAAAATATTCTGGTAATGATGATTATAAACAGGCAACTTATTATGCTGTAAAAAAATTGCATACTACAAATTAGCATTTAGCTTCTAAAATACTTATAATAACATAATGCTTTCAAAGAAAACAAAATACGGAATTAAAGCTTTAGTGCACTTAGCACGATTAGAAGATCGTTCACCTGTGCAAATTTCTACAATTTCGAAAACAGAAAATATTTCTCAAAAATTTTTAGAAAGTATATTATTGACCTTAAGAAAAAATGGGATTTTGGGTTCTAAAAAAGGTAAAGGTGGTGGCTATTACTTATTAAAGGATCCTAAAGAAATCCCGATGACAACTGTAATGCGATTGTTAGAAGGGCCAATTGCCATGGTGCCTTGCGTAAGTTTAAACTTCTACGAAAAATGTGCAGATTGTAAAGACGAAGACGCTTGTGCTGTTAATAAATTAATGCTAAAAGTACGAGACAATACCTTAGAAATATTCCGGAATACAACCTTGGCCGATCTGTCTCATTATTAAATTCTAATTTTTTTAATCTTTTTTTTTCGAAATTATTACAGCCTTAATTGGAAATAATTTCTAAGTTTGCATTACTCTAGTAAATCTATAGGGTAAAAGGATTAAAATTAATAGCAATTTATGAATAGAGTAATACAAGCAGATCTAAATTTGGAAAACGACCAGCAAGTTTCTACTGCACCTAAAGAAAATATAAAAAGAAGTATTGTAAAAACAATTAGTTGGAGGATTGTCGGCACAATTGCAACCGTAACTATTTCTTATCTCTTAACTGGCACATTAGCACTAGCATTTTCAATTGGAGGTATAGAATTAGTGTCTAAAATGGTGCTTTATTTCTTTCATGAGCGTACGTGGAATTCTATTAAATGGGGAAAATGATACAAATAGATATAGACGTTTGGAATAAAAAATTACGGGATAAAACTCCTGTTGAGATAGCAGAATGGGCGTTAACCTTGTCCAATAATAACATTGTAACCACAAGCTTTGGAAAGTATTCTTCGGTTTTATTGAGTACGATGTCTAAACTAGATAAAGATATTAGAGTGGTTTGGTGCGACACTTTATACAATCAGCCAAGCACATACGAGCACGCTTCTAATCTAATAAAGAAGTATAATCTAAATATGCTTAAGTATCAAAGTTTATATACTAAAGAAGAAATTGAGGCGAGTATTGGGTTACCAAGTTTAGAAGATGATAACCATGCGATTTTTTCAGAAGCAGTGAAACTCGAACCCTTTAGACGTGCCTTAAAAGAGCAGGATCCAGACATTTGGTTTACGAACATTAGAGTGAGGCAAACGGAATATAGAGATAAGAAAGATATTTTAAGTTTTAGTAAAGATGGAATTCTTAAAGTGAGCCCATTTTACTATTGGAGCGATGCCGATTTAGATACCTATATAAAAGAAAATCAGTTAACTAAAAACAGTTATTATTTCGATCCAATTAAAGCATTACTTAACAGAGAGTGCGGTATTCACTTTCAATAAATATAAATAAAACCCTTACTTGGCCCAAGTAAGGGATCTTCTCAAACTATGTTTATCATATTAAAAAAAGGGAAGTTAGAAGAGGCTGTTAGCAGTGAAAAGTTTTAGAACAGAATTAGAAAACCCGGTCGTAGAAAAAGATATCATAGACTTAGCTAATAAAATTGAGCTATTTAACAATGGTAAAGTAGATGAAGAAAAATTTCGAAGTCTGCGATTAGCCAGAGGGATTTATGGTCAGCGCCAAGAAGGTGTACAAATGATTAGAATTAAATTGCCTTATGGTAAAGTTTTAAGTCACCAATTGCGTCGTATTTCTGAAGTTTCAGATACATATTCTAGAAGTCGCTTACATATTACAACGCGTCAAGATATCCAGATCCATTATGTAGATATTAACAAAACTCCAGAACTTTGGGCAGAATTAGAGCGCGATAATGTAACCATAAGAGAAGCATGTGGAAACACGGTAAGGAACGTTACTGCAAGTGAAACGGCAGGTATTGATGTTAACGAACCATTTGATGTGTCACCTTATGCAGATGCATTATTTAAGTTTTTTTTACGAAACCCTGTTTGTCAAGAAATGGGTCGAAAATTTAAAGTGTCTTTTTCAGCTTCAGATGAAGATACAGGGTTATCGTACATGCACGATTTGGGTTTTATTGCTAAAATTGAAAATGGTATAAAAGGTTTTAAAGTAATGTTAGGTGGAGGATTAGGCTCTCAACCAAGACATGCCGATGTGTTCTATGAGTTTTTACCTTCAGACAAAATTATTCCATTAATGGAAGGTGTTCTAAGAGTTTTTGATCGCTATGGTGAACGAAAAAGTAGAGCCAAAGCACGACTTAAATTCTTGATAAAAGATATCGGTTTAGAAGATTTTAAAGGTCTAGTTGAAGAAGAACAAAATGCCATAGAATTTAAAACTGTTGCGATAGACGAAGCTAATTACAACGTTTCAAAACCAGTTTCTGTAACAGCACCAAAAGTAGAAATAGAAAATACTAAAGCGTACAACTTATGGAAATCGACTAATGTAGTGCCTCAAAAACAGGAGGGTTATGTTGCTATAGGAATTAAGGTGCTTTTAGGAGATTTTTATACAGATAAGGCGCGCAAATTAGCAGATTTGGTTGAGAATTATGCAGCTGGTGAATTACGATTGAGTTTGCGTCAAAACATTTTAATTCCCTTTGTAAAAGAAGAATTACTGCCTTTTTTCTATACCGAATTAGAAACGTTGGGTTTTGTTGAAGCAGGTTATAATAAAGCTGTCGATATCACAGCATGTCCTGGTACAGATACATGTAATCTAGGAATTGCAAATAGTACCGGAATTGCAGAGGAGTTAGAACGTGTTATTAAATCTGAGTATCCTCAATATTTAGAAAATTCTGATTTAGTAATAAAAATCAGTGGTTGTATGAATGCATGTGGACAGCACAATATGGCAGATATTGGTTTTCAAGGCATGTCAATTCGTACAAAAGATAAATTAGTTGCTCCAGCACTACAAGTACTATTAGGTGGAGGAAACTTAGGAAATGGAAGTGCATATTTTGCAGATAAGGTGGTTAAAATTCCAAGTAGAAGAGGACCAGAAGCCTTACGCAGAATATTAGATGATTTTGAAGCAAATGCAGATGGCAAACCCTTTGTAGACTATTATAAAACTCAAGGTGAAAAGTATTTTTACCACTTACTAACCGATTTGTCTAATACAGAAAACCTGACTCAAGAAGATTTTATTGATTGGGGAACTAATGAACAATACGTTAAAGCCATCGGAATTGGTGAGTGTGCAGGAGTTGTTATCGATTTAATCGCTACACTTTTTTTAGAAAGCGATGAAAAAATTGAAGAAGCAAAAAAAGCGTATGCTAACCAAGTGTATTCTGGAGCTATTTACGAAGCGTATCGCTCAATGGTGAATTCGGCAAAAGCCATTTTACTGTCAGAAAACATAAAAACGAATACGCAAGCGGGTATCATTAAACAATTCGATGAGCTTTTTGTAGAAACGAAACGAATAGATTTAGGAACCTCTTTTTCTGATCTTATTTATCAGATTAAAGTGTTTCCTCCTTCAAAAGAATTTGCCAAAAATTATATTAACACAGCACAACAATTTTTAGGAAGCGTAAGAGCTTTTAGAGATGAACAAGTTGTAGCATAACACTAATATTATGACACCAAGATTAACCATAGTAGGCGCAGGTCCAGGAGATGCAGACTTAATTACTTTGAAAGCAATAAAAGCTATTAAGTCGGCAAACGTCATTTTGTACGATGCATTAGTTAATGTAGAATTGCTAAAATACGCTTCACCAAAAACCGAATTTATTTTTGTTGGAAAACGTAAAGGATGTTATGCCTATCAACAAGAACAAATAAATGAGTTAGTCGTACAGCGTGCCTTAAGATTTGGCCATGTCGTTCGGTTAAAAGGTGGTGATCCTTTTATTTTTGGTCGTGGAGCAGAAGAGTTAGATTATGCCAAGGAATATGCAATTGAAGTTGCTGTAGTTCCTGGTATTTCATCTTCAGCTGCTGTACCAGCATATCAAGGTATTCCATTAACAAAACGCAATGCTTCAGAAAGTTTTTGGGTAATTACAGGAACCACAAAATCACATAAAATTTCTGGAGATATTGCACTCGCAGCAAAATCTACAGCAACTGTGGTTATTTTAATGGGCATGAGTAAGTTGTCAGAAATTGTTCAAATTTTTTCTAATGAAGGACGCTCTGATACAGCCATTGCTATTATTCAAAATGGTACACGGCCAAATGAAAACGTTGGTATCGGAAAAATCTCAAACATTGAATCTATTGTTGAAGAAAAGCAATTAGCTAATCCTGCAATTATAATTATAGGTGAGGTGGTTAATCAACGTGTAGACCTTTCTAATATTTATTCGCAAGCAGATTTGGCTCTGGCGAGTTCAAAAAAACAAGTCGCTTAAGTATGGAACGAAATAATTTGTATCCCATTTTTCTTAAAGCAAAAAACCTCAATGTCTTAATAGTTGGAGGAGGCCATGTGGCAGAAGAAAAATTAACCTTCCTGTTAAAATCCAGTCCAGATGCCAATGTCACTATGGTAGCACCATTATATAGAGATGGCACTATAGCTGTGGCTAACACAGGGCATGTAACTCGCGTAGACGACACTTACAACGATGGGTATTTAAAAGGTCATCATATCGTCATTGCAACAACAGATAATCCAGGTGTGAATATGAAAATATATCAGGATTGTCGCTCACAAAACAAGTTAGTTAATGTGGCAGATAATCCACCGTATTGCGATTTTTATATGGGAGGTATTGTTACCAAAGGCAATGTAAAAGTGGCCATTTCTACCAATGGACAATCGCCAACTACAGCAAAACGATTACGTCAATTTTTTGAAGATGTCATTCCAGAAAATATAGATGATTTAGTAAAGAATCTCAATATATACAGAAAAACAATAAAAGGTGACTTTGAGCAAAAAGTCGAAAAGTTAAACGAATTCACTAAAGGTTTAGTCGAAAAAATATGAATTATGATTAAAACAGATATACTTATTATAGGAGCAGGACCAACAGGTTTATTTACCGTATTTGAAGCCGGATTGTTAAAATTAAAGTGCCATTTAATTGATGCATTGCCACAACCTGGTGGTCAGTGCTCTGAATTATATCCTAAAAAACCAATTTACGATATTCCAGGATTTCCTGAGATATTGGCTGGAGATTTGACTTCAAATTTATTGGAACAAGGAAAACAATTTCAGCCTGGTTTTACCTTAGGTGAACGTGCCGAAACGATTGAAAAATTAGAGGATGGAAGCTTTATTGTTACAACGAATAAAGGTACACAACATCATGCACCTATAATCGCAATTGCAGGAGGTTTAGGAAGTTTTGAGCCAAGAAAACCACAATTAGAAAACATCGAAAAATATGAAGACAATGGTTTAGCATATTTTATTAAAGATCCAGAAGTATATCGCAATAAAAAAGTGGTGATTGCAGGTGGTGGAGATTCTGCTTTAGATTGGAGTATTTTCTTAGCAGATGTGGCTTCAGAAGTTACTTTAGTGCACAGACGAAATGAATTTAGAGGTGCTTTAGATTCCGTAGAACGCGTGCAAGAATTAAAGTTGATTAATAAAATTAACATCATTACACCAGCAGAAATTACTGAATTACATGGAGAGAATCACATTGAAGGTGTTTCTGTGACTAAAAATGGTGAAACACAACTTATTGAAGCCGATGAATTTATTCCTCTTTTTGGATTGTCGCCAAAATTAGGTCCAATAGGAAATTGGGGACTTGAGATTGAAAAAAACGCTATAAAAGTAGATACGTTAGATTATCAAACTAATATTCCTGGTATTTATGCCATTGGAGATGTCAACACTTACGAAGGGAAATTAAAACTGATTCTTTGTGGTTTTCATGAGGCAACTTTAATGTGTCAGTCAGCATATAAAAGATTAAACCCTGGTAAGAAGTTTGTTTTAAAATACACAACTGTTAGTGGCATAAATGGTTTTGATGGTTCAAGAAAAGAATCACCAAAAGCCGTAGTTAAAGCAATTTTATAAAAAAGCAAAGCTATTTGATTTTCGAAAATTCTATCTGCTTTAGAGATTAATTAGATAACTATTTCTTAGGGTTTAATTAACAAAAGAAAATTGATTTAATCTGATATTTGCACTTTATTATTAAGCCCTTAATCATGAAATTAATAAATAAATATAAATCAGATTTTAAGTTTGTGTTACAGCTTTTGGCGTTAACAGTGATATCATTAATCGCGACTTTATTTGTGTAAAGTCTTGTAGGTTAATTCACTAGTGAATTGTAATTATTGACTATTTTTGCAGCTCAATAATTGCCATGCGACATCTATTATGTTTAATTGTATTACTACTATCTATAGGACTCTATGGACAAGAAGAAACGAACAGTTCATATTTTGATCTCAATTATATAGGAGGCAATATAGCACTTCATAATAACAGTATTCTTCATTTAATTAAAGGGCATCCCGAAGGTTTTGTTTTTAGCTGGAATAAAAAAACATTTGGAAACGAAGCATGGGAACATCGATTTAATTATCCAGATTATGGAGCGTCTTTAATTTATCAAGATTTAAAGAATGAAACATTAGGAAACACCATTGCCCTATACGCACACTATAATTTCTATTTTTTTAAACGGCGTGTCATGTTGCGTCTTGGTCAAGGGTTAGCATATGCCAGCAACCCTTATGATAAGATTGAAAACGCAAAAAATGTGGCCTTCGGATCAGATATTTTAAGTTCAACATATATTATGTTGAACTATAAGAAAGACCGTCTTTTTAATCGTTTTGGTTTTCAAACAGGATTGGCTTTAACGCACTATTCTAATGCTAATGTTAAAGCGCCAAACACAAGCGTAAATACTATAAATTTTAATTTAGGTCTAACGTATCATTTAGATACTGAAGATCCAGAATTTAGTGAACCTATTGCTGAAGAAAAGTACACGGAAAGGGTAAAATATAACTTAGTATTTAGATCTGGAATTAATGAAAGTGATGTTATTGGTAGTGGCCAATTTCCATTTTATGTGTTGTCTGGTTATGCCGATAAGCGTTTAAGCCATGTTAGTGCTATTCAGTTTGGTGCAGATGTGTTTTTTTCAAAATTTTTAAAGGAATTGATCTACTTTCAATCCGTTTCGTTTCCTGAGGAAAATGTAAGTGGTGATGAAGATTATAAGCGTGTTGGCCTTTTTGCTGGTCATGAATTGTTTATAAATAGAATGTCTATTGAAACACAGTTAGGTTATTATGTTTATTATCCATTTGATTTTGAGGGAAGAACCTATATTAGAATAGGTTTAAAACGGTATTTTGGTAAAAAACTATTTGGAGCTATTACCTTAAAATCACATGGAGCAAAAGCTGAAGCTGTAGAATTCGGTATAGGAGTAAGATTATGAGAAAATTAGTTTACATATTTAGCTTGTTTATATTTGCTTGTAATAGCGAAGATGCCTACGATTGTTTTCAAACCTCAGGAAGTATCATTCAGCAGGAGGTTTCGGTATCTAATTTCAATCGCATGCTTGTTCATAGAGATATTGAAGTAATTATAAAAGCATCGCCAAATTATAAAGTAACCATTGAAACAGGTGAAAATTTAATTAACGATGTAGCGGTTGAGGTCATCGATAATCGTTTGGTTTTAACAGATCATAATTCATGTAATTTGGTAAGAGATTATGGTATCACCAAAATATATGTTGAAACACCAACACTTACAGAAATAAGATCTTCTACACAGTATGATATTTCATCAGATGGTGTTTTAAATTATGACTCACTAACCTTATTTTCTGAAGATTTTAACGAAACAAATGAATTCACTGTTGGTGATTTTAGGCTCAATATTAGTTCTGAAAACCTTTCCATATCATCTAATAATCTGTCGTTTTATTATATAACTGGAACTGTAGACAATCTATTCGTTGGCTTTTATGCAGGTGCAGGTCGATTTGAAGGTGAAAATTTAAGTGCTCAAAATGTACGTGTTTATCATCGTGGTAGTAATGATATGGTTGTAAATCCGCAACAAACCTTAACAGGTCAACTTTATGGAACAGGTGATTTGATTTCAGTAAACCAACCAACCACTGAAGATGTTGAACGTTTTTATACTGGAGAATTGCGTTTTCAATAATTCACAAAGTAAATCTTCAAAAGCTAGACATCTATTTACTGGTCAATTCCCTAAATAAACTTTCTAAACTTGCATTCTTCTGATTCAGTTGTAAAATTTTCAACTCATTATCATGTGCAAAATCAAACACATGAGAACGCATGTCTTCTTTTGTAGAAAATGTAATTTCGTAAACAAAACTATGTGTGTTTTTTACCGCTTTTACTTTTGGTAATTTTAGCAAAAAGGCATCTTCCACTCTAAAGTCAAATTCAACAATCACAATTTGTTCTTGGCCATCACGCAAATCTTTCAAATATTTATCAGCAACAACTTCTCCTTTATTGATGATAATAACACGGTCGCACATGGCTTCAACTTCTTGCATAATATGCGTCGATAAAAACACCGTTTTTTCTTTTCCTATGCTTCTAATTAAGTTTCTAATGTCTACTAATTGATTTGGATCTAAACCGGTTGTAGGTTCATCTAAAATTAAAACGTCCGGATTGTGCAGTAAAGCATTGGCTAAACCAACACGCTGTCTATAACCTTTAGAAAGCTGACTTATTTTTTTGTGTGATTCAGGTTGTAAACCCGTAAGTTCAATAACGTCTTCTATTCTAGATTTAGAAGTGCCATAGACATTCGCGTTAAAATTCAAATACTCTTTAACGTACAAGTCCGTATAAAGCGGATTGTGCTCCGGTAAATACCCAACACTAGTTTGTACAGCCTTCTTGTCTGAAGTAATATCAAATCCATTCACACTTGCAGAACCTTCTGTAGCATCAATATACGTGGTTAAAATTTTCATCATAGTAGATTTTCCGGCACCATTTGGTCCTAAAAAACCTACAATTTCAGCATCATTTACTTTAAAAGAAACATTGTTAAGTGCTTTCTGATCTTTGTACAGTTTGGTTATGTTTGAAACTTCGATTGACATACAATTAGAATTTATTCAAAAATAGGTATTTCCGAATATTGTATAGCAATTATTAATAATTCTTTAAATTTTTGAAATTTTTTCCAAAAAAACAATGCAACAATTTTGATTTGTAAAAATAATAATTACATTAGCCGCATAATTAATAGATTTCCACGGATGTGGAGAATAAATATGAACATATCTAGAGCATATTATAACTGGTTTTATTTCTTTTTTAGCTAAAGGAACGAGACTGAGTATGTTTTATTTAAAATATAGTTTTAAAAGTCTCGATTTAATCGAGACTTTTTTTATGCCAATTTTTAAGGAGTTGATAAATAAGAAAGATAAATTGTGAATAAACCAATAGCAATACAAGGAATTAAGGGATCATTTCATCACGAAGTTGTTCAGCATTATTTTAATGTTGATGCAGACGTTGTTGAATGTATGACGTTTGATCGTGTGATTGATACCTTACTCGAAGGGCAAACCGATGAAATTGTAATGGCGTTAGAAAACTCTATTGCAGGCTCAATTATACCTAACTATGCTTTAATCGATACACATCAATTAAGTATTGTTGGTGAGTGCTATTTAGATATTCAGCATCATTTTTTGGCTTTAGAAAATCAATCTATTGGAGATATTTTAGAAGTGCATTCGCACCCTATGGCATTACTGCAATGTAAGGAGTTTTTTAGAAGTTATCCGCATATAAAACTTGTAGAAGCTAAGGATACAGCAGATGTTGCTAAGCAAATTTCTGAACAAAACCTTAAAGGTATTGCAGCCATTGCAAGTAAAAATGCAGCACAATTATATGGTCTTAATGTTTTAGCAGAAAGCATTCAAACTATAAAACACAATGAAACGCGTTTCGTTATTGTGAGGCGAGAAAGTAACAGAACAGATAATAATGATATCAATAAGGCATCGTTAAAATTTGAATTAGATCATAAACGAGGAAGCTTAGCAGCATTGTTAAATGTGTTGAGTGACTGTAAACTTAACCTTACTAAAATTCAATCCTTGCCAAAAATAGACACACCTTGGAAATATGCTTTTTTCGTGGATGTTACTTTTGGAGATTACAAAGATTACGATAAAGCCAAGTCTATTATAAGTTTAATGGCTGAGAATTTTAAAGTATTGGGAGAATATAAAAATGCAAGACTATGATAGAAGTTGCAAAACGTTTACAAAAAGTTGAAGAATACTATTTCTCTAAGAAATTGAGAGAAGTCGCGTTTTTAAAATCGCAAGGTAAACCTATTATTAATTTAGGAATTGGAAGTCCAGATTTAGAACCTCCTATTAAGGCCTCAATGTTACTTCAAGATAGTTTAGCTGAAGAAAAAGCACACCAATATCAAAGTTACCAAGGCTTACCAGAATTGAGAGATGAGATTGCAAACTTTTATAAAACACATTATCAGGTTAATTTAAGTTCAAAAGCTGAAGTATTGCCATTAATGGGCAGCAAGGAAGGCATAATGCACATTTCTATGGCTTTTTTAAATAAAGGTGATAAAGTGTTAATTCCTAATCCTGGTTATCCAACCTATGCTTCGGTTACCAAACTTTTAGAAGCAAAACCTGTGTATTACGGTTTAAAAGAAGACAATAATTGGGAACCAGATTTTGCCGCTTTAGAACGTTTAGATTTAAAACGTGTAAAAATAATGTGGATTAATTATCCGCATATGCCAACAGGTGCAAATGCCACCAATAAGTTTTATGATAAGGTAATTGCGTTTGGGAAACGTCACGATATTTTAATCGTAAATGACAATCCGTATAGTTTTATTCTCAATGAAAAACCTATAAGTATTTTGAGATACAAGGATGCTAAAGACGTCTGCTTAGAGCTAAATTCTTTGAGTAAAACATTTAATATGGCTGGTTGGCGTGTTGGCATGTTAGTAGGTAATTACGATTTTATAAGTGCCGTTTTAAGGGTGAAAAGTAATATGGATTCTGGTATGTTCTATGGCATACAAAAAGGAGCTATTGAAGCTTTAAAATGTTCAGAATTGTGGTTTAAGAGTTTAAACAGTGTGTACCAAACGCGTAGAGAATTAGTGTGGAAATTAGCCGAAAGGCTTAAATGTACTTATGATGAACATGCATCAGGGCTGTTTGTTTGGGCAAAATTACCACCAAACTTAAAATCTGAAGAATTTACAGATTTGGTGCTAAAAGAGCATTCAATATTTATTACGCCAGGAACTGTTTTTGGTAGTAATGGTGAAGGCTATGTGCGATTTTCGTTATGTGCAACAGAAGAAGTTATTGAAGAAGCTATAGCGAGAGTTTAAAAAAATAATAGTTACGAATTGAGGTAACTCGTAAAAAGAAAAAATTAAAAGTGAATACTATTTTTATCATAGGAGTTGGGTTAATTGGAGGAAGCTTCGCTTTGGATATTAAAAAATTACACCCAGAGAGTACTATTTTTGGTATAGATAATAATGAAGCGCATCTCGATGAAGCAATTGAGCTAAAGATTATAGACCAAAAAGCTAAATTTGAAGATTTAGAAAAAGCAGATTTGGTCATCTTAGCCATTCCTGTAGATGCAACTTTAACAATTTTGCCGAAAGTTTTAGATCATGTATCAGACAACGCTATTGTATTTGATGCTGGTTCTACCAAAGAAGATATTTGTTTTTCGGTAAAGAATCATCCAAAACGTCGAAATTATTTAGCAGTGCATCCTATTGCTGGTACAGAACATTCTGGTCCAAAAGCAGCGATTCATAATCTATATAAAAGCAAAACCAATATTATTTGCGAAGTTGAGGAAACAGCCTTTAAACTTCAAGAAAGAGCATTGAAATTGTTTTCAGAATTAGGAATGCGTATTCGTTATATGAATCCTAAAGCACACGATAAACATATTGCTTATGTGTCGCATTTATCGCACATCAGTGCATTTATGTTAGGAAAAACAGTGATTGATAAAGAAAGAAACGAACGCGATATTTTTGATATGGCTGGCAGTGGATTTGAAAGCACAGTACGATTAGCAAAAAGTTCACCAGCCATGTGGGCACCTATTTTTAAGCAGAATAAAACGAATGTTATTGAAACATTAGATGAATATATTTCCAATTTAAAACATTTCAAAACATTGATGGAAGACGGTGATTTTGATGCTGTGTTTGAAGAAATGGAAACCACAAATCATATAAAAGACATATTAAACGGAATACAATAAATAACTAAAAAACAAATTTCAAAATCCACATTCCAAGAACTTTATAAGTAAAAACCATTGGAATTTAGGTTTTGATTTATTGAAATTGATTTAAAAATTATGGAAAACAAAAAAGAAATGAGAACCTGGTTAGATGATATGAAATTAGATCATCCAATAGTAATTGCGGGTCCATGTAGCGCAGAAACAGAAGAGCAAGTGTTAAAAATAGCGCACGAGCTAAAAGATACAGATGTTAATTATTATAGAGCTGGTATTTGGAAACCAAGAACACGTCCTGGTAACTTTGAAGGTGTTGGAGCTTTAGGTTTAAAATGGTTGCAAAAAGTAAAAGAAGAAACAGGAATGAAAACCTGTACGGAAGTTGCCAATGCAGCGCATGTGAAATTAGCATTAGAGCATGATGTTGATTTATTATGGATTGGTGCACGTTCTACGGTAAGTCCATTTATAATGCAAGAGATTGCTGATGCTTTAGAAGGAACCGATAAAATTGTATTGGTTAAAAATCCAGTAAATCCGGATTTATCTTTATGGTTAGGTGGTATTGAACGTTTATACTCTGCAGGAATTAAAAATTTAGGAGCTATCCATAGAGGGTTTTCAACATATGAGAAATCTAAATATAGAAATATACCAGAATGGCAATTAGCCATTGAGTTTCAAAATAGATTTCCAGATTTACCTTTAATTAATGATCCATCGCATATCACAGGAAATAGAGATATGATTTTAGAGGTTTCTCAAACAGCCTTAGATCTTAATTTTGATGGCTTAATGATAGAAACACATTTCGATCCTGAAAACGCCTGGAGTGATGCTGCACAACAAGTAACACCAAGTAGTTTAGTGCAGATAATGAAAGATTTAAAGATTAGAAAAGAAACAGATCCTGAAGCAGAGTACAATGCTGAACTCAACAATTTAAGAGCTCAGATTGATGTTGTTGATAACCAAATTATTGAATTATTAGGAAAACGCATGAAAGTGGCTGATGGTATCGGAACCCTTAAAAAACAAAAGAATGTTGCTGTTTTACAAAGTAAACGTTGGAATGAAATTTTAGGAAGTATGGTACTAGAAGGTGAAGAAAAAGGATTAAGTGAAGAGTTTATTTTACGTATGTTTAAAGCGATTCACCAAGAATCTATTAATCATCAAGAAAAGATTATTAATAGTTAGAAGTGTATTACAAGTATGAAGAAGGTTCGCAAATTTTGCGAGCCTTTTTTATTTGGTGCGTTTACTAATTGAAACGTATCGTTTACGAATTGGTTGTTTTTTAAGTTTTGGTTTCTAGATAGGTTTGGTCTATTATCCAAAACCAATCACTCATGAAAAAAATGACTTTATTTATCCTAGCATTAAGTTTAAGTGCAATTGCTTCTGCACAAATTACAGTAACAGGAATTGTTATCAATGATTCCATCCCATTAGAATTAGCAAGTGTAATGATTAAAAATTCAACCAACGGAATTGCTACGAGTAACAAAGGCGAATTTAAACTTGAAGCTAAAAAAGGAGACACATTATCTGTGTCGTTTGTAGGGTATAAAACCAAAGAACTTGTTTTAAACAAAACCGAAGACTTCACATTTAAACTTGATGAAGAAAACAGTTTTGACGAGGTTGTAGTTGTTAGTTGTCATAATGCTACTATAACATGTTATAAAGGAGCTTGTGGTTGGTACAGAGAGGATGTTTCTTTGCTAGATAATAAATCTGGTAAAAAAAATAAGCTTTACCCAAACCCATCATCGAACGGAATCTTTCAATTAATGTTGGTCAATAATTACAACAAAGTATCTATTTCAATAGCAGATATGTCCGGAAGAAGTGTTCAAAATACAACACAGCAAAAGTTTGGTAAAAAAGGAACTATTGATTTGTCAGCGTATCCAACAGGTATCTATATCGTAAATATTATAGCTGACGGAAAGCGATTAGAACCCATAAAAGCCATAAAAAGTTAAAAATTGGCTCGTATATTTTGCAAGCTTTTTTGTTCCATTAAACAATAATGACCATCTTTGTTGTAATGACAGGAACAGTATATAAATCTACAGGCAGTTGGTACACTGTAAAAACCTTAAACGGTAAATTCTATGAATGTAGAATTAAAGGCCGTTTTAGGTTAGATGGTATTAAAAGTACCAACCCAATTGCTGTTGGCGATAAAGTAGAATTCGATCTTGAAACAAAAAATAATACTGAAACTGGTGTTATTAGTCGTATTGAAGAGCGCAAAAACTATATTGTTCGTAAATCAGTTAACCTTTCTAAGCAAACGCATATTATTGCAGCTAATATCGATCAGGTGTTCTTGTTGGTAACCATAGATAATCCGCCAACATTTACCACGTTTATTGATCGGTTTTTAGTTACTTCTGAGGCATATTCTATTAATACAGTTCTATTATTTAATAAAATAGATAGCTATGATGAGGACACCTTACTCGAAGTAAAATATCTAGCCAGTATTTATAGAGACATAGGTTACGAGTGTATTGGGATTTCAGCAACCACTGGGAAAAATATCGATAAAGTAAAAGCGTTAATGAAAGGTAAGGTGAGTATGTTCGCTGGTCATTCAGGAGTTGGTAAATCGACTTTAGTTAATGCTATTGAGCCATCCTTAGACTTAAAAACAAAAGCAATTTCTACACAACATAGTCAAGGACAGCACACTACCACATTTGCAGAAATGTTCGATCTTAGTTTCGATGCTGTCATTATTGATACACCAGGCATTAAAGGTTTTGGGGTTGTTGATATGGAACGGGAAGAAGTAGGTGATTATTTTCCTGAATTTTTCGCACTAAAGCAAGATTGTAAATTCAATAATTGTATTCACTTAAACGAACCAAAATGTGCCGTTAAAGATGCCTTAGAAGCTAATGAGGTGTCTTATTCTAGGTATAAAAGTTATCTTCAAATTTTAGAAGGCGAAGATGAGCATTACAGAACAGATAATTGGGAAGAAAATTAGTATTTAGTGTAAATCCGCTAACCTGCAAGGTTTTCAAAACCTTTTAGGTTTAAAAAACGATTCCCATTTTCAAGGGAAATGATATGAAAATAGTAATACAAAGAGTTTCTGAAGCTTCGGTTGTTATAAATAATTCTGAAGTAGCAGCTATAGAAAAAGGACTGGTAATTTTGTTAGGTATTGAGCATGACGACTCTCAAGAAGACATCAAGTGGCTTTGTAATAAAATAACAAATCTTCGTATTTTTCCTGATGAAAACGATGTAATGAATACCTCTCTAAAAGCTGCTAATGGAGATGTTATTTTGGTGAGTCAATTCACACTTCACGCTAGTACAAAAAAAGGAAATCGTCCGAGTTATATTAAAGCAGCAAAACCAGATGTTGCTATTCCGATGTATAATGATTTTATTAAAACACTTCAAGAGCATTTAGGGAAACCGATACAAACAGGAGAGTTTGGAGCAGACATGAAAGTGCAGTTAGTTAATGATGGTCCTGTGACGATCATTATCGATTCTAAGAACAAAGAATAACGCTTCACTAAAACTATTATTTCCTACGTTTCGATTGACATTGCTTAAAAACGAAATAGGTAAGGTTAAGTATTGAAATTCATAAGAACTGTATCGACTAAATTAGAAGTGTAAGATAAATAACATATAAATGCTTTGGCATGTAGGTTTTACTCTTTATATTGTAGGGCTAAATCTAAATAAGCCTTCTAATGCATTCATTTCTAGACAAAAAACACCGACTTTTCGTAGTTGCTTTTCTTATTTCAATCTTTAGTTTTTCTCAATCTGAAGACGCCTACATTGCACTACTTGCGCCACAAGAGCTCATGACTAAAGTTAATGCTATTGTGAGATACGACAATCAAAAAGTAGAAATTAATGCTATTGATGATATGGTAGTGCATACTAAACGTATTGTAACTATTTATAACAAATACGGAGATAAGCATGCCAATTCATTAGAGTTTTATAGCGATAATTCAAGTGTTAAAAGCATAGAGGCGAAAATATATGATGGCTTAGGTGAAGAAATAAAGAAGGTAAGAAAGAAAGATTTTACTGATAATAGTGCTGTAAGTGGTGGCACATTATACTCAGATAGTCGTGTAATGTATTACGATTATACACCTATTAGTTACCCTTATACTATTGAATATATTTCTGAAGTTAAACATAATACAACAGCCTTTCTTCCACAATGGAGACCAATCAATGGTTATTCTTTAGCTATTCAACATGCGGAATATAAGATTGAAAACAATTCAGGAATACCTTTAAAAATAAAAAAAGAAAATATTGAAAACAATAATGTTGTTGAAGTTTCAGAACATCATTTCACTATAACTAATTTGCCTGGAGTTCACTATGAATCGTATAGCCCTTCGCTAGTTACATTTACTCCTAACGTAAAACCAGCGTTGACAAAGTTTAATATGAATGGAGTAGAAGGTGTAAATACTAATTGGCAAGATTTTGGTAAATGGGTATACGGTGAACTTTTAACAGGTACAGATGTTCTTCCACAAACGGCAATAGACGATGTAAAGGCATTAACGGAAGGCGTAGATGATAAAATTGAACGTGCTAAACTGGTTTATAAATACATGCAAGATAAAACGCGATATATCAGTGTTCAAATAGGTATTGGAGGTTGGAAACCTATGTTAGCAGATGATGTAAATAAATTGGGTTATGGCGATTGTAAAGGATTAACAAACTATACAAAAGCCTTGTTAGAAGCTGTAGATGTACCATCGTATTATACTTTAGTTTTTGGTGGTAGAAATATTTTAGATATTGACGATGAGTTTTCGTCTGCACAGGGAAATCACGCAATTCTATGTGTGCCTAACAACGATGAAAATATATTTTTAGAATGTACAAGTCAAACCAGTCCATTTGGTTTTTCAGCTGGTTTTACAGATGATAGAGTTGTTTTGTTAGTTAAGCCAGAAGGCGGTGAAATCGTACGAACTAAAATCTATGAGGCAGATGATAGCGTACAAAAAACCAATGCCAATATTGTTATGGATGCAGCAGGAGGTTTTACTGCAGACGTTAATATTGAAACCACAGGATTTCAGTACAGTCTTCACGATGGTATTGAAAATAGAACAGCACGCGATCAGCACAAACATTATAAGTCGTATTGGGATAATATCAATAACATAACTATTGATAATATCGATATTGTAAATGATAAAGACCGAATTGTTTTAAGCGAGAATGTAAAATTATCGGCAACAAATTATGCATCTAAAAGTGGAGGTAGACTTATTTTTCAACCCAATATGTTTAATCCTGTTACGACTATTCCTTCAAGATATACTGACAGAAAGTTAGAGTTTAAAGTAGAGCGTTCTTTTAAAGATACTGACGAATTTATAATTCAATTACCAGAAGGTTTAAAAGTTGAAGCGATGACAGATTCTAAAGAAATTAAAACCAAATTTGGAACCTATAGCTTTAAATTAGAAGCTTTAGAAGGCAATCAATTAAAATATACGCGTACGTACATTTTGTTAAAAGGAAACTATTCTAAAGAAGATTATAAAGCATTTAGAAGCTTTAGAAGACAAATTGTAAGACACGATAAAAGTAAAGTTGTGTTAATAAAAGCGTAATAAATTCTAATCTAAAATTATTAATCAAAACAATTAAACCCATGATAAAACATCTATTCGTTACTCTGATTATAGTCTTAAGTTTTAACTTTTTGTCAGCTCAAGATTATGATTTTGGTAAAATTTCAAAAGCAGAATTAGAAGAAAAATTCCATCCAAAAGATTCGGCATCTTCGGCAGCGATTTTATATCGTAATGAGGAGATTAGTTTCTACTACTCTTCAAGTGAAGGGTTTATGCAAAAGCGTGAAGTGCATGAGCGTATAAAAATATATAATAAAGATGGTTTTGATTGGGCAACAAAAAAGATCTATTTATACCAAGGTTCGCGTCAAAAAGAGGTTGTTAAAGGTATAAAAGGATTCTCTTATAATCTTGTAGATGGTAAAGTTGATAAGGATAAATTAAGAAATGATGGTAAATTTGAAGAGGACTATAGTGAGTTTGTAAAAATTAGTTCGTTCACCGTACCTAATGTTAAAGAAGGTACTGTTATAGAATATCAATACACGGTTACATCGCCTAGAATTAGTATAGATGATATTATTTTTCAATTTAGTGTACCAGTTAATAAGTTAGATGTTCGAATTGCGACACCAGAGTATTATGTTTATAATAAGCAGACCAATTTTCGAGCGAAATTTGTGCCTAAAATAAATGAAACATCTAGAAATGTAAGTACACCGTTTGATTACAAAATTAATATCATTGACATTAATGAAGAAAATATTCCTGCCATTAGACCTGAAGCCTACTCTGGTAGTATTAACAATTACATAAGTAAAATGGCTATGGAGTTGACGGCAACTTTAAACAATATGAAAATTGTTAATAAGACCTACTCAACAACATGGGAAGCGGTTTCAAAAACCATTTATGAAAGTGAAAATTTTGGTAATCAATTAACAAGATTTAATATTTATAAAGACGATTTAGAAGCTGCATTAGAAGGAATTGAAGACGATTTTGAAAAAGCAGCGGCCGTTGAAAAACTTGTGAAATCTAAGGTAAAGTGGAATGATAGATACGGTAAATTTGCTCAAAAAGGGGTAAGGTCAGCATATAGAGATGGAGAAGGTAATGTTGCTGATATAAACTTAATGGTGGTTTCAATGTTGCGTTCTCAAGGTGTCAATGCTAATCCAGTACTTGTGAGTACAAGAAATAATGGTGTGCCACTTTTTCCAACGCGAGAAGGATTTAACTATGTAATATGTAGTGTTCAAAAAGGTGAAGACTATCTATTAATAGACGCAACTGAAGAATATAGTACTAATAATGTATTGCCACATCGCGTATTAAATTGGCAAGGTAGATTGCTTGAAGACAATAAAGTGTCACGTTGGATTTCTGTACAACCCATTAAAACATCATTAGAAGCCTCTATGCTAAGTGTTACTATTAACGACGATTTAACTGTGTCTGGAAAAGTAGGTCAACATCTTACTGATTATGTTGCATATTCTCATAGAAACAGATATGCCGTTTTAACAAATGAAGACCATATTAAATCGTTAGAAAAAGACAAAGGTGATATTGAAATTAGTGAATTAAATATTGAACATACAGAGGACATCACACAACCTATTAAAATAAGTTACGAGTACGAATTAATGGACGGTATAGATGAGGTCGGAGATAAACTGTATTTTTCACCACTTTTATTTTTAGCAACAAAAGAAAACCCTTTTAAATTAGAGGAGCGCGAGTATCCAATTGACTTTGTAATCCCTTTTACAGATAAATATATGGTTAATATTATATTGCCAGAGGGCTATACTGTAGAGTCATTACCAAAATCTGAAGCCCTAGAGTTTAAAGATGCTAACGTAACGTTTTCGTACCTTTTACAACAAAACGGTACGTTCATTCAGTTAAAAGTGGAACTAGATATTGTTACACCAATGATCTTACCATCAGACTATAAGGCGTTTAAAGATTTTTATAGTAAAATTGTAGAAAAGCAAACTGAAAAAATTGTATTAACCAAAGTATAACTATGAATATAAAAAACGCACAAAAGGAAGTAGATGATTGGATAAATGAACATGGTGTAAGGTATTTTAATGAACTTACAAACATGGCACAGTTAACCGAAGAAGTTGGTGAAGTGGCTCGTATTATAGCAAGACGCTACGGAGAGCAAAGCGAAAAGGAAAGTGATAAAGATAAAGATCTAGGTGAAGAATTATCTGATGTAATGTTTGTTGTATTGTGTTTAGCAAACCAAACAGGAATAGACTTACAAGCCGCTTTTGATAAAAAAATGGATAAAAAGGCAAAACGAGATCACAACAGACATCACAATAATGATAAATTAAAGTAATTTTGTCATTCATTTTTTATTTAGAGCTTTCTTATGGACATTAGAATCCAAAAATCAAAACTTCATAATCACCAAAAGATTCAAATTACAGGATCAAAAAGTGAATCAAATCGCTTACTGTTGCTTCAGGCTTTGTATCCTCAAATAAGTATCAACAATGTATCTAACTCAGACGATTCTGTACTCATGCAAAACGCATTGGTTTCAGAAGACGAATTAATAGATATTCATCATGCTGGTACTGCTATGCGGTTTTTAACAGCGTATTTCGCTATTCAAAAGGGTAGAGAAACCATTCTTACGGGATCGCCTCGTATGAAAGAACGTCCAATTAAAATTTTGGTCGATGCTCTAAAAATGTTAGGTGCAGATATCACTTATTTAGAAAATGACGGTTTTCCACCTATAAAAATAGTAGGAAGTGAATTAACAAAGCACAAAGTCACTTTACAAGCAAACGTTAGTAGTCAGTATATTTCGGCATTATTACTAATTGCGTCTAAACTAGAAAACGGATTAGAACTAACCTTAAAAGGGAAAATAACCTCTGTACCATATATTAATATGACCTTGAGTTTGTTGCAATCTATTGGAGTTGAAACGAGCTTTATTGAAAATACAATAACTGTAAAACCTCAAACCACAAACCTCAAACCACATACCTTAACTGTTGAGTCCGATTGGTCATCAGCATCATATTTTTATAGTCTAATCGCATTAAGTCCTGTTGGTACTGAAATTACGATTGCAGCCTATAAAGACAAAAGTTTACAGGGTGACTCTGTATTAGCTACTATTTACAAGGAATTTGGAATTACTACGACTTTTAAAGACGAATCTATAAGGCTTCAAAAAATATCAAATCCTGATAAAAAGTTGAAAGTTGAATTAGATTTAAAAAATGCACCAGATATTGCGCAAACCATTGCTGTTACGGCATTTGGTTTAGGGTTAGAGTGTTATATGATTGGATTACATACCTTAAAAATTAAGGAAACAGATCGCTTAGTAGCGCTTAAAACTGAATTAGAAAAGTTAGGTGCTCAAGTAGAGATTACAGACCTTTCTTTGCATTTACAACCATCGGAAAATCGCAATAGTAATATTAAAATTGCAACTTACAATGATCACAGAATGGCAATGGCTTTTGCACCTTTAGGTTTAAAAGTGCCAATTGATATTGAAAACGCTGATGTGGTGAGTAAGTCTTATCCTCAATTTTGGGAAGATTTTAAATCCATTGGCTTCAATTTAAAATAATCCCTCATTTACTTGACAACGCCTATCTCGAGATTGTATATTTGCAATTCGCTAAAAAAAATAAAAAGACACATATGAAATTATCACATTTCCATTTTGACCTTCCTGAAGAATTACTTGCCGAACGTCCTGCAGAACACAGGGACGAATCGCGATTAATGGTGCTTAATAGGGCAGAACAAACTATTGAACACAAACAATTCAAGGATATTATCGATTATTTTGATGAAGGTGATGTGATGATTATGAATGATACCAAAGTGTTTCCAGCACGTTTATTTGGTAATAAAGAAAAAACAGGCGCACGTATCGAAGTGTTTTTACTTCGTGAATTAAACCAAGATCAACGTCTTTGGGATGTATTGGTAGATCCTGCTCGTAAAATAAGAATTGGTAATAAATTGTATTTTGGTGAAGATGAGACATTAGTTGCCGAAGTTATTGATAACACAACCTCAAGAGGTAGAACATTACGCTTCCTTTATGATGGTTCTTACACAGACTTTAGAACAAAATTAACCCAACTTGGTGAAACACCATTGCCAAAATATATTAATAGAGAGGTAGAGCCAGAAGATGAAGAGCGTTACCAAACTATTTATGCAAAAAATGAAGGCGCTGTAGCAGCACCAACAGCAGGTTTGCATTTTTCTAAACACTTATTAAAACGTTTAGAGATTAAAGGCGTTAAAACAGCTGAAGTTACTTTACATGTTGGTTTAGGAACATTCAATCCGGTTGAAGTTGAAGATTTGTCGAAACACAAAATGGATAGTGAAGAGATAATAATTAAACAAAATTCTGCAGATACGGTAAATAACGCTATTGAAAATAGAAAGCGCGTATGTGCTGTAGGTACAACATCAATGCGTACAATTGAAAGTTCTGTATCATCAAACGGAAGATTAAATGCATTTGAAGGATGGACCAATAAATTTATATTTCCACCGTATGATTTTAGCATCGCTAATTGTATGATTACAAACTTTCATACACCAAAATCGACATTGTTAATGATGACATCGGCATTTGCAGGTCATGATTTTATGAAAAAAGCATATGAAGAAGCTGTAAAAGAAAAGTATAAGTTCTATTCTTATGGTGACGCTATGTTAATCATCTAATTACGAATAACATCTATTCTAAAAGCCTCTTTATTGAGGCTTTTTTATTTTAAGGGAAAACCTAAATTCATTTCATTACTTTTGCAAAATATGGAAGCCAAAAAGAAAGACATACGCGCATTAACTAAAGAGCAACTCAGAGATTTCTTTGTAAAACAAGGAGATAAAGCTTTTAGAGGTAACCAGGTTTATGAGTGGTTGTGGCAAAAGTCTGCACATAGTTTTGAAGATATGACCAATGTATCTTTAGAAACCAGACAAATGCTAGAAGATAACTTTGTTATTAATCATATAAAAGTAGATCAGATGCAACGTAGCTCTGATGGTACTATTAAAAATGCGGTTCGTTTACATGATGATTTAGTGGTAGAGTCGGTTTTAATTCCCACAGCCACCAGAACCACCGCTTGTGTGTCGTCTCAAGTAGGTTGTAGTTTAGATTGTAGGTTTTGTGCAACATCGCGATTAAAGCGTATGCGTAATTTGAATCCAGATGAAATATACGACCAAGTTGTTGCTATAGATAATGAAAGCCGATTATATCATAACAGACCATTAAGTAATATTGTGTTTATGGGAATGGGAGAACCCTTAATGAACTACAATAATGTTCTTAAGGCCATAGATAAAATCACCTCGCCAGAAGGCTTAGGGATGTCACCAAAACGAATTGTGGTGTCAACCTCTGGAGTGCCAAAAATGATAAAAAAGATGGCAGATGATAAGGTGAAATTTAAGTTAGCCGTATCATTACACTCGGCCATAGATGAAATTCGTACCTCAATAATGCCATTTAACGCTACATTTCCGTTATCCGATTTAAGAGAGGCATTACAATATTGGTACGCAGCTACA
This sequence comes from Winogradskyella sp. SM1960, assembly GCF_020179375.1. Taxonomy (NCBI): domain Bacteria; kingdom Pseudomonadati; phylum Bacteroidota; class Flavobacteriia; order Flavobacteriales; family Flavobacteriaceae; genus Winogradskyella; species Winogradskyella sp. SM1960. Next base: position 82,307 of record NZ_JAICBG010000006.1, on the reverse strand, counting down.
AAAAATAGAATTACGTACGAGTATGTGGTTTGGGATGCAATTAACGATAAACGAAAAGATGCCGAAGCTTTAGTAGAGTTTTGCAAATTCGCACCAAGTAAAGTCAATCTTATAGAATATAACCCAATTGACGATGGTGAGTTTCAGCAAGCCCATTCAAAAGCTATTGATATGTATGTTTCTGTTTTAGAAGCTAATAATATTACGGTTACTGTAAGACGAAGTAGAGGTAAGGATATTGATGCCGCTTGTGGACAGTTGGCTAATAAAAGTTAAAGTCGTGGTATTTTTTCTGCTTATTGTAAATTTGTTTTACCTTTCAATTTAATTTAAAAAAAACACATATATTATGAGAACAAAATTACTTTATTTATTATTTATCGTTCCATTTATTTCATTTGGGCAAACTATTGAATCTGAAACTTTTGATGGTTTGTCTTTAGGGAGTATTTCAGGACAAGGTACTTGGCAAAGCCAAATAGGCAATGGTGATGGCTCGACGACCAATATGACCGAAGCTAATTTAGCTGTAACGACAGGGGGTGTTGCTTCCACTAACGGTTTTACTATTACAGGACCAAATGGTGATTCTGGATCAGCATTTATATGGAATGATGGATTTGCAGGTGCTTGGGCATCAAGAACATTAGGTAACGATATAGTTGAAGTGGAAGTTTCAGTTAATCCTGGAGCTGTTGGAGGAACTTCAAAAAATACTTTTGGTGTTTATATTTATAACGCTGACTATACTAAAGTATTAGCTGGTTTTATTGTCGACGCTGATACTAATACTTTATCAGTTATAGCATATAGTCTCCCTACAGGTGAGCTATCTCCAGGTAATTTTACATACGGTTTGGCAGCAGCTCCAGGTTTGGCATTAGCATCTAATACTTGGTCTAAAGTTGGTGTTAGTTATAATACAATTACTGGTGAGGTTTTAATTGATAGCGATGCAATAACGGGTGGTCCTTTAGGTCTTCCAACGAATGTTGCTGTTGACACACCGGCAGAAGTAGATTTTGTTGTTACCTCAGGAAGTTCTACAGCTGGAGGTGCAAACACAGCTTCTACCACTATGATTTTTGATAATTATGAGGCTAGGGCAACAGCAAGTAATACTTTATTGAATACAGAAGAGTTTGAATTGAATTCAGTTGGGCTTTATCCAAATCCAGCGAAAGAGTCAATTACTCTAGCTTCAGATATTTCAATTAAAAATGTTGAAATTTATAATAGCCTAGGTCAAGTGGTTCTTACGAAAAATTCTGATTTTAGTAATACGAATGTATTTGATATTTCTAATCTAACTTCAGGGGTTTATATTATGACTATTAACTCAACTGATGGTGCTTCACAAACTAAGAAATTTATTAAAGAGTAATATTTCTTTTTCTTATTAATACTATAACAGAGGACTTAATTTATTAAGTCCTCTGTGCTTTTAAAAGATGCATAGACTCTATTTATAGGAAACAGTCGTTTTATAAACAAAGCTATAGTGCTTTGTGAGTTTTGAGGGTCTTAAAGTTTCTTCAATATTCATTTTTGATAAATATATACCATCATTTAGAACCGAATTATCTATATGTTTCTTTTTGGTTTTTTAATATGTAATGATAAAAATGTTTGAAATCATGTGTTTTAAACTGAAATTTAGATAGAATTTGTATTAATAGTTTATTGATAATATTCAAGCATATGCTTTGTAATTTTGCAATAGTACTGTTGCTCATTATCTTATTGATACTTATAATGTGGACTATTTAGTTCTATAAAATAGGACATAAAAAAAAGCGGCAAATTGCCGCTTTTTTCAGTTGTAATTATGAACATTAAAAGTTAATTTTTAACAAACTTAATTGTTTTATAATTTCCTTCTATATTTACTTTAGCTAAATACACACCGTCAGTTAAAGATGAAATGTTTAAAGATTCTGTGGTGTTAGACAAAGATTTTGTCATAACGTTTTGTCCAAGAATAGAATATATTTCAATGCTTGTTAAAGCCATTGCAGGCGACTCAAAATTAAGTGTCTTTAATTCGCTGTTGTAATAATGTGTAAATGTATTTGATTCAAAATCATTAACGCTAAGTGTAGAGGAAATAGCAATATTATCAATATTCAATGCAAATTGATCAGATACATCGTGATGTCTGAAAGCAAAATATACATTAGATTCCCCTGCAAATGCGCTAAGGTCTAGTGTTCTGCTAACAAATACTCCATCACCACCATTTTCACCTACAATTTCATTAAAAGTCGTTGTACTAGCTGTGAAATCCGAAACCTCGTTACCAATTGCAACATATACAGTGTAGTTTTCATTAGCCCAATCTGCGTCAGCACCTCGTGCATCCCATGATAATTCTAAATTATCAGTAGCACTGTATGGTGAAAAATCTAGAGACTGTGATATTAACCAATTATCTGGAGTTAATGCAAGTCCTGTATTGTTATCATAAGAGGCAGATGTTGCCATAGGGTTTCCATCTGGAATTTCATCTCCGTAAGAGTCGTAGTCAGATGTAAGCCAGTCACTTCCGTCTCTGTCTTCATCAAGTGTTTCCCAGCAAATTAGCAATGTAGATGGAACAGAGAAATCTTCTGAAAAAGGTAAAGATGAATCTGGGCAAGTAACTTTAGAATGGGTTTATGAGAAATTTCTGCTAAAAGAAATAGAATTGAAGGAATTAGTGATAATTAAGGGGGAGTTTATTTTAAAAAGAAAAACGGCCTTAATTTAGAATTTATTAAAAAACCCATATTAGATTGAAAGTATAATACTTTATGAAGTATAAATAAGAATGTTAAAATGCCTTGTTATTTTTATATCCATGATAGTAATTTGTAAATTAGGTGATTAATCTTTAAAATAAAACAACATGAAAAAAATACTACTTTTATTATTTTTAGTACCACTAGTGTCACTAGGTCAAAATCTTTTCAGTGAAGATTTTGAAGAAATTGAAAATTTAACTTCGGAAGGATGGACCTTATATAATGACACAAATACACCGCAACCTACTTATGCTTCAATTATTACAGATGCGTGGAATATTGTTGATTGGGTGGATGAAGATGGTAATTTTGCTGTTTCAACAACATCATGGTTTACTGTACCTGCATCTGCAGATCGATGGTTGGTAACTCCAAGTATAGAGATACCAGAAGGTTCAAACGCCACACTGTCATTTAAGATTAGATCTCATGATGAAGTGCCTTATGCAGATGGTTATACGTTAAAAATTTCTACTGGTACGGCTTCTAAAGCAGATTTGTCAACTGATTTAATCACTGTGGATGCGGCAGTGAATGATGTCTTAGCGAATATAACTGCTACAACCATAGACTTAAGTGCTTATAATGGTGAAACTATTTTTCTTGCTTGGGTCAACACGGATTCAGATAGGAATTTATTGAGTCTTGATGATATTTCAATTGATGTATCACTAAGTGTAGAAGATTTTAGTGAAGTAGCAACTGCTATTTATCCAAATCCAGCAAAAGAGTCAATTACATTAGCTTCAGATAATTCTATTAAAAGTGTTGAAGTTTTTAATAACTTGGGACAAGTAGTGTTACAGAAAAATTCTGATTTTAGTAATACAAATAAATTTGATATTTCTAATCTAACGTCAGGAGTTTACATTATGACTATTAACTCAACTGATGGTGCTTCACAAACTAAGAAATTTATTAAAGAGTAATATTTCTTTTTCTTATTAATACTATAACAGAGGACTTAATTTATTAAGTCCTCTGTGCTTTTAAAAGATGCATAGACTCTATTTATAGGAAACAGTCGTTTTATAAACAAAGCTATAGTGCTTTGTGAGTTTTGAGGGTCTTAAAGTTTCTTCAATATTCATTTTTGATAAATATATACCATCATTTAGAACCGAAATATCTATATGTTTCTTTTTGGTTTTTTAATATGTAATGATAAAAATGTTTGAAATCATGTGTTTTAAACTGAAATTTAGATAGAATTTGTATTAATAGTTTATTGATAATATTCAAGCATATGCTTTGTAATTTTGCAATAGTACTGTTGCTCATTATCTTATTGATACTTATAATGTGGACTATTTAGTTCTATAAAATAGGACATAAAAAAAGCGGCAAATTGCCGCTTTTTTCAGTTGTAATTATGAACATTAAAAGTTAATTTTTAACAAACTTAATTGTTTTATAATTTCCTTCTATATTTACTTTAGCTAAATACGCACCGTCAGTTAAAGATGAAATGTTTAAAGATTCTGTGGTGTTAGACAAAGATTTTGTCATAACGTTTTGTCCAAGAATAGAATATATTTCAATGCTTGTTAAAGCCATTGCAGACGACTCTAAATTAAGTGTCTTTAATTCGCTGTTGTAATAATGTGTAAATGTATTGGATTCAAAATCATTAACGCTAAGTGTAGAGGAAATAGCAATATTATCAATATTCAATGCAAATTGATCAGATACATCGTGATGTCTGAAAGCAAAATATACATTAGATTCCCCTGCAAATGCGCTAAGGTCTAGTGTTCTGCTAACAAATACTCCATCACCACCATTTTCACCTACAATTTCATTAAAAGTTGTTGTACTAGCTGTAAAATCTGAAATCTCGTTACCAGTTGCAACATATACAGTGTAGTTTTCATCAGCCCAACTTGCATCGACACCTCGTGCATCCCATGATAATTCTAAATTATCAGTTGCACTGTATGCTGAAAAGTCAAAAGATTGTGAAATTAACCAATTATCAGGGAATAATGCGCCACTGGCGTATGAAGCAGAGACTAACATAGGGTTGCCATCAGGAGCACCATCATCATCTGAGTCGTAATCAGCTACGAACCATCCATTGCCATCTCCGTCATCATCAATTGTTTCCCAGCAGACTAACAATGTAGATGGAACAGAGAAATCATCTAAAAAAGGTAAAGATGAATCTGGGCAGATAACTTCTTCCTCTATTATTTCAAAGTCAAAACCTACAGCAGACCAGGTATCATCCCAATGTATAAAATAGGTAGTGCCGTTTTCTACTGAAAAGCTAGCTGTGCTTAAGAAATTAAAACTGCCTACGTCATCATTACCTCCTATACAGGTTAAGTCACTACAAGTACCACTAAAAATACTTAAACGTGTATCCTCACTGTTAGTAACTCCATCATTTTGCGCTAAATCTGAAGTTATTGTCACAACACCATCAATAGTAGCTGTATAAGAATACCACGCACCGAATCCTCCTGGGAAAGTATAGCAGCCTCCATTTGCAGTTCCTTCTATAGTGCCAACAGAAGTTACTCCAGCAGTAGCATCTATAGCTGTTTCGCATGTGTCTTGAGCGTTACTTAAGTTAAATGCCAAAAAAGTGAACATCATTAATGTAATTTTTTTCATATGTTTTTAGTTTTAAGATTAGTTTTAAATGTACATTTTTTTTTTTAAGAAAATAAGGTAACACTGTATATTTACATTTTAGGTAATTTACAATCACGATTATTTGTAATATTGTAAAATATGAGTGCATTATTGATTTAAATGAAAATAACCGAACAAATAAAACAACCTATCGCCTACGAAATGGAACTTTTCGAACAGAAGTTTCAACTCGCTATGGCAAGTAAGGTCGCGTTACTTAACAGGGTTACACATTATATCGTAAACCGAAAAGGGAAACAAATGCGACCAATGTTTGTGTTTTTGGTAGCTAAAATGATGAATAATGGCGATATAAGCGAACGTACCTATAGAGGAGCTTCCGTTATTGAACTTATTCATACAGCAACCTTAGTTCATGATGATGTTGTAGATGATAGTAACAGGCGACGCGGTTTCTTTTCAATAAATGCACTTTGGAAGAATAAAATTGCGGTTCTTATTGGCGATTTTTTATTATCCAAGGGCTTACTACTTTCCATTGATAATAATGATTTCGATTTACTAAAAATTATCTCAGTTGCGGTTCGCGAAATGAGTGAAGGTGAGTTGCTTCAAATCGAAAAAGCCAGACAATTAGATATTACAGAAGACATTTACTACGAAATAATACGCCAAAAAACAGCAACGCTTATTGCAGCGTGCTGTAGTTTAGGAGCTGCATCTGTAAAACCCAATTCGACAGACGTAGAAACTATGCGAAAATTTGGTGAGCTGATTGGTATGGCATTTCAGATTAAAGACGATTTGTTCGATTATGGCAAAGAAGCCATTGGTAAGCCAACAGGTATTGATATTAAGGAGCAAAAAATGACATTGCCTTTAATTTATGTTTTAAACAACTGCACCAAAAAAGAAAAAGCCTGGTTAATTAATTCGGTTAAAAATCATAATAAAGATAAAACCCGAGTTAAAGAGGTTATTAATTTTGTAAAAGCTAATGGAGGGCTAGATTATGCCGTTTCTAAAATGAAAGCATTTCAAGAAGAGGCCTTAACTATTTTAGCAAATTACCCAGAATCACCATATAAAGCGTCTCTTAAGCTTATGGTAGATTACGTGATTGATAGAAAAAAGTAAGATATAAGTATCTGTAGTTCAGTTCTATAAAAATTATTTTAATTATTTTTCACTTCCCAGGCAACCCTTGGCTACAAAATTGCGTCTTTATAAATAGAAAGGCATCTGAACGTATTCAGAACTTAAACTAAACCATGAAAGTTATTCAACTTCATAATTCCGATAGCTATCGGAACGAAAAAAAACTCATACAGAGCGCAGCGAAACAAAATCGCGAAGCACAGCATGTATTGTATCAATTGCATGCGCCAAAAATGTTGAGTGTGTGCAGGTATTATATAAAAGATGTGTGCCAAGCAGAAGAGGTAATGTTGAATGGTTTCTTTAAAGTTTTTAAAAATCTGAAGTCGTTTAAAAATAAAGGTAGTTTTGAAGGATGGATTAGGCGTATAATGGTTCGTGAATCTATTTCGTATTTAAGACAACAAAAGAACATAGAGTTTGCAGTAGAAGACGACTATTTAGATCAGGATTCATCTAATAACATTAACTCTAACATCGAAGTCGCAGAAATACAGCAACTCATAGATGGTTTGCCAGAAGGTTACCGAATGGTGTTTGTAATGTACGCGATAGAAGGGTATAAGCACAATGAGATTGCCGAATTATTAAAGATTTCTGAAGGCACTTCTAAATCACAATTATTTAAAGCAAGACAGATGCTTCAAAAGAAATTAAAAGAATTAAATAGCAACAGTTATGGCTCCAATTAAGTTTGAAGAAAATATAAAAGACAAGCTAGAAAACCGAAAGATAACACCATCTTCTGAAAGTTGGTCTAAACTATCGGAACGCTTAGATGCAGAAGACAATACGTCTAAACAACCTATCTTTTGGTGGTTAAGTATTGCTGCCGGATTATTACTTATGATAGCGGTTTCTATACAATTTTTTAGCAGTAATGAGTCGGAAAAGGTATTGCCTAAAATGGTTGAAGAAGAAGTGATTAATAAACAGTTACAGAACGAACAGCTAGCGCCAAACCCAAAAGAATCTATTGAGTTAGCTAACGAAGAAAAAAGCACAGAAGAAACAGAAGCGGTTGTGCCAACTATAAATAATTCAAAGATTATAGATTATAAAGAAGTAATTAATCAAAAGCCAGAGCCTCAAACGCAACTTGTAAATGAAAGTCAACCAACAGAGAAATCAAATAAAATAAACAAGGAAGAGCAACTGCATAATGAAGCACAGCAACTCTTAGAAGAAGCAAAATTAAAATTGGCAGTAGCAGAAGCGATGGCAACTATAAAGTCTGAGGACACGTCAGTAACTGACAGAGAGATAGATTCGTTATTAAAAATAGCAAGTAAAGAGCTGTTTAGAGAAAACTTACAAAAAAAAGCCACTAGAACAGTAGACGCAAAAGCACTATTAATGAGTGTAGAAGACGAAATGGGGCAATCTTTTAGAAGCCGAGTTTTTGAAGCCCTAAAAGAGAGTTACGAAACTGTAAAATCAGCAGTTGCGGATCGTAATAATTAAGTTCCTGCGAAAGCAGGAATCTCATCAAAGAAACTTGAAACAAGAATTAAAATAAATCATCAATAAATCAATTAATCAAAAAACGAACAATTATGAACACAATTACCAGATTAGTAGTCAGTTTAATGTTAACGCTAACATTTACAACATTACAAGGGCAAGACGTAAAAGTTGATAGTACAAACACGTCAGCAACCCAGTTAAAAATTAATACACTAAAACAGCTCAAAACAACTATTGAGAATGAAGAACGCGAATTTTTAAAATCTGAAATAGAAGCGATTAATAACCGTTTGGATGCTGGGAAAATAACAGCGTCAGAAGCTGAAGATCTAAAGAAGGAAGCTGCAAAAAACAGGGCATTAAATATTGAAAACCGTTTAGCTATTATAGATAATAAAATAGCCTTGCTAGAGCGTAACGATGACGATTATATGACCGAAGACGGTGAGGGTGATCAATTTGTGTTTAGAATTGGTGGTGCAGAAGAAGCTAATGAAACTTTTATACACTTTGGTGAAAAATCAAATGAAAAGCCAAGAAAGTACGATAAACGCACAACCACGAGTATTGTTTTAGCATTAGGGTTTAATAATGCTATAATTGAAGGGCAAGATTTAAGTGATACGCCATACCAATTAGAAAAATCTGGTTTTTTTGAATTAGGATATGCATGGAAAACGAGACTTTTTGAAGATACTAACTTTTGGAGGTTAAAATACGGTTTCTCTGTGCAATGGAATAAATTTGAAATGGATGATAATAATTATCTAGTGAATGCTGATGGTGAAATTTCATTTCAAGAATTCCCTTTAGATTTAAATAAGGCAGTTTTTAGAACCACAAATCTAGTATTCCCAATGCACATAGAATTTGGGCCTTCTAAAAAGATAGAAAAAGAGAATTATTTTAGATACTCTACACACAAACAATTAAAAGTAGGCTTAGGTGGTTATGCTGGTATTAATATTGGAACCATGCAAAAATTAAAGTACAAGGAAGATGGAAACAGAGTGAAAAATAAACAACGCGGTGGTTTTGAAGTCAACGAGTTTGTATACGGATTAAGTGGTTATGTGGCTTTTGGTGATATGGCTGTATATGTAAAGTATGATCTTAATCCTTTATTTAAAGACCAAGTGGTACAACAGAATAATATTTCATTAGGTATACGTTTTGATATGGACTAATTCATCAATCAATCAATCAATCAATCAATCAATCAATCAATTTTTGAGTGTTAAGGAGCCTTAATCTGTAATGGATTAAGGCTTTTTGTTTAGCTTTAATTAGATACGAATTTAAGTCCAACGATAGAAATTATTAATGTCGAAATAAAAAACAAGCGCCAAAACGTGGCAGGCTCTTTAAATACAAAGACGCCAACAAGTACAGTACCTACAGCTCCGATTCCTGTCCACACAGCATAAGCGGTTCCTATGGGCAATTCTTGTGTGGCTTTTACAAGCAATAACATGCTAATGCTTAAACAAACCAAGAAACCAATATACCAATATGTGGTTTCGATGCCTGTAGATGCCTTAGCTTTTCCTAGGCAGGCTGCAAAAGCAACTTCAAATAATCCTGCTATGATTAATAAAATCCAATTCATTTAATATTAAATTTCTATGATGATACGCAAACCAGTATCCTGTACAAAACCGAAGGTCATTCTTTTAAATGACAAAGTCAAATTTTAAAACTGAAAAAGCCTTAATCAAAAAAAATGATTAAGGCTTTTTTTTCGTTTTCTAAGATGATTAAAACGGTTATGCCGGAATTTTCATTGTTTGTTTTACTTTGGCATTTGTAGTCGTTGTTTCAAATTGATTAGAGGTGTTTTTCTCACCTCCTGCTTTTAAAGCTTTATCTCCAGCAAAGAATGTTTTGTGGTCATCACCAAGATCTGAACCTGCCATTCTTTGGTGCTTTACGCAAGATACACCTTTTCGGATTTCTTGACGCTGTACACCTCTTACATAAGCTAACATACCGTCTTCTCCAAAATAACCTTCTGTAAGATCATTCATATGAAGTGCTGTTGTATGATAGGTTGGTAAAGTGATTAAGTGATGAAAAATGCCAGCTTCTTTTGCACCATCCATTTGAAAGGATTTTATTTTTTGATCAGCACGATGGCATAATTCTGAACCATCATATTGCGCATCCATCAAATTGTTTTGATCGTAAGCCGTCATGTTTTCTCCTTCTAATAGCATTTCTTCATAAACTTGTTTTCTAAAGCTAAGCGTCCAATTAAAAGAAGGTGAATTGTTATAAACCAATTTTGCATTAGGAATCACTGCTTTAACTCTGTTGACCATATGTGCAATCTGTCTCACATTTGGTGTTGGAGTTTCTATCCAAAGTAAATCCGCTCCATTTTGAAGACTTGTAATGCAATCTAAAACCACACGATCGATGTTCGTCCCTTCTTTAAATTTGTACAATCCATTCGCTAGTCGTACAGGACGCACTAATTTACCGTCTCTTTTTAAAAGTACATCATCTTCCTTGGCCTCGGTAATTGCAATTTCTTCAGCTTCAATAAATGCTAAGTATTGCGACGCTAAATCACCAGCTTCTTTACTTACAGGAAGTTTTTGCGTTAATCCAGCACCTTCAGAGTCTGTTCTGGCTACAATAATGCCATCTTCAATTCCTAGTTCTAAAAACGCATAACGAACAGCGTTTAGTTTCGCTACAAAATCTTCGTGAGGAACGGTAACTTTTCCATCTTGATGTCCACATTGTTTTGCGTCGGAAACTTGATTTTCAATTTGAATCGCACAAGCACCAGCTTCAATCATTTTTTTAGCGAGTAAATAAGTCGCTTCTTCATTACCAAAACCAGCATCAATATCTGCTATAATTGGAACAACGTGTGTTTCAAAATTGTCAATTTCATCTTGCACATTTTCACCATTCTCTAATCTTCTAAATAAATCATTTAAAGCGACAGCATCTGCTTGGCGCAAGAATTCATAAATTTCTTTTATTAATGCAGGTACAACAGTTTTTTCGTGCATAGACTGGTCTGGTAATGGTCCAAATTCAGAACGTAAAGCCGCTACCATCCAACCTGATAAGTATAGATATTTTTTGTCGGTTGTTTTGTGATGTTTTTTTACAGCAATCATTTTTTGTTGTGCAACAAACCCATGCCAGCAACCTAATGATTGTGTGTATTGTGAGGGATCGGCATCATAATCTGCCATATCTTTTCTCATAATTGCTGCTGTGTATTTTGCAATATCCAAGCCAGATGTAAAACGATTTTGAGCTACCATCCTTGCAGCGTTTTCAGAATTTATAGAATTCCAAGTCGCACCATATTTTGCCTTTAAATTTCTAACGGTGTCTAGAGCTGAACTGTAATTTGTTTGTGATAAATTTTTCATAATTTTGTAATACGTTATTTATTATTAATAATTAGATCCTGTTGATTGTTGCCGCAATCGCAGGATTGTTTTTTTAAATATGTTGGTAAGCAGGAAGCGTTAAAAACTCTTCAAATTCTTCTGATAGTACCAGTTTGTCAAAAAGGCTGATGGCGAGTTCGAACTTGGTGTTTTTAATATTGTCTTTGCCAACTTCTTTCACGATTTTTGCAACTTCATCATTAAAGATGTCGCTATACATTTCTAAGTTAAATTGTCTGCCATCGTCTAAGATGACTTCGTTTTTTAGCCACTGCCAAACCTGAGTTCTAGAGATTTCTGCTGTAGCTGCATCTTCCATTAAATTATATAGTGCAACAGCGCCATAACCTCTTAACCAAGCTTCAGTATATAAAATGCCTACATTGATATTTTTTCTAATACCAGCTTCAGTTACAGTGCCTTTTGGAAGCTCTACTAAATCTTCGGTTGTAATATGGACATCGTCTCGTGTAACATGTAATTGATTTGGCGTTGGCATGTGTTTGTTAAACTCTTGCAGTGCCACGTCAACTAAAGCTGGATGTGCGACCCAAGTACCATCATGTCCGTTTTTAACTTCGCGCTCTTTGTCTTTTCTTACTTTTTCTAAAGCAGCTGCATTGGCATCTTCGTCATTTTTAATTGGAATTTGAGCTGCCATTCCACCAATAGCTAAAATTCCTCTTTTGTGACACCGCTGAATTACCAACTTAGAATAGGCATCCATAAAGGGTGTGGTCATGGTCACTTGATCGCGATTAGGAACTACGAAATCCTTGTGGTTTCTAAACTTTTTAATGTATGAAAAGATATAATCCCAACGTCCACAGTTTAAACCTACAATATGATCTTTTAGTTCATAGATAATTTCATCTAATTGAAAACTTGCAGTTATGGTTTCTATTAAAACTGTTGCTTTAAAAGTGCCTTTTGGTACGTTAAGGTAGTCTTGAGCAAATTCAAATACGGCGTTCCACCATCGTGCCTCTAAATAATGCTCGAGTTTTGGAAGGTAAAAATAAGGCGCGGTGTTATGTTCTAGCATGGTTTTGGTATTGTGAAATACATAAAGTCCAAAATCCACTAAACTTCCAGAAGCTTCTTCGTTGTTAATTAAGATGTGTCGTTCATTTAAATGTAGTCCTCGAGGTCTCACCAATAAAACAGCAGTTTCGTCATTTAATTGATAAGATTTTCCACGCTTAGAATCTACTAAATCAATGGTCTTTTTATTGGCATCAATTAAATTTTGCTGGCCTTCAATGGTATTTTTCCATGTTGGTGCATTACTATCTTCTAGGTCTGCCATAAACGTTTTGGCACCAGAATTTAAAGCATTAATCACCATTTTTCTATCGACAGGCCCTGTGATTTCTACACGTCTATCTTGTAAGTCGTGAGGAATAGAATCTGCTGTCCAATCTTTCTCTCGGATAGCTTTTGTTTCAATAGGAAACGTAGGAAACTTACCAGCGTCAAAAATAGCTTGTTGTTTTAGTCGTCTGTTTAATAATTCTAATCGCTTAGAATTGAATTTTTCATGAAGGGCAATTAAAAAATTAAGTGCTTCATCGGTAAGAATTTCTGGATAGTAATTACTAACGTTATTTGCGAAAGTAATCTGCTCTGGTTTTAGAAGTGTGTGTGCCATAGTATTTAAATTTATAAGACAATAGTATAACAAAGTTTTTAAAAAAACAAGCGAACGTTCGCTAAAAATGTTTTTTCGCAAATTATTCATGTTCGCAAATTTGCTTATATTTGCTAATATGGAAGAAGATTATATAAAGTTGGTTTTTGGGTTAAAGCTAAAGCAGATAAGGACTGATAAGAATTTGTCCCTCTTTGGTTTATCTAAACTTTCAGGATTATCTAAGTCGTATTTAAATGAAATAGAAAATGGAAAAAAATATCCTAAACCAGATAAAATTGCGACACTTTCAGAAAAATTAGACGTACCTTATGATCAGATGGTATCTCTTAAATTAGATAAAAACCTAGCTCCAATTGGCGATTTATTACAGTCAAAAATCTTAAAGGAAATACCTTTAGAGTTATTTGGAATTAAAGAAAGTAACTTAATAGATATTGTCGCTAATGCGCCAGCAAAGGTTAATGCGTTTATTAGTACAATTATTAAAATTGCTAAACATTATAGTTTTAGTAAAGAGAGCTTTTATTTGGCTTCCGTGCGTTCTTACCAAGAGGCTAATAATAATTATTTTGAAGATTTAGAGCAAAGTGTTTTGAAGTTTGCCAAAGCATATCATGTAGATTTGAATAAAAAAGTAACCTCAAGTGATTTAGCTGAAATATTAGTTGAAGAATATGGGTATAATATTCAATCTAACGAACTTAGTAGATATGAAGCTCTGGGAAAGTTAAGGTCTATTTTTGTTCCTAAAACCAAAACCTTATTATTAACAAACGAAATAGATGAGGCGCAACGAACCTTTATCTTTGCAAAAGAGTTAGCGTACAATTATCTAGAGATTGAGGACCGTTTATATACGTTTCCATGGATAAAATTTGATAGTTTCGATCAGGTGTTAAACAATTTTTATGCCTCATATTTTGCAGGTGCTTTAATAATTCCGCGTGAAAAAATCAGTAACTATTTAAAAGATATTTTTGCAGAAGATCGTTTTGATGCCGCATTGTTTACACAAGCCATTGAAGCATTTAATGCGTCACCAGAATCGTTTTACCAGCGTTTAACTAATATTTTACCTAAGGCATTTAATATTCAAAATTTATTCTTTTTAAGATTTACACATAAGGCTAAAAGTGATAAGTTTTACCTTAAGAAAGAATTACATTTGTCGCATCAGCATTCTCCTCATGGCAATGAAACCGAAGAACATTACTGTAGGCGTTGGGTCTCTTTAAAAGTTTTGAAAGATATTAGTAAGAGCAAGAAGAAACACGAGTTTGATTTGCAGATTTCTAATTATGAAAATGATGGCATGAAGTATTTAGTGCTATCCTCTGCAACAAAAGATCCATTTAAAGATAAGCAGTATCGCAGTATAAGTATTGGCTTGTTAATTAATAAACAGTTACAGCGTAAACTTAATTTCCTAGACGATCCTAAAATCGATATTCAGAATGTAAACGTAACTTGTGAGCGTTGTGATATCATGGACTGTAAGCTCAGGCAAGTGCCTCCTGTTGTTTTAGATAAAAGTGCTAAGAATAAGAAAATTGAGACTATAGTAGAAGAATTGAATGAAAAATTTAGTTCATAACTAGTGCTGTTTAGCTAAGATTAAAGTTTGAAGAACGTTTATTTAAACGCGAATGACACGTTAAATCTTCTTATAAATTTTTAAAACAATTTCTTTGTATTAAATTTACCAACTTGTCATTTCTGATTTGTCAGAAATCTATAAACATCAATATTTAACCAATAAAAAAAGTTCTTGTTATATCAGGAATAATAGAAAAAATTGATCTCACAAAACTCCATAGCACAAGTATTTGAAACCGCTCGCGTAGAAGAGGTGATTGGTGATTTTGTTCAACTCAAAAAATCGGGAAGTAACTTTAAAGGTTTAAGCCCTTTTAGTGATGAGCGCTCTCCTAGTTTTATGGTGTCTCCAGTAAAGCAAATTTGGAAAGATTTTTCAAGTGGAAAAGGTGGAAATGCGGTAACTTTTTTAATGGAGCACGAACATTTTACCTATCCTGAAGCTATAAAATATTTAGCTAAAAAGTATAATATTGAAATAGAGGAAACGGAAAGAACCGACGAGGAAAAGGCGCAAGCAGATACGAGAGAAAGTTTGTATTTAGTGAGTGAGTATGCCAACACCTATTTTCAGAAAATTTTACATAAAACAGATCAAGGAAAAGCCATAGGTTTAAGCTATTTTAAAGAGCGTGGTTTTACTGAAGAAACCATTAAGAAATTTGAACTTGGTTATTCCTTAGACGAATGGCAAGCCTTCACAGATGATGCGTTGGGTAAAGCGTATCAGCTCCAATATTTAGAGCAGACAGGTTTAACCATTGTAAAAGGTGAAAAACGTTTCGATAGATTTAAAGGGCGTGTGATGTTTCCTATTCACAGTATGAGCGGACGGATTTTAGGTTTTGGAGGGCGGATTTTGGTTAACGATAAAAAAGCCGCAAAATATTTAAATTCACCTGAGAGCGAAATCTATCATAAAAGTAAAATTTTGTATGGTTTGTATCATGCAAAACAGAGTATTGCAAAGGAAGATAATTGTTATTTAGTTGAAGGCTATACAGATGTTATTCAGTTTCATCAAACTGGTATAACCAACGTAGTGTCTTCTTCTGGTACGGCGTTATCACCAGAACAAATTCGCTTAATTAATAGACTTACAAATAATATCACCGTGCTTTTTGATGGTGATGCAGCCGGAATTAGAGCCTCCATTCGTGGTATCGATTTAATATTAGAACAAGGTGTTAATGTTAAAATCTGTACGTTTCCAGATGGTGAAGATCCTGATAGTTTTTCAAAATCGAATACATTAGAAGAACTTACAGATTACCTCGATACAAATGCAAAAGATTTTATTCAGTTTAAAGCTTCTCTATTAGTAAAGGAAGCTGATAATGATCCGATTAAAAAGGCAGAGACCATTCGCGAGATTGTAAATAGTATTTCAAAAATTCCAGATCAAATTAAGCGCGAAATTTATATTCAAGAATGTGCTCGCATTATGGATATAAGTGAAAACGTTTTGTTTAGCACTTTGGCACAAATTAACAAGAAAGATACTCAGGGCGCAAACAAATCCTATCAACCAGAGGAAAAGCAAGCGTTTCAAGTTGTTAAAAATGAACCACAGTCAAAACAAAAAGTAGATGTTCAATATGAATTAGAACGAAAAATCATAGAAATTTTGATGCTCTATGGTGATAGAACAGAACAGTTTGAAGACTTAATTTTACAAGAAGACGAAAATTCTGGGGAGTTGCTTTTAGAACCAACAATGCATGAAACGCGCGTGTTTGAAAAAGTCTATTTAGACCTTCAAGAAGATGAAATGCAATTTTCTAATCCGCAATTTAAAACACTTTATTATTCTATTGTAGATAAACTGAATCAAGACGAGGGTTTTTCAACTAAAAACTTCGTCAATCAATTAGATCAAGAATCTGCAAGTACAGTGACAAGTATTTTAATGGAGGATGAGCGTTATAATCTCCATGATTGGGAGCGCAACCAGATTATACCAAAAGAAAAGAAGGATTCTGTATCTCAATTAGTGAGTCAGACGATTCTTAGTTTACGTTGCCATCTTATTGATAAAAAAGTTGCTGAATACAAAACTGAAACCTTAGACGCAAACGCTGATACACGAACCATAATGGAAGATGTAAAAGATTACGTTGGTCTTAAAATGCTATTATCTCGTAAACTTGGTAAAGTTCTTGGTTAACAAATGCCTCGTTAAGTTAAATTGTGATGCTTAGCTTGATGGATTAAATCTACAATATTGGTTACATTAAGTTTCTTAAACAATCGTGCTTTGTACGTACTTACTGTTTTTTCGTTAATATCTAACTCTTGCGCAATCTCTTTGTTTTTACGACCAATAGAAAGTAATTTTAAAACTTCAATCTCTCTAGTAGACAGTTTTTTGAACATACGGCTTCTGCTTTTTCGAGTATCTTCATAGCGATAGTGTTTATCCATTTTTTCACTAAGGGATGTTTCGCCAGCGCTAATTTTTCGAACTGCAGTTTCAATTTCGTCGACACTAGCTCCTTTGTTTAAGTAGCCAGATGCGCCTGCTTTAATAGTGCTTATGGCGTAAATCTCTTCGGGCTGGTGGCTAAACATTAAAACTTGAACCGATTTGTTTTCTTTTTTTATGGCTCTCAGTGCCGTAATTCCATTAAGTTCTGGTAAGTCGATTTCAGATATAATAACGTCAACGTGGTTGCGTCTTACAAATTCAAAAATCTCAATGCCGCTTCCTAAACTACCGATGACTTTAAAATCTGCTTTGCTGTTTAGAAATAGTTCTAATCCTGTTCTCACAATAGGATGACTGTCTACAATCAGAATATGTATCATGATAATATTATTTTGGTTTTTGGTTAATAAATACTTTGATGCGCTATTATCAAATACTTTGTGGAGACTTGTTAAGTAAAAATAGTTAAAAATTAAATAAATTAGCTATTTTATTCACTGAAATGCAAAAATTATTTTAAATTATTAGGGATTTCGCAAACAGGTATTGGGTTCATTTTGTGTTTGTTGGATGAATTGTAGCCTAGATATATGTCAATAACCTCGCGTTTTCGACCTTCAAAATCTGATGCTGTTTTTCCGTTTTCTGTAACGTGCATTGCCCATTCTAATTCTGGATAAGAGGCACCAATTTGATCTTCATCACTACGTGCATCGCCAAATAATCCATCACTAGGCGCTGCTTCTATAATTGATTTGGGTACATCTAAATACTTACCAACAGTGTAAACTTCAGACTTTAATAAATCTGCAATGGGACTTAAATCAACTCCACCATCACCATATTTTGTGTAGAATCCTACTCCAAAATCTTCAACTTTGTTCCCAGTTCCGGCTACTAAAAGTCCTAAAAGTCCGGCGTGATAGTATAAGGTTGTCATCCGTAAGCGTGCTCTTGTATTGGCTAATGCCATGTCTACAGTGGCTTGTTTGCCGTCTAGGTTAACCTCGGTTTTAAACGCTTCAAATACAGGTGTTAAATTAACAACCGTGTCTTTAACGTTAGGAAACTGACGTTTTAAATGAGCAATGTGCTCTTGCGCTCTGGTGACGTGGCTTGGTGCTTGGTGAATAGGCATTTCTATACACAAAACGTCTAACCCTGTTTTTGCACATAGCGTTGAGGTGACGGCAGAATCAATTCCTCCGGAAATTCCTACAACAAAGCCATTAACTTTAGCTTTTGTAGCATAATCTTTTAGCCAGTTTACAATATGGTTAACTACATTTTCGGTTTGCATAATTTTTATTTTTTAAAACAAAGAAGTGTACCTTTGCACAACAAAAATAACGCAATAGAGTTAGGATTAAAAATATTTTACCAAATGCAAATTAGAATTTACTTTATTTTAATATTAGGATTTATCATGCTTTCATGTGATGGGGAATCTGAAGTTGAAAAAGAAATCGCTAAAATTGAAGTAGATCTTAATGTAGATCGATTTGAAAACGTATTTTTTAAAGCAACACCCTCAGATTTACCTCAAATAAAAGAAAACTATCCTTTTTTCTTTTCTGAGCGTATGCCAGACTCTCTTATGATTCAGAGAATGAATGATACTTTACAGAACGAAATAGTGCAAGAGGTGAATCATACCTTTAAAGATTTTAGTGCTATAGAAGCAGATTTAGTGGCTTTGTTTCAGCATCTAAAATATTATGACAAAGTGTTTTCTGTACCAAGAGTCATAACTTTAACCAATAATGTGCAGTATAGAGATAAGGTGATTGTTACAGATAGTATTGCGTTAATAGCGTTAGATAATTATTTGGGTAAAGAACACAGGTTTTATGTTGATGGAAATATCCCAGCGTATTTAGCTGAAAATTTTAGAAAGGAACAAATTGTAGTTGATTTAGCTGATGGATATGCAAAGAAATATATTTTTCAAACGGATAGAAAACAATTGATCGATGAGATGATTTACTTCGGAAAGCTTCTCTATTTCAAAGATGTTATAATTCCGTTTAAAACAGACGCCGAAAAAATTGGGTACTCTGAAGATCAGATAAAATGGGCCGAAGCAAATGAAAGTCCTATTTGGAGTTATTTTATTGAAAAGGAATTATTATACAGCACAGATCCTAAATTACCAAACCGTTTTATTGCAGATGCTCCGTTTTCAAAGTTTTATCTCGAATTAGATAATGAGTCTCCAGGACGATTAGGTCAGTATATTGGCTGGCAAATTGTAAAAGCTTATGCAGAAGTTTCAGGAGACGATCTGATGAAAATTATGCAAACAGCGCCTAAAGAAATATTTACAAAATCTAAATTTAAACCCAAAAAGTAATGTCTAAAGTTATAAAATCTAAAATAGTATTAAACGTTGAACTCGATGAGAATAGAGTTCCAGAGAAACTAAATTGGTCAGCCCAAGATGGTGGAGTTAATAATGAAGAGGCTAAGGCGATTATGTTATCCGTTTGGGATAGTAATGCGCAAGAAACGTTGAAAATAGATTTATGGACTAAAGATATGCCTGTAGATGAAATGAAAGTGTTTTTTCATCAAACTTTAGTAACCATGAGCGATTCATTTTTAAGAGCAACTCAAGATGAAAAAATGACTGGAGATATGAAAGATTTTTGTGATTATTTTGCCGAAAAATTAGAGCTTAAAAAGTAAGCTTAATTATTTGAGATATTTTCCACTTTATAGTAAGGAACTAAATTAAAACTATCTGACTCAATGTTCATATAATTTGTTTGGTTCATTCTTTTGTGTCGTGCAAAATTAGTTGTATCATATATTTCCCAAACCGTTAGTTCATTTAACTGACCCGATTTGGTTTTTCGGTCAATTTCATTCTTAAGAATCATGCGGTCAACGGTCTTTTGGTCTGCTATTTTTAGCACCTTTTCAGAACGTATGCCATTGTTCATTTTGTAAACCACCCAGTATTTCGAATTGTTCGTTTTAGAATCCTCTGCTCTTGTTTGTGGTTGTCTTGGTAATGTAGATTTTGCTGCTTCAGTTGGATATGAAGGAATCCTATTGCTAATGAGATCAGTTTTTTGTGTGTTAATAGTCCGCTTTGATGTTTCAGTCACATGTGTTGCCTTTTTTCCCGATAAGCTCAAGTCTGTTCGACCTTTGTTATTTTCAGTTCCAAAGAGTGTTTGGTGGGTTAAAGAATCTAATCTTGCAGGTCCTTTTATATATGTTTTAAGTTTTTTAGGTGCATTTTCAGCACTAGCAATTATGTTTTTTTGTTTTATTATTTTATTGTGATTAAGGCGATGAGGTCTAGCTATTAATGGGGTAGGTTCTTCTAAGCCAAACGATTCATTTCTTAATAATGTTATGATAATTAACTTGTCTCGTAATACGGCTTCAATGGCATAACGCCCAACAGGTATGTCGGAAATTTTTATTTGCGCTACTGTATCTTTAACCTTTATGACGCGTTCAAAACCTTCTTCATTAAAAACCATAAGTTCGTAGATAGTACGGTCGCACTTAAAGGCAATACTGTCTTCTGTTTTGTTGAGGTAGTGTTTAAGCTCTTGAGCTCGTGTATTCGTATTTTGAAGTAATACAGATTTTTGACCATAAACTATGGATGACAAAAATAACAATACAATAAAGTATAGTAGTCTCATAATAAGTAGGTTTTTGTTTTGGGAAACAATTTTATCATCAAACAAATCCTATAATTTGTTTTAACATTATAAGCAAAGTTATTTACTTTTTAGTGTGTTACATTTTATTATAGATACGTGGTACGTTTTTTAGTTAATGTGCTGTGTCTATCGATATAACACATATATATCGTATAAGATGCTGTAGTCGTCCTGTTTAAAAGGGTCTAATTTTGTTGTTAATAAGCTCTAACAGTTAGAAATACGACTATAAATTTTGAATATTTTGACTGGTCATAAAATAAGGGGTTGGGTTAAATATATCTGTAGCCGATGAGTACACAAATTCTGGGTTAGAAACCTGATTTTCCATAAATTCACTTTTGTCGTAAACTTCCCAGATGGTTAACTTATTTAATTTTCCTGAATCACTTTTTACCTCTAATTTATGCCTAAGAATCATAGCTTCCACGGATTGCTGATCCACTAAACGCATTGTTTTACTAGAGCCGCTATCATTGTTTATTTGTGCTTCGGTCCAGAAATATCGTTGATTTTTTCTGTTCTCGTGTTCTGAGTTCTGACGAGTTAACAAAAACGCAATGCTTGTTTTAGGAGTACTCTTAATGACCTTTAATTCTTCATCTAACATCATGCCTTTGCCTTCTATCATTTGATTAGTGCTGAGCGATTTGTTAGAATAAGAACTGTTGTAATTTCCGTATTTTATTAATTCTATAATTATTACCTTGTTTGCTAATTTGGTTTCTATAACAAATTCTCCTATTGGTAAATCTTTTAAAGAAATCTGTGCCTTATTAGCTTCTACTGTTGTTATTAAATCGTACTCACCATTAAAAATTTCAACATTTTTAATTTTAGTATCGCACTCTAGCATTAAGCTATCCTTAGTAGTGTTTAAACCGTGTAATAACTCTTTAGCTTTTGGATTGGTGTTTTTGATTAATGTAATGTTTTGACTATAGCTATTAAGAGTCAAAAGTAGGACGAGCAATGTACTTATGTTTTTAATCATAACTATTACTTTTTTATGTTTTCGGGGTTGCAATAAATGGCCTTATTAAGCGACTTTATTTGCGTATTTAAAGACTAAGTTATAGCCTAAGTCCTTATCTTGTATTTATTTAGGATGTGTTGCGCTTTTTTTAGATAATACACCTTCACTGACGACATATGGTAAAAAAACAGGATTTAATTATACTATGTTTTCGGTGTGATCAGGTGTAATTTGTTTAAATTAGCCCATGCGAAAAATTGTATTTGGTGTCATAATTACCTTAGTTGTTTTATTTACATTTAAATATTGTGACGATAAAAAAGAAGCTGAAATTGTTATTGAAGAGCACAGTGCTTTAATTCAAGAACAAATTAAAAATGTCGGTAAGTTAGTGGTTACCGAAGGTCACTTTTCTGAAGTCTTTAGTTATAAGAATTCTAAAGCCATATTTGGAGATTTGGTGTCGGCAGAAAAGAAAGCACTCGTTGTAGTTAATGCTGATGTTACGGTAGCTTACGATTTAAGTGAAATTGAATATGAAATTGATGAAGCCACAAAAACACTTCAAATCATAAGTATTCCTAAAGAAGAAATTAAAATCAATCCCGATTTTGAATATTACGATGTACAAGCCGATTTCCTAAATCAGTTTGAAGCAAAGGATTATAATAATATTAAGGATACTGTAAAAAAATCCTTGATGAAAAGAATTGAAGCGTCCGACTTAAAATCAAACGCCCAAAATAGATTAATAACTGAGTTATCTAAATTTTTGATATTAACTAAATCCTTAGGATGGACGTTACAATACAATGAAAGCCCAATTGAAGATGTAATTCAGTTACAGAATTTTGAAGGTTTGGTAGATTAGTTCTTATACTAACTTTCGTTGCAAGCTGCTTATGCCACCACCATTTATGGCATCAATACCATTAGATTTTAACATACTCGAAGCACTGCCAGAACGCATACCACTTGCACAATAAGCAATTACAGGTTTATTTAATTTTTTAATTTCATCAATTCTATTACCCAATTCTTGAACAGGAATATGTAATGCGTTTTTTATATGTCCACCTTCATATTCGCTTTTGGTTCTAACATCTAAAATAATAGCACCTTTTTCAATGTATTCTGCAACGTTATTAGTCGATTTCCCAAATAGTGCATTTAATAATCCCATAGTATTTAATTTTTGTCAAAACTCGTAAAAGCATTCAAGATGAAACGTAACCAAAGTTACATTATTTTGATTTCAACTCAAAAATCTTCTTATTTTAGTGCTCTTCAATAGTTATGAAACCAGAAACCAGACAACAAGAAATTATACGCGTAGCCGCTAAGCTCTTTAAAGAAAAAGGTTATAGTGCGGTTACCATGCGCCATTTAGCTACGGCAATGGATATTAAAGCAGCGAGTCTTTATAATCACATAGAGTCGAAACAAGACATATTAGAACGTATTATCATTTCTTTAGCGGAAACCTTCACACAAGGCATGAAGCAAATTAGTGAGTCCAATGAAACTTGCATCGAAAAGCTTAAAAAAATTATTGAACTACACGTTCATATTTCAAGTAAAAACAGCTACGGTATGGCATCTTTAAATAACGATTGGATGCACCTTGAAACTCAACTTAACCACTACAAAAAACTACGCAGCGATTATGAAAATGACTTCAAAACCATTTTAGAAGACGGTATAAAATCCGGAGAAATTATCCATGCAAAACCAGATGTGATGATGTTTTCTATCCTCACGACCTTACGCTCACTCTACATTTGGATTCCTAAAAAAGAAGATTTAAATCTTGAAGAACTATCCGAAAACTTAAATAACATTCTCATTAATGGTATTGCCATAGAATAGCTAATAAATTATTATTTTGTTAGTTTATGGCGTTCAGAAAATCGAATTAACAAAAACTTTAGAATATATTTTATAACTTTGTCAAGTAAACTAACAGGTGTTAGTTAACAGAATATCCTGTAAGGTTTCCAAAACCTGACAGGTATTCAAAAGTTGTAAGTAAAACATAATAGTTCGCATTCCTGCAAGGTTTCGTTTTGGTGGCTGAGCGTAGTCGAAGTCAAAACCTAGTAGGTGTAAACAGAAAGATACCTCGTACAAAGCGTGGCACAAGATGGCAGAATTTCACAAATTAAAAGTCGAAGACATATATAAGGAAACAGAGGACACCTCTGTCATCACTTTCCATGTGCCTTCAGAATTACAAAACGCATTCAAATTCAGGCAAGGGCAACATTTAACCTTAAAAGCTGATATTGATGGCGAAGACGTACGGCGTTCCTATTCCTTATGCTCAAGCCCAGATGAAAAGCTTTGGAAAGTCGCGGTAAAATTAATTCCAGGCGGAAAATTCTCAACCTACATTAATAACGAACTCAAAGCCAATGACGATATCGAAGTCATGGCACCAAGTGGCACATTCGGAGTAGAAGTCAACGCCAAAAAAGCCAAAAACTATCTGTTTTTCGCAGCAGGAAGTGGTATCACACCAGTCTTGTCTATGGTAAAAGCACATTTGCAAGCCGAACCAAATTCAACAAGTAAGTTATTTTACGTCAATAAAACCGCAAAATCCATTATCTTTAAAGAAGAATTGGAACAACTGCGTAACAAATATTTCGGGCGACTAGAAATCTATTATTTCTTAACAAAAGAACGACGGGATATCGAACTATTCAACGGAAGATTCGATGACGACAAAATGAAAGTCCTCACAAAAACCTTCATCGATATTCCAGACACCAGTGAAGTATTTCTCTGTGGTCCAGAAAAAATGGTCAACTACGTGAGCGACTATTTAATCACAGCCGGATTACCAAAAGAACTCGTTCATTTTGAACTCTTTGTAACCGGACTTTCAGACGAAGATATCAAGCGCGCCGAACGCTTAGCAAAACAAAATGTAGAAGGGACAGAAATCACCATCGTAGATGGCGGAAAAGAATTTTCCTTCACTATGACAAAGGAATACGACAACATCCTCGACGCAGCCCTTGGCGCTGGAGCCGATTTACCATTCGCCTGTAAAGGAGGCGTGTGCAGCACCTGTAAATGCGAAGTTAAAGAAGGTGCCGTGGAGATGAAAATAAATTACGCATTAGACGATAAAGAAGTCGCACAAAATTTGGTGTTAAGTTGCCAATCCGTACCAACAACCGATAAAGTTGTGGTCGATTTTGATGTGTAACAAATTCCTTTGAAAAAAGGAATCTCAATAACTTGTCATTCCTGCGTAGGCAGGAATCCACTAAATATTAATCATTATTCACTAATATCAAAAGTAATGAGTGAAGAACAAATAAAAAATCTAGAAAAACAGTTCGAAGCACGTATCGCAAGAGACGAAAAAATCGAACCCAAAGACTGGATGCCAGAAAAATACCGAAAAACACACATTCGCCAAATGTCGCAACACGCCCATTCCGAAATTGTAGGTATGCTTCCAGAAGGCAATTGGATAACGCGCGCACCGTCATTACGACGAAAAGTAGCCTTACTCGCCAAAGTTCAAGATGAAGCTGGTCACGGTTTATACCTTTATTCAGCAACAGAAACACTCGGTATTTCTAGAGATGAAATGTACGAGCAATTACATACCGGAAAAGCAAAATATTCATCCATATTCAATTACCCAACAGTTACTTGGGCAGATATGGGAGCTATTGGTTGGTTGGTTGATGGCGCAGCCATTATCAATCAAGTGCCATTGTGTAACACCTCTTATGGTCCTTATGCAAGAGCGATGATTCGCGTCTGTAAAGAAGAAAGTTTCCACCAACGTCAAGGTTATGAAATCATGATAAAACTGGCAAACGGAACACCAGAACAAAAGGAAATGGCTCAAGATGCTTTAAACCGATGGTGGTGGCCAAGTTTAATGATGCTGGGCCCAACTGACGCTGAATCCATTCACACCGAACAATCCATGAAGTGGAAGTTAAAACGAAAATCAAATGACGATTTACGTCAACAATTTATAGACCAAACCGTACCACAAGCCGATTTAATCGGACTCACCATTCCGGACCCAGATTTAAAATGGAACGAAGAACGCCAAAGTTATGACTTCGGCGACATCGATTGGGACGAATTCTGGCAAGTAGTCAAAGGCCATGGACCAATGAATAAAGAACGTATGAAAGCAAGAGTTGGCGCATGGGAAGAAGGCGAATGGGTTCGCGATGCAGCAATGGCGTATGCCGATAAGAAACAAGAACGAAAAGAGAAACAAGTAGTTTAATTTAGACAATAGATATTAGACCGCTTTGCTGTTAGATTATAGACAAAGCAGTCCTTTGACAAAAAATAATAATATAATAGTTGAGATTTTGAATCCTTGGATTGTCCCCTTGAGGGGACTTTAGGGGTGTTTTTAAGATAGTAATAGTATAAAGTATAAATTGAAACGATTCATATTCGAGTTCAATTTCAAATTCAATTTCATATGAGTAAAAACTGGCCACTTTGGGAAATCTTCGTAAGAAGTAAAAACGGATTAGAACACAGACACTTTGGTAGTTTGCATGCCGCAGACGCTGAAATGGCATTAGAAAATGCAAGAGACGTATACACCAGACGCAACGAAGGCGTTAGCATTTGGGTTGTAGAAAGTAAAAACATCACAGCATCCAATCCAGAACACAATGGAGAGATGTTCGAACCAGCACATGACAAAGTCTATCGTCATCCTACGTTTTACGATTTACCAGATGAAGTGAAGCACATGTAATGTTGAAAATGAACTTGAAGTTGAACTTGAAACTAAAATCGTCAATATGAACAACAAGTACAATTTAACAGAACGACTAGAAGACTTTGCTGCTCTGGTTATTCTAATTTATGACAAAAAACCATTGTCTTATGCTGGCGATTATCTAGCAAAACAACTTATTCGTTCGTCTTGTTCCTCAGCACTAAATTATGGCGAAGTTTTAGGTGCTGGAACTGACAAAGATAAAATCAATAAACTTAGAATTTGTTTAAAAGAACTAAGGGAATCATTAAGAAATATAAATATTCAAATTAAAGCTAAACTCGTTTCGGAAGAAACTATAGGTAACTTAAAAGATGAAAATGACCAATTAATTCGAATAATAGTAACAAGAATTAAAAACATTAATTAAAAGAGATTGAGATATAATGCAAACAAAAACAACATTCAATTTAAATTTCAAACTCAAAATATAAAATTTTAACTACAAGTTTGATTTCAACTTTCAAATTCGATTTCAAATTCAAATTCAAGTTCGCTTTATGAAACAAGAATTATACAACTACATCCTAGGCATAGCAGACAACAGTCTAATCCTCGGCCAACGCCTAGGCGAACTTACAGGTCATGGTCCTACCCTAGAAACGGACATCGCTTGCACCAATATCTCACTAGATTTATTCGGTCAAGTACGCAGTTATTTCCAATACGCAGCTAAAATCGCAGGAGATGGCAGAACCGAAGACGACATAGCTATGCTCAGAAAAGAGCGCGAATACGTCAATGTATTATTAGTAGAACAGCCAAACACTAATTTTGCTTACACTATGGCACGTCAGTTTTTATTTGATGTGTACCATTTGGCTTTTCTTTCAGAATTAGAAAAAAGTAAAGATTTAACGCTGTCGGCAATTGCAAAAAAATGTATCAAGGAAGTACGTTACCATGAGCGATTTTCATCGGATTGGATAAAACGTCTAGGGGACGGAACAGAGGAAAGCAAAGCAAAAATGCAAGAAGCCATCAACGATTTATGGACATACACTGATGAATTATTTCATCAAACCGAAGCCGATAAAGCAATGGTATCAGAAGGCATTGGCGTGGATGTAACGCAATTAAAAGATAATTATTACCAACGTGTTAACGACATATTAGAAGAAGCAACACTAGAAATCCCAGAATCAAAATATTTTCAAAAAGGAGGCAAAAAAGGCATTCACACCGAACATTTAGGGTATTTATTAGCCGAATTACAATATATGCAACGCACATATCCTAATATGGAATGGTAACCCAATTCCTGCGAAAGCAGGAATCTCATGAATGATAAACTAAATTTCAAATTAAAACTATATGTCACTCTGAGCGTAGTCGAAGAGTCTCAATAGAATGACAACAACAGAACAAAACATAGACAAAAACCTAATTGAGATTTTATCCAAAGTCTCAGACCCAGAAATCCCAGTCCTTTCCATAATGGACATGGGAGTCGTACGTTCTGCTCTGATAGAAAATGATATCGTCAAAGTAAAAATCACACCAACCTATAGTGGTTGTCCTGCTATGGACGTCATTGGAGACGATATAAAAAAAGCTTTAAAAGAAGCCGGTTACGAATCAGAAATCGAACTCATCCTGCATCCAGCATGGACCACCGATTGGATTACACCAAGAGGTAGAAAAGCGCTTGAAGATTACGGCATAGCAGCACCATTAGAGGCAGAAGCAGACAAAGATGTATTGCTCAACGAAAAACGGTTGGTAAAGTGTCCGCAATGTGGTTCTACCAACACAAAATTAGTAAGTCAGTTTGGTTCCACAGCATGCAAAGCACAATTTCAGTGTGACGATTGCCATGAACCCTTCGATTATTTTAAATGTTTAAAGTAAAGTCACGTCAGTTCGAGTGAAATTGCTTTTGGGCAATTTTGTATCGAGAACATATAAAAGAAAAAGATTAAATGAAGTCAATTGAATTAAAAATAGAAAACAAAATAGCAACCATAACGCTAAATAGACCAGAAGTCTTCAATAGTTTCAATCGTGAAATGGCTTTAAGTTTACAAAGCATTTTAGATGATTGTGAAAACAATTCTGAAGTCAGAGCCATTGTCCTCACTGGAAATGGAAAAGCTTTTTGTGCAGGTCAAGATTTAAAAGAAGTGACTGACCCAGATTCAAATCCAGGATTCAAAAAAATATTGGAAGAACACTATAATCCAATTATCACAAGAATCAGAAGCATTAAAAAACCAATTACAGGAGCCATAAACGGTGTTGCTGCAGGAGCCGGAGCAAATATAGCTTTAGCTTGTGACATAGTAGTTGCTCATGAAAAAGTAAGCTTCATTCAAGCCTTTAGCTTAATAGGTTTAGTACCAGATAGCGCCGGAACCTATTTTCTGCCAAGATTAATAGGTTTTCAAAAAGCACAAGCCTTAGCCATGTTAGGTGATAAAATTTCAGCTGAAGATGCAGAAAAAATGGGCATGATTTACAAAATGATTCCATTGGAAAACTTCGAAGAAGAAGTAGAAAAATTAGCATTAAAACTAGCTAACATGCCAACAAAAGCATTGGGAATGAT
Organism: Winogradskyella sp. SM1960; assembly: GCF_020179375.1. NCBI lineage: Bacteria > Pseudomonadati > Bacteroidota > Flavobacteriia > Flavobacteriales > Flavobacteriaceae > Winogradskyella > Winogradskyella sp. SM1960. The sequence goes on along the minus strand of NZ_JAICBG010000006.1, from coordinate 53,208 downwards.
AAAAGAGTTATTTAATAAATCAATGACCAATACTTTAGAACAACAACTCGCTCTTGAATCAAAATTACAAATAGAAGCAGCACAAAGCGACGATTACAAAGAGGGTGTTGCCGCTTTTATTGAAAAGAGAACACCAAATTTTAAAGGGAATTAGATTTACTCGTTTACTCAAAATTTTAATCAGAAAATTGTCCCCTCGAGGGGACAATCCTGACCAAGATTATTCTAGTATGCAATTAAAAGAATTACTACTACAAACCCACACCAGAATAAAACCCTTTATTCACAATACACCTGTCTTAACTTCAGAATTATTAAACGAAAAAGCCGAGTGCAATTTATACTTCAAATGCGAAAATTTCCAAAAAATGGGAGCGTTTAAAATGCGAGGCGCAACCAACGCTATTCTTTCGCTTTCTGAAGAAGAAAGACAACGCGGTGTCGTTACGCATTCTTCAGGAAATTTTGCCCAAGCGGTTTCATTAGCAGCTCAAAATCTAGGCATAAAAGCTTATATCGTTATGCCAGAAAACGCACCACAGGTTAAGAAAAATGCTGTTAGAACATATGGAGGAGATATCATTGAATGCGAATCGACATTAAAAGCAAGAGAGGAGACAGCCAATAAAATAAAGACAGAAAGAGGCGCCTCATTTTTACATCCATCCAATCAAGACGAAGTGATTTATGGTAATAGTACAGCTGCTATAGAATTACTGGAGGAACAGCCTAATTTAGAGGTCATTTTAGCACCCGTTGGAGGCGGTGGATTATTAGCAGGCACAGCCCTAGCTGCTCATCATTTTTCTAATAATTGTGAAGTTATTGGAGCAGAGCCAATGGAAGCCGATGATGCTTATCGTTCCTTAGTTTCTGGGCAAATTGAAACAAACAAGACAACCTTGACAATTGCAGATGGTTTGCGAACAAATTTAGGAAATCGTAACTTTCCAATTATCAAACAGCATGTTGAAAAAATAATTCGTGTGGAAGAAAATGAAATTATTAACGCTATGCAATTAATTTGGGAACGTATGAAGATTATTATTGAACCTTCGAGTGCAGTGGCTTTGGCAGCAGTTTTGAAACATAAAGAAGAATTTAAAAACAAAAACGTCGGTATTATTTTATCTGGCGGCAATGTAGATGTGACAAAACTTCCCTTTTGATGAATTTAAGAATTGTCCCCTTGAGGGGACTTTAGGGGTGTTATCAAATTGAAGAATGAATTAGAAGGTTTCAAAACCCTTGTAGGTATTTAAAATAAAGTTTAATTAAAAGTTACCCACTTTCGTGGGCATAAAGATGAATATAGGAATAATAGGTTCTGGAACCATGGGAAGCGGCATAGCACAAGTCGCGGCAACTTCAGGCTGTAAAGTAAAATTATACGATACTAATCAAGCAGCTTTAGACAAAGCAAAAGCTTCATTGGAAAAAATATTAAATCGCTTAATCGAAAAAGGACGGATAGATGCAGAAGAAAAAAACAGAATTCAATCCAATATCAGTTATCTTGATGCTTTAAAAGACTTATCTGATTCAAATCTAACGATTGAAGCCATTATTGAAAACCTTGACATCAAGAAAAAAGTGTTTTCAGAATTAGAAAGTTATGTGTCTGAGGATTGTATTATCGCTTCTAACACCTCAAGTTTGTCTATAGCATCCATTGCAGCATCCCTAAAAAAGCCAGAACGTTGTATTGGCATTCACTTTTTTAATCCGGCACCTTTAATGAAATTGGTAGAGGTTATTCCTGCCATTCAAACCTCAAAAGAAGTGCTTGAAAAATCAATTCAAACCATTTCCGATTGGAAAAAAACGGTTGCTGTTGCCAAAGATACACCAGGCTTTATTGTCAATAGAGTGGCAAGACCATTCTATGGCGAAGCTTTAAGAATTTATGAAGAAGGCATAGCAGATTTCGAAACCATAGACGCAGCAATGAAAGAAATCGGAGGTTTCAGAATGGGACCCTTTGAGTTAATGGATTTCATTGGAAACGATGTCAATTACACTGTAACTGAAACCGTTTTTACAGCGTTTTATTTCGACCCAAGATACAAACCAGCATTCACGCAAAAACGTTTTGCCGAAGCAGGCTACTTAGGACGAAAATCTGGAAGAGGCTATTATAATTATGATGAAAATGGAAGAAAAATAGAATGTACATCTGTCTCGTCGAGCGCAGTCGAGACGTCTCTTTCTGAAACCATTTTAAATCGCGTCCTTATCATGCTCATCAACGAAGCAGCAGACGCCCTATTTTTAAACATCGCATCAGCCGAAGACATAGACAACGCCATGACCAAAGGCGTCAACTACCCAAAAGGATTACTTGCTTGGGCAGACGAAAAAGGTATCAATTGGTGCGTGAGTAAAATGGATGAACTTTACAACGAATATCATGAAGACAGATACCGTTGTAGCCCGTTATTACGTAAAATGAATAAAGAAAATAAAACGTTTTTTTAATACAACGTCAGTTCGAGTGAAATTGCTTTTTCTGCAATTTTGTATCGAGAACAAATGAAACTTCTCGATACAATTTGCTCGAAACTCACAAATCACTCGAAGTGACGAAAGAATATATATGACAGAAGAACAAATCCCACATAAAATGCTATCCCAAGACGCATACAGCCAATGGCTAGGAATAGAAATCCTAGAATGCGAACTTGGCAGATGCAAAGTGGCCATGACCATAAGAAAGGAAATGCTAAATAGTATGGGTAAAGCTCATGGAGGCATCAGTTATTCTCTCGCAGATACCGCTTTTGGGTTTGCAGCAAATACACATGGTAAATATGCTGTGTCTATTGAAACAAGCATTAATCATATTGAAGCGTTGAACGAAGGCGATTATATTGTTGCAGAATCTGTAATTGAAAGCGTTAAAAACAGATTAGGTTTTAATATTGTTGAAGTCAAACGCGAAGAGGAATTAGTCGCACTTTTTAAAGGTGTCGTATACCGAACGCAAAAAGATTGGAAATAAAAAACGAAATACAATAAATTATGAAATGGAAAGGTAGGAGACAAAGTGGTAACCTTGAAGATCAGCGTGGCATGGGAACCAAAGGTAAAGTTGCAGCGGGAGGTGGTGTAATTGCAGTTGTGGTAATTCTTTTACAACTCTTTGGAGGTGAAACCGGACAACAAATCGCACCAATCATAGAGCAAGTAGCCAATAGTCGAACAACACAACAAGTTGAACAACGCGAATTGACCAGCCAAGAACAAGAAATGGGAGGTTTTATGGCAACTGTTCTGGCCGATACCGAAGATGTATGGAGCCAAATATTTAGAGATTACAATTTAGGAGATTATAAAGAACCAAAAATGGTATTATTCATAGATGCTGTTAATACGGCATGCGGAAGTGCAACCTCAGCTTCCGGACCGTTTTATTGTCCAGGAGACCAAAAATTGTATATGGATTTGGCTTTTTTCGACGAGTTAAAAACGCGATTCGGAGCCAAAGGTGGCGATTTTGCCATTGCTTATGTGACTGCTCATGAGGTTGGGCATCATATTCAAACTATCCTTGGTACATCTAATAAAGTAAGACAATTACAAAGTCAAACCAGTCAGACCGAAGCCAATAAACTGTCTGTAGCACAAGAATTACAAGCGGATTTCTATGCTGGAGTTTGGGCGCATCACAATAGGAAATATTTGCAAGAAGGAGACATTGAAGAAGCCTTAAGTGCAGCTAATGCTGTTGGTGACGATGCTATACAAAAACGAACAAGAGGTAGTGTGAATTCAGATAGTTTTACGCATGGCACATCAGAGCAGCGTATGGAGTGGTTTATGAAAGGCTATAACACAGGCGATATTAGAAATGGAGATACGTTTTCTGCACTTTTAGATTAGTCAATTCCTGCGAAGGCAGGAATCTCAGAATAAAACAGAACAGAACAAACCAAAATCAAAGACTTAAATAAATAAGTTTTTTAAGACCGAGTAAAAACACAAGATTCTCACTTTTGTGGGAATGTAATCAAAAGATACCCACTTTCGTGGGCAATACTATGGAAGCATACATAATAGACGGCATTAGAACACCAATAGGAAACTACAAAGGCACATTATCAGTCGTAAGAACAGATGATTTAGGAGCACTTGTCATTGCAGAAATCGTAAAACGAAACCCAAACATCCCAAAAGACGCTTACGACGATGTCATCATGGGATGCGCCAATCAAGCAGGAGAAGATAATCGAAATGTCGCAAGAATGTCCTCACTTTTAGCAGGATTACCTTTTACTGTGCCAGGCGAAACCGTAAACCGACTTTGTAGCTCAGGATTATCCGCAATCATTCACGCCAACAGAGCCATAAAAGCAGGCGATGGCGACCTTTTTATTTCAGGGGGTGTTGAAAACATGACCCGTGGACCGTACGTTATCGCCAAACCATCAACCGGATTTGGAGGTGATTCAAAAATGTACGATTCTACATTCGGGTGGCGTTTTATCAATCCAAAAATGAAAGAGATGTATGGGACAGATGGTATGGGAATGACGGCTGAAAATCTTGTAGAAAAATATAATATCTCTCGCGAAGACCAAGATAAGTTCGCGCTTTGGAGCCAGCAAAAAGCCACCAAAGCACAAGAAAATGGTCGACTAGCAAAAGAAATTGTAACTGTAGAAATTCCACAACGCAAAAAAGACCCAATCCTTTTTTCAAAAGACGAATTCGTAAAACCTAACACGTCCTTAGAGGTTTTAGGAAAACTAAGACCAGCCTTTAAAAAAGAAGACGGAAGTGTTACGGCAGGAAATTCATCAGGATTAAACGATGGCGCGGCAGCAACAATCATAGCATCAAAAGATGCCGTGCAGAAATACAATTTAAAACCATTAGCAAGAATCGTGAGTTCGGCTGTGGTTGGTGTAGAACCAAGAATCATGGGAATTGGTCCTGTTACAGCTTCTAATAAGGCCTTAAAAAAAGCAGGTTTAACTATGGAAGATATGGATGTCATCGAGCTTAACGAAGCTTTTGCAGCACAAGCTTTGGCATGTACGAGAGCTTGGGGATTAGCAGATGATGACCCTCGACTCAACCCTAACGGGGGAGCCATAGCCATAGGTCATCCACTTGGCGTTACCGGAGCAAGAGTCGCGTATTCTGCAGCTTTGGAATTGAAAGAACAAAACAAAAAATACGCTTTGGTAACGATGTGTATTGGCGTTGGACAAGGCTATGCCGCGATAATTGAAAATGTGAATTAAATTATCCATATATGTTTTTTAAAAAAATAGGATTTCTTTTTCTAAGCGTAATTTTCGTTTTTGTTTCATGTCAGGAAACGAAATCTAAAACTACTTCAAACCCAATAAAAAATACAGGTAAGAAGGTGGTTGCTAAGAAAAAAGATAGTGCTGTTAAATTAAAAGCGGATAGCGTTATCGATATTTCCGGTAGCTATGAATTAATAAAAGGGGAAACTTTTTATGAAGATGAAAAACACATAGCAATCCACAATAGTGAATTAATTATAAACCGCCTTTCAGAAACCGATTTTGGATTCTATTCCGCTTATAAAGAAAAAGATATCACGCCGATTAGTGATTTTGGTGTGCTAAGAAGTTTTAAAAATAAATTTTATTTAATAAAAATATGTAATGGAAATGGATTAGGTTTCGATGCTTATGCTCAAGAAAATTTCACAGCAGGAACTTACCTCTATAATCAAGTGATGATTAGAAAAAATAAGAATCTACTCTCTGTAATAGAATATGGAAGTAATTTTAGAAGGTATCTAATTTATAAGAAAAAGAAACCGGGTTCAGAAGCTTATGTTTCATTACAAAAAACATTAGAAAAGGCTAAAAATGCTTTCAGAAATTATACGTTAGAATACAATAAAGCAGAGGAATACGACAAAAACAAATTACAAATAGAACATCTTTTTAAAGATAGTATTTGGGTTTCTAGACATAAGCATAAAGAAGAATATGCATCTTTCGATTATTTGCATACTTATGCAAATCCATACCAGAACGGTAGATTTATAAAACAAGACAGCATTTTTTATAAAGAATTTAATGCTTATAAATAAGATAAAGACAACATCAAGTTTCCGTGAAAACGGAAATCTCACAAAATAAACCAAAAAGTTTATGAGAAAAATAGAACATTATGTAACTGGTTCTTGGACAACAGGAAAAGAAGAAGGAACACCAATCCTTGACGCCGTTACAGGCGAAGCATTCACAAGCATTGCTATTGAAGGTTTAGATATTCCGGAAATCCTAAACTACGGAAGAACCAAAGGCGGCGAAAAACTTCGTAAAATGACGTTTCAAGAGCGTGGAAATATGCTCAAAAGTTTAGCACTATATCTTACCAAGAGAAAGAATGAGTTTTACGATTTGAGCTACAGAACAGGCGCCACAAAAGTAGATAGTTGGATAGATATTGAGGGAGGTTTCGGAAACTTATTCGCCAATGCGTCACTAAGAAAATTGTTCCCTAACCAACCTTATCATGTAGAAGGCGATGCTATCGATTTATCTCGTGGTGGACGTTTTATGGCGCATCACATAATGGTGCCTAAAAAAGGCGTTGCGGTTCATATCAATGCGTTTAATTTTCCAGTTTGGGGCATGTTAGAAAAATGTGCTGTCAATTGGATGGCGGGAGTTCCTGCAGTCGTTTTACCAGCACCTTCATCCTCGTATTTAGCGGAAGCTGTAGCGAGAACTATTATAGATTCAGGTATCCTTCCAGAAGGTGCACTTCAAATTATAAACGGTACCGTAAAAAACATTTTAGATACAGTTGAGTCACAAGACGTTATCACTTTTACAGGTTCAGCGCAAACAGGACGATTGCTAAAAGCACATCCAAGATTAATTCAGGAGTCTGTACCATTCACCATGGAAGCCGATTCTTTAAACGCATCAATACTTGGAGAAGACGCGATTCCTGGTACACCAGAATTCGAACTATTCATCAAAGAAGTAAGAAAAGAAATGACCGTAAAAGCAGGACAAAAATGTACGGCCATCCGCCGAATTATTGTGCCTGAGAATTTAGTGGAAGACGTTCAAATGGCATTAGGAAAAGCACTAGATAAAGTTACGATTGGAGACCCAAGATTAAAAGAAGTCCGAATGGGCTCTTTGGTCAGCCATCAACAAGTACAAGCCGTTCGAGATTCGGTCAACGATTTGTCAAAAGAAGCGCAAATTGTATATGGAAATTTAGACGACATAAATACCATTGGAGCAGATGCCAAAAAAGGCGCTTTTATAAGTCCGATTTTATTGCGGGCAGACCATCCATTTCAGAACACCATCATTCACGAACGTGAAGCCTTTGGGCCAGTAAGTACCATTATGCCTTATAAGAATTTAGACGAGGCTATTACTTTAGCGCAAATGGGTAAAGGTTCACTGGTGTCTTCAATTGCGACTAACGATGATAAAATCGCTAAAGATTATGTCGTAAATGCTGCAAGTCATCACGGAAGAATATTAGTTTTAAATAGAGAAAGCGCGAAACAAAGTACAGGACATGGTTCGCCATTACCATACTTAGTGCATGGTGGTCCTGGTCGTGCAGGAGGAGGTGAAGAAATGGGCGGCATGCGAGGCATCAAACATTATTTGCAACGTACAGCCATTCAAGGTTCGCCATCAACGATTACCGAAATCACAGGTATTTACCAACAAAACGCCAAATATAAGGAGGCAGAACAACATCCGTTTCAATACCATTGGGAAGATATCCAACCAGGAATGTCCTTAAAAACCCACAAACGAACACTAACTGATAATGATATCCAGAATTTTGCCAATTTAACTTGGGACCACTTCTATGCACACACCGATATTACGTCATTAGACGGCAGTATTTTCGAAAAAAGAACGGCTCATGGCTATTTTATCATTTCTGCAGCAGCAGGATTATTTGTATATCCAAATAAAGGACCAGTAGCTGCAAATTATGGCTTAGATAGTATCCGTTTTTTAAGACCATTATATCATAACGATACTATATATGTGCGTTTAACTTGTAAGGAAAAAGTAGACCGCGATGTGGCTTCTGCAGAACACCCAAGTGGAATTGTAAAGTGGCATGTTGAGGTTTTTGATGCTAATTTTGAAAACCGTCCAGAAAGTCAGAAAACAGAAAAAGATAGTCCCTTAGTTGCTGTTGCAACCATATTAACGATGGTAGAGAAAAAGCAAGAAACTTTTGTAGAGATGACAGAAGAAAAAATAAACGAATGTCTTTCTAAATTAACAGCAGATGCCAAGCCAAAATGGGGAATCATGACACCACAACACATGGTTGAACATTTAGAATATACCTATAAAATTGCTTCAGGCGACATACAAGATTTTGAAATTGCAACACCAGAAAAGATTTTAGAAAAAGTACATCATAGTTTATATAATTATGATAAATTTCCACTAAACTCTCAGTTTCCTCAGTTGGAAAAAGACAAATTAGAAGATTTGAAACATCCTGATTTGGAAACGGCAATCGAAAAATTCAAAGCACAGCGTGAAAGATATATTGAATATTTTAAAGAACATCCAGAAGCTAAATTGAAAAATTTGGTATTTGGTGAATTAAATAAATATGAATCGTATCTTTTAGAGCGAAAGCATTTGAATCATCACTTCGAGCAATTCGGATTGATATAGTTTTGTCATTCCTGCAAAGTCGGGAATCCACAAAGAATAAAAATAACGTCACTTCGAGTGATTTGAGAAGCATGAACAAATTGTATAGAGAAGCTCATGATAAAGTTCTCGATATAAAACAGCTAAAAAAGCAATTTAACACGAACCAATTAAAAACAAGAAGTTTGTTATTACTGCGAAAGCAGGAAGCCACAACAAAAGAGTAAGTTAAGAATAGATTCCTGCCCTCGCAGGAATGACAATAAAATAAAAGAAAAATGAGTGAACCTTATGTTAAGATTAATATTGAGAACGAAGTAGGCTACATAGAATTCTTCCATCCTGCACACAATTCCTTACCAGGTGCTATATTAGCAGAACTAGCACAAGTTATTACAGATGCTGGAGCTAACGATGCAATTAGAGTTATTGTTTTAAAAAGTGGAGGCGACAGAACATTCTGTGCAGGGGCAAGTTTTAATGAACTTATAAATATTAATGACGAAGCTACAGGTAAAGTATTCTTTTCCGGTTTTGCTAATGTGATTAATGCCATGCGTAAATGTCCGAAATTTATCATCGGACGTGTTCAAGGGAAAACCGTTGGAGGCGGTGTTGGTTTAGCCGCTGCAACTGATTATTGTATGGCTACTAAATTTGCAGCTATTAAGTTAAGTGAGCTTAATATTGGTATCGGACCATTTGTTGTCGGACCAGCCATAGAGCGTAAAATGGGATTAAGCGCTATGTCGCAAATTGCAATCGATGCGAATACGTTTTATTCGCCAGAATTTGCTAAAGACAAAGGTTTATATACTCATGTTTTTGATAGTACAGAAGCTTTAGACGAAGCGGTAAAAACAACAGCAGAACATTTATGTACTTACAACACAGAAGCCATGCTTGAAATGAAAAAAGTATTCTGGCAAGGCACAGACCATTGGGATACTTTATTAGCAGAACGCGCAGTCACTAGTGGACGATTGGTGCTGAGTGATTTTACAAAAGAAAAACTAAAAGGGTTTAAATAAAATTTATTCAACGTATACAACACTATGTTTAGGTATTGTAACCCCTTGTTTTAGTATAACAAAATCAGAAGTTACAGCCCAAATAGTGGTGTTTACACTCATCAACCTATTCGTATTATCTTTAAAATATATTTTAACTTTAGTTTTTAATAGGTTGCCTAGTTGAGTTGCGCGTTCTAAATAATGAGTCCTCAATTTTTGTTTTTTAAGACTTTGTAAAACTTCATCATTAGAAAATCTTAATTGAGGAATATTTTCCTTTTGTATCACGCAAGAAGGTGTCGAGTAATTCATGTTTTTTCATTTTTATCTTTTAATAGTCTACATAAAGATAGAAAACCTTACGTTTTATTGCGATTTTTATGATTATTTAACAGCATGTAAAGTATAATAGTAATATGATTTATAGTTTTAAAGGTTACATCCCAGTCGTTCATGAAAGTAGTTTTGTTCATCCATTAGCTGCAGTTACCGGAAATGTTATCATCGGTAAAAACTGTTACATTGGTCCAGGAGCAGCTATTCGTGGAGATTGGGGACAAATTATTTTAGAAGACGGTGTTAATGTTCAAGAAAATTGTACCGTACACATGTTTCCGGGAAAATCCATAACCCTACAAGAAAGCGCACATGTTGGTCATGGAGCTATTATTCATGGGGCCAATTTAGGACGCAATTGTTTAATTGGTATGAATACCGTAATCATGGATGACTCTGAAATTGGTGATGAATGCATCATAGGCGCCATGTCTTTTATAAAAGCCGAAACCAAAATCCCATACCGAAGTTTAGTAGTTGGAAACCCAGCAAAAATAATACGAGGTGTAACGGATGAAATGATTGCTTGGAAAACCAAAGGCACTGAATTATACCAACAATTACCTAGCGATTGTCATGAGAGTTTAAAGGAAGTCGAGCCACTGAGGGAAGTTCCAGAAAACATGAAAGTTCAAGATGATGTTTATAAAACGCTTCGGGAAACGTTTAAGAAATAGTGTCACGTCACTTCGAGTGATTCCGATTTTTTTATCGGAATTGTATCGAGAAGCCGTAATTTAATTCTCAAAAAATAAAGATTGTTAGGTGTTGAAAGCTTCCAAGACTACAACACCCGACTCAAATCAATCTCATTAGTTTCCTTACTAGTCGATAAAGCAATCAAACTCTGAACATTTCCCAAATAAGGAAGCAGCGTTAATTTTGAAATGATAAACGTTTCATAAGCTTCGATATCTTCTACCACCAACTTCAATAAGTAATCAAAGTTTCCACTTACTCTATGGCATTCTACAACTTCAGGAAAATTATTGATTTCATTGACAAACTTTTCCAAATAACTTCTAGTATGGCCTTGCAGCGTGATTCCAATAAAAACGGTCAGTTTTAATCCAATTTTTTTATTGTTGAGAACAGCGACGTACTTCTCAATATAACCTTCCTTTTCAAGTTTTTTAATCCGTTCAAAAATTGGAGAGGTTGTCATTCCAAGTTCAGAAGCAATACTTTTTGTCGTTCGATTACTATTTTCTTGAAGTATTTCTAGAATTTTAGTGTCAATTTTATCTAAAACTTGAGCCATGAGAATATTATTTTTTAAAACGGATATAATCGCAAAATTAAAGAATTATAATCTGCAATTGTAAATTTATAAAGAATATTATTCTGTTTTTAATTAATACAAAAGACTTTAACAATTGAAATAATCAATATGTATTATCTTTAGTTCTTATTATATTGTTGATAATAGATTAAGAAATGAAAGATAAAGAGAGATTCCCACTTTCATGGGAATTGAAGATGCCCAGAATGGGTGAAAGTATTACTGAAGGAACCATCATCAATTGGTTAATTTCCGAAGGAGATACTTTCGAAGAAGGCGACATCATCCTAGAAGTAGCAACGGATAAGGTTGATAACGAAGTTCCAGCACCAGCATCAGGAACATTAAAAGAAATATTGTTTCAAGCCAAAGCTGTGGTTCCCGTTGGAGAGGTCATGGCAATTCTTGAAGTTTCAGAAGACATAAAATCTTCAAATAAGAAACCTGTCGTTTCGAATGAAAGTGAGAAATCACATAAGCCAAAGAAAGAGGTGAAAAGACCAAAACAAGTTCCGCAAGCTTCAAATTCATTTTCAACATCAAATTCAAACACCTTCTTCTCGCCCTTAATCATTTCAATAGCAAAAGAACATCATATCAGTTTTGAAGAATTAGCAAGAATTCCCGCAACAGGACACGACCATAGATTACGAAAAAGCGACCTCTTTCAATATATCGAAGACGGAAGACCCTATAAATTTGCACAACCCATTGTGGAAAAAGACCCAACCGCCTATCGAATTCCACAGTTACAATTCGATAAAGGCAAAGGGAAAGTCATAGAAATGGACCGTATGCGACAAATGATTGCGGACCACATGGTGTATTCAAAACATACATCGCCTCACGTCACCGCTTATGTGGAAGCCGATTTAACTAACATGGTCAACTGGCGAAATGCCAACAAAGTCGCTTTTCAAGAAAAGCATGGCGAACGCTTAACCTTTACACCATTATTTGTGGAAGCCGTAGCCAAAGCCGTAAAAGATTTTCCAAATATCAATGCTTCTGTAGATGGAAATAATATCATCGTAAAAGAAGATATAAATATTGGTATGGCAACCGCATTACCAAGCGGAAACTTAATTGTTCCTGTAGTCAAAAATGCAGACACCAAAGATTTAAAACAAATTGCCGCTAACGTCAACGAATTGGCTGGAAAAGCAAGAGAAAATAAGTTAGCAGGCGACGATATAAAAGGAAGCACCTTCACTATTTCCAATGTTGGAACTTTTGGAAGTGTCATGGGTACACCAATCATCAACCAACCCGAAGTGGCGATTCTCGCATTGGGAATCATCAAAAAACGACCAGAAGTTATCACCACTGAAAAAGGCGATGAAATTGCCATTAGAAGTATGATGTATTTATCATTGTCTTTTGACCACAGAGTTGTCGATGGCTTTTTAGGAGGAAGTTTTGTACGCAGAGTTGCTGACTATTTTGAGCAATTTGATATCAACCGAAAAATATAAAAATAAACGTCACTTCGAGTGATTCCGATTTTTTATCGGAATTGTATCGAGAAGCCATCAAAAGTTCTCGATACTAAATTTCAGAAAAAGAAATTTCACTCGAACTGACGAAAACTAATAAATATGAAACCTAACATTTCAATAACTAAAGTAGAAGAATCTAGAGTAGACACGATAGACTTCAATAATATTCCATTAGGAACCACCTTCACGGACCACATGTTTATCTGCGATTATAATAACGGCACATGGGAAAACCCAAGGATTGAGCCTCTAGCATTAATCCCAACACATCCGGCAGCAATGGCTTTGCATTACGGACAAGCTATTTTTGAAGGCATGAAGGCCACTGTTGATGAAGATGGAAACCCTATGCTTTTTAGACCCTCTAAAAATGCCGAAAGATTAAATTTTAGTGCAGATAGAATGGGAATGCCATCATTTCCCGATGATTTATTTGTAGAAGGTTTAAAGCAACTTGTCGATTTAGAACGTAATTGGATTCCGCCACAAGACGGAAGCGCCTTATATTTAAGACCTTTTATGTATGCCGACGAACCTTTTATTGGAATGCGAGCCGCAACCCATTTTAAGTTTATTATTATGGCATCGCCAGCAGGTCCATTTTTTACGAAGCGTATTAAGCTGTGGGCAGAAAACAAGTATATCCGTGCCGCTTCAGGTGGAACAGGAGAAGCTAAAGCCGCAGGAAATTATGCGGCTGCCATACGACCAACCGAATATGCAAAAGCCAAAGGTTACGACCAGGTCTTGTGGTTAGATGCCGTGGAGCACAATTATATTCAAGAAGTTGGTACTATGAATATCTTCTTTAAAGTCGATGGTAAATTCATCACACCTCAACGCGATGGTTCAATTTTAGATGGTATCACAAGAATGAGCGTCATGGATATATTAAGGGATAAAGGTTTTGAGGTCACAGAACGCGCCATCACCATTCAAGAAATTCGGGATGCGGCGATTGATGGTCGATTAGAAGAAGCCTTTGGCACCGGAACTGCCGTAGGAATTGCCTATATTCAAGAAATCGCTATGGGCGAAAAGACCATTCATGTATCCGATGAAAGTCCGGTTGGTTTAGACGTTAATAATACTTTAAATGCCATTAAAACCGGAAAAGTGGACGATAAATTTGGTTGGATGGTTAAAGTGGAAAACGAATTGGTTTAACCTGCAAGGTTTTAAAAACCTTGTAGGTTTATTTTCAATTTAAATAAGTAGGACGAAAATTTAGTGTAGTTGGGCGTTACTTTTTGCTCATACCTGCCAGGTTTTAGAAACCTTGCAGGATCGCAAAAAGTCGGGCTTTCGGCAGTCGCTTTTTTTGAGAAAAACAAAAAAGAGCTTCAACAAATGCCTCAATCCCTAACGCAAAACACCCCTAAAGTCCCCTCAAGGGGACAATTGTTACCAATTAACTTTATAGGATTGTCCCCTTGAGGGGACTTTAGGGGTGTAAAAAATATAATTTTATGGTTACGGATAATGAGAACCGTTCAACATCGAAAAGACCTGTCAGGTTTTTAAAACCTGACAGGTCTAAAAAACAACCTCAGTGTATCTCTGTGTAAACTCAGTGAAACTCTGAGTAATAATTTTAAAATAAATTAATAGCATCATTCTTAACGAAGGCGAAATGTCTCATCAAGAGATTGCCACGTCCTTCGTCCTCGCAATGACAGAACGATTAATATGAAGAAACAAATATTAAAAAAAGGATTCTCAAAACTCTGCACTGCAAAAGCAATGGCAGAATTATACGAAGCTAATTTTAAACAAGTCTCAAAATATGTACATGCCACATCTCGTGGTCATGAGGCTATTCAAATTGCATTAGGTATGCAATTATTACCTCAAGATTATGCCTTTCCGTATTATAGAGATGATGCTATGTTGTTATCATTTGGGTTAGAACCCTATGATTTAATGCTACAACTATTAGCCAAAAAAGACGACCCGTTTTCAGGTGGAAGGACCTATTATTCGCATCCTAGTTTAAAAGATGAGGATAAGCCAAAAATTCCACATCAATCATCGGCAACAGGCATGCAAGCGATTCCAGCCACAGGAGTTGCTATGGGATTTAATTACCGCGAAAGCGGTAATCTCTTCGCGGATGAAAACCAAGAAAATGGCAAAGCACAAAACACAAAAGAAAATTTAGGAATCGAATATGATTCTTCTGTTCATTCAGAAGATTCCCGCGTTCGCGGGCATGCACCACTTGTAGTCTGTTCCTTAGGCGACGCATCAGTAACCGAAGGCGAAATAGCAGAAGCCTTTCAAATGGCAGCTTTAAAACAAATGCCAATCTTATATTTAGTGCAAGATAACGGTTGGGATATATCTGCGAATGAAGGCGAAACTAGAGCCCAAAATGCCTTTGAATATGCAAAAGGATTTCACGGTTTAGAAGCCATTTCAATTGATGGTGCTAATTTTACAGAAAGTTATGAAGCTGTCGAAAAAGTTATAAAAACGATACGTGAAGAACGACGACCATTTTTAGTACACGCCAAAGTACCATTGCTAAATCATCATACTTCTGGTGTGCGCATGGAATGGTATCGCGATGATTTGGAGGAAGCGCGTTCTCGCGACCCTTATCCAGTTTTAAAACAACAAATGCTGGATGCAGGTTTTTCAGAAGACGAAGTTTTAGCTATTGAAAATTCCGCAAAGGAAAAGGTGCAATCGGACTACGAAAAAGCGTTACAAGCCGAAGACCCAAAACCAGAAGATTTATTTACTAATGATTTTGCACCAACGCCAATCACAGAAGAAAAAGGTACACGAGCACCAGAAGGCGCAGAAAAAGTAGTGATGGTAGATTGTGCATTATTTGCGGTTGAGGAACTCATGAAAAAACATAAAGAGTGCTTACTCTATGGCCAAGATGTTGGTGGACGATTAGGCGGTGTATTTAGAGAAGCCGCTACTTTAGCGCAAAAATTTGGCGACGACCGCGTTTTTAATACCCCAATTCAAGAAGCCTTTATCGTTGGAAGTACCGTTGGCATGTCTGCTGTAGGCTTAAAACCAATAGTCGAAGTTCAGTTTGCGGATTATATTTGGCCTGGATTGAATCAACTGTTTACCGAAGTGAGTCGAAGCTGTTATTTATCTAATGGCAAATGGCCAGTTTCTATGATTCTTAGAGTGCCAATTGGAGCTTATGGTAGTGGTGGACCTTACCATTCATCTTCTGTAGAATCTGTAATTACCAATATTAGAGGCATAAAAATTGCTTATCCAAGTAATGGAGCAGACTTAAAAGGCTTATTGAAAGCGGCTTATTATGATCCAAATCCGGTAGTGATTTTAGAACACAAAGGCCTGTATTGGTCTAAAGTTCCAGGCACTAAAGGAGCCACATCTATAGAGCCATCTGAAGATTATGTATTACCATTTGGGAAAGCTTGGCTGCTTCAAGAAATCTGGAAACAGGATAATGTAGAAACTATCACCATTGTCACTTACGGTATGGGCGTGCATTGGGCTATGAATGCTTCTGAAGAATTAGGTATGAAAGACCAAATTGAAGTGATTGATTTGCGAACGTTATTTCCATTAGATGAAGACACGATTATGACATCGGTTAAAAAAACAGGAAAATGTTTAGTAGTTACAGAAGAGCCTTCCAACAATAGTTTTGCTCGCGCATTATCTGGGAAAATTCAAGAGGAATGTTTTAAGTATTTAGACGCACCTGTTATGACTATTGGAAGTGAGAATATGCCAGCTATTCCTTTAAATTCTACATTGGAAGAAACGATGATTCCTTCAACCGAAAAAGTAAAAGCTAAAATTGAAACCTTGTTGAATTATTAAATTCTCAGGGGTTTGAATCAAATAAAAAAGCCTATCCGGTTTGGATAGGCTCTATTTCTTAAAAAGATTGTAAGATATATAATTATATAACTTTTACATTAACTGCGTTTAATCCTTTTTTTCCTTCTGCTAAATCGAATTCTACATTATCACCTTCTCTAATCTCATCGACTAAACCAGAAATATGTACAAAATGCTCTTTACCGTTTCCTTCTTCTGTTATGAATCCAAAACCTTTAGAGTCATTAAAAAATTTTACTGTACCAGTACTCATATTAAAATATATTAAATTAAGCTGCAAATATAATGTAATTAATTGAAATTCAATTAATTTAAGTCGCTTATTTTAAAAATGACTTAACTAACTCAGTTTGAATGTTTAGTTCGTTTACACTTGAAGTTTAAACATTATACTCTGATAATGGTTTTGTAAATCTTTCAGGATCGGCTGCTAAATGATAGCGTGGATCATCAATGGCTTCAACTATAACATCTTTAAATTTAGGACTGGCTTTATACAATAAAATTTTACAATCTTCACTTAGGTGCTTTAGTTTTATAGTTTTTCCTTCAGCTTGATATTTTTCGACAATAATAAAAATAGCTTCAATGGCAGAATGGTCTGAAATACGGGCTTCAACAAAATCTATCTCTACATTGTCAGGGTCATTTTTAATATCAAATTTTTCATTAAAAGCAGTAATACTTCCAAAGAATAATGGTCCCCAAATTTCATACGTTTTAGTTCCGTCTTTTTGAATGCGTTTACGTGCCCTAATTTTCTTAGCATTCTCCCATGCAAAGGATAAAGCTGAAATAATAACACCAACAAAAACAGCAATAGCTAAATCGAAGAAAACAGTTACCACCGAAACAATAACCAGTACAACAGCGTCTGATACAGGTATCTTTTTCATAATTCTAAAACTAGACCAAGCAAACGTGTCAATGACCATCATAAACATAACACCAACTAAGGCTGCAATAGGAACTTGTTCTATGTATTTATCTGCGAATAAAATAAAAGTCAATAGGGTAATTGCCATCATTACACCAGACAAACGACCTCGTCCTCCTGCATTAATATTAATTACGGTTTGACCTATCATTCCGCAGCCACCAGTTCCTCCCAAGATACCACTGACCATGTTACCTGCGCCTTGAGCGACGCATTCTCTGTTTCCATTTCCTCTAGAGTCTGTTAGTTCGTCTACAAGATTCATGGTCATTAATGTTTCTATAAGGCCTACCGAAGCGGCTAAAAAGGCGTAAGGGGCAATAAATTTTAGAGTGTCTAAATTAAAGGGTAGATGACTCCATAGCTCACTAAGGTTAAGTTTACTGGAAAGTTCGTCAAATCCATTTAAACCTGCTCCGCCACCATCTCGTATAAAGTCTCCGACATTGATAGAATGAAGTCCGCCGAAAATGGAGATTAACGTTACAATTAAGATGGCTGTTAATGCAGCAGGCATTTTTTTTGTTAGTTTAGGTAAACCCCAAATTATGAACATGGTGAGTAAGACTAAACCAATCATTATATAGAGTTTTTCGCCTTCCATTGTAGATTTTACAACTCCATTATCTCTTACCGAATAGAAGCCATTATCTTTTATATTAAAAACAACTTGTTTAGTGTCTATATCATAAACTTGATTGTCTGCTATAATAAAAACACGCTCACCTGTACTGATATTAGTTACTGTGTCTTCATTTATTGAAAATATTTTGGTGTCAGAAATTAAATCTCTAACGGAATTATCACTTACATTGTAAACCAACTCTTTAGATTCGGTTTTGCGCATGTTTTGACCGAAAATATCCTTAGTATTTTCTTTAAACATTCCGAGTTGCGCCAAGAAAATGACAATAGCTAATCCGTTTACAAAACCCAGCATTACAGGATGGGGAATTAAACGTACAAATTTACCAAGTTTAAAAACGCCTGCTAAAATTTGAATGAGTCCCATTAAAACAACGGCTGCTAGTAAATAAAAATAACCCATGTTGTCTACAGGTGTGTCAAATAATAAACCTTTAGCATGTCCTTCTTGAATCATGTGAACAAAAATAACAGCAACAGCTCCTGCGGCTCCAGAGATTAAACCAGGTCGTCCCCCGAATAGGGCTGATACAATTCCTATTATAAAGGCCCCAAACAGTGCAACAATCGGACTAATTTGCGCGACAAATGCGAAGGCAACAACTTCAGGAATCATTGCTAATGATACTGTAACACCAGCTAGAATATCATTTTTTGGGTTTTGAGTAAAGTTTTTTAGGGTGTTTTTCCCAAATTTCATAATATATACTTTTAAAAGGCGGCAAAGATAGATTATTTAGATTTAAGATGTAATGTTATAGAGTTTAGCCCATAAAAAAAGCACCAGTTTTAAACTAGTGCTTTTTTTTTGTGTAATAAAAGTTGTTATTTCTCTGGAGGAAATTGCTCCAACATTTTAGATACAAACTCTTTAATACGAGCTTCTTTTTTCTCGGGGTTATTGGAATTTAGACTTCCAGTTCCGGAGCCTTGCCAAATTAATTCTTTTTTTGCGGTATCAATAAGGTCTATAAATAGCATTCCTTCTGTTGTAGTAGTTACCTGATTGTTGTTGTTCCAACCAGATCTCCAACCCCAACCGCCATAGCCTCCCCAGCCCCAAGCTCCATAGCCCCAAGCATTGTTGTAAACATCTACGCGTTGGTTAGATTTGGTAAACATGCTAACTAGCATATCTGGGTTTTCTGATTTCGTATAACCTTTAGCCATCAGTTCAGCTTCAATTGCTCTTAGAATTCTTCGCTTATCAATGTCGTTAATTTCTGCTTTATCAATACCAGGCTTAAAAAAAGCAAAGGTTTTGTAATTATCAAAATTAGCTTCTCTATCGTAATCAGCGGCAACTTTTACAGAGCTGCAAGATGCTAATCCAATTAATAAAAGAAATATTGGAGTAAGTTTGAGTAGTTTTTTCATAATACCTTTTTTTAAAATTATACGTCATTTAATAAGCTGTCATCAACGAAATTTGGCAAAGTGACTTTTAAGTTAGGTTCGATTTCCATAGCGCGTTTTATTGCAAAAACGGCTCCTTCGTTTCTAGCCCAGCTTCGTCTTGAGATACCGTTGTTTACATCCCAAAATAGCATTTGTTTTAATCGCTTTGATGCTTCTTTAGTACCATCAAGAACCATACCAAAACCACCGTTTATAACTTCTCCCCAACCAACGCCTCCTCCGTTATGAATACTGACCCAAGTGGCTCCTCTGAAGCTATCTCCAATCACATTATGAATAGCCATATCTGCTGTAAAACGTGAACCATCATAAATATTACTGGTTTCTCTATACGGTGAATCTGTACCTGAAACGTCGTGATGATCCCTGCCTAAAATAACATTACCTATGACTCCGTTGTTTATGGCTTGGTTAAAAGCTTCTGCTATTTTCATACGGCCTTCAGCATCTGCATATAAGATTCTTGCTTGTGATCCGACAACGAGTTTATTGTCTTGAGCTCCTTTTATCCATTGAATATTATCAGCCATTTGTTGCTGAATTTCTATCGGTGAATTCTTTTTTATGCCTTCAAGAACCTTACAAGCAATGTCGTCTGTTTTTGCTAAATCTTCAGGTTTTCCAGAAGCACAAACCCAGCGAAATGGTCCAAAACCATAGTCAAAACACATTGGTCCCATGATATCCTGAACGTAACTTGGGTATCTGAAATCAATTCCATTGTCTGCCATAATATCTGCACCAGCTCGAGACGCTTCTAATAAAAAAGCGTTACCATAATCGAAGAAATAAGTACCTTTTGCGGTATGCTTATTTATGGCGTTGGTGTGACGACGCAAGGTTTCTTGAACTTTCTCTTTAAACAATTCGGGATTATTTGCCATCATTTTGTTGGCGTCTTCAAAAGAGATGTCAACAGGATAATAGCCTCCTGCCCAAGGGTTGTGTAATGAGGTTTGATCACTTCCTAAATCGACATGAATATTAGCCTCTTCGAATTTTTCCCAAACGTCTACAATGTTTCCTAAATAGGCAATTGAAATGGTTTCTTTTTCGGCTTTAGCTTTATTAACGCGATTTACAAGTTGGTCTAAATCTGTTATTTTTTCATCAATCCAACCTTGATCTAATCGTACTTGAGTGATTTTTGGATTCACTTCAGCACAAACAGTAATACAGCCTGCAATATTTCCTGCTTTTGGTTGTGCTCCTGACATTCCGCCTAATCCCGACGTCACAAACAAATTACCTTTAGGTTCTTTTTTTATTTTTCTAAAGCCATTAAGCACAGTAATAGTTGTACCATGTACGATGCCTTGTGGTCCAATATACATATAACTTCCGGCAGTCATTTGTCCGTATTGCGTTACGCCTAAAGCATTAAATTTTTCCCAGTCGTCTGGTTTAGAATAATTGGGAATCATCATACCGTTAGTGACGATAACTCTTGGTGCTTCTTTATGTGATGGAAACAACCCCATAGGATGTCCAGAATACATGGTTAAAGTTTGCTCATTAGTCATTTCCGCTAAATATTTCATGGTTAAGCGGTATTGTGCCCAATTTTGAAATACGGCTCCATTACCACCATAAGTTATTAATTCATGCGGATGTTGTGCCACGGCATAATCTAAGTTATTCTGAATCATAAGCATTATGGCTGCTGCTTGGTTTGATTTAGCTGGATATTCAGAAATTGGTCTGGCATACATTTTATAATCTGGTCGTAGACGATACATGTATATTCGGCCATAAGTATCTAATTCATGTTTAAACTCAGGCAATAAGGTTTTGTGGTCTTTTTTATCAAAGTAGCGCAAGGCATTTCTAAGCGCTAACTTTTCTTCTGCCGCGGATAAAATTGCTTTACGTTTAGGAGCATGATTTATTGAAGCATCATAAGGCTTTGGCTCTGGTAATATATTTGGAATGCCTTCTAGTATTTGGTCTTTGAATGAATGTTTTGTAGTATGCATTACTATTTTTTTAAAGTCTTTTTATTGAAACCATACGGACAATGTCTGCAGCCGCTCTCGCAACAATATCCACGTTTTAAATGGTATTGCTCTGTGAAGCAACGATAACCTTCTGGTGTTAGGTAGTAGTCTCCGTCTTCAATGGGAACGTATTTTTTCATATCTAACAAAGATAATGTAAATTCGAGTAAAAACTTCTTGACCTAGTTAAGGTTTCCTATTAGCTGTCATTCTTATGAAATTGAGAATGGTTTGATTTTTGAAGTGAGTAAGTTGTGATATTAATTTCAAAATATATAGTGCCCAAAGGGTATATCGGAATTACGCTATTTCCATTTGTGTTTTTAAAATCTAAAGATTTAAAAGGGGACAAGGTGCTTTTAAATCATGAGAAAATACATTTGAGACAACAACTTGAGTTGCTTATTATTCCATTTTATGTAGTTTACATGTTTGAATTTCTAATGCGATTAATTCAATATAGAAACTGGCATATAGCCTATAAAAATGTTTCTTTTGAGCGTGAGGCTTATGCTAATGAAAAAGATTTTGAATACTTAGGATCTCGTCCTTTTTTTAAGTTTAGAACTTATTTTTAATAGAAGTCTTTAAGTATTGTTAAGGTTAGCTGTTTTAGTAGAGAAATAGAATAGGGTTACTTATTTTTACACTAAAAAGAATTTGTTACACAATCCCATTCATAATCAGAAAATAAGTATTGAGGGTTCTTCTATTGACATTGTAATTAAACGCGAAGATGAAATTCATCCATTTATATCTGGTAATAAGTTTCGTAAATTGAAGTATAATGTTGAAGCTGCAAAAGCGTGTAGTGCAAAAGTGTTACTAACTTTTGGAGGTGCATATTCCAATCATATTGCCGCTGTTGCCGCTGCAGGGAAAACATATGGTTTTAAGACCATCGGTGTTATTAGAGGTGAAGAATTAGCTGATAAAGATTCTATGAATTCAACCTTAGGCTTTGCCAAAGAACAAGGGATGGAATTTCATTTTGTTTCAAGAACGGCTTATAGGGAAAAAACATCTAAAAACTTTATCGAAAACTTGAAAGGTAGGTTTGGCAAGTTTTATTTAATTCCCGAAGGCGGCACAAATGACTTAGCCGTTAAAGGCTGTGAGGAGATTTTAACAGATGCTGATAAATATTTCGATTATATCTGTTGTCCAGTAGGTACAGGAGGAACTATTTCTGGGTTAATTAATGCTTCTAAAAGTCATCAGAAAATATTAGGTTTTCCTGCGTTAAAAGGTGATTTTTTACAAGAAGATATTTGTAAATTTGCAACTCAAAATAATTGGGAATTAGTAACAGATTATCATTTTGGTGGTTATGGTAAAATAAAGCCGGAATTGATTACGTTTATTAATAGGTTTAAGAATGATTATAACATCCCTTTAGATCCAATATACACAGGTAAAATGCTGTTTGGGATTTTTGATTTAATGGCGCGTGGGTTTTTTCCGAGCGATTCAAAACTACTAGCCATTCACACAGGTGGTTTGCAAGGTATAGCAGGCGTTAATAATATTCTGAAGCGTAAAAACCACCCTTTAATTGAAGTATAAAACATGAAGTTTAAATATCTAATCTTATTAGTTGCTGTATTGGCAATGAGTTGCGGTCCTAAAAAAGGAATCGTTACTAAGAAAAAACGAAGTAGCACTAACAAAACTGTTGTTGTAAAAGAGCGCAAAGAAGAGGTTAAAACGTCTGAAACTAATACACCTGTAATAAAAGAAAATAAGGCTCCAAGTAGTGTTGAGGTTTATATTGATTTATATGCCGAAATTTCTAAAAATAAAATGCGAACGCATAAGATTCCGGCAAGTATAACCTTGGCTCAAGGTATATTAGAGTCTGGTGTTGGAAAAGGTCGTTTAGCCGTGAAGGCCAACAATCATTTTGGTATTAAATGTCATGGTTGGACAGGTGCTAAGATCTACCATGATGATGATAGGTCACAAGAATGTTTCCGAAAATACCCAAAAGCAGAAATGTCTTATGAAGATCATTCTGAATTTTTAACAGGGCGAAGTCGTTATGCTGGCTTATTTAAGCTCAAACAAGACGACTATAAAGGTTGGGCAAGAGGCTTAAGAGCTGCAGGTTATGCAACAGATAGAAAGTATCCGCAAAAATTAATTAGTTTAATTGAACGCTACGAACTTCATAAATATGATGATGAAGTCCTTAATGGAACAACAACCAAATCAACACGAAATTCGACTACAATAATAGAAGGCACACCGAAAGGCTCTTCTAAAAAACACACCATAGTAAAAGGTGATACCTTGTATTCCCTTTCAAGGTTATATAAAACTACTGTGGACGCTATAAAAGCTAAAAACAATTTAAAATCGAATGACCTAACTATTGGTCAACAACTTATTATTCCAAATTAATTTATGTTATATCAAAGAAGTAGTGCTTTATTTAAAGAGGCTCAAGAGGTAATTCCTGGCGGTGTAAATTCTCCAGTTAGGGCGTTTAGTGCTGTTGGTGGAACTCCTATTTTTGCTAAATCTGCAAAAGGTGCTTATGTGTATGATGAAGACGGAAACCGTTTTATAGATTATATAAATTCTTGGGGACCTATGTTATTGGGTCATGCATTTCCTCCAGTGGTTGATGCTGTTGTTGAAAAAACAAAACAAGGCACGTCTTTTGGAATGCCAACGGCGATTGAAACAGAGATTGCAGAATTAGCAGTTTCTATGGTTCCAAATATTGATAAAATTCGTTTTGTGAATTCGGGAACAGAAGCCTGTATGAGTGCAATTAGATTGGCAAGAGGGTATACAAAAAAGGATAAAATCATAAAATTTGCTGGTTGTTATCATGGTCATAGTGATTCCTTTTTAATTGCAGCAGGAAGTGGAGCTGTAACTTTTGGAACTCCAAATAGTCCAGGTGTAACGCAAGGCACAGCAAAAGATACACTTTTAGCGACTTATAATGATCTTGAAAATGTAAACGATTTAGTAGATTCTAATAAAGGGGAAATTGCCGCTATTATACTAGAACCTATTGCTGGAAATATGGGGTGTATTCCTCCTATTGATGGTTTTCTTGAAGGCTTAAGAGCGATTTGTGATGCGCATAATATCTTATTAATATTCGATGAGGTTATGACGGGGTTTAGACTCGCAAATGGAGGCGCACAAGAACTTAAGCAAGTTAATGCTGATATTGTGTGTTTTGGAAAAGTTGTTGGTGGAGGTCTTCCAGTTGGTGCGTTTGCAGCCAGAGATGAGATTATGAATCATTTGGCTCCGCTGGGTCCTGTTTATCAAGCTGGAACTTTAAGTGGAAATCCGTTAGCGATGGCTGCAGGATTAGCGATGTTAAAGACGATTAATTCAGATAAGGGCTTAATGAATAGGCTAGAGGAGAAAACAAAATATCTTCACAATGGCATTGCTGATGCGCTTAATAAAAACAATGTAACACATACGATCAATAGAATAGGTTCTATGATTTCTGTTCATTTTTCAAAAGACGCTGTTGTTGATTTTGATTCAGCCGCTAAAGGAAATAATGATACGTTTAAAAGGTTTTTTCATGGTATGTTAAACAAAGGTATATATATTGCTCCAAGTGCTTTTGAAACTTGGTTTATAACAGACGCTTTAAGCTATGAAGATTTAAACGAAACAATAGCAGCAGTAGAAGATATAGCAAAAGATTTGTAAATAAAAAAGTCTCGCAAATTGCGAGACTTTTTTTATAAAAATATAGTGTATTTAACTTCTTGAAAACTGTTTGTAGCGTTCAAATTGTTCTGCACTTAAAATAGTTTTCATTCTAGTTTCTAAATGCGCGCTTATCGCTTTAGTCTTTTCTTTTTTATAGTCGGCCGTTTCCTTTTGGCTTTTAATTGCGTAACTGGAGCGAATAAATTCTTGTTGTGCTTCATAAATTTGATCTCTTTGAGTGTTATCAAACTTAACAAACTGTCTTAAAGCTTCAGTTTTTTCAGCAGCTTCAGTATTAACCTTTTGTGCGGTTTCTAATTTACTGTTTTGAGCTACAGCGGTTTGAGTGCCAAGAAATAGTGCAAATACAAATAAACAAAGTGTAATTATTTTTTTCATTATGGATGGATTATTTAATAATTGGACACTAAAGTAACAATTTTATTCAATAAAATGAAAAAGTATCGCTTAAGCGATACTTTTTATTCTTGAAATACGTCTGAGTTTTTATTTCTTAGTGCGTTGCTTATCATGATTTCTGTCTCTTTTGTGAGCGCGCACACCTCTTTTTTTGTTTTTTCTAGGTGTCATTTTTTCAAACTTGGCATATTGTTCTTCGGTTAAAATAGATTTCATTTCACGCTTCATTTCTATTTGTGCATCTAATCTTTCATTTTGTCTTTTAACCATTTCTTGTTGTGATGGTTTTTCACGCTTTTCACCTTCTTTAGGTTTGTTTTTGTCCCTTAAGTGTTGCCTGTCAGTAGCGTTATCTAAAATAAGTTTGTGTACCTTCTGTTGTTGTCCGTCTGTTAAATCTAATTTTAAAGTTAAATTTTTAGATTTTAAATCTGCAATGTCATTAGGAGTCATTTGTGCTCTTAATTCAGATCGGTCTTTTTTGTCTTTTGTTTGTTTTTTTTTCTGAGCCATACCATTTATTGTAAATAGAGCTAAGGCGATTACTAATACTTTTTTCATGTCTTTTATGTTTTATGTTATACTGTTTAGACCAATGATTCTTAGTAAGGTTTAATCTTAGAATAGTTTTTAACAGATGCTTTAACATTTAATGCCTATGTCTATTGACTTAAGTGTTGTTTGTTATGGTGTGAACTTTTAATCGCATACAGAGGGTAATAAAAAAAGGCCTCAATATAAATTGAAGCCTTTTTTAAACTGTGTTTCTGTTTAGATTACTTAGGATCTAAAATAAGGTTAATACGCTCAATAGCATCAGCAATATGAATTCTACTCATAGCATCTCTACCACGTGAAGAACGTAACTGACTGCGTAAGGCTGTTAATTCAGCTCTAACAACCGCTCTAATATCAGATTGGCTAGTATTTACAGGTGTAAATTTAACATAAGAAGAACTAGATCGTCTGCCCGGCGTTTGGTTTTCTGCCGTCATTAGATACTCTAATCTGTCAATGTGTGCTCGTTGTAAATTACGTCTGTATGTGTCTATTGCTTTTCTTGTACGTAGTTCACTCCAAACTCCTGCGCGTAAATCACTCATCATATCTGGTAAGGCATACGCATTGTTATCATACGTGCTAGCTTCGATAAGACGTTGCATTTTACCTAAACTCATTATGTTGTTAAGTGTTCTAGATTGCATTGCTCTAACACGTTCTACAGAACCTGTAAACTCAATTCGGTCAAATATGTCTTTGTCAATTAACCATTCTGGTGTTTCAAATAAGTGCTCTTGAATAAAAGCCATAGCTTCTTTCTGGTGGTCTTTTGGTACAGCCGTATAAACAGCTCCTTCTTGGTCAGCCGTTTTATAATTTTCATATACACCTCCAATATTATTAGAAACGTGTCCCATATAACGATTAAATTGAGATACTACATGACCATACATTTCATCTAAATCTTCATAATCTTCACCAGCTTCAGTAGTCCACTCAATTAAGTTTGGCACAATACGTTTAAGGTTTTTAATTCCGTATTCACTTGCTAGCATCGCATTATCTCCTAAGTCTTCAGTTTGAGAACTTGGATCAACGACATCTCCAGATTGTTGATGACCAAAACGATACAGAGGATCGCCAGCATGCTTCATTATCCATTCGTTAAGAATTGGCTTCTCTTCTTCAGCAGTTTTATCTAAAATAGGTCTGTAACCCCAAGAAATAGCATATTTATCATAAATTCCGATATCTGGCATTAGAGCTACACCTTCATCACCTGGTTGTGCAATGTAGTTAAAACGCGCATAATCCATAATAGATGGTGCTGTTCCAAATTCTTTTGTAAATTCTGCATCACGCAACTTCTCTACAGGGTAAGCAACACTAGATCCCATGTTATGTGGTAAACCTAAGGTGTGACCAACTTCATGAGACGATACAAAACGAATTAAACGCCCCATAACTTCATCTTTAAATTGTGGGCTTTGTGCTTCTGGATTAATGGCAGCCGTTTGTACAAAGAACCATCCACGTAGTAAAGACATTACGTTGTGATACCAGTTAATGTCGCTTTCTAAAATTTCACCAGTTCTTGGATCACTAACGTGAGGTCCGTTTGCGTTTGGAATAGGAGACGCTAAGTAACGTACTACTGAGTAACGTGCATCTTCAGGACTCCATTCTGGATCTTCTTCTACCGTTGGAGGATCTTTAGCAATGATTGCTTCTTTAAATCCTGCAGCCTCAAATGCTACTTGCCAATCTTCAATACCTTGTTTAATGTATTTTTTCCATTGGTCTGGAGTCGCTCTATCTACGTAATAAACAATTTGCTTTTTAGGGACTACAAGTTCACCTCGTTTGAATTTTTCAATATCTTCATCTTTAACTTCTAACCTCCAACGGTCTAGGAATACTACAGATTTACTTTTTTGATCTTTTAATCCATAATCTATTTGGTTACTTGTAAACCAACCTACACGTTCATCAAAATAACGACGTTTCATCGGAACGTCTGGTAGTAGGATCATAGAATTATTCATCTCAACAGAAATACTTCCTGTGCTTGAGTTAGAAGGAGGATTTCCGGCAGTATATGTTTTTACATGACGTGCTTCAATGTTTCTTGGGTAACTTTTTATCGATTCAATGAATGACTTATCACTTTCAATACGCGATATTTTATGAGTCGATCTACCACGTTGTGGAATACCTAAAGGCTTTACGTCTTTTTGAAATAATGGCGAAGCATCTATGACTGTACTTGTTGAGTCTTTACCAAGCGCTGCAATAGGAAACGTAAATAAAACAGGTTCAAAATTAGAGTTTACAACGGCTTCACTTACAGGAAGTGAATCTGCTGCAACAACATTGTGAGATACAACTCTAAGTACTACTTTCTTGTCTTTTCTCTCCCAACGCAATACTTGTTCGTTGGTTTTTCCACCACCAAAACCAAGGCCTGATGCGGTTTTAGCAATACGTGTAACCATTAACATTTCTCTGTTAAAAAGAGAATCTGGTATTTCGTAAAAGAATTTATCATCTACAGTGTGTACTGTAAATAGACCTTTATCACTTTTTGCATCTTTGGTGATGACTTTGTTGTACGGTTTTGGATCGTTTTTTCCAGGTTTTTTAGCTGAAGGTTTTGCCATGGCAGTGGCATCTTTACTTGATTTTCCGGCTTTTTTTGCTGTAGAGCAAGAAAATGCAAGAAAGGCAGAAACTACAAAAAGTAGTTTGAAGGATACATGTTTCAAAATAGTTAGGTTTTAAATTTCGTTGAAAATACGTATTCTATTAAGAATATGTTAATACAAAAACCGATTTTAGTATTTCTTTAACGTCCCTATTCTAGGGTCTCTAAGTAAGATTGAATGAGTGCTACTCCTTCTGTATGCATCATTGAGGTTCCTATGTATGGCATGCTTATACCATCTAAATAAAATGAAATTCTATAATCAATACTAAAACTTTGCTCTACAATATCGCTGTTTTCTAATCGTGTTTCAAAAGCGAGATTTAAAGTAGACTCATCTTCACAAGAGCCTCCAGGAATATGACAATGCGCACAGTTAATATCTATATAAGCTCTCGCTCTGTTTTCTAAACTTTCGTTGTCATCTTCCCAATTTGGCAAGCTTCTTACGTTGCCACTATGGCTTACACCTGTTAATTGAGAGTTAGCTATAAATTGATCTAATTGATTAACTCCATTAATCTCAAAATTCATAGATCGTAATTTCGGTCCAATAGGAATAATTTCATCGTTGTTACCATGGCATGTAAAACAATCTGTATTTGATGGAATTTTGTACGTTGTGGTGTTGCTATTACCTTCGGTGTCGATCCAAGTAACAGGTAGTGAGCTGCCTCCTAAATCTAAAATCGCTTCGGTTTGGGTGTCGTTCCATTTATAATCTCCAGTTTCCCAAGTTCCATTAAGCTTCATTAAAATACGTGTTTCAATAATGTGTCTTCCTAAGGATAAATCGCGCTCATCGTTATTGTAATAGAAGGTTTTCGCAATAACCGTATTGTCTGGGAAAATAGGTAATCCATCGCCATCATACTCCATACTTGTACCTTCTGGTAATGCTATGATACGTTGTTTGTGTGCGTAATCTGAAAACAAGGTGGTGCTAAGGTTGTACTCAAATCCTTTTGAGGTAATATTTAATTCACTTAAATCGCCTGTAAATAAATTTAACTCCGATAGATTTGTTCTAAATTCTGTAACAACATTGGGAACTAAAGTTGTAAAACTAAATACAGCTGTATGTAAGCTTGTGTTGCTTGAGCTACAGATCGTTTGAATATAAATATCGTAAGTTGTATTTGGTACTAAATCCGTAAGTTGAATGTTTGTTTCTGATGTTGAAATCGTTGTTCCATTACCTATTATAAATCCTGAAACACCATACTCTACAGTGTAAGTGGCCGAAGTGTTTGCCGCGAGCCAATTGATTGTGGCAGAATTATCGGTTATTGAATTTGATGATATGTTTGTTACAGTGTCGCAAACAGGAACAAGGTCTCCGTCGTCGTTATTACATGAAAATATGAGAATAGCAAAAAGTGATAAAGTGAATAGGTTTTTCATGTGTAAATCAGAGATTTAGTTTGGTTTGTTTAAGCTAATTTACAAAAAAGATATAAAGCCTTGCTTTATTATCATTTTAAGAATGCAATCTTCATCTTATAAAAAAAGGAACTACCTCTCGATAGTTCCTTTTTTTTTGCTTGATGTTTTGCAGCTATTATACGAGCTCAACAAATAGACCATCATCGGTCTTTTCAACTTTAGTTAAGCCGTGTTTACCTAAGCCTTTAAGGCCTTTATCCCAACCTTTATTGCTTAAACCTGCTTGCGATTTAAGTACTGTTAAGTCCATGCGTTTTTCAGTTTTTAAAACTTCTAAAATCGCCTTTTCGTTATCACTTAAATCTACTTTTTTCTTCTCTGGTCGCATTTGAGGAAAGAATAAAACTTCTTGAATACTCTGATTGTTGGTTAAGAACATAATTAAACGATCCATACCAATGCCCATTCCAGAGGTTGGTGGCATGCCATATTCTAAAGCACGTAAAAAATCGTGATCTATAAATTCAGTAGCCTCATCATCCCCTTTTTGTGCCAGCTTTAATTGGTGCTCAAAACGCTCGCGCTGGTCTATTGGGTCATTTAATTCAGAATACGCATTCGCAATTTCTTTACCACATACCATCAACTCAAAACGCTCAGTTAATTCTGGGTTGTCTCTATGCTCTTTACATAGCGGACTCATTTCTTTTGGATAATCGGTAATAAATGTTGGTTGAATATAATTGCCTTCACATTTTTCACCAAAAATTTCATCAATCAACTTGCCCTTACCCATGGTTTCATCAACCTCAATATGCATGTCTTTGGCAGCTGCTCTTATCTCATCTTCAGATTTATTGTAAATATCAAAGCCTGTGAATTCTAAAATAGAATCGCGCATGGTAATACGCTTATAAGGCGCTTTGAAATTGATTTTATGTTCACCAAAAATAGCTTCTGGTGTACCGTTTACAGCAATAGCACAATGCTCTAGTAACTGCTCACAGAAATCCATCATCCAATTGTAATCTTTGTACGATACATAGATTTCCATTGCTGTAAACTCCGGATTATGCGTTCTGTCCATTCCTTCATTTCTGAAGTTTTTAGAAAATTCATAGACACCATCAAATCCACCCACGATTAAACGTTTTAGGTATAACTCGTTTGCAATTCGCATGTATAATGGAATGTCTAAACTGTTGTGGTGTGTAATAAACGGACGTGCCGCAGCTCCACCAGGAATCGGTTGTAATACAGGTGTTTCAACTTCAAAATAACCAGCCTCATTAAAAAACTGACGCATGGCATTAAACAATTTTGTACGTTTTACAAACACTTCTTTAACGTGTGGATTTACCGCCAAATCAGCATAACGTTGTCTGTAACGTTGTTCGGGATCTGTAAACGCATCATAAGTTTTTCCGTCTTTTTGCTTAGGAAAAGGTAATGGTTTTAAGGCTTTACTCAATAATTTAAAATCTTTAACCATAACGGTTTTTTCTCCAACTTGTGTTGTGAAGAGTGTTCCTTCAATACCAACAAAATCACCTAAATCTAGTAATTTTTTAAAGACATCATTATACTTCGATTTGTCTTCACCAGCACAAATTTCATCGCGATTAAAATACACTTGAATACGACCTTGGCTATCTTGCAATTGTGCAAAAGATGCTTTTCCTTGAATGTTAATTGCCATTAAACGACCAGCTATAGTCACCTGTTTACCTTCTTCGTAGTCAGATTTTATCTGTTTGGAAGTGTGATTAACCGGAAATAATTCCGCTGGATAAGGGTTGATCCCTAAAGCTCTAAGCTTTTCTAACTTTTGGCGTCTTACCAATTCTTGTTCTGAAAGTTGCATTCTTGTTAATTTTTAAAGACTTATTTGTTTTTAAATAAGCAGATGCAAAATTACAATTTTTACAAAAATTAAAGTGCACCTTTTTAGTTTGATTTTTAAAGCATAAAATTTTCTGTAAAAGTGCCGTTATTTTGAATGGTTTATAAGGTGTTTTGTGATGAGAACGACATCAAAAAAAAGCCAATTAATACAAATGATTAGTGAATTTTGTAACAGTTTAATGCTATTTACGTCTTATAAATACATCAAATCAATAAACATATTATGAGTATCTGGCGCGTTATCCTTTCAATCATCTGTCCACCTTTAGCTGTTTTAGATAAAGGCTGTGGCTCAATTCTAATCACCTTTTTATTATGGCTCTGCGGATGGGTACCTGGCGTTATTGCAGCTTTGGTTATATTGAATAATCCTGAGCGATAAAAGTCTTACCTTTGTAGCCTTAAATACTAAAATATTACTATGAAAAAGTGTCTTACACTACTTATGTGTGCTGTGTTAATATCGTTTACAAGTTGTCAATTTTCTGAAAACATTTACGTCAATGAGGATGGTAGTGGTACCGTGAAATTCTCAATGGATGCATCAGAAATGATGGATGTGTTAGAACAATTAGGGGAGAATGCTGCTGACGAAATGGGCAAAGCTGTAGATTCAACAATTGTTTTTAAAGACTTTTTGGTAAAGTACAAGGATAGTATATCTAAGTTATCATTAGAGGAACAGGAGAAAGTAAAAGCTATGGAGGATTATACGCTTCATATGGTTATGGATCCACATGAAAAGAAGATGTTTTTTGATATAGAAACAGATTTTGATAATGCCAATGAGTTGCGCGATATGTATAAAGCCATGAATAATTTTAATAGTTTAAAAGGAGATGAAACGGCGAGTGATAATTTACCATTAAGTCCTTTTTCTAGTATGGGGAATGAAGGCTCTACTTTAGTAAGTTACTCATACAATGGTAAGGTTTTTAAAAGAAATGTTGAGATTATTGATGTAGAAAAACATCAAAAATCTTTAGATAGTATAGATAAATCTGCTTTGATGTTGGGTTCGTCTAAGTATGTAGTTAACTACCATTTCCCTAAACCTATAAAGTCCTTTTCAAAAGAAGGTGCAATGTATAGTGAAGATAGAAAAACGGTCACTTATACAGTTGGATTTATTGCAATGCTTAAGGATCCAGAAATATTAAATTTCGAAGTTGTTTTAGAAGATTAAAAACTAATTATTTTGAATAAAACGATACAACTTCAGGATTTAGGAATTAAGGATTTTAAGGACACTTGGGATTATCAAGAAACACTCTTTAAAGCCATTTTAGATACTAAAATTAAGAATAGGAGAGAGGATGCTGGTTTAGAAACCGCTAACCATTTTCTATTTGTCGAGCATCCGCATGTCTATACTTTGGGGAAAAGTGGCGACTTATCTAACTTATTGCTTTCAGAGGAACAGCTCGCAGAAAAAGAAGCGACTTTCTACAAAATAAATAGAGGTGGAGATATTACCTATCATGGTCCAGGGCAAATTGTGGGTTATCCGATTCTGGATTTAGATAATTTCTTCACCGATGTTCATAAATACTTACGGTTTTTAGAAGAGGCTATCATTCTTACTTTGGCTGAATATGGCTTAAAAACAGAACGTAGTCCTGGTGAAACAGGGGTTTGGCTAGGTGTTGGAACACCTTTTGCTCGTAAAATTTGTGCGATGGGAGTGCGAGCGAGTCGTTGGGTAACTATGCATGGTTTTGCCTTAAATGTCAATGCCGATTTAGGGTATTTCGACCATATTATTCCTTGTGGAATTAAAGGTAAAGCAGTAACAACGCTTAATAATGAATTAGGAGTCGACAACGTTGATGAAGCTGAGGTAAAGCAGAAAATTTTAAAACACTTTTCAGAATTGTTTGAAGCTGAGTTTATAAAATCAAAACATTAGTTTCTTTGCTTATATTTTCGCTTTGTTCTGATGTAGCCATATCTTAAATCGTCATAAAATAGACTTATGATTAAGATCAATGCAGCCACTAAAAGGGCGTTTAATTCGAAATTTAATTTTGAATACAGATAGCCGCCAATTAGGCCTCCAAAAAAGAAAAAGCAAATTATTGAAATTCTGAGTTTGATAGTCGCTAATATTTGGGTTCTGTTATGGTGATTCGCAGGGAAACATAATTGGGAAAGCTCAATTCCTAGATCTGTAAATAAGCCTGTTAAGTGTGTTGTTCTAACGACTGCATTTGATATTTTCGTTACCAAAGAGTTTTGGAGTCCCATAGCAAAGAGTAGCGAACAAATAATGATATCAGGGTAGTGTAGGGGTGTTATGTTGCTTATAATAGCAATGATGACTAAAATAAGAACTTCAATTAAGGTAGGGAGAACAAAGACATTCAACCGTTTGTTTTCTTTAAATTTCTCGATGAGATAACTTGAAAAGAAAGAACCAAAAAGAAAGGATAAAATGTACAATAGAAAAATAGTGCCTTTCCAAAATTCAAAGTTAGCGACATCACTAATAAAAAGCGCAAAATGACCCGTAACATTAGTGGTTAATTGATGAAATGCTAAAAACCCGGTAACATTGACAATGCCAGCAACAAAAGACAATATAGTAGCAATCCGTAGATTGTGTAATAGTGTTCTGCTTTTACCTTGATGTCGAAACATGAATTTAGATTTAGAAAATCAAATTATGTGCTATTTACGAAAAAAAATACTCATTATGCTTTATTTTGGAGGAATTGCCAGGAGTTTATATAAATAATGATCAAGTTTTATCATTAAAAAATACCTTTTAAAAGTGCATTTTCTTTTCTTCAACGTAGTGATTTTCGAAATATTCTGCTAGAAGCATCTGACGCATCAATATTGAATTTTATTTTATTGTTGCTGTCTTCTTTATAGTTAGTTTTTTTTCTAAGCTTCTTCTAATTTAAAATTTGCATGTATTTTACGTTCAACAATTATTTTAAAAGGGGAGCCAATACTTTTTAAGTTTCTTTATGTGTTTCTGAATGAAACAGGTTATAATTCTTCAAGCTTCACGGAAAGTAGATGGATTATAAAACAGGAAAAACAGCTAAGATTATAATTCTTAACCGCTTTTCTCTGAATATAAAGTTTTGCCGTAAGTTTAGATTACGGTAACTCAATACTCACTATTTCGTATGTAGTACTTTCAAAATTATAGACCGACGCAACTAAATAATTATCTGATACTAAGGTAAATCCTGTTAAAACATATTTGTTGTCCATAGAAACATCGTAAGCGGCCACGGCTTTAAATGTACTTAAATCGTATTTGTGGATAGTGCGGTTGCTCCCAATATATAAATAGTTACTATCTAAGTCAAGACCATAGCGAGGACCACTATGGCCAAATTCTATTTCATTGCCCCAGATTTGGTCAATAAAATTCCATTTTCTGATGCTATTTTGAAATGCACCATAAAGGTCTGTACCGTTAGAACCTAATTGAAATACATTGCTAAATTGCACAGGCATTTCAATACTATTGGTTTCTTCTAAAGTTGAAGAGTTAAACGCATACATATGATCTAAAGGGTTTCCCCAATGATAGATCCAAAATTGATTACTTCCAACATACTCTATATTGCTGCCATAACCTAATGTGCCTGTG
The DNA here is from genome assembly GCF_020179375.1 of Winogradskyella sp. SM1960. Classification (NCBI taxonomy): domain Bacteria; kingdom Pseudomonadati; phylum Bacteroidota; class Flavobacteriia; order Flavobacteriales; family Flavobacteriaceae; genus Winogradskyella; species Winogradskyella sp. SM1960. The sequence continues at coordinate 17,349 of NZ_JAICBG010000006.1, read as the reverse complement.
CTACCACTCGGAACGGGAATGTGTGACGTTGAAAAGTCATTTGGGTTAATTTTAGTAAGAACATAATCGCCATTTAAATCTTGATGTCCGTGTGTGTAAACATAGCCGTTATAATAGGTTAGATCCGCAATTTCAGGAGGGTTTTGATTTACAAAATCTGAAAGTTGTATTTTAGATACAGGATCAACCGTTGTTACCCATTCTTCTGCAGTTGGTACGCTAGATTCTTTTATAAAGATATATTTTGAGTTATCTGTATCAAAAGTTATTGTTACTTTATTGTCCTCCCATGACACCATTGCTGAACGGTCTTCGACTAAAAGCTCTGTCTCGCTTACAGCTTCATATTCTCGTTTAGTTCTTGTTCTACTTTTGTAGCTGTCTAATTCGCCTAAAAAGTTAATGTGAGTGTCATCAATATAGACTTTAGGGTGGTTGTTGTCAATACCTTCAACTACCACGTAACCTCCAGTTAGTTCTTTGGGTTGATCAATAGGTGTATCTGTTTTGTCATCGTCTTTTGAGCAAGAAAATGCAGTTGTAATTGAGATGAAAAGGATTAAAAATTTTTTCATAATATTTGGGTTTTGTAATTAATAGTAAATTTTGGGTTTATTAGTTTACAGCTTGAATTTTATAAGTTTTCAAGATGTTCACTTTCTTGTTTTTAAATTGTTTTTTCATAAAATTAATTTTAAATTAATATTATTTTCTTCCTTATTGTTTTCGATGAATTAGTTGATCTTTTGTTCTTTATATAGAAGAGCATTTTACGCTTTACCTTAGCTAATTATTTTTTAAGATTCATCATTAAAAAACACTTTGTAAAAGTGCATTTTCTTTTCTTCGTCGTAGCCACGTTCTAAATATTCTGCAGAAGCATCTGGAGCATCAACATCGAGTTTTATTTGAATGTTAGTGTCTAATTTTATTTCGGTTTTAATCTTCTGTTTTTGCTTTTTTAAAGCTACTTCCGAGACGTCAAACTGATTTCTAATGAGAACTTTGTTGTCCGTTTCGTAGGTTTTTTTATAATCTTCAAACAGTTGTATTTGGTCTTCTTCCTCAAAAACCTCTTCTTTAAACGTATCGATATTTACAATTTCATTTTCTTTAAAAAAGTCAACGGTTTTAGCTAAGAAATTACTCTGTTCTTGGCCACCAAAATTGGGTTGTAATACTTCTTTAGAAAACTCTCTACAAAGTTCAATGCAATTTTTGGTGTGTTGGTTGCTATCATCGGGATATTTGATATTTAAGAAGCTTTTTATCCAATACTGCGTATCGTAAGTGTTGTTATCGACACTGAGGACAATTTTACCTTCCATGTCAGACGTATTTAAGATTAAACAACCCTTATCCACCTTCTTGGCTTGGATGCCTTTTTGGACTAATATATCGTAGTTATTATCTTCTAAATAAGTCTGAAAAAATTCGGTTTTGTTTTCAATTTTAAAAATGCCAACAGCATCGGTAAAATAGTCTTCGTATTGCACGTTTTCAAAATGGCAAATAAGTACATCTCCTGTTTTAATTTGAGCTGAATTACTTTGTTCAAATAGGTGGGCAACAATGTGTTTTGAAATGTCTACAAAATCAGCATCTTCTTTAAAAAGTTGATCACTGTAGGTGTTAATTTCGTTGAGGTTAACATCACTGTGGTGATGAAAACGGTAACTTTCTGCTACGCTAACAAATGGTTTTAAAAGATAGGGCAGCATTAAATTATAGGTCGCTTCGTCAAATTCTACTATAGCATCTGAAAAGGCATTTTTTGTGCCGTTAAATTTATTACCTACTTTGTGAATTATACAGCTCTTAATTGATGCTTTTTGTCGTTTTATCATTATGAAATTTTTGTTGTTTGTTTGTCAAAATTTTGGGCTTTTAAGTTTATAAAACTTAGTGCCAGTTTTACGACTACAATACTACAAAAAGGAAAGATATATAAATTAGAAATCACCAATCTAAATTTGATGTTTTCAGACTTAAAACCTCCTCTATATTTTAACAAATTCTACACGTCTGTTTTTTGATTTACCTTCAGCGGTGTTATTATCGCCTACAGGTTGCGTTTCTCCTTTTCCGTCCGTTGTTAAACGCGATTCGGATATTTTGTAAATGGATACTAAAGCTTCTTTTACAGCAGCAGCTCTGGCCTTAGATAATTCTAAATTTGTAACATCACTACCATCTGCATCTGTATGCCCAATGATATTTATTTTGATGCTTTCATCTTGCATTAAAACTTGTGAAATTTGACGTACGATTCCAAGCGATTGTGGTTGAATGTTAGCCGAGCCAGAATCGAATAAAATACCGTTAGTAGAGATTTTTCCTTTTGAGATTAACTGACGTCTTAAATCTTCACCTCCTTTTAATATTTTTAGGTTTTTAATCATTAAGTGTTCGTCTTCATTTAGGCTATTTAAATTAAATTTTAAATAATTAAGCACGTCTAATTTTTCAATAAACCTTGGAATGTCCACATGTTTAACTTCGTTAATCCAAAGACGGTAACGATGTTTGGTTACAGAAATAGCGATATGAGGTTGGTTGTTTAATTCCTGACTAATATTTACAGGTGTCCTTGTGTCTATTTTGCCTTTTTTGCCCTCGAAATAGGAATGAACTCTCATGCTATATTCACGGTTTTGGACAAGTGGCAATGAGACTGATACGTAAGATTTACCATTTTTAAATAAATCGGTGTCACTAAGAATAATAGTGAATTTTGCTGAGGACGCCGTTTTAGATGAAAGGCCTGCAGTTAAAAGATCAAATTCAATAGTATAATCTTCAGGGAGGTTATTTATATTAGGCATCACAAAAAGGCCTTGGCCAGATTTAAGCTCGTACCAATGTCCTTCTACGTTATTGAGTTTAACAACGGCACCAGAGCCATTAGTGTTCCACTTACTAGGTAAATCTCCTATAAAATCTTGAGAGAAATCGTCGAAGAAAAGCAGTTCGTCTCCAGGGACAAAATCAAATTTACTATAGATTTCTAAACCATTAGAAATATTTGAAGCGGCGTCTTCTGTTTTACTCCCTTCGTCATCCGAATTGCTACTATTACTAGAGTTACTATTGGTGTCCTTATCAGAATTACTGCTGAGCTCTGAATCTTCTTTGTCTTCTTTATTTTTGTTTTCCCGATGACCTACCAGTAATTCTTTGGAAGTTTCAATACTGTATCTTAAAGCGTTTTTGGCTTTATTAATTTGCAAGGTTGCCTTGGCTTGTTTAAAAACGCTTGCGCCATCTATATCTTTTAAAATCGCTGGCGCGCTATCACTTATGGTTGTGCCATCTTCTATTGCTTCTTCTAAGACATCAATATCTTCATCATCTAATGAAGTGCCTGATGCCGCATAGCCATCATACTTGTAGACTTTATCGTATATATTAAAAGATTTTTGTACAAAATTATCGACACTCGAAATGCGAACTTTACTCTTAGGGCGTTTTAGTTTTTTGGTTTGTGCCTCTAAGTTAGAGGTTGTAAGTGTAACGAGCAGAATAGCGATTGCTAACTGTTTTAAATATTTTAAAATGGGTAACTTCTTCATTGTTATTGTTTAATAGAAAATGCTGTGAAATTTAAGAGTAGCATTAAGAATTAACAAGAACAAATGTGTCGTTGGTGGAATATTTAGTATAGTTTGTAAACCACGATAGTTTTATCGTCACTTTGGGTAATGAGTTCGAGGCTGTTTTCGTTGTCTAATTTTTCTAGTTCAGCCGAGGCTGTACCAAAAACAGGGAAGTTAGGAATGGGTTTGGCTTGACTGTCAAAAAGGTAAACTTTTTTAGATTGCAAATCAGTCGTAGAGACGTATATTTTATCATTTAAATAAAATATTCTTGGTGCTGTGTATTCACCATAATCTAAATCTAAAGTCCTAGATTTTATTCCTAATCGGTTTTCTCTTAAAGAAACTAAGGTTTTGCTTGTGGTTTCAATGTTGTGATTGTCTGTAAGATTCAGGTTTTTAGTACTTAGTTTTCCCTTGGTATCTACTTGAACTAGTTGACCTAGTGTATTAGTGGTTGTAAATTTATTTTGGTATAAGTAAATGTCGTTTTCAGAAAAACGAATCTTGTCTTTTACATCGATTCTAATAGCACCTTGGCGGTTTAAAATTTTAAGCGTTTCTCCAGCTCCAAAAGAGATATAATCTTTATTGCCAATTCTAAAATGTTTAGGTTGAGATATAATTTCAGAATTATTTGATTTATAATCAAAACCACTTACAGACTGTCCTTTAGCGTTGTACATTAAGAGATGTTTACCTTGTGTAACCAATAGTCTATAATCTTTTCGTTTATCGTAATCAAAAACCGAAAGTGGTTGCGTAATATCATCGTTAAATTTTAAAGGGAACGGAGATACATTATTGCCATTTCTATCTAAAACATATAAACGATTGGGTGTTGCAAAGGCTAATTGTAATCGGCCATTTTTATACATGTCTATCTGTTCTACTTGACCTAATATTTTTCCTTGTAGCTGTTTTTTCCAGAGGATGTTTCCTGTGCTTGAAATAAGATAGAGTGTATTGTTAACATCTTGAACAATAATATCATGCGCATTAGAAACATGGTTTTTAACTGCTTGAGGAGCGGTTAAAATAGAAGCGTCAATTTTTGTTGTAAAAGCTTCGGACACAGAATTGGAAGCAGCTCTTTTTTTGAATTTTTGAATAATCCCATTAACGTGTGTGTAGTTGTCTTCACGTATAAACTGAACAGCATTAGCGTTGTAGCCTGTCATTGTTTCACCTAAAACCGTTGATAATGCTTCAGAATTCTTAAAAATAAATAAAGACGCTTCATCACTCAAATTCTCACTTATATTTTGAAATGCATCAGAATTAGCAAGCGTATTGTTATTTAAAGCATCCGTTAGCATGGATTTTAATGTTTCTAAAGTGCTAGAAAACACAATAAAATTCTCAAAAACGGAAAAATACTTAGCATTTTTAAAACTAATAAATGGCTGAAGGGTAGATTCAAAAAAGTCTGGATTCCCAAATTCATAGATATCAATATCTCTAAACGATTCTGACATAGACTTATTCTCTATAGACTCAACAATTAAGTTTGGGTCTAATGAGTGAAGCACTAACATTGAGTCAACTATGGCAATTTCATCTGTAAAGTTTAGAAAAGTTTCTGGGACTCCTGAAATACTATCTTTTATATGGTTATTTTTATTAAAAAGAGAAAAGCTATCATAGCTAATGCTCAATAAAGATGCTGTGTTATAAGGTGCAATAGAAGGTGAATTTGTTTTTTGCGGAATGGTGTTTTTAAAGCGGTCTAAATCGTTAGCGCTAGAATCTTTGGACGTTAAAATACCATTGTAATTCAATCCATTTTCCGTATAATCGAAATCTAGAACGGTATAGTACGAGTTGTCTGTATTCATAGCATCGGAAAACAACAATTTAGAGTAGGTATTGGCTTCAGATTTAAACAAAATAGAAGCAACCGATTTTTTATCAGTAGTTTCAATTAAGTTGCTAAGATCGGTGTTTTCATTGCTGGGATTTAGAGTCTTTAAAAGTTCAAGATCATTGGAGCCAGCAAAAGTATTGCCAATAATTTTATGATAGATGGTATTGTTGTCTATTTGGGTTTCTTCAATTTGTAAATCACCTAACGTTTTCGACATTATATTCTTAACGGAATCAAGTACAAATAAGGTGCTGTCGTTTTCTGTGAGAATGAGGTAATTAGAATCTTTAAATGATGTGTAAACCTGTTTTGTTGTATTGAGTTGGTTGAGAAAAAATGCGGCATTTTTTAACTCCTTATTATATAGTGATGAGATAACATCGTTATTTTCAACACTATTAATAAAGTCGTTTAGTTCATTTATCTGAATAATAGTAGACGATTCTGCCGGAATAAATTTATACGGTTGTTTGGTTTTATTGTAGTCTTTTTGGCAGGCCAATACTAAGGTAAATACTATGAATAAAAAACCAAGTCGCTTCATTAAGTTGAATTTAGTTTACAAATATAAAAAGTTATATATCCAATTGGTATTGCTCGGGCAATAATCTAAATGATTTTCTGTGATATTTGGTAATACCGTATTTTTTTATAGCAGCTCTGTGTTCTTTTGTTGGGTAGCCTTTATTTTGTTTCCAATTGTACATTGGGAATTCTTCGTGTATTTTTTCCATATAACTATCTCTATAGGTTTTTGCCAATACTGAAGCTGCTGCAATACTGAGATATTTACTGTCTCCTTTAATTATTGTGGTATGTGGAATATTTTTAAAAGGTTTAAATTTATTGCCGTCTACAATAATATACTCAGGAGTTGATTTTAATTCCGAAATAGCGCCATGCATCGCTTTTATGGAGGCGTTTAAAATATTTATAGTATCGATTTCAGATTCATATATATGTTGAACAGCAAAAGAAACACTTGTGTCTTCTATAATGGGTTTTAATTTTGTTCTCTTTTTTTCGGAAAGTTGTTTGGAATCATTTAATAGTGTGTTTTTAAAAGAAGTTGGTAGAATAACTGCAGCAGCTGTTACAGGGCCAGCTAAACAACCTCGACCTGCTTCATCTGTACCACATTCTAACGTAAAGGTTGAATATTGATTTTTTAGAGACAAAACGTTAATTTTTGAACAAAGTTAAAATTTTAACGCAACTCATTTACACTTTTAGCATCTAAGTAGTGAGTTTCAGGCTTAAAACAAAGGAAAAAATGTTTTACCTGCATTGTTATCAATATAGTAACGTTCTTAACATTTTTTTAGCAAAAACACTTGGTTATTTAATATAAAATTAAGATGTTTGCAACTAGACTAACTCAAATAATTGTTTTATGAAATTAAAATTAACATGGTTATTAACGCTTTTTATGGCGTTCGTGATGCAGTTTTCTTTTGCACAAGAGAAAACTGTCACAGGTACAGTTACAACAGCAATGGATGGTTTACCCCTTCCTGGAGCGAGTGTAATTGTAAAGGGGACCTCTAAGGGTCAACAAACAGATTTTGATGGTAAGTTTACCATTCAAGTCAATCAAGGTGCTATTCTTGTAGTTTCTTATGTAGGTATGAAGCCTGCTGAAGTTACGGTTGGTGCCGGTAATACTTACGATGTAGCATTAGAAGATGCTAGTGCACTTGATGAAGTGGTAATTGTAGGTTTCGGTATTCAGGAATCTGAGACGCAGAAAGCTGGGTCTTATACAACAGTTTCTTCTACTGATATTTCTAGTACACCTGTAGTTTCAGTTGATCAAGCGCTTCAAGGGCGTGTTGCTGGTCTTCAGGTTGGTTCTATTAGTGGGCAGCCTGGTGCTTTTACTCCGGTCTTTCTTAGGGGGGTTTCCTCGTTAACGGCAGATTCAAATCCACTATATGTGATTAATGGGGTTCCTGTTTTATCAGGTGATAACGCGGCTCAAGCGGCTACTGCCAATCCTTTGGCTAGTCTTAATTCTTCAGATATAGAGAGTGTTACTGTGTTGAAAGATGCAATGTCAACTTCTATTTATGGAGCAAGAGGAGCTAATGGAGTTATTTTAATTACTACTAAATCAGGTAAATCTGATCAGTCTAGGTTTACATTATCTACTGAATATGGATTTGGAGATGTTGCTTATGACGAATTTGATTGGTTAAGTGCTGAAGAGCATGTTAATTTGATTGCTTTAGGTCGTATGAATTCTGGTTTAAATGCAAATCAAGCGGATGCAGTAGCTTTTGGAACATCGTTTTTAGGTTGGGATGGTGTTACAAACACTGATTGGAGAGCTGCAACAAGAAATAAGAGGAGTGTTACTAATTCTGTGAATTTGAACTACACTGGTGGTTCTGAAAATTTTCAAGTCTTTTCTTCTTTAGGTTATTTCGAGCAAGAAGGTGTGTCTAGAGAAGCTAAATATCACCGTATTACGGGTAATTTAAATGCTAATTGGAACGCTTCTGATAGATTAAAAGTTGGATTTAGTATTAACTTGTCTTCTGCAGAACAAACTGGTGATGCTGATGCATCGAGTTTTAGAAATCCTGTTTTTACAGGAAGTATATTATCTCCAGCTAATAGTATTTACAATCCAGATGGTACATATAATTTAGATTTAGCTTATCTTAACCCTAGTTTCAACCCAGTAGCGATTCAGAATACTGATGTTGCAACATCAAATTTTTATAAAGTTTTAGCTAATCTTAATTTAGATTATGAAATAATCAAAAACACATTGTCATTTCAATCTTTAGCTGGTGTTGATATGAACATTTCAGATGAGTTAACGTATTGGAACCCTGATTTTGGGGATGGTATTAATGAAGGTGATGTTAATGGTAATGGTAATGGTTTTAAGGATAATCGTTTTCGTCAAATTTGGACTTGGCAAAATAGCTTAAGTTTTAATAAGATGTTTGGTGATGTTCACAATATTACAGGTGTTCTAGGAATAGACGCTGTAGCAGATCGTACAAATACAACTTCAGCTTCTGCTCAAGGTTATACTTCAGGTAGGTATGACTTATATGAGTTGCAAAATGCTGCGAACCCAATAGGAGCTTCTTCTTCACATACTGACGCTACGTTTTTTGGGGCTTTTGTAAGAGGGTCATATACATATGATAGACGTTATTCTATAACAGGTTCATTTAGAAGAGATGGTTCATCTAGATTTGGATTCGAAAACAGATATGGTAATTTTTGGGCAGCTGGTGGAACATGGAATATAGCTCAAGAAAGCTTCCTTGATTCTGCAACTTTTATTAATACTCTTAAATTAAGGTTGTCTTACGGTGTAACAGGAAATGCATCAGTAGGTAATCATTCAGCTAAAGCATTAGTTGGTTTTGGAACTTACCTGAATCAAAATGCAGCTGTTATTGTAAATCCTGGTAACTCTGCATTAACATGGGAGTCTAAGAAAAACACCAATTTCGGTTTAGATTTTAGCTTGTTTGAAAGTAGGGTTTCTGGTTCTATTGATGTGTATAAAAATGAATCGGAGGATTTATTATTTAACGCACCAATAACACCATCTTCTGGTTTTACAAGTCTGACTCAGAACATTGGTACAACTGAAAACAGAGGTGTAGAAGTTCAATTAGGTGTAGTGCCAGTTCTTTCTGATGATTTTAGATGGAGTCTAAATGGTACTTTCTCTTATAACGAGAACGAAGTAACAAAGATTACTGATGAGGCTGATGAAATAGCTGCAAATGGTACAAAAAATTATGCTGTAGGTCATGATCCTTCTGAGTTCTATACAAGGTTATGGGCAGGTGTTAACCCAGCGGATGGTACACCATTATGGTACACTGATGAGTCTAGAACTGATGTGACTGGTGTTGTTGGTAATGCTGAACTTTCTTTTACTGGAAAACAAGCGCTACCTAAGCATTTAGCTAGTATCTCAAATGAGTTTCAGTATAAAGGCTTTAATTTTAAATTTTTATTAAACTATGCTGGTGGTCATTCTGTGATAGACCGTTGGGCCTTTGTTTATGACAATGATGGGGCTTTTGCTAACTTAAATCATTTAGCTTCGAATCTTTATGACTCTTGGACACCTGATAACAGAGACGCATCTAGACCACAGTACTTATTTAATTCTGATAATAATTCTTCTTCTGCTAATAGTACTAGATATATTTATGATGCAGACCATATTAGATTACGTTCTGTTGAATTAGGTTATAAGCTTGATGCTGAATTACTTAAAGGTGTAAATTGGGTTAGTGATGTTTATGTGTACGTAAGAGGCTTAAACGTTTATACATGGGTATTTGATGATGATTTATATTTTGATCCTGAAGTTGGATCTAATGAATTCAATACGTCATTAGAAGGTGCTGGTGTTTATGATCAGTCAGCTCCAAACTTGAAACAGTTTTTATTTGGAGTTAATGTTAATTTTTAAAAAAAAAAGATATGAAAATAAATAATAAATTAGTTGTCTTTGCATTTAGCGCATTAGCTTGCTTGCAAATGCAGAGCTGTGATGAGGAGTTTCTTACAACTACACCATCCGGTAGTATTCAAATTCAGGATGCAATTGTTGATGAAGCCAGTTTAGAAATCGCAACATTAGGTATATATAGTGGTATGCAGAGTGCTACTACATTTGGAGCAGACTTCTTTACACACCAAGCCTTATTGTCAGATAATGGTTACGTTAGTGTAAATAACAGTAATAGATTTACTGATGTAAACGACTATACTCACGCCATAGTAGATGGTGGTACAGTTGCTGGTATATGGAATTTCTTATACGGTACATTACTAGATGTGAATAATGTAATTTCTTTTGAAGGTACTGTTACAGATGAAGATGCTGTGAGCGGAACTCCTGATAATCGTTTTGGTGAGGCTCACATAGCACGAGCTACAATTTTATTTCAATTGGTAAATTGGTATGCACGTCCTGCAGGAAGTGGAATAGATCCTCAATTGGGTGTTGTTTTGCCTACATCTGTTAATATAGGTGGTTCGTTACCAAGAGCTACGGTGTCAGATGTGTATGATCAAATCATTTTAGATTTGGAAACAGCAATTTCATTAATGAGTGAAGAGCCTGGTGTAACTAGATTAGGGCCAACTGCTGCAAAATTACTTTTGTCTAGAGTTTATCTTTATTTAGAAGACTATCCTAATGCTAGACTTTATGCAGAACAAGTATTAAATAATGGTGAAGGATTTAGTTTAATGGGGCAATCAGATGTTGTTCCTTATTACGCGTCTGAGTCTTCTCCAGAAACTATCTTTCAAATCGAATTTAATAGTACTGATAATCCTGGAAGTAATGATGCTTTTTATGCAACATGGAGTTTAGCAGGTACTTATAAGCAGAATTTTGCTACTAGAGAGTTTTATGACCTAATGGCATCAACTGATGTTAGAAAAGGATTGTATTTAGACAATATTCCGGCATCATACTCGGATGCTGTTGTTGGAGTTGACGTTAGAAAATTTATAACTCCAGATAGAGATATGCCTCATTTTAGAATGAGTGAAGCAAAACTTAACCAAATTGAAGCGTTATATTATATTAATGAAACATTAGCTAGAACTGAATTAAATACATGGGTTTCTACAAATAGAGATTCTGCATATAATACAAATGCTTCTGGATCTGGATTGTTGAGTGAGATTCTAAAACAAAGAAGAATAGAATTAGCGTTTGAAGGTCATAGATATTTTGATTTAAATCGTAACGAACTAGATGTACAAAAAGATGCTAACTGTTTAAACAATTGTAGCTTACCTTTTACCGATTTTAGAAGAGTATTCCCTATTCCTCGAAGTGAGATGAATACTAATACATCAGGTGGTTTTGAGAACAACGCTCAATATTAACCGTACTAAAATTATATTATTAATTAATAAATATCATATATAATGAATTACAATAAATTAATTAAGGGTTTATTTTTCGTTGCTCTTTTGGCTACTGTGGCCTCATGTTCAGATGATGAGAGTAATGTATTTGAGGATCCTCATTTTGCATCGTTTTTAGGACTCAATACGTCTATTGTAGCCCCTGAAAATGGCGGAACTATTTCTGTGGAATTGGGAATAACTGAGCCGCAAAATCAAGACGTGACTATTACATTTGCAATTACTGATATAACAGCTGTACAAGGAGTAGATTATACTGTTTCTAGTACTTCTGTTGTGGTACCTGCAGGTGAGTATAATTCTAATTTTACGATAACACCAGTGGATAACGACGTGTTTAACGAAGCTAAAACTTTTACTGTTGAAATTACAGATGTATCATCTGCTGGTCTACAAGTAGGTAATTTTGATGAACAATCATATTTCCGTACAGTGGTTATTTCAAATGATGACTGTCCTACCGAATCTAATTTATGGTGGGGTAATCTCGTTGTACAAAATGTTGGTGGTGCTACATTCGGTGGTACTGGATCTGCTAATGATTCTGGAGACTGTGATGTGCTTATTATCACTTCAGATTTACCTGACGCTGGGATTGGACCTGTTCCTTTTGAGGCTACTTTTACGCCTAATTCACCAGGTGCAACTTCTGGGACAGTAGAAATACCTAGTCAGATTTATTGTACTAATTGTAGCGAAGGGTTTGATGCTCTTTACTCTGCAACGGGTACATATGATGAGGCTAGTGAGACTATAATCTTATTTTATAGTTTAGATAGATCTGATGGAGCATCTTTCGGTACTGGAACTAATATTATAACCCCAGAATAATAGCAAACGTTATCTATACTTAAAAAAAGACCATACCTTAATAGGTATGGTTTTTTTTATATATTTATTAGCGAGTATTATTATCTTATTTAAAATTCACCTAATTTATCTCAGATTTATAGAGATAACATTATTGTTTTAAGGTTAGAATTATTTAGTTCTATTTTTTTATAATTTTGTTTTCGTTGAATAGATGTATGGATCAGTGAAACAAATCTTTAGCACTTATTTTGAATACCGTTATATTAACCGGACTAACGTAATTTGGTTATATGGACTATAGCAATTAGTAAGATTTATAGTATGTACTACAAGTTAATATCTCTTATATTTGGGTAAATTGCTTTTAGATAGTCTTTTAAATTATTAGTGTCTGTGTTTTTTTATTCTGAAAAAAAAAAGAAAAATTATTACCATAAATTACTTATTTTTGTAATTATAAAAACAAGTACTTCTTATAAAATATTAAATTAATCTCAACCTCCAATGATTTTTTGAGCATTTGGCGCAATTGTTGTTAGTGGCATTATTAAAAAAAAGAGAAATGAAAAATTTTTACATTTATGTGTTCCTGCTCATGAATTCTTATCTTCTATTGGCACAGACGCCAGAGGAAAGAGCAGTAATAACGTCTAGTTATGATTTAAATAAATCAAAAGAGGTGATGCAATACCTTAAGGCGGAAAATGCAGAAAGGGAAATTAGAATACAAAATTACCTTAATACCTTGACAAAAGATGAACTAGCTAAAATAAATTTAGAGGGTCTTCGTGATATTACTGAAAATGGACAGCCCTTGTTTTATGTTTCTCATAATCTTGGATCTGCTAGAACAATTAGGTCAGACAGGTTAAATACGGGAGGATCGTTAGGTTTGGATCTTAATGGTCAAAATATGATAGCTGGTGTTTGGGAAGCGGAAAATGGATACCCATTGAGTACACATTTAGATTTAGCAGGAAGAATAACAGTCATTGATGGAGGATCTAATGTTAATTTTCATGCAACTCACGTTACAGGAACAATTATTAGTTCAGGAGGTAGTATTCCTATAAATCTGGGTAGAGGAATAGCCTTTGAAGCAACTGTACTAGCGGCTAATTCTGCTAATGACACACAAGAAATGTTAACGCAAGCAACAATGGGATTGTTGGTTTCTAACCATTCTTATGGATTTGGAGCGGAAAATATACCTGTTGAGCGTTTTGGAGCATACGGTTCAGATGCTTTCAATGTAGATTTAATTACTAATACTAATCCTTATTATGTACCAGTAGTATCTGCAGGTAACGATAGAGATGGCTTTAGTCAGTATAATCCATCAAAAGGAGGTTATGATTTATTAACTGGTCAGTCAGTGGCTAAAAATGCAATTACATCAGCGGCTGTTGGGCAGGTGCTTAATTATACGGGCCCATCAAGCGTAGTAATGTCTTCGTTTAGTAATTGGGGACCAACTGACGATGGAAGAATAAAACCAGATATCTCATCAAAGGGTGTTGGCGTTATGTCTACTTCAAATGAATCAGATACTGGCTATGGAAATTCAAGTGGGACTTCAATGTCAGCTCCAGCGACAACGGGATTATTATTGTTATTACAACAACATTATAATAACGTTAATTCTCAATATATGTTAGCCGCTACTGCTAAAGGTTTATTATTACATACTGCTGATGAAGCAGGGTTTTACCCTGGACCTGATTACAGTTTCGGATGGGGTTTAGCTAATGGTGAAAAAGCAGTGTCAACAATAACTAATAATTTAGATTCCTCGTATATTGAAGAAACTTCAATAAGTAATGCGGAAGTAAAGACTTTAGATGTTAGAGCATTAGGTTCTGAGCCTCTAATGGTGTCAATTTCCTGGACAGATCCTCAAGGTGAAGTTGCGAGTGGTAATATAGATGACTCTACCCCTAATTTAGTTAATGATCTTGATGTGAAGTTAACTAAAAATGGTACAGATTACTTCCCTTGGAAATTAAATGCAGCTAATCCTTCTAGTGCTGCTACTCGAAATACTACAAATGATGTAGATAATTTTGAGAAAATCGAAATTGATAGTCCCAATGCTAATGACGTTTATTCTATGTCTATTTCTCATAAGGGCACATTATCTGGAGATTCTCAAAATTATAGTTTGATTATAACAGGCGGTGTATTGTCTGGTTTAAGTGTAGAAGATTATGTTGCAGGGAAAGTAGAAATATATCCAAATCCAAACAACGGAAGCTTTAATATACGATTTAACAATAATAGCAACGATGATGTATTAGTGGATATATATGATTTAAGCGGTAGAGTGGTATATAAAAGAAGTTTTGTTAATGAGTCTGGTGAATTTAATAGAACAGTTAATTTGCAAAATGTGGCTTCAGGAGTGTATGTAGCTACTATTTCTAAAGGTGGTAATATATCATCTCACAAAATTATTATTGAATAAAGAATTCTAAATAATTATATAATACAAAAGACCAACAATAAACACTGTTGGTCTTTTTTATGTTAAGTAAATTGTAATTTTATATTCTTATGCAATAATTAATGGTTTACTTTGTTTCAAAATTATATATTTCTAAATGCAGAACAAATATTTTTACATACTTGTATTTTGTTTTTTTACAGTAAGCCTAGTTGCTCAGACTAAACTTTCTGAAGTAAATAAAGTAAATCTAAATAATAGATCAGATACGACTTCTTTAACTAATAGGTCAAAAGGATTTAAGGAATTAGCTACAATAGATATGTATCTGCAGTTTAGTAATGCATTAGACACTATCTCTGTTGATACAACATTAACCATAAAAAAGGACTATAAGCTAAACTATCTTCAGAAGGACAATTTTAATTTAATGCCTTTTGCCAATATTGGGCAAACCTATAATACACTCAGTTTTAATTCTTGGGATGAAAATACATCGCCTTTGTTTGGTGCGAGAGCACGTCATTTTAATTATTTAGAGCATAAGGATATTATGTCTTATGAAGTTCCTACTCCATGGACGCGATTAACCTATAAGACAGCATTTGAGCAAGGGCAGCTTTTAGATGCTTTCTTTACAGTAAACCTGTCAAAACAATTTAACTTTTCAATTGCCTATAAAGGATTAAGATCTTTAGGGAATTACCAAAACGCATTAACGAGTTCTGGGAATTTTCGGTTTGTTACAAATTATAAAACAAAGAACGAAAAATACCAAGCCAAAGGCTATGTTGTAATGCAAGACTTGCTTAATCAAGAAAACGGTGGATTAAAGGAAGAGGATTTAGATAATTTCACATCGGGTAATGAAGAGTTTTTAGACCGCTCTGTATTTGATCCTGTATTTGAGAACGCAGAAAACATATTAAAAGGGAAACGTTTTTTTCTGGAACATTCCTATGGAATACTTCATGACACAGATTCTTTGTCTAATAATACTATTAGGTTGGTTAATAAAATCTCTTTGGAGGATAAGTATTATCAGTATAAACAAACAGCATCTGCAACGGACGTTTTTGGCGATGCCTTTACAAATAGTATTAGAGATAAAGTAAAGTTAGAGAACTTCAAAACATCTCTTGGGTTAAATTATATTAATAATGTAATTGGAGATATTTCGTTTGCAGTAAATTATACAGATGTTAATTATGGTTATAACAGTATTGTCTTATTTCCGGAAACGACTATTACAAATAGAATAAAGTCCAACTTCTTTGGGGTAGAAGGAGCGTATTCTAAAACTTATAAAGGTTTTAATATTACAGGTAAGGGAGGGCTAAACCTGTCCGATACATTTGTTGGTAGTTATTTAGATGCAACATTAAACTGGCAGTTTAATGAGGATATTGCATTTTCTGGTGGAATTGCATTAAATTCTAGACTTGCAAATTATAACCACTTATTATATCAAAGCGATTACATAAATTACAACTGGTATAACTTAGATCGTTTTCAAAATGTAAATACACAACAATTAAAACTGAATATGAAATCTCAAAAATGGTTCAATGCCGTTCTTGATTTATCTAATATCGATAATTACACCTATTTTAATTTAGAAGAAACTATAGATGGAGTTAAGAAGATTGAGCCTAAGCAATACAATAAACCACTTCAATATTTAAGAATAAAACTGCAGAAGGAATTCAAGGTTGGCAATTTTGCACTAGATAACACATTAATGTATCAAAATGTTGTGAGTGATGAAGAGGTTCTTAATGTACCTGCATTCATATCACGAAACACACTTTATTATTCCAATCAGTTGTTTAAAAAATCAATGACGCTACAGACAGGTGTAACTTTTAATTACTTCTCCGAGTATAATATGAATGGTTATGATCCGTTACTCGCTGAATTCTATACGCAGAACGAAACCAAACTAGGTGGTTTTCCTAGATTGGATTTCTTTATTAATGCTAAGGTTAGACAAACACGTATCTTTTTTAAAGCAGAACACTTCAATTCTTCGTTTACAGGATACGATTATTTTTCAGCTCCTAATAATCCATACAGGGACTTTACGATTAGGTTCGGTTTAGTATGGGATTTCTTTTTATAGAAGGATTAAACTAAATCATCTTTAACTGTATAAAGCGAATGTTAACTAGTGTGTTATTTTAATTGAAGATTAATTGCATATTAAGTGGCTTCTGTAGTATCATATAGTTTCAAATAATATTACAGGTATAGATAAGTGGAGTGCTTATAAAGTAAGCACGTTGATATGTTAGTGGTTTACCTGGCCACTAGGAAGAGCTAAATAGGTTACGTATTCCGTATTGTATATTACCAACTGATCAAATTTAAAAAAACTTTGCTGTGTAAAAGGATGGTTTAAAGCCTCTTAAAAAAAAGATTAAAATAAAAAGCAAAAAGGTGTTGTGGGAATGAAAAAGGGTTCTATATTTGCACCCCGAAACAAAGACATCATGTCGCGTTTCAGACGTTCATTTCCAGACAAAATTAACTTTGAAAAAATAAAAAATATTTTTTCAAAATAAAGTTGTGAGAATGAAAAAAGGGTTTTATATTTGCACCCGCTTAGCGAAATAATGTTAAGCAAAAGTAAAGAAATAAGTTCATTAACATATTGAATTGACAGCGTAAAAATCAACTGGAAACGGTTGGTT
>NZ_JAICBG010000054.1:0-500 GCF_020179375.1 Winogradskyella sp. SM1960 | reverse complement strand
GTAACTGTTACTGTATTGTAGCAGCCTGTAACATCATTTTCTGCTCTTACAAATATGGTCTGAGCATTGCTTAGATTGACAT
Organism: Winogradskyella sp. SM1960; assembly: GCF_020179375.1. NCBI lineage: Bacteria > Pseudomonadati > Bacteroidota > Flavobacteriia > Flavobacteriales > Flavobacteriaceae > Winogradskyella > Winogradskyella sp. SM1960. The sequence goes on along the minus strand of NZ_JAICBG010000054.1, from coordinate 418 downwards.
ATGGACTAAAAATAGGATTGGTCGCATTGTCGGCATCTGCTTGTGTTTCGTAATGCGTTAAAGTAATGCCTGTTTGACCGTTTAGTATCTCATCATTAGCCACTTCTAATGTAAAGCTTTCTTTCTCATCTCCTGGATTATTCACATCACATAACTCTATTGGTGCTGGTGTGATTAGTACTGGTAATGGGTTTACAATTAATTCTAGGCTTGTGATTTTGTAACAGCCTTCTATGGTTGTATTGTCTTCTACGCGTACCCAAATGATTTGGTTAAAATCGTCTGTGTTGGTATAAGCGAGCGGATTATTTATTGCGTTATTACCAGCCATAGCACTAGCCTCATTCTCGTAATAACTAACGATGTATTTTGCTGGGTCTTGACCGTTTAATATTTCGTCTGCCTTTGTAGTTAAATC
>NZ_JAICBG010000053.1:0-533 GCF_020179375.1 Winogradskyella sp. SM1960 | reverse complement strand
ACCAATAACGTCACAGGTTGTTCTATCAGTACCCAAAGTTTTAATATTGAAGTTCAAGAAGCAGCACAGGCAAATCCAAACATGGATCCAATTGTATATGAAATCTGTGATGACAATATGGAAACCGATGGTGATACTACCGACGACAGTGCACAGTTTGATTTAACGACAAGAGACCCAGAAGTCTTAGACGGTCAAGATGTACAGAATTATGTAGTGACGTATTATGAAACACAAGAAGAAGCGGACTTAAAGGTGAACCCATTACCAACCTTGTACGAAAACATAGTTAACCCACAAGTTATCTATGCAAGAGTAGATAATGACACACCAGACGGCACAGGAAACGACACCTCAATCTGTTACGAAGTAGCGCCATTAACCTTACAAGTTAATCCGTTACCAGAGTTTGATTTAGCAGACAGTTACATATTATGTATCAATACAAATGGCACAGAGATATTAGACCCATTAGTGATAGACACAGGCTTATCTGCAGCAGATTATAGTTTTGAGTGGAGTTATAATAACAC
>NZ_JAICBG010000052.1:0-555 GCF_020179375.1 Winogradskyella sp. SM1960 | reverse complement strand
TTAGCAAACTTTTACGAACCTGTGAATATTCCGCAGGAATATTCGCAAGTAGGGAAGAACCAAGCAATTAATTATACACGGTGTTGTAAAATCGTTTTTTATTCAGTTCAATTTTCCAGTATTATAGTTTCATCGTATGTTTTCATATTCAAAAGTCCTATCGTTCCACAATTCGGTTTAATGTACTTTTTCGTATTCGGGATTCCGTGTTTATCTTTTTCCCAACTTGTATTGAATTTAAATTTCAACGTGTCTAATTTCACGTCAATAATTTTTGATTGGTGATTTACGATTTCCCATTCGTAATTTTCATTTTTCCAACAAATTCCGATTTCGTCTCCAATAAGAGGAATTCCACTTTTGTCAATTTTTATATATTCCGTTTTCGGAACAGAATTGTGTTCTCCATTTATAAAATACCTCATTTTTCCTTGCGTAATGATAGTCACACATTGTTTCTTGTTTGCAGAATAAATTTTAAAATTCGTTCTATTTGTATGGTCTCCAAATGCAACAAGAAAAACAGTTATTCCAACTACTAACATTACTACTGCT
>NZ_JAICBG010000051.1:0-557 GCF_020179375.1 Winogradskyella sp. SM1960 | reverse complement strand
GTAAGTGATGGCACAACCGATGTTGTTGTATCAGATGGAGCAGATGGTGTTGACGGAGCAGATGGATTAACTCCAGAAATAGGAACCAATAATCATTGGATAATCGGAGGAGTTGACACAGGTATTGTTGCAGGAGGACAAAATGGTGATTCAGCATACGAAGAATGGTTAGCCGCTGGTAATTCAGGATCAGAACAAGATTTTTTAGATGCATTAGTAGGTCCAGCCGGACAAGATGGAGCAGACGGCACCTCAGTGACGGTAACGGATAACGGTAATGGTACTATAACTGTAAGCGATGGTACAAACGATGTAATAGTTTCTAACGGTGCAGATGGTGAAGATGGAGTAGATGGAACCTCAGTAACGGTAACCGATAATGGTAATGGTACTGTAACTGTAAGTGATGGCACAACCGATGTTGTTGTATCAGATGGAGCAGATGGTGTTGACGGAGCAGATGGATTAACTCCAGAAATCGGAACGAATAATCATTGGATAATCGGAGGAGTTGATACAGGTATTGTTGCAGGAGGACAAAATGGTGATTCAGCATA
>NZ_JAICBG010000050.1:0-567 GCF_020179375.1 Winogradskyella sp. SM1960 | reverse complement strand
AACGTGTTTGTGTATGATTAGTTGCGTGGTTAAGCAACTAATTTAGTAAACTTTTACGAACCCGTGAATATTCCGCAGGAATATTCGCAAGTAGGGAAGAACAAAGCAATTAATTATACACGGTGTTGTAAGTAGTTTTTTATTCAGAATCAGTTTTGTCAATTAATTCCATTTGATTTTTTATATGTCCAGATAAAAATTCTTTTTCTTTAGAGTTCAAGTTTTCCAGAATTCCAACTCGCCCATAAAAACTAATATTTTCATCATCCTTATGAACTAATACAATTAAAGGAAATCCTGTTTTTGCCTCAAACATCTCTAGGTCATTTTCCATTCCAGTTTTCGGATTCGGTCTGTCTAAAAAATATGTAAAGCTTATGTCCTTGACAATTGGAAGGTCAAAAGGGTCACTTGTCGGACTCGCCGATTCAATAAAGCCTTGAACTTCGTAAAAGTCAGACTCATTATAGTCGGAATATCGTTTTTCGGACTCGCAAGATGAAAGTCCAAAACTCAATGATATCAATATGATTAGCGTTTTTCTCAAATTACTTACAACGTGTTTGT
>NZ_JAICBG010000005.1:0-332302 GCF_020179375.1 Winogradskyella sp. SM1960 | reverse complement strand
TCATTCTCGTAATAGCTAACAATGTATTGTGTTGGGTCTTGACCGTTTAATATTTCGTCTGCCTTTGTAGTTAAATCAAAGCTTGCAAAACCATCGGCTGAGATATCATCACATGCTTCTAACGGTGTTGGTGCTACTAACTGTGGTGTTGGCTCTACGATTAACTCTAATTCAACAATTGTTGCACAGTCGGTTGCTATCGTTGGACTTTCTATTCGAGCGTAAAGCGTTTGGGCATTTTGAACAATATTGAAATAGTCTACTGTGGTATCTATAGCGTTTGCTCCGGTATTGGCATTAGTTTCGGTTTCGTGATAGGTAACTTCTAAGCCCGTGGCTCCTCCGGTAATTTCAGCATCTGCATCGGTGAGTGTAAACACCCCTGTACCGTCATTATCTGGATCACAGTATATAAGCGGTTGTGGTGTAAAGGCTATTGGTGCTTGTTGTACTATGAGTTCTAAACTTGTAGTATCATAACAGCCTGTGGTAGTGTTTTCTACTCGCGCATAGATAACTTGACCATTAGTTGTATTGGTGTACAACGTTGGTAGTGGACTTGCTCCTGTTTCTGCATCTCCTAAGTTTTCATGGTAGCTTACGGAATAGGCTGGATTGCTCCCTGTGATCTCACTATTCTTAAGGCTTAAATCCATTTCTGTTATACCGTCTGGTGTGCCATCATCACAGACTTCTAATGCCGTTGGTGCGATTACGGTTGGTAAAGGGTTAACGATAATGTCAAAACTTGTTGTGCTATAACATGTTGGATTCATCGTGTCTACAAACCTAACATAAATTGTTTCCTGATTTATAGTAGAATTTATATACGTCGTCGGTAAGTCATTTACGTTATTATTTGCATCTTCTAGGCTACCATGAAAAGTCATGGTATATCGCATTGCATCTTGTCCTCCTAATATTTCTGCTTCTTGACTGCTTAAATCAAAAGTACCAAAACCGTCATTGTCAGTATCACAGATTTCTATATTATCTGGTGTTGTGGCTATAGCTCTGTCGTTAACAACTAAGTTAAAAAGAGCTGTCTCAGACACAGTGTAACAACTAGAATCACCTAAACTCGCTACTCTCACAAATATCGGTTGTGGGTTTGCTGTATTGGGAAAGTCTGATGGTAAAGCTCCGTCTCCTGAATCTGCTTCTGCAAAACTTAAATGATAAGTAACCGTGAAATCTACGGCTGATTGCGCCCCTAATATCGTTGCATTTTGTGCGCTTAAATTAAAGGTTTCAAAACCATCATTACTTGTATCGTCGCATAACTCTAGATCTGAAACTGGATTAATGGTAGGCTCAACAGCTGTAGATATTGAGAATGATATAATATCTGCACAAATTTGAGATGCATCTGCTAAACGTGCCCAAATCATTTGAGGACTAGCAGTATTAGTATAAAGGTCTGGTAAAGGGTTAATATTATCTATAGCATCTTGTTCCGAAAGATGGTAGCTTACAGAAAAAACTGTTGAATCTTGGTCACCTATTATAAGATCGTCGTTTACTCGTAAATCAAATTCCTCTGTGCCTGTTTCACTACAAAGAACTAAATTCGAAGCTGTATTAGCCATTGGGCTATCTCTAAATTCAACAATAATAGGATCGGCAGAACCTGAACAAACATTGTCTAATTCAAAATCGGCATAATAAACTCCTGGCTCTGTTACTGTAAGTGTTGATGACACTTCACCAGGAATAACTACATCATCTTTATACCAAACATGGGACCCTAGTTCAACCCTTGTATCTAAAACAACTTCCGATCCACCACATTGTGCAGTACCAGCTGCAATTGTAACGTCGTCACCTAAATCACCTCCTAAGTTAAAACTACCACCTTCAATAAAAACACCAGAATCAAATAGGTTATCCCTATCATCTCCAATAACCAATTTTATGGTATAAGTTTCACCTGGAATAACTGTTGATTCTGCTAAAAACTTAGCTGTTCTACCATCAAAGGCAATTGGAGGTCCATTAGTAGGAGTATAAGCTCCAAAGTGACGCTCATTAACTGCTCCACAAGACCCATTATCTGGGTGAATATTAGTCACCAAAATAGGCTCCATTGAACCCGGTATAACTGCCAAATTAGAAACGTTACCATCAGAGTCTGTCAATAAAAAAGCAAATGCATCTGAAAAATCACATTCAAACGTACCCATATCGTATTCTTCAGAAGCCATTAAAAACTCAAAACTGAAAGTATTAGCCAACGGTACAAAATCAAATTGAATATATGTCGCATTATGAGAATCAACACCTAACTCATCATCTAAATCATCATCTCCAGGCCAAACCCCAGACCCATCGCTTAAAGTTCCGTTATCATTGGGCCCTCTAGCCTCACTCGCATCACCACTTGTAAGCAACAAACCATCTTTAAAAGGGAAGTCTAAACCATTACTAATAAAATAGCCGATACCATTTGGTTCATCTGAACTATAAGAAGTACCCGTTACAGCAACGATATTAGATACCGTAGCACATGGACTATCTATTAGGACATCTTCAATTAATTGTTCAGGAGTAAACGTTTCTTGGTCTACAACAACATTTGGACCCAATACAAAGACAGTAATGGTCTCTGTTGCTGAACAGCCTTGTGGATTGTTATCTGTAACAGTTAAGGTAACCGTATATGTTCCGGCTGTACCGAACACATTAGTAACATTGGTGCCTGTTGCTGTATTATTATCTCCAAAATCCCATTCATAAGAAGCATCTGTTCCATCTAGAGAAAACGAAGCACTTGCAGAAAAATCAACAGATTCAAAAGGAAGTATACTAACAACACCTGTCGCATTAGTTGCTGGCGTGGTTTCATCTATTGATACTACAATATCTTGACACGGAGTTGCACATAATATATCGGCTTCCCAACCATTAAGATTACCACCATCATTAGACACAAACTTTATAGTTAAACACCCAGAATCATTATCTTCTGAAGCTGAAATAATCCCTGGATTAGATGTTCCATTAAAGGTTCCTAACAATGGATCTGATACATCATCACCATCATAAATATACATTGTGTCTGGTTCCGGACCTAACTGTGTTGTAAACAAAGTAAAATCAAGAATGATAAACTCATTTTCATTTTGAGGGCATATGGTCGTTATAATATTTTCATCATCACCATAATTTCCAAACTCACCACCAGAATCATAAAATTTATAGGGAGCACAACGTGTAAACGTCCCATCTTCCATTAATATATCTTGAGCAAAACCAATTGTTGAAATTAAAAAAATAAAAAGATATAGGAGTTTTTTCATAAAAAAGTACTTCAATTCATAAGTGCGTAAATTCTTAAATAAAACCCAAAAAACAAACGCGAAAATTCTATTGAGCTCGAAATTTAATCAAATTATATTAATTGACTTAAGATTACAGTTATAAAACAACATCTAAAGGTTGAATGTTTCAGCTTGATATTTCATACTTTTGCAAATAAAATAATGGCACATAAAATGGCACAGACCAAAATTTCCATAGTCACAACATCTAACGATACCATAAAGAAGTTTGAAGCTGATCGATTTCTAACCAATCACAACAGCTTTGAATTCAACAATATAGACGACGCAAAGCATTCACCTTTAGCTCAGCAATTATTCTATCTTCCATTTGTTAAAAAAGTATATATCGCTTCTAATTTTATAGCCATTGAACGCTATAATATAGTTGAGTGGAAAGACGTAGAAGATGATGTTGCGCAGCAAATTGAAGACTACATATCTAAAGGTGGCATCATTGTTAGTGAAGATGCTGTAAAACCTAAAGCTGCAGTTACTGTATATGCAGAAAGCACCCCTAATCCTGGTGTATTAAAATTTGTTTGTAATAAAGTTTTAGTTCCAAGTTTGTTTGAGTTTAAGTCTATTGAAGAGGCTAAGCCATCACCTTTGGCAACGGCTTTATTTCAGTTTCCATTTGTGAAAAACGTATATATGGAAAAGAACTTTATCTCTATTACTAAGTTTGATATTGTTGAATGGGGAGATATCACACTTCAATTACGTGAGTTTTTAAAATCTTATGTCGAAGAAGGTAAAACTATTTTAAATGACAATGCTCCTAAGCAGTTAGAAAAAACAGAAGAAGCCATTGAACAAAAATTTGAAGCCTTAGATGATACTTCTAAAAACATTATAAACATCCTTGAAGAGTATATAAAACCAGCGGTTGAAAGTGATGGTGGAAATATAGAATTCAAATCTTATGATGCTAATACCAAAAAAGTAGAGGTTTTATTACAAGGAGCTTGTAGTGGATGTCCTTCTTCAACCTTTACTCTAAAAAATGGTATAGAGAATATGCTGAAGGAAATGCTAAATGACAACTCTATTACAGTTAATGCTATAAATGGGTGAAAATTTGTACCTTTAGATGTGACGATTTCAATTTTTTTGTGTCATATATTATAGTTGTATTTATAGTAAATGAAGTGATTTTTAACATAAAATAAAAGTTAGAAAGTATCGTAAGAGAAATTTAAAAAAAATTCTTAGACCTTAATCAAACAAAAAGTCGAAGTTCAAGACTAAAGTGTTATAATATTAAATTAATTTAAATAAACATAGTTATGAAAAAAGTTAAAATACTCTTAATAGTATTATGTTGTGCTTGTTATGCTATTAACGCACAAAACGTAAATGTGGATTCAAGAGGTAAAATTATTTCTATTAAAGCCGTTGATACAAATATTGATACTGAGGGATCAAAATATATAAATAAAAACTTCACACCGATTACTATAGCACAATTTGAAGATAAAATTTATAACGGAAGATATAATGCATTTAGTGGTGAAATGGAAGTTAATTTAGGCGATAATAAAGTGCTTTTATTAGATAACAATACTGATTATGAGATTACATTTAGTCATAGTAAGAAACTCTATAGAACAGAAAATTTCACTAATAATAAAGGAATAAAAAAAAATGGCTTTTTAGTTGTTGTACATGAAACAAATAAATCTGCACTTTTAAAAGAAGAATCAATAACATATCATAAAAAAGTTGATGCGGCTTCGTCCTATGAAAAAGACATACCTGCAAGATATATTAGAAATAAAGATGCTTATTATATAGACTATAATAATACGATTACATATATTTCTCATAGAAGGAAAGATTTATTAAAATCCTTCCCAAACGAAGCAAGTAAGTTAAAATCTTATATAAAGAAAAATAAAATTAATCTCAAAGAGGAAGATGATTTAATTAAGTTAGTTGATTATATGTCTAATCTCTCAAAATAAAATATAAAAATTAATAAAATGAACATGGACACACAAAAATGGATTGACGAAGGTTACAATTTTATAATTGAGTTTGGCCCAAAAGTACTTGGAGCTATTCTTATATGGATAATTGGTAACTGGGTTATTAAAGTACTTCTGAAAAGCATTAAAAAAACAATGGATAAAGGTGACTACGATGAGAGTTTAAAAAAATTCTTATCAAACCTTATTAATTGGATCTTAAAGATCGTTTTAATTGTTGTTGTTCTTGGAACTGTTGGTGTAGAAACAACATCCTTTGCCGCAATTCTTGCTGCAGCTGGTTTAGCCATTGGTTTAGCACTTCAAGGTTCTTTAGCTAATTTTGCTGGTGGTGTATTAATTATGATTTTTAAACCGTTTAAAATTGGGGATTATATTCAGGCACAAGGTGAAGCTGGAAGTGTTAAGGAGATTGAAATCTTTACAACAAAACTAACAACACCAGATAATAAAGAAGTTATTATTCCTAATGGTAGCCTATCTAACGGCAATATCACTAATTATTCTACGGAAAACAAACGTCGTGTTGATTGGACTTTTGGGGTTGGATATGACTCTGACATTAAGAAAACCAAAGAAGTTATTTTGGAAGTCATTCAAAAACATCCTTTAATCCTTCAAGATCCAGCACCTGCAATTAACGTATCTGAATTAGCAGATAGCTCAATTAACTTTTTTACTAGAGTTTGGGTGAACACACCAGATTACTGGGCTGTAAAATTTGATATTACAGAACAGACTAAAGAAGCCTTAGATGCAGCTGGTATAGATATTCCTTATCCTCATCAGGTGGAAATACATAAAGAAGGTTAATGCTTCTTTTTTAAAGCTACAAAATCTTTTAAATAATAAGGTTCAAAATAAGCGACATCTTCGGTGTCGCTTTTTTTGTGCTTGTTTTCAGCTAAAAGCGCCATCTCATTTGCAGAAGGTAATTTCCCTTCAATAAAAACAGCATTAGGATGCTGAATTAAGCTTTTAGTCTTTTCAACACCATTACCTATAAAATAAACCTTATGATCTTTAAGAAGGTCACTATAACTCTCTTCTGTAAGAATTTCGGCCTGTATTTCTCTATGTAATTCTAAATTTGAATTATAAATAGCAGCATACACTTCCATACGTCTGGCATCTAACATCGGGATTATAAATCCATCTCTAAAGTTAACTTGATGCGCCAAACTTTCTAAGGTAGACACTGCAATTAAAGGTTTATTTATCGCAAAACATAAGCCTTTAGCAGACGATACACCAATACGCAAACCTGTATAAGATCCAGGACCTTTACTTACAGCAACCGCATCAATTTCTGAAGGTTTATATTTTGAAATCTTAAAAACCTCATCAATAAAAAGGTGTAATGTTTCGGCATGTGAAAAGCCTAAACTATTATCTTCTTTTAAAACTAAAGTCTCTCCATCCTTAGACAGAGAGACTGAGCAATTTGTTGTTGCTGTTTCTATATTGAGCACTAATGCCATTGGCAAATTGGTGTTTGTTATTCCTCTGTATTAGCCTTAGAAGCCTCTGAGGAATTTTTATTTGTTATTTCAATTAAATCCCCAGGGTTTAAGTTTTTAGAAACCATTATATAAGGACCAGTTATAATTTCATCGTCTTCAGATAAACCTGAAACAATTTCAATATTAGTATCATCTTGAATACCTGTTTTTACAACTCTTAGTTTTGCTTTTCCATTATCGTTAACAAAGACACATTCAAACTTTTGTTCTTCCGAATCAAACTCACCAGAATCTGTCGTCATTGTTTTTTCATATGGCTTTTTGGTCGAACTTGTATCTGTTTTAATCACAATGGCACTAATAGGAACAGAAATAGCACCTTTTCTCGTTTTTGTAATAACATCTACTGTAGCTGTCATTCCTGGCCTAAAAGGCGAATAGCTTTCAGGCTTTCCTTCTGTTAGATCTTTATAAGATTCTTCAATAATTCTAACCTTAACTTTAAAATTAGTTACCTGGTCTGCTGCTAAAGTTCCTGCTGCAGAATTAGCGATTTCTGTAACAACACCCTTAAATTGTTTTTTTAAATAGGCATCAACTTCAACAATAGTAGAATCTCCGATAGACACTTTTACAATGTCATTTTCATTAACATCGACTTCAACCTCCATGTTTTTTAAGTTTGCCACTCGTAAAATTTCTGTACCAGCCATTTGTTGCGTACCAACCACACGTTCACCTAACTCTACACTTAATAATGAAATTGTACCGGTCATTGGTGCATAAATCGTAGTTCTATTTAAGTTGTCTTTTGCTTCATTTACACTAGCTGCAGCACTTTGCACGTTGTAATATGCCGAGTTCTTCCCAGCCACTGCAGTTTCGTAAGCTGCAATAGAACGGTCCCAATCTGCTTTAGAAATTACACCTTTGTTAAAAAGCGTTTCGTTTCTCTCGTAATCGGCTTTAGCTTGTTTTAAATTTGCTTCAGCTTGTTCTAAACCAGCTCTCACATTTTGATAAGACGCTTGGGTTCTACTCACCGCAGATTGAATTAAATCGGGATTCACACGAACTAACAAGTCACCCTTTTTAACCTCTTCTCCTTCTTTGAATGGTAATTCTAAAATTTCACCTGAGACTTCTGAAGATATTTTGACTTCAATTTCTGGCTGAATTTTCCCAGTAGCAGATACGGTTTCTACAATATCTTTTAAAGTTACTTCTTTAACAGTTACCGCTTTAAATTCTCCTTTTTCACCAAACCATCCCATTTTAGATCCAGCAACTAAGATTAGTAGTACTACAACGACAAGTGTGATTATAATTTTTGTTGTTTTGCTCATAATTAAAACTTTAGTTCAGTTGCAGGAATTCCAAAATATAATTCGAGTACCTTCAACTTAAAAATGTAATCGTATTTAGCACGATTCAATTCAATATTTGCATTATCAAATCTTAGTTTAGATTGACTAAAATCGAATGCGTTAGTTAAACCTACGTCGTAACGTTCTTTGGCATAGTCATAGGCTAATTGTTGCGATTCTACTGCTGATTTTGCTGCTTCATAAGATTTTAATGCTCCTTTAGCATCAACATAAGCTTGAAATACCGTAGATTCTAAATCTAATTCTGCCTGCTCTAATTGAAATTTAGTTCGTTCTAAATTAATTTTATTTCGTTGAATATTGCCTTTGGTTGCAAATCCATTTAAGATAGGAATATTTAATTGTAAACCATAAGAAATACCATCATTTTGATATAGTTGATCTACAAAAGGATCTGCACCAACTTCTACAGCAAAAGTGTTTGGAACCTCACCAACCACCACTTGACCAGTTCCTTGAACAGTACCAATTTCTTGTGTAATTGTTGGGTTGTTTGGATCTATACGTTGATCAAATGAAGCTGCATCTGTATATCGTGTATCATATCCAAAGAACGCTGATAGCGTTGGGTAATTAGCACTTTTAGCAATTTGTAAATCTTTATTTGCTAGTTCTACATTTTGCTCAGCAATTTTAATTTCGGAACGTGTTTCTTTTGCTTTAGATAATATTTCGGATACACTTTTTTCTGAAATGCCTTCGTCTATAATATCATAACCTTCATCTTCGATATCAAAATTTTCGTAATCTTTAATTAATAATAACTGTGCAAGACTTATCAATGATATCTGAATGCTGTTTTCTGCATTTATTATAGATTGTTGTTCACTAGCATCGGTTGCCTTTATTTCTAAAAGGTCACCCCTTGGAAGTGATCCAGCATCTACTAATTCTTGAGTTCTTTGAATCTGTGCTTTGGTGACTTCGTTTTGAGACTTAAATACTTTAAGATTAGCCTTATTTAATATGACTTGTAAATAATTATTAGCAACAAAAAGTGAAATATCGTCTTTCATTTTATCTAAACGATACTGACTTGCAATTTTTGAGATGTCTGCACGTTGCAATTCTCTAAAATTTCTAAGTCCATCAAACAACGTATAACCTACATTAACGCGACCTGTAACGGATAAAAATGTAGTGGTTTGCGCGTTGTTTGTTACCGGGTTAAAACTTAAACCCGTATTCTCCGAAACTCCACTATTAGCACTTATCGAAGGTAAAAAATTACCAACAGCAGAAAGTCTCTCGATATCTGTTGCTAATACGTCTAATTCACTTTGCTTAACAGAAATATTATTCTCCAAGGCATATTCTACACACTCTTGTAGCGTCCATTTTTTATTTTGTCCTTGTACTATAACTCCAAAAAGAAGTAATGTGACTATGATTGATTTTTTCATGATACCTATATGTCTACGTAAACCTTAAAGTGTTACATTAAATTCTAAAAATTATTGTTGCGCGTATTTTGGCACTCCTTGTACTTGATTCCAAACTTTTATTTTATCTGTTTTTGAAATCCCATTTTTTACTTCTACAAAAATACCATCACTAATTCCTAACGCAATATCTTTTCTTTCAAATTTTTGATCTCCTATCTCAATCTCTACGTATGGTTTTTTTGTTTCTTTATCGTACTGTACTAAAGCTTCCTTTATGGCTAAGACCTTTTCAGCCTTATCTAAAATAATAGAAGCATTTGCACTTAAACCAGCTCTAATGAATGTTGAATCGATTTTCTTTAACGTTCCTTTTATTTCAAATTGTATGGCTCCATTTTCTGCAATTCCTTTTGGCGCTATGTAATCTAATACAGCATCGAAGCTTTTATTTTCAATAGCACCAACAGTGATTTCTAACGGTAAGCCTTCTTTTATTTTACCGACTTCACTTTCATCTACTTTCCCTTCAAAAATCATTTGTTTTATATCAGCGATAGATGCAATTGAAGTTCCTTCATTAAAGTTATTAGCTTCTATAACTTGGTTGCCGGCTTTTACAGGCACATCTAAAACCATCCCAGAAACCGTAGCTCTTACTTGTGTCTGTGCAATATTTCCTAAACCAGATGTGGTTCCTGTTTTTATTATATCATAGTTCTGATTGGCAGAGTTCACATTAATTTTTGCTTGTTCTACACTTTGTTTGGCTTGTAGGTACGCATTATTTATACCCTCGAAATCATTTGCTGAAATAACTCCTTTATCGAACAGTGCTTTTTGCCTATCGTAACTGGCCTGCTGTGTTTGTAAATTTATTCTTGCTGTTTGAAGTGCTGTTTGATTAGAGGCTATGTTATTTTTAGCACTTGTCAGAGAAGAGGCATTAGGGATAACCTTAATTTGAGCTATAAGATCCCCTTGCTCAACATATTCTCCAGCATCTATAAAAATCTCTTCGATAACACCAGAAATGTTAGGTTTAATTAAAATTTCTTCCTTAGGAACTATACTTCCTGTTGCTACCGTTTTAACAATTATAGTTTCTTCTGTAGGAGATTCCGAAGTATAAGTAATAGGATCTTCTTGGTTTTTTTGCCATAAATAATATAGCGAAACTCCAAATACAGCTACAATGGCTATAAGTAGGATTATGGTTTTAGTTCTCTTCATGATTGTGATTGATATATTGTTTATTCTATTCTTAAAGCGTCTACAGGTTTCATCTTTGTGGCACTATTAGCAGGAATTAATCCGGCTAAAACACCTGAAACTATTAATATTATTAAAGCGGTAAATACAACTTCCATGCTTACGCTTGGATTTGCAAAATTTTCTACTGATCCGGCATTATCTAAAATGGTATTCATTACCCAAATTACCAGAGCAGCAAATGAAATACCAACCATACCAGATAGTATCGTTAATATTAAACTTTCTTGTAAAATTTGTGATTTTATATTCCAAGGACTGGCTCCTAAAGCTCGTCTTACTCCAATTTCTTTGGTGCGTTCTTTAACAACAATGAGCATAATATTACTGATGCCAATAATACCAGACATTAACACTAAAGCTCCTACAAAATACCCAACTAAAGATAATATTGAAAACAAGCCATTAACGCGCCCAAATTGTTCTGACAAATCAAAATGACCAATAGCACGATCGTCTGTTGGATCTACTTTGTGTCTAAATTTCATTAAATCGAAAACTTGCTGTTTTAAGGATGTGATACTGACGTCATCAACGGCAGTAATCGCCATCCAACCCACATCTTCACCTCTATTAAAGGCCTGACCAAATGTTGTAAACGGAATATAAATGGTACTGGCATCTTGCTCATCATCACCTTGGCTATTACTCATTTTAAAGGTTCCAACAACCAAAAAATTCACACCATTTATTTTAACATAGGTTCCTAATACCGCTTCACCTTTATCGTAAAGTCCTTTTTCAACACCTGTACCAATAACACATATTTTTCGTTTAGCATCAATATCTGAATAACTAATAAAACGGCCTTGAAGAATATCTAAAGGCTGTTGATTTATAAATTCTGGATAATCGCCATATATTTCAAAAGCACCTGTTTTTGTTCCTCGTGTTACGTTATTTGCTCCATTATATCCACCTAACTGGTTTCGAGGTGACACATATTTTAAATTAGGAATCTCTGATTTGATAGCAGTAATATCATCTATTTTATAGTTAAAATTACGCCCTTTTGGCAACCCCTTATAAGGTTTTGAAGTACCTCGCGTCCACATAAACATAGAATTTGTCGCAAAATCCCCAAAGTCTGCAGTGACTCCATTTTTAAGACCATTAGTTAAGGCTAACAATAGTACTAATATGGTGATTCCCCAAAACACTCCAAACGCTGTTAGAAACGTTCTAAATTTATTAGCGTTTAATGCTTCAAGTATTTCATCCCAACGGTCTCTACTAAACATATTATTCGTCTCTTAATGCGTCAATTGGTTTAATCATAGCGGCTCTATACGCTGGAATAAAGCCTGCCAAAGCACCTGCAAACACTAACAAAAACACTGTAGTTAGTGCAATATTAAAATCTACTTGTGGGTATTTTATAAAATCACTCTCTATCAATGGTCCTACAAGTTCTAATAACCCGAGCCCAAAAATTAACCCAAATAAACCAGAGAACATGGTTACAAATACAGCTTCTTGTAAAATCATCCCAACAATAGACATTGGCAAGGCTCCTAAGGCTTTCCTAATGCCGATTTCTTTAGTACGTTCTTTAACGATGATGAGCATAATATTACCCACACCTACAATACCGGCAATGATCGTTCCTATACCCACAAACCAAAACACAGCTCTGATGGTCGCAATTAATGAATAGATTTTTTGAGCTTGCTCTAATGTATTATTTACTCTTACAGCACTTACATCGTCTGGCGCAACAGTATGAATTTCTTTAACTTTCTGTTCTATGCCTAAAGCAATGGCATTAGACATGGCTACGGCTTCATCAAAATTATCTGCCATTTTCACTGTAAATGCCATGTTTCTAATATTCTCTCCAGCATTAAAAACTTTTTGAGCAGTAGTAAGAGGAATATAAACCTGACCTTCTTCTCGATCTCCACCTGGATCATAAAAAACCCCAACCACCTTAAAGTTCATTCCGAAGACTTGAATGTTTTGATTGATTGGATCTTCTCCATTAAAAAGATCCGTTTTTATTTTATTACCAATAACGGCTACTTTTTTAGTCTCTTCAATATCAGATTGACTAATAAATCGACCAGAACCTATATCGGCATTTTCAATAAACTGATTGTCTGGCATGGTTCCTCTAACACGGTAATTTCCGGTTTCATTATTATAAGTCACTGTTCCTCCCCAAATCATATAATCTTTAGTTCGGTATTCGAAAAAGTCATCATATGCATTTTCAACAGCGTCGAAGTTGGTGTTTTTAAGTTGAATATAACGTCCCGGATTTAAACCTTTATAGCCTTTGGTAGTTACACCTGTCCAAACGGAAATTTTATTGGTTGCATCTTGTTCAAATTGCGACTTTACACCATTGGCAATACCTTCACTAAAGCCAAGAAGAATTACTAAAATGAAAATTCCAGAAGCTACCGAAAGCCCTGTTAAAAACGTTCGCAATTTATTTTTGCTTAAAGTTTCAAAGATTTCTTGCCAACGTTCTATATCAAACATGTGCTGATGCTCTAATTTGTTCTACAGGACTATCGTCGATAATTACTCCGTCTTTTAGATTTACGATACGCTTAGTCATATGTGCAATATCATCTTCGTGAGTAACAACTAAAATCGTTTTACCCTCGTCATTGATGCCTTGAATAAGATCCATAACCTCATAAGATGTTTTGGTATCTAAAGCACCTGTTGGCTCATCTGCTAACAATACTTTTGGATCACTTGCGAGTGCTCTAGCAATGGCTACACGTTGTTTTTGACCACCAGAAAGTTCGCTAGGCAAATGATGCGACCATTGTGCTAAACCTACTTTTTCGAGATAATGCATGGCCTTTTCGGTACGCTCTTTTCGTTTTACCCCTTTGTAGTATAAAGGCATAGATACATTGTCTAATGCACTTTTGTAATTGATTAAATTAAACGACTGAAAAATGAACCCTAGAAATTGATTCCTGTATTGTGCCGCAATTTTTTCATTAAGATTTTTAATAGGAACTCCATCGAGAATATACTGACCTTCATCAGCTTCATCTAACATGCCTAAAATATTTAATAATGTAGATTTCCCTGAACCAGAAGATCCCATGATAGATACTAACTCTCCTTCTTTTACATCAAAATTAATACCTTTTAAAACATGGAGTGAATTGGTTCCCATGTGGTAAGATTTGTGCAAATCTTTTATTTGAATCATAATTGTAGTTGGTTAGCTATTACAATTTTAATGAAATTCGTAAAGTTATCATCCCAACGAATTGTTAATACTAAATAAACGACAGGCTATTCCTATATATTGTTTGGCTTCCTGTAACTGATTATGTATAAGACGATCTAACACAAAAAATGTTACAAATTCTCGTCTATATTTTCTAATTTATTTGGTTTATTAAATTTTCTGTAAATAATAAAACCAATTGTACCAACCAAAATGTAAGGTACAGCCATTAAAAAAACGATACCATCATTAATGCCTTCCGCCATGGATTGATCTTCACCACTTTCTAAAACTGCTCTACACATTGCGCATTGTGCATTAGTTTTAAAAACAAAGAGAAAAAACAGAAGAGAAAAAAGAATTTTACGTTTCATATTTAAGTATAATAAGGGGAAATCATTAGATAAACTACAACTCCGGTTATAGCAACATATAACCAAATCGGGAAGGTGATTTTGGCAATTTTTTTATGACGCTCTATATCGTTAGTTATTGCTCTAACATACGTAATCAATACAAACGGAATGATAATAATAGATAGTATGATATGCGTAATTAAAATAAAGTAATAGATATACGCAACGACCCCTTCTCCACCAAATTTTGTTGAATCGCTTGTCATATGATATGCTACATATAGCACCAAAAACACCACGGAACAATAAATAGCTGTAGTCATTAAATTTTCGTGTAAAACAACATTTTTATTTTTTATTGCCATAACGGCACCAATTAAAAGCACAGCTGTAAATCCATTGATTGTAGCATAAATAGGCGGCAAGAAAGTTAAAGGCTCTACATCATAACCCAGACTGCGAAGGTTAACGCCAAATAAGGCAGCCACTACTAATGGAATTACGATAGATAATACAACAACCCATTTGTTATATTTTTTTGCTTTTACGTGATCTACTTCACTCATCGTTATTCCTTTAATAATTTAGCAATATCTTCCTTCAGAATTGTTATTTCTTGAGCCATACCATCTTCGTCTACTCCTTCTTCTTCAGAAACTAAACCATTGTAAAAGATCTTAGGGTTTCCAAAATCGTCTTGCCTAGACCTAATAAAACCTTCTTTATCTATTAAGGCAAAATTACCTGAATGTTCGAATCCGCCTTCAACACTGTCGTCTTTTGCTGTATATAAATTAAAGCCTTCATTGGCTAAATTATAAATAGCCGATTCATCACCTGTCATTAGGTGCCAATTAGGGTTGGTAATACTATATTTTTCGGCATAAGCTTTTAAAACTTCTGGAGTGTCTATTTCTGGTGCAATTGAAAACGACGCGATTCCAAAATCTTCAATTCCGGTGAAATCACTTTCAACCTCCACTAAGTTTCTATTCATTATTGGGCAAATAGTTGGACAGGTCGTAAAGAAAAACTCTACAACATAAACTTTTCCTAAGTAGTCTTCATTTGTGACTGTTTCACCGTCTTGATTTGTAAAACTAAATGCAGGTACTTTTTTAGGCTCACCATTAATTTCTAAATAACTTAAGTCACTTTTCTGTGAGTTTCTCGCAGTAATTGTTGAAACCCCTTTACTTCGACTATCATCTCTGATGATATCTCCATCGTTTACACGATCTATAATTTTTGGAATGAATATAATTCCGAAAACCAAAATTATAAATGCAATTCCGACGTACGAATAGTTTGATTTATTACTCATTGATCTTGTTTTAATTCTCTATTTCTTCTCGAATTTGAATCTTCAAATTCACCTTTTCGTTTTTCACGATATTCTGTAAATAGAATTCTAACATCATCACTCATCATATTTTTAATCTCAGCAACCTCTATCGTATTGTATCCATAAACACTAAAGGCCGGTTTATTTTCCTCTATCTGTCTTTCATCCCTTCCGTCTAGTCTACCACGCTGATTTAGATTTTTATCAATGATATAAACATTATTTACTGCAAGGTTTTCAGATAGAACATCTTTTGTTTTTAAGGAACTATAAAGCGATTTTATATCACCTTCCGTACCAAATACATAATGCCAATATTTTAAATCTTCGTATGTATTTATTTCTTTTTTTAGTAGTTCTATATCAGCTTCCGTTCCTTTTGGGACTACAATGACTATTTGAAAATTTTTAAATCCTTTAAACTTGTCATACACCAACTCCTTGAGATTTGAAGCGGAAATCATATAATCTAAAGGTGAGTTACCTAAAAACCCTAATACGGTTATATGATCTTTTAAAAGTACGTTTTCGTTACTGTCTGCACTAAACCTATTAATATCAGCGATCTTACTATTTACAACATCTAAGGGATCATAGTTGTGCTTTGCGGGATATAGCATCAATAAAAACGCCACAGGTAAAAAGAATAATATACTAAGAACTATATAGCGTTTTACTTTATTTGCTTTCATCTTTTCAGAGCTAAAATCCGTGTTATACTTGGTTAAATCACCAATTACCTGTTTATAAAATCGTTGGTATGCAAAAATAGAAAAGGTGGTTTATATAAACCACCTTTTACCTGTATTTAACACTTAGTTAAGTGTATGCTTTTATGTTTAAAAATCGCGGGTGATTATAGAGTCTTCACCATGGTATGCATGAAATACATAACCACCTTCTTGTAATAAGATAAACACCAAATACGCAATTAGAAAAACACTAGTCCAAACTACCATTTTTCTCATGCTAGAGGTTTCATCTCTAATGTGCATAAAATCCCATGTAATATAATAGGCTTTCACAATTGTAAGTAAGATAAAAATGAGGTTCAATGGTTTCATATAAACAATTGGTGATAGTATAATGTTACCAAGTGTTGCAAAGAATCCCCCTTCAAAAGGATCTAACCAAATATCCATTAAAATAGCTGGTTTATAGATACCTAAAACAACTTCTATAGCTGTTATTACTGTTAGAAGCCATAAAACTCCCCAGATTTTTTGTGTGTTAGATTTAAATTTCCAACGTCCTCTAAATATCTCTAATTTATGTTCTTGTGCCATAATTTAATCTTAAGTTTCTTTTTATACTAAATAGAAGAATGTGAATACAAATACCCAAACTAAATCTACAAAGTGCCAGTAAAGACCGACTTTTTCAACCATTTCATAACTACCTCTTCGTTCATAAGTTCCAAGAACTACGTTGAAGAAAATAATAATATTAAGAATTACACCTACTGTTACGTGAAAACCGTGAAAACCAGTAATAAAGAAGAAAAGGTCTGCAAATAGTGTTGGGCCATACTCATTAACTTTAAGGTTTGCACCTTTAACTACCAACTTCCCATTTTCTTTAATTTGCCTAAGCGATTCACTTCTAGACAATACTGTTTTATGACCGTCTTCATCTAAATATTGTGTTCTTACTCTAATATTATCGTTTGCGGCTAGACCTGTATAGATTTCATCAACTGAGAAAAGTGGTAGTGGAGCTTCTTCTGTAAACCATAGTCCATTACTACGATCGTGCTCTACACGATCTCCAGCTACTGGAATTGCAATATCTTCAATTGCGATACGTTTAAATTTCTCTTCACCATCTACATTTACATATTCGCCAAACTGTAAAATATTGCCCGAATTTGTCTGTACAGCACCATAATCTCCTTGAATAAATGTAGCCCATTCCCAAGCTTGAGAACCAACGAATACAGCTCCACCAATAATGGTTAAGAACATGTAGAAGGTAACTTTGGCTTTATTCATATGGTGACCAGCATCTACAGCTAATACCATCGTTACTGACGACATAATAAGAATAAACGTCATAAACGCTACATAGATCATAGGGTGTTCTTGACCATGTAAAAACGGTACGTGTGTAAACACTTCATCCGCAATCGGCCATTCGTTTACAAACTTAAATCTTGCAAAACCATAAGCGGCCAAGAAACCTGAAAATGTTAATGCATCGGATACAATGAAAAACCACATCATCAATTTTCCGTAACTTGCTCTAAGAGGTCTATTACCTCCACCCCAAGTTTTTTCTTCTGTACCAGTACTAGCTACTGTAGAATCCATAGAGTTTATTTAAATTTTTAAGATTGGACAAAAATAATCAAATTATATATCTAAAAAAATATAAAAACAAAAAGAGCACAAGCCAAAGCATATCTACGAAATGCCAAAAATTGGCTGCTAGTTCAAAACCCAACATATTGTTGGAGTTATACTTTTGTTTAAAATGATTATAAATTACAACTATCAAACATACCAAACCAGCAATAACGTGCGTTATGTGCAATACTGCAATCACGTAAATGTAAGACATCGTTATATTACTTGTTGGTCCTGTAAAATTATAACCCATTTCTATAATTTCGCCAAAACCTAAAAATTGACTGTAAACAAACCCTATTCCTAAGCCCAAAGTAACCAATAACCAGATGGTTACCTGCTGCATTTTATTTTGTTGTAAAGCCCGTTTCCCTAAAATAAAGGTTAAACTACTTAGCAAAATAAGTACTAAACTTATAAAAAATCCATTTGGTAATTGAAAGTCTACCAACCAATCTTCATGTAACCGTTGTTTACTACTCACAATAAAAGCACTAATTAAACCGGCAAAAGACATAATTAAGCCTCCAATACCAAACCAAAGCATCATCTTTTTAGATCGTGCTGTTTTTACCTGATGAGTTCCTTGTGTTAAATCCATTTATCTTAAAAATTTATCCGCAACATAGATTATTTGCAATAGGGTAATATAAAACACACTAGAAAGCATGAGTTGTTTTGCTGCTTTTATAGAACGCTTTTTAAATAACTTAAGCGCATAAGTTAACATTACTAAGCCGAGTACAAACACTAAAATTGCACCTACTATTGACAATTTTAAATCACCTGTAAACCCTAAAACCGGTATAACAGATACAATAATCGTCCAAACACTATACATTATAATTTGTACAGCTGTTCCTTTATCGGGTTTTCCGGTTGGTAACATGTGAAAACCACCTTTTTTATAATCTTCGTGTAAAAACCATCCTATAGCCCAAAAATGGGGAAATTGCCAAAAAAATTGAATAGCAAATAGTGTTCCTGCTTCAATTCCGAAACTATTTCGAGCGGCAACCCAGCCCAACATAAACGGTATGGCTCCTGGCAATGCACCAACAAATACAGCTAAGGAGGTTTTCGTTTTTAACGGTGTATAAACACTCGTGTATAAAAATATGGAAATAGCTCCATACATCGCTGTTTTCGGATTAATTATATATAAGGTTATTAACCCTAAAATTGTAAAGGTTGTTGCTATAACGAATGCTGTATTTACAGACATTCGACCTGCAGGAATTGGTCTATTTTTTGTTCTTTCCATAAGCGCATCTAAGTCGCGCTCAATGATTTGGTTATATGCATTTGATGCACCTACCATAAAATAGCCACCAAAAGCTAATAAAACGAGGGACGTAAAACTTATGGTTTCTGCACCAAGAAAATAGCCAGCAATAGAAGAAAACACAACACTTAAGGACAATCCCATTTTGGTAATTTCCTTAAAATCTGTTATCACAGAAGTTGTTGATATCGAAGATTTTGTATAACTCAAACTATACGATTTTTTTTCTTTTTAAAGCGGAAGCAAAGATAGTTTGAAAATTGATTATGACCAACGTTAAACTTTAGTTTTATTCATACATCAATCTAGCAGCTTGTGGCTAGGTTAATAAAAACACCTTCTTTATCTCGACACCAAAACTACGCTTGTATGATTTTAGAAATATCTATATATCATTATACCAATTGAACAAATCTGTACGTACACCAATACTAAACCAAACGGTATTAGAGTCCATAGTTGATGCCGTTACTGCATCTGGATTAAAATCTCTATAAATAATATTAGTAAATAACTTAAGATTGGTTTCAGGATTTAAAAGATAACCAGCTTGTATTTCTGTCATAAAGCTATTGGTTTTATTTCCTTGACCAATAGTAACACCTGTATCGGCATTTCGATCATTGTAGTTTCTATAAATATCTCCTCCATAAGAAAAGCTATCTTCATCGGTGTTATAATCAAAACCACGTTGCCCAATGATAAATTTAGCATCACCAAACCAGCGTTTATAATTATAACGTCCTATTACAACTAACTCTCTAAAGTTTGCTCCCCAAAGGTGTGCCATTGGCTGATTAAAATGACCGTAATTAAGAATTTGTGTATTGTGCGAATACGTATAAGGTCGCACTCTATTAAATTCTGCTTGAAGTAATAAGTTATCAACTTCAAAGGCGTTAAAATACTTAACACCTAACTGAAATCCGAATTTATTCTTCCAACTTTTTTCACCTCCTTTAACATCACTCAATGAGAATTCATCCAATATAAATTGCCCATAAACATTAACTTTATTGTTCCATTTGTATTTAGAAGAAAGTCCAAGAATTGCGTTTCCGGCACCTTGTCCTGTTTGAAATTCTATGGCTCTAAAAAATATAATAGGATTTAAGTAATTCACATCAAAACCTCTTCCGTTAGCATCAGCCCACATTACTGATTCAAACAAACCAATATTTAATTTTTTAGAAACATTCCAGCTTAAGTAGTGATTTGCCATGTATTTGGTTAAAAATGCTTTATCAACCACAACTTCATCTCTAACGTCTTTTAACCACATCCATGTACTTGTATATTTAATTTTCCAAAACGTAGCATTTAATTTTAAGAATGGATAAGGACTTGCAACATCACTTTGCAATAATGAACGGTAACCATCTCCTATAAAGTTTTTTCCATGACCAAATTGAATGTTTAAAAAATCTGCAGGCGTATACGACATATACGCTTCTGCAATGGGATAATCATAAGAATTCTCTTTGAAACGTTTGGCAATTCCTCGACCCGAAATAATAGCTGGATCTGGTCCAAATGCCTTTAAACTTTCACCGTATTGATTAAAATAATCAGCAAAACGCCCTTGGCTTTCATACACAGAAGCTGTTAAATTAAACCGTTTTCCTAAACCAGCTTGTATGTTAACACCTCGAGTGTTGTTCCAGGTTGAATTGAAGTCAGCTTCGGAATCTTTACCCACTTGTAAATCTAATATAGGATCTACGGTAAACCAATAATCTTTACCTTGTATCTCTACTAAATGTTCATTAAACACTTTTCGTCCTAACCAAGAATCAGTGTCCTTTGATAAGCTTTCCTTTTCGGCTTTAATATCATAATATCGTGCTACGTCACTATATAAAAATGGTTTTGCCGCAGTGTGACTATTAGTGCCAATAGCATTCATTTCGTCATCAAAACGTGCGTAGTACGAATGTGTAAAAGGGATGTTTAGCTCACTATTATATTCTAGTTTTTCATAATCCTGTATTGCCTTGTTCACATCATCAAACTCACTTGATAAGGTGGCATTAAGACTATCTTTTGCCGTAAGATTAACCTCATCCGTTGGTAGTACAGTATTTTCAACAGGTTCTACTAAAGGTATTGAAATACTAATACTATATTGAACAAATGTAGGATTACCATTATAAGTTGCTGGTTGTATTTTAGGGAGTGAATCGAAAACACGTTTGCTTTCCTCCTTTAATTCATCATAAATCGCATCAGTATAAATGGCTTTAAATTCACCATCTTTATTAACTTCAAACAGTACTTTAACATCACCAACGTAAGACTCGTCCGAAACTATTTGAGGCACTTTAAAGTTCTCATAAATAAACGTGTTTAGTGTAAAATTGAAACAGGATTTTAATTGTTCAACAGCAACTGAATCACATTCTTCAAAAACTGGTGACTTTTCGTAAGTCAATAAGGTTTGCGTATAACCCAATGAGGTGGTTAACAGTATAGCAAATAGCACAATGCGCTTCATAAAGGACTAATTTTTAATGTGCGAAAGATACTTATTTTTTTTAGTAACCTAGAAACCAATTGTTGTATAAAAAAACCGTTATTCTGAGAATAACGGTTATCTTTTTTACTGACCAATTGTTTTTCTAATATCTAGAATCAAAAACAATAGGTAATGTATAGATGACACCAACTGGAACTTGTCGCTGTAAACCAGGTTCCATTTTAGGGATTTTATTGATTACACGGTTCGCTTCTTTTTCTAGAGCAGGATGTGGTCCTCTAATTTTTATGTCTGTAACATTCCCAAATTTATCGATTGTAAACTGCGTAGAAATTCTTTGTTTTCCTGTTATCCCATACTTGGACCCAATATCTAAATTAAATTTCTTTCCAATTAATTTGGTGATTTTATCGGACATACATTTTTTACGATCACTATTAGTAGTGTATTTCTCGCAACCTGGATAAACTGGTACTTTTTCAATTAAAGGAAATGGCACAAAGACATCCGTATCTTCTGGGTCTTCTTCCTCAGGAATACTACTTGGTAAAATGGGTTTTGACACAGGCTCTTGCTCTTCTGGAGTGATCAATTTCTTTTCTATAATGTCCTTGTCATCTTCAACCGTCTCATATGCATCAATTAACTTTGTACTTCGTTCAATTTCTGGCTCAACTTTTTTAGGTTGAATAACTTCTGGCACCACTGCAGGCATAACATCAATTACAGCTAATTCATTATCTGTTAAAGGGTCAATAGTAACAACCCGTTCTTGAAACTTCATTTCGAACAGTGCATAGGTGCCTAATAAACAAAGAATCAACCCTATTTGAAAATAAAGGGTTGAGTTTTTTTGTAAATTTGCATCATGCTTGTGTGATTTCTTTGCTTCAGTGGTGCTCTGACCAGCAACACCGAAGTCTTTGTTAGAATTTTTCATAATATCTATGATTTAAATGTTAATATTATGTAAAAATCACAATAAGCATACCAAAACGAAAATCCCGCTCAATTAATTTTGAACGGGATTTTTATATAAAAACTGTTGACTTATGTTTTAGTCTTGTACTTGGAATACAATTGGAATAGAGAATGGCATAACCACTGACTTTCCTCTTTGTTTACCAGGTTGCATTTTAGGCAATTGACCAATAACTCGTTTTGCTTCTCTTTCTAGTCCTGGGTGAGGACCACGAGCTACAATGTTTGTTACATTACCAGATTTATCAACTTTAAACTGAACAAAGATTCTTTTTCTACCAGGAGGTAATCCTAAATCACCGGCTAAATCTGTATTAAATTTTCTACCAATGAATCTATTCACCTTTTCATTCATACATTCTTTCTTTGCTGCGTTAGTTTTTTCCTTTTCACAACCAGGAAAAACGGCAACATTTTCAATAACTGAGAATGGTACTTCTAAATCTTCTTCTACCTCTTCAACTACAACGTCTTCAACTTCCACAATTTCTGCTTCCATTTCCGTCTCTGTAGATTCTATAATAGTTTCTTCTACCTCTTCTTCATCTTCTACAACCTCTATAATTTCTGGTGCAGGTGGTGGTGGTGGAGGTGGTGGTGGTGGAGTCACAATCTGTTCTGTGATTGGCACTTCTTCATCTAATTCATCATCTAGGTTTAACGAATCTGCAACAACATCAACTTTATCGTAAGTTTTATAATTGATTGTCAAATAGGTAATACCCATCATTAAAGCTAAACCAACAGCAAAAAACAGCGAACTGTTTCTGCTAACATCTGATTTCTGATTCTTTTTAGGTTCCATAATATCATTTTTTAAACAACATCGCTAATTTAACTAAATAATAGTAAAATAAACAAGGGTTTGGGTTAATTTAATTTATATACATTTATTTTAACTGCAATTAGCGTACCAAAAATAGCACCAATACTGTTTGCAATTAAATCATAGGTGTCGTAGGTTCTATTAGGGTTAAGAAAAAATTGTAACAGTTCTAATATATAACCGAGAAAAATAGCAGAAAGGCAAATGATAACATATAACCTCTTCTTTTTAATTGGTTTAATATATAAAAGCCATACTAATGTTAAACCACAATAAGCAACGACATGATATATTTTATCGTCGAAAGAAGTCCCAACACTTGGCATTCCAGACAATGTAATTAAGCTTGCTATTACCAATGCCAAGGTATAAACTATTGACACCAATAAGAACATTTTTTTAACCACTGATAAGTGCTTTATAATCTTCTGCAGAAAGCAAACCTTCTATTTGTGATGCATCTGAAAACTTTAATTTAATCATCCAACCTTCACCATAAGGGTCAGAGTTTACTTTTTCTGGTTCGTCTTCTAAGTTGTCATTGAACTCTATAATCTCACCAGATAAAGGTAAAATTAAATCTGAAACTGTTTTTACAGCTTCAACTGTACCAAATACTTCTTCAGCATCTAAAGTTTCATCTAAGGTATCTACTTCTACATATACAATATCACCAAGTTCTCCTTGTGCAAAATCTGTAATTCCAATTATAGCGGTTTCGCCTTCAATTTTCACCCACTCGTGGTCTTTAGTATACTTTAATTCTGATGGTGCATTCATTTTTATAGGATATAAATTGTTTTGTGCAAATGTAATTTTTTAATGGGTTCAATTCAAACTTAATTCCCAAAATTATAACGTAAGGTAATTCCAGATCTTAGTGATGTTTGTGGGAATGATGTAGAAATTGCAAATTCTGAGAACGTATAATCAAAATAGAAGATAGCTGTTAGGTTTTTGCTAAACGCGTAATCTGCATTGTATTTAAGTCCCCATATAGTCTGACCCGCTGTAATCTGGTTATTCTCTAAATCTAAATACCTAATAATGGTTTTGTTATCTCTAACGGTAACATCTAAACTCATGTTTAAATCACTCACAACAATTTGCCTTGGTCCTGCAAGTTGCGACCTAATTCTTAAATCCTTAATACGATATCCTAATCCTAATGTGTATTCTTTACCTTGGATTTCAGTCATTAGATTATTATCAAAACTCAATGATAAAGTTCTATCCGTCTTCATTTCGGCTAAAACTTTTATAGAGTTTTTCATTTCGAAATCTAAACGGAACAATGGACTAAACTGCTCTTCTAAGTTAATGTTACTATATAGCGTTTCGTTTTTAAAATTACCGGCTTGATCTATGACATCGACCGACTGATTATCATAAGACAACCCTGGGATTAATTCTTCTGTATCTAAGTCTAAGTTCGTTCTAAACTGATTTATAGTGTAGCGTGATCTATAGCCATGCTGAACAGAGAAACGTTTAAACGTTTTCTTAAACCATGGCAATTTCATTAATCCTGTATATTTTAAAGTCCAATTTGGAATAGGAACATCTCTAAAAGCATCTGTACTTACTTTTTCTGGATCAGTGCCATGATATGCTGATAAAAATGCTGGCAACAATACGCGCTGGCTATTTTTACCAAAACCTTCTGGATAGCCTTCTGCATCTGTATTAAATGGTGTTGCTCCATAGAAATCTCTTGCTAAACGATTGGCGATAACTAATCGGTTGGCTCTAAAATCATTAAAAGCAGCGGATTGATTTTCATCACTTTGACTAAAAGCTGTTTTTATTAGTGCGGTTGAAATCATAAAATTCCCAAAAGAATTAGTGATTAAATCTTCATACGTATCACTTAAGCCATCACCATCATTGTCTATTGCTCTAAAACTTTCAGAGATATTTTCGGCATAGGTTCTATTTCCGGTTAAATCTATTTTTAAATCTCTCATCGGTTCTACATTTACCGAATAGTCGAGAGTCTTGTTTTCTACTTCTGTATATTGTTCGTTAAAATCAGGGAACGTGGTTAACCAACCATTTCTTGCTGTTATATCTCGTATATTTCGTTGGCTACCAAAAGTGTATCCTAAAGTTGGTCTTAACGTCCCTACAAATCCTGGTGTTGGTAAATAGCCTGGTAAAAATGTTCCATTGTTTTCAGCATAACTAAACTGAACTCGCTTCACCATAGTCGCCAAATCAATTAAGGTATTGTATGCTTTTTTTCCAGCACTTAGTTTGTTTGGATCATCTGCATTCTCACCATTTTCCTGTCTATTATCTGGTGTTGCTCCTCGTCTCCTTACCGCTGTAGTTCTTGTTCTACCTCTAGCGTTTTGGTTCCCTGCCTTAACCAACCCTAAGGTTCTGTACAGGGTTTCCATATTAAGGGTCGTATTAATATTGTGGGTGTTTGAATTCTGAATTGAATTTCCTAAATTATAGGTATTGTAAGTCCCTAAGTTATTAGGATCTTCAACTTGTAAGCCTTCATTTAAATCTGATCCTTTTTGCCAATCAAACGCACCATTATACGCATAAGTCGTTCTTAAGAAACTTAAAATTGGTATTTTATGTAGTGGTAATTCATAATTTACCTGCAATTGCTGTGTCTGGTAATTTGGATCACCAAAATCAAAAAAGCCATCCCATACATCGAGTTCTGGATCTTGCAATCCATTAATACGATTATCTACAAAATAATTACGGACTATATTGGTATTAGCGGCGTTAAAGTTAACACTTAAAGCATCTGTTAGGTTATAATTTATAGCGTACTGAAAATCGAAGGTATAATTTCTTCGGAATAATTCTTCGATACCAATATTACCTTCTGCTAATTCAACCTCTCTAAATTTTTGCTTATTAAATTGTCTATTAACATCTGTATTTACAGAAAAACTAGATGGTAATAAATTCAAGTTAAAATCCTTTAAAATTTTCCAGTTTTTACCAGTAAATAACGAATCGTTCTTTTTAAAAGGTTCGTATTTTAATGGTTCAAAAGCAAAATTATAATTTACTCCGGCTCTTACCGTTTGGTCTAATGCATTTTCAATTTCAAAATCGCGATGCTCTACTTTATTATAAGAGTAATTAAATGTTAGGTTTTCTACATCGTAAACACGAGGTTTAGAATCTCCTGTTTTTTGCTTTCTTACACCAATAAAGTTAATGCTCTTTCGCTTGGTATAATCTTCAGATTGTTCTCGTATGCGATCTTCTTCGGCACTAGAACTTGCGGCATCTAATCGCGATTCTAAAGTAAGGTCATTATAAAACTGATCGAATTTAGGCGTTATCATCTCCTCACTTTGCGCATAATTGAATGGTAGCTGAATTCCCCATTTTTTTGGTAATAATTGTCCTAATTGAATATTAGTAACCACATCATATTGTGCTACGTCTTCTAAACTACGCTGGCTTGGTCCTTGCTCTACTCCACCAAAACCGATTGTACTTCGTCTTCCTGTTGCACTAATACTTGCAAAATCTGCAATCTTGGTGTCCATACTTAAAACAGCTGCCCAACCACCTTCATTGTCCATATCGGACATACGCAGCTCATTAAACCAAAACTCTCCACAAGAGTTCATGCCAGTAGAACCAGAGTTTTTAACACCAACCATCAGTACTCTAATGTCTCCAAAATTTGGATTTCCTTTAATACCAATACGTTGTTGTTTTTGAGTTCCATCAACGGGATTATATGGTGGATTTAAAGTCGTTTCGTCTAACTCACCGTCTATAACATTATAAAATGTAGGATCTTCACTATTTAGATTAGCACCAATACCAAGGGCTTTAATTTTTTGCAAAAACTCTAAAGGAATATTTATTTCATTCTGCTCTGGCCACACTTGCTCTCTAGGACTACCTTCTGCTTCTGACGATGGTAACAATGGTACTTCTATTTGATAATAGTTTTGAGTAAAATCACTACCCATTCTAATAAATGCAACCATTTCACCGGCTTGCAGCATAGAGCCTTCTTGTGCTTCAGCGTGTACAAACATACGTAGTTTCTTATACTGACGCATATCTACATTAATATTTTTATAAACTCCTTTTGCATCGGTTGGTCTTAGGTCACAAGCCTGAAGCACCAAAGATTGCTCGTTTTGTCTTATAATAGTATTGTTATTGTTTAGCTCCTCTTGCTCAACTCCTGGAGGCCTTACATAACTTGCATTATCCTG
Organism: Winogradskyella sp. SM1960; assembly: GCF_020179375.1. NCBI lineage: Bacteria > Pseudomonadati > Bacteroidota > Flavobacteriia > Flavobacteriales > Flavobacteriaceae > Winogradskyella > Winogradskyella sp. SM1960. Next base: position 304,453 of record NZ_JAICBG010000005.1, on the reverse strand, counting down.
TACGCCAACAACTCCTACATTAAATTCTGCATTCGGACTATTATTTGTATCGTCATTATCTAAGTCTAATGTATATCGTCTCCAGTCACTACGTACTAAATCTAAAGTCGCAAAACGCAAGACTGTATTTTGAGTAAAATCAGACACATATAAACGTGCAAATCGAATAGATCTAATATCGGAAATTCCACCAATTGATTCACGAATGTCACTCTCTGCTATAGGAATTCTAAATTGGTACCAGTTGACATCATTTCTAACATCTCCATTAGGTAAAACAACTTGCACATTTTCCTTTACATCATTAATATAAGGATTATCTAAATTTAAGCTAGATGGTGTAATATCTACTTCATACTCATAGTAGCTATCAATAGTATTCATGGTATTATCTCTATTGATATCTTCTACATCTGGCTGTGTTGTAGATCCTCTATTGGTATCGGTAAAGGTTTCTGGCGTATTACCTTCAGTACCGTTATATTTTTTATAGCGCTCAAAAATATCACCATCCGTATTTAAATAATACTCATAATTATCTTTTGAGGGATCATCTCCAAATTGTGCTCCAAATTCGCTAATCTCCTCCATATCATTCAAACCGTCCAAACCTACATCTTGATTTGCACGTTCTGCTCCTGTTGTTCCAAACGTATAAATTAAGGATTGATTTTGTGGTACAACAGTTCCAAACTCAGTTCTCTCTAAGTTTGATATATCACCATTTTCTGGTAAACCGTTTTCGAATTGCTTTTTGCCATCTTTAATAATGTCTTCTGAGATGTTACCAAGATTTACAAATAATTTACCACCTGTATTAGATGGGTTATCTAAAAACGGATCTTGAACCCAAAATTCTATATATTCAACATTAGCTTGTTCAAAATCTGTCGACGTAATTTGTCTTGTAATACCAGCCCAACTTTTTGATGGATCTAAAGGATTTTCATTTGCAGCATTTGGATCAAAGTTATATGGTCCACGCTCTGTAGGATAATAGGCTAAATCTAATGTATTAATTACTGAAGATTGCCCTTGTACAATATCTTGATTAAATAACTCTTCAATAAAAATACGACGTGTGTATAAATCCGAAACATCATCATCTGTGATACCATCTGGACGCTGATTACTATAAAATATAGGATCTACAGTGTACCAATTTAAAAGTGCTCTTCCGTAACCGTTTTGAGGACCATTAAGATCATTTCCTGGAATTGTATTTGGCAAACCTACTGGTCTACTAGATAAGTTCCAAGACAAAGGACTCAATAAATTTATGGCTCCTTGTGTGCCTTCAAAATCATCGATATAGGCCGTTGGTTCATTATTAAAATCTGCACCTTTTGACGCTCCTGGCAATAAATAGGCAAACTCACCTCTCAGTGAAAGATCAGAAGGTACATCTGTATCTATATTTGGTAGTTTATTGACCATTCGCGTTAAAAATGGAACTTCAGTTGAGTAGTTTCCATTAAATCCAAAAATGGTATTGTTTATAGGTTCAGAATTAAAATTAGCTTTTTGTGTTATCGGTCGTTCGTTAAGATTTAATAAGGTGGCACCTAAAACAAAATTTTCGTTAAATTGATGCTCAACATTAATTCCTGTAAAACGTTTTGTTTGCTGACCAAAAACAGCATTGTTTTCAACAGACACATTAATTGGTGTGTTAGATGCCTTTAAAGCTTCGTCTAAAATTTCTACACGTCCCAATTGGTAATTTACGGTATAATCTACACCTTCTACAAGTTGTCTACCACCTGCTGTTACTCTTACCGAACCTCTTGGCACATTAAAAGCACCTATAGGAATTCCGCTATCTCCACCACTACTTTTAAAACGGCCTTTTATTTGAAATTTATTCTTTTCAGCTTCATCTAAGGCTGCCGTTTTTGTTGATTTATAAAGTATATCGTAAACGTATTTTTTCTGATTCTCGTTAAATCCACTTTGCGTATCTGTAATATCCTCGTAGTCTGCCGCATTGTTATTTGGGTTACCGTCATTATCTAAAACATCGAATAAATACCGTCCAAAAGGTTCAGCTTTGGTAAAAATAATCTTTCCGTTTTGCGACAATACGGTGACTCCTTCTACATAATCGAAGAAACCATCTCCACGTTCTTGCGGATCGTTATTAAAATTTAATTGATCTAAATGGAATAATCGAATTAATGGTGTTTCACTAATCTCGGTATCATCAGCCGGATTATTTGGTGTATTACTATCAAAAGTTGGGAAAGGAACCTCTACACCACCGACAACAACAGGTTTAATGAAGTTTACAGCAGAAGCTTCTGTGTAAAAGATATTTAACTTAAAATCTTCTTGACTAAGTTGAAATGCTCCAGTATCATAAATGTTTTTCATCATTAAATCCCAAATAGGCTGATCTACCGAAGTAACCGCACTTTTTAGCATCTTAAGGACTAAACTTTGATTATTTACAACATCATTACCAGATGTATTGTCTACTGTTGTAGCATCGACACCATCATTGGCAAACTCACCGACTTGAAACACTTCTCCTCCAACTGTATACTGGAATGCCACTGCTAAAACCTCGTCGTTAAGCAGACGTTGGTTTAACGATATATACCCTAATTTTTCATTTAGAACGTATTCTTGTCCTTCTCTTAGTTTCCTTGCAGATTCTAACTTACCAAAATCAAAACCTTCTTGAATATTTATATTTACACCTGCTTGCGTGTTGGTAATATTTCTAACTTGTTCTGTTAATAAAGATCCTGGACCACCTATATTAGTTGGATCAAAATCGTTATTTTTATTATTTGGCTTTGCATTAGGAATATTTACAAAACCTGCAGGTAATGGGTCAAGTCCAATGTTTTCGGGCTTAGACTCTCCTAAATCTTGGAAGGCAACAATATTTCTAACGTTCTCTGTTTGATTATTTCTATTGGTTACCCAAACCTCAATTCTTGTAATTTGAAGACCTTGATTATCAATAAAAGGATATTGTAATAACGATTTATCGTATGTTTCCTGAAAATGTTGCGCTAAAAAGAAGTGCCTATTTTCATCGTAATCTCTTGCAAAAAACTCAAATTCCTCTACAGTTCCACCACCTTCTGCGACTACCGATTTTGATTGCGACTGTTGCTCTGAAAATACTGCTGTTACTCTAGTTTTACCAAATTGCAACTCTGTTTTAACACCAAACAGACTTTGTGCACCTGTAATTAACGAACTGTTTAATGGCATGTTAACATTACCAACTTCAATTTTACGAATAATATCGTCTTCCGTTGGAGTGTACTCTAATTTTACAACCTGTTGAAAATCGAAAGTTGCTTCTGTATCATAATTTGCCGTAACCTGAAGGCGTGTTCCTACTTTACCTAGTAAACTCAGACTAATTCGCTGATCAAAATCGAAAGTAAAATTAGTTCTATTTCTTGGGGAAAAAGAAGGGTTATCTTGTTTTGAGAACAGTACTCCCAAATCTACCTCCACAGAACCTTGTGGAATAACATTTATAGTGTTACCTCCAAAAATGGTTTCAAACAATCCTGAGTTCACATAAAACTCTGGCAGTAAATTTTTCTGATCTTCTTCTGAACCTTCTTTTTGTCCAGCTTTAGCATCAGCCATTCGTTTATAATACGCTTTTAATTTTTCTTGCAATACAAGCTCCTGAAACTCTTCAGGTGTTAAAATTAAAGGGTAATTAATATTAAAATTTCCTATTTTTTCTGAATAGACATAGCGATCTAAAATAGGGTCGTAAGTATATTTTGAAATGATGCTGTTTGGGTTAGGCATTTCCAATTTCCCAAATGCAAAGGTCGTCTTAGTAGAATCTTGTTCTGTTTCTGTTTCTTGCGCAAAAACAGAATTACCAACTAGCATTGTAAAAGTTAGTACACATAAGTATACATAGGTAAAGCGTTGCTTATGTAGCGTTCTATTCAATTGCATTATAAATTTTTTAGAGCTGCTTTAATAATTTGCTCCACTTGGGCATCAGGTTGGGTTTGTAAAATTTTATCGACAACTTTTTCGGATTGTTTTTTATTAAATCCTAAAACATCTAAAGCAGATAACGCTTCTTCTTTGTGTGTATTGTTTGGCACTGAAGAAAGTTCATCTAAGCCATAGACTTTTAACACTTTATCCTTTAAATCAATAATAACTCGCTGAGCGGTTTTTAACCCAATTCCTTTTACACTCTGAATTAACGCCACATCTTCACCTGCAATTCCTTCTTTGACTTGGTCTGGTGTTAATGACGACAACATCGTACGTGCTGTATTGGTTCCGATACCACTAACAGAAATTAATAATTTAAAAATCTCACGTTCTATCGTCGATGAAAATCCGTATAAACTATGAGAATCTTCACGCACTTGAAGATACGTGTAAAGTCTTAAATGTTCTTTATCCGGAATTTGGGAATATGTTTGTAATGATATATTTATAAAATAACCGACACCATTGCAATCAATAACAACGTCTGTCGGATTTTTTTCTACAAGTTTACCCTCTATATGTGTAATCATTTATAACCAAAAGTTGAAAAACCAAATGTAATAAAATTATTTTCATTAAAACATTTAGAGTCAAACTATGAAAATCAGATGCTTTTCACATCTGATTTTCTGAAATTTACGCTTTTTAAAACAAGAATTAAAAACAATTCCTACGCATGTTTGTGCTGTCTTTTTTCTCTTTCTTGCGCATCTACCACGGCAATTGCAGTCATATTTACAATTTCGTCTACACTTGCACCTAATTGTAAAATATGAACAGGTTTACGCATTCCCATCATAATTGGTCCTATAGATTCTGAATTATTAAGCTCTTTTAATAATTTATAGGTAATATTAGCGGCATCCAAATTTGGAAAAATAAGCGAATTTACCTTTCGACCTGCTAATTTTGAAAACGGAAAAATATCTTGAAGCATCTTTGCATTAAGTGCAAAATCTGTCTGTAATTCACCATCAACTATCATCTCTGGATAAGCCTTATGTAAATAAGCCACAGCTTCTCTTACTTTTTCTGCTCTTGGATTTTCTGAAGACCCAAAATTAGAATACGAAATCATTGCCGTTACAGACTCAATACCAAACATTTTGGCAACACGCGATGTCATTCTTGCAATTTTAGCCATGTCTTTAGCAGAAGGATCTATATTTATAGACGTGTCACTTAAAAACATAGGACCTCTTTGTGTCATCATAACATTGGTCGTTGCAACTCTTGTCACTCCATCTGCCATCCCAATCAACTCTAACATTGGTCTTACCACTGAAGGGTAATTACGCGAATAGCCTGTAACAAGTGCATCTGCATCACCTTCATTAACCATCATGGCTGCGAAATAATTACGCTCTCTCATTTTCTTTTCAGCAGAATACAAGGTTACACCTTGACGTTTTCGTTTTTTCCAATACGCTCTTGCATAGTTATTTTTACGTTCGGTCTCTTCATCTGATTTTGGATCTATAATCGGAACATCTGCATCGAATTCAATTTCTGTCATCAATTCTACAATAGTTTCCTTTCGCCCTAAAAGAATAGGTTGTGCAATACCTTCATCATATGCAATTTGAGCAGCCTTTAATACATCTAATTGATCTGCTTCTGCAAAAACCACACGTTTTGCGTTTGTTTTAGCTCTACCTAACAACATACGAACTAACTTATTATCAGAACCTAAACGCTCTAATAATGAGTTTTTATAACGACCCCAATCTTCAATTGGCTCTTTAGCCACACCAGATTCCATGGCTGCTTTGGCTACTGCAGGAGGCACTTCAGAAATAAGTCGTGGATCAAAAGGTTTTGGAATGATATAGTCTCTTCCGAAAATCAATTTCGTTTCCGCATAAGCAATATTAACTTGTTCTGGAACCGATTCTTTTGCTAAATCAGATAAGGCTTTAACGGCTGCCATTTTCATAGCTTCGTTAATTTTTGTCGCTCTCACATCTAACGCTCCTCTAAAAATAAATGGAAAACCAAGCACATTATTTACTTGGTTAGGATGATCACTACGACCTGTTGCCATAATGATATCGTCTCTTGTATCAACAGCAAGTTGGTATTGAATTTCCGGATTAGGATTTGCCATTGCAAATACAATAGGATTCGCTGCCATTGATTTTAGCATCTCTGGTGTCACAATATCAGGTTGAGACAAGCCAATAAACACATCGGCATTTTTCATGGCTTCATCTAAGGTATCAATTCTTCGATGTGTTGCAAATTCTGCTTTTTGAGATGTTAAATTATCTCTATCATCTCTAATAACACCTTTACTATCTAACATCACAATGTTTTCGCGCTTAGCGCCAAAAGCTTGATACAATCTTGTACAAGAAATTGCAGCTGCTCCTGCTCCACTCACTACAATGTTAACCTCTTCGATATTCTTTTCAGCAATTTCTAAAGCATTTAAAAGTGCTGCTGCCGAAATGATTGCGGTTCCATGTTGATCGTCGTGCATTACAGGAATATCTAACTCTTCCTTTAAGCGACGTTCTATTTCAAAAGCTTCTGGTGCTTTTATATCTTCTAAATTAATGCCTCCAAAAGTTGGTGCTATATTTTTTACGGTTGCAATAAAAGCTTCAACATCTTCGGTGTCCACTTCAATATCAAACACATCAATGTCTGCAAATATTTTAAACAGCAAACCTTTACCTTCCATTACTGGTTTAGAGGCTTCCGGTCCAATATTTCCTAATCCTAAAACTGCTGTTCCGTTAGAGATTACGGCAACTAGATTTCCTTTTGCCGTATATTTATAAACGTTTTCTACATCTTTAGCTATTTCTAAACAAGGCTCTGCTACACCAGGAGAATACGCTAATGAAAGATCTCGTTGTGACGCATACTTTTTAGTCGGTACAACTTTAATTTTACCAGGAGTTGGTTTGGCATGATATACTAGGGCTTCTAAACGTTTACTTTGTTTGCTCATAATCTTTAAAAGAATTAAGCTACAAAGATAAGAAAAGGAATGCACGAAATAGATGTCATATTTATTTAAATACATGAGATCTCTACATATCACAATGATAAAAACCGATAAGAATTGAAAAACCAAGAGGGTATTAGTGTAACTATCCCTTTAAAAACTTAATACTCCCCTTTAAACCATCAAACTTAGTGCGCTTCACTGCAGAATTCTGAAGCACTTTTTTAAAGGTATCTTCCGTGATTTCTTCCCAATCTTTGGCAAATTATTTCTAATAGGAATAACATTCATAAACAGGATAATAGAAATACATTAAATCACTTTAGCCTCTATTAAATAGAATCTACTAGTGTTAAACCTACTTTTTATATCTTTAATTTCGACTATTTTTCTAATGTAAAAATAAATGTTGCTCCATGACCAAGTTCAGATACTACCTTAATTTGCCCATCGGATTTTTCAACTATCTTTTTCACAGTAGCTAAACCAATCCCATTACCTACAAAACCGAATCTATCTTGTTTAGCTACTTTTTCAAAAATATTAAAGATTTTATTGTGATTTTTAGAAGCAATTCCTGGTCCATTATCTTTCACAAAAAACTCATAATGTGTTTGGGTTTCAGATACACCTAACTCAATCTCAACTTTAGGCTTATCACTATATTTTATAGCATTAGATACCAAATTCATTAAAATATGATGGACTGCTGTTTTGTTGGTTTCTATTTGACTTAAAGATGAATTTAAAATCAGTTTAAGGTTATGATCGTAATTAAACAGATCTTCAATTTCTGACTTTAGTTTTTCTAAATTAATGGTGGTTTTCTTTTGTTTTAAAATGGTGTCACTTCTACTATAATCTAAAAGTCCATTGATTAATTCTTTAAGGTTGTCTGAAGATTTAATTATCATTTCTAACAATTCAATACCATCACTGTCGATCTGTAATTTATAGTCTTCTAAGAATAATTCTGCTAAACTAGCAATATTTATAAGTGGAGATTTAAGATCGTGCGCAGCGATATACGCAAACCGTTCTAATTCCTGATTTTTTTCTTCTAAATCCTTTAATGCGATATCTAATAACGACTTGCTTTTGCGAAGTTCTAATAAATTCATTACCTGATTTGAAAGTGCCGACAATGATTTTAGTTGACTCTGACTGAGAAAATTTGGCTTATCGTCTAAAACACATAAGGTCCCTAGGGGCAATCCATTTTCACTAGTAAGCGGAACGCCTGCATAAAATACAATTTTAGGATCGCCAGTAACTAAAGGGTTGTTTTTAAAACGATCATCTGTTCTCGCATCTTGAATAATAAATATATTATGTTCATCATTTATAGCATGCGCACAAAACGCATGTTCTTTAGGTGTCTCGCTTTCGTCTGTCCCATGATGTGACTTAAACCATTGTCGTTTATCATCTATAAAACTAATGAGTGAAATAGGAGTGTTACAGATTTCTGCTGCAATGGCTGTAATATTATCGTAATCAATTTCTTGAAAGGTATCTAATATGTCATAGGATTCTAAATTCTTTAAGCGTTGTACTTCATTTATGTGTGGCTTTGGGGCGATCATAATAAATATTTATAGTGTCCAAAGTTAAACATTACTCTTAAGCACATGTCATACAATTTTCATAAATTATTATTTAAAACCTTGTTAAATCACAAATTCACTATTTTAACTTACTGAAATACAATTTCTTAAACTAACATCATCAATGATTTTTTTAAAAGTATGCGTATCAGAAGGACGTGGTGCATTATCTAAAACAATTTCATTATTTTAATTGAAAATGACCTATCGTGGTATAAATTCAACTTTTAGTACTTAACCTAAAGAGGTATTTTTTCCGCCTAATATTAAATATTGATTTCTGACATTAAGAAACTTGCTTAACTCACTTCTCGATTTTTTCCAACTTTCTATATCTTTATCTATGGAGAGGTAGATCCACTCTACATTGTTTTCAATAGCTAATTCATCCTTAAAATCCGTTTCTTTTTTTATTTCATCAATGCAAGGCCTGCACCAACTGGCCCAAAAATTTCTAATCCTTCAAAAAATTAATATTCCGCTTTAAACCGTCAAACTTAGTCCGTTTTACAGCTGATTTTTGAAACACTTTCTTAAAAGTATCTTCCGTAATTTCTTCCCAATCTTTTTTGGTCATTTCCAATAATTCAGGATGTGGATTAAACAACAGTTCATTATGTGATTTCGAAAACCGATTCCAAGGGCACACATCTTGGCAGATGTCGCAACCAAACATCCAATCGTCCAATTGGCCTTTGAAGTCGTTTGGAATATTGTCTTTCAGTTCAATGGTAAAATATGAAATACATTTGCTACCATCTACCACATAAGGTTCGGTAATGGCTTCCGTTGGGCAAGCATCTATACATTTTGTACAGGTACCACAATGATCAGTAACTGGTGTGTCATATTCTAGTTCTAAATCGATGATTAATTCGGCAATAAAATAGAATGAACCGACTTGTTGGGTTAATAAATTAGAGTGTTTTCCTATCCATCCCAAACCCGATTTTGCTGCCCAAGCTTTATCCAACACTGGCGCCGAATCTACAAAGGCACGTCCACCAACCTCTCCTATTTCATCTTGAATAAAATATAATAAAGATTTCAGCTTATGTTTAATCACATGATGATAATCGTTGCCGTAGGCGTATTTGGAAAGCTTATAAGAATCTTCATTCTGTATTTCAGAAGGATAATAATTCAATAATAAAGACACGACAGATTTTGAACCTTCGACTAATAAGGTTGGATCTAAACGTTTATCGAAATGGTTTTCCATATAGCGCATTTCGCCATTCATATTCTTATTCAACCATGTTTCTAGTCGCGGAGCTTCGGTTTCTAGGAATTCTGCTTTGCTAATACCACATGATAAAAATCCGAGGCGTTTGGCTTCGGATTTAATAATTTCAGTGTATTTAGCTTTATGATTTAACACTACTATCGTTTTTCAAACTTTAAAAAAGCGTTTTTTGGCTTTAGGGTAATTAATGGTGTGATATCAATGGTATCAAACTTTGGAATTATTTTAAAGGCAGAAACTAATTCTGAAACCGCAATAATCATTTCGAACATAGCGAAATTATTTCCGATACATTTTCGTGGACCGGCTCCAAAAGGAAAATAGTGTGAAGAAAATTTACGGCCTCCTTCACTAAACCGCTCAGGTAAAAACGCATCGGGTTGATCCCATAATTTAGGATGACGATGCATTTCATAAACCGAGAATAAAAGATTACATCCTGCTTCTATTTGCAAGCCATTAAAAGTATCTGCCTCCTTATTTACACGATCTATAAAATAAACTGGTGGATATAAACGCATCCCCTCTTCTATGACTTGCTGACAAACTTTTGACTTGGTGACCAAGTCCATTAAATCATCGCTATCCTCTAGAATTTTGCTCCGTTCTTTTATAATCTTTTCTTGCCATTCGGGATGCAAGGCTAACAGTTGCGTAATAAAAGTGAGCGCATTAGATGTCGTTTCATGACCTGCTGTGAATAGAATTAAGATCTCATCAATGAGTTGCTCTTCTTCCATTGGGTTACCATCGTCGTATCTAGCGTCTAAGAGCATGTCTAATAAATCGTTTTCCTTAACTTCGGACGCTCTTCGTTCATTAACAATACGCTTTAAAATTTGTCGTGCCTCACCAGTTAAATCAATATGCTTTTGAATTTCACCACTTACATTAAACCACCAACCTAAATACGGTTGACGTAACTCTTTAACCAACATTTTTTGAGCAGCTTCTGTAATATATTGAAGCCTGTTAATATCATCTTGGTTGGCCGCACTACTAAATAAGGATTTTACAACGGCTTGAAACGCTAAATCATTTAAGATTGGAAATATATCTATAACCTTATTCGTTGTAATCTTACTATATTCAGAAAGTATAGCATTTTTGATACTGTCTAAAAGATTTGCTAATTGTTTTTTATGAAAGGCAGGCTGAATAAGTTTGCGTTGTTTCTTCCAATGCTCGCCTTCTGCTGTTAACAATCCGGTACCAACATATTTTACTAAATCCTCTGTCTGGATTTTAGATTTGGTATAATTTTTCTGATTCTTCTGAAGTACATATTCTGCGAATGCCGCATCTCTAACAAAGACAACACTATTTTTAAATCCGATTTTCAATCTGAAAACATCTCCTTGCTCTTCAAAATTTTGATGATGAAACGGCAATGGATTCTTTAAAATTTCTAAAGAATGTTTAAAGAATCGACTTAAAGGAACTGTAGGTATGTTGCTTTCTGATTTCAATGTATAATTAGTGATATTTAAATTAAGTATAAAACGGGTTACACATAAGAACTATCCACTTTAAAATAGACCTCCTTGTGTCGGGCCTTTCACCTTCCCTAAATGTTTGTAAGCTTGTTCTGTGACTTCTCGACCACGAGGTGTCCGCATAATAAACCCTTGTTGAATGAGAAACGGTTCATAGACTTCTTCAATAGTCTCTGGACTTTCACTAACAGCTGTAGCAATAGTGGTAATCCCAACCGGACCACCTTTAAATTTATCGATTATAGTGGTTAGAATCTTGTTGTCCATTTCATCTAATCCGTAAGCATCAACATTCAGTGCTTTTAAAGCAAATTTGGCTATGGCAATATCAATTTTGCCATTGCCTTTTATTTGCGCAAAATCTCTAACACGTCTTAATAACGCATTCGCAATACGTGGTGTACCTCTACTTCTACCAGCTATTTCTATGGCAGCTTCCATAGTGATTGGCATGTTTAATATAGAAGCACTACGTTGAACGATGGTGGTTAGTAAGTCTGTTTTATAATATTGTAAGCGACTTTGAATCCCAAAACGTGCACGCATTGGTGCTGTTAATAAGCCTGAACGCGTTGTGGCTCCAATTAATGTAAATGGATTTAAATTAAGCTGAACCGTTCTGGCATTTGGGCCAGATTCAATCATAATATCAATCTTATAGTCTTCCATCGCAGAATACAAATACTCTTCTACAATTGGACTTAACCTATGGATTTCATCAATAAAAAGCACATCTCGGTCATCGAGATTGGTTAGTAGCCCTGCTAAGTCACCTGGCTTGTCTAAAACAGGTCCGGAAGTGACTTTTATACCAACATCTAACTCGTTGGCTAATATGTGTGCTAAAGTTGTTTTACCGAGTCCTGGAGGACCATGAAATAAGGTGTGGTCTAATGCTTCTTCTCTAAGATTTGCAGCTTGCACGAAAACTAACAAGTTTTCCAACACCTGATCCTGACCTGTAAAGTCTTCAAACGTTAAAGGTCTTAATTTCTTTTCAACGTCGAGTTCTTCAGGACTAAAATTATCGCTGTTTGGATTTAGGTTTTCGTTCATGCTACTTCCTGCGAAGACAGGAATATTATTGAGTTATACTGAGCTTAAAAATATACAATCTTCCCATCGCTTTAAACGACGTAGAAGAAAACAAATATAACGAAAAAGCCTTTCTGAAAACAGAAAGGCTTTGATATTGTGATTCTCTTTAATGAGATCCCTTTTTTAAAAGAGATTTTAGTGTTGTAATTCCTCTTCACCTTCCTTTAATGGTATATTTTGAGGAACGAAGTCTTCTTCATGTCCTGGCTTACTGTAATCGTAAGACCAACGGTATACATGAGGTATTGCTCCTGGCCAGTTACCATGTATATGTTTTACAGGTGTTGTCCACTCTAAAGTTGTAGATTTCCAAGGATTTTGAACTGCTTTTTTACCATAGAATATACTGGCAAAGAAGTTATATAAATAAATGATCTGTGCTAAACCACCAATTATAGCAAATATGGTAATGATCACATTGGTATTTGCTAAATCATCGAATAATGGGAAGCTAGAGTTGGTATAGTAACGTCTTGGTAAACCTGCCATTCCAATAAAGTGCATTGGGAAGAATACTCCGTAAGCACAGATTGCGGTAATCCAGAAATGTATATAGCCTAAATTTTTGTTTAACATACGACCAAACATTTTTGGATACCAATGATAAATACCAGCAAACATTCCATATAAAGCCGAGATACCCATTACTAAGTGGAAGTGAGCAATAACAAAGTACGTATCGTGTACGTTGATATCTAATGCACTATCACCTAAAATAATTCCTGTTAATCCACCAGTTATAAATGTTGAAACGAATCCTATACTAAATAACATGGCCGGATTCATTTGGAGATTTCCTTTCCAAATTGTGGTTATCCAGTTAAAGGCTTTCACAGCTGAAGGAATAGCAATCAATAAGGTTGTAAATGTAAATACAGATCCTAAGAATGGATTCATACCAGATACGAACATATGGTGACCCCAAACAATTGTTGATAGGAATGCAATAGCTAAAATTGAAGCAATCATCGCACGATAACCAAATATAGGTTTACGTGAATTTGATGCCATAATTTCAGATACTAATCCCATTGCTGGAAGAATAACGATATATACTTCTGGGTGACCTAAGAACCAAAATAAGTGTTCAAATAATACAGGCGAACCACCCTGGTAATGTAACACTTCACCTTGTATGAATATGTCTGATAAGAAGAATGACGTTCCAAAACTTCTATCCATTATTAACAATAATGCAGCAGAAAGTAAAACTGGGAACGAAACCACACCAATAACAGCTGTTACAAAGAAAGCCCAAATCGTTAAAGGTAATCTCGTCATAGACATCCCTTTTGTACGAAGGTTAATAACTGTAACAATATAATTTAATGATCCTAACAATGATGAGGCAATAAAGATAGCCATAGATACAAGCCATAAGGTCATACCTAATCCAGAACCTCCAGAAGCCATCGGTAATGCCGATAACGGTGGATAAATTGTCCATCCTGCAGCAGCTGGACCAGCTTCTACAAACAATGAACCTATCATTATAACACAAGATATAAAGAATAACCAATACGATACCATATTAAGAAATCCTGATGCCATATCTCGCGCACCAATTTGCAATGGAATCAATAAGTTACTAAACGTACCACTTAAACCAGCTGTTAATACAAAGAATACCATTATGGTTCCGTGTATGGTTACTAATGCTAAATATACATCGGCATCCATAACTCCTTCTGGAGCCCATTTTCCTAATAATGCTTCAAATAATACGTTTGGCTCTTCTGGCCAAGCAATTTGTATACGAAACATAATAGACATTAAAACACCTATAACACCCATTAACGTACCTGTAATTAAGTACTGCTTAGCAATCATTTTATGATCTTGGCTAAAGATATACTTCGTTACAAATGTTTCTTTGTGATGATGTACGTCGTGGTCTTCGTCGTGCACGTGTGTATCTACTGTTGCTGACATAATCTCTTTATCTTTTTCTTAAAACCTTTGTTAATTTAATGAATTTGGGAATGTTTTTTGTTCTTTCATCCATGCATCAAATTCTTCTTGAGTTTCTACAATAATCTTCATTTGCATATTGTAGTGCGATTTTCCACAAATTTTATTACATAATAAAAGGTAATCAAATTCGTACAATAATTCTTGACCAGATTCTTCAATCTCAACGACTCTTTCTTTTCGAAGGTCATTAATATTTTTTACTTTCTCAATAATGTCTGGATTCTGACGCATCTCTTCAGTAGTTACAGTAGGAGTAAATGCAAATTGCGTTACCATTCCTGGCACACAGTTCATTTGTGCTCTAAAATGCGGCATATAAGCTGAGTGTAATACGTCTTGCGAACGCATTTTAAAAACGACTTGTTGACCCACTGGTAAGTGCAATTCTGAAACAATAACATCATCTTGCGCATTAGGATCATCTTCATCAATACCTAATACATTAGCACGATTAATATCAATTAATCTTACGTTTGCTTTTCCTAAAACATTGTCATTGCCACTATATCTAGCTGTCCATTTGAATTGTTGTGCATATAATTCGATAACCATAGGATCTTCATCTTCGTCGACATTCATAATATCATTCCAAGTGAATAAACCATATATTATTAAACCAGCCAAAACAATAACAGGAATAACAGTCCAAATAAATTCTAAAGTATTGTTATCAGCATAGAACAAGGCTTTTTTACCTTTCTCACCTCTATACTTATAAGCAAAATAGTGTAATAAAAATTGGGTGATAGTTTGAACAATAAAGATCACTACCATAGAGATAATCATAAGATTATCAATCCCCTGTCCATGCTCTGATGCAGCATTAGACATTAAAGGAAGATCACCAATAAACCAAAAGCAAAGGATAGTCATTACATAGATGAAAACTAAGAATCCCATCATTAGGTAAGCATTTATCTTGTTGTCCTGATCATCCGCAATTTGCGTATTAGTCGTTCCAACCTGAGCTAGGTCAAATATTTTCACCATTTGCCATAAGGCAACAGCTACAAAAAGTACAATTATAATCGTTAATAAAGCAGTCATTATCGTTTCTGTTCTTATTTAAAATTAATAATGGAAATGTTCACTTTCCTTAACAAAAGGGTTTCCTTTTGCTAATAATGGATACTTGCCAAGTGCCGTAAATACGATAAGCAAAAATAATCCACCAAAGAATAAAATTGATCCTATCTCTGGAATTCCAATAAACCATCTGTCACCAACGGTTGCCGGCATAATCATATTAAATATATCTAAATAATGACCACCAAGAATTACAATACCTGTCATTATTACAAACCAATTTACACGTTTGAAATCACTATTCATTAATAATAATAGTGGGAAAATAAAATTCAATGCAACCATACCGAAAAATGGTAAATTATAGTCTTCAATACGTGTTATAAAATACGTTACTTCTTCAGGTATATTAGAATACCATATTAACATAAATTGAGAGAACCATAAATATGTCCAGAAAATACTAAAACCAAACATAAACTTACCTAAATCGTGGATGTGACTATCGTTAACATATTCTAATAAGCCTTTAGATTTAAGATAAATCGATATCATAGCAATAACAGTAACACCACATACAAGCATACCTGATAATACGTACCATCCAAATAAAGTACTAAACCAGTGTGGATCTACACTCATTATCCAATCCCAAGACATTACTGATTCTGTATAAATAAAGAATACTAAGAAACCAGCAGAAATTCTGAAATTCTTTTTAAAGTTACTATTATCATTGATATCTGCGTTGTCTTGTGCTAATGAGAATTTTCTTGAAAAATACTGATACGCTGACCAACCGGCTAAGAAAATTATAGCTCTAATAAAGAAACCTGTTTTATTTAACCAACCCGATTTATTAGCTACTAAAGCATCATAATTATGACTTCCTTCCGTAGTCATTCCATCCGTTAACCATATAAACACATGACTATCTGCAAAAAATGCTACCACTAATAGAAGTATTCCACCAGGTAAAACATACGATGTAATACCTTCCATCACTCTAAATAATACTGGAGACCAACCTGCTTGCGATGCATGCTGTATGGCATAAAATGCTAATACTCCTAAGGCTATCATAAAGAAAAAGAAACCTGCGACATACAATGCTGCCCAAGGTCTATTATGAACTTGGTGTAATACGTGCTCAACATGTTCTTTATGTTCATCAGCATGATCACCTTCTACATTTGAAGCACCATGAGCTTCCTCAACAGAAGCAACTTCAGAAACTTCACCGTGATGACTTTCTTCGCTTAGCATTGTTTCGACATCCTCAAAAGACTTGTGAGAATCAATGAATCCATAACCAACACCTAATGCTCCTAAAACCATTAAAATGATCGCTCCTATTCTTAATCGATTTGAAATTTTATATTCCATTATATAATCTTTATCTAAATCTTATTTTTCTAAATCAGCCTTAAGTTTCTCAACATAAGCAACTACTTGCCAACGCTCTTCTTCATTTAATTGGTTAGCGTAAGAACCCATTGTATTTTTACCATAATATAACGTATGATAAATACTACCTGTTGTAATCGCTCTACCTACATCATCATAGCTAGGTACACCTAAAATCTTTTCACGCTGTACCAATTTTCCTTGACCATCTCCTTTATTTCCATGACAAATACCACAATAAATGGCAAACAGTTGTCCTCCTCTTTCATAATCAACAGCACTAGAATCTAGAGGACTTTCTAAGTTTTCTTTAGCGAACTGAAACCCTTCTGTCGTATTTTCTATTTCAAAAGGCATAAAATCTCCTCTTGGTATTGTTCCTTCAGCTGGTAACTGACCTTGTTTACCGTTTGCAAAAGCATCAGATTCTTGATATGTTTCATAACCAACCGGTTCATACATGTTTGGCATGTATTGATAGTTTGGCCTAGAATTCTCTTGGCAAGATACAAGACCTACCAATAGTCCTAACACTACGATATATTTTGCGGCTATCTTCATATTAATGTGCATCTTCATCTTTATCAATAATATTTATCTCAACAGCACCTGTATCTTTCAACAGATTAGTTAATGATTCTTCGTTATTATTAACCGAGATTTCCATTAAGAAATGGTCATCCGTAGTTCTTGGATCTGGATTTTCAGCGTCTTTAAATGGCCACATTCTACTTCTTAAGTAAAACGTAATAACCATTAAATGCGCTGCGAAAAATACCGTTAGCTCAAACATTATTGGCACAAAGGCTGGCATGTTTTCTATATAACTAAAGCTTGGTTTACCACCAATATCTTGCGGCCAATCTTCTATCATTATAAAATTCATCATAACTGTAGCTACAGCTAAACCAACACATCCATATAAAAACGCTGTTATTGCCAAACGTGTAGGTGCTAGTCCCATTGCCTTGTCTAGTCCATGAACTGGAAAAGGCGTATAAATCTCTTCTATGTGATGTCTTTCTGCTTTCACCTTTTTAACGGCTGACATTAATACATCATCATCTGTATAAATAGCATGAATTACTTTCGAAGCTTCCATAGACTATATTAGTTGTTTAATAATTCTTTAGCTTGTCCTGACCAATCATCACGTTCTGCTCTTCCAGGGAAAGAACCTGTAATTTCGTCTAACAAGTCATATTCTCTTTTTGTCATTTTACTTACTTGTGCATAAGTAAATATACCAATGTTATTAAGGACTTCTTCCATTTTTGGCCCAATTCCGCTAATAACTTTTAAATCATCTGCTGTCTGTACAGAAGGATCAAATCTTCCAATTCCTTCTAGTAAGTTACCGACTTTTTCAACATTATCTTGGGTTGGTTTTGAAGCCGTAGTAGTTTCTGGAATTTTATAATTTGACGTTCTATTATCTGCACCAGTTCCTACTAAACTATCTCCACGTTCTCTAATATTCTTATAGCTTTCACCTGAAGACTTTAAAATTGTTTTCACTTCAGCTTGTGCAATTACTGGGAATGTACGTGAGTACAATAAGAATAACACAAAGAAAAATCCAATGGTTCCGATAAAAATTCCAATATCAACAAATGTTGGAGAGAACATTGTCCAAGAAGATGGTAAGTAATCTCTATGTAATGACGTTACAATAATTACAAAACGCTCAAACCACATTCCGATGTTTACAATAATTGAAATAAAGAATGAGAACATTATACTTGTTCGTAATTTCTTAAACCACATAAATTGTGGAGAGAATACGTTAAAGGTCATCATGCACCAGTAAGCCCACCAGTAAGGTCCAGTTGCTCTATTCAAAAAGGCAAACTGTTCGTATTCTACACCAGAATACCATGCGATGAATAACTCAGTAATATAAGCTACACCAACGATAGAACCTGTAATCATAATTACAATGTTCATTAATTCGATGTGTTGTACTGTAATATAATCTTCAAGGTTACACACTTTTCTCATAATAATAAGAAGTGTATTTACCATAGCAAATCCTGAGAATACAGCACCTGCTACGAAGTAAGGTGGGAAAATCGTTGTATGCCAACCTGGAATTACCGAAGTAGCAAAATCAAAAGATACAATGGTATGTACAGAAAGTACTAAAGGTGTTGCTAAGCCAGCAAGTACTAAAGATACTTCTTCAAAACGTTGCCAATCTTTTGCACGACCCGACCAACCGAAACTTAATAAAGCATAAATTTTCTTTTGAAAAGGACGTATAGCTCTATCTCTTAACATCGCAAAATCTGGTAATAAACCTGTCCACCAGAATACCAATGACACAGATAAATAGGTAGAGATTGCAAATACATCCCAAAGTAATGGTGAGTTAAAATTTACCCATAACGAACCAAATTGATTTGGAATTGGTAATACCCAATACGCTAACCATGGACGACCCATGTGAATAATAGGGAACAATCCTGCTTGGAATACTGCAAATATTGTCATGGCTTCTGCAGAACGGTTAATAGCCATTCTCCATTTTTGACGGAATAATAATAGTACTGCAGAAATTAATGTTCCTGCGTGACCAATACCAACCCACCAAACGAAGTTAGTAATATCCCAAGCCCAGTTTACGGTCTTGTTTAAACCCCAAACACCAATACCAGTAGATACGGTATAAATAATACAACCTATTCCCCAAAGGAATGCGACCAAAGAAATACTGAAAACAATCCACCATGCTTTGTTGGCTTTGCCTTCTACTGGTCTTGCTACATCTAATGTAACATCGTGATACGATTTCTCGCCAGTTACTAAAGGTCTTCTAATAGGTGCTTCGTAATGAGACGCCATAATTATATACTTGTTTCTTTAATTATTCTATTATTATGAAATTGAAACCAAATTGACTTAAAATTCCAACTTCAGACTTTCAACTTTCTATGAGTTTCTAACCTTTGTTTGATAAATTACATTAGGTTTTGTACCTACGTATTCTAACATATGATACATACGGTCATCTTCTTTTAATGCTGATATTTTACTGTCTTTATCATTAACATCACCAAATATCATTGCACCATTTCCACAAGCTGCTGAACATGCTGTTTCAAATTCACCATCTTTAATTGCTCTACCATCGCGTTTAGCATCTAGAATTGTTTTTTGTGTTTTTTGAATACACATAGAACATTTTTCCATTACACCACGAGATCTCACTACAACATCTGGATTTAATACCATACGGCCTAAATCGTCATTCATGTAATAATCAAATTCATCATTCTTGTTGTATAAGAACCAATTGAAACGACGAACTTTGTACGGACAGTTGTTTGCACAATAACGTGTACCTACACAACGGTTATAAGCCATTTGGTTTTGACCTTGACGACCATGTACTGTTGCAGCAACAGGACAAACTGTTTCACAAGGTGCATGATTACAATGCTGACACATTACAGGTTGAAAAACAACTTGAGGATTATCTGCAGGATCTTCTAACTCACCAAATTCACTTAAAGAACTACCTAAACCAGAAATATTATTTTTCTTATCTAAGTCATCTTTAAAGGTATCTTCAGATGAATAATAACGATCAATACGCAACCAGTGCATATCTCTACTACGTCTCATTTCAGATTTACCAACGACTGGTACGTTGTTTTCGGCATGACATGCAATTACACATGCTCCACAACCTGTACAAGCGTTTAAGTCGATAGATAAGTTAAAATGATGACCAATAGAACGATCAAACTCATCCCATAAATCTACATCTGGAGATGATACAGGAGTTGAAATATGATTAAGTGAAACTTCTGGAACGGCATTCCAGTGTTTCTTATCTTTTGTATTAAATACCTCTAGGGTTGTTTCTTTGATGATATCACCACGCCCCATTAAAGTATTATGCAATTGTACACAAGCAAATTCGTGCTCTCCAGCAACTTTACTAATCGTTACCTCCTGTACGGCATTGAAATCTTGATAAAGTGGGTATGCATTCACACCCGTTTTCATTTCCTCTTTAAGGGCTTTAGACGTTCTTCCGTAACCAAATGCTAAACCAACAGAACCTTTAGCTTGTCCTGGTTGAATTAAAACTGGCACTTTAGGAACTGTAACACCATTTACGGTAACATCTACATAACTTCCATTAAGACCACCATTAGCAACATTCTCATTAATTAAATCGTATGCTTTAGCGTCTGCTTGCGATAATGTAATATAGTTATCCCAAGTTGCTCTTGTTATAGGATCTGGAAATTCTTGTAACCATGGATTGTTAGCTTGTTGTCCATCTCCCATACCTGTTTTAGTATAGAGTGACAATTCTAACTTACCTTCTTTTGCAGAAGCTGCTAAAGCTCTTGCTGCTGTACCGCCAGTTAAGACAGCTGACGTATCTAAGGTATTACCATTGTTTACAGTAGTTGTAGTTGTCGTCGTTTTATAGACGTCTTTATCTTCGTCCTTAATACCAACACCGACAGCTACATCATGTATTACTCCACCTAAAAAGGTTCTATCCTTTTTGTCTTGTAATTCTGATGACGTCGTTGTTGTAGTTGATGATCCATTTGCACCAAATCCTGATGAACCGGTTACAAAAACACCATCTTGAACTGCTTTATTAAATGAAGAACCATTTAAAATACCCGCCGTCCAAACAGATTTAATATAATCTCTATACGTCCCAGACGTTTCTGTCCAGGCCATTAATACGTCTTGAAATTGCTTGGTATCAAACAACGGACGAATTGTAGGCTGCATCATTGAATAATGACCAGTTTTGAATTCGAAATCTCCCCAAGACTCTAAATTGTGTGGAGTGGCAGCAATATATTCACAGTTTGTTGATGTTTCATCTTGCTTCATTGAAAACGCAACTGACAACTCTGTTTTTGCTAATCCTTCTTTAAAGTCTGAAGCGTTTGGTAACGTATACATTGGGTTAACACCATTCATAATGATGGCACCAATTTTACCAGCTTTCATATCAGCTACTAATTGTGTAACTGCTTTATTACTCCCTTGTCTAATTTTAATCGTTGTTTTAGGATCAAAAGCTTTACTTCTTAAGTGCTCATTGATCTCTAAAACTGTCGTTTGTGCATTCACATCCTGTATACCAGAAACCACAACACCATTACTACCAGCTTTACTTAATTCTTTTGCTGCATCTTTCACCGCTTTATCTAAAGCTTCTGGCAAAGATCCTGGCAATGCTACACCTGTTACATAACTATAAAGTTTAGCAAGTGCTAGTTTTTGTTGGCTTGGCGTTAATGACACACGCTTATCTGCATTTGCACCAGATAAAGACATATTAGATTCAAATTGAATATGTCTCGACATTTTTCCATTCTCTGGAATACGCTTTTTAGCATAAGCAGATTCAAATCCTCCGCCTTGCCAGTCTCCAAGAAAATCAGCACCAACCGACACAATAGTCATTGCTTTAGAGAAATCGTAATTAGCCATTCCTCTTGTGCCATACTTTGCTTGGTAGGCATCTAAAGTTGCAGACTCTGAAACTGCATCATAAGACACGTGACTTACGTTGCCAAATTTTGCTTTAAACTCTGCAATTAATTTATTAGTTGATGGACTCGGCATAGATTGCGTTAACAATACAATTGGCTTACCGTTTAGTCCATTTAATTTTGAAGTTGTCTCAGACATAAAAGTTTCCCAAGAGATTTTTGAATCTCCTTTCATAGGTGACTTTACTCTTAGGTTATCGTACAATCCTAAAACTGAAGCATTAACTCTAGCGTTGGCAACACCATTTGATGCAGCATCTAAGTTGTTTTCAATTTTAATTGGTCGACCTTCTCTTGTCTTAACTAAAACACTTGTAAAATCAAAACCATCTGCAATTGTCGTTGCATAATAGTTAGCAACACCTGGAACAATCTCAGTTGGCTGTACTATATAAGGAATGGATTTAATCACAGGTCCTTCACAGGCAGCCAAAGAAGCTGCTGCTGTACTAAAACCAACGTATTTTAAGAAATCACGACGCGATGTAGATGAAGACTCTAAAGACTCTTTATCTCCCAAAAAATCGTCTGTAGGAATCTCTTCCACAAATTCATTTTGTTGAAGCGCCTCAACAATAGAGCTATTTTCGTTTAGCTCTTCAACACTTTTCCAGTATTTCTTGTTTGATGACATAGTGTTTATTTATAATTTTCGATTTTAGAATTTAATATTAAAGTCTTAAAACTTCAATCAATTCAATCTAAATATTTAATTCCTTTAAATTTAATTCTCTTCTTTTGTGCTTCTTGACACAATCACGCTAACGCGTTTTTAATAGTGACACTTACCACATTCTAAACCACCCATTTGTGCGACTGTCAATTCCTCAACACCATACTTTTTAGAAAGTTCTTCGTGAATTTTAGTGTAATATTCGTTATCCTTAACTTTTACGTTAGTTTCTCTGTGACAGTTAATACACCATCCCATAGTTAATGGCTCATGCTGATACATAATTTCCATTTCTTCAACAGGACCATGACACGTTTGACACTCAATACCACCTACTTCTACGTGCTGTGAGTGATTAAAGTAAGCAAAGTCTGGTAAGTTATGAATACGAATCCATTTTACAGGTTTTGCTTCACCAGTATAACCTGTACCATCCCAACCAACAGCATCGTATAATTTTTGAATTTCTTTATTGTAATCTACTCCGTATTCATTCATACCTTCTGCATGAGTATCAGCAGACACTTCTGAAATTGACTTATGACAATTCATACATACATTCAACGAAGGAATACCAGAGGTTTTACTCACTCTAGCAGAAGAGTGACAAAACTTACAATCGATGCCATTATCTCCAGCATGAATTCTATGTGAGTAGTGAATTGGCTGTACTGGTTCGTAACCTTGATCTACACCCACTTGCATAAAGAAGCCATACACAAAGTAACCAGCTGCTAGTAAAAATACGATTGCAGTAACTAATACCAAAAATTGGTTTTGAGCAAAAGCTTTCCATAACGGTGTGCTTTTTTCACGCTCTGCCACAACAGCGATATCTTTAGCTTCAGCAAAACGATTTAATGTACGATTTACTAAGACAAGTGCAACAGCTAACAATCCGAATAATAAAGCAAGTGCTCCAAGAATTATGTCGTTAGATATTCCGCCTGATTGAACAGGAGCTCCCTCAACACTACCTTCCACAACAACAGGCTCTGGTTTTGGTTCAGCCGTATACGCTAAAATATCAGAAATATCTTGATCACTTAATTGTGGGAACGGTGTCATTGGAACGTTGTTCCATTCTGCAAATACTTTGTTAGCATACGAATCACCAGAACTAATTACACCTGCACTATTTCTAATCCATGCTTGAAGCCAATCTCGACCTAAACCTTGCTCATCCATTAAACGGGCTTCAACACCACGTAAAGCCGGACCCGTAAGTGGCTTATCTAATCTATGACAAGCTGCACAATTAGTGTTATACAGTGATTTCCCTTTTACTGGGTCACCTTCTTGAGCCGCAAGGGCTGTTGAAAAAGAAAGCAATAGAACAAGACAAAGATTAAACATCTTCGAGGTTAAACTACAGTAAATCACCTGTTTCATATTATAAGTTGGATTATCTTCTAAACTTTGGTACGATTTTTTCATTAAAAATAGTAAAAAAAGACGTTATAAAAACTCTGGCAAAAGTAACATTTAAAGTCGATTTTGAAAATCTTAGAGAAGTGTTAATAGATAATTTATACTTATTCTAAATAACATTTTTAGAATTTTTTATGCGAATATTCGTTACTTATATATCGAGCGCTTGAAGCGCAATTGATTACAATTAAAATGTCAATAAAAAATAATTGTACATGTTAATTTGAATGCTTTACCTTTGCCATAATAATTTGAACTTATGAAAATAAAAAATAAAAATTTAGCACTATTAGCTTTAGGTTTAGGCCTAACATTTTCGTTACACGCACAACAAGGGGTTGTTAATATCAGTCAAGATAGTGATATAGATAAGCTACTTGAATTTAAAAAAGATGTAAAAACCTCAAAGGTTTATAAAATTCAAGTGTACCAAAGTAACGACATTGATAAGGCGCAGCGCGAGAAAACAAACTTCTTAAACACCTATAACGAATGGCCTACAGAAATTATCTGGAACACTCCAAACTACAAGGTATGGGTAGGGAATTTCGCCACTAGACTTGAAGCGGATCGCGCGTTAGTTAAAATTAAAGAAAACTATATGTATGCTAACATACTTCAACCAAAAACAGATTAAAAACGCATTTCATTTTATCCCATAAAAAAAACCGACAATTGATTGTCGGTTTTTTTATTTCTATCAGTTTTTAAAGTTGCTATTTCAACTTTTTCTTTACTTCTACTTCTTGGAATGCTTCTATAACATCACCTACAGCGATGTCGTTATAGCCTTTAATTTGCATACCACAATCATATCCTTTAGATACTTCCTTAACATCATCTTTAAAGCGTTTTAGAGCTTCTAACGATCCTGTGTGAACTACAACACCATCTCTAATGATGCGGATACCAGAATTTCTAAAGATCTTACCATTCATTACCATACAACCAGCAATGTTACCAACTTTAGAGACTTTAAATATTTCTCTAATTTCTGCAGTACCTGTAACTTCCTCTTTAACTTCTGGAGATAACATACCTTCCATAGCGTCTTTAAGATCGTTTATCGCTGCATAGATAATTGAGTATGTTCTGATATCGATTTCCTCTTTATCTGCAATCATTCTTGCATTTCCTACAGGACGCACATTAAAGCCGACGATAATCGCATCAGACGCTGTTGCTAACAACACATCACTTTCTGTAATGGCACCAACTCCTTTATGTATAATATTAACTTGAATTTCTTCAGTAGATAACTTCTGGAATGAATCTGTTAAAGCTTCAACAGAACCATCAACATCACCTTTAAGAATAATATTTAATTCTTGGAAATCACCAAGTGCAATACGTCTTCCAATTTCATCAAGTGTGATATGACGTTGTGTTCTTACAGATTGCTCTCGTTGTAACTGCGTACGTTTTGTAGCAATTTGTTTCGCTTCTCTTTCATCTTCAAAGACATTGAACTTATCACCTGCCTGTGGCGCACCATCTAAACCTAGAATTGATACAGGAGTTGCTGGACCAGCTTCTTCAACATCGTTACCCCGTTCATCTTGCATGGCTTTAACTTTACCACTATTCTTACCTGCTAAAACATAATCACCAACGCGCAATGTACCTGCTTGTACTAAGATTGTTGACACATATCCTCTACCTTTATCTAAGTAAGCTTCTACTACAGTACCACTAGCAATCTTATTAGGATTCGCTTTAAGCTCTAACAATTCTGCTTCTAGCAATACTTTTTCTAATAATTCTTTAACACCAGTTCCCATTTTAGCAGAAATATCGTGAGATTGAATTTTACCTCCCCAATCCTCTACTAAGAGATTCATTTGTGCTAATTGTTCTTTCACTTTTTCAGGATTAGCACCTGGCTTATCTATTTTGTTAATTGCAAATACAATTGGTACTCCTGCTGCTTGCGCATGAGAAATAGCTTCTTTTGTTTGAGGCATTATAGCATCATCTGCTGCAACAACAATAATAGCGATATCAGTTACCTGAGCACCACGTGCACGCATTGCCGTAAAGGCTTCGTGACCTGGTGTATCTAAGAAGGCTATTTTTTGCCCGTTTTCTAATTGTACTCCATAAGCACCAATGTGCTGTGTAATACCACCAGACTCACCTGCAATTACATTTTCTTTACGTATATAATCTAAAAGCGATGTTTTACCATGATCTACGTGACCCATAACGGTAACGATAGGAGCTCTTTCTATTAAATCTTTTGGATCATCTTCAACAACCTTTATTGATTCTTCGATATCTGCTTTGATAAATTCAACATCGAAACCAAATTCTTCTGCAACAATGGTTAAGGTTTCTGCATCTAATCTTTGGTTCATGGTTACCATCATACCTAAAGACATACACGCTGAAATAACTTGTGTTACTCCAACTTCCATCATTGTAGCCATTTCACTTACAGTTACAAACTCAGTAACCTTTAATGTTTTACTTTCTGCTGCTGCAATTTCTTGATCGATTTCCGTTTGTTGACGGTGTTGATCTCTTTTATCTCTACGGTATTTTGCTCCTTTACCTTTATTTGATTTTCCTTGAAGCTTTTCTAAAGTTTCGCGGATTTGCTTTTGTACATCTTCTTCACTAGGTTCTTCTTTAACCACTTTAGGTCTAGAATTTCCTCGACCTTTTTGACCACCTCTTTTATTATCAAACCTTGATTTATTTGAGGTATCATTTCCAGTTTTACTAATTCTACGTCGTTTACGTTTATTAGAATCACCTGTACTTTTTGCCTTATCGTCTTTCTTCTTTTTAGGCTTGTTAAATTGAGATAAATCAATTTTTTTACCTGTAATATTTGGTCCAGAAAGCTTTTTATACTGCGTCTTTAACGTTTCTTCTGCAGGCCCTGTAGATGTTTTTTCTTCTTCTTTTTTAGGGGCTTCTTTTTTAGAATCAACTTTAGGTTCTGACTTTTCTACATCTTTAGCCTTAACCTCCTTTTCAACTGTTTTAGCCTCTACTGGTTTTTCAACTTTCTCAGCTTTTTCAACCTTTTCAACCTTTTCAGTCTTTTCAGTCTTTTCTACCTTCTTAGGCTCCTCTTTAGGTTTTTCAGTTGATTTCTCAGGCTTTTCAGCTTTAGGCGTTGCCTTAGTTGCTTTAGGAGCTTCCTTAGTTTCAGGAATTTCAGAATCTTCCTTTTCTTCAGCTTTAGCTTTCTTATCTAAGTCAATTTTACCAACTTGTTTTGGGCCACTTAACTCAGCTTTAGCTTTAACCACTGATTCTCGTTCAGCTTTTTGCTTTTGCTTTTCTTCAATTTCGCGTTCTCTCTGTTCGCGAAGCTCTTCTTTTTCTTTAAGTTTTGCTTCACTTACTTCTTGAGCTTTTTCACGTTTTGATGCATCTGTCTGAAATTCATCAGAAAGCGTGTTATAAACCTCTGCCGAAATTTTAGTATTAGGACTTTTCTCAATTTCGATGCCTTTGGATTCTAAAAAATCCACAGCACGATCTATTGAGATGTTTAATTCCCTTAATACTTTGTTTAATCTTGTTGTTTGAGCCATAAACTGCTTTAAAATACTTAAATATATTATATATTAATTTTAAATTAAAATTAATATGAAATCAATTCAACTTAAAATGAATTTATGCTATTCATTTTAAAGTTAATTTGATGTTATTCTTCAAATTCTTCTCTTAGAATTCTAATGACATCTAAGATCGTTTCCTCTTCTAAATCCGTACGCTTCACTAAATCATCTACATCTTGCTCTAAAATGCTTTTTGCAGTATCTAATCCAGCTTTACTAAATTCAGAAATTACCCAATCTTCAATTTCATCAGAGAACTCTTTTAATTCTACATCTTCTTCTGCACCTTCTCTAAATACGTCTATTTCGTAACCTGTTAACTGACCTGCTAAACGTATGTTGTGACCACCTCTACCAATAGCTTTAGAAACCTCTTCTGGTTTTAGCAACACTTCTGCACGCATATTTTCTTCATCTAATTTTAAAGATGTTACTCTTGCAGGACTTAATGCTCTTGTTACAAAAAGTTGAATGTTATTAGTATAATTAATAACATCAATATTTTCATTTCCTAATTCACGAACAATACCGTGAATTCTAGATCCTTTCATACCAACACATGCTCCTACCGGATCAATTCTATCATCATAAGAA
The DNA here is from genome assembly GCF_020179375.1 of Winogradskyella sp. SM1960. Classification (NCBI taxonomy): domain Bacteria; kingdom Pseudomonadati; phylum Bacteroidota; class Flavobacteriia; order Flavobacteriales; family Flavobacteriaceae; genus Winogradskyella; species Winogradskyella sp. SM1960. The sequence goes on along the minus strand of NZ_JAICBG010000005.1, from coordinate 275,831 downwards.
TCTACAGCTACTTTAGCTTTTTCACCAGGAATACGCACTACTTTTTTAACCGTAATTAAACCATCGAATACTTCTGGTATTTCTTGTTCAAATAATTTCTCAAGAAATATAGGGGCGGTTCTAGACATTATAATTGCCGGCTTACTTCCTTTTAATTCAACACTTTCAATAATTCCTCTTACATTTTCTCCTTTTCTAAAGAAATCTGAAGGAATTTGTTTGTCTTTTGGAAGTATAATTTCATTGCCATCGTCATCTAACAAAATAATTGCTCTGTGACGAATATGATGTACTTCTGCGGTATAAATTTCACCTTCAAGTTCTTTAAAGTGCTTGTAGATGTTAGTATTATCGTGTTCGTGAATCTTAGAAATTAAGTTCTGTCTTAAAGCAAGAATAGAACGTCTTCCAAGATCAATTAACTTTACTTCTTCTGCAACGTCTTCACCAACTTCAAAATCTGGTTCTATTTTCTGAGCTTCTGATAAAGCGATTTCTTGGTTAGGTTCTTCTACTTCACCATCTGCAACAACGATACGGTTTCTCCAGATTTCTAAATCCCCTTTATCAGGATTAATAATGATATCAAAGTTATCGTCATCACCATACTTCTTCTTCAATGCATTACGTAATACATCCTCAAGAATCGCCATTAGCGTAACTCTATCTATTAATTTGTCGTCTTTAAATTCTGAAAATGACTCAATTAACGCTACATTTTCCATAATTGATATGAATTAAAATTTTATTTTAACTTTTGCTTCTTTAATATTATCGAAAGCAATAGTTGCTATTTTAGTTACTGTTACTTTTCCCTTTCCAACGGGTTTTGGCTCTCTTGCTTTCCAGTTTAAAACCACACCGTTTTCGTTTACCTCTGTGAGTTCTCCAGTTAATTCTTGATGATCTAAAGTCTTAACCTCTAAACTTCTGCCCACATGTTTATTGTACTGTCTTGGCAAAATTAATGGAGTTGCTGCACCAGATGACAAAACTTCTAGAGAAAAATCGTGTTCTTCTCTATCGATATTGTGTTCAATGGCTCTACTTACAAACATACAGTCCTCTACCAAAACACCATTATCACCATCTATGACTATTTTTATAGCATTATCTCCAGACAAGGTAAAGTCTATTAAGAATAGATCTTCTCTTTCCGTTAAAGCCGTTTGTAATAAGTCTTCTACTATTTTCTTAAACATTTCTTGATATAAAAAGAGAGGACTTTTCGTCCTCTCGCTTATTCATTTTTAGTAAATAACGGTGCAAATATACGATATTTATATTAATTAACCCAAGCGATGTAATATGGATTTATTTTCTTAAATTTAGAAAGACTATCTCTAACCAATAAATACAATAAATATGAATAGAATATTAGTACCAACAGATTTTTCAGAGCAAGCAGAAAATGCTTTAAAAGTAGCTGCTATGCTTGCTAGAACTCATAATTCTGAAATTTATTTATTGCATATGATGGAAATTCCAATGCAACATAAAGATCCTGCTCATGCTCAAAGCGACATTCCAGAAACTTTATTTTTTATGAATTTGGCCCGAAAAAGGTTTGAAAATCTAATGGCACAAGACTATTTAGAAAATATTACAGTTCATGAAACGGTTAAGGCAGACATAACGTTTAATGAAATTAATGATTCTTGTAAAGAGTTTAATATAGATTTAATTGTTATGGGTTCTCATGGAGCTACAGGTCTTAAAGAAATGTTTGTAGGTTCTAATGCTGAAAAAGTGGTACGCTCTTCTGAAGTACCAGTATTAGTCATAAAAAATGAACATCAAAGCTTTAAAGTCTCAGACTTTGTATTTGCTTCGGACTTTAATAACGACAATAAAGAGACCTATAAACAAGCTGTAAAATTTGCACAAGCATTCGATTCTAAAATCCATTTAGTTTTGGTAATTACATCTAGCAACTTTATGACGTCTTATGAAGCAAAGACAAGAGTTACTGATTTTATTTCCGGAGAAGCGTTTGATAACTACACCATTACTATACATAATGACCATACTGTAGAACAAGGTATTTTAAATATCTCTAAAGATTTAGATGCCGATTTAATTGGTATTAGTACACATGGCAGACAAGGTATTGCGCATTTCTTTAATGGTAGCATTAGTGAAGATTTAGTAAATCATGCCAAACGACCAGTGATTACGTTTAAGATATAAAATAGAGTTAAGAATCAAGACCGCTTCGCTTTTAGAATCTAGACTCGCTTTAAAATCATAAGAAAGAGAGGTTTGCAACCTTCAGTAAATGAAAAAACCCCAATCAAAACTGATTAGGATTTTTTTCTTTTGTTAGTCTACTAAGGTTTTACTTCGACTAGGCTCAGCATAAACTCCTCAACCTAAAAAAACCTTGCTAAAACAAAAAATCCTAACTCATTTCTGAATTAGGATTTAAATTTTGGTTGGCCTACTAGGTTTCGAACCTAGACTCTTCTGTACCAAAAACAGATGTGTTAGCCAGTTACACCATAGGCCAATCTCTCAAATTGAGGGTGCAAATTTAATACAAAGTTTTACTTTGACAAATAAAAATGAGAAAATAATTTAAAATACTTAACGTTAACTTAAAAATGTAGGCTTTTAGGTATTAATTAGTAAATTCGCGAGCATTAAAAAGCTAAGTTTTCATGAAAGATTTTAACTTTAAAAAGTGGAACAACATCCTAGGATGGTCTGTTTTTACCGTTGCTGTAGTCGTATACGGACTTACTATAGAACCAACCGTTAGTTTTTGGGACGCTGGTGAGTATATTTTAACCTCATCTAAATTACAAGTTGGTCACCCGCCTGGAGCTCCTTTATTTCAAATGCTAGGAGCATTTTTCTCAACTTTTGCTTTAGAACCTTCACAAATCGGAGCCATTATGAACATGATGAGTGGTGTGGCAAGTGCATTCACCATTCTATTTATGTTTTGGACTATTAGCCTTTTGCTTGTAAAATTAACCAAGTATAATGAAGACAAAGATACCAGTAAAGCCTATGCTATTTTAGGAAGTGCTTTAGTTGGTAGTTTAGCATTTACGTTTACAGATTCGTTTTGGTTTAATGCAGTAGAAACGGAAGTGTATGCCATGGCGACACTTATTATGGCTGTTTTGTTCTTTTTAGGCTTACGTTGGGAACGCGATATGAATGAGCCACGAGGTAACCGTTGGTTAATCCTCATTGCTTTTGTTATTGGCTTATCTTTTGGTGTTCACTTTATGGGATTATTAACCATTCCTGCGATTGGACTCCTTTATTATTTTAAAAACTATAAAACAATTACGGTAAAGAACTTTATCATAGCAAATATTGCTTCAGCCGCAATTTTACTTTTTATTTTCAAATTACTTTTACCGTCAACCTTAGAGTTGTTTGGTAATTTAGAAGTGTTTTTTGTAAACTCAATAGGTCTTCCATTTAACTCTGGTACAATTATTACTGGCATAATGGTGATTGCCTTATTTTATTTCGGACTTAACTACACGCGAAAAAAAGACATGAAACACACCAACACCTTAGTGTTATGTCTTATGTTTATTTTTATTGGGTTTTCGTCTTGGATGATGCTTCCTATTCGTGCCAATGCTAATGTCGTTATTAACGAAAATAACCCTTCGGATGCTAGAGAGCTTTTAGCTTATTACAACTTAGAACAATATCCTGAAACACACTTATTTTATGGGCCATTTTTTACAGAAGTGTATTCTGGTGCAGATAAAGACGAGCCTTTTATAGATGACAAAAAGAATTATGAGCGTGATTATGAAACCGGGAAATATGTAATTATAAACGATTGGGAAAAGAGTAAACAGAACTACAACCACGAACATGCGTCTATATTACCGAGAATGTGGAGCGCTGATCATGCTGAAAACTACATGATGTTTACAGGTTTAATTGATTTTAAAGTAAACCCGAACCTACAAACCCGTGCGTATAACGAAGCGATGAACGCTGGATTAACAGAAGAACAAGCTGCGCAATATGCACTTGGTGAAAAACAACAATTCGATCAGTTAGTTAACGATTTTAAAATGCGTGTTGCTAATGGTGAAATAGATTATAATGGTTATAATCAATTCTTAAGACAATACGGACAACAGTATTTAATTATTGAAAAACCGACCTTCATGGATAATATTATGTACATGTTTCAATACCAATTTGGTTACATGTATTGGCGTTATTTTATGTGGAATTTCACAGGGCGACAAGATGATATTCAGGGACGTTACACGCACAAAAATGGAAATTGGATTTCTGGTATAAATGTTATAGACGAACTTCATTTAGGTGTGTCTCAAGACAATCTGCCAACAGATGTTCTTGAAAACAAAGCCAGAAACACGTATTACTTCTTACCTTTAATACTAGGTTTAGTTGGTTTCTTTTTCTTAATGTATTCCGATTTAAAACGGTTTTGGGTGTTACTCGTGTTCTTTTTACTGACCGGTTTAGCCATTCAGTTTTATACTAACGTAAGACCATTTGAACCAAGAGAACGAGATTATTCCGTTGTAGGGTCATTCTATGTGTTTTCCATTTGGATTGGCTTTGGAGTATACGCCATTTATGATCTATTAAAGTCGCGATTAACAACTAAATTTTTAGCACCTGCTATTACAGTGGCTTGTATTATTATTGTACCTGGTGTTTTAGCTGCAAATAATTGGGATGACCATGATCGTTCTGGTAAATACACTACCGAATCTATGGCACGCAAATATTTAGAGTCTTGTGCTCCTAACGCTATTCTGTTTACTATTGGAGATAATGACACCTTCCCGCTTTGGTACTTACAAGAAATTGAAGGCGTGCGCACAGACGTTCGGGTGGTAAATACCAGTTTATTTCAAACGGATTGGTACATTGACCAAATGAAGCGTAAGGCATATGAAAGTGACCCTATTCCGTCTCAGTTAACGCACAATCAATATCGCGGAGGCACAAGAGATGTGATTATTAGACGAGAAATCACTAATGACACAATCCCTATTAAAGATTTTATGGATTTTGTCTCGAGTGAAGAAGCACGTACAAAATTTAAGTTCATTGTCGAAAGACAAGGAGATGATCCAAGTCAATACCCTAAACATTTATTGAATTCTAATTATTTCCCATCGCGCAATATTAGTATTCCTGTAAATAAAGACGTGGTTTTAGAGAAAGGTATTGTTAAACCAAAAGATGCCGATAAAATAGAAGACTACCTATTCACTCAAATTGAAGGCAGCTATCTTTATAAAAATCGCCTGTTAATGTTAGACATTATTGCTAATAATAATTGGGAACGTCCTATTTATTTTACAGGAGGAGCGTTTGGTGCAGAAGATTATATTTGGCTAAAAGACTATTTACAACTCGACGGTATGTGCTACAAGCTCGTACCTATTAAAACGCCTGTAGATAAAGCTAACCCTTATGATATGGGACGTGTCGATTCTGATTTAATGTACGACATGGTAAAAAACTGGAAATGGGGAGGCAGTGGAGAAGAGATGTACTACGACATTGAAACGCGACGAAATGGTATTACCTATAGAGGAAATTTAGCACGCTTAATTGAAGCTCTAATCAATGAAGATAAATTAAGCGAAGCTGAAGAAATAGCTGATATCGCCATGGAAAAAATGCCGGTAGATAAGTTTGGTTTCTATTCCTTATTAGAGCCTTATGTAAGCGCATATTACCAAATAGGAAATGTTGAAAAAGGACGCGCTTTATATAAAGATGTCGCTAAGAAATACCAAGAAAACTTAGTGTATTATAGTGGTTTATCAATAGAAAACCAAGAACGTATGGTCGGTGAAGATATTTACTTAGACATACAACGTTACAGAGCTTTAATTGATATATTAATCATATACAATGACGAAGAGTTCGCCTTACAAGAAACAAAGACCTTTAATAGTTATTTAAGCTTGTTTGATAAACTTATGAGTCGTTATAATGACGAGGAGTTACCAGAAATTCCAGCTGATTTAGACCTTCAAGAAACTACAAAGGACACGATAGATTTATTAGCTCCAGAAAATTAGTATGCAGATTATTCCAGCTAAAACACCAGGCTTTGTTAAAACATTGTTCCCAAATTTTATCTGGAATATCGCTACTAAAAACAAAGAACTCTATTTAACTTTTGATGATGGTCCAACTCCAGAAATTACAGATTGGGTACTTGCAACCTTAAAAGCTTACAATGCAAAAGCTACCTTTTTTTGTATAGGAAACAATATTGAAAAACACCCAGAGATTTTTCAGAATATTATTACTGAAGGTCATACTGTTGGCAACCACACCTACAACCACTTAAAAGGCTGGAAACATAAAACAAAGGATTACCTTGATGATGTCATCAAAACTCAAAAATTAATAAATTCCAGAATCCAAAATTATCACACTGAGCAGAGTCAAAGTGTCTATGGAAACAATTCTAATTTAAAAATGTTCCGCCCACCTTACGGGAAGTTTAAAACTAAGCAGAGCAAACAACTTCAAAACTTAGGTTACAACATTATTTTATGGGATGTTTTGTCTTACGATTGGGATGTATCAGTTACTGAAGCAACCTGTCTTAAAAATGTCCTTTCAGCGGCTAAAGAAGGCAGTATTATTGTATTTCATGATAGTGTAAAAGCATCACGAAACTTAAAATATGCACTTCCTAAAGTTTTAGAGTATTATAGTGAAAGCGGTTTTGAGTTTAAAACATTGTCGTCCGTTTAGAGACATAAGACCGCTTCGCTTATAGAATCAAGAAAAAAGACTTAATTGTAACTAGCTGATAAGAAACTCAGAAAAATACAAAATACTATTATCCGTAGGATGAGATTCCTGCTTTCGCAGAAATTTTAAACGTACTCTTGAATAATACCAATTAACGTATTAGCATCTTGTTCTCCACTATGACGCCATTTCATTTCACCATTTTTGTAGATGATTAAGGTTGGTAAACCCTTCACGCGCAAAGCCTCTGCAAGTTCCTTATTTTTTTCTACATCAATTTTAATCACTTTTGCTTTATCGCCTAAAGCAGCCGCAACATCTCTAAGTATAGGATGCATTGCTGTAGATTGATTGTCTTTTTCCGTATAAAAATCCAGAAGCACTGGAATTTCAACATCTATTAATTCCCCAAATTTTGACATACGTTATTGTTTTAGTCAAATGTATAAGTAGTTAAATTTGTAAATACTAAAAATAGTAATTCATTACCAATTAGATACTCATATCATAAAAATAAGCAATTCTTTACAATTACACACTTTTCGCCCCCTTTTTGAGTTCAATCACTGTGATTTCTGGCCAAATACCAACACGACCTGGATAGCCTAAATAGCCAAAACCTCTATTGACATTGATATGCTGATCTAACTCCGTATAAATACCTGCCCATTGCTTGTATCTCCATTTTGCAGGACTCCATTTTATCCAACCCGGAATTTCAATCCCAAATTGCATACCATGTGTGTGCCCACTCAACGTTAAATGATAGTGATACGGATCATTCAGCACTTTTGCTTCCCAATGGCTTGGATCGTGTGTCATTAATATTTTAAAATCATCAGCTTCTATAGCTGCAGAAGCCTTTTCTAAATCTCCAGCTTTTTTAAATCCTCCTTTTCCCCAATTTTCAACACCAACTAAAGCTAATCGTTGGCCATCTTTTTCTAAATAACGACTTTCATTTAGCAATAAATCGAAACCTATATCGCTTTGAATCGTTTTTAAATCTTCAAGATTTTTTGCTTTGTCTTCAGACGATTGCCAGTCGACATAATCTCCATAATCATGATTTCCTAAAACAGAAAACTTACCATCTTTCGCTTTCAATCGTCCAAAGGTATCCATCCATGGCAACATTTCTGAAGCCTTATTATTCACCATATCACCTGTAAATAATAATACATCAGACGCTTGTTCGTTTATTAAATCTACAGCGTATTCAATCTTTTCACGATTATCAAAACTACCCGAATGTATATCACTAATTTGAGTTATTCTATAACCATCAAAGGCTTCAGGTAAATCTTCAAAATGTAAAGTATAATTAAGAACTCTAAAATCGTATTTCCCTTTAAACATACCATAAAGCAATGAAGACAACGGTATTGCCGCAACACCCAAAGCTAATTGACTTATAAATTTTCGGCGCGATGGTAAATAAAATGTATCATTTTTAGTCACAAATTTATCGTACAGACTAATAATGCCTCTAATAATATCTTCACCAATTAAAAATGGCAACAAGACCAAGTTAAAAGCCATAAATGCCAATATAAACCCAAAGGCAAAACTTTTTGCCGTTGTTAAAACACGACCTTCACTTGCTGTTGTAAACTGAAAGATAAAATTACCCACAACAACAATGGCTATAATAAAAAATACGTAGTACACCCAAGTTTGTTTGGTTACTGTTCTTATAGCTTGAAAACCATAAATGGTAACTATGATAAATAAAATGGCAAATAGTATCCAGCGAATCATGTTGTGTCTTTGAGTTTACAAATTTAAAGTTAATAACGAGCCACTTATCTTATTAAAGTGTTAAAGCTTGAGCATAATATCGTATCAATTGTTATCAATTATTACCAATAAGTAGTTCCTAATATATCGTCAAAAACCCGAAAACAAGTTATACGTAGGTCATAATTGTGGCAAAGAAACTGATGAAAGTTCCAGAATGGCACTCGGATTATCATTTACAGGTAAAAAGTTCGATTTTTGTGGATGAAAGTCCAATAATTTAACAATAATCTATTAGATTTATCAGCTTATTAAAACTTGAAACGCTTAACAAAACAATAATCTCTACCAGCTATAACTAAACAAATTATGAATGAACAAAAATCCTATCGTTCCTCATTTATTTTACTAACCACCTTATTCTTCCTTTGGGGCTTTATAACAGTTTTGGTCGATTCTTTAATTCCGCGACTTAGAGAACTATTTACGTTGTCTTACTTTCAAGCCGGAATGGTACAATTTGCCTTCTTTGGTATGGCTATAAAAACGGTCGGAAGAATGTTGCCATTGCGAATTAAAAAATGATAGTCATAAAACGATTTTATTAACTAGAGTTCTTTCATTATTCCTAGAATCGCATCATTTATATGCATTACTCTTTTGGTAAGTACATATAGATTATTAAGGAGATTGACATTATCAAAATTATATAGCACATCATGAAACGTAGAAAATTTATAAAAGCAGCATCTTTAACTGGAGTAGGTTTCGCCGTAGGAAATTCATTGACTAGTTGTGATGAATCCGTTTCTGAAAAAGCAACGGAACAACAAAAGAAAGCTCTCAATGACTTGTTTGGATTACCATTAGTTGTTGCGACTTGGCATGTTAAAAATGCAACAGCAAAAGCTATGGCCGTTTTACAAGCTGGTGGAAATGCTTTAGATGCCGTAGAACAAGGCTGTAGAATTGAAGAAGCCAACGAAAAAGGACAATCAGTTGGAAAAGGAGGCTTACCTGATAGAGATGGAAATGTCACATTAGATGCGTGTATTATGAATAAACATGGTGATTGCGGTTCGGTAGTTTATCTTCAAAATATTACACATGCTGTTTCTGTGGCTAGAAAAGTGATGGAAGACACTCCACATGTTATGCTCGCTGGTGAAGGTGCCAAACAATTTGCTATTTCAAAAGGGTTTCAACCCGAAGATTTATTAACCGACGCTTCAAAAAAAGCTTGGGAGAAATGGAAAGTTGAAGCCAAATATAAACCCATTATAAACATAGAAAACCACGACACTATAGGAATGCTCGCCATTGATAAAAATGGTGATATTTCTGGGGCGTGTACAACGAGTGGCTTAGCATATAAACTTGGAGGACGTGTGGGTGATTCTCCAATTATAGGATCAGGATTATTTGTAGATAACGAAGTTGGTGGTTGTGTTGCTACGGGTTTAGGTGAAGAAGTGGTGAAAACAGTGGGTAGTTTTTTAGTAGTAGAACTTATGCGCCAAGGCAAAACACCTCAGCAAGCTTGCGAAGAAGCCATTGGTAGAATTGTAAACAAACCCAATAGTAATTATAAGAATTTTCAGGTTGGTTATGTTGCGGTTAATAAAAGAGGGGAAACTGGCTGCTACTCCATTCATCAGTGGTTTAGCATGACTAAATTTCAGGATGGTAGCAATGAGCAAATTCAATCCGATTATTATAATAAAGCTTAAAACCACTTAATAGTCAAGCGCGCCAATTTTTCTTTCATATTAGTATAAGGAGGAAACAATAGTTCAGTGACACCAAAGGTATGTTGTTTCATAACAGCACGTTCATTACTAAACGCTTTAAAACCGTAAAATCCATGGCTCTTGCCTATACCACTATTATTAACACCTCCAAACGGTAAATTATGATTGGCATAATGTAACACACTATTATTAATGCAAGTTCCTCCTGCTCTAGTAGAATTTAAAATCTTATTCGTGTTAGATTTACTTTTACTATAAATATAAAGTGCTAGTGGGCGTGGTTTCGAATTAATATAAGTAATAGCCATATCTAAGCTCTCATACGTAACGATGGGTAAAATAGGTCCAAAAATTTCTTCTTCTAAGACTATAGCTTCAGGTTTTAAATCGGAAATTATAGTCGGTTCAATATATTTTGAAGCGCTATCCGTTTGCCCACCAACCTCAATTGTAGCCTGTAGTGACTTTGCGTTATCAAGATAAGCACTTAAACGTTCAAAGTGTTTGTCGGTGACTATTTTACCATAAGAATCTGATGACTTTGCTTGATCATTATAAAATGTTTGCAACCATTTTTTACAAGATGTAATAAATTCTGCTTTTACACTGTCATCAATTAAAACATAGTCTGGTGACACACATATTTGCCCACAGTTCAAAAATTTTGCCCACATTATTTTTTTTGCTGCCTTATCAATGTTTGCCGTTTTATCTACAATGGTTGGCGACTTACCTCCTAGTTCTAACGTAACAGAAGCTAAATGTTTAGAAGCGGCTTCCATAACAATTTTACCAACCTTGGGCGAACCTGTAAAAAAGATATGATTGAAAGGGAGTTTTAATAATTGGGTAGAGACCTCAACGTCACCTTGTAATACAGCAACTTCATCTTCAGCAAATATGTCAGAAACAATCTTAGCCATTAGATCTGCTGAATTTGGTGTCATCTCAGAAGGTTTAATAATAGCCGTATTCCCAGCTGCAATAGCTGAAATTAATGGCCCAAAGGTGAGATTAAACGGAAAATTCCAAGGTGATATAATTAAACAAACACCTTTAGGTTCATATGTTATATAGGAGCTAGAACCTAATAACGATAGCGGTGTTTCTACATTTTGCTTGCGCATCCATTGATGTAAATGTTTCTTGGTATACTTTAGGTCGCCAATAATAGCATAGATTTCTGTAAGTTCTGTTTCTACAACTGGTTTCCCTAAATCTTTTTGTAAGGCTTCTTGAATCTGAGTTCTATAGGTAACCTCAATGGCTTTCTGAAGTTTGTTCAAGGTATTCAACCGTTCTTTATAACTACGATTGCCTATTGCAAATTGATTTAAGCTTTGTTTTGAAAACAAGTCATAATATGGGTTGTTACTAAATTCAGTCATAATAATTATCTGTTTACAGGTACTTGAAGCACATTTAATGCATTTCGTCGACAAAACTGTTTTTTTTATCCAAAGCACTCCAACGTTCAACATAAAACACAACGTATTTAAAGGGCTACCGACGCATATTGTGTAGTTCGTCGATATTTTTTACTGCCATTTACCACTTAACAGTTTATCGACATCCTTCATCTAAAAATTTTAACCACACGAGATATGTTGTGTTTCTTTGACTCGAAGTTAAAACAAATATAACGTCTTACGATTATGAAAAACGGTTTATTCATCTTATTATTTTTAACCATGTCTTTAGCAAGTTTTGCACAACAAGACGTAACCGTTAACAATGAGACTGAAGTTATTGAAACTTCTAAAGATGCAAAATCTGAAACTACTGATGCTGTTATTTCTTCTAAAATTAAAGCTAAGGTTTTAAGAATGAATCGTAAAAAGAATACTGAAATCATCAGTATCAAAACATTTAGAAAAAGTCTTCAAATTAGAGTTAAGACTAAAAAGCTTTGTTAAGACACGATAAAAAATGCTATTAACCATATATAATGCTATTAACCATATATTGTTAAAAAAAGCCGAAACGCAAGTTTCGGCTTTTTTGTTTTTAGTTTGAAACGGTATCGCAACCACTTTAATTTTTCAAATTTTAAAACCTTAGTAATATAATTCTGCATAATTAAATACTTCGATAAGCACTTACCCGTTATTATTTAGAATGAGAAAATATCACGTACAAAATAAACTCCGTAAGCACTGCTTCTTAAATTTGAATTCTTTTTAAGCCTTTAATAACATCGTGTAGATTGTTTAAGTTTTGATCCATTCATATCATGACTATTGATTCGTTTTCAAAACAATTCATAATAGAGGTCAAAATTAAATTCAGTTATACTAAGGTGGTATTTACGGGCCCTTCAGGCATAATTTATGCATTTCGCCGACAAAACTCAACCAGAAGTGTTTTTTATCTTACAAAAAACAACACTCAGCTTAAACCCCAACACATTTAAAGGGCTACCGACGAAAATTATGTAGTTCAACGATATTTTTTACTATCATTTACCACTTAACAGTTTATCGATAGGCTTCATCTAAAAATTTCATCTACACTAGAAATGTTGTGTTTCTTTGACCCGAAATTAAAACAGTATAGCGTCTCACGATTATGAAAAAAGGTTTATTCATCTTATTATTTTTAACCATGTCTTTAGCAAGTTTTGCACAACAAGACATAACCGTTAACAATGAGACAGAAGTTATTGAGACGTCTAAAGATGTAAAGGCTGAATCTACTGATGCTACTATTACTTCTGAAATTAAAGCTAAGGTTTTAAGAATGAATCGTAAAAAGAATACTGAAATCATCAGTATTAAAACATTTAGAAAAAGTCTTCAAATCAGAGTTAAGACTAAAAAGCTTTGTTAAAACAATAAAAGATTACCCGCTATTAACCATATATAAAAAAAGCCGAAACGCAAGTTTCGGCTTTTAGTTGTTATAGAAGTGCCTAATAATTAATCGGCATAATTCAATTCACCATTTGCTTCTTTTTCCTTAAATTTCTTAACCAAATCTAAGGCATCAGGTATTACATCACTACACAATACAATTAGTGACCCCTTTACCGCATTTTTCACCGCATAGGTAATCGCTTCTTTTTCCGATGGAATTATGGTCGTCTTTTTATTAGGATCTCTTTTCTTAATGCCATCATCGAGCATCTTAATTAATTCCTGCTCAGTTTTACCTCTTAAGCGTTTGTCTTGTCTAATAATAATTTCATCAAACATATCAGCAGCAATCGCTCCCATTTCGTTATTATCTTCTACACGACGGTCTCCAATACCTGCAATAATTCCCACTTTTACAGTTGCTTCAAGTTCATTAGTAAAATTCTGAAGTGCTCTCATTCCTGCAGGATTATGAGCATAATCTAACAAAATAGAAAAGTCTTTAAACTTAAATAAATTTAAACGACCTGGTGTTTGTGATGCCGAAGGAATAAAAGTTTCCAAACCAGCTTTCATATCTTCAATACTCATACCTTGCACATGCGCACCTAAAATGGCAGCCAATACATTCTGAATCATGAATTTTGCCTTTCCACCATAAGTCAATGGAATATTTTCAGCTTTCATTAAGCGCATTTTCCATTCCCCTCTACAAATGGTTACATAGCCATTTTCATAAATAGCCGTAATACCATTGAGACGTTGTAAAGCTTTTATTCTCGGATTATTTTCGTCCATAGAGAACAAAGCAACATTACAGTTTACAGAGCGTCTCATGTCGTAAGCCAAATCATCATCGGCATTTAAAATGGCATAACCATCTGGCAATACCGTTTCTGGCACAACTCCTTTTACACGCGCTAATTGCTCTATCGTATGAATCCCTTTTAAACCTAAATGATCTGCAGCAACATTTGTCACAATAGCCACATCACATTTTTTAAATCCTAATCCAGCGCGCAACAAGCCTCCTCGTGCACATTCTAAAACAGCAAAGTTTACTGTTGGATCTTTAAGCACAAATTCTGCACTTGCAGGACCTGTACAATCACCTGTCATTAACAAACGGTTCTGAATATAAACTCCATCACTTGTGGTGTAACCTACGCGATAACCATTCATTTTGGCAATATGAGCCATTAGTCGAGAGGTAGTCGTTTTTCCGTTAGTTCCTGTAATAGCGATAATCGGAATACGTCCTGTATCTCCTTTTTGTGGAAATAATTTATCAATTACTGGTGCTGCCACATTACGAGGCAATCCTGTTGTTGGCGCTAAATGCATTCTAAATCCTGGACCTGCATTGACTTCTAAAACCGCTCCTCCAGTTTCGGATAAGGGTTGAGAAATATCCGTGGTCATAATATCAATACCACAAATATCTAAATCTATAATTTTTGAAATGCGCTCCGCCATACTCACATTAGACGGATGAATAATGTCTGTAATATCCTCAGCTGTGCCACCTGTACTTAAGTTGGCTGTGTCTTTTAAAATGAGTCTTTCATCCTTGGGTAGAACGCTTTCTAAAGTATAACCAGCATCCTTTATAATAGTTTGCGTTAATTCGTTGGTGGTAATCTTGGTTAATACATTTTCATGTCCATAACCACGACGTGGATCACTATTCTCCTTATCGATTAATTCTTGCACTGTAGATTTGCCGTCACCAATAACATGCGCAGGCGTTCTTATGGCACCAGCTACTAACGTATTATTAATAACTAACAACCTATAATCTTCACCAACAATAAATTTTTCAACAATAATAGCTCCACTTTTAGAACTATCCTTGGCATGATGAAAAGCCACTAAGGCATCGTCATAACTTTGAATATCTACAGTAATACCACGACCATGATTGCCATCAATAGGTTTAATTACTAAGGGGTAACCAACATAACGACAAGCCTCTTTTAAACTACGCTCGCGACGAATAATATCGCCTTTTGGCACGTCAACTTCAGCTTGTTCTAGCAAATATTTAGTGTCCTCTTTATCACATGCTAATTCTACACCAATACTACTCGTTTCAGAAGTTACTGTGGCTTGAATTCGTTTTTGATTGGCTCCATAACCTAATTGACACAAGGAATATTTATTAAGACGAATCCATGGAATGCCACGTGCTTCGGCTTCTTCAACAATAGAACCTGTACTTGGTCCTAAACGTTCGGCTTCGCGTAATTCTCTCATTTCCTGAATATCATCAGTCATATCATAGTCTTCACCTGCAATAAGTGCTTCGCAGATTCTAACGGCAGATTTTGCTGCAAAACGACCTACCGATTCTTCCATATATGAAAACACCACACTATAAACTCCGTGTTCTCCATAACCTCTTGTACGTCCAAAGCCCGTATCCATTCCTGCCAAAGTCTGAATTTCTAGGGCAATATGCTCAATGATATGCCCCATCCAAGTACCATCATCAACACGCATAAAAAAACCACCTGCACAACCTTCAGAACAACGATGCGAATACATACTTGGAAACATGGCTTTTAAGCGCTCCGGAAACCCTTCAATTTTATTTGATGGTAACTCTTCCATTTCTTCAAGATCGAGAACCATCACTATTAATTTGTGTCGTCTTATTGACCAATAGTTAGGGCCTCGCATCGCATTAATTTCGCGTATTTTCATGTTCGTTGGTTTGTTTTAGTTATTGAAAGATTCTAATATAGCATTTTTCACTAAAAAAAATGCCTTATTTTTGCCCAATATTTTATGATGAAAATTATGCAGAAGATTAAAGGAACATTAATACCAATAGGAGGAAATGAAGATAAAGGTATTGAGGAAAGTGAAATTTACACTTTAGAATTTATTGACGAAGGGATATTATACCACGTTGTAAAAGAAGCTGGAGGAGTTAATGCAAAGATCGTTGTGGTGCCAACAGCATCAAGTATTCCGGTTGAAGTTGGTGAAAATTACTTGACTGCATTTGATACTTTAGGGTGTAAAAATGTTGACGTTTTAGATATTCGTTCTAAAGAAGATTCTGAAACCGAACAGGCTATTAACCTTATAAAAAACGCAGATTGTGTGATGTTTTCTGGTGGAGATCAGTCTAAAATCACAGATAAAATTGGTGGCACAACCCTACATAATATTTTAATAGAACGTTATAAAAATGACGCCGGATTTGTTATTGCTGGTACAAGTGCTGGAGCAATGTGCATGGCAAATGAAATGATTGCTGGAGGAAGTGCTTCTGAATCGTTTATTAAAGGTGCCGTAAATATGTATAACGGTTTAGGGTTGATTCCTGAATTGATTATAGACACGCATTTTATTCGTCGTGGTCGTTTTGGAAGACAATCTGAAGCCGTTGCTAAATTCCCTAATCTTATAGGGTTCGGATTGGCTGAAGATACGGGTATGATTATAAAAAATGGTAACGATTGTACGGTTATTGGTTCTGGAATGGTGATTGTTTTTGATGGCAGTAAACTGACGCATAACAATGAAAAGATACTTGAGGAAGGCACTCCTATGACAATGGCTAATCTTACGATTCATGTCCTTTCTAATGGTGATGAATACAATATTAAAACTCGAAAAGTGAAGGTGCTGCCTATTGAGGCTCCTTTTATCTAAAAAACCCCTTTGAAAAAAGGGATCTCATTACTGAATACTAGATTTTACTTTTTACTTGTGATTGCGTAATTAATCTTTGCGATTTAGCGTCTTCGCGTGAAATTATGACACTGAGTTGTACAGGGATTACACGGAGACTCTCAGTGAAAAACACCTAAACAATAAACAACTTTACAATAAACCTAACTTTGCGCCTTTGCGTGAAAATTACACAGAGATGCACAGAGGTTACGCGGAGAAACACAGAGAAAAGCATCTTAAGAACAAACAACTTTACAACAAACACACCTTAGCGTCTTTGCCCCTTCGCGTGAAAATATTACTGAATACTAGATTTTACTTTTTACTTGTGATTGCGTAATTAATATTTGCGATTTAGCGTCTTCGCGTGAAATTATGACACTGAGTTGTACAGGGATTACACGGAGACTCTCAGTGAAAAACACCTAAACAATAAACAACTTTACAATAAACCTAACTTTGCGTCTTTGCGTAAAAATTACACAGAGATGCACAGTGGTTACACGGAGAAACACAGAGAAAAGCATCTTAAGAACAAACAACTTTACAACAAACACACCTTAGCGTCTTTACCCCTTCCCGTGAAAATATTACTGAATACTAGATTTTACTTTTTACTTGTGATTGCGTAATTAATCTTTGCGACTTAGCGTCTTCGCGTGAAATTATGACACTGAGTTGTACAGAGATTACACGGAGACTCTCAGAGAAAAACACCTAAACAACAAACAACTTTACAATAAACCTAACTTTGCGTCTTTGCGTAAAAATTACACAGAGATGCACAGAGGTTACACGGTGAAACACAGAGAAAAGCATCTTAAGAACAAACAACTTTACAACAAACACACCTTAGCGTCTTTGCGCCTTTGCGTGAAAATTACACAGAGAAAACAACTTTACAACAAACAACTTACCGACTTCTCACTACCCATAAATAGCAACTTCCTCAATCCCATCCGAAGATTTCTGTCCACGATACATCCCTTCGGTATTAAAAGGCATCGCAATATTTCCTTTAGTATCTACAGCGATTAAGCCACCATCACCTCCGATTTCTAAAATACGTTTGTGAATCACTTCGTTAGAAGCGTCTTCCAAACTCATATTTTTATGCTCCATTAAACAAGCCACATCGTAAGCCACTACTCCGCGTATAAAAAACTCACCACTTCCTGTACAACTAATAGCACACGTTTTATTATTCGCATAATTTCCGGCACCAATCATAGGAGAATCTCCTACGCGTCCCCATTTTTTATTGGTCATACCACCTGTAGAGGTTGCTGCTGCTATATTACCATCTTGGTCACAAGCTACGGCTCCAACAGTTCCAAATTTGGAATCCTTTTTTGTTGAATGATCTAACTGAAAACTGTCGGTGTCTTTTATCTCTAACCATTGGTTGTGTCGAAACTCATCATAAAAATAAGAAGCATCCTCTAATGTATAATTGAGTTCTTTGGCAAATTGCATGGCTCCGTCTCCTGCTAAAAACACATGCTCGCTTTTTTCCATCACATCGCGTGCTAAGGATACCGGATTTTTAACGCCTGTTATTAAACTTACACCACCTGCATTTAAGGTTTTGCCATCCATAATAGACGCATCCATTTCGTGCGTTTCGGTGGCTGTAAATACAGAACCTTTTCCTGCATTGAATAAATGTGAATCTTCTAGTAATTTAACCGCTACCTCAACAGCTTCAACAGCTGTTTTTCCGTCTTCCAAAACCTTATACCCTGCATTCAAAGCTATTTGTAATGCTGATTTATATTGTGCTTCCAACTCAGCGGTCATCATGCCTTTGACTAAAGTACCTGCGCCGCCGTGTATGGCTATTGAGAATGTGTTCATGTTTAAAATTCTTAGGTTTCAAAGATACATCTTGGAATTGATAAAATAAGATGCTTTTCAAGTTTTAAAAACTAGAAAGGTCAAATAAGTTTTCGTAATTTGCAGGCTGTTGATTTTCTTAAATCAACCCATTATATTCTACTGTCATTTCGAACGCAGTCGAGAACTTAGAACCTCTAGTTTTAAAGACCTTTAGACAACGCTCAAAGTGACATCCATTTACAAATTGATAAATATGTCAGATCAAAAACGCTTATTCCTAGTCGATGCCTACGCCCTTATTTTCCGTGGGTATTACGCTTTTATAAAAAACCCAAGAATCAATTCTAAAGGAGAGGATACCTCTGCCATAATGGGCTTTATGAACTCCCTTTTAGATGTTATTAAACGTGAACGACCAGATCATTTAGCCGTTTGTTTTGATAAAGGCGGAAGTGCAGACCGTGTGGAACTATTTGAAGCTTACAAAGCCAACAGAGACGAAACGCCGGAAGGTATCAAAACTGCTGTGCCTTATATCTATGAAATCTTAAAAGCCATGCACATTCCAATTATGGTGAAAGAAGGTTTTGAAGCGGATGACGTCATTGGAACTTTAGCTAAAAAGGCCGAAAAAGAAGGCTACAAAACCTTTATGGTGACTCCAGATAAGGATTTTGCACAATTGGTTTCAGAAAACATCTTTATGTACCGACCAGTTTTTGGTGGTGGTTATGAAACTTGGGGCATCCCAGAAGTACAAAAGAAATTTGAAGTTACAGATCCGCTACAAGTTATTGATTATTTAGGCATGATGGGAGATGCTTCTGATAACATTCCTGGCTTACCAGGTGTTGGTGAAAAAACAGCCAAGAAGTTTCTAAAAGCATACGGCAGTATGGAAAATTTGTTTGCCAATACGCACGAGCTAAAAGGCAAGATGAAGGAAAAGGTGGAGGCCAACCAAGAACTCGGTTTACTCTCAAAACAACTAGCTACTATTATGCTAGATGTGCCTGTAGAATTTAATGCCGAAGATTTTGAAATGTCGGAGCCTGATATTCCTAAAGTCACGGAAATTTTTCAAGAATTAGAGTTTAGACGTTTAATTGATAATTTTACAAAGACATTTTCTGCTGAAGCTAAAACAGCACCTAGTGTCACTTCGAGCACTTCGACTTCGCTCAGCACAGGCTCTGTCGAAAAGTCTCAATCAAATTCAACTCCAACTTCAAGTTCGTCAGCAGGAGCAGGTCAGTTCTCACTATTTGGCAGTGCTGGTGCCGATTCAGGAGCTACGGACACAAGTTCAGCATCTGAGAGAAAAACAGCAGCAACCTATTCGCACTTCTACCAAAGTGTTGCTTCAGGCATGGCAACCAAACTGTTTGTCACCAATTTAATGAAGCAAACAGCAGTGTGTTTTGATACGGAAACCACAGGCTTAAACCCCTTAACCGCAGAATTAGTCGGTATTGCTTTTTCATGGGAAGTCGGGAAAGGATTTTACGTCCCATTTCCAGAAGACAAAACCGAAGCACAAGAACTTATTGAAACCTTCAAACCCTTTTTTGAGGACGATAACATCGAAAAAATAGGTCAGAATCTTAAATACGATATTAAAGTATTAGCCAAATACAACATACAGGTAAAAGGCAAACTTTTTGACACCATGTTAGCGCATTATTTAATTAATCCAGACATGCGTCATAATATGGATATTTTGGCCGAAACGTATTTGAATTATACACCGATTTCAATCACAGAACTCATTGGCAAAAAGGGAAAAAACCAATTGTCTATGCGCGATGTGGATTTAGAAAAACTAACCGAATATGCGGTAGAGGATGCCGATATCACCTTACAACTCAAAGAACACTTTCAAAATGAATTAGGCGAAGCCAACACCCAAAAATTATTCGATGAGATTGAAATTCCACTATTGCGTGTGTTAGCCGCTATGGAATTGGAAGGTATAAATCTCGATACCGAATTTTTAAATTCACTTTCAGATGCGCTTAACAACGACATCCTTAATCTCGAGCAAAAAATTTATACTACAGCAGGCGAAGAATTTAACATTGCTTCACCAAAGCAGTTAGGGATCATTTTATTCGAAAAACTAAAACTAGTAGACAAGCCTAAAAAGACCAAAACCGGTCAATATAAAACGGGTGAAGACATCTTATCGTACTTAGCAAAGGACCACGACATTGTTCAACAAGTTTTAGATTACAGAGGACTTGCCAAATTGAAGAGTACTTACGTGGACGCCTTACCGCTACAAGTAGAACCATCTACAGGACGCGTACATACCGATTATATGCAAACCGTTGCAGCTACTGGCCGTTTAAGTAGCAACAATCCGAATTTACAGAATATCCCAATCCGTACCGAACGCGGTCGTCAAGTGCGAAAAGCCTTTGTGCCAAGAAATGAAGACTACACCTTACTAGCAGCCGATTACTCGCAAATAGAATTACGAATCATCGCTGCCTTAAGTGAAGAAGAAACCATGATTGAAGCCTTTAAGAATGGTGAGGATATTCATGCCTCAACGGCTTCAAAAGTATTTGGTGTTCCACTAGAAGAGGTGACCAGAGCACAACGTAGTAATGCTAAAACGGTCAATTTCGGGATTATCTATGGCGTATCAGCCTTTGGGTTAAGCAACCAAACGGATTTATCGCGTGGTGAAGCCAAAGAACTCATTGACACCTATTACGAAACCTATCCAAAATTAAAAGCCTACATGAGTAAGCAAGTCGATTTTGCAAGAGATCATGGGTATGTCTCTACCGTTTTGGGTCGTCGTCGTTATTTAAAAGATATCAATTCTAGAAATGCCGTAGTCCGTGGCGCAGCAGAACGCAATGCCGTAAACGCACCAATTCAAGGAAGCGCAGCTGATATTATTAAAATCGCCATGATTAGCATCTTCAACAAACTAGAAGCAGGCAATTACAAATCTAAAATGCTCTTACAAGTACATGATGAATTGGTCTTTGACATCTACAAACCAGAACTCGAAGAACTCACCACATTAATTAAAACAGAAATGGAAAGTGCTTTTAAACTGGAAGTGCCTTTGGATGTTGAAGTAGATACAGGTTTGAATTGGTTGGAGGCGCATTAATATGAAAACAATTCCTGTTACTTGTGCTATCGTTCAGTTTGACAATAAAGTTTTAGCTGTTCAAAGAAGCGAAACAATGAAACTTCCTTTGAAATGGGAATTTGCGGGAGGAAAAATTGAATCCGGAGAATCTGAAATTGATTGTATTAAGAGGGAAATATTTGAAGAATTAAATATTCAAATTGAAGTCAAAGAAAGATTGACTCCTGTTACTCATCAATATACAGATTTCAAAATTAAATTGATTCCTTTTACTGCTAAATATGTTTCAGGAGAATTGAAGCTAAAAGAACATTCTGACTTTGTTTTAGCAAGAAAAGAAGAATTGATTAATTTAGATTGGGCTGAAGCTGATTTGCCTATTTTAAAAGAGTTTATTGAATTATGAATCAAGGAATATATGAGCAATTAATAACACAACTAGTATCTGAAAAATTAAAAGAACTTGATAAAGATAAATTCTTTCTAAAGAAAAACATAATTGATAAAGAAAAAGCATCTAGCGTTCTTTCCAAGCATTTATCAAAAACACTAAAACAAGCATTTGATATAATTGGAAAAAACAAAGTTGAACAACAAATTCAAATTGCCAATAAAATAATAAAGCTTTTAAAACAAGAAATAGGCAAACAAGAGTTTGATGATGATATAGTAAAAATTGAAGGTGAAATTCTAAAAGCTGTGTTCTCAAAAACAGATGCTCATTTTGCAAATTTAGATTTACATCTAAAAGAAATAACACCTTATACAACTTTAACTCAAAGTGAACTATTTACTGGTGGAAATGGTGGATTATCATTAGAAAGTGAATTAAAGAAAGAAATCCTTTCTTCTGACAAAATTAATTTATTAGTCTCTTTTATAAAGTTTAAAGGAATAATAATTCTTGAAAAAGAATTAAGAGAATTCACAGAACGTGGCGGAAAACTAAAAGTAATTACGACAACTTATATTGGAGCGACGGATTATAAAGCCATACAATTACTTTCAAAACTTCCAAATACCGAAGTTAAAATATCTTACAACACAAGTAACGAAAGGTTACACGCAAAAGCTTATCTATTTTATAGAAACTCAGGTTTTCATACTGCATATATTGGTTCTTCTAACTTTTCAAGGTCGGCTTTAACAGATGGTTTAGAATGGAATTTAAAAGTTACTACTAAAGAAGTAAGCCATATAATTGACAAATTCCAAAAGACATTTGATACCTATTGGAAAAGTGATGATTTCGAATTATTTGATGATTCTATTCATAAAGAGAAGCTACAAGTTGCATTAAAGCAAAGTAAATTTAATAAGCCATACGAAAACACAACTGCTTTTTTTGACCTTAAACCTTTTCCATATCAAAATGAAGTTTTAGAAAAACTAGAAGTTGAAAGAACTGTGCACAATAGATATAAAAACCTTATTGTTGCAGCAACAGGAACTGGAAAAACTGTGATTTCGGCTTTCGATTATAAACGTTTCAAACAAAATAATATATCTGCAAAACTTCTTTTTCTTGCTCACAGAAAAGAAATATTACAACAATCGCTTTCTACTTTCCAAGGTGTTCTAAAAAATAATAATATTGGAGAGTTATGGGTTGATGGATTAGTACCTGATAATTTTGAGTATGTTTTCGCTTCTGTTCAAACTGTAAACAATCAGCTTGAGACAGCCAATATTTCTGCCGATTATTATGATTTTATCATAATAGACGAATGTCATCATCAAATCGCAAATAGCTACAGGTCGACAATTAATTATTTTAAACCAAAAATACTTCTTGGACTTACAGCTACGCCTGAAAGAATGGACGGTGGAGATATTCTAGAAGATTTTGACCACAAAATTGCTGCTGAAATTAGACTACCTGAAGCAATGAACAGAAAATTACTTTGTCCTTTTCAATACTTCGGAATTACTGATAGTATAGATTTATCTAACATTAAATGGACCAAAGGACGATATGTTGCAAGTGAACTAACGGATATTTATACTGAAAACGACAGAAGACTTGGAGAAATAATAACTGCCTTAGAAAAATACACAAAAGACATCAATGACGTTAGAGCGTTAGGTTACTGTGTATCTATGGAGCACGCTAGATATATGGCTGAAAAATTTACTTTAGCAGGGTTAAAAGCCAATTATTTAACAAGCAACAATAGCCAAGAAAGAGCAAAGGTTCGACAAGAATTAGAAAAGAAAGAAATCAATTATTTATTTGTCGTTGACATGTTCAATGAAGGAATAGATATACCAGAAATTGACACCGTTTTATTTTTAAGACCTACAGAAAGCTTAACCGTTTTTTTACAACAACTAGGAAGAGGCTTAAGACTACATGAAGACAAAGATTGCCTAACCGTTTTAGATTTTGTTGGAAATTCTAGACCAGAATATAATTTTGAAAGTAAATTCAGAGCATTAATTGGCAAGACAAACACAACAGTTATAAAAGAAGTAGAAGACAATTTCCCGCATTTACCTTTGGGCTGTTCAATAATTCTGGAAAAAAAGACAAAAGAAACAATTCTTAAAAATATTTCAGCAGCAACGTTATTAAATAAAAAGAAACTAATTCAAAGAATACAACAGTTCAAACACGACACAAATTTACCGTTGACTATCGGTAATTTTAGCACCTTTTATAATATTCCACTACAATCTATATATAAAAGAGGTAGCTGGAAGCGATCGTGTCAACTTGCAGGTAAAATAAAAGAATTTGATTCTAATAATGAAAAAGAAATTGTTTCTGCAATTTCGAAGAAATGGCTTTCAACAAATTCATTAACTTACTTCTCTTTTCTTTTGAAAATCGCAAAACTGAATTTTAACATAAAGATTTCAAATTATAATTCAAATGAAAAAACAATGCTCTTAATGTTGCATTATGATGTATGGCAAAAGGAAGCAGGCTTTGATTCTTTAGAAAAAAGCATACAAGCAATTGGTTCAAATATCGTTTTAGTTGAAGAAATAAAAGAAATTCTTGAGGTGTTAATTGAAAACATAGACTTTAAAGAATTACCTATTGAACTTCGTTATGAACAACCATTGCAATTACATAGTCGATACACTAGAGACCAAATTTTAGCTGCTTTTAAGTTTAGTAGTTTTGAAAAAAAATCATCTAACAGAGAAGGAACAGCTGAAAATAAAGCTTTAAATACCGAAATATTATTCATCAACCTTATTAAATCTGAAGAAAACTTCTCACCAACAACCATGTATGATGATTATGCTGTAAATGAATTATTATTTCATTGGCAAACTCAAAACTCCGCAAGACCAGATTTAGGCAAAGGGTTATCATACGTTAAGCATAAAAAAAATGAGAAACTAATATTACTATTTGTTAGAGAAAAAGCAAAAAATGAATTTGGTAATAGTTTAGGTTATGTTTTTATTGGAGAAGGTAAATTGAAAGACTATTATGGCTCTAAACCAATGAGTATTAATTGGGAGCTAAGTGAACCTATGCCACATTACTTATGGAAAGATGCGGCAAAACTTTCAATTGGGTAAAATTATAACACAATCACCTACTATACAATTAAGGTATTCTTCCTACACCCCTAAAGTCCCCTCAAAGGGACATTTGATAAAAGAAAATAGAATATTCACAGGGTTTACCGTTTGGGTATTGGTAAAATAAATTTAATTTTTCACACTTTTCTTTGTTGGTTTAGAATGTCCCCTTGAGGGGACCTTAGGGGTGTTCATGACTGTTCAAAAATAATTTCAAAGTTGTTCCTCCTATTTATCACGCAATTCCCCAACCCTCTCCTCAATAACCAACAACACACTAAACATATTCTTTTTAACGTCATCGTTAGAAAACCTCAAAAAAGTAACATCATAAGCCTCTAATTCACTTTGCCGTTTAGCGTCATATTGAAAATTATACTCATGACTATCGCCATCAATTTCAATTACCAATCGTATTTCATGACAATAAAAATCTACAATGTAATTTAACATAGGAACTTGTCTATGAAACTGAACACCATAAGCACGCTGTTTTATATGTTGCCACAGCAAAACTTCTTGTAAGGTGCTACTTTTTCTTAACTGCCTAGCACGTTCCTTTAGGTCTGGGTTGTATGGAATGATTTTGTTTTTCATTTTATTAATTTACCACTTATCTATTTACACCCCTAAAGTCCCCTCAAGGGGACATTTGATAAAGGAAAATAGAATATTCATAGGATATCAGATTGGGTATTGGTAAAATAAATTTAATTTTTTACACTTTTGTTTGTTGGTTTAGAATGTCCCCTTGAGGGGACCTTAGGGGTGTTCATGACTGTTCAAGAATAATTTCAAAGTTGTTCCTCCTATTTATCACGCAATTCCCCGACCTTCTCTCCAACAACCAACAAAACACTAAACCACAGTAATTTAAAAAATTACCAAACAAAAAAAGCCTTGATTATATAATAATCAAGGCTACTAAATAAAGACATTGCTTTATTCTACTTCTTCAAAAGCTTTTCTGTATGTGTTTTACCATCATTGGTAACCACGTTTAACATATAAACTCCAGAAACAAGACGACTAACATCTAGTGCATCAACAGAAGTACTTTCCATTAATTGCTGTCCATTTAAATTATAAACAGACAACTGTGTTATCGCTTCCTTCTGAATGCCATTTATTTGTAATTCATCAGCAACCGGATTTGGATAAATACGCAATGCTGAGGCATCC
This sequence comes from Winogradskyella sp. SM1960, assembly GCF_020179375.1. Taxonomy (NCBI): domain Bacteria; kingdom Pseudomonadati; phylum Bacteroidota; class Flavobacteriia; order Flavobacteriales; family Flavobacteriaceae; genus Winogradskyella; species Winogradskyella sp. SM1960. Next base: position 249,372 of record NZ_JAICBG010000005.1, on the reverse strand, counting down.
GCAAAGTCGTCAACACTTAAGGTACCGCTTTCATAACTAAAATTATCGTAATAAGCATCACCACCATAATTGTTATGCAGCATATTAAAACCTAAAATAGCAACAGACGTAAAATTGCTACGTGTGTGCACTAAAACATCATTTAAATAATACTTTAACTCTGCTGCAGTCACTTCAATTTTAATGTTTAACCAGGTGTTTGGAGTCCACTCGGCATCGTCAATATAAAACGCGCCAAAATAAATATTATCAATGGTATAAATCAAACCCCTATTTTCCATAGCGATACCAGCTATTGGAACAAAGTCGTCATTAGCATCAATACCAAATAAGGTCACTTCAAAATCAGCTCCACCAGTTTCTGTAACCATAACATCATAAGAGAATGTAAAATCCTCAAATGATCTTGGAGTGTCAAAGTTTTTTGCAGCACCAAAGATTGGAGCAAATTGAGCACCAAAACTTGGCTCATAAGAATTTTTAAAGGAATAAGTTCCATCAGTTGCTTCCTCATCTGAAACTACCTGATTTTGTATAAAACCGTCTTCACCACCTTCTGTTACTTCCCAACCATTTTGGTTGTTTAGCGTTCCTAAAGTATAAGATTCACTAGTTTCAAAGGAAATTGTTTCCTGACTAAAAACGCCTCCTGTAAGCAATAACATGAGGCCAATTGCGTAATTTTTTATCATATTTTTTTATTGTTTAGAGCCATAAAATTAATATAATCACAACACAAATACGAAACAATTAACACTTGAAAAACACCGAAATCAGTAGTTAATTGAGTTACTGACACCTAACGATAGTTGTGGTTTTTTTATAACGCTATAATTTTAATACTTATCAATGATATCTATTAACACTATCATTACAACGGATAGAAAACCACGATGTCCTATATCTAGCACTACCAAGTAAAGGTTCACCCGTATATACTCCGTGTGTACTCCGCGTGTACTCCGCGTGTACTCCGAATCAACCGCGAATATGTCACAATCTATATTAAAAACTGAAAACATGACCTAAAGTTATCACTTTGTAAGATCCGCAAATAGTTTTAATTCTAATGATTCCTTTTAACAATATATTAGTAGCTTGCTTGGGTAATTTAAGGGTTGTAATACGTCTACAAATAAGCTATAGGCCCAGTATTAAAGATCCAATCCTTTCAAACTCTCTACTCTATTTCTAGCTAAGAAATCATCAATAGTTTCAAAGTGTTCAATCACACGTTTTTCTTTAAACTCAAAGACCTTTTTAGATAATCCTTGAAGAAAATCTCTATCGTGAGAGACTAATATTAAAGTACCATCAAAATTTTGAAGCGCTTCTTTTAATACATCTTTCGACTTTAAATCTAAGTGATTGGTTGGCTCATCGAGAATTAATAAATTAACTGGTTCTAATAAGAGTTTTACCATGGCCAATCTGGTTTTTTCACCTCCAGATAATACACTTACTTTTTTCTCTACATCATCGCCACGGAACATAAAACCACCTAAAATATTTTTTATTTGTGTTCTTACATCGCCTTTAGCCACATCATCTACGGTTTGAAAAACAGTTAAATCTTCATCTAACAAAGCCGCTTGGTTCTGCGCAAAATACCCAACCTTAACATTATGACCCAAAGCGCAAGTGCCTTCCACATCAATTTCGCCTAAAATGGCTTTAATCATAGTAGATTTTCCTTCACCATTTCGACCTACAAAACACACTTTTTCACCTCGTGCAATAGACATGCTAGCCTCTTTAAACACGACATGGTCGTCATAAGATTTTGAAACTTCCTTTACCGTCACAGGATAATCGCCAGAACGTTGTGTTGCCGGAAATCGCAAGCGCAATGCTGAGGTGTCAATCTCATCAATTTCAATGCGTTCTAGCTTTTCGAGCATACGCTCTCTTGACGATACTTGATTGGTTTTAGAATATGTGCCTTTAAAACGCTCAATAAATTGCATGTTATCTGCAATAAATTTCTGTTGTTCTTCATAGGCTTTTATTTGGTGCGCACGTCTATCTTCACGCAGTTGTAAATAATGCGTGTAATTCGCTTTGTAATCGTAGATGCGTCCCATGGTCACTTCAATCGTACGATTTGTTATATTATCGATAAACGCTCTATCGTGTGAAATCACTAAAACAGCTTTGGCTTTATTCACTAAAAAGTCTTCTAACCAAATAACCGATTCAATATCGATATGGTTGGTTGGCTCATCTAATAAAATTAAATCTGGTTTCTGAAGTAAAATTTTTGCCAATTCAATTCGCATACGGTAACCACCAGAAAATTCATTGGTTTGTCTTGTAAAATCTTCTTGTTTGAATCCTAAACCTTTTAAGGCTTTTTCAACTTCAGCATCGTAGTTAACATCTTCTAACGCATAATATTTTTCACCTAAATCTGAGACACGTTCAATGATTTTCATGTAGTCGTCAGATTCGTAATCCGTTCTGGTTTCTAACTGTTTATTCAGCGCATCCATTTCGTCACGCATTTCAAACACATGCGCAAAAGCTTTAGACGCTTCGTCAAAAACAGTGGTATTATCTTCGGTTAACAAATGCTGAGGCAAATAAGCGATAACAGCCTCCTTTGGACATCTCACATTACCACGAGTGGCACTTTGAACACCTGCAATAATTTTCATCATGGTCGATTTTCCTGCTCCATTTTTGCCCATTAAGGCAATTTTATCATTTTCGTTAATGGTAAAAGACACATCACTGAAAAGGGTTTGACCACTAAATTCTACGGCTAAATTATCGACTGAAATCATATTCTAAATTTTAAAAATGCAAAACTACTAAATGGTCAGGCATTATTATTCATATGCAGATAAAAATAATATGTGTTCGTATTTCAGTTAATTGTGATATTATTTCAGCTAAGTCATGAGTATAAATCCTTTTATCTTTATATCAATTCAAAAATCACCTTATAATTATGATTATCACTAAAGTTTTAGGATTAACTAGTGCATTAACGAAAAGTAAAAAAGCCAAAATCGCCATCTTAGGCATCGAAATGGCTGTCTTAGGTTATGCCTTGTATCAACAAAAACAAGAAAACAAAAATAAACGGCTCAAATCATAGAGGTAATAGATTTTGAAGTAATTTTGTAGTCGTATCATACGATTATGAGTATCATTTCAAAAGACATATCAAAAGCCATTCAACTTTTAACAGCTGAAGACATTGTTGCTATCCCAACCGAAACGGTTTATGGATTGGCAGGAAACATCTACAGTGAAAAGGCGATAACATCTATTTTTGAAACTAAGAAACGTCCATTTTTTAATCCTTTAATAGTTCATATTTCGTCTATCGATGAACTTTCAACTATTGTAGATCATATTCCTGTAAAAGCACAATTATTAGCTGAAGCCTTTTGGCCAGGTCCTATAACCTTAGTGTTAAAAAAGAAAGCGATAATTCCAGATTTAATAACCGGAGGAAAAGACACGGTTGCTGTTCGTGTTCCAAATCATCCCACTACATTAGAATTATTAAGACGACTAGAGTTTCCTTTAGCAGCTCCAAGTGCAAATCCATTTAGCAGTATTAGTCCAACCACAGCACAACATGTAGACACCTATTTTAAAGACACTATTAAAATGGTTTTAGATGGTGGAGCCTGTACAAGTGGTATAGAATCTACTATAATAGGTTTTGAAAATGACGAGCCTATAATTTACAGATTAGGCTCAACAGCTATTGAAGCTATTGAAACGGTTGTCGGACACGTTGACATTAAAAATTCAGTAAAAAGTGAGACTGCAGACATTCCGGATGCTCCAGGTATGTTAGCACGGCATTATGCTCCAAAGACAAAAACGGTTCTAACAGATAACGTTTTAGAAACCATTAAACGCTATCCCAATAAACGCATTGGAGTCTTAGTGTTTACATCTAAAATTGAAAGTACTTCTATAAAGACACAAATCGTTTTATCTAAGTTAGGAAGCTTAGAAGAAGCGGCGTCAAAATTATATAATGCATTACATCAATTAGACACAGAACATTTAGATCTAATTATAGCAGAAGAATTTCCAGATTTTGGCTTAGGAAAATCAATAAATGACAGACTCACTAGAGCTACAAAAAACTAACCTACAGTCTCTTTTTTTAAACCTGCTGATTTTCAGTATAAAAATATTACCAACAAGGTTTGGTAAATCAATAGTTTATCGTAAATTTGCAAACTCTTTTTTGAAGAGGAATGTTTAATCTATTGTGTTATTTAAGACACAATTATAAATCAAATTAGTGTGGATACATTAAGCTACAAAACAGTTTCAGCTAACAAAGCTACCGTTAATAAGGAGTGGATTTTAGTTGATGCTGAAGGACAAACTTTAGGTCGCTTAGCTTCAAGAGTAGCAATACTTTTAAGAGGTAAGCACAAACCTAATTTTACGCCACACGTTGATTGCGGTGATAACGTTGTTGTTATCAATGCGGAAAAAATCAACTTAACTGGAAACAAATGGACGGAAAAAAGTTACATCCGTCACACAGGTTATCCAGGTGGACAAAAAAGTCTGACAGCTACTGAATTGTTTGAGAAAGACCCAAGCAGATTAGTAGAGAAGTCAGTAAAAGGAATGTTGCCTAAAAACAAATTAGGAGCAACCCTTTTTAGAAATCTAACTGTTGTTAATGGAACAGAGCATGCACATGCAGCTCAAAAACCAAAAGCAATGAAATTAAACGAAATTAACTAATGGAAGTAATTCACAAAATTGGCCGTAGAAAGACGGCTGTTGCTCGTGTGTACGTTGCCGAAGGAAAAGGTAAAATCACGGTGAACAAAAAAGACATGGCGGATTATTTTAGTACAGCAACATTGCAGTACAAAGTAAACCAACCTTTAGCCTTGACTAACAATGATGGCAACTTTGATATTACTGTTAACGTATATGGAGGTGGTATCACCGGCCAGGCAGAAGCAATACGTTTAGGATTAAGTCGTGCAATGTGCGAACTAGATCCTGAAAACAGACTAGTATTAAAGCCAGAAGGTCTATTAACGAGAGACCCAAGAATGGTAGAGCGTAAGAAATTCGGTCAGAAGAAAGCGCGTAAGAAATTCCAATTCTCGAAACGTTAATATCCAACAATTTTTTATTCAGAATCTGCTTCGGCAGGTTCTGGATTATTATTTTTTATTAGTGAAACTCAAGTTTTTAAAATTGCATAGCAATAATTTAAAAATTTCTTAGTTGAACTAATTCCGATTTAAAATCGGAATCTCATTATTGAGAACTACCAAATTTTATTTGGTAAAAAATTAAAATTAAAGGTCCTGAAACGAGTTCAGGATTACAGTTTAGCATCTAAATGAAGCCAACAGTCAATAGCAAAGCGCTAAAAGCCAAATGGAACATTGCTAATTTAACAGAACGTAAACTATTACAACATGGAAAAAGTAGAAGTAAAAGAATTACTTGAAGCAGGTGTACACTTCGGTCACCTTACACGTAAGTGGAACCCAAACATGGCTCCTTACATTTATATGGAACGTAACGGTATCCATATTATCAACCTTTACAAAACAGCAGCAAAAATTGAAGAAACTTCTGAAGCTTTAGCTAAAATAGCAGCATCAGGAAAGAAAATCTTATTCGTTGCAACAAAAAAACAAGCTAAAGACATCGTTGCTGAGAAAGCAGGCGCTGTAAACCAACCTTATATTACAGAGCGTTGGCCAGGTGGAATGTTAACTAACTTTGTAACTATCAGAAAAGCGGTTAAGAAAATGGCTGCAATTGATAGAATGAAGAAAGATGGTACATTCAACTCTTTATCTAAAAAAGAACGTTTACAAGTGAATCGTTTACGTGCAAAATTAGAAAAGAATTTAGGTTCTATTTCTGATATGACACGTTTACCAGGTGCTATATTTGTTGTAGATATTATGCGCGAGCATATTGCCATCAAAGAAGCTCAAAAATTAAATATCCCAATCTTTGCGATGGTAGATACAAACTCTGACCCACGTGAAGTAGATTATTTAATTCCTTCTAATGATGATGCTTCTAAATCTATAGACAAAATCTTATCTATCGTAACTTCTGCTATTGCAGATGGTTTAAACGAAAGAAAAGCTGAACGTGCTGAAAAAGACGCAAAATCTCAAAAAGGAGAGGCTAAAAAGGACGCAAAAAAAGAAGAGAAAACTGAAGCAAAAGCAAAGCCAGCTAAAAAAGCTGAAGAAGCTCCAGTAGCATCTCAAGAAGAAGAATAAAATAACATTTATACAATATTAAAAGTCATTTGGTTCTTTTCATTTTGAAAATTAATTAAATGACTTTTTAAATTCAAAAAACTATGGAAAACACTGTTAAAGTTACAGCAGCAGAAGTAAACAAGCTTAGAAAAGCAACTGGTGCTGGTATGATGGATTGTAAAAAAGCATTAGTTGAAGCTGGTGGTGATTTTGATAAAGCTATTGAAGTTTTACGTAAAAAAGGTCAAAAAGTTGCAGAAAAAAGAGCTGACAGAGAGTCTTCTGAAGGTGCTGCAATCGCAAAAATTAATGCAGATAACACTGCTGGTGTTGCTATTGTATTAGGATGTGAAACAGATTTCGTTGGTAAAAACGAAAACTTCGTAGCATTAGCTAATGAATTAGCTGAAATAGCATTAAACCATGACACTAAAGAAGCATTTTTAGAAGCTGACTTTGGTGGTATGACTGTTTCTGAAAAATTAATTGAGCAAACTGGAGTTATTGGTGAAAAATTAGACATCACTGCTTTTGAAAAATTAAATGCACCTTACGTAGGTCAGTACGTTCATATTAATAAAATTGCTGCTTTAGTAGGTTTATCTGCTAAAGTTGATAACGTTGAAACCTTAGTTAAAGATGTAGCAATGCAAGTGGCTTCTATGGGAGCAACATCATTATCTTATAAAGATTTTGATCCTGCATTTATTGCATCAGAAACTGAAGCTCGTATCGCAGTAATTGAAAAAGATAATATTGAATTAGGACGTTTAGGTAAAACCTTAAAAAATGTTCCTAGTTATATCTCTATGGCTCAATTAACTCCTGAAGTTATTGCTGAAGCTGAAGAAGCTGCAAAAGCAGAATTAAAAGCTGAAGGTAAGCCAGAGAAAATTTGGGATAGAATTTTACCTGGTAAAATGGAGCGTTTTATTTCTGATAACACAACTTTAGATCAAGAACAATGTTTATTAGATCAGAAGTTTATTAAAGACGAAAAGCAAACTGTTGCTGATTACGTTGCTTCTTATGGAGATGTTACTGTTACTGGTTTCAAACGCGCTACAGTAGGATAATCAATTTGCTAAGTTCAACTTCACTAAAATGTTTAGTGAACACGGATCAATGCAAACAACGATATAACTTTAAAAGTCATTATTCATCATTTGAATAATGACTTTTTTTTTAGCAATTTTTTCACTTTTACAGAAGCTAATAATTACGTAGCTTTGCTCTGCATTAAATCATTCAATGAAATCAACCAAGTTAATTTAGTTATATTAAGACTTGGTAACTAACATTACACCATCAAACAGCAATAGAAACTAACTAATGAAATACAAAAGAGTACTACTAAAACTATCTGGAGAAGCCTTAATGGGAAACCGTCAATATGGTATAGATCCAGAGCGACTTACAGAATACGCTAAGGAAATTAAAGAACTTACAGAATTAGGTGTCCAAGTTGCTATAGTCATTGGTGGTGGTAACATTTTTAGAGGAGTTGCAGGTGCTATGAATGGTATGGATCGTGTACAAGGCGACCATATGGGAATGTTAGCAACAGTAATAAATGGTTTAGCCTTACAAAACGCATTAGAAGATACAGGTATTAAAACCCGTTTACAAACAGCGATTAAAATTAACGAAGTTGCAGAACCGTTTATTAGACGAAAAGCAATGAGTCATTTGAATAAAGGTCGTGTTGTTATTTTTGGTGGTGGGACAGGAAACCCATATTTTACAACAGACTCTGCAGCTGTGTTACGGGCAATAGAAATTGAAGCAGATGTCATTTTAAAAGGCACACGTGTCGATGGGATTTATTCTGCCGATCCGGAAAAAGATAGTTCAGCCGTTAAATTTAATCAGATTTCTTTTAAAGATGTTTTACTTAAAGGTCTAAAAGTTATGGATACAACCGCTTTTACTTTAAGTCAAGAAAATGAATTGCCAATTATTGTTTTTGATATGAATAAAAAAGGAAACTTATTAAAAGTAGTTTCTGGAGAAAATATAGGAACAGAAGTCAATATTTAAATCTTGGCTTAAACTTTGATAACTCTCACTTAAATAGTTAACACAATGAACGAAGACATTAAATTTATAATCGATACTGCAAAAGAATCCATGGATGCTGCTATGACGCATTTAACAAAACAATTAACTAATATTAGAGCAGGTAAAGCTAGTCCTGCGATGTTAGGTAGTGTAATGGTAGATTATTATGGCTCTCAAACACCGTTGAGCCAAGTTGCTAATGTCAATACTCCAGATGGGCGAACGATAACGGTTCAGCCATGGGAAAAAAATATGCTTCAAGAAATTGAACGTGGAATTATGTTGGCTAACCTTGGTTTTAACCCCATGAATAATGGTGACTTTATTATTATAAATGTACCGCCATTAACTGAAGAAAGACGACGCAATCTTGCAAAACAAGCCAAAGTAGAAGCTGAAGATGCTAAAATTAGTGTAAGAAGTGCTCGTAAGGATGCCAATCACGACATTAAAGATTCTGATGTTTCTGAAGATTTACAAAAGAATGCCGAGTTAGATATCCAAAAACTAACCGATGCTTATGTAAAGAAGATTGATGAAACCCTAGACATTAAGGAAAAAGAAATAATGACAGTGTAGTCCCAACACTTAAAAAAATATAAGACTGTCTAAAAAGTAATCTATAATGTCATATTGAGCATGACAAAATTATTTTATTTAACTTTTTAGACAGTCTCTTTTTATAATAACACAATTTAAACATCCTAAATGCGAAAGCACCTGTTTGTCGTTTTAATTATAACGCTTGCATCTTACAGCAATGCACAGCAACCACACGTAAACAAAACAGATTCTACAAAAACAGTACAGGACTCTATTAAGAGAGCAGCGTTTATTAAAAACATTGGCAATGGATACCTACCCTTTAATTACTTTAATTTAGATTTAAAATACCTTGTTAAATTTAATCAATACGAAGGTTTTAGAAGTGGATTAGGAGGTATTACAAATGATCGATTTTCTGAACGCTACCGCATAGATGGTTATTTGGTGTATGGTTTTAAAGACAAAGCGCTTAAATATAAAATTGGTGGAGGTTTTAGAGTAAATGAAGCTTCAGACACCTGGATTAACCTCACTTATGTAGATGATTTACAAGAAACTGGAAGTTCAAAATTTTTAACCGACAAACGCTTTTTCACCTTTTTTGAACCACGTCTATTAAACATTGATTTATTTCATAGACATATTACAAAATCAATTTCACTACAGCATAAATTCTCTAACCATTTACTTTCTGAAACTCAATTAGCGGTTTCAAAAATAGATCCGACCTATAGTTATAACTTTCTAATAAACAATAACTCTTTCAGTAGTTACGACCTTAGTACTTCTAAAGTTAGTTTACAATGGAGTCCCTTTAGTTCGTTCGCTGAGACAAATGGTAAACTCATAGAAACTAAAGATGGTTATCCTAAATTTACACTTCAATATACGAAGGCCTATAAATCTGTATTTGGAAGTGACTTTAATTTTTCAAAAATCAATTTTAGAACTATACAACAATTCGAACACAAGAATTCTTCCATAACCAGACTTGCTCTCGTAGCAGGAATTGCAGGAGGAAACACACCTATTACACATTTGTATCACGCTTACCCAAATAACATTCGGAAAGAAACCATTTTACAACGTTTTTCAGTAGCCGGATTAAACAGTTTCGAAACCATGTATTTTAATGAGTTTTTTAGCGATAAATTTTCAACGCTACAAGTAAAGCATACCTTCAAACCCTTTAATATTTCCAACCGATTTAAACCGCAACTGGTACTCATATCACGTTATGCGATTGGTGATATGAATAACATTGACAGACATCAAGGTATTCAGTTTAATACTCTTGATAAACTCTATTCAGAATCTGGCTTTGAAATCAACAAGTTAATCTTCGGTTTTGGGCTTAGTTTTGCGTATAGATATGGCGGTTATCACTTACCTAATTTTGAAGATAACTTGGCCTTTAAGTTTACCTTTAATATTTCACTATAAGGTAAATTATATTACTGTTAATTAACCAACAATTCCTTAGGTTTTTTCTACCTTTACCGCTTATTTTTGGCACTCAACGCGGTTAATGCTCAAGAGGTCATAAATTCAAAACTAAAGAACGATTTCAATTAATACCTTATGAGCTTACTCTGAGGAAGTTACTAAAACATGTTAAAACTTTTTACCACAGGTTTTTGGGATGCTATTGCGAGACTAATTCTACGTAATAAAATTTTTATGCTTATTGCCATTATTTTGGCAACCTTGTTTTTCAGTTCTCAATGGAAACACATGCGTTTTTCGTCTACCGAAGCAAACTTATTACCAGACGATCACGAAGTCAACCTTATTTACAACCAATTTTTAGAAATTTTTGGTGAAGAAGGTAACCTTGTTGTATTGGGTGTAAAGGATTCTACATTGTTTTCAGTTAAACAACTGAATGATTGGAATGCGTTAGCCGATTCATTTAAAGGTTATGACGAAGTTGATGCCGTATTGTCTATAAAAGACCTTCAGAAGTTAGTTAAAAACACTGAAAAAGTAAAATTTGATTTAGAGCCATTCATCACCGATTCTATTACGAGTAGTGCAGAGCTTAGTCAACTACAAAAAGAACTTTTTGAGCAGTACCCTTTTTATGATAACTTTTTATTTAATGCGGAAACTAAAACCATTAGAACCGCTCTCTATTTAAAGAAAGATATTATAAATACACCTGCAAGAAAAGCATTTATTTTAGACCACTTACAAGTAAAAATTGATGACTATGAAGCAAAAACAGGACTCGATGTACGCGTTTCTGGAATGCCTTATATCCGAACGTTAAACTCGCAAAGTATTATAGATGAAATTCCTATTTTTATTGGAGGAGCACTATTTGTAACGTCATTAATTTTCTTCTTCTTCTTTAGATCTTTTAGAGCAACTTTTATTTCACTTATTGTAGTGTGTATTGGCGTGATGTGGACCTTTGGGATTTTAGGCTTACTCGGTTATGAAATCACTGTGCTTACCGCATTAATTCCACCCCTCATAATTGTCATCGGAATACCGAATTGTATTTTCTTAATCAATAAGTTTCAGCACGAAGTAAAATCGCATGGAAACAAAGTAAAATCCTTACAACGTGTCATTACCAAAGTGGGTAATGCAACTTTAATGACCAATGTAACAACAGCATCTGGTTTTGCCACATTTATGCTCACAGAAAGCACCTTACTTAAAGAATTTGGTATTGTAGCATCCTTGAGTATTCTGGCAATTTTTATATTGTGTTTACTCATTATTCCTATAATGTACACGTTTTTACCTTATCCTAAAAAACGCCACCTCGAACATTTAAACAAACAATGGATTGGTGCTTTTGTAGGTTGGATGGAATCCATGGTGAAGAACAAAAAAATCACCATTTATATTACAACACTCATCTTGCTTATAGCAAGTATTATTGGTATTCATCAGATTAAAATTTCTGGAAGTCTCATTGAAGATATGCCTCAAGACACAGAGTTTTTTAAAGATATTCGGTTTTTTGAATCTGAATTTAATGGTATTATGCCATTAGAAATTATGATAGATACCAAACGTAAAAAAGGAGTTATGAAATTAGCGACTTTAAAACGTATGGATGAGCTTGAAGAATTAATTTACGACATTCCGGAATTATCGCGACCAATTTCAGTAGTCAGTTTGGTAAAATATAGCAAGCAAGCCTATTACAACGGAAACCCGAAATACTACCAACTACCAACAAGTCAAGAAAATAGTTTCATCTTGTCTTATGCTAAAAACTCATCTTCTAATGTAGATATGCTTAGCAATTTTGTGGATAGCACAGGGCAATATGCACGTATCACAACATTTATGAAAGATGTTGGTACTAATAAAATGGAGCGTATTCAAGAAGATCTTCAAGATGAAATAAACAAGCTATTTCCGAAAGAGCGCTATGACGTTATTATTACAGGAAAAGCTTTAGTGTTTCAAAAAGGAACCAAATATCTGGTTAAAAATTTAGCCATTTCATTAACGCTTGCCATTATACTTATTGCGTTATTTATGGCGTATTTGTTCCGTTCATTTAGAATGATAATTGTATCGTTAATTCCAAATCTATTACCACTTTTAGTAACCGCTGGTATAATGGGTTATGTTGGTGTACCAATAAAGCCTTCAACCATTTTGGTATTTAGTATTGCCTTTGGTATTTCTGTAGACGATACCATTCACTTTTTAGCAAAATACAGACAAGAGCTACAAGCCAACAACTGGAAAATAAGAAAATCCGTCTATGGTGCACTTAGAGAAACTGGAGTGAGTATGATTTATACCTCTATTGTATTATTCTTCGGATTCTCGGTATTTACCATTTCAAGTTTCGGTGGTACAGTAGCGTTAGGAGCTTTGGTTTCTATAACCTTACTATTTGCAATGCTATCTAACTTGCTATTATTACCTTCACTATTATTATCTTTAGAACGAAATATTGCTAATAAAGAAGTGTTAAGAGAACCTTCGATTAATATTATTGCATCAGAGGATACTGATGACGACCATAAAGAACAAAAAGATTAAAAACATATTTTAGCATTCAAAAATTATTTATAAAATGAATTCAAAAACTGTAGCACAATTATTATCACAAGATGTCACCTTACAAGATGTTTCAATTAAAGGTTGGGTAAGAACGTTTAGAGCTAACCGATTTATCGCTTTAAATGACGGTTCTACCATTAATAATATTCAATGTGTTGTCGATTTTGAAAATTTTGACGAAGCACTTTTAAAGCGTGTCACCACAGGAGCTTCACTACATGTTACTGGAGAATTGGTTGAAAGCCAAGGCAAGGGGCAATCTGTAGAAATAGTTGTAAAAACTTTAGAGGTTTTAGGGGATTCTGATCCTGAAACCTACCCTATTCAACCTAAAAAGCACTCATTTGAATTCTTGAGAGAAAACGCACATTTACGCACCAGAACAAATACGTTTAGCGCTGTAATGCGTTTACGCTCGTCTTTATCTTTTGCGGTTCATAAATATTTTAATGAGAACGGTTTCAACTACATGCACACACCTATTATAACAGGTAGTGATGCAGAAGGAGCTGGTGAGATGTTTAAAGTTTCAAATTTAGATGCAAAAAAACCACCATTAAATGAAGATGGATCTGTAAATTATAAAGAAGACTTCTTCGGGAAGGAAACTAATTTAACCGTTTCTGGGCAACTCGAAGCTGAAACTTACGCCATGTCTTTAGGGAAAGTGTATACTTTTGGACCAACTTTTAGGGCCGAAAACTCTAATACAACACGTCACCTTGCAGAGTTCTGGATGATTGAACCAGAAGTTGCATTCATGGATTTGGCAGGTAATATGGATTTGGCTGAAGATTTTATGAAATCTGTTCTAGGCTATGTCTTAGAACATAATAAAGAGGATTTAGAATTTTTAGACAAACGCTTACAAGACGCCGAAAAGAAATTACCGCAAGCAGAGCGAAGCCCTATGAATTTAATTGAAAAAATTAAGTTCGTAGTCGATAATAACTTTAAGCGTGTTAGCTATACTGAAGCTATTGATATTCTAAAAAATTCTAAGCCTAACAAAAAGAAAAAATTCAATTATATTATTACAGAATGGGGTGCAGACCTACAGTCTGAACACGAACGTTTCTTAGTAGAAAAGCACTTTAAATGTCCTGTAATTTTATTCGATTATCCTGCAGACATTAAAGCGTTTTACATGCGTTTAAATGACGATGGTAAAACCGTAAGAGCCATGGATATTTTGTTCCCAGGCATTGGTGAAATGGTTGGAGGATCGCAACGTGAAGAACGTTTAGAGGTTTTAAAAGAAAAGATGAAAGCCTTAGATATACCTGAAGAAGAATTATGGTGGTATTTAGACCTACGTAAATACGGAACCGCTGTACACTCTGGTTTTGGATTAGGCTTTGAGCGATTAGTTATGTTTGCTACAGGTATGGGAAATATTAGAGATGTAATTCCTTATCCTAGAACACCTCAGAATGCAGAGTTTTAAAATAAATGTTTGGCTGAGCGCAGTCTAAGTCCTTAAAAACTCATTTAATTGACACTTCGGTTACGCTCAGTGTGACAAATAGGTAGAAATCAAATAGTTTTATTACATTTATAGTCAACAGAAATTTTATGTCCTTAAAACAGTTTTTACAGTTTAAACTTTCACAAAAGTTGTCTCCACAGCAGATTCAGCTTATGAAGTTGATTCAGCTACCTACACAAGCGTTTGAACAACGTTTAAAGCAAGAGTTAGAGGAAAACCCTGCCTTAGATACAGGAAAAGAATCGGAAGCTTCTGAGGACAATTTTGATGAATTTGATAATTCAGAAACAGAGTATGACGACAATGAAACCATAGACACTGAAGAAATTAATATTGACGAGTATCTAAGTGACGATGAAATCCCAGATTATCGTACTCGAGCCAGCAATTACAGCGCAGATGACGAAGAAAAAACTGTACCATATGCTGCAGGAACATCCTTTACTCAACATTTAATCAATCAGTTAAACACGTTTCGTTTATCTGACCAAGAAGAAGAAATTGCTTATTTCTTAGTCGGAAGTGTAGATGAAAGCGGTTATATACGTCGCTCTTTAGCTGATATTACTGACGACTTAGCCTTCACTCAGAATGTATACACTACAGAAGAGGACGTTGAAAAGGTCTTAGGTATTGTACATCAATTAGATCCTGCAGGAGTTGGTGCTCGAAATCTTCAAGAGTGTTTAAGTATTCAGTTGCATCGAAAAGAACAGCATCCAGATGTAGAGTTGGCAACACACATTATAGATAAAGCCTTTGAACAATTTACTAAAAAGCATTATAAAAAATTAATGCAAAAGTTCAATATTGACGAAGAACAATTAAAAGATGCCATTGAAGAAGTCGAACGTTTAAATCCGAAACCAGGTGGATCGTATGCTGGTAATAATAAAATTGTAGAGCATATTGTTCCAGATTTTGCGATAAAAATTGTAGATGGCGAATTAGAATTGACCTTAAATGGTAGAAATGCACCAGAACTGCACGTTTCTAGAGAATATAACAACATGCTTAAAGGGTATAAAGAGACTAAAGAAAAGTCTAAATCTCAAAAGGATGCTGTCATGTTCATTAAACAAAAGTTAGATGCTGCAAAATGGTTTATTGAAGCCGTTAGGCAACGTCAACAGACGTTATTTGTAACCATGAGTTCTATTATGCATTACCAAAAAGAATATTTCTTAACGGGTGATGAGCGCAATTTGCGTCCAATGATTTTAAAGGATATTGCAGACGAAATAGAAATGGATGTTTCAACAATATCTCGTGTTGCTAATAGTAAATATGTAGATACACCTTATGGCACCAAATTGATTAAAGAATTCTTCTCAGAATCTATGACCAACGATCAAGGTGAAGAAGTCTCTACACGAGAAATTAAAAAAATTCTAGAAACAGTTATAGACGAAGAAAGTAAAAAGAAACCTTTAACTGACGAAGCACTTTCTAAAATCTTAAAAGAAAAAGGCTATCCAATTGCTAGACGAACCGTAGCAAAATACAGAGAGCAATTAGATATTCCTGTGGCACGTTTAAGAAAAGAACTTTAGGAAGTTTGGATGAAAGATTTTATTTTAAAAAGTATATCGTTTGTTTTTCACCCATTAATAATGCCATTATTGGGTATCCTTTTTTATTTTTCCAAAACACCTCGTTTTATTCCAGTTCCAGTAAGAAATGCGAAAATATTCTCGATTGTTATTCTTACCATCATTCTACCGATTCTGTTATTCTTTCTATTAAAAACAATTAATAAAGTTAATTCTATATATCTAAAAAGCACTAAAGAACGCTTAATACCACTGTTTATTAACTGTATTATTTTAGTATTGATTTTATTACGTGTACTTACACCAGATGAAATAATAGAGCTTTATTTCTTCTTTTTAGGCATTTTATTCTCAACCTTAACCTGTTTTATACTCGCTGTCTTTAAAATTAAGGCTAGTATTCATATGATTGCGGCTTCAGGCTTTTTTATGTTTGCCGTGGCAATAAGTTTGCATTATCACATTAATATTAATGGCACTATTGCGCTAATGATGATTATTCTAGGTGCTATTGCTACTTCCCGCTTACACCTAAAAGCGCATACGTCTCAAGAATTAATTTTAGGGGTTTTTACAGGTTTAGTGCCACAACTTATTTTGCTTAATTATTGGTTATAGAATATAAAACATCAAGCCAATTTTTAACGATTTCATATCTATTTGCTCACCTTCAAACTGAATACCGTTATCGAAGATAGGGTTTAAACCATAATATACATGAAAATTCCATGTGCTATAACCAGCACTCAAGGTTAAACCATATTGAATCGTATTAAACCCATCACTATTACTAAGTTTCACATCTGTAACTTCACTTTTAAAATTAGAAGAATTATACAGCAAATAACCTACTTTAAATCCGGTATAAATACGCCAAAAGTTATAATCACTAGCATTAGATGTTCTCCATCTAATTTCTAAAGGAACCTCAACTAAATATGTTGTAAACTTATTTTTAGATACATTATAATCACCTTCGTCTATATTAGTGAAGTTAACGGTGTTATCAATATCTTCAATTAATACGTTTCTTTGGTTATACGAATTCGTTGAAGCACCAATACCTAGACCAATTGCCACATTTCGATTGTTGTTAATTGGCATATCTCTAATAAAACCAAAGTGAAATCCAGAGGAAAAACCACTTTGAGCAATACCGTCTGGTTTTTTATTTAGTATGTTGTAAGTAACGGAAGCATAAAATTGGTCCTCTCTATAATTTTCATAGAGAACGTTGGTATCTGTGTTATCTTGTTGAGAAGACCCAAAATAGCCGACTAAGGATAGTAAAAGTAAAAGATAACTTTTCATGCGGTGATATCTATTTATTTTAAATGCTAGTATTGCAATCCAAATAGTTAATTTTATCGGTAATAATATATTTCATGCGTACCTAGCCTAGTGATAAAGCTACAAAATCTTTAATAGCTATTAAACAAAAAAACGTCCCGATTGCTCAGGACGCTTTATATATAAAATTAAGATATTATATTATTCTACTTTTTGATTATTGGAGATATACATTACTTTTAATGCATTCGCCTTACGTAGTTCTTGCTTAATATCTGATACTAAACCAGCGTTGGTATTTTTATCAACTTTAAGGCCAATAACTACTTTACTTTGCAATTCTTCATTCATTTCAACAATACCTTGACTTACCGAAGACTGAACATCTTCTACAGTAATAAACGCATCATTAAATTGAATTCTAGGTTCTTGCCCAAACTGCTTATACTGACTACTAGGTTTACCTGCAAAGATAAAAATAGTTCTATCTTTTTTAAGCTTTTCTACTTGATCTGCATTTGGCATTTGGTTTTCAACCATTAGCGAACTGTCTCTCATTACAGTTGCAACCATAAAAAAGAAAAGCAACATAAATACAATATCTGGAAGTGATGCCGTTGAAATTGCTGGCAAGCCTCCTTTATCTTTTTTTCTAAACTTAGACATATTTGTTACGTTTTATTTTTTATCTGGTTCTGCTTCTGACAATTTCATTGGGAATAACTTCTTAATGGTTTCTATACGTTCATTAAGTACTTCATCCTTACTAAATTGATTTTTCTCCTTCTCTTCAAGCATTGCAGTAAATACTTTTTCTGCATTAGGGTAATACTGACTATATAGTCTCGTTGCCTCACGCTCTCTTAAAAAGTTATAAGCTGCAACTAACTCATTTTGTACTTCTATGTACTTCTCATAAGTAGTTTCTCTATCGTGTTTCATTGAGATAATTGCTTTGTCAGGATGATCAGAGGAAGCCTCTGAACGTTCTCCTTTACAATAATCACATGACTCACCAGCTTGGTTTGTTCCACCTCCATTATCTAAAAAATCTATGGTCGCTTGTCTTAGTTCTGTAATTGGAATTTCTTCCTCTTCAACTAAGAGTTGGTTGTTACGGTTAATGTTAACCGTAAATAGATTTTTTTGTTTAATAACTGGCGGTTCAACTTCGGTGTCATCAATAGGTGGCAAACTTCTTAATAATCCTTTGTCTTTCTCAATAGTTGTTGTTACTAAGAAAAATATGAGTAATAAGAAGGCAATGTCAGCCATTGATCCTGCATTTACTTCGGGTGCTGCTCTTTTTGCCATTTTATATTATTTACTGATTACTTTTTTAACTCCTGAAAACATCATGGTTATTGCAGCAACTGCTAATAGTATATAAAATGCTATTAGGCCTGCTCCTACCATATGTGACTCTCCAGCTGTTGCCATTTCGTCACCATTTTTGTAAGGTGTTATATCTCCTCCAGAAATTACGTACGCAATAATTAATACTGCTGCAAATGCACCAACACCAATTAAGGTACTTTTTAAGGACGCTGTATTTGTAAAGAGATTCTTTAAAACAAAAACCACTACAAACAGCACAACCAATCCTAATATAATGTAAGCTGTCCAAGCCATAGGCTCAAATAGACCTGCTTTTTCACCCGTTTCCATGGCTTCGTTTCCGGCAGCTAAAATTCTCACAAGAGAAATGATACCAAATAAAGCAAGGAGTGCGGCTACTATTTTAAATATTTTGTGCATAATTAATTTTTATTTTTTGTGTCTTACTAATAAGTCCATCAATGTGATTGATGCATCTTCCATATCATTTACAATACTATCAATTTTAGCAATGATGTAATTATAAAAGATTTGAAGTATAATCGCTACGATAAGTCCAAATACCGTTGTTAAAAGTGCTACTTTAATACCACCTGCTACTAAAGAAGGTTGCATATCACCAGCGGCTTCAATTTTATCAAAGGCTTGAATCATACCAATTACTGTACCCATGAAACCAAGCATTGGTGCCAGTGCGATAAATAATGAAATCCAAGATACATTCTTCTCTAATTGTCCCATTTGAACACCACCATAAGCTACTACAGCTTTTTCAGCAGCATCGATATCTTCATCGGCTCTGTCTAAACCTTGATAGAATATAGAAGCAACAGGTCCTTTTGTATTTCTACAAACTTCCTTTGCAGCTTCAACACCACCTGAGTTAAGTGCATCTTCTACATTTTGAGTTAATTTTTTAGTGTTTGTAGTCGATAGGTTTAAAAAGATAATTCTTTCAATAGCAATCGCTAATCCAAGAATTAAACATAATAGTACAATGCCCATAAAACCTGGACCACCTTCGATAAAACGTTTCTTTAATTCTTGATGGAAACTCAAATCTTCAGACGCAGCGTCATCTTGAGTTACAGTTGTTACAGTTGCTGTTGTGGTTGCGAATGTTGTTGCATTGGCGCTAACAGTTCCGATAGCCATTAAACATGTTATGGCAAGGATAGAAAATAGTCTTTTCATTTGTTCTAATTCTTAATTTTATTAGTTAAAGTGTTAAAGGTAAAAAAAAAATATGTAACTCTTGCGATAAATATCAGCAGAGAGGAAGGGATTCGAACCCTCGATACCCTTTTGAGGTATACACACTTTCCAGGCGTGCGCCTTCGACCACTCGGCCACCTCTCTCTAAATTTATTTCAAATTACATTGTGCCAAATAACAAAAAAATCTTCAAACACTAAAATTAAAAGTGTTATTTTCTTTTATTTTTAGGACATTTCCCCTCTTAGGGACGTTTCAAAAATAGTCTTGAATTTATTTTTTGCAACATTTTCTCCTAAAAGATACATTAATTTGGCAACTGCAGCTTCGGTAGTAATGTCTTTTCCAGAAATCACACCTATTAATTTTAATTGCGAACTCGTTTCGTATTGCCCCATGTTTACGCTGCCTCCAGCACATTGGGTAACATTAATCACATGCAATCCATTAGCTATAGCAGCTTTCAATAAGCTTATAAACCAAGGTTCGCTTGTGGCATTACCAGCACCATAAGTTTCTATAATAAGTCCTTTTATTAATTTACTCGTTAATATGGCTTCACAAATGGGTCTAGAAATTCCTGGAAATAATTTTAGCACTCCTATATTAGTATCCATTGCAGTGCGTAAAATCAATTCACTATTTGGAGTCGGTTCCCACAATTGCTTATAATTTACCTTTAAATGGACTCCAGATTCTGCCAAATGCGGATAATTGAGTGACTCAAAGGCTTCAAAATGTTCGGCATTTAGTTTTGTGGTTCTATTCCCTCTATATAATTTGTATTCAAAATAAAGACCTACTTCTCTTATTACTGGTACACCTTCAATTTGCAAGGATGCCATTTGTATAGACGTAATTAGATTTTCTTTCGCGTCTGTACGCAAATCTCCAATAGGTAATTGCGAGCCTGTGAAAATTACAGGTTTTGCCAAGTTTTCTAACATAAAACTAAGCGCAGATGCGGAATAACTCATAGTATCGCTACCGTGTAAAACCACAAAACCATCAAATTTAGAATAGTTATCACCTATAATAGTTGCAATATCACCCCAATATTTAGGATTCATGTTGGATGAATCTATAGGTTCTTCAAATGAAATGGTATCAATAGTACAGTCTAATAAACGTAATTCTGGAATTTTAACAAGTAAACTATTAAAATCGAATGCTTTTAACGCTCCACTATCCGCATCTTTTACCATACCAATAGTACCTCCTGTATAAATGAGTAAAATATGTGGTTGTTTTGTCATTTAAATTCCGAATATAGTTTTTGAATTTTCAGTAGTAATAGCTGCAATTTCTGCTTCACTCTTTCCGTAAAGTTGCGACATTTTTTCTAACACCTTATATATATAGGAACTTTCATTTCGTTTTCCTCTATATGGTTTTGGTGCTAAATAGGGCGAATCGGTTTCTAGAACAATGTGTTTCAGGTCTATTTGATTAATAAATTGATCTATTTTACCATTCTTAAAAGTAACCACTCCACCTATGCCTAATTTCATATTATAAGAAATGGCTTTATGGGCTTGTTCTAAAGTGCCTGTGAAACAATGAAAAACCCCAAATAAATCATCGGATTTTTCCGCTTCTAAAACCTCAAAAACTTCATCGAAAGCCTCTCTACAATGAATAACGATAGGCAACTGATATTGTTTTGCTAAATTTATTTGATGCCTGAAAGCTTCAATCTGAATTTCTAGTGTTGATGTGTCCCAGTATAAATCGATTCCTATTTCTCCAATGGCACAAAATTCTCGTTTTGCTAGTAAATCATCTACAAGACGTAACTCTTCTTTGTAATTATCTTTTACAGAGGTTGGATGCAAACCCATCATTAAAAAAACATGCTCTGGGAAATCTTTCTCGAGTTGAAGCATAGATTCAGTATGCGTAGAATCTATTGCAGGAATAAAAAATCGCGTCACATTAGCATCAATGGCACGTTGTATCATTTCTGCTCTGTCAACATCAAAAGCATCGCTATATAAATGGGTATGTGTATCTGTAATAATCATGTTGCAAAAGTAAAAAAGTCATCTTGGATTTGATGACTTTCAATTTAGTATTTATGTTAAAGTGAATAAGACTTTGGTATCGTTTTACATTTAAAAATTTTAATCCAACTTATCCAATAAGTCTTGAGCAGATGTATAATCTTCAGCATCCTCAGGAATCGTTTGAAGAACTTTTATACTCGCTGCTGTTTTATCTTGTTTTAAATAACTTAAAGCTAATATCCATTTGGCTTTATTTCTATACGCTGTATTGCCATTGGTTAGTTTGTTTAGTAACATATCTGCTTCTTGAAACTGATCTGTTTCCACCAAAGCCATACTTTTATAGAGTTGTATTTCTAAATTAGAAAAATCGTTTTCTAAAATGGTGTTGAATGCTTTGATGGCGTCTTCATAATTTTGAGCATTAAAACTTTGCTCTGCTGTACTAAAATTAGCATTTTCTGAGCTTCTCACCGTTAAACTTATAGGATCAAACGTATTGTAATCTTCATATTTAGGCTTGCCAAACTGGTTGAAAATAAAGAAGCCTAATAAAATAACCACAGATGCAGCCATAGCATATTTGTAAAAACTCGACTTTTGTGAGGTCTCAATCGTGTTGTCACTGTTTTCTGTTGTGTTGAAATGCTTGTTAGATATAACATCTAAATTAGCTTTAAAGTCAGATATTTCTTGTTCATTCATAATTTCATGCTCTAAATGAGCAGACATATCTTTATAAACCTCAAAGGCTTTTTTAAATTGAGAATCGGATTGCAATCGCTCGTTAAAAACAAGCAGATCGTCCTGAGATAAATCTCCTGTGAGATAAGCTTCAAACTGTAAATAATCTTGTTCTTCCATAACTTTAATAATTAAGTTGGTTAAATTTTGGCGAGGCTTGTACTAATTTGGTCAACTGTCCTATGCATAAGGATTTTTTCTTTCGTGCATAAGCATAGGAAATGTTTAGACTTTTAGCGACTTCTTCCATCGATTTAATTTTAAAGGTCGCTTTTAACAAATCTTTACAAGCATCTCCTAAGTGTTGAAACATCTCATTAAATAGGGCTTGTTTGTGTTCAAAAATTGAGGTTTCAAAAGATAATACTTGCGCATCGTCATCTTTAGATAACACCTCTTCATTAATTGTTACCTCTTTTCGACTACTTTTCTTTAGTTGATTAAACCATTTTCGTTTACAGAGCAAGAAAAAATAGGCCTCAAACGGACAGGTTAATTGCAGCTTTTTTTGTTTAGCTTGGTTATATATGGTAATAATAGTTTCTTGAATAACATCTTGCGCATCATAAGCATCTCCACTATTCTGTTTTATATAATTAATCACCTTAGGTGCAAACTTATCATAGATAGCCTGAATAATAAAGGTATTGTTTTCGGCTAAGCCATCAATGTACTTCTGATCTTCGTGTAATTTTTTTTCGCTCATGAACCCTTTATTTTCAACGAATTTAAAAAAAACTTTGCAACAATAAGGTAACAAATTTCAAAAGCTTTTGATGTATTAATAGATGGGTAAGGTATCCATTTATTAACAACTAAATCTTTTATTATGAAAAATTCTATTCAAAGAATCATCGTGCTAATGCTCATATCCTTTTTTGGGTTTGCAAATGCACAAGGAGAGCTAACTCCAGGAGTACAAACTAGTTCTGTGGCTGCTTCAATAAGCAATTGGGTAAGTTCTACCTCTGACAAAAACAAAGCCTTTTATGCTTCTGCCTATTGGTTAAGTGGTGAAGATTGCGCCAATTATTTAAAAATTTATAACGGCAATACCTTTGCATCCACATCTCCACAAGTACTTATTTCAACTTATCATGGATTCACAAGGGTAAGGTTAGATCACAACAACAATGTTTACGTTTTATATGTAGACCGAACATCTCCAGGAAGCACCACCTTTAGAACTTATCTAAAAAAATACAACACAGCAGGTGCCTTAATAGGATCGCGAATTGAAGTTGCTAATAATACTAACGTAACAGATATTGAAGTTGCACCAAATGGAGATGTCCTAATTGGATGTGTTGAAGGTACACTTGCAAAAGTTAAGATTTTTAGAAATATGATTTATAAAGGGTATTTGCCAATAAGCAATGTTCCAAAAATTTCTAATTCAAGTCCATTTAGTATACAAATGGATATGAAAGATTCAAAATTTGTAGTAGGATATTCATTAGGTAGTATTACCTCATCAGAATTACATATTAAACGCTATACTTACAATCCTACTTTTAGCCCGTTTAGTAGTTTTAATTTATCTTCTCAATATTCTCATTATACAGAATATGGAAGTCGATTTGAAAGAGACAATAATCAAATTGCCTTACGATCTAATTGGGAGGTGTTTTACAATGCTAACACGTCTACCTCTTATCCATTCGTAGACTTTAGAGTTAAATATTTAAACTCTGGAGGAAGTAGTATTTTTCAATATTCAAAAGGCTTTGTAGATATAGATATTAATAATAGATTACTAATTAGTAAAAACCATGGAAGTATTAATTATCCAGATTATAAGATAAATCTATATAACTCGAGTAATAGTTTAATACATGAGTTTAGTGTTAGTAATAAAATTAAGAATCATTTAGAAAGTCTAGCTATATATGATTGTGAATTCGTAATTACTGGAATTGACAGAAAACTTGGAGCAAATCCGTTATCGCACACCTACCAAAGTTACCATCAATTATTTAATTGTCAAGATTGTAGACCAAACATGGGAGCTACTGCAGTTGCAAAATTTAGATATCCAAATGCTGTAAACCAATACCCTTCGAAATATGGTCCATTAGATGTAACGGAATTATGCTTGGTAGATAATTTATTAGTAGATGGATCGCTAAGTAGCTGTGAAGATCGTTATTATGTAGAATTAACTGAATTCAACCCTGTATCTTGGACTGATACCTTAGTATTACATTCTGCATGGGTAACGCCAATAACCCAAGCACCAAACAATATAAATATTGTCGACTTTTTACCACCTGGATATCATTTAAGACCTGGAAAAATCTATAAATTTAAATTAGCTGTAGGTTCACCATGGGACTCAACAGAAATCTTTTTTGAGGTCACTTGCTGTAAACGCGATATCGTTGTTATAGGCAATCCTCAAGAGGTCGATGAAGTTTACAAATACAGTTTAACGTTTGGAGATGATCAGATGGACATCAGAGAGGAAGCACCAGTTAACTTTTCAACGTTTCCGAATCCTGCAAAAGAAGAATTAACTCTAGATTTTAGTAATTTTAGTTCAACGGCAACAAAAGCAGTTAGCATAAAAAATGTTAAAGGCATTGAGGTTTATTCTAATAAAATATCATCAGAAAAAGAAACTGTTACTGTAAAAAAATGGCCTACTGGCATATATATTACCACGGTTATAATTGATGGAAAAACCTATCAAAAGAAAATAATTAAACAATAATTACACAATATAAACCCTTATAAATAGGCTACTTCCTAATCGAAGTAGCTTTTTTTTATAAAAAATATAAAAATAAGGGTAACAATTTAAAAGGTCTTTTGATATAAGGGTGTAACAGTGCAACAAAACTGAACAAAACAGTAATTAAAATCCCTCAATTATGAAACGTACAATTTTAATTTTCGCAACCGTAGTATTAGGATTTACAACTTTAAACGCTACAACAAAAAACACAATCCCAACTAATGACACATCATTAGAAATTACAACAGACAACATCATAGAAGTTTATGATTGGAAAGTTATTACTAAAAACGGAACAAGTAAAGGTACATCATTAAACGTAGAAGCTGCAAAACGCATGATTAGTTTATTCAGCGCTGGCGATATTATTGTAGAAAAGCAAATTAAAAGCTATAAGGTTTTACGATCTGAAGCAAAAGACACATCAAAACGACTTTACTTCTGGAAAGTTCAAAGCAATTTTGGTAAATCAGAAGGCTTTGCATCATCTCAATCTGCTGCTAAAAGAATGATTTCTTTAGCTGCCAAAGGAGACATTATAACTTATAAAGTTATTGCAAGCAAAAATTTATAAAAGAAAAATTTAAAAACAGGGTAACACTTTTATACCCCTGTTTATATAACGATAGATAACCATAAATTTTAAAATTATGAAAACAAGTAAAACCATTTACATTAAAACAAGTACGAAACGTATTTTAAGTAAAAACGTATTCAGCCTTTTTGCCCTATTATTAATGACCTCAATACTCACCACTAGTTGCAACCCTGATGATGCAGATGATGGATTTCAAAATGATGTGCCACCTACAGCCCAAGAATTTGCCGACATCAGAGACATTGCCATGGGTAACCATACTCAAATGTTTAATTTTGATGCAGACAATGGTTATATTTCTTTAACCTCAGAAAATGGTGTTGAAATTAACATTAATACCAACTGCCTAACAGCCAATGGCAACCCAGTTACTGGAGACGTCACATTAGAATATGTTGAAATTTTTGAAAAAGGCAGCATGTTAACCACCAACAAACCTACTATGGGAAAATTACCAAATGGTGATAAGACCTTAATAATTACAGGTGGAGAATTCTTTGTAGAAGCAACACAAAATGGAACAATTTTAGACACCAATTGTGGTTTCCAATTAATGATTCCTACGGATTTAACAGGTGGACCAGATCCAGATATGACGCTTTGGACAGGTGAAATAGATGCTGACGGTAACTTAGCTTGGGATGAAAATGAAGAAAACGCGAATGGAGATGGAGGCTTATTTTTAGAAGGCGAAAACTATTATGGAATTATTGACGGTTTTGGTTGGACAAATGTAGATAAGTTCTATAACGATCCACGACCAAAAACAACAATCCAAGTGCAACCACCTGCAGGTTACGACAATCAAAACAGTGCTATTTATTTGTCTTACGATGGTGAATTACCAGCCTTAGCACAATTAGATACTTACGATGCCTCTTTAAATATTTTCAGTGAACATTACGGACAAATCCCTATTGGTTTAGAGTGTCATGTCATATTTGTATCTGAATCTGAAGGCGAATGGGTATACGCTATAAAACCAGTAACTATAGAAGAAAACGATATTATAACTTTTTATTTAGGGGAGACTACAGTAGGCTCGGAAGCTTCGTTGACAGCATTGATGAATGGTTTACCATAAGTCAAATTGACCTACTTAGTTAAAAAAAGTCAGAAATTAATTTTTCTGACTTTTTGTGCTATCTGTAAATGAGCTTAATTTTTAATGCTTAAATTTAATGCTATCAAACAGGCCTGTTTTAAAATTATATCATCCAAAAAAATGATTGAACGTTAACCTCGCCACCTTTGAAAAATTTATACACTACATGAAACCTACAATCCTATTTTATATCACTTTTAGCGTTTCCGTTTTTGGTTTTGCCCAAAACAACGTTGCGACGGATACCATACGGAGAACTGCTAACATTGAGCACAAAAGTCTTGGAAATGAAATTGAATTTAAGGCAGACGCCCCAGAACTCAATCAAATTGCTGGCGCACCAAAAGCGTTTTACACCAATTTTTGGGAATTTGGAGATGGCACGTTTAGCAAAGAGGCAGCACCTAAAAAAACGTATAAAAACAACGGAGATTATACCGTAAGATTATGGGCTACCAATAATTACGATACCGGAAAACCACCAACAACACGACCTAAAAAAATAAAGGTTAATAATGCCAACGAAGATTATAAAGATGAAGCTTCAATGGATAGCGCCTTAAACCTTCAGCGAAATAGAGAACCTATACCAAATGAAGATATTGTAGTGGTTTTCAGTTATAAAAACACTAAATCTTATACAACCAACGGAAAATTCTTCCTGTTTTATAACGAAGCGAAATTCAAAGCAGATAACTTCAACCTTATAGAAACGCGAGCCTATCACAATGAGCGCGAAATAAATGAGGATCTTGTATTTTCTTCAAAGTTTGATTCTGATGTGTATTATGCCTCAGCCGAAGATGATCTACTAACACTAAAAACCCAACAGCAAGACACAACAGTTCGAAAGAATTTACCAAAGACTTTAGATGATGCTAAGTTTGCCTATCGAAATTCGAGCCAACTCAGTTTTGACAACATGAAACCCAATGAAGAACGGCATGTCTTTTACAGTTTAAAAACTACCAAAGAAATGCTAAAAGATACCTCAGCTATTATTTCTGTAAGAGGTGTTTATGTACCAGATGATAGTTATGATAATCACCATGTAAAAGACATGGAAATGGAAATTGTAACCTCTCACGACCCTAATAAAATGTCGTCGAATGCGTCGTTTTTGAATTATAGATTGGTACGTTATAAGCGTCCAAAATTCAAAATTAGATTCCAGAATAATGGCGAAGGACCAGCACGTACTATTCGTTTAGAAACGGATATTCCAGATATGTTTGACAAATCATCTATTGAGGTTTTAGATATGTATCCTAAAGTAAAAATCTGCCCCAAATACGACGTTCAATACAGTTGCCTCGACACTACTTATACTGAAAAACAAGCCATTTTCACCTTTAAAAACATCTATTTACCAGGAAGTGAGCAGAAGAATGTAAAAGTTTATGATTCTACCAAAGGCTTTGTAAAATATCGCATTAAGTTTTCTGATGATTTTCATAAAAAGAAAACCAAATCTAGAACCGCTATTATTTTCGATAAAAACGATCCTATAATTACAAACTATTCCACTACCCGATTTTTACCAGGTATTTCCATTGGAGCAAAAGCAGGATACAACTCGTTTGCAGACCTTAGAAATTCTGAAAGCTACTTTTTAGGTGCTACAATTTCACCTTATAAATCGTATCGCTGGTATTGGCAAGTTGAGTTATTAAATAGTTTGCATTCTTATGATGGCAATACCACTATTGAAGAAGGCTTTGTAGAAGGAGCTGCAGGATTTGAATTTTATCAACGTACTACAACAAATAGTAGTTATAGTAATATTGATTGGGAAATTCCAGTATTACTACGATACAACGTAAATAATTACATTGGATTAGGAGCCGGAATTGTTGGTACCATTTCAGTTAATGAGAAACAAGAACAATCTGTTTTTATAGAACAGTTTGAAGGCCAAGGACCAGATGCACCTGTTTTTAATACCATAAATACCAATGAAGAACTTACTGAATCGTTTACCAATTTTAGAAAAGGCTTTTTAGTTGAAGCCACTGCTGGCTTTGCGCGAATTGGCCCAAGTCTTGGAGCCCGTTATATTTTTAATATTGAAGACAATTACAACTATTTACAACTCTATGCGATTTGGAAATTTTAACACTAATAATCATAACTTGAAAAAACTGCTATTTTACATATCATCCTTATGCATTGCCAATACAAATGCACAAGTAAATTTTGATTTAGAAAAAATCTTGACATATAAAAATCGAGATTTAATTGTTATGGAAATTGACACCTATCTAAATAAAAAGTCTGAGCATGGAGAAAAAATTGAAAAGCTGAATGCATCACAAAAGACTTTCTTTTTAGTAGAAAATTTAGAACGGGAAATAAACAATGGTGGATTTGGTCAGTTCTATTTTAACTCAAGTGGAGATTTTAGTCAAGAAACTGTGAATGTTCTTTTGGAAATTGGAGCGAAAAAAACAGCGGAAATTATAAAAAGAGCTAATGCAGAGTTTAAAAACGGGATTATTCCTCAAAATAGATATGAAAGACAAAACGAGTTAGAACTGATTGAAGAAAAAGCTGAAGAAGTATGGAATAAATGCAATTTAGAATTTTATGAATACCATGAAGATTTAACCGAACTATTGATAGCCTATGTTATTAACCATAAAGCTGATTTTAAACAATAACACGTTTATTAATAAATGAAAAAAGGCATCATATTAATAGTCATGTTGATCGCAGGAATTGGTTTTGCTCAAGATTTGGAAGAATCTATTTATGTGGCCACAGAAACGTTTAATAAAAACCAAACTAAGGGAGGTTTAGATGAACTGAATAAAAGCAGTCTTCAATTTGAAACACAACTCACTACCAAAAATGAGTATTACGCCTTTATAAATTTACTCGTTAATAAAGCCTATTACCTCAACAAAATAAACCATAAAAAGGAGGCGATTAACAGTTATGAAAAAGCGCATCAGCTTTATAATACGCATAAAATTTATTCTTATGATATTGTAGACTATTGCCTTATTCCTCTTGGGGTTCTTTATCACAAAACCAATGCCTATATAAAAGCAGAACAGATTATAAGCTATTACCTTCAACTTGCGGAAAAGCAAAATAATAAGGAACAGCAAATTTCTGGTTATATTAATTTAGCGAAACTCTACCAATCTTTAAGCAAACACCAACAAGTCATTGCTATCGTGAATAAAGGCTTACAAATTGAAGCCTTAAAAAAACAGCAACAACGCAACCTAAATTATATAAAACGAAAAAGTGAATTGCTTTTAGAAACGGATCAAAAACGTTTGTTATTAGAAAACGATCTTATCATTAACGGATTTAATACTAGGACCATTGAAGAACTTCAACTTACGTACGAAACTGCATTACAAAATGAAGATTACGAATTAGCCTACCGCTGTCTTAACCAGATAAAACCTTTAAAAATAAACAAGCTCACCTCAGCACGAAACCGAGCACAATTCAGTTTTCAAGAGGCTCAATTACATTTTAAACGTAACGAAAATGATAAAGCTGTTGCAAAGCTAAAAAATTGCTTGGCGATTTTATTACCTAATTTTAATGGTATTGATCTACCAAAAACTTCCGATTTATATCCAGAAAACACTTTTATAGATATTTTTGATTTGTATGCAGCATTACAAACCGAACCCGAAAACGCATTACAATATTACGATTTAAGTTTTTATGTATCTCAATTACTAACGCAAGACCAAACAAGTCAAGAAAGTTATATTCTCAGTGCAAGCATTAACAAAGACCGAAGTGAAAAATGTATTGCTTTATTATATGACATGTATCAAGAAAAGGGAGATCCAATATATGCAGTTCGTGCTTTTAACTATGCCGAACGTCATAAAGCTTTGGCCTTAAAATGGTACACAAACAAAAGAACACTTTTAGAACAACAGCCTACAGACAGTCTGCTTTTAAAAGAACAGCGCTTACTAAAACAGCAACAACAATTTACTAACAGACTACTTAATAGACCTGTAAACAAAGCTCAATTATTAGAACGCGATAGTTTACAATTACGACTTATTACCACAAGTACAGCGCTAAAACAACTGCAAGATTCCATCAGCAAAAGGTTTCCTTCTAACTATTCGAAACCTATCAATATTAAAAACCTAAAATCGAAATTAAAAACAGATGAAGCGAGTTTAGTCACTTATTTTTATGGTAAAAATGCATTATTTCAATTTATACTCTCACCAGAGCATATAGATTTTAATCGTATAGATTTATCAACTTCAAAACAAGAAAGTATATCAACATTTATAGATTATTTTGAAAATGCTTCGGTCATTAATAATAACATTTCTCAGTTTACACATAATGCTTTTAGACTTTATGAATTATTAAAATTGAATGCCATTAGCGACTACCAAAACCTAATAATTGTAGCTGATGGTATTTTAAACTTTATTCCTTTTGAAAGTTTACTAACGCAAGAAACAACAACTTCAAATTATTCAGAAATGCCATTTCTGGTGAAGCAACATCGAATAGCTTATCATACAAGTACTGCATTTTATTTGGAAACAAAACCCTATCAATTTAGCAACTCTGCGTTGGGTGTTTTTCCTGTTTTTGATAATAGTCCGTTAAAACTTACATATTCCTTAAACGAAGCAGAACAAATTGATAGTGAAATTAATACTGCGTTTTTAATGTATAATGATGCAACCAAGCAAGATGTTCTAGCACAAATTAATAAGTATAGTATTTTACATCTTTCTACGCATGCCCATAGTGGCAATTTTACAACACCTGCTAATATCGATTTTATAGATTCAAAACTACAAGTACAAGAATTATACACACTCGATTTAACCAACGATTTAGTTGTTTTAAGTGGGTGTGAAACAGGAGTTGGAATTCTTCAAAAAGGCGAAGGCAGTATGAATTTAGCTCGTGGTTTTAAATATGCAGGTGTTTCTAATTTGCTGGTTTCGCTTTGGAAAATAAATGACTTATCCACATCTCAATTAATGTCTAGTTTTTATAGCGACCTTAAAAAGACGGAATCTGCCTTTGCAGCTAATCAAGACTCTAAATTAACGTATTTAAAAAATCCTGATATTTCTAACATAAAAAAATCGCCTTATTATTGGAGTGCTTTTGTCTATTTTGGTGACTTAACAGAACCGAAAGCTTCAAACAGTGATTATCTCATACTCTATATCATCTTAGGCTTGATAATTGCATTCTTAAGTTGGTTATTAATATTTAAACGAAAAACATGGAAACGTTAAAGGACTTCCTTATAGAAAAAGGCTATTCTAAGGTGAAATTAAAGCTTACAAAAACCAATCATTTTGAAATAAAAGCCACTATTAACGGTGTCAAAGGGCGTTTTATTTTAGACACAGGAGCATCGAGCAGCTGTGTTGGTTTTGAAGCTATTGAACGTTTTAACCTCAACGTAAAAGATTCTGAAATAAAAGCCGTTGGCGCAGGAGCATCTGACATGTTGACGCAAATCTCTACATCTAATGCTATTAAAGTTGGAAAATGGAAAAGAAAACGTGTGGCATTAATCCTTTTTAATTTATCACACGTTAATACAGGTTTAGTTAATCATAATGCAGATCCTGTTGATGGCATTATTGGAGCAGATATCTTAAAAAAAGGTAAAGGCATCATAGATTATGAGAAAAAATACTTGTATTTAAAACTATAATATGACATTACAGTTAAATAAGTATAAGAAATTTCATATGATAAAGATTCTTAGTACCTTTAAAATCATTAATAGCAAAAAATGAATCCTACTATCATTATAGCAGATGACCATCCCTTGGTCCTAAAAGGTCTGCACGATTTTTTAATTGAAAAAAAATATAATGTTTTAGCGTGTGCAAAAAATGGAAAAGAAGCTTTAACACTTATAAAAGCTCATACACCAGACATTGCCATCCTAGATATAAAAATGCCTTTTCTTTCAGGTTTACAAATTGCTGAAAAATGCAAAAATGAAAAACTACCAACCAAAATAGTTCTTATTACGTTTGAAAAAGATGAAAAGACATATTATGATGCAAAAACAATGGATATTTATGGTTATGTCTTAAAAGAATTTGCACTTGAAGAAATTGAAAACTGCATTGCTGCTGTTATAAAAGACAATTCTTACTTTAGTCCAGAATTATTAAAGTATTTAGAATTAAATGAGTTACCTGAGAATTTTGACGCATTAACAAATCACGAAAAAGGAATTATTAAGCTCATCTCACAAAACAAAACTGGAGTAGAAATCGCGGAACTACTTTTAATCTCACCAAGAACAGTAGAAAAACATAAGAGCAACATCATAAAAAAACTAAAACTAGAGCGGAAACAAAATAGTCTATTAATATGGGCTAAAGAGAATTCAGCGTTTTTTGATACATAATTCAAAATATTTTTCAAAATATACGTAAAGTTACGTATAGTTTTATATTATATTTTTTCAGACCTTTACTCCATGTTACAAATGTAGGGGTTGTAACATATAAATTTGCTATTAGTTAATTCTAAAAAATTAGGATTGATTAATTCTTAGGGATTAATTGGCCTTGAACTTTTGTTCAAGGCCTTTTTCTTTTAAAGAAATTTAAAAAATACGTAAAGTCACGTATTGTATTGTGTTATAATTATTTGCAACTTTACATCAGCTATTAATCAATACAAATAAATCTTATAAACTCTGGATTATTAATTAATTCAGAGTTTATATAAAACACAATAAGAATATGGAAGCAATGAAAAATGAACCTACCTCAAAAAGTGACAAAGTGTTTATGATCTTATTAATTGTTAGTTCAATAATTGTTATCTCAGCCAATATTGCTGTTAATTTCTTTAGTTAATTTAGTTAGGTGCTCTATTAGGAGCAAAAAAAAGCGCAATCTCAATGAGATTGCGCTTTTTTTTATAGTGTTCTAGATTTACATCTCTAGAGCTTTCTTTACATTATTATCCATCAATAATTCCTCTGGATTTTCTAATGCTTCTTTTACGGCTACTAAGAATCCTACTGACTCTTTACCATCAATAATTCTATGGTCATAAGACAAAGCAACGTACATCATAGGATGTATTTCTACTTTACCATTTACTGCAATTGGACGTTCAATAATATTATGCATTCCTAAAATTCCACTTTGTGGTGGATTGATAATTGGCGTCGATAACATACTACCAAAAACACCACCATTAGTAATGGTAAACGTACCACCTGTCATTTCATCTACAGTAATTTCACCATCTCTAGCTCTAAGTGCTAAACGTTTAACTTCAGATTCTATTCCTCTAAATGTTAAGTTTTCAGCATTTCTAATGACCGGTACCATTAATCCTTTTGGTCCAGAAACGGCTATACTAATATCTACAAAATCGTAAGTTAACATTTGCTTACCATCTATCATTGAGTTTACTGCAGGATACATTTCTAGTGCTCTTACTACAGCTAAAGAAAAGAAACTCATAAACCCAAGACTTACGCCATGTTTTGCCTTAAAATCTTCTTTGTATTGTTTACGCAATTCAAATATTGGTGTCATATTAACCTCATTAAATGTGGTTAACATCGCTGTTGTATTTTTAGCTTCAACTAAACGTTCAGCAACTTTACGACGCAACATTGACATTTTACTATGTGTAGAACTTCTGTTTCCTCCTGTTGGAGTTCCCATAGATGGTACTGCTTTTACAGCATCATCTTTAGTGATTCTGCCGTCTTTTCCTGAACCAGAAACTGCACTAGCATCAATGCCTTTTTCGGCTAATACTTTCTTCGCTGCAGGACTTGCTGTACCTGATGCATATGTTTTTTGCGCAGGATTTTCAGCTTTTTCACCAGTATTAGGTGTTTGCTCTTGTTCTTTCTTTAAATCATCTGCAACATTCTTGTCATCACCACCTTCATCACCACCTTCGTAGGTTGAAGGAGCATCGCCTTCAGGCTTTTCAGCACTTGTATCGATTAAACACACAACGGCTCCTACAGCAACAGCGTCACCTTCTTCGGCTTTGAGTGTGATTGTTCCACTAGCTTCTGCTGGCAACTCTAAAGTTGCTTTGTCGCTATCTACCTCAGCAATGGCTTGGTCTTTTTCTACATAGTCACCATCTTGCACTAACCATTCTGCAATTTCTACCTCAGTAATTGATTCGCCTGGCGAAGGCACTTTCATTTCTAAAATCATATCGTTTTATTTATAACCTATGGTTTTACGTTGTTTTTATTTTTATCGCACCTTGTGTGATACTCTAATTTTACTTTCTTTTATTATCTTTTGTTTTATCAAAAACATAATCAATAACTTCTTTATGTCGTTTTTTAGAACGTACAGAACTACCTGCTGCAGGAGCACCATAAGGTCTTCTACTTACAACTCTAAACTGTTTAGCTTCATCAAAATGCATTAACATATGCCCATAAGCTCCCATATTTCTTGGCTCTTCTTGAGCCCAAACTATTTCTTCTGCATTTTTATATTTTTCAATTATAGCTCGCATACCATCGGCTGGCAAAGGGAATAATTGTTCAATTCTCACTAAAGCAACATCATCTCTTTCTAGGTTTTCACGCTCTTCTAATAAATCGTAATAAAACTTACCTGTTACAAAGACTAAAGACTTTATTTTATCTGCCTTTGCAGTGGCATCGTCAATAAGCATTTGGAAACTTCCATTTACAAATTCATCTACAGTAGAAACCACTTTTGGATGACGTAATAAACTCTTTGGAGTAAATACTATCAAAGGCTTTCTGTAGTCAGCTTTTACCTGTCTTCGTAATAAATGGAACATGTTTGCTGGTGTTGTACAATCTGCTACAAACATATTGTCCTTAGCACATAATTGTAAATAGCGTTCCATACGTCCTGATGAATGTTCTGCACCTTGGCCTTCATAACCATGAGGTAATAACATCACCAATCCGTTTTGTAATTTCCACTTATCTTCTGCTGCAGAAATATACTGATCTAACATTATTTGTGCGCCATTACTAAAGTCGCCAAATTGTGCTTCCCAAATAGTTAATGTATTAGGGCTTGCCATAGCATAACCATAATCAAAACCAACCACTCCATATTCGGATAACAATGAGTTATAGATATAGAATTTCCCTTGATTATCGCTAATTTTATTATGAAGAACTATTTCTTCTTCACTATCTTCTACTTTTACTACTGCATGACGGTGTGAAAACGTACCACGCTCCACATCTTGTCCTGAAATTCTAACATCATTACCATCTAATAAAATAGAACCATAAGCTAAATGCTCTGCCATAGCCCAATCTAAACGATCTTCATCGAACATCGTTTGTCTTGATTCTACTAAACGCTGAATTTTTCTAATAAATTTCTTGTCGTCAGGTAAATTAGAGATCGTTTGTGCAATTTTCTTAAGCGACGCTTTAGGATATGCTGTATCTACAGGCTGCATCATCTTATCTTCTTGAGCTGTTGTAAAGTTGTTCCATTCGTTTTGCATGAATGGTGTAATCTCTGTTTTCTTTACTTTACGTGAATCTTCAAGCTTTTCTTCTAATCTATCTTTGTACTCTTTTTCAATTTTGGAAACATAATCCTTGTCAATAACACCTTCTTTCAACAAACGTTCTGCATAAATATCTCTCGGATTTTTATGTTTAGCAATCGCTTTATATAATAATGGTTGTGTAAACTTAGGCTCATCACCTTCATTATGCCCATATTTTCTATAACCAAGCATATCAATAAAGACATCGCGCTTAAATTTCATTCTAAAATGTAAAGCAAATAATGCGGCGTGCACTACAGCTTCAGCGTCATCTGCATTAACATGTAATACAGGAGATAGTGTTACTTTTCCAACATCTGTACAATACGTACTAGAACGTGCATCTAAATAGTTAGTCGTAAATCCTATTTGATTATTAACAACTATATGAATTGTGCCGTTGGTTTTATACCCCTCCAATTGTGCCATTTGCACTAGTTCATAGACTAAACCTTGTCCTGCAATGGCAGCATCACCATGAACAATGATTGGTAATACTTGAGAGGGATTATCTGAATATTTATCATCTTGTTTAGCTCTAACAATACCTTCAACAACAGCTCCAACGGTTTCTAAGTGCGAAGGGTTTGGTGCTATATTTAAATTTATTTTTTTGCCAGAATCCGTTACACGATCGCTCGTCCAACCTAAATGGTATTTTACATCACCATCAAAAACTTCTTGTTCGTAATCTTTACCATCAAACTCACTAAAAATGTCTTTTGCAGATTTACCAAAGATATTTGTTAAGGTACTTAAACGGCCACGATGTGCCATTCCCATTACAAATTCTTTTACATCATAGCCAGAAGCACTCTCAATTAAAGCATCTAAAGCAGGTATTAAAGCTTCACCTCCTTCTAAAGAAAAACGTTTCTGACCTACATATTTAGTATGCAAAAAGTTTTCGAAAGAAACAGCTTCATTCAATTTCTTTAAAATAACTTTTCTCTGATCTGCAGAGAGTTGCGGATGATTGTTATTAATATTGAGCTTTTTCTGAATCCACTGAATCTCTTCAGGTTGTCTAATATACATATACTCAATACCAATAGACTCACAATAAATAGTTTCTAAATGGTCTATTATATCTTGTAAAGTAGCAGATCCTAAACCTAAAACCTCACCTGCTGAGAAATTGGTTTGTAAATCGTCTTGTGATAATCCGAAGTTTTCAACCTCGAGTGTAGGCGCATATTTGCGTCGTGCTCTAACCGGATTTGTTTTAGTAAACAAATGGCCTCGACTTCTATAGCCATCAATAAGTTTTAATACTTTAAACTCATTTTGAAGTTGTTCTGGTACTTCAGGTGGAATACAAACCTGTCCAGGTTCTATTTCATAAACCTCATTATCTGAGCCATAGCGTTCTGATCCGAAGTCGTAACCTTGAAAAAAGGCGCGCCAACTAGGCTCTACAGAATCTGGGTTTTTTAAGTATTGGTCGTATAAATCAGCAAAATATGCTGTATGTGCCGCGTTGAGAAAGGAATATTTATCCATTTTACTTTTTGAGACGTTGTCGTTTCAACATAATTTAGTCAAAAATACAACTTTTACTAAATATAGATAAGGATTTATTATATTTATAACATATTGAATAGAACAAATAAAGCTATGACAAATTTGAAGGATTTTCGCAGAATTAAATTATCACTATGTACATTTTTAATATGTTTTTCTGCATTATTATCATTCGCTCAAGAACATACTGCAAATAAGAATAGTTTTTGGAGCCACGTAGAATATGGAGGAGGTATTGGTTTAAATTTTGGCGATGGCTTTTTTAGCGGATCTTTAGCACCAAATGCACTTTACAGATTTAACCCTTACGTCGCCACTGGTATTGGTCTTAACTTCTCATATAGCAGCCAAAAAGATGTGTTTAAATCTACTGTTTTAGGCGGAAGTCTTATTGGTCTATTCAATCCGTATCGCGAAGTTCAGATTTCAACAGAATTTGAACAACTACATGTGAGCCGCAAATTTGACGATGGATATACTTCTTTTGGTGATGAAGAATACTGGTATCCTGCCCTATTTATAGGAGCAGGTTATTCGAGTGGCAATGTCACTATTGGTATTAGGTATGATGTCCTTTACGACAAAGATAAAAGTATATATTCCGAAGCTTGGATGCCTTTTGTCCGTTTTAGGTTTTAAAAAATAATTTGTATTTTATAATTTATAGTTTAGATGCACGTTATTTTTAATTAGGACAATTTTATCCTAAATATGATAATTATCATCTTTTATACATTAAATCTCAATTATTTTTGTAAAAAATTAAAACCAATGAAGACACTAAAACCAATTATTTTACTCTTAGCATTAGCAATGCTCAGCTGTAAGAGCGACGACAAAACAGACAACACCTCTAATACCGCAGAAATTCCTGTAAGTAGAGAAATGATCGCAGAATTAACAAGTCCTCCTAATGTACCAACACCAGTAGGAAGACGAAAAGCCAAAAAGCTCATTGTTAATATGGAAATTCTTGAACAAGAGGGCGAATTAACAGGAGGTGTAAAATACATGTATTGGACTTTTGGTGGTTCTGTACCTGGAAGCTTTATAAGAACACGCGTTGGTGACGAAGTGGAATTTACATTATCTAACCATCCAGATAATAAATTACCTCACAACATCGATTTACATGCGGTTACAGGGCCAGGTGGTGGAGCAGAATCTTCATTTGTAGCACCAGGACACGAAAAAACATTTTCATTTAAAACCTTAAATCCTGGACTTTACGTTTACCATTGTGCTACAGCACCAGTTGGTATGCACATTGCCAACGGTATGTACGGATTAATTCTTGTTGAGCCAGAAGGCGGATTACCACCAGTAGATAAAGAATATTACGTGATGCAAGGTGATTTTTACACCAAAGGCAAAAATGGTGAACGTGGATTACAACCTTTTGATATGCAGAAAGCAGTTGACGAAAAAGCCGATTACGTTGTGTTTAATGGAAGCGTCGATGGATTAACTGGAGATAATGCATTAACCGCTAAAGTTGGTGAAACTGTTAGACTTTATGTGGGTAATGGAGGTCCTAACTTAGTCTCTTCTTTCCATGTAATTGGTGAGATATTTGATAAAGTACATGTAGAAGGTGGTGAATTAATAAATGAAAACATTCAAACTACATTGATACCTGCAGGTGGAGCTTCTATTGTAGAGTTTCGTGTAGATGTACCAGGTTCATTAGTTTTAGTAGATCATTCCATTTTTAGAGCCTTTAATAAAGGAGCTTTAGGCATCTTAAATGTTGAAGGTGAAGAGGACAAGAAAATTTATTCTGGTGAAATACGAGAAGGAATTTATTTGCCTGAAGGTCCCGGTATACAAAACATGCCAACAACTGACGAAATTGTAGAATCTGAAATTCCGGCAAAATCATTTGATGAACAAATGAAATTTGGTAAACAAGTATATATGCAAACCTGCTTTGCATGTCACCAATCAGAAGGTCAAGGTATTCCTAATGCATTTCCACCGTTGGCAAACTCAGATTATTTAAACGCTGATGTTAATCGTGCAATTGGTGTTGTAGTCAATGGATTAAGTGGTGAAATTACAGTTAATGGAGACACATATAACAGTGTTATGACCAAACAAATGATTTCTTCAGACGATGTAGCTAACGTTTTAACTTACGTCTATAACAGTTGGGGAAATTCTAAAGAAGTAGTCACCAAAGAAATGGTTGAAAAAGTAAAAAACCAATAAACTCAAAATTATGACAACCAAAATCTTTAGTTTGTTCTTAGTAAGCTTGGCGATACAATCCTTTATGTTTGGGCAAGCTGAAGATATGGCTGTCATTGAAGGTAGCCGATACATTCCTTTATACGGTCGTGACTCTACAGTTGTGGAAGTCCAGGATTTTAAAATGGATATCTATCCTGTAACTATTGAAGCATATCAGCAATTTCTTAAAGAGAATCCAAAGTGGACAAAATCTAAAGTTGTAAAGCTTTTTGCAGACAAAAGTTATTTAACTAATTGGAAAAACGATTTAGAACCCAACGACGCTATCAATCCTAAAAGTCCGGTCAATTATGTATCATGGTTTGCCGCCAAAGCTTACTGCGAATGCCAAGACAAACGTTTACCAACAGTAGATGAATGGGAATATGTGGCGATGGCAGATGAAACCACCAAAGATGCACGTATAAAACCATCTTATAATGAAAAAATATTAGCCTGGTACGAAGCGCCAAGAACCAAAGAAAATACCGTTGGTGAAACCCCTAAGAATGCTTGGGGAGTTTACGATTTACACGGTTTGGTTTGGGAGTGGACGCTAGATTTTAATTCGGTTTTAATCACAGGTGAGTCTCGTAAAGACATGGATAATGACAACAACCTATTTTGTGGAAGTGCAGCTATAAACGCAACCGATTTAATGAATTATGCAGCCTTTATGCGCTATGCCACAAGAGGCAGTTTAAAAGCTAAATACGCCATGAAAAACTTAGGCTTTCGCTGTGTTCAAGATATTAAAGAAGAAACGAAATGATAATTGTAAATAAAAATCACGAAAAGGTAATTACTATGAAAAACGTGAGTAAACATATAAGACTAATACTATCAACGTTTTTACTACTGGTCGTTGTAACATCTTGTAAATCTGACCACTCTAAAAACACCGAACACGAATTGGCCGCTTACCAATGCCCTATGCAATGTGAAGGCGACAAAACTTATGATGAAATAGGCACTTGTCCTGTGTGTAAAATGGATTTAAAACAACTTGAAAACGATTCAAAAGAATTAGAAACCAATGAAATTTCAGAGGAATCAATTTTCAACTTAACCAGTAAATGGCATACCGAAGAAGGTAATGAAATTGTACTCGAAGATTTAAAAGGAAAAACTTTAGTCATGGTAATGATTTACACGTCTTGTAAAGCGGCTTGCCCAAGATTAGTAGCCGACATGCGAAATATTGAAGCTCAAATTCCAGCTGAAAATATTAAAAATGTACAATTTGCATTAGTATCTATTGATCCGGAAACAGACACACCAGAACGCTTAAAAGCTTTTGCTATTGAAAACGCAATGGATGGTGAACAGTGGACATTTTTACAAGGTACAGATAGTGGTGTTCGCGAATTTGCTAATGTCCTTTCTGTAAAATACAAGGAGATTTCTCCCATAGATTTTTCACATTCAAATATTATTAGTGTGTTTAATTCTGGAGGCGAACTAAAACACCAACAAGAAGGATTAGGTGTTAATAACAAAGAAACTATCGAAACCATTCTGGAGCTAACCAAATAAGCATCCTATGAGGTTTTATGGCGGCTAAGCGTAGTCGAAGTCAAAACCTTGTAGATATAACAACCAAAATTATTATGAAAACCATTCTAACAATCCTATGTCTGGGAGTTGTAATGACCTCCTACACCCAAGAATTTGAAATGTCTACAGAACTAAGACCTCGTTTTGAATATAGACATGGTTACAAAACCTTAATCCCAAATGACATTGATGCAGCATCATTTATATCACAACGTACGCGATTAAATTTTAATTACAAAAGCGATAAATTAAACGCATACGTAGCATTTCAGAATGTGCGTGTTTGGGGAGATGTAACAACAACATCGCTGACAGACAAAAACGGAATTACAGTACATGAAGCCTGGGCGCAATTGCTATTCAATTCAAAATTATCACTAAAATTAGGACGGCAAGAAATTAATTATGACGACCAAAGATTATTTGGTAGTGTTGGTTGGGCACAACAAGCTAGAAGTCATGATGCTTTAATTGTAACTTATAAACCCAACGCTAATAATCGTTTAGATTTAGGTTTGGCAATGAATGAAACGGCAGAAACACTATTTGAAACAAACTACACTGTAAATAATTATAAAGCGTTTCAATATGTATGGTATCACACATCTATAGATGCCGTAGGATTAAGTTTTTTACTATTGAATAATGGCTTAGCCTATGAGGATACTAATAATGAACAGCAGGTGGATTATAATCAAACCATTGGTTCTCGGTTTACCTTTGAAAAAGACAAATTTAATGCCGATGCTTCAGTCTATTTTCAAACAGGGAAAATTGCGGATACAGAACTCAGTGCTTTTAATGTTGCAGCCAATGCATCTTACAAAATTAACGCTAAATTTAAAATAGGTTTAGGTGCAGAGTATCTTTCTGGAACAGATATGAACGCAACAGAAAACACATTAAAATCATTCAATCCTTGGTTTGGCACCAACCACAAGTTTAATGGCTTAATGGATTATTTTTATGTTGGAAATCATACTAATTCCGTTGGTCTATTAGATATAAATGCCACATTTGGCTATCAGAAAAATAAGTTTTCTGCAACATTAGTACCTCATCTATTTTCTTCTGCTGCTACGGTTATTGATAATACAAATAATGAAATGAGTAATGAGCTAGGAACCGAATTGGATTTAATTTTAGGCTATAAATGGACAAAAGACATCAATTTTAATGCCGGCTATTCGCAGATGTTTGCAACAGAAACCATGGAGGTTTTAAAAGCGGGCAATAAAGACAATACCAACAATTGGGCTTGGGTAATGATCACTATTAAACCAAGTCTATTTAAAACGACGTTTGATGATTAAAAAGTAGTGGCTTTAGTTTTTTAACTTAGGAAAAACCACTTAATCATGTTTCAATTTCCCTGTGAGTTCTTTAATTTCGATAACAAAAACAATAGGTGTTTCGTCAGATTCTATTTTCGCTGAAAACTCACTAATAAAATCTAAATCGCGTAATTCTTTTCGCATTACAACATCTTTTACACCCAAAGAAAACTCGTGTAATAAGGCTTTGGCACTACTGCGTTCAAGTTCTATATACTGACCATGAGCAACAACAGATTTCCAATTGGTTATGGTTGTTATTTCTGTTACCTCTAATGCTACTGCCTTTTGTTGACGTAATGCATTAATTTTATGACCATCACCAGAATAACAAATAATCCTATTGTCCTTTTCTGAATAAAAATAGGTTATTGGCACAACAAAAGGTCTATTTTGATATATATATGCCAAATGACCTATGTAACTTCGGCCTAACACCAACTCACATTCTTCTCTATTTAAGGACTTTATCATAATTTTATTAGGTGTTATTATTTAACCTCAATACTAAACTAATGACAGTGTAGTACTAATAACGGCAAATTCATTCGAGACGTTAATTCTTTACTTGGTGAATCATTAAATAAACGATTTAAAAAGGATTTATCTTTTTTTATAAAAGCAGTTATATCAATGGTATTGGTTTGCAGATAGCTAGACACTGCGTAATCTACCGGAACATGTTCAATAAGGTGATACTTAGAATCTAAAAGTGCTAGTCTTTCTTTATCTTTCAAAGCGAGATTAGGTTGTTCACTTTCTGAAGTTATTCTCAGGACATGAAGTTTCAATTTGAAATCCTCTATAAAATCTATTATATTTTCTAGTAAATCAGTGTCTATAACATCGTCTGCATTTAGAGAAACCAAAAACTCATTAACAGGTAAAAAGCTAAAATTATTTGGAATGACTAAAGTTTTGCAGTTCACTTTTTTGATGACGTTAATCGTATTACTGCCAAAAATAACCTCTTTAACATTAGATGCACCATTACTTCCCATAACCACAAAATCTATTGCATATTTAGTCACAGCTTGATTAATGGCATCTGTAAACACGTCATAATCTATAACATATTCAAACTGATAATCTTTGGTTTTATTATCAGTTTTCAACGCTTCGATTAAAGCTTTTAATTTCGTTTTTGGTTTTTCTGTTATAGAATCATGAATAGAATTTTTTGGAGACATTAACAAATCGTCCGACACATAACCACCTACTTTATGCACGTACA
This sequence comes from Winogradskyella sp. SM1960, assembly GCF_020179375.1. Classification (NCBI taxonomy): domain Bacteria; kingdom Pseudomonadati; phylum Bacteroidota; class Flavobacteriia; order Flavobacteriales; family Flavobacteriaceae; genus Winogradskyella; species Winogradskyella sp. SM1960. The sequence goes on along the minus strand of NZ_JAICBG010000005.1, from coordinate 204,989 downwards.
TAATGTAAAATGTACATGTTTTGGAGGCAAAAAACTGCATCGCATAAGAAATTGCATTTGTAGCATTCTTAGAAAAATCCGTAAGTAAAAGTACCTTTTTCATAATAATTGAACTTGTCTCTAAAGTTACCGAATCTTATTATTAAGAAAAATGATATTAATCATATATTAAAATTACTACTTCCAAAAGACATCCTTTTCGTTATCTGTAAATTGTTCTGGCTGATGGATTTTTTCAATTTGAAGAAACTCTTCTTCTGTTGCTACGTTTTGAATTTCAGGAAACAAAACACGTTCTTCAAACCGAATATGTTTATCTAATTCTTCTTCAATTTTACTTAAAGTCTTGATGTCATCTTCGCGTTCTTCAAACAAACGTTTTAACCGTCTATGATCTGCTAAAGCACGTTTCACTAAGTCGTTTTCATCATTGGTTAGAATAGGAAAAATGTGCATTTCTTCTAGTTCAAAATGTGGAATCAAATGATGTTCAAAAAACCAATCTGCATAAGCTCTAATGCGTTTTGGATTGACGTCTTTACTAAATCCTGCTCTAATTTTCCAAGATAACAATAAGCCGTGATGATGTTCTCTACTCAAGGGCTGCAATGCTTTATGTCGTTTTTGTGGTTTTTGATGCATAATTTTTATGTTTACTAATATTAATTAATAAGAAGCTGATGCCTAAAGGCAGTAAGATACTAAATAGAAAAAGTAAGCTGTAATAATTTGGAATAATACCGCGTCCTAAATAAAACATAACACCTTGAATTAACAACAATAATTCAGTTAAAACAAAGCCTAAAAGGAAACTATAAATACCAAAATCTAAGGTTTTAGACGTACTGAATAAATTACTTTTTAACATAAAAGCAAATAGAAATCCAGAAATTACCCCCAACATAAGCAAGTGTATAAAACCAATTACAAAATTGTGATGATTAAAAACAACTTGCGAAAATTCTGGCAAAATGGATAAGGATTGAAATACAACTTTAAGAATAAAACAAACCAGTGCAAAACAACACATATAAAACACGAACATGTTTTTAGGTTTATCCAATACGTTTAGCTTCTGTTTTATAAGTTGAAAGAATTTTAAAAGTGCTAAAACTTGAAGTATAATCCCCAAACCATTAATCCAAATTAAGCTCGTATGAGGTGCAAACCACTGCACTGGTAAGGCAAATGTCAACACCGTTGAAGTCATTAACAAGGCAAAAAATTGCCGAAACGTTTTAGAGTCTTCAATGTTTAAAATATGAAAAAACACCGCTATAACTCCAATTAAAAACCAACCATTAAACTGAAAATGTAAAAAGAACTGAATTGCAATTTGGTAAAATGCAGAAGCTGATCCTAGTATTGAAACTGCTGGTCCTAGACACCAAACACCTAATGTAGAAATACTCATAAACACAAGTGCCGATTTCAGTAGTTTTTGAGTTACTGTAGTGTTTGCCTTTTGGTGTTTCCAAATGAGATATACAAAATAGTAACTGCAAAAAATGTGTAGTGTTGAAAATGCTATAGATATCGCCCCATAACCCTGAATAGGAAAACTAATCATCATCCCAACAACAGCAAACTCGGTTAGCCAAAACAAACGTGTAAAGCTTTTTTGTTTATCTGGAATAAAATAATGAACAAAGAGCGTAAATAACATTAAATATACCCAACCTAACATGGCAACATGAGAATGCGCATGCGTTAAAAACCTATAATTTAAACCAATAGATTCTAAAAACGAGAAACGCAAAGCCAAACCCATTAAGGCTGCAATTAGAAAATTGATTAAACATACGAGGACTAACTTTTTTGGCATCGCTTGCGCTTATGATTATAAGACTATGATGTTAGATTTTTAACTTAAATGTGGGAAAGTTCTAAACTAACATTTTTAAAAGATTATTACACCCCTAAGAGCTACGCTCGGTAGCTACAAAACAAAATATATTTTATTTCTTACTAATCCTCAAGGGGACAATTTACAGATTAAGAATTGAGTAATTTAGAGAATATAAAGTTGACAATAAAACATTATTTTAATCATAAATTAATAAGGTTTCTTTGAACGACTGTCCCCTTGAGGGGACTTTAGGGGTGTTTTTCAATACAGCTCATCACACACTAAAAATAACAAATTCACTGTTAATTAAACTGCTCTTCTAACTTTATGGCCTCAGGAAATAAAATATTATTCTCTAAATGAATGTGTAAATGCAAATCCTTTTCAAACTCTTCTAGCATTGCAAACGTCACTTTATACGTATTACAAGCATCTGCAGGTGGATTGTAATTATTAGTAAGTGCATCAATCTCTCTAAAACGAGCACCTTCGTTATCGTGTTCTTCCATCATCATGGCTATTGGATTTTCAACCGTACCAAATTGAGGTGATTGTACCGCTCCATTTTCTATTTTAGCTTTTACCATCTTTTTTATGAATGGAAAAAGAATGAGTTCTTCTTTTTTCATGTGCGATGCTAATTCGCCAGCAGACGCCACAAACAGTTCATTAATTTTAAATAATTCTGGATGACGGCTTCCATGTACTTTACATAATTTATCTAAAAACTGACGCAACACTGGTATTTTTTCTTCTACGTATCTATGGTGTTTTTTCTCAATATACTCGGCTAACAAATCTAACGGCCAAGATTTATAATCAATAGTTTCTCCTCCTTTAGAATTTAAAACGCGATTTAACTCCTCGATTAACTGATTGCTATCAATACCTTTTTTATCACAAGCCTCCTCTACTGTTCTATTGCCTTGGCAACAAAAATCAATTTTGTGTTTAGAGAAAATTGCTGCGGTTCTAAAATCTTCGGCAACATATTGGCCTATTTCCTTTTTTGTGTTTTTTTCTAGTACTTCCATATCGTTTTTTTTATTTCGGATAATTTTATCCTATTTATAATTAAATTTTTTTACACCTTTAAAAATGAGACTCCAGATTTTATATCTAATGCCAACTGCTCTAAACTTGTGTTTTCTAACATATCTTTAAGTTCACCTCTAACAACTTTAAACTTATCGTGTACAGGACACGGATGGTTTTCATCGCAAGTATGTAATCCAAGGCCACAACCATTATAAATCTTGTCACCATCAATAGCATAAACAATTTGAGATAGTTTGGTGGTTGCAATTTTGTCTTTATCGATTTCAAAACCACCTTGTGCGCCTCTAACCGATTTTATCATATTATGTCTAACTAAGGCTTGTAGTATTTTAGCCGTAAAAGCTTGTGGAGAATCAATCTCTTCTGCAATTTCTTTAGGACTTACACGTCTGTTTTCAGAAGAATTAATAGCAATAAATATTGCCGCTTTTATACCGTATTCACATGCTTTAGAAAACATCTTTTAATATTATTTAGATGACAAAGGTACAATTATTATTTTATATAGGATAATTTTATCCGATATAAATTATTCTAAGAATATTTAGATTTATACCATACTTTTTGCCATTCACGTTGCAAAATAATAAACGTCACGTCTTCAGAGAGTTTTAAAACATCACTGCCATCTAATGCTTTAATTTTTGCTTCGGGCACATCTACAATATAAAGTAAGTTTAGGTAGTCCGAAAATTTAGAATTTATAAGATAAAAAACCGTTTCCTGAAACACGAGTTTTAAACTTGTTGGCAATGTTTCTTCATCAAACTCTAAATCGATATTAGCATACAATAAATCTTTATTGAGCTGTATGATGAGTTTTTTATAAAGTTGTAAGCCTTCTGCTTCAACAATTAAATCTTCAAAGTTTGATGGTAAATTCATTAGAAATTAAACACGTCTATTCATTAATTGCTCTCCAAATAATCTAAGGGATTGCTTTTTAGCATCAGAAATATGTAAGGTTTCTAAAACTTCAAAAGCTTTATTAGTGTAGTCCTTAACAGCATTTTGAGTGGCTTCGGCAGCACCAGTTTTATGGAATAAGGCTTTTACTTTTTCAACTTTATTACTGTTAGGAAGCTCTAAATTAGACATAAAAGTCTTTAAATTTAAAACGTCGTCATTAGAACCAAGTTCTATAGTTTTTAGGTACAAATACGTCTTTTTGTTTTCAATAATATCGCCTCCTACTTGTTTACCAAAGGTTTCAGGGTTTCCAAACGCATCTAAATAATCGTCTTGTAATTGAAAAGCAATTCCTAAGAACCTACCAAATTCATAAATAGAATTTTGATCTGCTTCTGATGCTTTTGCAACAATGGCACCCATTTTCATGGCAGCTCCCACTAAAACCGCTGTTTTATATTCAATCATTTTAAGGTATTCGGGAATGGTAACATCATCTCGTGTTTCAAAATCGATATCATATTGTTGTCCTTCACAAACCTCTAATGCTGTTTTACTAAATAATTTTGCTAAATCTCGAAATGTTTCAGCGTCATAATTCTCAAACAATTGGTACGCCAAAATTAACATGGCATCACCAGAAAGGATTCCTGTATTTAAGTTCCATTTTTCATGAACCGTTTGCTGTCCTCTTCTTAAAGGTGCATCATCCATAATATCATCATGGACTAAAGAGAAATTATGAAACACCTCAATAGACAAAGCGGCATCCATAGCTTTTTCAGCATGTTCATCAAATACTTCAGCTGTCATTAAGGTTAAAATTGGTCGTAAGCGCTTACCACCTAGTTCCAATATATAATTAATAGGACTGTATAAATTCTTTGGCTCTCGCTCTACTGTAAAACGTTCTAAATACTTTAGAAATGGCTTTTGATACTGTTCGATATGTTGCATAAGGCAAAAATAATGTTTTAAACATATTTTAAGCTAATGTTAAGCCTGTTAAAAAACCTATAAAACTTCGGAAACTTTTTTGGTTTTTAAAGTTTCCTGGCGTAATTTTGCGCGATCATAATATAGATTACCATATTGCGAAATACCAAAAAATGAAAGACAAAATCATAATAAAATCATCTGACATGTTCTTAAACTTAGGGTTCAAGAGCGTTACCATGGATGATATTGCTAATGAAATGGGTATTTCTAAAAAAACCATTTATCAGCATTTTAAGAATAAAACTAAACTCGTTGAGGCTACTGTAATGCGTGTTTTTGAACGTATTTCTTATGGCATTGATTGTATTTGCGAGTTAGACAAAAACCCAATTGAGGAGATTTATGAAATCAAAAAGTTTGTATTAATCCATTTAAAAGATGAAAAATCATCACCTCAATATCAGCTTCAAAAATATTACCCAAAAATTTACAGTACATTAAAACGTATGCAATTTGACAAAATGATAGGTTGTGTAACTCAAAATTTAGAACGCGGAGTTGCAAAAAACCTTTATAGAAGCTCTATTGACATCGATTTTATAGCACGACTCTATTTTAATAGTATGGTCTCCTTAAAAGATCAGGATGTTTTTCCGCTTGAAAATTTCTCAATGTCCATGTTAATGAATAATTATATAGAATACCATTTAAGAGGCATCTGTTCTTCAGAAGGGCTAAAAACACTTAAACAACTTAATACCAATCTAAAATAACCTATGAAAAAAGCAATTCCATTATTAATAGGTTTTATTATTTTTCAAATAGGCTTTTCACAAGAACAACCTATAAGTCTTTCGCTAGAAGAAGCTATTGACTATGCTTTGGAACACAATAGAACTGCCATAAATGCTACTCGCGATATTGAAGCTGCTGAACAGCAAAAATGGGAAACAACAGCGACCGGATTACCTCAAATTAGTGCTAGTTTAGATTACCAGAACAACTTAAAACAACAGGTTCAAGTGGTTCCTGCTGAGTTTTTTGGTGGTCAACCTGGCGAATTTTCAGAAATTATTTTTGGAACTAAACAAAGCATGACTGGCTTTGCGACCCTAAATCAAAAGATATTCGACGGCTCTTATATTGTAGGTTTACAATCTGCTAAAGTATTTTTAGAAATCTCGAAAAACGCGAAAGTAAAAACCGACTTAGAAATCAGAAAAGCAGTAATTGAAGCTTACGGGAATGTTCTATTAGCAGAAGAAAGTATTAAAATCTTTGAACGAAACATTGAAGTACTTGACAAAAACCTCTTTGAAACTCAAAAAATTTACGAAAATGGGTTAGGTGAAGAAGAAAGTGTTGAGCAACTACAAATTACGTTATCTGGAGTAAAAAGTAATTTAAATAATGTTCAAAGACTAAAAACGTTGGCTTATCAAATGCTGAATATCACTTTAGGTTTAGATATTTACAATGCTATAGTGTTAAAGGATAATTTAGAAACATTGACAGATCAAAACATCACTTTATCCATGTTAGAATCTGAAAATAATCCAGAAAGCACCATAGATTACTTAATCGCTAAAAACGATAAAACCTCTAAAGAATTATTGTTAAAACTTGAAAAAAGCAAAGCATTACCAACCTTAAACGCATTTATAAATGGTGGCTATTCTGCATATGCAGATGAATTTACGTTTACAAAGAAAAGTCAAGACTGGTTTGGGTCCTCTGTGTTTGGCATTAGCCTAAATATTCCAATTTTTAGCTCAGGCATGCGAAATGCATCCACACAGCGTGCTAAGATTAATTTAGAAAAAGCTAAAACGGAATTAACAGAAACAGAACAGCGCATAAAACTAGAAATCGCTTCTGCTAAAAATGACTATCAGTTTGCCATTGAGGATTACGAAAATAAAAAACAAAACCTTGCCTTAGCCGAACGTATTGAAACTAAAAACCAAACCAAATTTTTTGAAGGTATTGGCTCTAGTTTTGAACTCAGACAAGCACAAACACAATTATATACCGCACAACAAGAGTTATTACAAGCCATGTTAGATGTCGTCAACTCTAAAGCTGCATTAGAAACCGTTTTAAATACACCAATCAATAATTAATAAATCACTATTAAAAATGAAATATATATTTCCACTCTTAATCATAGCAATTTTTACGGTTTCGTGCTCAGGCGAAAAGAAGAATTCTGTAGAAAGCGTCATAGAAAATGGCAACCTTGAAACCATAAGAGTAAAACGAGGAGAACTTGTTGCAGAACAACAAGCCATTAACGACAAAATAAAGCGCTTAGATGAAAAAATACAAACCTTAGATACCGTAAAACATGTACCATTGATTACATCTTTTAAAGCTAAAACTGAAGTTTTTAATCACGTATTAGAACTACAAGGAAATGTTACAACTAAAGATCTTTTAACCATTACACCAGAATACAACGGCATTTTAACCCAAGTATTTGTTAAGGAAGGCCAGAAAGTTTCTAAAGGGCAAACACTCGCCAAGATTGATGATGGTGGCTTAAGTCAACAATTGGCACAATTAAAAATTCAGGCAGAATTAGCTAAAACCACATACGAGCGTCAACAACGTCTTTGGGAACAGAATATTGGTAGTGAAATTCAATTTTTACAATCAAAATCTACTTATGAGTCGCAAGAAGAAGCCGTCAACCAATTACAGCAACAAATTGCTAAAACCACAGTAAAAGCACCTTTTTCTGGAACTATCGACGATATTATTACAGAACAAGGAAGTGTTGTTGCTGCAGGTCAATCACCATTAATGCGTATTGTAAATTTAGACAATATGTATATTGAAACAGAAGTACCAGAGCGTTACGTTTCCGATGTTACCAAAGGAAAACATGTAAGTGTAAATATTCCTGTTTTAGGAAAAACATTAGAAACTAAAATTCGTCAGGCTGGAGATTTTATAAATCCAGCAAACCGAACTTTTAAAGTTGAAGTTGGCATTCCAAATGCAGACAAAACCATTAAACCAAACTTATCTGCGCGTTTAAAAATCAATGATTACACAAGCGAAAGTGCCATATTAATTCCGCAAAGTGTCGTTTCAGAAAATTCAGAAGGCGAACAATATGTCTATGTTGTCGTAGAAAGAAACAATAACAATATAGGAACAGCAAAGCGTATTATTATTGAAACGGGAAAAACCCAAGATGATATTATTGAAGTCTTAAAAGGACTTGAAGATGGAGCCGAAATAATCAAAGAAGGAGCAAGAAGTGTAAGAGACGGACAATCTGTTGAAGTTTTACAGATAGACGAATAATGCTTCTAGTATATAAAATAGCAACCAACAATTCTAAAGATTAAAGCGAAACAACTTTTATCTAACGACTAAAGACTAACATCTAATGACTGATACTAACAAAAAAAATACCGAAAAGGAATTTGCATGGTCATCATGGGCAATTAACAATAAAACCACCATGTATGTCCTTATTGCTGTCTTTTTCTATTTGGGAATTTCTGCATTTTTCGACATGCCTAGAGAATCTTTTCCAGAGGTCAATGAGACTAAAATATACGTCAGCACTATCTACCCTGGGAACACAGCTGAAGATATTGAAAAACTTATCACAGATCCTGTTGAAGACAAACTAAAAACCGTTAGTAATGTTGTAGAAATCACCTCAACGTCTCAAGAAGATTATTCTATGGTTATCATAGAATTTGATGAAAATATTTCCGTAGAACAAGCCAAGCAAAAGGTTAAAGACGAAATTGATTCTGAAACAGCTGGCGAAGATTGGCCAACATTTAACGGAGCTAAAGTAGAGCCAGATGTTTTTGAGTTGAGCCTTTCTGAAGAAATGCCAATCTTAAACATTAATATCTCTGGTGATTATCCTATTGAAAAACTAAAGGACTATGCTGAGTATCTTCAGGATGAAATAGAAGATTTACAAGAAATTAAAAAAGCAGACATTCGTGGTGCTCAAGAAAAAGAAGTAGAAGTTGCAGTAGACATCTATAAAATGATGGCAGCAAAGGTGACATTTAATGATATTCTTGGTGCTATTAGTAATGGAAATGTTACACAATCTGCCGGAAACTTAAAAGCAAGTGGACAACGACGTACGATAAGAATTATAGGAGAAATTGAAAAACCATCTGAACTCGAAAATTTCGTTGTTAAATCGGATAACAACAATCCTATATATTTAAGAGATGTTGCTTCGGTGTCTTTTAAAGAAGAGGATCACACAACATTTGCAAGAAAATCTGGTAAACCTGTAGTGATGCTAGACGTTAAGAAACGTGCTGGTAAAAACATGGTTGCTGCTTCTGAGCAAATACAAGTCATTGTTCAAGATGCCATTGAAAATGAGTTCCCTCAAGATTTAGAAGTAAGTATCACAAACGATCAATCATCAGTTACTATTGGACAGGTTGATGACTTAGTCAACAACATCATCTTTGGTGTTATTTTGGTTGTAACCGTTTTAATGTTCTTTTTAGGATTTAAAAACGCCCTATTTGTTGGGTTCGCTATCCCAATGTCTATGTTTATGTCGCTAATGATTTTAGGCATGATTGGATATAGTTTAAATACCATGGTGCTTTTTGGACTTATTATGGGACTTGGTATGTTGGTAGATAATGGAATTGTGGTGGTTGAAAACGTCTATCGTTTAATGGAAGATGAAGGCATGAGTCGCATTGAAGCGGCTAAAAAAGGAATTGGAGAAATCGCCTTTCCTATCATTATTTCTACAGCAACAACGGTTGCAGCCTTTATTCCTTTAGGACTTTGGCCAGGCATAATGGGAGAATTCATGAAAATTTTACCAATAACATTATCCATTGTATTAGGCTCATCTTTAGCGGTTGCTATATTTTTTAATTCAGTATTAGTATCGCGTTATATGACCACTGAAGATAAGGATATGCCTTTAAAACAAATTATTAAAGTCACTATCATTGTTGCCAGTTTCGGTATATTAATTCTCATTATTGGAGGACCTTACCGTGGTATGGGAACTATTATGGTTTTCACAGCAATTATGCTTTGGGCATACCGTTTTTTCATCAGAGGATGGGCCAACAGTTTTCAAACTAAAGCATTGGTTAGACTTGAAAACTGGTACGAACGTCAATTACGAAGAGCACTTTCAAAAAAACGACCATATTTTTTAAGTGGTGGAACATTTTTATTATTAATTGCTGCTTTTATAGCCTTTGGAATTTCATTAGCCACACAACGAACGAATGTAGAGTTTTTTCCAGATAATAAACCGAATCAAATTATTGTCTATATAGAATATCCACAAGGTACAGCGATTGAGAAAACCAATACCATAACTAAGCAAATTGAAAAACGCGTTTACGATGTTATTAACGCTAATAAGTATATGGATAATGGTAGAAACTTTCTGGTAGAAAGTGCCGTTTCTCAAGTTGGTGAAGGTGCAGGAAACCCTCAAACTGATATGGGTTCTGGTGCAGAAATGCCACATAAAGCTAAAATTACAGCATCGATGCGCGAATATAAATTCCGTCGTGGAGAAGACAGCGAACTCTTGCGTCAAAAAGTACAAGAAGCATTAGTTGGTATTTATCCAGGTGTTTTAATTTCCGTTGAAAAAAATGCCGATGGACCACCTGCAGGTTCGCCAATAAATATTGAAATCGATGGAAATGATTATAATGAGTTAATTGCAACTGCCGAACAAATGCGTGCGTTTATCAATTCTAAAAATATTGCAGGAATTGATGAGCTCAAAATCGATGTCAATAAAGACAAACCAACCATGTTAGTTGAGATTGATCGTAAAAAAGCAGGAGAATTAGGTGTTTCTGCCAAACAAATTGGAGATCAGTTACGTAATTCAATATTTGGATCTAAAGCCGGAATTTATAAAGAAGACGGTGACGATTTTGATATATACGTTCGTTTTAATGAAGCCAATCGTTACGATAAAAGTGCGTTGTTTAATCAAAACATTACCTTTAGAGATAATACTGGTCAGATTAAGGAAATTCCCTTATCTACAGTTGCGAAACAGAAAAATAACTCTGGATTTAGTGCTATAAAACACAAGGACACTAAACGTGTCGTTACGGTGTATTCAGCATTATCACCTGGCTATACAGATGCAGGTGCTATTGTCGCTCAGATACAAAATGAGATGAAAAGTTATAAAGGTTTGTCCGATGATATTCATATCGATTATACAGGTCAGATTGAAGAGCAAAATAAACAAATGGCCTTTTTAATGGGAGCATTTTTCACGGGTCTTGGATTAATATTCTTCATTTTAATATTTCAATTTAACTCCATCTCGAAGCCAACCATTATTATGATTGCCATTTTCTTAAGTTTTATAGGAGTCTTTGGAGGTATTGTGATTTCAGGAAGTGCATTCGTAATTATGATGACTATGGTCGGTATTATTTCATTAGCCGGAATTGTAGTGAATAATGGTGTTGTACTTTTAGATTATGCACAACTATTAATTGACAGAAAGAAAAATGAATTAGATCTTGGTGAGAATGATTATTTAACAACCGAGGACCTTTTTGAAAGCATCGTTAAAGCCGGAAAAGCGCGTTTAAGACCTGTTCTATTAACAGCAATTACAACTATTTTAGGCTTAATTCCTTTAGCTATTGGTTTAAATATCAACTTCTTTACGCTCTTTGCAGATTTTGATGCCAATATTTATATGGGAGGTGATAATGTGGTATTTTGGGGACCATTAGCTTGGACTGTTATTTACGGGTTACTTGTAGCAACATTCTTAACGCTGATTGTAGTACCTATTTTATTCTTCTTAAGTGTAAAACTAAAAATGTGGGGAAGACGAAAATTCACCTCTGAACCCCTACGAATTTCTGAGGTTGAACAACATACGCAAATTGAAGGTTCATCTCAGCCTGCCATTGATAATTAACTGAAAATATTATTTAAATAGAAAAATCCGAAGTCTTTACTTCGGATTTTTTACTTTTGCAATTCTAATAAAAATCTATGTACAGAAGTCACAATTGTGGTGAGTTAAGAGCATCACACAGCAATACAGAAGTTACACTTTCCGGATGGGTTCAAGGTGTTCGCGATAAAGGGTTTATGATATACATAGATCTTCGCGATCGTTATGGTATTACACAGTTATATTTTGATGAAGAACGCACACCAAAAGCCATTATGGAAAAGGCTTCAAAATTGGGACGCGAATTTGTTATTCAAGTTAAAGGAAACGTTACAGAACGTGCTTCAAAAAACCCTAATATTCCAACAGGTGATATTGAAGTTGTCGTTTCAGAATTAACAATTTTAAACAGCTCGTTAGTACCACCTTTTACTATCGAAGATAAAACAGATGGTGGAGACGATTTACGTATGAAATATCGTTACATCGATATTCGTCGTAATCCAGTAAAAAACAGCTTAATTTTTAGATCAAAAGTTACGCAAGCTGTAAGAAACTATTTGTCTAACGATGGATTTATTGAAGTTGAAACACCTTACTTAATCAAATCTACTCCAGAAGGAGCCAGAGATTTTGTAGTGCCTTCTCGTATGAATGAAGGTCAGTTTTATGCCTTACCACAATCACCTCAAACCTTCAAGCAATTATTGATGGTTGGTGGCATGGATAAATATTTTCAGATTGTAAAGTGTTTTAGAGACGAAGATTTACGTGCAGACAGACAACCAGAATTCACACAAATAGATTGTGAAATGGCGTTTGTAGAACAAGAAGATATTCTTAATGTTTTTGAAGGCTTAACACGTCATTTACTGAAAGAAGTTAATGGTGTTGAGATTGAAAAATTCCCAAGAATGCTTTATGATGATGCCATGCGTTTGTACGGAAACGACAAACCAGACATTAGATTCGGAATGGAATTTGGTGAACTTAATGCCGTCACACAACACAAAGAATTCGGTGTTTTTAATAACGCTGAGTTAGTGGTTGGTATTGCAGTTCCTGGTGGAAACAGTTATACTAGAAAAGAAATAGACAAATTAATTGATTGGGTAAAGCGTCCGCAAGTTGGTGCTTTAGGCATGATTTATTCGCGTTGTAATGACGATGGCACTTTTAAATCGTCTGTAGATAAGTTTTACGATCAAGACGATTTAGCAAAATGGGCAGAAGTTACTGGAGCAAAACCTGGTGATTTAGTTTGTGTACTATCTGGAGAAACCAACAAAGTAAGAGCACAATTAAGTGCTTTACGTATGGAATTAGCAACACGATTGGGCTTAAGAGACCCAAAAGTATTTGCACCATTATGGGTTATTGATTTCCCATTATTAGAATTAGATGAGGAAACAGGTCATTATCATGCAATGCACCATCCATTCACCTCTCCAAAACCAGGACAGTTAGAATTGTTAGATACCAATCCTGGAGACGTAAAAGCCAATGCATACGATTTAGTATTAAATGGAAACGAAATTGGAGGTGGTTCTATTAGAATACATGATAAAGCAACACAAGCCATAATGTTGAAACATTTAGGATTCACTGATGAAGAAGCTAGAGCTCAATTCGGCTTCTTAATGGATGCTTTTGAATATGGCGCACCACCACACGGCGGATTAGCTTTTGGTTTAGACCGATTGGTAGCTATTTTGGGAGGCCAAGAAACCATTAGAGATTTTATTGCGTTTCCTAAAAACAATTCAGGTCGTGATGTTATGATTGATGCACCTGCACCAATTGATGATGAGCAACTAAAAGAGTTGAGTTTAAAACTGAATTTAAAATCATAAAATATTAAATCCTGCTTCTTGCAGGATTTTTTATAGATTAATTTTATGCAAAGTAAACGTCCTATATTTAAAAGATTATTGATATGGCGAGCTAAGCACATCTCACATAAGCAATTTGTATATCTATTAAGTATTTTAATTGGGTTTACATCTGGTATTGGTGCTGTTGTTCTTAAAAATTTAACGCATTATATTCAACTTTTATTAGAGGGTAGATTAGTTCAGTATTACCACCAAGCATTTTACTTTTTGTTTCCTATAATTGGATTGACTCTTGCGTATTTAATCATAAAATATGTGGTTAGAGAAAAGGTTAGCCATGGTATTCCTTCAACATTACACGCTATTTCTAAACGTAAAGGCATCATAAAACGCTATCAAATGTTTGGCTCTATTCTTACAGCTCCGATAACGGTAGGTTTTGGAGGTTCAGTAGGATTAGAAGGACCTGCTGTTGCAACAGGAGCTGCAATTGGCTCCAACATTGCTCGGCTTTTTAGGATGAACCAAAAAACGAAAACCTTGCTAATTTGTTGCGCAGCGGCAGGAGCATTATCTTCCATTTTTAAAGCACCAATTGCCGCGATCATTTTTGCAATTGAAGTCTTTAGCTTAGACTTAACAATTGCCTCTATGCTGCCTTTATTGTTAGCATCCCTTTCTGCAATTATTACATCCTATTTTTTTTCTGGAAATGATGTGTTATTGCCTTTTAGGATTGAAGATAAATTTATGATTTCTGATGTCCCATTTTATGCGTTTTTAGGAGTCTGTGCTGCTTTTATATCTATTTATTTTACAGAAGTCTACCAGAGAATTCAAAAACGTTTTGACCAACTAAACTCTCCAGTTAAAAAACTTCTGGTTGGTGGTATTGCAATTGGCATCCTAATTTATTTTATTCCACCGCTTTATGGTGAAGGCTTTGATGTTATGAATAGCCTTATTGTTGGGAATCCTGAAAAAGCACTAGTTAATAATTTTCTAAATTTAGATGTGTCGAATATATGGATTGTTATTGCTCTTTTAGCTGGACTCGTATTTTTCAAAATAATTGCTAGTGCTTTAACTTTTGGAGCAGGAGGTGTTGGTGGAATTTTTGGACCTACCCTTTTTATGGGAAGTATTATGGGTAATTGCATTGCTAAAATCATTAACAATTGTGGCTTATTTAGTACACCTGTTTCCGAAAGTAATTTTACGCTTGTTGGTATGGCAGGTTTATTAGCAGGAGTTTTACATGCTCCATTAACAGCTATCTTTTTAATTGCTGAACTTACAGGTGGTTATGATTTATTTATACCATTAATGATTACTGCTGCAATCGCATTTAGTATTACAAAACTCTATGTTCCACATTCTGTTTACACTATGGAATTAGCTCGTAAGGGTGAATTAATTACACACGATAAAGATCAAGCTGTTTTAATTTTAATGGATACAAAAAAAGTTATTGAAACTAATTTCATCCATGTAACCACAAATATGACATTAGGAGACATCATAAAAAAAGCGGTTATTAAATCTAATCGAAATATTTTTCCGGTTATAGACGAAGAAGACAATACTTTAAAAGGCGTTATTTTATTGGATGATATTAGACCAATTATGTTTGATCAAAAATTATACGATGACATATTTGCGATTGAAGTGATGCAAAAACCACCTGCAATCATTGACATTGAAAAAGATAATATGACTGTAATTATGAAAAAGTTTCAAGATAGTAGTGCTTGGAATTTACCTGTAGTAAGAAACGGTATCTATATTGGTTTTATTTCAAAATCAAAATTATTAACGGCTTACCGACAAGAATTAATTAATTTTACATCATAACCTTATATAATAAACAAGATTTTGCACCCTGAAAAGACACGGGCTAAACAGGTTTTTTTTTTAAAAATATGCCAACAAAAAACATTATCAGACAATTACTTCTCTTGCGATATAAATATATATCGCAAAAAAACTTTGTTTATTTATTAAGTGTTGCTGTTGGATTATTAACTGGTATTGCTGCTGTAACGTTAAAGAACTTTACCTATACAATTCAATCTATTTTAGAAAAAGGCATTGTTTTTTCTCATAACCAACTTTATTTTGTTTTACCTGTAATTGGCTTATTCTTGGTATTTGTTTTAACTAGGTATATGTTTAAAAAAGGAATGACTCCATCTATTCCGCCTTTTATAAAACGTGCCATACCTTCACTACTTTATTCTTTATTAAGGCAAAAAGGACTTTTATCTTATAAACTGATCTATCATCCGTTAATATTAGCACCATTAACTGTTGGTTTTGGTGGATCTGTTGGATTATTGGGCCCTGCAATAACCTCTGGTTCTTCATTAAGCTCCAATTTAAGTCGGATTTTACATGTCGATAAAAAAACACGCACATTACTTATTGCTTGTGCAACTGCAGCTGCTGTGGCTTCTATGTTTAAATCACCCATTGCAGCCATCGTTTTAGCTGTTGAAGTTTTTAGTTTAGACCTTACCTTTGCGTCTTTATTACCACTATTAATTGCTTCTATATCATCCGTTTTAACCTCATATTTCTTTTTAGGTGATGAATTGCTTTTTAATTTTAACCTTACTGAGAAATTTAACCCAAGAGACACAGCCTTCTACATGATATTAGGGTTAGGAACTGGTATTGCATCCATATATTTTACAAAAATGTATTTTGCTATCTATGGGTTTTTCGACCGATTTAAAACGCGGTTCATTAAACTTTTAGTTGGAGGTATCGCTATTGGTATCATGCTGTATTTTATTCCGCCTTTATATGGTGAAGGTTTAAGTTTTACCAAAGATTTATTTGAAGGAAACTATCTACATGCCCTAGGGTCTAATCCTTTTGATAAATACACCGATAATATTTGGGTGGTTATTTTGTTACTTATAGGTTTTACCATATTTAAAGCCATTGCAATGACCACAACTTTTGCAGCTGGTGGAGTTGGTGGAGTTATTGTACCAACTATGGTAATGGGAAGTGCACTAGGAAATGTTGTGGCCAAAATAATAAATAATATAGGTCTTGGACATCAGGTGTCAGAGGCTAATTTTACATTAATTGGAATGGCAGGATTAATTGCGGGAGTTATACATGCTCCGTTAACTGCGATATTTTTAATTGCCGAAATTACAGGAGGTTATATTCTGTTTTTACCATTAATGATAACCGTAGCGATTTCATATATGATTACTAAGAATTATATGGAACACACCATTTATACCAAAGAATTAGCAGAACGTGGAGATTTATTAACTCATGATAAAGATCAAAGTGTACTAACTATGATGCATTTGGATACGGTTATTGAAAACGATTTTATTCCGCTGCACCCAGAAATGTCTTTAGGGGACATGCTAAAACAAGGAGTCTCTAAATCGAGTCGGAATTTGTTTCCCGTTGTGGATGGTTATCATCGTTTAGTTGGAATTATTCTTCTAGACGACATTAGAACTATAATGTTTGATCAATCGCTATACGAATCTACTTCTGTTGAAACTTTTATGCACAATCCGCCAGATTTTATCTATTATGAAAAAGACACGATGAAAGTGGTGATGAAAAAGTTTCAAGATAGTGAAGCTTGGAATTTACCTGTTATAAAAAATGGTTGTTATTACGGATTTGTTTCAAAATCGAAATTATTAACCGCATATCGTACCGAATTAATTAATTTTACATCCTAATCAATTTCGAGTTTAAATAAATTCACTCAAAATGAAACCTATAAAAATCATTACTTTTATTGCCTTTTTAGCTTCAATTATTAGTATCGCATGTGGCCTAATTTTAGATTTAGAGTATTCTGAAAAACTAATAGGTTTCGGAGTTGTAGGTTTATTCTTAGTTGTTTTTCCATTGTTTTCTTACTACAGATGGAAAGACAAGGATGTTAAAGACTATATGCTTACAAAAGAAAATCTAGACAAAATGCGTAAAAATCAGAGCGACTCAAAGCAATAGGCTATTGATTAACATTCTAATAATAAAGGATTAAATCAAAAAAAAACAATTTCTTAACCTTAGGCTATAATTTTCTTTTATCTTTGTACTTTAATTTTTATTTATATTATAATGACTGGAACAGTTAAATTTTTTAATGATTCAAAAGGATTTGGATTTATTACCAACGAAGAAACAGGAAAAGACATCTTTGTACATGTATCAAACCTTAATGGCGTAGAATTACGCGAAGGTGACAATGTAGAGTACGATGAAGAAGAAGGAAGAAAAGGATTAGTAGCTGCAAACGTGCAGGTATTATAAGTATATATCTTACAAGTTTCAACGCTCAACCTATGGTTGGGCGTTTTTTTTGCTCAATTTTAAAGCTGCTCCTTATTTAAAAATTATTGGTAAATCTCTCTTTTCAATTTTTGTAATATAATACGGCTGCGTCATTACGCTAGTGGCATTACCAGATGGACTTGCAAACGTCACATTAACAACAGTGTTTGTAGATGTTGAAGTCACATCCACGTTGATACTATGACCTCCACTACCCTTTACAGCATTAAAAATGGCAATAATTGTATAGTTTGAAAAGTCAATTTTGGTTTCTGTAAAACGATCTGAAACCGTATTAACAGAATTCATTTGCGCTATTAAATTATCCCAATCACTTTGGTTATCTATAACCCTATTTTCCTTGGTAAACCCTTCCGAACCTGCACCATGAAGGTTACCCTTGGCAATTAAAACCGATTCTGTATTATCCATTTTTGAATTTTTTTGGTCAACTTTATTGCATTTACAACCCACAACAAATACAAATGCGAATAGGATTAAGACTTGTGTTTTCATAACAATTTCCGATTTTAATTATAACATTTAATTCAAATTACGCTTTTCAATAAAAAAGCGTTTCATTAGTGCTGAAGCTTCCTCAGCTAAAATTCCACCAACCACTTCCGTTTTAGGGTGTAATTGCGTTCCCATGGTTTTAAAACCTCGCTGTGCATCTGAAGCTCCAAAAACTATTTTAGAAATCTGACTCCAATACAAAGCTCCTGCACACATTTGGCAAGGCTCTAGAGTGACATATAATGTACATTTAGTCAAATATTTTCCACCTAAAAAATTTGCCGCTGATGTAATGGCTTGCATTTCTGCATGTGCTGTAACATCGTTTAATAGTTCTGTAAGATTGTGTGTCCTAGCTATGATTCTATTGTCTACTACAATAACTGCTCCAACAGGAATTTCTCCCTTTTCAAAAGCAATTTCGGCTTCTTGAAGGGCTTTTTTCATAAAATAGGTATCGTCGAATGGATTTATCATAAATAGTTTAAAATCTACTAGTTCTTAATTACTTTTTCGTTGTAGCTAAAATTGTCACCTTTGATTTTTAATATATATAATCCTGACTGCAATTGACTCGTATTTATAGTAATAGTGTTGAACAATTCTTTTCGTATGTCTAACACTACTCTACCATTAAGATCAACTAAAGTAATTGCAACATCTCCAAAATTCTTACGTGTTGAAATTGATAATTCTGTTTGTGTAGGGTTTGGAAAAACATTTAAGCTATCTTTAGAAAATTCATCAACACTTAAACTAGAACAATTGGCCAATGATGGGTCACTACTTGACGGCAATGAAAAATCCTCTACTTGATCTATTCTAGAGTCTGAATCTCCTTGTTGAGCACCAAAACCTAATCCACGAGCAGCAAACACCTCCCAAATCATACACTGATCTACTCCACCTGTTGTAGCTATATCAGCTGCTAAGATGGCATCTCTAGCTTCTACAAAACCAGGACTACATGGCTGTAACTTTAACCCATCAATTACCAATTTCATAACTCTATTGTTACCACCATTTCCGTTATACAAATCTGAATCAAAACCATATTTATCTATATATGCCCAAGTTAAGTCCCATAATACAGTTGCCCAGACAAAACCTATTCCGTGTGGTTGAGATAGCGTATTTGTAGCATCATATGTAAAACCATTCTCAGCAAAATCAGTAGTATAACGTGCTGGACGTATACCACCACCATTAACAGACTGGCTTACTGCAAATGTCCCTATTCCTCTGGCATCATCAGAAACATCTGTTGACTTCATAGTTACCATAAGTCCAAACCAATCAGACCAACCTTCTCCCATTTGTTCTTCATTAAAAAGACAGTTTGCTGCACTTGGACCTCCTGCTAATCGATTAGAAATACCGTGACCATATTCATGTGCTATAATTCCATTATCAAAATCGCTATCAATAAAATCTGTAATATCTGGTCCTAATAAACTCGCAGTAATATTTTCTCCATTAATAAGTGCAGTAATAAGTGATTCGCCAATCGCTTGTGGAAGCATTAGTGAAGGTATAGACACAAATTCTCCTTGATCTCCTGGCCCCATAACAATAGCAGCACCAGGCTCATTATTAACTACAATCGCAGCAATTGCGCCTGCATTTTCTGCGGCTAAAACTTTTACACCGAACGGACATGTTCCACGTCTTATAACCGCAATATTACCATTGAGTGTTGCCGAATTAGTAATTACTTCACAAGCATCATATATATCGTCAGCTCCATCGGTTGCTAAGATTACACTAGATGTCACAGGTACTACAGAAAAAAACTCTCCAAAACCTGCTCCGACACCTTCATATGTTCCTTCTAAACTTCCATCATCAATTACAACCCTTGGACTAACGCTAACTCCAGGAGGAGACCATAAGAACATTTGCATTTTGGGATTAAAACCATCACGCGGTGTTCCAAAATTAGCATTGTTAAAACTACTACCATCTTGCGCATCTGCGAAAACAGAATCATCCCCAACCCCAAAATTAGTGTAATTAGTAGATTGAAAATTTCCGGAACCTTCATCAAAACCATGCTGGTACCAAATATCGTGCATCATATTATTGACATAAAATAAATTTGTGATTGCAGCATCTTGATTATCTAATGGAGACAAATTAAAATCTAATGGAAAGTCAAAGTCCAGTGTCGCTGTTCCGTTTGGAGATACGCCAGATGCAGAGTTATCACCTCTAACATCATCTCTAGCCCAAACGTTATTGCCTCTAGTTATTGTATAATCAGCACCTAAAATGCCATTATCATCATGCCAACCAAATGGTGATGCCTCTGAACTAGCAGGCTCATTAACTATCTGTCTTGAGCCATGATTTGGACTCTCTAAAGGAAGTGCAAAAACATTATAATTAGAACCATCAACTAAAAACGAATTTGGAGATGTAACTAAATTATTAAAATCTAACTGACTTTGGTGATCAGAATGCTGATGGTTATTTTCAAACGTACATGTTAAAATTAAATCATTCTTCTCTATGATCTCATTGTTTAGAGCATTCACTCTAACACTCCACCAATGTTTGCTATCTTTTCCATAGATAGTAAAGTCCCATGCAAGCATTAAAATATCTTCCTGTTGTACGTAAACCAATTCAACCAAAATATCTTCTGTTGAAATACCAGCATCAGAGAATACATAATTGTTTCCATCATGCTCTAATTGCTGTATGTTTTGCAGATTGCCTAATTCTAATTGTGTTGCAGCTTTCTGAATTGCTGAAACAGGTGAGAAAGTAGGTGTATTAGAATTAACTTTATTGGAAATAGAGTTTAAAAATCTATTCGCATAATAAAAAACTTTACCGTCTTTAACTGCTACGCTAGAAATAGCATTGAAAATTCTAATACCTTCAAACGTTTGGTTAACATAAACTTGAGTTATATCTGTACTTTTAGAATAATGTGTATTGTTTACAACCAATCGTTCTAAATCTTGTTTTGCAAATTTAAAATCTGATTTTTTATCTTCTAAATAATTGATTATTAATGCTCCATGTTCTAAGGACTTAAGATCATTTTGGCCTAATAGGCTAGAAGTTGCTACTACACTTAAGAGTAAAAACAGAAATAAGCTATTGTTTTTCATAGTAATTAGGTGATAATTAACACTAAGTCTAGAAAATCAATATAGACTTGTAATTTCCTTTTTCTCAAAAGTAAGGAATCATTAAGGATATTAAAAACCCAACTCATCCTCACTCAAAAATTCGGCAAGAAATTTGATGCACGTATACAAAGCTGTTAGTTATGAAATCATACTATTCTATTTCAATTCCAAAACCATGCCATAAAGATTGGTCGCAAATGACTCCAAATGAAAAAGGTCGGTTTTGCCAATCTTGCTCAAAGTCTGTGATTGATTTCACTACAATGCCTCAACACGAAATTCAAGAGTATTTAGCGGCAAATGAGGGTAAAAAACTTTGTGGTCGTTTTAAAATATCGCAATTAGAGCACATTCGAATTAAAATCCCACAACAAACCATACAACAACAAACGAGTTTTCATAAGGTATTTCTTTTGGCTTTATTGATTGCAATGGGAACTACACTTTTAAGTTGTTCTGACCAAAACGGAAATAGCAAAAAAATAAATGCTGTCGAAATTGTAGATACCGTAAAAGCAGACACCACTCACATACCAGAAACAGAAACGCCTAAAACAGATATTGATTCTATAACTACCTTAAAGCCACCTAAAAAGCCAGATCTGATTAAAAAAATTCAAGCTCCAACACCTATAGTACAAGCTCCAACACCTATAGTAACAGGACTTATGGTTGAGATTATGGGAGATATTGAACCTCCTCAATTAAAAAATGATGAACCTATAGACTTTATTAATATTGATACTGCACCTGAGTTTTTAGACACACCAAACACCATCTCTACATCCGAAAAGAAAGCTTATTTTTCAAAACGAATAACACAATTTGTTACTGATAATTATGACTTAGGTCAAGGTGATTTGGGACTTAAAGGGAAACAACGAATTTTAACGCAATTTACTATTGATAAAAACGGTCTTATTTCAAATATTAAAATTAGAGGACCTCATTTGCAACTAGAGGAAGAGGCTAGGCGTGTTTTAAAATTGTTACCTAAGTTTAAGCCCGGAGAACAGTATAGTGGAAAAGTTTCGGTGGCTTACAATTTACCTATTACCATTTTAATTGAAGACTAATAAAATCTCGTATTTTTACGACGTGAAAAATGAGTTTTTAAAACATATTAATCTTCCAGAGGATTTACGTCAACTAAAACCAGAAGAATTACCGCAACTTGCCCAAGAATTGCGCAGCTTTATTATCAATATCGTTGCAACAAAAGAAGGGCATTTAGGGGCAAGTCTTGGCGTGGTAGAGTTAACTATTGCATTACATTATGTTTTTAACACTCCAGAAGATCAACTTATTTGGGATGTTGGTCACCAAGCTTATGGCCATAAAATACTAACAGGTCGTAAAGATATATTTGATTCCAATAGACAACTTAAGGGCATTAGTGGTTTTCCTAAACGCAGTGAAAGTCATTATGACGCCTTTGGAGTAGGACATTCATCGACCTCTATTTCTGCAGCTTTGGGTATGGCAATTGCATCGCAACTCAAAGGTGATAACAAACACCATATTGCTGTAATTGGTGATGCTTCTATAGCAAGCGGAATGGCCTTTGAAGGTTTAAACCATGCTGGTGTAACTAATGCTAATTTATTGGTCATTCTCAATGATAATGCCATAGGAATTGATCCAAGTGTTGGAGCCTTAAAACAATATTTAACCAACGTAAAAAAAGGCACAGAAAAACAAGACAATATTTTTGAAGCTCTAAATTTTAATTATTCAGGACCAATTGATGGTCATGATTTACCGTTATTACTGTCCGAATTAAAACGATTAAAAACGGTAAAAGGTCCAAAATTTTTACACATTATTACCACCAAAGGGAAAGGTTTAAAACAAGCTGAATTAGACCAGGTAAAATACCATGCACCTGGAAAATTTGATGCTAAAACAGGTGAATTACCATTAAAATCTAAAGAAAAAATCCCACCTAAATTTCAAGATGTATTTGGCGAAACCATCGTAGAATTAGCTTTAAAAAATGATACTATTATAGGCATTACTCCTGCCATGCCTACTGGAAGTTCATTAAAATATATGATGGAAACGATTCCAAATCGTGCTTTTGATGTTGGCATAGCAGAGCAGCATGCCGTAACACTGGCAGCAGGAATGGCAACACAAGGCCTTATTCCTTTTTGTAATATATATTCCACATTTCTACAACGAGCTTACGACCAAGTGATACACGATGTCGCTTTACAAAATTTACCTGTGATTTTTTGTTTGGATAGAGCAGGTTTAGTTGGAGAAGATGGAGCAACGCACCATGGTGTTTTTGATATTGCATACCTTAATTGTGTTCCTAATTTGGTGATTTTTGTACCAAGTAATGCCATTGCGCTTCGGAACATAATGTATACAGCCCAATTGGGCATTGATTTCCCATTGGCCATTCGTTACCCAAGAGGTCGTGGCCAACTATTAGATTGGAAAATGCCTTTTGAAACCATCGACATTGGAAAAGGACTTTGTATAAAACAAGGTACTGACATCGCTATACTTTCAATTGGAACACTCCTAAAAAACGTTGCCGATGCCATTGATTTATTAGACCAAAAAGAAGCTGTTGGTTATTATGATATGCAGTTTGTAAAACCTTTAGATGAGGTATTACTGCACGACATCTTTTCGACATACAAAGCTATTATAACTATTGAAGATGGCACTGTAGTAGGCGGATTTGCATCAGCTATCTTAGCATTTGCAAATGCCAACAATTACAAACAGTCCATAACAACTTTAGGTATCGAAGATAAGTTTATTGAGCATGGAACAGTAAACCAATTACAGCACTTACAACACTTAGATTCGTTTTCTATAAAAAAAAGTATTGAGGACTTACTCTTCGTCCTCAAGGATGGCTAAATCGGTTTGGTTTTTACGTTGATCAACCTGAACATTATCGTAAACGGTCTGCTGTTCGTATGGGTTTGTAATATCATCTAACAACAACAGGCATGTCACTACGACCATGAAAATGACTAAGCCGCCAAGTATATTATTTTTCATAAGTAGGTTTTTTACTGAGGGCTGATTATGAAGTAAATAAATAAAATATTCGGCTAAAAAACAAATTTATTCGACGAAATGCATATGTTATAAAATCTGACCGCGTAATTTTTTATGCAATAGCATCGCATTGGTATCTGACAATTTTGAAATATAAAGACAAACTGCTAACAGGTTTTGATATAACGAATCATTACCAAGTTTTACAGTTTCAGGCAAACTATTAAGCAACAATTTATCATAACTAGACATGTTACCTTCAAAATAGTTGTATGCCAGTTTACCATAGGATTTTAATAGCTGATTAAGAATCTCGTAACCTGCAATTTCCTTATTTAATACGTCTTTAGAGCGGTAAACATTCTTAACGCTTATATCAATAATATCTTTTATCTGTGCTTTATACTGACTCACCTCTAACAAAGCTGTTTCAAATTCACCAGCTAAAATAGCTTCTTCATGCTGCATAAATAGAGACGCAGCTTCATTTATTAATCGTCCTATCGCTAAGGCTCGTAAATAACTCACACGATCCTCAGTGGTTTTTAAGGCGTGGTAATTTTCTGTTTTTATACTGCCTCTCACCAAATTAATTAAATATTCTAAAGCATATTCTTCTTCAATCAATCCTAGGTTAATACCATCTTCAAAATCTATTATGGTATAACAAATGTCATCTGCAGCTTCAACTAAAAATGCTAAAGGGTGTCTTTCATAGCTTTGGTAAGCATCACTTCGTTTTATTAACCCTAATTCGGTAGCAACATCTTCAAACATCTGTTTTTCACTTTGAAAAAACCCATATTTTTTATCTACAACATGTTTCGAAGGTTTTTTGGGTAAGGATTCTTTTGGATATTTCGTAAAGGCTCCCAAAGTGGCATAACTCAATCTTAAACCTCCTTCTCTACCAGCTCTGCTTTCCGTTAAAATTTTAAAGCCGTTGGCATTGCCTTCAAAATCACATAAATCTTGGTATTCTGATTTGGTTAAGTACGTTTTAAATTCGGCACCATTGCCTTCTTTAAAATAAGCGCCAATAGCTTTTTCACCTGAATGTCCGAATGGTGGATTCCCAATATCATGAGCCAAAGCAGCAGCAGCAACAATAGCTCCAAAATCATTCATTCTATATCCATGAACATTTTCTAGATGTGGATGTTTTTTCAATAAGAGTTCACCTACTTTTCTTCCTAACGACCGACCAACAACGCTTACTTCTAAACTATGGGTTAAGCGTGTATGTACAAAATCGGTTTTAGATAAAGGCACCACTTGTGTTTTATCTTGAAGCCCTCTAAATTCTGAAGAAAATATAATACGGTCATAATCGACCTCAAAGCCCAATCGGGTTTCATCTTGTTCTTTTCGTAATCTTTTATTGGTGTCCCCAAATCGCTTTAAGGAGAGTAATTGTTCCCAGTTCATAGTTCTACTATTAGAAGATGCAAGATATATAAATTGCTATACAATTGATTATATAAAGTTTAGTTAGATATTAGAATTTTTCAATGTTATGTTATTGTTTCCTAAAAATAAATTGGGTTAATACTAAGCTAACAGTAAACTAACCTTTTCATTACAAACCTTTAATTTTAAGATAACCTGTCAAGAAGCAAATCATAGTTTCTTTGCAGCATAACATTTAATGAAAAAAACAAAATGAAAACAATTAAAAATTTACTTTTCTTACTTGCATTTTCTTTAGTTGCATTTAATTGCAGCAGCGATGATGATAATACTACTGATGATGGCGGTGGGGATGAAAACGAAAACATCGTAAAAACAGGTATTTTAACTGCAAACGAAACATGGACTTCTGACAACATTTACGAATTAGACGGAAAAGTTGTTGTAAATGAAGGTGTAACTTTAACAATTGAGCCAGGTACTATTATTAAAGGTGGTCAAGGTTTAGAATCATTAGCTTCTGCTTTAGTTGTAGATCAAGGTGGTAAAATAATCGCAAACGGAACAGCAAGCGCTCCAATTATAATGACTTCAGTTTTAGATAACATTGAAGTTGGACAAGCTGCAGGAACAAACTTAGATCAAAATGATACTGGATTATGGGGTGGTTTAATCATCTTAGGTCGTGCTCCTATCTCTGTAAGTGGTGATGTTGGTACTGCGCAAATTGAAGGTATCGCTGCAAATGAGCCTTACGGACAATATGGTGGTGACATCGCTGATGACAACTCTGGTTCTTATAAATATATTTCTGTGAGACATGGTGGAATTACTATCGGTTCTGACAATGAAATCAACGGCATCACTATGGGTGGTGTTGGTACTGGTACTGTAATGGAAAACCTTGAGGTAGTTGCTAACGCAGATGATGGTTTTGAATGGTTTGGTGGTACTGTAAATGGTAAAAACTTTATTACTTGGGCTCATGGTGATGATGGACTAGATGCTGACCAAGCTTGGTCTGGTACGATGGATAATGCTTTAGTGATTCAAACTAGCGAATCTGGTAGTGCGTTAGAATTAGATGGCCCTGAAGGAACCTCTACTAATGGTTACACTATGACAAATATTACTTTAATCGGTGATGCTGCAAATGAACATTTTACAGATTGTAGAGATGGTTTAATTGCCAACTTAAATAACGTATTAGCTTATGGCTTTGGTGAAAATACCACATTACGCTTTAAAGATGAAGATTCTGTTACTGAATTAGCTGCAGATGCATTAACATTTTCTGACTGGGAAATTGTTTTACCTGCTGGTGTTGCACTTGCTGACATCGTAGAAGGTGCAGAAGGAAACGATGCTAAATTCACAGATAACGTAACAACTATTGAAAGTGCATCTACTGCAACTGTTGGTGCAAATACATCTGTATTCGGTTGGACTTATACAGCATCTCAAAGTGCATTCTAAATTAATAAATAAAATATAATTATTTAAATGTCCGGAAATTACTTTTCGGGCATTTTTCTAGTTTTTAAAATAAACTAACAAATGCTTAAATCAGCAACTCTATTTTTAGCGCTTTTATTTTCCTTTTCATTTTTATCAGCACAACAAACTGGAACTGTCACAGGAAAATTACTCGATGGCGAATTTAATGACGTTCTTCCTTTTGCTAATGTTGTAGTTCAAAATACGTCAACGGGAACCACCACCGATTTTGATGGTGAATACTTATTAGAATTAGAAGAAGGCACCTATACCATTGTCTATTCCTTTGTTGGCTATGAAACTAAAGCCATCACAGATGTCATTATTGAAGCTAATAATGTTACCGAAGTCAATGTAACTTTAAACCCTTCGTCTTCTGCCTTAAGCGAAGTCGTAATTACAACCTCTACTAGACGAAACACAGAAGAATCTGTATTAAACATGCAACGTAACTCAACTGTATTACTAGATGGGCTTTCCATTGAAAGCATAAAAAAAGCAGGTGCTGGTGATATTGCTTCCGCGATAAAAAGCGTCCCAGGTGTGTCTGTACAAGGCGGAAAGTATGTATATGTAAGAGGTTTAGGTGATCGTTACACCAAATCTATTTTAAACCATATGGATATTCCTGGTCTTGACCCCGACAAGAACACCATTCAAATGGATGTTTTTCCTACGAATATTTTAGAAAACATTATAGTCATAAAATCAGGGTCAGCTGATTTACCTGCAGATTTCACAGGTGGTGTTGTTGATATTATTACTAAAGATTTCCCCTCTAAAAAAACCATGAGTTTTTCTGTCTCTGGAAGCTACAATCCAGATATGACATTTAACTCTAATTATTTAAGTTACGAAGGTAGTGGTACGGATTTCCTAGGTTTTGACGATGGTTCTAGAGCATTACCAATTTCATCTACAGCAACAATTCCAAATCCGGCTTCAGCAAATAATTCGAGCTTAGAAAGTATTACCCGTTCATTTAACAACACTTTAGCCACAGAACGTAATACAAGCTTACCAAACTTAAGTTTAGGATTTAATTACGGAAACCAATTTAAAGTAGGTGATAATCGTTTAGGTGTAATTGCCTCTATAAATTATAAAAACGAAACTAAATTTTATGAAGGTTTTGAAAATGGGGTGTATCAAAAAGATGAAGATCGTGATGTTAATGAATTAAGATTTGATAGACGACAAAGAGGTGATTTAGGAGAAAATAATGTCTTATTAAGTGGTCTTGCAGGATTGTCTTATAAAACAGATAACTCAAAATACAACTTTAATGTATTACACCTACAAAGTGGAGAAAGCAGAGCGGCCTTATTTGATCAAGTGACTGAAATTTCTAATGCAATTACAGTTGCTAAAGACAACTTAGAGTATACGCAACGTTCCTTAACTAATTTTTTAATTGGTGGTCAACACAATAGTGTGGATAGCGACTTTATAACAGAATGGAAATTATCACCAAGTTTTAGCCGTGTTTACGATAAAGATGTACGATTAACGACGTTTATTTTAAACTCAGATGGCTCTACTAATATTAGTTCTGATGCTGGTTTCCCTCAACGTTTATGGAGAGATTTAGAAGAAGTGAATCTCACAGGAAAATTAGACTTTACAAAAAAATACAATCTATTTAATAACCAAGCCGCTTTAAAGTTTGGTGCTTTAGCGAGCTATAAACAAAGAGATTATGGTATTTATAAATATGAAGTTGCTTTTAGAGATATCAGCACCTCTAGCTTTAATGGGGATGCAGATGCGATTTTAGACCCGAGTAATATTTGGACGCCTGAAACTAATTCTGGTTCGTACATTCGTGGTAATTTTGAGCCCGCTAACACCTACGACGCTTCTCAAAATACAGCCGCAGCTTATGTATCAAATGAATTTAAAATAATAGACAAGTTAAAAACTATCGTTGGTTTGCGTGCAGAGTACTTCACCACATTATTTACTGGTCAGAACAATTCTGGTTCTGAGATGTATGATAATGAACAAACCATTGAAGAACTCGATTTATTTCCTTCGGCTAACTTTATCTACGAAGTTAATGACCAGTCAAATATGCGTTTATCTTATTTCCGTACCGTTGCTAGACCTAGCTTTAAAGAATTATCTGTGGTACAGATTCCAGATTTATTAACAGGTCTTATCTTTTTAGGTAATATTGATTTACAGCCCTCTTATATCAATAACTTTGATTTACGCTATGAGTTTTTTGGAGAAAAAGCACAAATGTTTGCTGTTAGTGGATTTTACAAACGATTTAAAGACCCTATTGAATTAGTGGCCTATTCATTTGTAGCACCAAACCAATTTACACCTAGAAACTCACCGGAAGCACAAGTTTATGGTATTGAATTTGAAGGGCGTAAAAACTTTGGCTTCATCTCTGAAAGTTTAACTGATTTAAGCTTTAATGTAAATGTATCAGTAATTAAATCTGAAATTGAAATGGCAAAAGGTGAAGGTCAAGAATACGAATCGAGACAACAATTTGCTAGAGACGGAGAAACAATAGATGACACTCGTGAGTTACAAGGACAATCACCATATTTGGTAAAT
This sequence comes from Winogradskyella sp. SM1960, assembly GCF_020179375.1. Taxonomy (NCBI): domain Bacteria; kingdom Pseudomonadati; phylum Bacteroidota; class Flavobacteriia; order Flavobacteriales; family Flavobacteriaceae; genus Winogradskyella; species Winogradskyella sp. SM1960. Next base: position 174,983 of record NZ_JAICBG010000005.1, on the reverse strand, counting down.
GTAGGCCTTAACTATAACAATACAGACTCTGGTTTTGAAACCGGATTGTTTTATAACGTACAAGGTAAAACTTTAGAGGTTGTAGGATTTGGTAAAAACCCAGATGTGTATACACAGCCTTTTAATAGTTTAAACTTTAATCTATCTAAAAGCTTTGGTGAAGATAACCGCTCAAAGATTAGCTTAAAGATAGATAACATACTTAACGATGACCGTTTAAGCCAATATGAATCTTATGGAGATATCAGCGCTGACTTTTCATCAAGAAATCCAGGAACTACTTTTAGCCTTGGTTATAGTATGAATCTGTAGATATCCTAATATTTTAGTATAAACAAAAAGAGGTCGTCTAAATGGACGACCTCTTTTTATTAAAACTTATAAGTCTAATTATTAGAAACTAACGCTCTATCATTAGACCACTCAACAACACTTACAATAGCATTGTTTTTATAATCTACTTCTTTTAAAGAATCACCTTCCCAAAAGAACCATTTACCAACTTTTTTTCCTGCGTTATACGTTGCAGAAGCTGTTTTATTTCCTTCAAAATCATAACTCGTCCATTCGCCTTGTAATTTACCATCGGCATTAAAAGTACCTTTTTGTGCTACTTCACCGTTATCATGATAATAGGTCGCTATAGTTACATCACCTTTCTTCTCTAATTTTGGTTGATTTTTATCTTGAGCGTAAGTAAACCCTACACACAATAGTACTAATATCATTGCTATCTTTTTCATATCTATTTGGGTTTTAATTTGTATTTGCCTTACGAATATAACATATAATTTACATTTAAACAACATTTACATAACATTTAGATAACATTAGAAATATATTTAACTGTTTTCTAACCCTTTACATATTTCAAAATAGTTAACATAGAAAAACCAGTCCGTACCATTTAAAATTAAGCCACTCATTTTCAGTTTAAATAAGGAGGCTTTAATGGTGTTAAAACTTTAGTGCATTTAGCGTTAATACATTTACACATTTTAATGCATTACCGTAAAAATTGTCTGAACTCATTTTCTACCTACTGCAACGTCCTCAGTTTAATAATAACATTAAGGTAACATTCACCTAAAAGCATATAAAGATATTTGCACGTTTCTTTTTAATTAAGAATTTATGGATAATATTTATTTATTAATGATCATTGCTTTAGTCATTTTAGCCGTTGCTGATTTGGTTGTAGGTGTAAGTAATGATGCAGTTAATTTCTTAAACTCAGCTATTGGGTCTAAGGCTATTTCCTTTAAAACAGTGGTAATCATCGCAAGTGTCGGTGTTGCTATTGGAGCTATTTTTTCTAGTGGAATGATGGAGGTCGCCCGAAAAGGGATATTCAATCCTGGGGAGTTTATGTTTAATGAAATCATGATTATTTTCATGGCAGTAATGATTACAGATATTTTACTCCTAGACTTTTTTAATACTATTGGATTACCGACTTCTACTACAGTTTCAATCGTTTTTGAGTTATTAGGAGCATCAGTCGCTATATCATTGATAAAAATTGGTCATGATGGTGGTGGTTTTTTTGAAATTACAAAATACATTAATACCTCTGAGGCCACTAAAATCATTTTAGGAATATTGCTCTCAGTCGTCGTTGCTTTCACTATAGGTGCTATTGTTCAATGGTTTTCAAGGCTTTTACTTTCATATAATTTTGAAGAAAAAGCGATTTGGGTTGGTGCCATTTTTGGTGGTATAGCATTAACAGCTTTAACCTATTTTATTTTTATAAAAGGTTTAAAAGGGACATCTTATGCAAGTACTAACTATGACCTTTTTGGTGGATTAACCATGAAGGAGTTCTTAGAAAACAATGTCTTATCTATATTGGCTGCAAGTTCGGTAATCTGGTCAGCACTATCTTATGTTTTAATTTTATTTTTTAAGATTAATATTTATAAATTAATAATTATCGTAGGAACCTTTGCTTTAGCATTAGCCTTTGCAGGAAATGATTTAGTGAATTTTATTGGTGTCCCAATGGCAGCCTATAACGCTTTTGAGTTGTGGGTAGCTTCAGGACTATCGGCAGATCAATTCCCAATGGGAGTTCTTGCAGAAAAGGTACCAGCAAACAACTGGTTATTATTTGCAGCAGGAATGATAATGGTATTAACCTTATGGTTTTCTAGTAAGGCTAAATCGGTTGTAAAAACATCACTCGATCTCTCTAGCCAAGGAGAAACAGAAGAACGATTTCAACCTAATTTTTTATCACGTTCTTTTGTAAGAAGTGCTATGGCAATGTCTCAAATGTCTGCTTATATCTTACCAGACTCTTGGCAACAAAAGATAGATAAGCAATTTGAAGAGCCAACTGCTCCTAAGCATGTTAAAACTGAAGATTTACCCGCTTTTGATATGGTTAGAGCAGCCGTAAACTTAATGGTTGCAGCAGTCTTAATTTCAATTGCAACGTCTGAAAAACTACCATTATCTACAACGTATGTTACGTTTATGGTAGCCATGGGTACCTCTTTAGCCGATAGAGCTTGGGGAGCAGAAAGTGCTGTTTATAGAGTTGCTGGAGTTATCAACGTTATTGGAGGATGGTTTTTTACAGCTTTTAGTGCCTTTTCTGCGGCAGCATTAGTTGCTTATTTATTGAACCTTAACTTAGAGGTTATGTTCCCAATTTTGTTACTTGTAGCTATTGGTTTATTAATACGAAGCTCTATTGTTCATAACAGAAAATCTAAAGCAACCATCGCTGAAGATAGCTTAACAAAAACAGGAAGCAGATCAGTACAAGGTGTAATTATAGAAAGTGCAGGAAACATTTCGAATGTTGTAAAACGTGGAAATAGAATTTACACTAATGCTATTGAAGGCTTAGCAAAACAAGATCTGTCTTTACTTAAAAAGAACAAAAAGCAAGTCAATAAACTCTCTAACGAGGTTGATATTCTAAGAGATAATATCTTCTATTTTATTAAAAATCTAGATGAAACCAGCTTACGTGCTAGTAGTTTCTACATTAATATTTTAGGTTATTTACAGGATATGACACAATCTTTAGAGTACATCTCTAAAACAAGTCATAAGCATATTCATAACAATCATAAGAAGCTTAAATTTAGCCAGATTAAGGAATTAAAAGAAATTGATCAAACGCTCGAAGAGTTATTCAATAATACAAAAGCAGCTTTCGATTCCCATTCTTTTGAACAAATAGGAACTATAATTGAGCAAAAGAAAGAATTATTTGATTTGGTAACCGATAAAATTAATAAACAAGTTTCAAGGACGAGGACTGAAGAGTCTAGCCCAAAGAACACAACTTTATATTTTAGTTTATTACTAGAAACAAAAGATTTACTAACGGCAGTGATGAATCTGTTAGAAGAATATTACAACTCTCATGATAGTTCAGTAGAGCCTGCAACGATCCAAACGACAGAAGAAGAGTCGTAAATCTTTTTAAACATTATAAAAAAAGCTTCAAGTCTAAATTCGATTTGAAGCTTTTTTTGTGTAGAAAAACGAACTAAGAACAACCAATCAACGTCATCAATTTTAATAAGTTAGACTACAACCTTAAGTATTTGTCATCATAATTCGAAGCCAAATACATCGCAATAAATTCTCAAAAATGTTAAATAATTTTGACGTTCAACATCCAAAGTCGACCTTTAATCGTATATATAACTTTAAAACTATAATAACCAAAAATTATAAAATGAAGAAAATTTCAATCCTATTAGTAACCGCTGTCGTATTAAGTTCATGTGTATCTAAGAAAAAATACGTTGCGTTAGAGCAACAACACGGTGAAACCGTAAGTGAGCTTACGAAGACAAGAGTAGAAAAAGAAGATTTAGAAAATAAGTTCGCAGCAATTGAAGCGCGTGTTAGCCAATACAATGCTAAAATTCAATCTTTAAATGAAGATGTTGAAGGCTTAACAATTGATAACAAAGCAAAATTTCAAGTTTCTGAAGATGGTACAGTAGCCTCTGGGGAAAGTAAAGAAAAAATGCGCGCAACGCTTCAAAACGTAGATCCAGAAAAATTAGCAGGTGCAAAAACGTTAAAAGATTCTATGAACTTAGCGATACAGCACAACCTTAGCAAAGCTATGGACACTAGCGATCTAGATGAAGACGACGATATTGTTGTAGACATCAACGAAACTGTAGTGATGATTTCTATAGATGATGATATGTTATTTAACACAGCAAGTTACAGAGTTGGGAACAAAGCTGATAAAATCTTAAAGAAATTAGCTGACGTTATTAACTCAGAGCCAAGCTTAGATGTTATGGTAGAAGGCCATACAGATTCTAGAAGTATTAACACAGATAAAATTGCAGATAACTGGGATTTAAGTGTATTACGTGCAACCTCTGTAGTGAGAAAATTACAAAAACAATTTAATGTGGCACCAGAACAATTAATTGCATCTGGACGTAGTAGCTACCAACCTTTAGTTGAAAACGATTCTAGAGATAATCGTGCTAAAAACCGTAGAACACGTATTATTTTAATGCCAAACATTGATAAGTTCTTTGCTCTTATGGAGGAAAAATAATTCCATTAACCTATTTATGGGTACATTTAAAAAAGCATCCTCCCGAACAATTCGGCATTGGATGCTTTTTTTTATTTGTTAAATTGTACTTTGTAGAAAAATATTTAATATGAAGTTTATTTTAATGCTGATGGCACTCGTTATATCTATTTCGGGTTATAGTCAAGATATAACCTCACAAGAGGTCTTAAAAAACGCGATAGATTACCATGATCCAAACAACAATTGGAGTCAGTTTAATAATACGTTTACCGTAGTAATGACAACACCCAAATCCCCCAAACGCACCAGTGTCATCTCTATTAATTTACCTGCAGAATACTTTAGTGTTACAGCTACTAAAGACACTGTTACCACAACTTACACTTTAGATAAAGGACAGTGTAAAATGCGTTATAACGGGCAAGTTTTAGACAGCATTTCTGCTAAAGAAAAAAACATGACTTGCGATAGAGCCACACTATATAAAAACTACTATTCGTATTTATATGGTTTACCTATGAAATTGAAAGATCCAGGCACTAATCTTAGTGATACTGTTGAACGAAAAACCTTTAAAGGAAAGGAATACTTAGTTTTAAAAGTCACCTATGACGAAGCAGTAGGAAGCGATGTATGGTATTTCTATTTTAATCCTGAAACCTTTGCTATGGAAATCTATCAGTTCTTTAAAACAGATGAGCATGGTAAAGAAAAACCAGATTCAGGTGAATACATATTGCTTTCAGAAGAAGCTAACGTAAATGGTATTAAAATGCCTAAAGTAAGAGCTTGGTATTACAATAAAGCAGATAAATATTTAGGGACTGATACTTTGGTTGAATAATAAGCCTCTTAATCTATATTTAAATAAAAAAGCATCTCAGAAATGAGATGCTTTTTTATTTTTTAATTTTATAAGATTCCTGCTTTCGCAGGAATTTTATTTACCCTTCACAACTTGTACATTCTTTCTTTTGCTTAAACTTCTGTGCAGCATTCATACTGTGTTGGTAGTACAATGATTTTACACCCAATTGCCAAGCCGTAACATAAAGCTTATTAATATCTTTAACTGGCATATCTGGATGTACCATAATGTTTAACGACTGTGCTTGATCTATATGGTTTTGTCTGTTTGCGGCCTGATAGATAATAGACATTTGGTCAATTTCAGAATAGGTTTTAAACACCTCTTTTTCATGCTCTGTAAGTCCTTCTAAATGCTGAACAGATCCATCGTAATCTCTAATACTTCTCCATACCTCATTAGTGTTCATGCCTTTTTCTTCTAAAAGCGCAACTAAATAAGGGTTCTTAATTGTCGTTTTAATTTTGGCAATATCTTTTACATAACTGTTAGACCAAATTGGCTCAATACCTTGAGATACTTGTCCTAAAATAAATGCCGAAGAGGTTGTTGGCGCAACAGCATTTAAGGTTGTATTACGTCTTCCGTAGCCTTTTAATACTTCTGGCTCACCAAATAATTTAGCTAATTCTTCAGACGCCTTAACCGACTTATCTTTTATAGTTTTAAAGATTTCACTGTTTAAGTCAAATGCTTCTTTACTATCAAAACCTACCATTTTAGATTGTAATAATGAGTGCCATCCTAGAGCACCTAAACCTAAAGCTCTATTTTCTTTAGCGAAATTATAAGCTTTTTCCATAAACATGAAGGTTTGCCTATTATCTCTATCTTCAGAATCTCTGTACACTTCTAATTTAGTAATGAATTCTTCCAAAACGGCATCTAAGAAATAAACCATAGTTTCAACCGCATCTGTATCTTTCCACTTATCATAATGTAATAAGTTTATAGATGACAATACACATACAAACGACCACTTGTCGTTAGTTGGTAACATAATTTCTGAACACAAATTACTCGCGTAAATTTCGTGCTTATTATCTCTATATACATCTGGAGCATTATGGTTAGCATTATCTCTAAAGAAGATATAAGGATACCCTATTTCTCCTCTACGTTGTAACACTTTTGCCCAAATGGCTCTTTTATCAGCATCACCATCGATCATTTCTTGCATCCACTCGTTACCTACAGTAACACCATGCGTTAATTCTTGAATTGGATTACCTTCCGTACCGATTTCTAAAAACTCGTGAATATCAGCATGATCTATTGGTAAATATGGCGAAAAACGACCTCTTCTTACAGAACCTTGACTTACTACATCAACCATTTTCTCAAACAATTGCATAATGTGTACAGCTCCAGAAGATTCACCATTATTTTTTACAGGCGCACCTCTATGACGTAATTTACCAAAATAACCAGACGTTCCTCCACCTAATTTAGACATCATACCAACTTCCGATTGTGTATAAAGGATATCTCCCATATCATCAGAAATGTGCGAACCAAAACAACTAATCGGTAAGCCACGTCTTTTTCCAAAGTTAGACCACACTGGAGACGCTAATGAGTAATAGCCTTCGGCCATATAGCCATAGAACTTATCTGCATAACCCTCAATGCCTAAAATTCTTTCTGCGTTATTAGCAATTTCTCTAATTCTTTCCTCAGGAGTAGTATCTCCTGTAAGGTAACCAGAGGCTAAAAACTGACGACTATGCTCTGTTAACCATTTTATTTCTGGTTCAGCCTTAGCTTCTTTAATAGCTTCTTTTCTCGCTTTGATTAAGTCGTCGTGTTGAGACGTCTTTGTTGCTTCTGTGTTCAATTTGTTCTCAAGATCTGTGTTAGTGTGGTTGCTCATAGTTTAAAATAGGTCGTCGCTGGTTATACTTTTTGTTCTTTTGCTATAGTTGATAGAACGCTTTACGAAGAAATCTCCGTGCTTTGTTCCAATAATTTCGTCATCAAACCATTCGGTTTGTGCTACTAATTCTTCGTTGATATCAAATACTTTTTCAATACCAATACTCTCTAATGAATTATTAAATCTGTTCTTTATAAATTCATTTATCACATCTTTTGGTAAGAAGTCTAATTCTCCGGCTTCAAAAATCCAGTCAATAAGTTTACTTTCTGAAATAAAAGCTTCTTTACATAATTCTTTAACTAAAGTACTATGCTCGTCATCAAACCATGTTGGATTTTCTTTTTTAATAATTCTAATGACATCAATTCCAAAATCACCATGAATTTGCTCTTCTTTAGAGGTTGCTTCAACCACATTAGACACACCTTTTAGCATATTTTTATGCTTATTGAAAGCCATAATGATTAAAAACTGAGAGAAAAGCGACACGTGTTCTATAAAAAGAGAAAACAGTAAAATAGACTCTGCATACTCTTTATTATCTTCACTTTTTGCGTTTTTCAAAGCTGTTTCTAAATAATGAACACGTCTCATTATTACAGGCTTTTTCTTTAAGTTTTTAAACTCGTTATTAAGACCTAAAATCTCTAATAAGTGAGAGTATGCATCTTGGTGGCGCACTTCACTTTCTGCAAATGTGGCTCCAACAGACCCAATTTCTGGTTTTGGCATTTTATGGTAAATGTCTCCCCAAAATGATTTCACAGCAACTTCAATCTGTGAAATTGCAAGCATTGTGTTTTTAATCGCATTTTGCTCTACAATGGTCAATCTTGTCTTAAAATCCTGAATATCACTTGTAAAGTTAAATTCTGAATGAATCCAATACGAGTGTCTTATCGCATCTACATATTCATTAAGTTCTGGATACTCATAAGGTTTTAAATTAATACGCTTCTCAAAAATATTTGTTTTTCTAAGTCGTGCTTGTTCGTCTCTATATAATATGTAGGCTTTTGCTACATCATGAAAAGCACTTTGCATTAATTTTTCCTCAACTAAATCCTGTACTTCTTCTACAGTAGGTAAATAGTTATGATCTTTTCCTTTTCTATCAAGTAAAGTCTGCAACACATCTACAGAAATTGTGTTGGCATCTTCTTTAGAGCCATTTCCAACAGAAAGCATTGCTTTTTCAATCGCATTAGAAATTTTATTTAAAACAAACGGACTTGTTTCATAATCTCTTTTAATAATTTGAGTAATCTCCATATCTCTTTAATTTAAAGCCTATTTAGTCATTAGAGTGATTATAAACCACTCTAAAAAGTATTAATGAATCCGTAAAACGTTCTATGTTTTTCCTTTATAATAAAGGGGCGAATTTTAAAAAAAATAAAATTTTCTTCAGCTTTTTGAAATCTAAAGACTAGAAAAATCCATTTTATTTTACACTCAACAAAGATTGACAATTGTCATTAAAAAAGAAAGGTAATTTTATAAACATTGTCAACAAGTTCTTAACAAATTAGTTTCGAGTCAAAAAAAAAAGACAATCGCCCGAAGACACGCCACTTCATTGATTTTCAGTGTTTTACTGTAATTTTAACACGAAAAAATTTGTAAGTTTAATCGTGTTAAATCTAAGGCTAGCAACCGAGTTTATTGGTAATTAAGGTCTCTAAATCTCATTAGTATAAAGCAACAAAAAAGAGCGTTTACATAACGCTCTTTTTTCCCTAATAACTAACTAAAACTAATAATAAATAATTATAAAATCATTTATTATAAATTAACACAGTAATGAAAGATTAGAATTTTTAGATCCTAATTATAAATCATTAATAGCATAAAAGCCAAAAAGCAAACCCCTAATTTGCCCTAATTTCTGGCTCTTTTAATTATTCAAATATCACCATATTAATCCACTTTTTTACATTGTTTTGTATGAATGGTAAAAAAAAGTGTATAAACGGTCATACTAATTTTTGCATTCTATACACAAAACCATGCAATACACACATTTTTACATTCTTAGCAATCAATATATTCCTATATTTATATTCAATAATTTTAAAGCATGTTAAAAGCCGTAATTGTAGATGATGAACCTAAAGCTATCCAAAGTTTAATTTGGGAAATCAGTAATTTTAGTGACGAGATTGAAGTGATGGAGTCGTTTACTAATCCTGATGACGCATTAACCTATTTAAATTCGCACACACCAGACTGTTTATTTCTAGACGTGCAAATGCCAACTATTGGAGGGTTTCAGTTTTTAGAACAACTGCGCAGCATTGATTTTGCTGTTGTAATCACCACAGCCTATGACGAATATGCCATTAAAGCTTTAAAATTTGAAGCTACAGACTATTTATTAAAACCTATAGACTCAGATGATTTAAGAAACTGTATTTCTAAAATTAAGAAACACAATGAACGCACATTTAACTCATCAAAATTAGAGCGCATGCTCATTAACTTTAATTCGCAATTCGACAAAAAAAAGATCACCATTAACACAGATGGAAAATTACTCTTTTTAGATATTGATGAAATCATTTATATAGAATCTGACGGCAATTACAGTACACTATACTTACAAAACGAAAAAAAAATAGTTATGACCAAAAAATTAAAAGAAGTTGATGCCATTTTACCAGAGCACTATTTCTTTCGGATTCATAACTCCTACATTATTAACCTAAATAAAATAAAAGCATTTATCAAAAACGAAGGTTATGTTATTATGGACAGTGATCATAAAATTCCGGTAGCGAGACAGCGAAAGTCAGATTTTCTAGAAAAACTATAGTCTATGAGATATTTTTGTGCAGACAAACCTATACGTCTCTGTATTCTCTTTTTCTTTATCGTTTTTCTTGGTTATGCGCAACCTACAAATTTTGAACACACCTTAGAGTATGTAAAAGAAAATACACCTTCACAACTCCGTATACTAGATTCTGTTCTCAAACCATTTGAACGCGATAGTACAAGAATGACACGTTTGCTCAACATGTCCAAGGAAATTTCTTGGCATGAAGGATCTAGCTTTGCACTTAATGCTTTAGGTGTTATACAAAGAGACCGCTCTCAGTACGACGAGGCCTTAGAACTTCACCAAGAAGCGGACACTTATGCAGAAAAGGCAAAAAGTGACGAGCTTAAAATTATAAGCCTCAATATGATTGGTGTGGTATACAGGCGCATGGACGTTGTTAAACTAGCATTAGACTATCATACAGAAGCTTTGAAGATTGCTTATTCTGTTATTGATAAAACGACGTCGATAACCCACAGTATTGCCATCTCTCAAAACAGTATTGGAAATATTTACCTCGCCTTAAAACAATATGATTTAGCACTTTTACAATTTAACAAATCGCTTAAAATTGAAAAACAGGCAGACAACAAACTGGGTCTTGCTATTAACTATCATAATATAGGTTATGCTGAAGAAGCAAAAGGCAACTTAGATATTGCCCTCTCAAATTACAACCTCTCATTAGACTACAATAATAGTATTGATTCAGAGATAGGTCGCGTTATTTGCTATAACAGCATAGGACGCGTATATCTAAAACAATATAATTACAAAGATGCAAAACCTATTATTTTAGAAGCTTTAGAAAAATCTCTAAACCTTGATGATCAGTATTATATTTCTGCTTCATATCTCAACCTAGGGCAATTACAAACTGAAACCAATCAAATTGAAGATGCTGAGAAACACCTAAAAAAAGCACTTAACATAGCCAATTCTTATAATTTAAAATCAACTATTGCCGAAACCAGCAAGTTGTTGTCTAAGATTAGTCAAACAAAAGAGAATTTTAAAGATGCTTTAAAGTATTATCAAGATGCTGTTGAAATTGAAAACACCATCTTAACCGAGCAAAACCTACAGTATGTAAATGATATTGTAATAGCCTATGAAAACGAAAACAAAACCAACCAAATAAAAGCTTTAGCTATAGAAAACGAAGCCCAACGCTTACGTTTAGAACGAAATAAACAAATCTTACTTTATACATCATTCCTACTATGCGGTATTGGCATCGCCCTTTATATTATACACAGAACAAAAGCATTAAAACGAGATAAACATATTTTAACCTTAGAGCAAGATATGTTGAGAAGCCAAATGAATCCTCATTTTATTTTTAACTCGTTAAATTCCATTAAGTTATATATTATTAATAATGACAAAACCAATGCGGTATATTACCTAAATAAGTTTTCAAAATTAATCCGGAAAATATTAATGGCTTCAAAAGAAAAGGAGACATCGCTTCATGATGAGCTTGAAACCATGAAATTATATATAAATATTGAAAACATAAGGTTTTCAAACGAAATAGATTTTAAAATTAAGGTAGATCCATTAATAAATACCGAAGTCACTAAAATTCCATCGCTTGTACTTCAACCATTTTTAGAAAATTCGTTATGGCATGGTTTATCATCTAAAGCGAATAACAAAAAAATAGACTTAAATGTGAGCAAAAACTCATCAAAACATATAACTGTAGAAATTATAGATAACGGAATTGGTAGACTTGCTTCTAAAAAAATAAATGACAGAAAACGGCTAGATCGTAACTCTGTTGGGATAGATATAACCAAAGCACGTTTGGCTAACTTTTCAGAACAATTTAAAAACTCCTATTCTTTAGAAATTGAAGATTTATATGACAATGAAAGTCCCTCTGGCACCAAGATAATTTTACAAATACCTATTCATTAAAAACGATTAGAAAGGGTTATTACTTGTAATTTTCTGCTACTTTTTCTAATTCAGCATACCAATCTTCACCAAATTTTCTAATAAGCGCCTCCTTTACAAATTTGTAAATTGGCACTTGTAATTCCTTACCCAAAGAACAAGCATCATCACAAATATCCCATTTCTCGTAATTCACTCCCGAAAACTCAGAGTATTCCTTTACTCTTACAGGATATAAATGGCAAGACACTGGTTTTTTCCATGAAATTTCACCTTGATTATAAGCTTCTTCGATACCACAAAGTGCTGTTTTCTTATCATCAAAAATGACATAAGCACAATCTGCTCCGTTAATTAATGGTGTTTCTAAATCCCCAAAATCTGTCGCTATAGACGTACCTTGTGCCTCAATAGCCTCTATGCCTTCTTTTCGCAAAAAAGGTTTCACTTTTGGGTAAATATCTTCTAAAATTTTTACCTCCTCTTTATCTAACGGAGCACCTGCATCTCCATCGATACAACACGCTCCTTTACAAGCTGAGAGGTTACAGACAAAATCTTTTTCAATGATGTCTTCTGAAACTATAGTTTTTCCGAGTTGAAACATATATAATTAGTTCTAATACGTCGCAAAAATAACAGTTTAAGTTTCAAGTGCAACTAAACTTTACAGACTTAAGTTGTAGTTCCCTTTAGAAATACCTATTTTAAAACTTATTCACATTTACTATTGCAAATCTGTTATAATATCGCACCTTTGCAAAAAATTTCAAAAAAAACAATCAAATTTTGATTTTATATAATTGAAGAACAATTACTTAAGACCTAAATTTGTATAACTTATAATAGATTTTAAAACCCTATAAAAATGCATCTTAATTTAAAAGAAATATTTACAGCGTTCATGGTCCTTTTTGCGGTCATTGATATCATTGGAAACATTCCAATTATTATAGATCTACGTAAAAAAGTTGGTCATATACAAAGTGGAAAAGCGTCTATAATCGCTGGTGTGATCATGGTAATTTTCCTATTTGTCGGAAAAAGTTTATTAAGCCTCATTGGTATCGACGTTAATTCATTTGCTGTTGCTGGTGCATTTGTTATCTTTTTTATTGCTCTAGAAATGGTTTTAGGCATTACGCTTTATAAAGATGATGAAAATAGTTCTGTTACAGCATCTGTTTTTCCATTGGCATTTCCCCTTATGGCAGGACCAGGAACCTTAACAACGCTATTATCCTTACGTGCAGAATTTGCCATCGAAAATATTATCGTCGCTGTAATTAGCAACGTCATAGTTATATATATTGTCCTAAAAACATCTGCAAAAATTGAGCGTGTTTTAGGATCTAATGGAATTAACATTATAAGAAAAATATTTGGCGTAATTTTGTTAGCCATAGCCGTAAAGTTATTTGCTCACAACATAAAAGCGTTATTGGTTTAAATTCGTTAACATGAAAGTAATTACACTCATCTTATCCATTATTGCAGTAGCATTAATTATTTTTAATGCGACAAAACTAAATTTTGATGCCCTCTTTGAAGGAGAAAGTCAAACAGCTTTAATAACTATTTTGGCTGCACTTTGCGCAATTGTTTTATTACAAGTATTTAGAATTTCTAAAAAAATTGAAAAATTAAATAATCGGCGCTAATGTCTTTTGATGCTTTAATTATTGGAGGTGGTGCCGCAGGTTTATCTTGCGCTTTAGTTTTAGGTTCGGCCAAAAACAAGCGGTTTGCAGAAAACAAATCTATTGGCATTATTGCACACCAAAAAACATCACATCTTCAAGACGCATTATTTAATAATGTATTGGGACTACAACCTGGTACTTTAGGTTCTGATATTCTAAACAGTGGAATAGATCAATTGGCAGAGCTTTATCCTCATATTGCACAAATAGAAAATGAAAAAGTAAGTGCCATTCAAAAAGAAGAAGGTGGCTTTAAAATAACAACCAATAAAAACGAATACAATTCTAAAATCGTTGTTATAGCAGTTGGATACACAAGTTTTATGACTATAACAGGTTTAGAAACTTACATTGAACCTCATCCAAGAGCTGCGATAAAGAAGGATAGAATTTGGTTAAAAAACACGGATCACCTCATTGAAGACAACCTTTATGTCGCTGGTACTTTAGCAGGTTGGCGTAGTCAATTTGCTATGGCATGTGGTAGCGGATCGCATGTAGCAACCGATATTTTAACCCTTTGGAATGACGGAAATCAGACCAAAATCCACGATAAAGTTACTGTTTAAAGTTAGGATACTCAGTGCTTAGTAGAATAACTTCTTGCACCATAATGTCTTCTTTGTTAATGATTTCTTCAAACGCATTATCATCAAATAGTTGACGCGCTAATGTTGCTTTTATCAGTCGTCTGATTTCAGCATTATAGGCTACAAAAGAAATATTGGTACGTTCTCTTTGATTGACATAATCTTGAAAATTCATAACAATATCATCACTAACTTCAAAATTATTAATAAAATCGTACTTAGAAACACCACGATATATGGTGCGATCCTTATCTAATTCTTCAAACACGAAATATCCAAAATGCCCTCGTCGTCTTAAATAATTGATGGTTTCATTATCAAATAATCGGTCTACAGGCACAAATATATCTGGAATGATTCCTCCACCTCCATACACTACTTTTCCTTTTGGTGTGGTAAACTTTAAAGAATCATCTACTTCTATACTTTCTTCGTGTGCTAATTCCCCTGTTCTTAAGCGTTTGTAATAATCATTGAAATAACTTTCGCTATCACCATTAGTATATGGTTTTTGAATAGAACGCCCTGTTGGAGTGTAATATCTAGATACGGTTAAACGTACAGCACTTCCATCACCTAATGCCATTTCGCGTTGTACTAAGCCTTTACCATAGGAGCGTCGACCTACAATAATACTTTTATCATTATCCTGAAGTGCACCTGCGATTACCTCACTTGCCGATGCTGAATTTTCATTGATAAGAATATAAAGTTCTCCATCTTCAAATTCTCCTCTTTTTGTGGCATAGACGCGCTCTTCCTTTCCTCTTTTATCTTTAGTGAACAGAATAAGCTTACCATCTTCTAAAAATTCATCTGCAATTTGTTCCGCTATTCCTAAAAATCCACCAGGATTATCTCTCAAATCTAATGCTAATTTAGTAGCTCCTAATTCCTTTAACTCACTAAGTGCTAACTTAAACTCGTTAAAAGTAGATTCTGCAAAACGATTCATTTTCATATAGCCCAAATCATCTGTAAGCATATATGCAGCCTCTATACTCTTAATAGGAATGGCTTTACGTTTAACATCGAACTCTAATAATTCATCTTCACCTTTTCTAAAAACCGTTAGTTTTACAGACGTGTTTTTATCTCCTTTAAGTTTTTCACTAATAAAATCACTAGATATATTTGGACCGTAAAGTGTGTCGCCATCTGCTAAAAGAATACGATCACCACTCATAATACCTGCACGTTCGCTTGGACCATTTTCGGTTGGTCTAATTACTGCAATACTATCTTTATACGGATAAAAATTAATACCAACACCAACAAAATCACCTTTCATATTTTCAGTGATTCGCTCTAAATCTTCCTTGGGTATATACGTAGAGTGTGGATCTAAATTGTGTAAAATACCATTGACAGTAACGTCTACAATACTGTCTGTATTTACATCTTCTACATACTCGTAATCTATATAGTCTATTAACCGATTAAGTTTGTTTTTTTTACTATTTGTACTGAAGAGATTATCTGATGTATCTGAAAAACTTAATTTTCCACCTATAATAACACCTGCTGCAACTGCAACACCAACAATAAGTGGTATGTATTTATTTTTTGTTGCCATATTATTTCTCGTGAAAACGAGAATCTTCATTTAGATCTTCAATAAGCTCTAATTCTATACCTGCTTTTTTTAGAAAATCAATTCCTGAACAATCTTTATAATCTTGATGGTAAACAACCCTTACTATTCCTGCTTGATGAATTAACTTGCTACACTCTTTACAAGGTGAAAGCGTAATATATAACGTTGCCCCTTGACAAGATTGTGTAGACGATGCTACTTTTAAAATCGCATTAGCTTCGGCATGTAACACATACCATTTAGTATAGCCTTCATCGTCTTCACAATAGTTTTCAAAACCAGTTGGTGTACCATTGTAACCGTCTGAAATGATCATTCTATCCTTTACAATAAGGGCTCCTACTTGTTTCCGTTTACAATGCGATAATTTTCCCCATTCTTTTGCAATGCGCAAATAGGCTTTATCGTAACGTAATTGTTTTGTCTTTGGCATTAATAATAAGTGTTATACAAAGCTATCATGTTAGTAACGAAGATAAACGGATAGTATTTTATAACCCATTTACATCGCGTTAAAGTTTTACCAATCTTTTTTAGCTTAATTAAGTAAATCGCTTCCTATAATCATCGGAATCACTAACCCTATCACAACAGCAGAAATTACCATCATCCAATCGCGACGTGAAAATCTAAAGATCGTCTGACCTAAAAACCCAAGAAATAGCACAACAAATACAACGATAACCTGAGCCAACTCAATGCCCAAAGCAAATTCTATAAGAAGTCCTAATTTACCTTCGTTCTGACCTGCAAACATTTTAAATTCTCTTGCAAAACCCAAACCGTGTATAAGTCCAAAAAATAACGTTACTAAAAACAGTACACTAATTTTATTAGATTTAGATGTTTTACTTGCTGTAAATACATTGTAAAGTGCAGCAATTAAAATAGTAATTGGAATTAAAAATTCTACTAATTTTCCATTAACACTTACAATACCATAAGCCGCCATAATTAAAGATAGTGTGTGTCCTAAGGTAAATGTTGTAACCAAAATAAGCACACGCTTCCAATCTTTAAAAACGTAAGGCACAGCTAATACCATTAAGAATAAGACATGGTCGTAACCATTGATATCTAAAACATGGTTCATGCCATATTGCACATTAAACCAGAAATTTTCTAACATAATCAACTTTATTTGAGAAAATCAAAGTTACAATTAAAATGCAACATGTTTCTATTAAAATAAAGTGAATAAAATTTGTATTATACTATTTTCTTTCGGAATATTGTATTTCAAAGTTCAAACAACGTATTGAAATGTTATCAAGAAAGGTGGAGGGATTAGACCCTTTGAAACCTTAGCAACCCTTAAACTTATTAAGAAGGTGCTAACTTCTACGTAATTGTCGATTCATTTATCGCACAATTGGATAGATAACCCAACATAATTGCACACCTGTAATTACAACTCTTTATAACATTTTTCTATACATACGTCTGAGACGTATTTCGTTTTTTTTGTACTAATTAAACCGTAGAAAAATGAGTTCAAAACATATTGAAACACAAGCCATACGAACGCAAATGGAACGCTCACAATTTTTAGAGCATTCTAATCCATTATATCTAACATCGAGTTATGTTTTTGAGGATGCAGAAGATATGCGTGCTTCTTTCGCAGACGAAAAACAACGTAATATTTACAGCCGATACTCTAATCCAAATACATCAGAATTTGTAGAAAAAATCTGTTTAATGGAAGGTGCAGAACGTGGTTATGCCTTTGCATCTGGTATGTCTGCCGTATTTTCAACATTTGCAGCTATCCTTAATGCAGGAGATCATATTGTATCGTGTCGTAGTATTTTTGGGTCAACCCAAACCTTACTCAATAACATATTACCTAAATGGAATATTTCAAATAATTATTTTAAAGTTGATGAGTTAGACAAGATCGAAAATCTTATTCAACCCAATACTAAAGTAATTTATGCAGAAAGCCCAACAAATCCTGCTGTCGATATTTTAGATTTACAACGTTTGGGAGACATCGCAAAAAAGCACAATCTCATTTTTATTATAGACAATTGTTTTGCGACGCCTTACCTACAACAACCCATTAAATTTGGTGCGGATTTGGTCATTCACTCGGCAACCAAATTAATAGACGGACAAGGCAGAGTTTTAGGTGGTATAACGGTTGGTAGCTCAGAATTAATTCAAAAAATATATTTATTTTCTCGAAATACAGGTCCATCATTATCACCATTTAATGCCTGGATTCTTTCAAAAAGTTTAGAAACATTACCGGTTAGAGTTGATAGACATTGTGAAAATGCCTTAAAAATTGCGACGTTTTTAGAATCTCATCACAACGTCAATTTTGTAAAATATCCATTCTTAAAATCACATCCACAATACGAATTAGCAAAAAAGCAGATGAAACTAGGAGGAAATGTAGTCGCTTTTGAAATCAAAGGAGGTATAGAAGCTGGTAGAAAATTTCTAAATACAATTCAATTATTATCACTGTCTGCAAACTTAGGAGATACACGAAGTATTGTAACACATCCTGCATCTACAACACATGCTAAAATACCAGAAGATGTGCGACTACAAACAGGAATTACAGGCGGATTGATACGCGTTTCTGTAGGTTTAGAACATCCTGAAGATATTATTAAAGATTTAAAACAAGCCCTAGAAAACTAGCGTCAGTTCGAGTGATTTTAGATCCCGAAAGCTTTCGGGAGAATAAAATGGTATCGAGAACACATAAACATTATGAGCAAAATAAAACAAGAATTACAAAAACGAATCTTAGTTCTCGATGGAGCCATGGGAACTATGTTGCAACAATATAATTTCTCGGAAGAAGATTTTAGAGGCGAACGCTTCAAAGATTATCCATCTCCTTTAAAAGGAAACAACGATTTATTGTCGTTAACGCAGCCTAAAGCTATTGCCGAAGTGCACGCCAAATATTTTGAATCTGGAGCAGATATTGTAGAAACCAATACGTTTTCGGGCACCACAATAGCCATGGCAGATTACGATATGGAAGACTTAGTTTACGAGCTTAATTACGAATCTGCACGCATAGCCAAAGAAGTCGCAGAAAAATTCACGAAAGAAAATCCTGAAAAGCCTCGATTCATTGCTGGAAGCATAGGGCCAACAAATAAAACGGCAAGTTTATCGCCAGACGTTAGCCGACCAGAATATAGAGCTATTACGTTTGATGAATTACGAATTGCCTACAAACAGCAAGTAGAAGCCTTAATTGATGGTGGTGTAGATTTGCTATTAGTAGAAACTATTTTTGACACATTAAATGCTAAAGCTGCCTTATTTGCCATTGAAGAAGTTAAAGAAGAACGCCATATCGATATTCCAATTATGGTCTCTGGAACAATTACTGATGCATCTGGCAGAACCTTATCAGGACAAACAGTTGAAGCTTTTTTAACTTCTATATCTCATATTCCACTTTTAAGTGTTGGCTTTAACTGCGCACTTGGAGCAGAACAATTAAAGCCCTATTTACAAAGGTTATCTAACGCAACTGAATTTTTTACTTCAGCTCATCCTAACGCAGGACTACCAAATGCTTTTGGTGAATATGAAGAATCTCCAAAACAAATGCAGCAATTTATTGAAAGCTACCTCAAAGACCATCTCATTAATATAATAGGAGGATGTTGTGGCACAAGTCCTGCACATATAGAAGCAATTGCAGAAGTGGCGCAGAAGTATGAACCTAGAAAAACTGTTATTCCTGCGTAGACGGAATCCATTTTGAAAATACTAACATGACTCAAATAAAAAAATATCTCACACTTTCAGGCTTAGAACCTTTGGTTGTAACACCAGAAAGTAATTTTATAAATATAGGAGAACGTACCAACGTAACAGGCTCTCGAAAATTCCTTCGTTTAATAAAAGAAGAAAAATACGATGAAGCTTTAGAAGTAGCTAGAGACCAAGTTGATGGAGGTGCTCAGATTTTAGACGTTAACATGGACGAAGGTATGCTAGATGGTGTTTATGCCATGACTACCTTTTTAAATCTCATAGCTTCAGAACCTGACATTTCTAAAATCCCAATAATGATCGATAGTTCTAAATGGGAAATTATTGAAGCTGGTTTACAGGTGGCACAAGGGAAATGTGTTGTTAATTCAATTAGCTTAAAAGAAGGTGAAGCCGAATTTAAACACCATGCAAAACTCATTAAACGTTACGGAGCTGCTGTTGTGGTTATGGCTTTTGACGAAGAAGGACAAGCCGACAATTACAATAGACGTATTGAAATATGTAAACGTTCATATCACATTTTAGTTAACGAACTAAAGTTTCCTGCCCAAGATATTATTTTCGATCCTAACATTTTTCCGGTTGCAACAGGAATGGATGAACACCGCAGAAATGCACTCGATTTCTTTGAAGCCACCAAATGGATTAGAGAAAATTTACCGCATGCTAACGTTTCTGGAGGGGTAAGTAATGTGTCTTTTTCATTTAGAGGAAACAATGTTGTGCGTGAAGCAATGCATTCGTCATTTTTATACCATGCCATTAAAAATGGAATGAATTTAGGAATTGTTAACCCAACAATGCTCGAGATTTATGACGAAATAGATAAAGATTTATTAGAACGTGTTGAAGATGTGTTTTTCGATAGACGCGACGATGCCACAGAACGTTTGATGGAAATCGCGGAATCACTTGTTGGTACAAGTCGCGACTCGTCCGCACAATCTGCAAATATTCTCGAATGGCGAAATGATCCATTGCAAGATAGAATCACGCACGGTTTAGTTAAAGGCATAGATAAATTTATTATTGAAGATGTTGAAGAAGCACGTTTAGCCTCAGATAAACCTATTGAGGTTATTGAAGGGCATCTTATGATCGGAATGAATGTGGTAGGCGATTTATTTGGTAGTGGTAAAATGTTTTTGCCTCAAGTGGTAAAATCGGCACGAGTTATGAAAAAAGCTGTTGCTTACCTACAACCCTTTATTGAAGCCGAAAAAGATGGAAAACAAGAATTTGCAGGTCGTATTTTAATGGCAACCGTAAAAGGCGATGTTCACGATATCGGAAAGAATATTGTTAGCGTTGTTTTAGGCTGTAATAATTATGAAATTATTGACCTTGGTGTTATGGTTCCACCAGAAAAAATTGTAGAAACCGCGATCAAAGAAAAGGTTGATATCATTGGATTGAGTGGACTAATTACACCATCATTAGATGAAATGGTTTACGTTTCTAAAGCCCTTGAAAAAGAAAACATTGAAATTCCCTTAATTATTGGAGGTGCAACAACCTCAAGAGCGCATTCTGCTGTAAAAATTGCACCACATTATAGCAATACTGTTGTGTATATTAATGATGCCTCCAGAGCTGTAACCGTTGTTGGCGATTTACTTAAGAAAGACAGTAAGCTTTATAAAAACCAAATTCGTGAAGAGTACGATGCCTTCCGAGAGCAGTTCTTAAAACGCACCAAGAAAAAAGAATATTTAACGATAGCTGATGCTCGTAAAAACAAATTCAAAATAAATTGGAATACCTCTGAGATTGTAAAACCAAATCAATTGGGCATTCAAATTTTAGAAGATTTTGATATCACCAAACTCGAAGAATTTATTGATTGGACACCATTTTTTAGAAGTTGGGATTTACATGGAAAATATCCAGCCATTCTAACTGATGATGTGGTTGGAGAACAAGCAACCATATTGTTTAAAGAAGCGCAACTTTTATTACAGCGTATTTTCAAAGAAAAGCTTTTAAAAGCAAAAGCTATTTTTGGATTGTTTGAAGCTAATTCAGTTAATGATGATGATATTGAGGTCGTATTGTCATCTCGAGCGCAGTCGAGAGATCTCACAGGTGAAGAGACATACAAATTCCTAACTCTTCGTCAGCAATCTAAAAAAGCAAAAGGTAAACCAAACATAGCCTTAGCTGATTTTATTGCACCAAAAACAACAGGAAAACAAGATTATATGGGTTGTTTTTGTGTGTCAACAGGATTTGGAACTCAAGAATTGGCAGCTCAATTTGAAGCCAATCATGATGACTATAATTCGATTATGATAAAAGCCTTAGCAGACCGATTAGCCGAAGCATTCGCAGAGTATTTACACAAAGAAGTGCGAACCAAACATTGGAATTATGATCAAAACGAACATTTAACCAATGAAGAACTTATAAAAGAAAGTTATAAAGGAATAAGACCTGCACCTGGTTATCCTGCTTGTCCGGATCACTTAGAAAAGACCACCATTTGGAAGCTGTTAAATGTTGAGGAAAACATTGGAGTAAAACTTACAGAAAGTTTAGCAATGTGGCCAGCAGCAAGTGTGAGTGGCTATTATTTTGCGAATCCAGAAGCGCGATATTTTGGCTTAGGAAAAATTAAAGAAGACCAAATTGAAGACTATAGTAAACGTCGAAATATTTCAAACGAAGAGGCAACAAAATGGTTAAGTCCAAATATTGCTGATTAACTGTCATTCCTGTGAAAACAGGAATCTATTGATAAATAAATTATTAATTAAAAAGATTCCCACCTTCGTGGGAAGTAAACATGAAAGTTACAGATCACATAAAAAAAGCTAACGGAAAGACATTATTTTCCTTCGAAATTATTCCACCGAAAAAAGGAAATAGCATTCAGCAATTATATAATAATATAGATCCTTTAATGGAGTTTAAACCACCATTTATAGATGTTACAACGTCTAGAGAAGAGTATCTATACATTAAAAAAGATGGGCTTTTAGACCGAAAAATTACACGTATGCGACCAGGAACCGTTGGTATATGTGCAGCTATAAAACACAAATATGACGTTGATACGGTACCACATGTACTATGCGGAGGATTCACTAAAGAAGAAACCGAATATTTACTTGTAGATTGTCATTATTTAGGCATTAATAATGTGATGGCTTTACGTGGTGACGCTATGAAACATCAACAATATTTTGAAGCATGTGAAGGTGGACATCAATATGCAAAAGATTTAGTAAGTCAGATTCAAAATCTTAATAAGGGACACTATTTACACGATGTTCTTGAAGCTGATGACAAATCTGATTTTTGTATTGGAGTCGCTGGCTATCCCGAAAAACACTTAGAAGCTCCTTCATTAAAAACAGACTTAAAACGTCTAAAGCAAAAAGTAGATGCTGGTGCAGATTATATTGTCACTCAAATGTTTTTTGATAACCAAAAGTATTTTGAATTTGTTGAAGCAGCCAAAGCAGAAGGCATTAATGTACCCATAATTCCAGGTATAAAACCTATTGCAGTAAAGCGTCATTTACAATTGTTACCGCAAGTTTTTAAAATAGATTTACCAGAAGAGTTAATAGAAGCTGTAGACAGTTGTAAAAGCAATAAGGACGTTAGACAAGTTGGAATTGAGTGGGCTATAAACCAATCTAAAGAATTACAAAATGCGGGTGTACCAGTACTTCATTATTACTCCATGGGAAAAAGTGATAATGTAAAAGCTATAGCTTCAGCCTTGTTTTAAGATTTAGGTTTTCTCTTAGAAACAACATTTAAAGTTAAACCTAAAATAATGAGTAAAATTCCCATTAAAGACCAAAACGTATAGATTTCTCCAAACCAAACTAGGCCAATAATCATGGTGAAAATAACTTCCAAATATTTTAAAGGAGCAACTTCATTGGTTTCACCAACCTGCATGGCTTTAGTCATATACAATTGTGCAAAATAGCCGAAAACACCTAAGCTTAAAAAGATAAGCCATTCTTTTCCAGATGGATTTATCCATCCTTTTATAGATAATAGGCCACCAATCGCAGCCGAAATGATCATAAAATAGTTTACAATAACCACAGGATGATCAGCTGTGCCTATTTTACGAATCATGATATACACTAAACCTGCAAATAAAGCGGATGATATGGCTAATAAAATACCGGTTATTTCTTCTTGTGAATCAAAACCTTTTAATAACAAAACTCCTGCAAATGCAATAGCAAAATAAAACCATTGCAATGGTTTTATTTTCTCTTTTAAAATGAACAATGCAAAAAATGCCGCAAAAATAGGTGCTATATAGCGAATAGAAACGGCAGTTCCCATAGCTATATACTTTAGTGACAAAAAGAATAACGTCATAGAAATTAAGCCAAAAACACTCCTTCCTATCATTAAACCTCTTTTATGTCCCAATAAAGGGATTTTATTTTTAAGTAAAAATGGTATTGTAAAAAACAACGTACCGATAGATCTAAAAAATACAATCTGATAAACACTAAAGCTATTAAGTGACTTTACCAATACATTTAAAAATGTAAATGCTAATGCACTAATTATCATGTACTGTATTGCTCTTTTCAGAATTTAAGATTTTTTAAAAGTAAATAATGTATTGGGTCCAAAGTAGCCATTTGCATTTAAAAACATACTCTATTGAACACATTCTTATCCGTTATTTGAATTGATTAAGTTCAAAAAAAGATCCCAACGATTATGAAAAATATGTGATCGTTTTGTATCGCTATTACAATGTAAGATTGAAAATACGGTTTCTCAGAAAAAGCTAACCTTTTAAAACATTTATTAAACTCGTGTAGGTAAGTTGTTTTATATCTTCGAGAGTTTGACTACAGTCAATATGAAGTAGCTCAACAGGAAATGAATGATTTGAAAATTGCGACTTTTCTCTATGTTCTGCCGAAACAACAATAATTCCATCAATAGAGCCATCGCTAAGACTTTTAATATAATTTAACTCTTTAGTCGTAGAATTAAATGATTGATAAAATAGAATTCTATAACCAAATTTTTCTGCCGATTTTTGCAAATGACAAAGCGTCTGACCATAGCAAGCCTCGGTAACCTTAGGAACAATTACAGCAATAGAACCCGTTTTTCGCATTCTAAGTGAAACAGCATAACTATTTGGTACATAGTCATGCTGTTTTGCTATAGTTTTAATTGTTTCGCGTGTAGCTTTACTAATCTCAAGCTTATTATTTAAGGCTTTAGACACTGTGGATATCGAATATCCAGATAAAGAAGACAATTCTTTTATAGTTACAGCTGACGATTTCAATAGTTATGATTTTAAAGTACTAATTATACTTAATGCATTTCTAGTATCCGATTCAATTTTTGCTAAATCATAGTTACCGTCTGCACCTTTTGCAATTAATTTAGAGCCCATGCCTACGCAAGTTACACCGGCTTTAAACCAACCTTCTAAATTTTCTTTAGTTGGAGACACACCACCTGTAGGCATTACACTTGTCCATGGCTGAGGACCTTTGATTGCTTTTACAAAATCTGGTCCGTAAATTCCACCTGGAAACAACTTAACAACCTCACAACCCAATTCCTCTGCTCTACATATTTCAGTCAATGAGCCACATCCTGGAGACCAAGCTACTTTACGTCTATTACATACAATGGCGATGTCTTCTCTTAACACTGGAGTTACGATAAAGTTAGCCCCTAAAGCCATAAAACGTGAAGCAGACGCAGCATCTGTTACAGAACCAACTCCCATAATCATTCCTGGTAATTCTTTAAGAACCCACTTGTTTAGCTCTCCGAAAACTTCGTGAGCGAAATCTCCACGTGCTGTAAACTCTAACAAACGCGCTCCACCATCGTAAGTTGCTTTAATTACTTTTTTACTTATCTCTATATCCGCGTTATAAAACAATGGAACCATTCCGGTTTGTTTCATAACATTTGCTACTTCTATTCTTGTATAATTTGCCATTTTTATATGTTTATTCGTTTTGTAGTGTATGTATTCAGCTACTTTTTCAGTAATGTTTTGGTACTGTGTATTACGACCGTAAACTTTTCATGAATTTACCTTGCTACTCTACCAGAGGCATCACCTCCCATTAATTTTTCTACTTCAGAAACGGTAACTAAGTTAGCATCACCTTTTATAGTGTGTTTTAAACAAGACGCTGCAACGGCAAAATCTAATGCATTTTGATCATCTTCAGGATATTTTAATAATCCGTAGATTAATCCACCCATAAATGAATCACCTCCACCAACACGATCTACGATATCTGTAATTTGGTATTGACGTGTTTCATACATTTTTTTACCATCATATAAAACTCCTGCCCAGGTATTATGAGATGCAGAAATAGATCCTCTTAGTGTTGTAATCACTTTTTTAGCTCTAGGGAATTTTTCCATCATTTGCTTACACACCGATAAAAATGCTTCCGCTTTTACATCGTGTCCATGTTTATGAACGTCTAAACCTTCAGGATGAATTCCAAAATGTTTTTCAGCATCTTCTTCATTTCCTAAAACAACATCACAATACGATGTTAATTCACTCATTATTTTTTCTCTATGTGCATCATCACAAAACGTCCAAAGTTTAGCTCTATAATTAAGATCTGTAGAGATAGTAACACCCATTTCACTAGCTACTTTTACAGCTTCTAAACAGGCGTCTGCTGCACCTTGAGAAATTGCAGGAGTAATACCAGTCCAATGAAACCAAGCCACATCTTTAAAAACGTCTTTCCAATTTACCATGCCTGGTTCAATTTCAGAAATAGCAGAATGTGCTCTATCATAAACGACTTTAGAACCTCTACTTACGGCACCTGTTTCTAAGAAATAAATTCCTAAACGGTCTCCACCATAGATAATTTTATCAACGCCTACTCCTCTTTTTCGCATTTCCATCATAGCACATTCACCAATATCATTTTTAGGTAAACGCGTTACGAAATCAACTGGCACACCGTAATTTGCCAATGATACAGCTACGTTAGATTCTCCACCTCCATAGATGGCGTCAAAATTATTAGCTTGCGAAAATCTTAAAAAACCTTGAGGTGCTAATCTTAGCATAATTTCTCCAAAAGTGACCACTTTTTTCATCCTGAATATTTGTTTATTTAGTTAAATTATCATTTTTAGTTAATCGATTAAGCAATTGGTTTAAAAATAAATCAAAACGTACATGATTTGATTTTTATTGTTAAAATGCTATATTTGCTTAATCGATTAAGCAAATATATAAAAACTTGGCGAATAAAAAAAGAACAACACTAAAAGACATTGCTGTAAAGCTAAATATTTCTCCTGCAGCAGTTTCTAAAGCAATGCATGATGATTCCCGCATTAGTGACAGAACAAAAGACGCCGTTAAACGTGTTGCAAAAGAACTTAATTATCAACCCAATCATTTGGCCAGCGCTTTAAGAAAGGGAAAAAGTAACTTAGTTGGGGTTATTGTACCACGTACTAATAGTAATTTCTTTTCTTCCGTTCTCGAAAATATGGAGGCTGTTCTTAATAAAGCTGGCTACAACATTATCATTACACAATCTAATGAATCTTTTGAAAAAGAATGTAAGAATATTGACACGCTTTTATACACTCAAGTGGATGGCATTATAGCTTCAATGGCAAATGAAACTGTTGATTTATCACATTACGAGAAAATAAAATCAAACGGCATCCCGCTTATACTATTTGATCGTGGTGAAAATGATCTTAATGTAGATTACGTCGGTATTAATGATTATGACAGTAGTCATGTTATCGTTGAACATTTGGTTGAAAAAGGCTGTAAGCGCATTGCGCATATTGGAGGCTATAGGCGAACGCGAATCTTTAACAACAGAATTAGAGGATATGTTGATGCTTTGAAGAAAAATAAACTTCCTATTGATGATAGTCTTATTGTAGAAAGTGCTCTTACGCTTGAGGATGGCAGATTAAAAATGGAAAAACTTCTAAAATTGAAAGATAGACCTGATGCAATTTATGCCGCAAGTGATTATGCTGCTCTGGGTGCATTACAAGTGTTAAATGAGAATAGAATAAATGTTCCTAACGACATACGGTTGGTCGGTTTTGGCAACGAACCTTTTACATCTTTAGTAAGCCCGTCTATGACTAGTATAGATCAACATAGTAAAGATATTGGTCGTATTGCAGCAAACACATTTCTAGATTATGCGGCTAAAGATGACGTAAAACAAAGTTTGAATAAAATCATCTTAGATGCAGAATTGATTGTTAGAGATTCCTCGAAATAATTAAATTGAACTTCCCTAAAAGTTAATAAACCACTTCGCGTTTCAATTCAACCCTAAAGCTTATAGTGGAAATTTCATTCTAAATAACGAACAAACCGATAACAATTAGAGCAAAAAAAAAGTGATTAAGACATTGCTTAATCACTTTCTCAGCTAAAATTCAAATCAAAAGTTTAACTTAAACTAAACCTTAATTGAAATTAAATTCCCAATGCTTGTCCACCTCCAATTTGAATGGTCTCTGCCGTAATAAACGATGCATCCTTACTTGCTAAAAAAGAAATAACACCAGCTACATCTTCTGGCTGACCTAATCTACCAAGCATAATATTATTTGCCCAAGATTTAAACACCTCAGGTTTTGTAGACTTGATTTGTGCATGGAAAGGTGTATCAATAGTACCCGGTGATACTGCATTTACTCTAATGCCATATTCAGCTAAATCTTTTGCCAATGCTCTAGTAATTGCATGAACACCAGCTTTTGACGTACCATAGATTCCAGCTCCTGGTCCTCCTGCTGTCCAACCAGCGTTAGATGTATAATTAATTATAGAAGGATGCTCACCGTTCTTTAAGTATGGTATTGCTGCTCTTGACGCAAAAAATACTGAATCAAGATTAAGCGCCATTACATTTCTGTAAAATTCAGTCGTCATATCTTCAAACCTAGATCTACCACCTAAACCACCTGCGTTATTTACTAGCACATCAATTTTACCGTGCTTATCACCAATTTTTTTGATGTTCGCCGCTACGTCGTCTTCTTTGGTAACATCAAAGCCATAATACTCTGCTGTAATACCTTCGGCAGCAAGTTCTTTAATTCTTTCTTCACCTGCTTTATCGTTAATACCATTTAAAAATACAGTATAGCCATCTTTACCTAATCGTTTTGCTACTTCAAAACCTATTCCTCCTGTAGCTCCTGTTACAACTGCTACTTTTCCTTTGTTACTCATTTGTTTTTAATCTTAAAATTATACTTGTTTTTATAATGTATTCAATTGAATTTATTTTGATTTTTTTAGTGGTGCAATATTTGGTATCAATACCCAGACACTTAACACAGTTACTACCGCTAGTGTTGCGCCAATAATAAATGCTGGTGCATAATTACCACCCATCGTTAACCAAGGCACTAGTGATGTTAATCCAGCTGCTCCTAATTTAGCGGCAGTACCGGCAAACCCTGAAAGTGTACCTACGGATTTGCTTCCAAACAAATCACTTGGTAAGGTTTGAACATTTCCAATAGCGGTTTGAAAACCAAACAAAATTACCGCCATAAATAACACCGCTGTTGTAGGTCCTCCTGGGTCTGCCATAGCAAACAACATAGGTAACATAATTACACAACCAAGTGTAATTACAAACTTACGTGTTTTGTTTACTGACCAACCGACTTTGATGCGATTCTGAGCCAATAGCCCACCAAACCAAGCTCCTAGCATTGCTCCAACATAAGGTACCCAAGCATAGAAACCAATAGATTTCACATCCATTCCATATACTTCATTTAAGTAAATAGGAATCCAGAAGATAAATAGCCACCAAATTGGGTCTAAAGCTGCAGATGCAATAATTACCCCCCAACTTTCTTTATGCTTAAGCATTTTACCCGTATCCGGATTATAGCCTTCATCAAATTCACCATCGTTATCTAAATCTTGATTCTTTTGACCTGTTAAAATATACTCACGTTCTTCATCAGTTATCCATGGATGATTTTTAGGTGGTGACTTTACTAGAATCCACCAAGGAATAAGCCATAATACCCCTAATGCTCCTATTAATATAAAAATCCATGTCCAATGAAAGTAAACCGATAGAAGCCCTATTGTAGGAAAGGCAACAATACCACCGATGGCAGCCCCCGAATTAAAAAGTCCTTGTGCAAATGCTCGTTCTTTTGTTGGAAACCATTCAGCGTTTGCTTTTGCAGCACCTGGCCAGTTACCCGCTTCAGAAACACCTAATAACGTACGAAAAATACTAAGACTTACCACTCCCTTAGCGAAGGCATGTAATGCTGTGGCTATAGACCAAAAACCAATGGAAAGTGCGAACCCTATCCTTGTTCCTAATTTATCGAAAATCTTACCAAAAATAGCTTGGCCAAAAGCATAGGAAAAAATAAAAATTACTGAAATTAATCCATATATTTCTTTTCGTTCAAATGTTGACTTCTCTGGATATAAATCCTCAGCAATGTCAGGCCAAAGCACAGGCAGTGCTTGTCTATCAATATAATTGATTACGGTAGCTAATGCAATTAAGCCGATAACCCACCATCTTAAACTTTTAATTTTTTTACCTATTTCTTTCATTTAAATTGAATTAAGGTGATTTTTTAATGTTATAGCAATATTGATATAACACTTTAAAGTGATCTTTCATTTTTTGTTTTGCCAATTTAGGATCTTGTTTCTTAATGGCATCGAAAATTAAATTATGCTCCTCTATACCTTGATGTGATAAACTTTTATCACAAACGTGGTATTTTTCAAAATTTGTAATAATTTCAGGCGTAATGATTAACATAAAATTATTTAGCGAACTATTTCCACTAGCTTTAGCTATAGCTAAGTGAAATAACAAATCTTCTTGAACTGCGTCTTCACCTTTTAATACCTTTTTTTCATAGGCATCTAAAGCTTCCTTTATCCGTTCTAAATCTTCATCCGTTCTTCTGAGGGACGCGAGTCTGACCGTTTTTAGTTCTAATAATATTCTAGTCTCAACTAAAGATTTAAAATTAGGATCCTCTAATTTTAGAATATCCTCTATCATTCCATTCATGGCAATCACACCAATATTAGCTACAAAAGTTCCACTTTGTGGAATAGATTCTAATAATCCGTAAAACTCTAATTTTTGAATAGCTCTTCTAACGTTACTTCTTGTGACTTCAAATTTTTCAGATAACATTCGCTCTGAAGGTAACTTATCACCAGGTTCGAGATTTTTTAAATTAATAAGCTCTCCTATTTTAGAAATAATCGTTTTTTGCGTCTCAATACTATCTATTTTTGTTGCTACTTCTAATTTCATATCTTAAACTTAAAATTGGTTAACCAGATTTAAAGCGCTAAAGTTATATAAATAATATACAAATACCAGTTTATATGAGACAAATATTAGTGCTTAAAGAATTCTACTTATACAACTAAATACCAATAGAATTCAATAAGCGACTAACTCAAATAAGCCTAATAATCCCTCAATTATAATTGACTTCTTTATATTTTAGAAAAACTTAATTCCTAGAGCTAATTTCTTTCTTTGTAAAACCAACTTGTCAATTTTGAACGACTCAAATAATCTACAAAGAAAGAAATCTATTATATATTAATATCCTGAATTCTGAGTAATAACTCCACGAGTAGCCAATACTTCTGAAACTGGCACAGGAAATAAATAGTAATCACTATTAATTGTTAATCCCATTTCAGCATCTACGGTTCCTGTTCTCACTAAATCAAACCATCTCTGTCCTTCGAAAGCTAACTCTAACCTTCTTTCATCTAAAATAGCTTGTCTTACTCCAGCCTGTGTCGTTTGTGTTCCTGTTAAACTATTTAAGCCAGCCCTTGTTCTAATATCGTCTAATAATGGCAATACTGTTGAAGCAGGAGCACCATTTTCATTTAATGTCTCTGCATATAATAATATAATATCTGCTAATCTTAATTCTATCCAATCGTGTTCAGCACCTAGGCCACCTTCTTTCGGAAATTTTGAAATGGTTAAAACTTCTTCTTCTGCAACAACGATTTCTTCTTCTGTAACAGGGTCAATACCTAATACTTCATTAGTCTTAATAATAGTTCTCCTTCTTAAATCACCACCATCTGGTCGTAAAGGATCTGAAGTAGGATTTGTAATCTCTCCTGCAACAGCTTCAAAAGCAGCAATTAAATCAGGATCAACAGGAAGGTCGGCTTTTGGATCATCTCCCACATACCAGTTCCAAAAATCGGTAGCTGGTGAATATTCATCTATAATAGAACTTGAAATTTGAGTAGCGAAAATAATTTCTGAATTTTCTACCTCATTTACAGCACCAAAAATCTCATTGTAATTAGCCTTTAAACTAATGCCTGCACCAGCAGCTCCGTTAACAACAGCTTCTAAATGTGGTTCTGCACTGATAAAATCACCCATAGTAACATAAACCTTACCTAATAAGCCTTGCGCAGCATATTTTGACGCTCTACCATCTACAATAGAAGCATCTAAAGCATCTATTGCATCCAATAGATCTGGTATAATAACATCATTGTACACCTCATTTGCAGGCGTTCTTACCAGGATAGACGTATCTTCAAGACTTGGTGAAGACGATAAGTTCACTGTAGTATCACCAAAAACCTGAACTAATTTAAAATAAGATAAAGCTCTTAAAAATTTTGCTTCTCCAATATGCGTTTCATTCGTGGAATTTTCGATAACAGAATTTGTACTTAAAATAGACTTATATAAAGCCGTATAAAAAGGGCCAAAAAATTGATCTTCCATGGCTGTTAGACCATTATCATATTCATCGAACTCTGTATATGGAGCTTCATCCATTACAGCGTTGTCTGCTCTAAACTCTCCCATTACTGCCATTGGAGTAACACTTCCCAATTGGTAATAATATGCTGCATTTAAAACACCTTCGTAATCAGTTAATGAATCGGAACTAGCGATATTAGGGGGCGATTGATCTAAATCCGTAGAACATGCTGTAATAAACAGTAATGAACCTAATAGTATATATATTTTTTTCATTTTTTTTTATTTAAAAATTAACATTTAAACCTAAAGTAAAACTTCTTACAATTGGACTAGCTCCAAATTGAGCACCATATGTTGTTGGTCCTAAATAATCGCTACCAGACGTTGCAATACCCTCTGGGTTATATGATGTATAATCATCTGCCCATATGTATAATAAGTTAGTTGCAGCAATATATGCTCTAACAGAGCTTAAGCCAATCTTACTTGTAAGATCATTTTTTAATGTATAACCTATAGTTATATTTCTCAAAGCGATAAAAGAAGCATCCTGAACTGTAGCATCTGTTTGATTTCTGTTTGGCACATAAAATTCGCCATTGTGATCAGCAATACCATCGTCATTAGCATCAAAACTATCCGCTAACAATCCTCCCCATTGAGAGCCGTAGTAAAGTGGATCTACATTATAAACTTCTGCACCATGTGACCCTTGAAATTGAAGTGACATATCGAAATCTTTATATTTCATATTATGCGACATTCCCCAGTAAAAATCGGGTGTGTTTTGTCCAATTTTAACTAAATCACCACCGTCAGCAACACTTCTAGTTGCATCAATAATACCATCGCCATTTTGATCTACAACATAAGACTCTCCAGACCGACCATTCGGATATCTTGTTCCATCTGCTACATATTCCATTTCAACCTCTCCTGTAGTTTCTAATCCCCACATTTCACCAATGCTACCACCGACATAATTTCTAAATACAGGACCTCTACCACTTATACCATAAATTACTTGAGGTAATTCATCTAAACCACCTAAATTAGTAATTTCCGTATCAACTGTAGATAAGTTACCACTCATGCTCCATGAAAAATTATCATTATTGATTAATCTGGCAACTAATTCAAATTCCCATCCTGAACTTCTAACATCACCAACATTTAGTATTGCAGATGGATTACCTAATACTTCAGACTGAGCTTGATTAATTAAAATATCTTCAATATCTGAAGTATAATAATCTATACCTAATGTAAATCGGTTGTTTAACACTCCAAAATCAACACCATAATTCGTCTCTGTGTTTGTTTGCCATGTTAAATTATCATTGGCACTATTTGACGGTATCAAGAATCCTGTTCCATAGATCGTTGCAGAAGGATCTAATAGACTTAAAGCATCATATGATCCTAAAAACGAAGTCGTTCCTAAAGACCCTGTGCTAAATCTTAATTTTAATCTGCTTAATGTATTATTATTTTCTAAAAAGGATTCATTATGCACATTCCATCCTAAAGAAACCGCCGGAAATGTGGCGTATTGCTCATTAGATCCGAAACGAGAATCACCATCTCTACGCACAGATGCTGATAGTAAGAAACGATCATCGTAAGCGTAGTTCACTCTTCCAAAAACACTCTCTCTTGCTCTTGTCTCATCTCTTTCTGTTACTGTTATATCAGCAGGATCAAACAAGTTATAATTAAGAACATTACTATCTGGAACATTAGCTCCATCTAAACGAGTTCCTATCAAAGTTGTCGTTTGAAATTCAACACCTGCTACTGCAGAGATATCATGTTTACCAATTTCTTTTGCGTAATTTAAAGTCGTTTCACTCAATACTGAAGAGACTTTAAGATCTGTTTGATCCATATAGGTTTGAGACGTTCTTGCTCTAGAATCAAAACCTAGTAATCTGTGTTCATAAAACTGAGTATCTCTAAGGTCACCACCTAAAACAGTCTTAACATTTAAACCATCTATAATCTCATATTGTAAATAAGAGCTTACATTACCAAAATATGTTTTTTCCCAACGCTCTGTATTGTCGAGCTTTGCGGCAGGACCTGCATCACCAGAACCACCAATACCATTGTTGCTTCTTCCATAATGCCAATCTTGCGATGCCATTCCTGGTTCTAAATCATAAATACTACTAGCCTCATAACCCGAACCTCTATAGCCAACGTCAAATGCATCTAATCCTAAGCTTTGAGCTTGAGCATCTAAGGCTTGAACAAATGCAATAGATTCTTCAGTATGATAGATAGGACTGTTTGGAGTTGATCTCAATAAATCTCTCATATCATGACCTAAAATATCTCTATCAGATGAATACCCATTAAAGCTTACTCCTGCTTTAAATTTTTCTCCTAATTTCGCATCTACGTTTAAACGTGCGTTCAATCTTTGAAATCCTTCAGTGATTATTACACCTGTCGCATCTTGATAACCAATTGAAGCAAAATAATTTACATCTTCTGAACCTCCACTCATGCTAAAATCGTGACTTGTAGCACTACCACTTCTGAAAAGCCAATCTTCTGGACTAATCGCTCCTGGTGCATTCTCTAAAGCACTTAATCTGTATTCTAAAAAAGCAGGATCAGTACTATTAACAGTACCAGGCCAATTCCCTGCAGCAATTTCTGATCTTGCAAATGCACCCCACTCATTAGACGATTTAAGAATATTATCACGGTATTTGCTAGAAACACTGGTGTACGCGTTATAGCTAAAAGTCGCCTTACCGGATTTTCCTTTTTTAGTGGTCACTAAGATAACACCATTTGCACCTCTAGAACCATAAATAGCAGCAGATGCCGCATCTTTCAATACCTCTAAACTTTCGATATCATTTGGGTTTACAGTTTCTAAACCACCTGAAATCGGATAGCCATCAACAACTATTAATGGATTTGACGCACTTGAAATAGATGAAGCTGCTCTTATTTGAATTTTTGGGGCAGCACCCGGTGATCCATCTTGGTTCTGAATTAAAACACCAGATAACTTACCTGCTAACGCTTCGTCTACACGAGCAACCTGAACAGCTGCAACATCCTCACCTCCGACACTCGATACCGATCCCGTAAGGTGTGATTTTTTACGTGTACCATACCCAACAACAACAACCTCTTCTAATGCACTAGTATCTTCAACTAATTGCACATTAATTGTTGTTTGAGAATCGATAATTATACTTTGAGTAACATATCCTACGTAAGAGAATTTTAAAACATCTCCCTTTTTGACTTGTAATTGATAATTACCGTCAAAATCTGTTGTTGCTCCTGTGGTTGTTTCTGCAACGATAATATTAGCGCCTGGAATAGGCATATTATCAGCAGCCGAAGTCACTACACCTGACACAGTGAAGCCATCTTGAGCAAAAATCATTACACTAAAGAGAAGCGCAACGACTGTAGTAAGTTTAACTTTTAAATTCATAATTCATTGTTTAGATTAATTTTATTAGTTATTGATTAGCCCCGTTGAATAGGCTTGGTTTAACACAATTAAATTTAGAGCTTTTATCGTGCTATCTTCTTGGTTAACCAAACTGGTTTACCAAATTGGTTTACCAAATATATACAAATATTTGTTAATTATAACGTTTTCGTAATTTTTATATGTTAAAATAGCAAATGTTTGAGGTAAAATAGCAAACAATATTTCCAGGTGTGGCTATTCTACCTCAAAACATCAGTTTCTAACAATTAATCATTGTAGTTGTTATTACTGAGACTATTTGTCTCCAAAATAAGATACTGCACCACCACTTAAGAAATCCTCCCTTACCGGACTAAATGTATCAATTAACATCCCTGCTTCTAGACAAACAGCACTATGTAATAAGTTAGGCTCAATATATACGCCATCACCCGCCTCCACAATTTTCTTTTCACCATCAATTTCAAATTCAAATTTACCCGACACACAATAGGTCGCTTGCGTATGAAAATGTTGATGTGGAGATCCTAATGCTCCTTTTTCGAATTTAACTTGTACCATCATAATCTGGTTATCGTAACCTAAGAACTTCCTAGATACTCCTCCTCCGAGCTCTTCCCATTCCATATCTTTTGTGATGACATACTTTTCACTAAATCGTTTCATAATTTTTATTTTATTTATTTTCAATTAATACAAAAGAGCCTTCCCAAGTAAACTCTTTTTGATCTACTACTAATTTATGTACTGTACTTTGCATTGCATCTCTATTCGCTGTAATAAATAGTTTTGTATTGTCCTTTACACTTGTAATTGCAATGACCGTGTAATCGTCTGTATCTAATAGTATTTTTACAGCTTTAATACTACTATTTGAATTTACCGCGGATTCTGTAACTGGACTGTAACTACCATGAGCCTCAATAGTTGACACGAACGTTGTATGCTTACTGTTTTTTCTTCTCAACAGTATTGCAGGTTCGCGTCTTAAGTTGAAGTCGGGGTCATTTGCCCCAATTCTTGTAAATAACAATTCGTCATTAGCACGTGTTACAGAGGTTAAAGTATAGAATTTATTATCATTCAACCAAGACAGTTTAGAATTATCGTTATTTCCACTAGCAATACCTTCCACAAATAAATGCTGATAACCGTTCTCAGTACCTAATGGTTTCAAAGTTTGTGGAGTTTTATATTCGAAATTTGTTTGTAACACTTGTCCTAAAAAGTAAAATGGCAAGTCATATTGATTGGCTTTATTTGAAGTTATCTTCATAATATCGAGCATGTATGGTTTTTCAAAATCTGCATCTTTAATAATTGCCATAGTACGAAGCATAGTCGTACCTGGATAGGCATTTTCTTCAATAGCGCTGACGACTTGGACATTTTTATTTTCAGAAGAAAAATAATGCAAATCAGAATGGTGTAAACTTCCTATATCATATTTACCTGTAAAATGCGATGTTTCATTTTGGGTTACGGTATTATGAGCTATAGTTTGTTTTGCCCAAGTCTTATTTTCTTTTAAATAATTACCTCCTCCTTTTTGCTCAATATTTACGAAACGCGCTAGACCATAATCTTGAATGACTTCCTCCCCTTTTTCATATAAGGAAAAAGACAGTTTATCGTAGTGTCCGTGGCTAGATCCTTGTGCGGCATATTTAAAAGCAAGTTCTAAATCTTCAGTCCTTAAAATACTAACCCCACCTTGTGTGCCATCTGGACCGTCAGACAAATTGATCGACTTTTTATTAAATGGCTCTTGAAATCCATTTTTAATGCCCAAAGCCACAGCCAAACCTGAATCATCTAACAAAACACGATCTTGTTCTTTTGCAATAGATAATAATTCGGGATTTTGCCCTCCAAAATGATACGAAATGTCTACAGCAGTAACTAACGCACTAGTATAATAAGACATCCCTTTTTGACCATCGTTAAGCGGAAAGAAATCGCCATCCGCATCGGATAGGTTTAATAAAGCATTTATGGATTTTAACAGGACACCTCCTTTGTAATTAAAAATACCTAACTCTGGTTTTACATGGTGAAGTGCCTCCGCAAAAATCAAAAACGGATACATAGCATACCGTTGATAATACGGCCCTTCATTATAATACCCATCTGGAGAAAAAGGCTCTTCTATATTTGCCAAAAATCCAGCTTTACCATCCTTATTAATATAACCACCGTCATCATCTTTAGCATTTCTGTCTAAATCCGCTCCGGGAATACCATATAAAGCACGCTGAATCAACTCATCGTCATCCATTACCAAACCAATCATACCAACAGCAGCATTTCCCCATGTACTATGGTTATGCACTCTGTTATAAAATTGTGGATTTTCGATTGAAATAAAATCTGCAAATGGTCGAAACAGATTGGTTTCTAATTTTGTACGCTCTGCTTTCGTTAAGTAATTATAGATACAGTCATAGGCCTGGCTTACATATACCAACCAGTTAGAATCATTTAAACACTGCCAGAACAGCTTACCTCTTGCATAAGATCTTGTTTTTGGATGCACAGGAAGTGTTTTATAAATCGCTTCATATTGCATCAACATATCTTTTACATACTTAGCATATTTTTCATCATCTAGAAGTTGATATAAAACACCTGCTTTTTGCAAAATCACCCAATTTTGTTTGTGTCTTACATGGGTATAACCGCCTGAATAATCTTTTGGAATTGGCACTTCTATTCCTGCCGCTATTTCAGCATCAACTTCAGCTTTGACTTTCGCTAAAGTTTTGTCAAAAATTGGAATACTCCCTAACTGCTCTCTTATATCTTCAACCCCTTGAGCGGTTAAAATAAGCTTGGGATGAATGACGTTTGAAACTATATTATCATTATTTACTATGTTCGCTGTGTTTTCAATTTGATACGAAAACACAGTGAACACATTTGTAATTAAAGCAAATATTAAAATTTTACTTTGAAGTCGTTTTCCCATTTGTTTTAATTAATAATTGGTTAACCAGATTGGTTTACCAATATACATGATTTTTGTATTTATCCAAAAAAAGTATAGACATTTAACACAAAACTATCCAAAATTAACCTTGGGAATAAATACTCCTAGCAGTAAGCACTTACATATTGTAAACGCCTCCGTTTATATCTAATGTTGCACCGGTTATAAACCCATCGTATTCAGACGCTAAATAGAGAACCGCTCTAGCTACATCGTCTGCATTTCCGGCACGCTGAATTGGTATGCCTGCTGTTGTAGCGGCAGCCGATTCCTTTGTTGTGTGCGTATTATGAAACGACGTACCCAGAATTAGTCCTGGTGCCACCGCGTTTACTCGAGTACCCTGACCTCCTAATTCAGTAGAGAGCGCTCTTGTAAATGTTAGGATTGCCCCTTTACTCGTAGAATACACTAGAGATCCTGGATGTCCACCTTTACGACCAGCTAAAGAAGCCAAATTCACAATACTACTATTACTATTTATAGCTAAATACGGAGCTGCTGCACGAGTTACTAACATCATAGAAGTTAAATTGATGTCCATTACCTTATGCCAAAAATCTGTCTCCATTTCATTTAGCATTTTACGCGCCACTAAAGAGCCTGCATTATTAATTAATATGTCTAAACCTCCCAACTTTGCTATAGTTTCGGAAACCAAAGCATTTGCGTCGGGTTCTATGGTTAAATCCCCTTTAACAGCAGCAGCTTTTAATCCTTTTTCGGTCGCATACTGTACCAATTCATTCGCGGTATCCGCACTAGAAAAATAGTGTATCACAACATTGGCACCACTATCTATAAAACGTCTCGTAATAGCTTCACCAATACCCTGAGCACCAGCGGTTATTAAAATGTTTTTACCTTTTAATTTATTATTTATCATAATAATCTTTAATTAATTTAATCGTTTTTAGAAAAATACCCCTCATTAGACACCGCAGTTTCACTTACGGATATACTTCCTGTTTTAAACCAAACCTCAGCATAGTTTCCGTCTGCATATTGTTTTTCAATATCACCATTATGAGTTTCAGCACCAGAACACCAATTTTTATTTACGTCGGGTGATTTTCCATTAGTTTGATTATAAGCACCTAACTTAAAAAAACAGCCCTCACCAGTATATGCCCCCTCGCGCTCTACTCCATCTTGTCCAAGAGGCACAAATAATTTTTGAGTTTGTTCAGGTATATCCGCCATTGTTGTGTATTCTGATTCTATTAAATTTTTTGTAAATGTTTTGGTTTCATGACCTTCACTCTTAAAATTCAAGGTCATAATTCCATCTTTTACCGCAACTTCATAACTAAACTCCTCACCTAAAGCGATACCATCTTTAGGTTCTTCAGGATACGTATTTTCTTCAGCTCCCACTACAGAAAAATCGTTACCCCAAACTGCCGTAGAATAATCCCATCTCCCCGAATTATCATCGCCTGCTGTATTGATTTCATAATGCCAAAAAACGGATCCTTTAGTATGACCAGGGAATTTTTTATAAAAAATCTTTAGAGGTTCATTTTCATGTTTGTCTGCACTATGAATTTGACCAACCACAACGGCATGTGAAGCAGCTACTCGAGCATCCCCAGTCGCTGAAACATTCATTACTTTTAAGGTTGCAGTTAATTTATCATCAGCTGTCTTAGGATACCATTTTTTCATTTGAGCCAATTCGGTTCTCGTATTATTCGATGTTCCATGCGTATCTCCGCCATTTGGTGACTTAAATACGACCCAATTCTCGTTACCTTCTTTTACAGTATAAAAGAAATCCTTGTTTTCAAAATTATTGGCAACACCTACATTAGAGCCATCACCTAAAATTAATTTCCAATCATCAAAAAATGGAATTACGTCACTAGCATATACCTTTTTTGCTACATTTTCTGTACTTGATTCTGTTGATTTCTTTGCGTCTTTTGTTTCGTTTTTACAGCTTTGCACAGCTAGAAATAAACAAACAACTAAAAACTTTGCTATAACTGAGTTGATTTTTTTATTCATTATTTTTTTATTTAGTTTCATTTTTTTTGATTTTAATT
Source organism: Winogradskyella sp. SM1960 (assembly GCF_020179375.1). Lineage (NCBI taxonomy): Bacteria > Pseudomonadati > Bacteroidota > Flavobacteriia > Flavobacteriales > Flavobacteriaceae > Winogradskyella > Winogradskyella sp. SM1960. The sequence goes on along the minus strand of NZ_JAICBG010000005.1, from coordinate 134,036 downwards.
ATTTGTTAGAAATAATCTAAAAGCGCTAATATGCCATTGTATGAAATCACTAATGAGAAGAATAAAGCTGCATACATTCCGATATAAACACCTAAGTTCGTTTTATACCCTTTCATTACTTGTTTATTGCTTAACATCAAAATAATTCCGAGTATTACTATGGGCAGTACAAAAACATTAAATACTTGTGATAAAATTTGAACTTCTATAGGATTTGCTCCAAATGCAGGACCGATTAAAGCGACCAAACATGCAATTGCCGTTATAATTCTAAACTGTCTCGAATTGGTATCTAATTCTCCAGATTGATAATCTGCTATTAACAATGGTGCAATTAACAAACAAGGAAATATAGAAGATAAACCTGCACTTAATGCTCCAAAAAAGAATATAGAAACGGCCCACTTACCTGCAACGGGTTCTAATGTATTTGCCATGTCTAAAACCTGAGTCACCTCTTTACCTTGATAAAATAAGGCTCCTGCTGCAACTGCCATAATAACCCCACTAATAATAAATATTAAAATCGCGGCGGTAATAGAATCTTTTTTCTGTTGGTCTAAATTTTTAATGGTCCAACCTTTTCCTTTCACAAATAATGGTCGTGATAAAAACGTTGCTGAAGCCATAGTTGTACCAACAAAGGCAGCCACTAACATTTTACCTCCAGGAACGTCTGGTATTGTTGGAATTAAACCTTTAACGACATCAATAGAAAGTGGTTGTACAAAACATAACGACAACAAAAAAGACAAGCCCATTAGGGTGACAAAAATGACCAGTATTTTTTCGAAAAAAGTATACTTCCCAACTAACATTAATAAATAAAAGGTAACTATAATTACAATCGCAATTAGTAATACAGTTTCGTATTTAAATGCACTTAACCCATCAAAATTCAATGCTAATATTTCAAAAATAATATTAGATGAAATCCCTAAGATTCCCATTAGCGAATTCCATTGTCCAAACGTGATGCCAATGATAATTGCTATAGCTAAAACTTTTCCAAATTTGAAGTGTTTTTTATAACCATAAAGCGCGGTTTCGCCCGTAATTAAGGCATAATTACCATAGGCAAACATTAAGACTCCAGAAAAAACACAACTGATTAAAAGCACCCATAGTAATTGCATATTAAACTTACTACCAGCAACAATCATGGCTGTTACACTCCCTGTACCGATAGTGTAACCGATTGCAAAGATACCAGGACCAAACCCCAAAATGATGGCAATGATTTTTTTAAGAAATGATTTATTTGGCGTGTTTGCTTCCATAATATTAGTCGTTAGTTAGTAGGTTGATCGTTTCTATATCCAATTAGTATGAAAACGTTTTCCGGAATCATCATCTAGTCGTTGATAGGTGTGTGCTCCAAAATAATCGCGCTGTGCCTGAATAATATTTGCAGACGCATATGGGGTAGTAATACCATTAAAAAATTGAAGTGCCTCACTTAGAGCAGGTGATACCAGATCATTAGTTACACATTCTGACACCACTTTTTTAGTCGCTTTTTTAGTTTGCTGAACGACTTTTATGACATCTGTATTGGTTAATATATTAGTGGTGCTTTTAAAAACTTCTACTAAATCCGTCATTAATGTAGATCTAATAATGCATCCGTTTGTCCAGGTTCTAGCAATCTCGCTTAGATTTAAATTCCATGAGAATTTATCAGATGCTTCCGCTATAAGTTTAAAACCTTGATAGTGATTAATAATTCTAGCAAATTGATAAGCTTCTAAAAGCTCAGTTGTAGTAAGATGTAATTCCGAAGGATCTCCTTTATCAAAACCCTTACTTAATTGGATTCGTTCATCCTTATAAAAAGAAATATACCTCGAAAATAAAGCCGAAGAAATTAAAGTACTGGGCACACCAAGCTCGGCTGAAGCAATGGTTGTCCAATTCCCTGTACCTTTATTACCAGCTTTGTCTAAAATTTTATTCACTAACCAATCGTCACCTTCTTTTTTTCTAAAAATATCCGTAGTTATTTCTAACAAATAACTATTGGCAGTAGCTTTCCAACGCTCTAAGGTGTTAGCTATAGCATCTGGATTTTGACCTAAAGCTTTTAAAATAGTAGCGACCTCAGCTAATAATTGCATTTCTACATATTCTACACCATTGTGCACCATTTTTATAAAATGACCACTGCCTTCTGGACCGACATAAGTACAGCACGGTAAGTTATTTTGATCTTTCGCCGCAATTTTCTCAAGAAAGGGCTGTATATATTTATAAGCTTCTGCGTCGCCACTTGGCATAATAGATGGGCCTTTTAAGGCTCCTTCTTCTCCACCAGACACACCAGCACCAATAAAATGTATACCGTTAGATTTTAAATAATCACAACGTTCTTTTGTTTTAACATAATTAGAATTCCCTCCATCTATAAGAATATCGTTCCCTGATAAATGCGGTAATAAATCTTCAATTACATGATCTATTGTTTTTCCTGCATTGACCATTAACATAATCTTTCTGGGCGTCTGTAAGGAGTTTACAAAAGCTGAAATATCATCAAAGGCTTCAGCTTTAGATAAATCTGAATATTGTGCTTTAAAGTCTTTGGCAACATTTTCCTCCACACCTGCAACATGCCTGTTAAACATGGAAATTTTAAATCCATTCCGAGCTAAATTTCGACATAGGCTTTTTCCCATAACACCTAAACCAAATAATCCAAATTCTGATTTATCCATTAAATTTTCCTTTAAAGTTTTTATAATATCTTTTGGCGTTAAACTAATATCTATTTCAATGGCGTCTTTAGGTTTTTCTAAAGTATCAAACTGTGATTGTAATAAGCCTGACGGCATATAGTGATTAGATCTTTTATTCACTCTATTATAAATTTGATTAAAAGACCCATTTAAAAAGACCCATTTAGTGGCAGCTTCAATACCCAAACTCAACGTATTTCGATAGGCTTCTTTTAACGCAGAACACACTATTACACAATTACTTTTAGCCACTTGTGTTTTAGCTAATTCATTTAATGTTTCTAACCAACCCTGTCTATCAGCATCTGTTAAAGGCTGGCCGTTAGACATCTTTTTTATATTAGCCTTTGAATGAAAATCGTCTCCGTCAAAAAAAGGAATTTCTAATTCTTGCGCTAATCGTTTTCCTATGGTGCTTTTTCCACAACCTGAAACTCCCATAACGAAGATTACTTTATTTATACTATCTCTAAGATTTTTCAAGGGAAACAAACTTTTTTAGATTTGTTTAATTATTAGGGTCAGTTCCTTCTCCCACTGTAGCTTCTTTAAACCACACCTCTGTATAACTTCCGTTTGCATATTGCTTTGCAATGTCGCCACCATATGTTTCTGATCCTGTGCTCCAAACCATATTGTCTTCAGGGTTCTTTCCGTTTGTTTGGTTATAAGCCCCTTGTTTAAAGTAATTTATTTCTCCTGCATAGGCATTTTCTCGCTCAACCCCATCGCGACCAATAGAAGCATATAATGACCATATTTGATCTGGAATAGCTTCTTTTGTAGTGAATTCTGATTCTAGCAAACTCTTGGTAAACGTCTTAGTATCGTGACCATCACTGGTAAACGTAAGGTACATGATACCCTGATAAACATTTATCTCATAGCTAAACTCCTCACCTAAGGCAATACCGTCTTCTGGTTCTAATGGGTATTCATCCGCACTCGCTCCTACAACAGACATATCATCACCCCAAACCGCCGTAGATAAATCCCATCTGCCCGAATTATCATCACCTGCCGTATTTATTTCATAGTTCCAAAATACTGAGCCTTTTGTGTGACCTGGGAATTTTTTATAAAAGATCTTTAAAGGCTCGTTTTCATGGCCTTCATCACTATGAATTTGACCAACCACTACAGAATATGAAGCCGCAACTCTTGCATCACCAGAGGTGGAAACATGTTGCACTTTTAATGTTCCTGTTAGTTTACCTCCAACTTCTGGAATCCAATGTTTTGTTTGTCCTAATTCTGTTCTTGTATTGCTCGATGTTCTTGAAGTGACACCCGAGTTTGGCGTTTTATAAACTACCCAGTCTACATCATTTTCATTTTCCACATAGAAAAAATCTTTTTTCTTGTAATTAACTAGGTCGCTAACACTTGTGCCATCGCCTAAAAGAATTTTCCATTCGTCCATAAACGGAATAACATCACTCGGATATTTTGTAGCGGACTCATTCTCTGTAGTGACTTCACTTATAGTTTCTGAATTGGGATCAGTGTTGTTTTTGCAAGCAACAATTGCTAAAAATGATAATAATGTAAGTGCTAATTTTTTCATGTAGTTAATTTTATATTGACAGATTTGGTTGTGCTCGAATGACCTTAATACATTAATTTCATTTCTAAATTTTCTTCCGTCTTAATTTGTCCTGAATTAATTAAAGTGTTTTCTGATTCCACATTATTTTTTGCGCCCCATAAAATAGAAACAAATTGAACAGGGTTATTGACGAAGGTGTTTCCTGTAATTTTTACATTTACAATACCATTATGATTAAGAAGTCTTTTGTTTTCTTCTTTTGCTCCACAATTGGTGAATGTACTATTAGAAACCAAAAGGTTTCCACCAATTGTAGACTCATCATATCCACCTCTGTAATAATCTATTACGTTTTTATGAACGTTTAAAAATTTACAATCAATAATATTTAAATATTCGGTATTATAATCACCACGATCATTGGTTTCTTCAGATAGTTCTATACCGTTTTCACAATTTGAAATGGCTGTATTCATAAAGGTAATTTCCTCGGAATAAGACTGTTTGTAGACTTTTAAAGCATAATTAAAATTACTTATTTCAGAATCTATGACTTCTAGCCCAAAATGGTTAGACATGTTTTCTTTTAAACTTGCAAACGCATATTGAGTATCTGTTCCTTTTAATTTGATGTTTTTTAAGGTTAATTTCCCATACGGATGCAATTCTAATGCTGCTGTTTCTGCCAACCCAGTATATAAAATTTCTGAGTTACCATTAGATTGAATTGTTATTGATTTATTTATAATCAACGATTTTGAAAGTTGATAAGATCCGTCGTTTAATTGAATAACATCTCCACTTTCCGCAGCCTGTAGTTTGGTCTTTAATTCCTCAGCATTTGCTACTGTATGCGTTTTTGTTTCTTTCGCTTCTACATCATTTGAAAACCAATCCGCACCATATTTTGTTTTATCTAGCAGATCTATCGCATAGGTATCTGTGTTTAATATCGCTCCTATTTGATTTGAATCACCTCTAGATTCACCTAATAAATCTTTTGTAATATCCTCAAAGCCAAAACCATTATAAACCTCAACATCATTAAAACCAGTGACTGGAACAGCAATATCAGAACCTAAATCAGTTAATGTTAATTCTTTAGAAATTAAACCATGACTATTTGCTATACTAACTCCATTGTTATCAATAATATTACTTTGAAAGGTGACACCATCGGCTTTGTCATGTTCAATAATTGGACTTGGGTCGCCAACAGAATTATAAAGCACATTGTTTACCACTTCAATTCTCAATGGTCTCGCTGAACGAATTTCAGATTTAGGTAATACATCAGCCTGAGAAATATTAGTCCCAACACCAAATTGAAAAGGCGCATCTGAATCTACAAACGTATTGTAAGCAACAACCACATCGGTAACTTGATTATATCTGTTTAAAGGCGATTTTGGAATACCGTTCATTATCGCAATCGGACTTCTAAAATTTTTTCCTTTTATTTTATAGAACAAGTTATTTGTAATCCAATGACCAGTATTTACAACTCTAATGCCTCCATATTGTTCATTCACTCCATCACCTATAAAATAATTACCATCTACAGTGACATAATTTCCGTGTCTGGTTACAACAGAGCCTTCACTTTTATAGAATACATTATTTCTAATTTCATTATAATTTGTTTTACTCGAAATAATTTCAACTTCACCATTACATTCTTCAAATAAATTATTAGCTATTATGCTATTACCTGGTGACATGGATGAAAAACTACCTCCCAACTGAATGGTTTCTCCTCGAGCACCACCTTTTCTAGGTCTTGGACCAAAATGATTATTTATAATTTGATGGTAATTTCTTATACTTTGATTTCCTCTTATATCAACTCTTAAGGTTGGTCCGCCGTTGGTTTTACCGGCGAGGTAATTATTACTAAACTCATTATATCTTCCAAAAAGCTGAACCCAATTATCATCTTTATCTCTAACGAGCTGATTATAATCGAGTATAACGCAATTTGTAACTTTAGAGTGGTTTGCCACGTTTTTTTCACTCGCTCTAAATGCGATAACGTTACGTGTTGGTGTATAACCATTTCTAAAAAATAAGCCACTAACTTCTAAATAATTACCACTAATTTCTAAATTAGAAACACCCTCTATAAATACTTTTCCAGGTGTTTCTGCTTTTAAAGTAATTGGTTTTTTTTCAGTGCCTTCGCCAGTGAATTTAATCTCTAAATCTTTATAAACCCCATTTTTTAAAACAATGTTGTCACCTGGCTCTGCGTTTTTAATGGCTTCCGATAATTCTGAAGCATTTGAAATTAATAGACTTGATTCTGTATTAGAATTTATGTGTTCTCCACAAGAAAAAAACAGTAGTAATAAGCCGAAAGTTAATAGATATTTCTTCATATAATAGTTGATTATATTCAATTAGTGTACACTTTATAGATGGCCAAAACTCACCTTTCTTAAAAGATTTTTTCAATTGGTTTACCAATCTGGTTAACCAAAAGTAGTATAAATTTTAAGACTACAAAAAGTTATTGGGTTAATTTTGTATACAATTAGGTTAATAAACTAAATAAATATTCTAAAAAACGTGACATTTATAAGGTTTCTTCGTTTTTGAATCAAACTAACAACAGGCAATAAATTAAACTTTCAAGCATTACCAGCTTCGATTTAACTTTTTATTATTATTTTATGTTTTTAAAAAGCAGCAATGAAAAATATTTACTTTTTTACGTTATTATTTGTGTCGTTATTATTGAGTGCCCAGAACAATTATGAGATTACTGTTCCTGAAGGACGCTATCAAATTGATACTACAAACGAACTTATTATTTGTAAAATAGATATTACTCAGTTCCCTGATTTTTCGAGTTATGATGCTGTGATTTTGTCTTTGGATACGGATTACGAATTCACTGTAAAACCGAACACAATAAGCCATCAAGAATCCTATACTGTTGAACATAATGATGTACAGTACGCATTGTTTTTTAGTGTGTTTCCAATAATATCGATCAATACTGAATTGGAAATTATTGATGAACCTAAAAGACTTGCAACGTTTGTGTATGCGGATTTAGAAGACATTAAAACTGCACAAATGGGTATTGAGCTTCGCGGAGCAACCTCTCAAACCTATCCAAAAAAAACCTATGATTTAGAATTTTGGGAAGACCCAAATGGTGACGAAAACATTGATATGCAGTTTGGAAATTTACGCGAAGATGACGACTGGGTTTTAGATGCAATTTATAATGAACCACTTCGATTAAGGGCTTTTTCGTCTCATCAGCTTTGGTTAGATATTCATACACCATATTATTTAGACCAAGAAGAAGATGCAAAATCTGGAGCAAATGTTATGTATGTAGATGTGTTTTTAAATAATGAATACAATGGTGTATATATGCTTTCTGAACAAGTAGATAGAAAGCAATTAAAATTAAAGAAATACAATAATGACATTCGAGGTGAGCTTTACAAAGGTGATTCTTGGACGTCTGGTAATGCAAGATTTAATGAGCTTCTAGATTATGATAATACAAGTGATATTTGGGGTGATTATGAGTTAAAGCTTCCCGATCCAGATGATGCTATAGATTGGGAAAATCTCTATGACTTTACCGACTTTGTTATCAATTCAAACCTTCAAGATTTTAGAGATGAAATTGGCGAAAAATTAAAACTTGAAAATGCTTTTGATTATTTTATTTTTCTAAACCTTCTTCGTGCTACAGACAATACCGGGAAAAATTTATATACGGCAAAATATAATCAGGATGAACCCTATTTCTTTGCACCATGGGATTTAGATGGTGTCTTTGGCACAAATTGGTTTGGAAATAATGACAATATAACCGATGATATTTTATCGAACGGTCTGTTTAATAGGTTAATTCACCTCACACCAGATGAAGCAATGGGTAATATGATTGCAGAACGTTGGTTTGAACTTAGATTAGGAGTGCTAAGCACTGAAGCCTTAAACTCTAGACTAACCGGAAATTATAACTTATTAAAGGATAATTTGGTCTACGCAAGAGAGCGTTTAATTTGGCAAAACTATGACTATGATGAAGCCTCAAAAACATATATGGATAATTGGTTACTCAACCGTTTAGATTATTTAGACATCTATTTTGATAACCTTTTAAGTGTTGAAACTTTTGAAAATGATATAACTTCTATTAACGTTTATCCGAACCCAACGACAGACTTTATTTATATTAATAGCAATATCACTGACATTACCACTTACACTATTACTAATATACATGGCTCTGTAATGGCAAAAGGAAACTTTGATCCTGCCAATAATACTATAACCATAAAAGGCTTCGCTAGAGGTATTTATTTTCTAAATCTTTATAATCAGGTTAAAAAAATTATTGTGAAATGAATTTAGTATTTTGAAGTTTAGCTCTAAACTATTCCTAACGTATGATTACAAATTTTTGATATCTACTGTAACCAATACTAACTCTAAAAAACATAAAACCCTTAAGGTTAATTAACCTTAAGGGTTTTCTAGTACTCAAGGCGGGAATCGAACCCGCACGTCTTGCGACATTGGATTTTGAATCCAACGTGTCTACCAATTCCACCACTTGAGCGATTTCGGATTGCAAAAATAGAAAAATATTTCTGTCAAACTATTAAAATTAGTAGGTTTTATGCTTTTTGTAGTAAAATAATTTTCTAAATTTGATGCGTATAAAAAACCCAACACAACACCCACTAAATAACTGACAACAAATGCCATACGAAACCACAGAAGCCAAAATTTTTGCTTGTTCACAAAGCACTTACCTTGCAGAAAAGATAGCTGAGACCTACGGAGTTAAACTAGGTAAGGTAATTACATCGACTTATAGCGATGGAGAATTTCAGCCATCTTACGAAGAATCTATTAGAGGAACACGTATTTTTATTATAGGATCTACACATCCTGGCCCAAAGAATCTAATGGAAATGCTATTAATGATAGATGCAGCAAAACGGGCTTCTGCAAGACATATCACAGCTGTTATGCCATATTTTGGATGGGCAAGACAAGACAGAAAAGATAAACCTAGAGTGCCTATCGCTGCAAAATTAGTGGCTAAAATGTTAGAAGCTGCCGGTGCCACAAGGATTATTACAATGGATTTACATGCGGATCAAATTCAAGGATTTTTCGAGAAACCTGTGGATCACTTATTCGCATCAACCATATTTTTACCGTATTTAAGAAGCCTAAATTTAGACAACCTAACTATTGCTTCTCCAGATATGGGAGGTTCTAAACGTGCTTATGCGTATTCTAAAGCTATAAAAAGCGATGTTGTAATCTGTTACAAGCAACGTGCTAAAGCTAATGTAATCTCGCATATGGAATTAATTGGAGATGTTACAGGCAAAAATGTAGTTTTAGTAGATGACATGGTAGACACAGCAGGTACACTAACTAAAGCTGCAGACCTTATGATGGAACGTGGTGCACTAAGTGTAAGAGCTATTTGTACACATCCAATTTTATCTGGAAACGCTTACGAAAAATTAGAAAACTCTAAACTAGAAGAATTAATTGTAACTAATTCTATTCCTTTAAAACAAGAAAGTAAGAAAATACGCGTTTTAAGTTGCTCTGATTTGTTTGCAGATGTCATGTATAATGTACATCACAACAAATCTATTAGTAGTAAATTTGTAATGTAATCCGCTTTTATATTATTAATTTTTAATGTTGATATTAGGACGAGCCTTCAATAAAACTGGCAGTATTAAAAAATAGTGAACTAACACTAGTATTTTCATTTAAAATTTCTAAATTTGCAGCCCTCAAAATGAGGGAATTAAAACTTTAATAAAACATTTCAAAAAATGAAATCAATTACAATTAACGGATCTCAAAGAGAAAGCGTAGGCAAAAAAGCAACTAAAGCCTTACGTAATGCTGGTCAGGTTCCTTGCGTTATATACGGAGGAGACAAAGCATTCCATTTCTCGGCACCAGAATTAGCTTTCTCAAAACTTGTATATACTGCTAGCGCACATACAGTTGTGATTGTCTTAGATAACGGTGAAAAAATCAATGCAGTAATGCAAGACATTCAATTTCACCCTGTTACTGACAGAATCTCACACATAGATTTCTATCAGATATTCGAAAACAAAGAAATTACAATGGAAATTCCTATTCAAATCGTAGGATCTTCTAAAGGTGTAATGAATGGTGGTAACTTAAGAATGCCATATCGTAAACTTAGAGTAAAAGCTATCCCTTCAAAATTACCAGATTTTATTGAGATTGATATTACTCCATTAAAAATCGGTAGTAAATTCTATATTACAGAATTAGAAAACGAAGATTACAAATTCTTACACCCAGATAATACTGTAGTATGTCAAGTAAGACGTAGCAGATTAGCTATTGTAGATGCAGATGACGATGAAGAAGAAGCTGAAGGAGCAGAAGGAACTGATGCACCAGCAGCAGAAGAAACTCAAGAATAGATAATAACTATTTTTAAATATATTAAGAGACTGTCTATAAGGATAGTCTCTTTTTTTTTGCTGAATTTTCAGCAAATTAAAACCAATAGCCAAGGTTAAAAAGCCACGAGCTAGCGCCAGTTTCTGGTGAATACGTATACTTCCCTTCTAACGGCCCTAAAAACGTTTCTAAAGAATAGCCAAGAGCATAACCACTATGGTTAGGAGCTGTAAAAAAATTGCCTGATTCAAAAAGTCCATCGCCAATATTAGCAAAGTTGGCAGCAAATATAATATGGTGCTTTTTATAGATTTCATAGTCTAAAGTTAGCGTAGACTTTACAAAACTATCTCCTGTTAAGGTTAAATAGTCATAACCGTAAAAGGAATAGAAATTATTTATAAAATTATAGCCATAGCCTCCCATTGCAAATCCCAAAGAGTTTGTAGAAATGTCCCCAATCTTAAAACCACCATTAGCTTCCGTTTTTAAAGCAAGTTTATCACTAAAACTAAAGGCATAACCAATATCTGCTTTTGCTATAGAAAAATTCATAAAATCCTTATTAAAACCCGAAGCATCTAGATATAGATGAAAAGTCCCATTAAAATAGAATCCATTTTTTGGAAAATAAAAATTATCGTAATTATCAAATTTTAAATTACCATAGACACTTAAATAATCTGTGTTTTCGAAAACAGATCTACTTTCCTCTTCTTCATCGATAATGGTTTCTGAGGTTATTTTTAAACGCTTATGTTCTACCCCTAAACGCAACGCAAAATCCTTCCTAAATATGGTTTGTAAATACACTTGATTCGTAAAATCAGAAATTTTAGCATCAATTTTATTCAAACCAGTTAATAAAGGTGAGCCTTCTTCTATAGCTAATCTAGGGTTTACGTTTTTGTTGAACTTATTGAAACGCGATTTGATTCCTAAACTGATATAAAATCCTTTATCAATAAAATAATCAAAATTATATCTAGGATTATCACCTAAAATAACATCTAAGGAGGCAATATCATTATTAAGTAACAACTTCTTTTTGGTTAGATTAGCAAGTAATGCACTTTTATATAAGCGATCGTAATGAATAGCTAATCTCAGAAATGTGGTCGTTTCAGACTCATTAATATTACCAATAAGTTTAAACTCTGATTCCTTATCTGTAGGTTCTAGATAATATCTAAACGTGTCAAAGTTATTCGTTGCAATTAGGTTGTTTATACCTTGTTTTAAATCGGCGTAGCCAATTTTCTCATCATCTTTAAGTTTTAACTTACCAATCATAAAGGCCCTAGTGTAACGTTCATTTCCTTTTAAGGAAATATTAGTAATCCTTAAACTATCTAATATTTCTACACCTTTTGGCTTCGTAAAATTTGGTTGTTTTACTTTCACCTCATGTAGTTTAGCAAGTTGCTCTCTTGCCGCTACTTCACCATGTTTAATGATGTCATTGCCTTCATCAAACGAAATCACAGTATAATCTGTTATGTCTGGTTTAATATAAATATCAGTTAATTCCACCTTACTTTTCATGGCATTTATTGTCCTGAAATTATTAATCTGTAACAAAATTTCTGGTGCAGACTTAAGGGATTCACGATCCTTTAAGTCATCTTGAACATCCACTCCTATTATGACATCCATACCTTTTGCCCGTAATTCTTCAACCGGAAAATTATTAGTAACACCACCATCAATTAAAATAGCATCATCAATTTCTACAGGCTGAAACAAGGAAGGCAATGCACCACTAGCCGAAACCACTTCTGCTAATCGACCTTCTTCCATAAGTAAAGACTCACCAGTTTCTATATTAGTTGCGATACAAAAAAATGGAATTGGTAATTTGCTAAAGTCATGAATATCATTAACAGGAAGCATTAAGTGATATAGTAAATTATAAACGTTTTGTCCACGAGACAAAGCTGAAGGTAAGGTGATATCAAAATTATCAAAGGGTAAATTAACGGCGTATTTCTGTGCATTTTCGCGCTCGTAAAATGACTTAGAAGCTCTAGAAAACTCATCATTTATCAACACATCAAAGTCTTGCTCCTTAAATATAACTTCTAATTGTTTCCCAGTATACCCTGTTGCGTATAACGAGCCTATAATGGCTCCCATACTTGTACCTGCGATATAATCTACTTTTATCCCTAAACTATCAATAACCTTTAGTACTCCAATATGAGCAAAACCTTTGGCTCCACCTCCACTTAATACTAAACCTACTTTTGGTTCAGAATCGGCTGTGTTTTTCTGCGCGTTTACTGAACAAAGCGTAATTATAAATACAAATAATATGATGTGTTTCAATGTCATGATAAACCTTTCGGTTTTTTAAATTATTCCTTATGGTAATAATTATATACTTTATTTGCTCTAGAAACTCCTACAACCGCTTCAAGCTCATCTAACTTGGCATTGGCAATGCGTTTAACGGTTTTAAACTGTTTCATTAAGTCGATAATAGTTTGTTCTCCTACCCCTGAAATATTCTCTAATTCCGTAGTTAACGCTCCTTTACTTCTTCGGTTTCTATGGTGTTCAATTCCAAAACGATGGGCTTCATTTCGTAATTGTTGTATAATCTTTAAGGTCTCGCTTTTTTTATCTAAATATAACGGAATTGGATCATCTGGATAAAACAATTCTTCTAAACGTTTTGCGATTCCTATAATTGCAATTTTTCCACGTAAGCCTAAAATATCTAAACTTTTTAACGATGATGACAATTGCCCTTTTCCTCCATCTATAATAATAAGTTGCGGTAATGGTTGGTCTTCATCTAATAAGCGCTTGTATCGTCGGTACACCACTTCTTCCATTGAAGCAAAATCATCTGGCCCTTCAACGGTTTTTATATTAAAATGACGGTAATCCTTTTTACTCGGTTTTCCGTTTTTAAAAACCACACAGGCAGCCACAGGATTTGTACCTTGAATGTTAGAGTTATCAAAGCATTCAATATGTCTTGGTTCTTCACTTAAACGCAAATCGGCTTTCATTTGCGCCATTATTCGGTTGGCATGGCGATCTGGATCTACAAGTTTTACTTGTTTTAACTTATCCATTCTAAAATACTTCGCATTTCGAATGGATAACTCTAAAATACTCTTTTTGTCACCAAGCTTAGGAATTGTTACCTTTATTTCATCACCTAAATTCACTTGAAAAGGTACGTAAATTTCTTTTGAATTGGAATTGAAACGCTGTCTGATTTCAGTAATTGCTAGTTCTAATAGTTGGACATCTGTTTCCTGTAGTTTTTTCTTCAACTCTAAGGTATGCGACCTAATAATGGAACCGTAACTTAACTGTAAAAAATTGACGTAAGCGTAAGATTCATCACTAACTATCGAAAACACATCGACATTACTTATCTTAGGATTTATAATGGTAGACTTAGCCTGATAATTTTCTAAAACCTCTAATTTTTCTTTTATTTTCTGAGCATCTTCAAACTGCATGGCTTCTGCATGCTGCTTCATTTGTATTCTAAATTGCTGCAAGGAATCTTTAAAATTTCCTTTTAATAGTTCTCTAATGGCAATTATATTAGCGTGATATTCGTCTTCAGTTTCATAACCTTCGCAAGCTCCTTTACAATTCCCTAAATGGTATTCTAAACAGACTTTATATTTTCCGGCTTCGATTTTAGCTTCAGATAAATCATAATTACAAGTTCGTAATTGATATAAGCCTTTTATTAAACCTAAAAGTGTTTTTACCGTCTTCATACTTGTGTATGGTCCAAAATATTCTGAACCATCTTTAATAACACGACGTGTTGGAAATACTCTTGGAAAACGTTCTTTTTTTATACAAATCCAAGGATACGATTTATCGTCCTTTAATAAGACATTGTATTTGGGTTTATACTTTTTTATGAGGTTATTCTCAAGCAATAACGCATCATTTTCCGTTTCTACAACAATATGTTTTACCGATACGATATTCTTAACCAGGACACGAGTTTTACCATAATCGTGATGCTTGGTAAAATAACTACTCACCCGTTTTTTTATATCTTTAGCTTTTCCAACATAAATTAAACGATCGTCTGCATCAAAATATTGGTAGACACCAGGTTGATGAGGAAGCGTTTTTATCTGTATGTCTAAAGTAGATTCTGGCATTTAACCAAAGGTAAGAATTCATAAAAATATTCGTGTAATTTTCAGTCACTTTATCATTACCTTGTGCCACTTTTTATATATTTAATTTATGACAAAAAAAGTTTTAGGACGTATTGATAGGGTTGACTTTCCAGAATTAAAGCTAAATACTATTGATGTAAAAATCGATACTGGTGCATATACATCTGCAATTCACTGCTCTAAAATTAGAGAAGAAAACGATAAACTTTATTGTATTTTTGAAAGTAAAGGTCATCCTAATTTTAAAAGTGAAGAAGTTGTTTTTAACACCTACACTTATACAGACGTAAAAAGCAGTAACGGCTACAAGGAAAACCGCTACAAAATTAAAACAACCGTTGTATTCTTTGGAAAAAGTTATAAGATTAACTTAACTTTAAGCACTAGAGACGATATGAAATTCCCAGTATTAATAGGTCGCCAATTTTTGAAAAACAAATTTTTGGTAGATGTCGATTTAAAGAATCAATCCCATAAACAAAACACCATTAAATGAACATAGTCATTCTTTCACGAAACCCCGAACTTTACTCCACAAGACGTCTTGTTGAAGAGGGAGAAAAGCGCGGTCATTTAGTTGAAATCATTGATCCTTTAAAATGTGATATCATAATAGAAAAGGAAAAACCAACCATTTACTATAAGGATCGCTATTTAGATTATGTTGATGCTATAATCCCTAGAATTGGTGCCTCTGTAACATTTTACGGTTGTGCACTTGTAAGACAGTTTGAAGAAATGGGTGTTTTTACCATTGCTTCTTCAGATGCGATAACACGTTCGCGCGATAAGTTGAGAAGCTTACAACGTTTAAGTAAAGCAGGAATTGGTATGCCTAAAACTGTTTTCACTAACTACTCTAGAGATGTTGTTGAAGTTATTGATTATGTAGGTGGTACTCCTGTAATTATAAAATTACTTGAAGGTACACAAGGGCTTGGTGTGGTTTTAGCCGAAACTAAAAATGCAGCAGAATCTGTTTTAGAGGCTTTTAATGGTTTACAGGCTAGAGTGATTGTTCAAGAATATATCAAAGAAGCAAAAGGTGCAGATTTAAGAGCCTTAGTGGTAGATGGCCAAGTAGTTGGAGCTATGAAACGCCAAGGAAAAGAAGGAGAATTCAGATCTAATTTACATCGTGGTGGTTCTGCCAATATCATAAAATTAAATCACGACGAACTCAATTTAGCAATGCGAGCTGCCAAAGTTTTAAAACTACCTGTTTGTGGTGTAGATATGCTACAGTCTTCTCGTGGTCCATTATTATTAGAAGTTAATTCTACTCCAGGACTCGAAGGTATTGAAGGCGCAACGCAAAAAAATATAGCTAAAGCTATTATTACTTTTATTGAACGAAACAGAAATTAACCCAAATCATGCCAAAAGATATTTTAAATATTTTAGGTGTCGAAGTTGCTCCTGGCAAAGGTGTTACAGTAACCTTTGAAGTTGCAAAACTACACACTAGAAACACACTCGAAGTTCCTATTATAATTGAACGATCTAAAAAACCTGGTCCAACAGTTTTAATGACGGCAGGTATTCATGGTGATGAAGTTAATGGAGTAGAGATTGTAAGACAAATTATTGCCAAAGGTATTAATAAACCAAAAACGGGGACCACCATTTGTGTCCCTGTGATTAATGTTTTTGGGTTTTTAAATATGGATCGTAAATTTCCAGATGGTCGTGATTTAAATCGTGTGTTTCCCGGCAATGCCAAAGGGTCATTAGCCAGTAGAGTAGCAAACTTTGTAATGACAGAACTAGTACCACATGTAGATTTCGCTATGGATTTTCACACTGGTGGATCAGACCGGTTTAATGCAGCACAAATTAGAATTGTAAAAGATGATGCTCGCCTTACAGAATTGGCGCATGTGTTTGGAGCTCCTTTTATATACTATTCTCAAAATCTAAATAAAACCTTTAGAAACGCATGTGATAAAGCAGGTGTGCCTATGTTGTTGTTTGAAGGAGGAAAATCGTTTAACATTCACTCTAATATTACCAATACTGGTGTTAATGGAGCTAAACGTGTTTTACACCATTTAGGCATGCTAAGGTCTAAATATAAAGTGTCTCAACCTAAGGTTAATGCTGTAGTTATTGAAGAAAGTAAATGGTTAAGAGCTAAATATTCTGGCATGTTTAAAGCCACAGTAAAAATCAATGCAAAAGTAACTAAAGGGGACGTCTTAGGTAATATAACAGATCCTTATGGCAGCTTTAATTATTTTGTAAAAGCACCAAATACAGGGTATATTTTTAATGTAAATGAATCGCCAATAATCTATCAAGGTGATGCTATTTTCCATATTTCAACCGAAATTGAAAACTGATGACAAAGGCAGTATTAAGAAAAAAATATAAGAATTTACGTCAACAATTATCCGACACTCAAGTTGATGATTTTAGCGTTGAAATTGCCAACAAGTTGCTGACTTTAGATATTTGGAACAAATCCTTCTACCATGTTTTTTTAACGATTGAAGAACAAAAAGAAATTAACACAGATTATATCCTTAATATTTTAGCCGGAAAGGATAAGAATATCATCATTTCAAAAAGTCATATTAAAGATTACAGTATGACGCATTTTTTGTTAACCGACAATACAAGGCTAATAAAAAGCACCTATAATGTTCCAGAACCTGTTGATGGTATAGCAATACAAGCATCACAATTAGAAGTAGTTTTTGTACCACTTTTAGCCTATGATAAAACAGGAAACAGAGTGGGTTACGGAAAAGGATTCTACGATCGGTTTTTAGCACAATGCAAACCAGAAACTTTAAAAATCGGCTTGTCTTTTTTTGAAGCTGACAATGAAGTTTTTGATGCTTCAGAAGAGGATATTAAGTTGGATTATTGTGTGACTCCGAATCAAGTGTTTCAGTTTTAGATTGCTCTTTAGGCTCTTCAAAAGCCTTCTTATTAAACACAATTAAAATACCAATTCCTGTACTAATCGCCATATCAGCTATATTAAAAACAGGATCAAAAAACGAAAAGTATTTTCCTCCAATCAACGGTAAGTTCTCTGGCATGACTCCACTCCAAATCGGAAAATGAAGCATATCTACCACATTACCATGAAACATCTTAGCATAACCACCTTCTTCTGGTAAAAATGTAGCGACTTGCATCACACTATCATTAAACAACACACCATAAAATACAGAGTCTATAATATTACCTAAAGCACCAGCGAAAATAATTGAAATAGCAAAAATTAAGGTTTTAGATTTTTTCTTTTTAGTAACATCTAATAGCCAAAATGCAATGCCTGTAACAGCAACAATTCTAAATAAGGTTAAGGTTAATTTTGCGGTTTCATCTGAAATCAACGACGTAAAATCACTCAATTTTGTTCCCCAAGCCATGCCATCATTTTCTATAAAGGCAATATTAAACCATGAAAAAACGGTTACATTTTCACCCAATTGAAAATGCGTTTTTATATAAATTTTACTAATTTGATCAATCAGTAAAATAATAAGAATAATAATTGAAGCTTTCTTTAAAGACATCTATTGGTTTTAAACAAAAATAAAGGTTTAATCTGGCTTTTCAACTGTAATATTTCCATTAATAGATTTCAATTTCCAGGTTGAAATTGCATTATAAAATTCATCTACAGTAATTTTTCCATGATTAGAATTGGCTGTAACAGCAGCATTGTCAGTCACAACAATAATATCACCATCTAACGTATTTATCGTGGCTGTTTTTGTATCAGCTTCAACATAACATCTCCCTCGAGATAGTTGTATATACAGCGAATTAAAAGTGCCACTTAAATCAACAGAACCAATATCACTCACAATATCTAAAGAGCGTTCTTCAGGGATTTCTAATTGTAAGGTGGCAGCAATCACCTTGTGTGCGTTTCGCTTATCGTCTGGGATTTCTGAAAATGACAAATGCTCTAAATGTAAATAAAGCGTGTGATTATTTTCACGCATTACCACTTGAAATTCATTTTGATACTCACCATCTAAAGTAGACACTATTTTAATTTGATTAGTCTTTGATGTTACAACTGTAATTTTAAAAATTTGATTGCCATCAATTACAATACTATCTATACGCTCTGCCGTTAGTTCCTTTTCAAGCACATTTTGAGCTTGTAAAGACAGTGCTACAAAAAGAAAACCGATAAGCATAAAAAAAGCCTTGAAATTAAAATCCCAAGGCTTTATAGTGTTGTTTTTATTCAAAATAGATGCTCAATTAATGCGGTTCCTACTGTACTGAAACCAGTTCAGCACAAGTAGCAGGAATATTACTGCATATTTTTTGCTTCAATGCTCAGTGTTGCGTGAGGCACTAACTTTAAACGGTCTTTGTTAATTAATTTTCCCGTAACACGACATACTCCATATGTTTTATTCTCAATACGAATAATCGCATTTTTTAAATCGCGAATAAACTTTTCTTGACGAATAGCTAAAGCTGAATTGGCTTCTTTACTCATTGTTGCGCTACCTTCTTCAAAAGCTTTAAACGTTGGTGATGTATCATCCGTTCCGTTATCAAAGTCATTCATGTAAGCACTTTTTATAAGTTGCAAATCATGTTCTGCCTTTTGTATTTTATCTTGAAGTATCGCTTTAAATTCTGCTAAATCTTTATCAGAATATCGGTTGTTCGTTTCTGTACTCATATTATTAATGTTTTTGAATAAATAATTTGGTATTGACCTCATCAAATACAATCTCTATACCATTATTTATTGTGTCCATAATTTGTAATTCTTCGGTTAAGGTTTCAGATTTAATATACGCTTCATTTGAAGAAACGGCCTCAATAATTTGATCATCTTTTTGAAGCTGAACATCAATTCTGTCTGTAACTTCAAATCCTGAATCTTTTCGTAAATTTTGAATACGATTTACAAGCTCTCTTGCAATCCCTTCTTTACGTAAATCTTCGTTGATGGTAACGTCTAAAGCCACTGTTAATGCACCTTCATTCGCTACAAGCCATCCTTCTATATCTTGCGATGTAATCTCTACATCTTCCAAAACTAAGATAACAGTTTTTTCGTTAATTACTAATTCTAAATTACCTTTTTGTTCAATAGTTTTAATATCATCTGCAGTAAGTTCTTTTATTGCATTTGCTATTAATTTCATATCCCTTCCGAACCTAGGACCTAAAGCCTTAAAGTTTGGTTTTATTTGTTTTACTAAAATATCTGAAGCGTCTTCTAAGAGTTCTATGTCTTTTATGTTTACTTCGTGCTTAATTAAATCTGCGACAGCTTCAATTTCTTCTTTTTGCTGCTTATTATCTACAGGAATCATGATTTTCTGTAAGGGCTGACGTACCTTAATCTTCTCCTTAGCTCTCAACGATAAAACTAATGAACATATGGTTTGAGCACTCTCCATTTTGCGTTCTAAAACTTTATCTATAGCACTTTCGTTAGCTATTGGAAAATCTGCAAGGTGGACACTATCAAATGTTTCTTTTTTCGTAACAGCATTTAAATCTAAATACAAACGGTCCATAAAGAAAGGTGCAATTGGTGCGCCTAACTTCGCAATGGTTTCCATACACGTATACAGTGTTTGGTATGCCGAAATTTTATCAGCTTGGTAATCGCCTTTCCAAAAACGTCTTCTGCTTAAACGCACGTACCAGTTACTCAAATAGTCTTGTGTAAAATCTGAAATTACACGTGCTGCCCTTGTTGGTTCGTAAGCTTCATAGTATTTATCTACTTTTTGAATTAAGGTATTTAATTCGGATAAAATCCAACGGTCAATTTCTGGTCGCTCTTCTAATGGAATATCGGCTTCACTATAATCAAAACCATCAATATTTGTATACAACGTAAAGAATGAATAGGTATTATAAAGTGTGCCGAAGAATTTACGACTCACCTCGGCAATACCATCACTATCAAACTTTAAATTATCCCAAGGGTTAGCATTACTAATCATGTACCAACGTGTGGCATCTGCTCCGTATTTTGATAGGGTTTCAAAAGGGTCAACAGCATTTCCTAAACGCTTAGACATCTTTTGTCCGTTTTTATCTAAAACCAAGCCATTTGAAACGACGTTTTTATACGCAACATCATCAAAAATCATTGTTGCAATAGCATGAAGCGTGTAGAACCAACCTCTTGTTTGATCAACACCTTCGGCAATAAAATCTGCCTTTCTCCAAGTATCATCAACTTTTTCTTTGTTTTCAAAAGGATAATGCCATTGTGCATAAGGCATAGAACCAGAATCAAACCAAACATCAATTAAATCGCTCTCGCGTTTCATGGGTTGACCTGATGCTGAAACTAACACAATTTTATCAACTACATTTTTATGTAAATCAATGCTTTCGTAATTCTCTTCAGACATGTTCCCGACTTCAAATTCAGAGAAGATATCTTCAGACATAATGCCTGCTTTCACAGACTTTGCCATTTCTTCTTTCAATTCGGCAACAGAACCAATGCATATGACGTCTTTACCATCTTCTGTTCTCCAGATTGGTAATGGAATACCCCAAAAACGAGATCGTGATAAATTCCAGTCGTTGGCATTTGCTAACCAATTACCAAAACGCCCCGTTCCTGTAGATTCAGGTTTCCAGTTAATTCCGGTATTTAACTCATGCATTCTACCTTTTACATCTGTGATTTTTATAAACCACGAATCTAAAGGATAGTATAAGATTGGCTTATCAGTTCTCCAACAGTTTGGGTAACTGTGCTTATATTTTTCAACTTTAAAGGCTTTATTTTCAATCTTTAATTTAATGGCTAATTCTACATCTACAGATTTCTCTGGTGCTTCGCCATCATCATAATATTCGTTCTTTACATATTTACCTGCAAATTCGCCCATTTCAGGTCTAAACTTCCCTTGTAAATCTACCAATGGCACTAAATTACCATTATCATCTTTTACTAAAAGAGGTGGAATTTCTGGTGAAGCCTGTTTTGCAACCAAGGCATCATCGGCTCCAAAAGTTGGTGCTGTATGTACGATTCCTGTACCATCTTCAACCGTTACGAAATCACCAGAAATGATTCTAAACGCATTTTCAGGATTATCGTTTGGCAAAGCGTATGGTAATATTTGCTCGTAGGTTATTCCTACTAAATCTTTTCCAACGAAATCTTTAACTACGAAATAAGGAATCTTTTTATCGCCTTCCTTGTAGTCTATTAATTCTTGTTTTGTTTCAACACGTTTAAATTTACCATCAAATTGATTGTTGACTAAATTCTTAGCCAAGACCACATTCATTGGTTTAAAGGTGTATTGATTGTAAGTTTCAACTAAAACGTATTCAATTTTTGGTCCAACCGTTAACGCTGTGTTACTAGGAAGTGTCCAAGGTGTGGTCGTCCAAGCTAAAAAGAAAATATCACCTTCATTCTGAAGAAAATCTGGTAACGAATCTGCATTGGCTTTAAACTGAGCAACTACCGTTGTATCTGTAACATCTTGGTAAGTTCCCGGTTGATTGAGCTCATGTGAACTTAAACCTGTTCCTGCTTTCGGCGAATACGGCTGAATAGTGTAGCCTTTATATATTAAATCTTTGTCGTATATCTGCTTTAACAACCACCAAACCGTTTCCATGTATTTGGACTTGTAGGTCACATACGGATTATCCATATCCACCCAATATCCCATTTTTTTGGTGAGGTCATTCCAGATATCTGTATAACGCATAACGGCTTTTTTACAGGCTTCGTTATACGCTTCTACAGTAATTTTAGTTCCAATATCTTCTTTGGTGATCCCCAATTCTTTTTCTACACCAAGCTCAACTGGTAAGCCATGTGTATCCCAACCTGCTTTTCGTTTCACTTGAAAACCTTTCATGGTTTTATAACGTGGAAAAATATCTTTAATCGCACGTGCTAAAACGTGGTGAACACCAGGTAAACCGTTTGCAGAAGGTGGTCCTTCAAAAAACACAAAAGGTGATTTTCCTTCTCTTGTAGTTACACTTTTATCGAAGATATTATTAGCTTCCCAATAGTTACCGATTTCGTCTGCAACGTTTGGCAAGTTAAGTCCTTTATATTCAGGGAACTTTATACTCATTATTCTGTTTTCTTATAAGTCTGCGAATTTACAGAATTTTGAGGAAAAATGAGATGGCTTTTGTGAAAAAAGGATGATACGACTGCTTAATTGGTTTTTGCTGAAATTGTAGATGCAAAAAAGATGACCTATTGGTTTTTTCAAAGGAATTTATAACGCAAGCCAAACAACACATTACTTGGTGGCATTGGTGTAAAACCAGATTCTATATAATCGGCATTAAAAATATTGTTTGCCGTTATAGAAAACTCGACTTGCTTTAAGGTTATAACAACCGAAGCATCCCATACATTATAGGTTTGTCCTGTGGTACGTTCGGCATATTTGTAAATGATATTTTGGCGTATATTTTTGAATAATTTAGTACTTAATCGTGTGGTAAAATGATGCTTTAAAGTATTTAAAGCATAACGCGAAAGTTCCTCGTTTTGTTCTAAAATGTCATCTTCTAAATAGGCATAGCCAAAAGCTAAGGTTTGATTGAAGTCATTCAATTTAAAGGAATAAGACGCATCAAACTCTAAACCTTTGGTATTAACTTCAGCAATGTTAGTAGCTGTATAAACGTCTTCGGTACTGTTTGGCCTTATAAAATCAATTAAGTTGGTAGCATCTCTATTAAAAACAGATAAACTGGTTCTAAAATTTTGAGCGTTGTATTTTACACCTATTTCTTGTGCAAAGGCTTCTTCTGGTTCTAAATTCTCATTTCCTAAAGTTCCTGGATCCGTGTAATACAAATCGGTATAGGTTGGAATTCTGTAGGTAAACCCAATGTTTCCGTAGGCTTTTAGGTTATTGGTAATATCGAAACCAATATCTAATCCTGGAAAGGCATTAAATTTAAAATCCGAAAAATACGTCATTGCCACACCAGGCGTAATATCTAATCGGTTATCGACAAACTGAAATCTATGTTCTAAAAATAATGTGGTCATAAAACGCTGACGTTGACCTAAATTATTACTTCGTAAGTAGGTTTTAGACATATCTATTCCAAATCCTGTGATACCAAGTTTAGATGTATATGATGCATTTGCCTCTGCTCCAATTTTATTCGACACGTGGATATTTCTAAAAAATTCAGGTTCAAAACGTCTCAAAAGGAATATATCTTGGTTGCGTTTCCAATAGATACGCGGTTGTATTTTTAGTTTTTCGGATTGAAATTTCGTTGTGAAGGCAATTAAACTGTTCTGGGTTTCTTCGTATTCCTTGAAAGTAGGATTGGTGGTGTAAAAATTTTCGGCACC
Organism: Winogradskyella sp. SM1960; assembly: GCF_020179375.1. Classification (NCBI taxonomy): domain Bacteria; kingdom Pseudomonadati; phylum Bacteroidota; class Flavobacteriia; order Flavobacteriales; family Flavobacteriaceae; genus Winogradskyella; species Winogradskyella sp. SM1960. The sequence goes on along the minus strand of NZ_JAICBG010000005.1, from coordinate 109,796 downwards.
AAATTTTCGTTCCGAAAACATACTAATCATTTCAATCGCTTGCTTGTTCTTATTAAACGTACCTTTTAAGAAATAACTAGAGTTATCATAGTCTGTATTATCGGTATAGCCTTCCGACGTCATTCTACCAACATGAAGCAGATGTGTTGAGTTTTCTAATTCGCTTCCTACTGTAACCGATCCATTAAGCTGACCGAAAGAACCTGTTTCAATAGTTGCCGAAACCGAATTATCTAAGGTCGTTTTCGTCACAATATTAATAGCACCTGTAAAGGCATTTTGACCAAAAATACGTGCAGCAGGTCCTTTTATGATTTCGATTCGCTCAATAACTTCTAATGGTAAAGCGGCATTTAAGGTGTGATGTCCTGTTTGTGCATCATCCATTTTTATACCATCAATTAATAATAGGGTTTGATCAAAACCACCACCTCTAATGAATAAATCAGCCTGACTTCCTCCAGTACCACGACGTCTAACATCGACTCCTGCGACTTGCTGTAATACATCTGAAATGGTCACAGCAGCACTATTTTTAATATCTGCAGAGGTGATAATATTTATGGTACGGGAATTGTCTTTAAAGGGTAGGTCAATTCGTGTTGAGGTAATAATAACTTCTCTTAAAGAGTCTGTTTTTATAATGGGATGTGCGTCTTGTGCATTGAGTTGGCTCGTCGCCATTAAAATACATATAAAAAGTGCGGTAATCGTTTTCATTTATTTTGGCTTTATAGAACTTAGTTCTTGTATGGTTTTATTTTAACACTGCAAAAGTCGTAACTTCGCGGACGATTAAACTAGTCCAGTTTTAAAACAATGAATAGTCCGGTTAGTCAAATTCTAAAACAGCTTATCACTTTTGATAAAACTATTGTGCAACCTGTATATGTTCAAGTAGCACAACAAATCGTCAATGCAATACAACGTGGCTATTTAGAAAAAGGGAGTAAGTTGCCAGGAACTCGTGTTTTTAGTCAGCTATTAAACATTCACCGCAATACGGCTGTTGCTATTTACGAAGAGTTAGCGTCTCAAGGTTGGGTAGATATTATAGCGAATAGAGGAACCTTTGTGTTAGTGCCCGAAGCTTCAACGGCAAAAATTAAGGCGACAACAGAGCACTTGCAACAGGCATATACCTATCCAAAAGTCGCTGGTTTTCCGTTTCAAAAATCGTTTCACTTGGCTTCCACAGCACAAGAAACAACGGCTAAATATTCTATTAACGAAGGTAAGCCCGATTTGCGCTTGCATCCTGTGCATCAATTTTCGAGATGGTATAGCGCAGCAATGAAACGGAAGCCCTTAATTAATAAATGGAATAGAACCACTGCTTTAAGACCTTCTGTTTTTAGTACACAACTCTGTAATTATTTGAATGCCTCACGAGGATTTCACATTAATCCACAGCACTTAATTAATACACGCAGCACAGAAATGAGCCTTTATATGGTTTCACAACTGCTCATAAAACAAGATGATTTGGTGTTGGTTGGGCAGTTGAGTAATTATGCTGCTAATATGATTTTTCAAGAAGCAGGCGCGACAATGCGCACTATTCCGGTTGATGAAGAAGGCTTGGATGTCGATTATATTAAAACGCATTTTGTAAAGAAAAGCATACGCTGTGTGTATATCTGTGCACATAGAGATTATCCAACAACGGTAATGTTGAGCGCCAAACGTCGTTTGCAATTGTTGCAACTCGCCAAAACTTACGGATTTGCCATTATCGAAGACGATTATGATTATGATTTTCAATTTGAAGGTTCTGCGATGTTACCTATGGCAAGTGCAGATGCTGATGGTATGGTCATTTATTTAGGGAAGTTAGGGCAGTCATTATTTCCCAGTTTTCATACAGGATTTGTTGTCGCACCAGAAAATTTTATTTCAGAAGCCAAAAACTACTTACAATTATTAGATAAACAGGGAGACCTCATACAAGAGCAAATGCTTGCTGAGCTCATTTCCGAAGGCGAAATTTATAGGTTAAAGAAAAAGAATATCGTGACGTATAAACAACGTCTCGATAGTTTGTGCAGGTATTTAAACTCCTATTTTGAAGGTATTGTCACTTGGGAAAAACCTTTAGGTGGTTTAGCGCTATGGTTGCAATTTGTACATACTATTTCGTTAGTAAAACTAGCCGAAGAAGCAGAAAAACTCGATTTATTTCTGCCTAAAACCATTTTGTACCAAGATATAAATACCTGTGCTATTCGTTTTGGATTTGGGCATTTAAATGAAGACGAACTGCTTATTGTGATTAAAAAGTTGAAACGTGCATACGATGAAGTAGTTAGTCTTTAATAGGAAATTCTGTGTTGCAATCTTCACATTTATATTTGTAACGTGCACTAAAAGGCAATGTAAAGAACAGTAGACCAATTAAAAAAGACATCAAGGATTTGAAATTAGTGATAGTAGTGTACATTTCAATATGTTGACCTTTACAATTGGGGCAAACTATAGGATTTCCTTCGTTATCTACAGAATAAGCTTTAATAGATTTTAGAATTTCTCGCGCCTGTTCTTCATCCTTAGCAAGTACCTTTAATTTTACACCTCCAATAGCCTGACTCACTAAAGGATCTGTGTCTATGGTGAGATTATCTCTTAAAAAGACTTCAATACCATCGGATTCTAATCGGCCTTTGGCAATTTGTGCTTCTGTAGAATAAGGGAATCGGGCTATGGTAACAAAGGTATCTTGCATGAAGCAAAGATACTATATTCTAGTGGAGACCTGTCAGGTTATATACTGAAACAAGTTCAGCACTAAAGAAACCTGACAGGTCTCAAGGGAAGTTAATCAATTTTGCCAGACGCTATTTTAGCTTTCCATTCGTCTTTATCAATCCATTTAAAGTCATTTGGCACTGTAGCGTCTAATAAATCGATGTTTAATTGTTCGGAGAGCTCGTAACCTATAAGGAAAGCTTCTTTATAATCGTTTTCTTCATACAATTCAAAATGCTTGTTGTTGTCGTACCATAAATTCACTTCAAAGATATAATCACCACCAATTGTTGGTTGGTGAAATACAGAAACGTATTGATAGTTTTTAATAGTTTGCCATGATCCAAATTTTAATGGGCCCACGCTATAAGTTGGTTTAAATCTTGAGTTTTTGATATCGATATGAATACTTTTTCGCAAGGAAAAAGCAATACCAGGTGCAATAAAAATTAAACTAGATTTAAACTGATGTAGAAACGCTATAAACCCTTCTTCATTAAAGCTTAACCTATAGAACGCAAAGATTGTAATTGCTGTCGCGATAGTAAAAAATAATGCAGCAATTGGGATTTGCCAAATAGGTCTAGGGCTTTCTGAAATGATGATATTGGGTTTCATGTGTTTATATTTATTGTTTTTTATCGGTCACATGGTATATCCATTTTATTATTTCTTTGGGGATCAAGAGCGCGTTATGGATGTTTCATGTTTCAAAGATAGTGAGACCTGTCAGGTTTCAAAAACCTGACAGGTCTAATTAGTATAATTATCCTTTTTTAATAATAAATTATTGTTTATCGATAATTTTTATATATTTGTTATCGTAAAACGATAATTATGAGCTCAGCAAAAACACTTTATACGATACTAAATGTTATTATTTTCCTTATTCTCGCTAGCATTGGTTTAGGGATTTTTGTTTTAGCAATGATTCTCTTTGGTGTAAAACAAGATTTTATTGGCATAGGTGAAGATGTATTAATTTATAAAACTGAAGCCATGCTTTATCGTTATTCTTTTTTAAAGCTTGTGGTTTATGCTGTTTTTGTCGTTGCGCTTTGGAAATTAAGAAAGGCGACAAAATTGTTATTAAAGAATGATTTTTATAATACTAAACTCATAAAAGACATGTTCAATTCTGGAAAACTTATGATTCTTTCTTCAGTAGCTTTATGGGTTATTGATGAGATGAGCAATATGTTTTTTAAACGGCACCCTTTACTTGGTTTAAGTGAAAAAACATTGGTCTATTTATTAATAATTGCGATGGGATTGTTTTTAATGCTAATGAGTACGGTACTTAAAGATACTAAGGTTATAAGAGAAGAAAATGATTTAACTATATAGTTATGCCAATAATAGTCAACTTAGACCTCATATTAGCCAAACGTGGCATGAAGAGTAACGAACTTGCTGAACTAGTTGGGATTACAACCGCAAATCTTTCTATTTTAAAAACAGGAAAAGCCAAAGCCATTCGGTTTTCAACTTTAGAAGCTATTTGTAAGGCTTTGGATTGTCAGCCTGCTGATATATTAGAATACGTAGAGGATTAAAAGGTCTTAAAAATTAGTATCTTGGGTGTCTAAAAAATTGAATAGATGCGAAGCCTAATTTTATTATTGTCATTTTTATGTTTAGTGAATTGCAAAGACGACAAAACTTCCGACACGGAATCAACAACTAGTGGGAGTACGAGTTATACCATTTCGTTTAAAAATGCAGTACATCATGAAGCTGAGATCACGGCCACTTTTAAAGGTTTAAAATCCGGTGAAGCTGAATTTAGAATGTCGAGAAGCTCACCAGGACGTTATGCTATTCACGAATTTGCTAAGAATGCTTATAACGTAAAAGTTACAGACGGGAAGGGTAATGCTTTAGAAACAACACGTCCAGATCCGTATTCTTGGACCGTGAACAATCACGATGGCACTATAATAGTCAACTATACTTTATACGCTAACCATGGTGATGGTACTTATGCTCAAATCGATGAGACGCACGCGCATCTTAATATGCCAGCAACCTTTATGTATGCTCCGAGCTTGGAAAACGATATTTTCAACATTGAATTTAAACCTCGCGAAGACCTAAACTGGAAAATTGCAACGCAGTTAAAGCTCGTAGAAGGCAATACCTATTCCGCTGACAACCTACAGTATTTTATGGATAGTCCAACGGAAATTAGTGACCATATGGTACGTTCGTTTGAGGTTGATGGTCAAAAGATTAATTTCGCATTGCATCACAATGGAACTGCAACAGAATTTGATGCTTATTTTGAAAAGGTTAAGAAAACAATCTTACAACAAAAGGCCGTTTTTGGCGAATTACCAACTTTCGATTACGGAGAATACACATTTTTAGGCTGTTATATTCCTAATGCTACAGGAGATGGTATGGAACATCGTAATTCTACCATCGTCACCAGCACACGAAGTTTAGCTGATGGAGCCGATCGTAATATTGGTACTGTTAGTCATGAGTTTTTTCATTGCTGGAATGTAGAACGTATACGTCCAGAAAGTTTAGAGCCCTTTAATTTTGAAGCCGCTAACATGAGTGGTGAGCTTTGGTTTGCTGAAGGATTTACCAGTTATTATGATGATTTAACCTTAACCAGAGCAGGAATTATAGCGCAAGAAGATTATATAAATGGACTTACAGGAACGTTTAATTACGTATGGAATTCACCAGGACGACAGTTTTTTAATCCTATTGAGATGAGTTACCAAGCTCCGTTTGTAGATGCGGCACGTTCTGTAGATGATATTAATCGCGGCAATACATTCATCTCTTACTATTCGTATGGCAGTATGCTAGGCCTGGCTTTAGATTTATCACTTAGAGCCGAAAACCTGAATCTAGATGATTATATGACATTGATTTGGAATACCTACGGAAAAACGGAAACCTATTATACCATTGCTGATTTACAGCAAACCTTAAAGGATTATGCTGGTGCTGAATTTGGTGATACTTTTTTTAACAATTATATCTACAAAAGCGGCATGCCAGATTTTGAAAGCTTGTTTAAAACGGTTGGTGTGCAATTACAACAAAATACAGACCAGCCTGCTTTCGGATTGCGTTTGAACAATCAAGTGATAACCAATAATACAATGGTTGGTTCTGGAGCTTATACCGCAGGTCTCGAAAAAGGAGATAAATTACTTAAAATTGATGGTATTGAACTTAATAAAACTTCAGACTTAAATAAAATTTTAGGTACTGTAAAACCGAATCAAACCGTTGATGTGGTTTATGAACGCTTTGGAAAACAACGTACTGTAAACCTCACTTTAGATGCCGATACGTCTTATATTATTTCAAGTTTAGATGATTTATCTGAAGATGCTAAAGCAAATCGTGATGCTTGGTTGGGCGCGAAATAATTCTAACGACGTCGATTAGGCAACAAAGGAGGTGGCTCACCATTAAAAGGGTTAAACCGACTAATGGTCTTAGCTCCCATACCAGCAGCACTCATTACAGCTCTGTCTCCATAACGTTCGCGTATTTTGTCCATGGCATTGGTTAGGTTGAGGTGCATTTCATTATCCTCAAATAAATTTACTTGATGACCACCTTCTACCAAATGACTAAATTTTACACCAATCAGTCGTACTAAAAGCCGACGATGGTACAGTTTTTTGAATAAATCCAAGACCACAGGAATAATAGTATGATCCATGGCACTATACGGAATGCGTTGTTGTTGCGTATATGTTTGAAAATCTGAATACCGAATCTTAAACGTCACACAAGCCGTTAATTTATGACCACGACGCAATTGATACGCTAAATTTTCGGCCATGGCAACAACCATACCTTTCAGTTTGGTAACATCTGTCGTATCTTGATTAAAAGTACGTTCCGTAGAAATGGATTTACGCTCGTGATATTGCACTACTGGCGAATGGTCTATGCCATTGGCTTTTTTCCAAATCACCAATCCGTTTTTGCCCAGTACTTTGTGCATGAGTTCCATAGGCATATCTTGTATGGTTTGAATGCGTTTTACACCCAAATCGCACAACGCTTTATAAGTGACATTACCAACCATCGGAATTTTTTTAACTGAGAGTGGCGCTAAAAATGGCTTTTCAGTGCCATGAATCACTCGGATTTCGTTATTGGGTTTGGCTTCGCCAGTGGCAATTTTAGACACCGTTTTGTTAAGCGATAAGCCAAAGGAAATAGGCAAACCTGTTTCTCTAATAATTTTCTGTCGTAATTCTGAAGCTAATTTATGGCAACCAAAAAATTTATCCATTCCAGTAAGATCGATGTAAAACTCGTCGATAGATGATTTTTCATAAAGCGGCACATTGTCTTTAATGACCTCGGTAACACTATTTGAAAACTTGGTATAAATACCCGAATTTCCTCTAAGTACAATAGCCTCTGGGCACAATTGTTTTGCCATACGCATGGGCATGGCAGAATGAATACCAAAAGTTCGGGCTTCATAGCTGCAAGAGGCCACAACACCTCTGTCGCTAGTACCACCAATAAGTATAGGTTTGCCGTTAAGATTACTATCCATATGCCTTTCGCAAGACACAAAAAAAGTGTCTAAATCCATATGTACAATGCTTCGGTTGTTGTTCATTTTTTAATTTGGGAAATTCATGTCAGTTCGAGTGGCGATTTTTGTAGCTAAAGCGGAAAAAATGCTTGTATCGAGAACCTTATGATTAATGAAAGCTTCTCGATACAAATTTGTTCATGCTTTGCAAATTCACTCGAAGTAACGCGATGTTGTTTTTTAAACTGTTTTTAATTATACCTACAAGGTTTTTGAAACCTTACAGGATTTGTGTTTTTGAAAAAAAAACACCCCTAAAGTCCCCTCAAGGGGACAGTCTCACTGTTGCGAATAAAAAAATCTAAAAGATTTTTTTATTAATTGTCCCCTAGAGGGGACTTTAGGGGTGTGAAATTCAACTAACCACTTTATTATAAAAGCGTAATTAACGTCAGTTCGAGTGGCGATTTTTGCAGCTAAAGCGGAAAAAATGGTTGTATCGACAACCTTATAATTAATGAAAGCTTCTCGATACAAATTTGTTCATGCTTTGCAAATTCACTCGAAGTGACGAAATACTGTTTTTAAAATTCCTTAACTAATAGCTCTTTTCAAATCGGTAAAACTTCGTTTATTCTGAAACGTAGGATTCAAAGATTTTACCGCATAACGAGGGTCTTCAATAATGGCTAAACGTTCCATTTTAGAAACTTCAATCGTTACACAATCAAACTCTAGCATTACACGACCTATAATGCTATAAATTCCTTTTCCTCTAAAAGGATATTTGGCAGCAATAGGTGGAAAGTGAACGGTGTCTAAAAAATCGCCATCGCGATCTAAAAAAGTTCCAAAATGCATTATTTTTCCGTTGCTTGTTTTGGTGTTTTTGATGGTAATTAGGTAGCCTTCAATACGAATAAGTTGGTTTTCTAGTTGTTTTAAGTGTTTGGCGCGTAAATTACTAATCGAAGGTGTTTCTAGCAAAAAGAAAGGATTACAAAGGGAAAAACCGAGTAATTCAATTGAATCAAAAGCATTTTCTAAATCTGTACTTGGCAATTCTGGTGTGTTATAGTTAATCCTTTGGGTTTTAAATAGCGTAATTACGTCGTCTTGGACTACGGTTTTACTAATCTTTAAATGCGCTTCCCAAAGCAATTCACGTTTATTGATTTTTGTAAACCGAAAGGCATTAATTTTTATTAAAACCGAAATTTGTTCAATCGAAATTGGCACACGTTCTATAAAATCATCTAAGGACTGAAACATCCCATTTTTTTCACGTTCATTAAGTATACGATTGATGGTTTTAGATTCTAGAGACTGCAAAAACATAAAGCCGAGATAAATCGTTGTTCCTTTTATAATGGCTTGCGTAAAAGATTGATTAATACATGGTGCTTCAATAGTGCCATTGTGCATTCTGGCTTCGTGTACATAAAGTTCTGTACTATAAAATCCGCCAAAATTATTGATGGTCGCAGTCATGTATTCTAACGGATAATAGGCTTTTAAAAACAGACTTTGGTAGCTTTCTACAGCATAGGAAGCGGAATGCCCTTTGGCAAAAGCATAACCAGCAAAACTTTCTATTTGTCGCCAAACATCTGCGACTAAAGCTTCGGGTTTACCATCTTTTTTACAGTTGTCGAAGAATTTTTGTTTCACTTTTAAAAACTCATGTCGTGAGCGGAATTTTCCAGACATCCCACGACGCAACATATCAGATTCGCCCAAATCTAAGCCACCAAATAGGTGAGCTACTTTTATCACATCTTCTTGGTACACCATGATGCCGTAGGTTTCTGGCATAATTTTTTGTAAAACAGGGTGTGCTTCTTTTCGTTTTTCGGGGTAACGGTAACGCAAAATGTATTCGCGCATCATACCACTTTTGGCAACACCAGGTCTAATAATAGAACTTGCAGCCACCAAGCCCAAATAATTATCCACTTGCAGTTTTTTTAAAAGCATTCGCATAGCTGGCGATTCTACATAAAAACAACCAATAGCCTTGGCATGTCGTAGTAAATCCTTTATGCGCTCGTCTTCTTTAAAACGTTTAATATCATGAATATCAATAGGAGGTTGCTCTGTATAATTTTCGTCAATAATTTCTACAGCTTCTTTTATTTTTCCTAAGCCACGTTGACTGAGAATATCAAATTTATACAAACCAATATCTTCAGCAACGACCATATCAAACTGTGTTGTGGCAAAGCCTTTTGGCGGCATAAATGTGGCACAGTAATAATGAATGGGTTTCTCGGAAATGAGAATACCACCAGCATGAATACCTAAATAATTAGGAAACCCTTGAATATACTCGGCATATTTAATAACGAGTTGCGATAAATTATCGAGTTGATTAACCTTGTATTTACCTCGAGTTAGTTTATCCACTTCAGACTTTGGTAAGCCAAAAACTTTCCCTAATTCGCGAATAGACGCTTTAAATTTAAACGTGTTATAAACCGCAATAAGTGCTGTATGTTTAAAGGTTTCAAAAATATAATTGGTAATATCATCTCGGTCTCGCCACGAAAAATCGAGATCAAAATCTGGTGGATTTTGCCGAAAAAGATTAATAAAACGTTCAAAATATAAATCGAGTTCAATAGGATCTACATCTGTAATTCGCAATAAATAGGCTATAATACTGTTGGCACCACTACCACGACCAACGTAGTAATAGTCTTTGCTTCGCGCGTATTCTAAAATTTTCCAATTGATAAGAAAATAAGACACAAAGCTTTTTTGTTTTATGATGGTGAGTTCCTTTTCAATGCGGTCATACACGTTTTGGTCTACTTCAGTGCCGTAACGATAAGGAATACCATCGTAGGTTAATTGTTTTAGTAATTCATAATCTGAACTTTCATTTTCAGTGAGATGTTTTTGATTTTTAGGTTCGGTCGTTTCAAAATTAAAATCGGTTTCACAATGGTCTAAAAGCTGTTCTGTATTATTGATGAGTTTTGGAAATTCTGAATAGGTTTCGCACAGTTCATTATAAGGTAGCATCATATCGTTTATGCTTCCTTCTTCCGATTTTGGAAGCTTACTCAACAAAGTGTTGTTGTCAATGGCACGTAGCAAACGATGTGTGTTAAATCCTTTTTTATTTTGAAAGGAAACCGTTTTTAAAACCACCAATTTATGTTTGAATTGATTCCATTTTGAGAATTTGAGTCGATTGAGATCTTGAGGTGTAATGCCTAAAAATTCATTTGGTTTTAGTTCGAAATTGATGCCGTTTTGATACGGATAAATCACGAAACAATCATCTAAATCTTCATCTGGTCGTTCGGGAATTTGTAATTCAGAATTATGAAGAAACTTAGAGAGATAGTCGTTGATATTCTGAAACCCTTGATTGTTTTTCGCAATAAGAATAAACTGCTGTTGCGCACCATTTCTAAAATCGACACCAAGCACGGATTTTATTTTATACTTTTTGGATAAACGCATCACATCCAAACAAGCAGACGTACTGTTAATATCGGTTAAGGCAAGTGTTTGAACACCATTTTCTGAAGCAATAGCAAGCAATTGTTCTGGTTTTATGGTGCCATAACGAAGGCTGTAATAAGTGTGGCAGTTTAAATACATAGTGAAAAAGGTTGTTGTTTAATAAACGACTTTCTAAGCTTCGGAACTTTTAGAACAAAGAATCAAGAACTAGAACTCAATTACAAACAGCTGATTAACAAACATCAACAAATTAAAATACAGCTCTTCTCTATATTCTTTAAATTATTTCTAGAAGCAGATTGTAAAATTAGCTACTATATGTAGTTTTTGTTGCTTATATTTGTAGTAAATAATGTTAAAACTAAAAATAATACCACTTTAGTGGGAAGTATATATGAAACCAATTCAAATCAACATAAAACATTTACGTGCTCTAAAGAAGATGTCTCAAGAACGTTTTGCAGACGAACTAAAATGGAGCCGCTCTATGGTTGGTTCTTATGAAGAAGGACGTTCTGAGCCACCAATAGACCGTTTAATAGACCTGTCTATTTTCTTTGATATTCCTATTGATATTTTAGTAAAGAATGACTTACGAAAAGCAATAGATACTTCATTTATAGAGGTAGGAAATAAACGCGTACTGTTTCCTATAACTGTAAATGAAGATAATGAGGATTTAATTGAAATTATACCTGCAAAAGCATCTGCTGGTTACTTATCTGGCTATGATGACCCAGAATATATAGAGCAGCTTCAAAAAATTAAATTGCCATTTCTACCCACAGGTACACATAGAGCTTTTCCTATTAAAGGCGATTCTATGTTACCCGTAAAAGATGGTGCGTTTATAGTAGCAAAATTTTTAGAAGATATTACTGACATAAAAAATGGACGTACTTATATTATCTTAACCAAAGACGATGGTTTGGTTTATAAGCGCGTTTATATTCCAGAAAAAGACACCATAAATTTACTATTAAGTTCAGATAATAAAAGCTATCAACCGTATTTAATTCCTCGCGAAAATATTTTAGAAATTTGGGAATTTACCTGTTGTATTAATACCCAAGAGTATGATGAAAAGGAACTAAAATTGAGTAGTATTATGACTATGTTTCAAGAATTGAAAGTGGAATTGGAAGCTGTGAAACGCATGTAAGATGTTAGATTTCTTGCTCGACTTCCCTCAATAAATCGCTATTAGAACAAAGCTATAAGGCTTAAGAGAGAAGAACTAACTGGTAAAATTTAAGATTTTATTGGAACTCTAAATATGAGGTAGTATTAAACATTTTTATAATATCCTGCAAAGTCTTTTTTTTGACCTTGTAGGTATGGTTTATTGACTTAAAACGGCCTACAAGGTATTGAAACCTTGCAGGACTAAGCCAGTCTATTTAAAACAAAAAAAAGCGCGAAATAAAATATTTCGCGCTTTTTTAATTCATATTATGATTGAGTTAATCCGCTAAAATAATTAGCTTATTATCTTTCATTTCAAGGGTTCCTGAATTGATTTTTACAGATAACACCTTTTTATCATCATTATGAGGAACTACTTCTGCATGCAAATCATCAAATACCAAATGACTTTGTGTATGTGTGTTAATTCTAATTATACCTTCTTTTAAGAGGGATACAATAGGAGCGTGATTTGTTAACATCTCAAACTCACCATTTACACCTGGTACAACGACAGAATCAACTTCTGAACTAAATAAAGTAGCTTCTGGTGATACAATTTCTAAATACATAGTAAAACTTGTTTTACTACCCTGAATTTAATTCAGGGTCTTTTTGTTTTTATCTGAGGTTCAAATTAAGAGATACTGAAGCAAGTTCAGTATTAGCTTCGGCTACGCCTCAGCTAACATTTTTTCTCCAGCTTCAATAGCTTCTTCAATAGAACCTTTAAGGTTAAATGCCGCTTCTGGTAAGTGATCTAATTCACCGTCCATAATTAGGTTAAACCCTTTAATAGTTTCTTTAATATCTACTAATACACCAGGAATACCTGTAAATTGCTCAGCTACGTGGAACGGTTGTGATAAGAAACGTTGTACACGTCTTGCTCTACCTACAGCCATTTTATCTTCTTCAGATAATTCTTCCATACCTAAGATGGCAATAATATCTTGTAATTCTTTATAACGTTGTAATAACTCTTTTACACGTTGTGCACAAGCATAGTGCTCATCACCTAAAATATCAGCAGTTAAAATACGCGATGTAGAATCTAATGGATCTACCGCAGGATAGATACCTAACTCTGCAATTTTACGAGATAATACTGTGGTTGCATCTAAGTGCGCAAACGTTGTTGCTGGAGCTGGATCCGTTAAATCATCCGCAGGTACATAAACCGCTTGTACAGATGTAATAGATCCTCTTTTTGTTGACGTAATACGTTCTTGCATTGCACCCATTTCGGTTGCTAATGTTGGTTGGTAACCTACCGCAGAAGGCATACGACCTAATAATGCAGATACCTCAGAACCCGCTTGTGTAAAACGGAAGATATTATCTACGAAAAATAATACATCTTTTCCTTGGCCTTCACCAGCACCGTCACGGAAATATTCTGCTATAGTTAATCCTGAAAGTGCTACACGAGCACGAGCTCCAGGAGGCTCATTCATTTGTCCGAATACGAAAGTTGCTTTAGAGTCTTTCATTTCAGATTTATCAACTTTAGATAAATCCCATCCTCCGTCTTCCATAGAATGCATAAAGTCATCACCATATTTAATAATACCAGACTCTAACATCTCACGAAGTAAATCGTTTCCTTCACGTGTTCTTTCACCAACACCTGCAAATACAGAAAGTCCACCGTGTCCTTTTGCAATATTGTTAATCAACTCTTGGATTAATACCGTTTTACCTACACCAGCACCACCAAATAAACCAATTTTACCACCTTTTGCGTAAGGCTCAATTAAATCGATGACTTTGATACCAGTAAATAAAACCTCCGTAGATGTTGATAAATTTTCGAATTTTGGAGCTTGTCTGTGAATCGGTAAACCAGCATCACCAGCCTTAGGTAAATCTCCTAGTCCATCAATAGCATCACCAATAACGTTAAAAAGACGTCCGTAAACATCTTCGCCAATTGGCATTTGAATCGGAGCACCAGTTGCATGAACTTCTGTCCCTCTACTTAAACCATCTGAAGAATCCATAGCAATAGTACGTACGGTATCTTCACCTATGTGAGATTGTACTTCTAATACTAATTTAGAACCATCTTGGTTGTTAATTTCTAACGAATCATAAATCTTTGGAAGCTCTGAACCAGCAGCGAATTCTACATCGATAACTGGACCTACGATTTGTGCAACTTTACCTGTAACTTTTGACATTACTTATATGTTTTTGTTTTGCAATAGTTTAAATATGAAAAACACGTTTCTCAATCAAGTTGAGTGCGTTGGTTTTTCGCGCTGCAAAGATATGTTTTTATTTAAAAAAATAATAGTATTTACTGAATAAAAAAACACGCTCATTTCGAGCGTGTTTCGTGATAATAAATAAAGGGTATTTATTGAAGTGTAGGCGAATAGTTTGTAGGGTAATCTCCTGTATTCGCTTTAACACCTGCAGCTATAAAATTAGAGCCATACGTTAAATCTATAGCTTCCAAAAATTTATTAGCCATTATTGCATAACCTCTAGCCGTTAAATGAACTCCATCTAAACTCACAAGTCCACCAGTAACCAAATCTGTTGTTAAGGTAAAGTCGCCATCAGAAATTCCTGTTGTTGAAGCTTCTTCCAATATGCCTTTAAAATCTACGACTGCCAAACCTTTAGATGTAGCTACGGCATCTATAGTAGCGTTATAAGCGTCAGTAGCATTTTTAATGGCAAGTTGTTCGCTTGGTAATAACACCCATTTATCTTCTAAAGGATTTGTAACACCTTCTACTGAAAACTGTCCTGCAAGACTTGCTGGTAAGCCTTGTGATTCTAAAAAGGCCATTGTACTTGTGTTTACTGTACCAATAATAGAACTACTTGGTAACACTAACAATTCTTCAGAGGTAGCTTGTCTTGTCTGTCCATAAATACCACCAAATAAATTAGCTACTAAAGGAGCTGCTTCGGCTGGTAGTCCAAACGATTCTACAAAAGCAGGAAACGTTGGACTTGCACTTAAAACACCAATTATGTCATCAGAAATATCCGTTAAAGTTTCATCTTTTATAAGAACAGCACTTGCTTCAGTTTCTGAGAAAACTACAGAACGCTCTGCAGCATCATTAATAACACCTACTGATTCTAAATATCCATATACCTGATTTAATTGCCCAAAAACTCCATTCAATGTTGGAATTAATGGTCCAAAACTAGGATTCGCAGGACTCAATGGGTTATGCGGAACTGTAGTAAAATGCGTAAGGTTGGTTATATAAGGTACATTAGCAATTGCTCCTTTTGCTCCGTTTGCAGTTAAAGCATCTACAAGACCTGAAAAAACCTGTGCAAATACATTAGGATCTGTAATATCGTTTCCACCATAAGTAGATGGATCTAAATTCCCCGTCTGATCAACACCTATTCCACCAGAAGTTGCATACCCTAACACATCATTTCCACCGATCTCAGATAGTGTAAAAAATGTTGGGTTTTGAGCTACAGCATCACCAATAACCGTTGCGTCTGGCGATGAGGCCATTCTTGCAAAATAAGGATTAGCAGCTCCTACTGGCACTCCTGCAAGATTACCATAACCTGGTGCCACAAAATGAAAACTTTTTGCACCTGGAACTCCTAAATTAGTAAATGGTCCTGACAAAACGTTTGTTGTTTCCGTCGTTGGTGTTGCAGGTAAACCCGTTGGCCCTGAGCCATCAAAAAATAGTCTCGGACCAAATCTTGGATCTTGCATACCACCTATAAGTAAACCTCCAATATTATCACTCATTAAAGGTTGTGTAAAGCTACCACCATTGCTTGATGCAAACTGTTGTGATAATATGTTTGGGAATGAATTTTCTTGTGCATTAATAAATAGTGCATTATCAGTAAAACCTGCCGTGAACGATGCTCCAACAGCAACATACGTTGAAAAATCTAAGGATCCTGTTGTTAATTCCGGTAACGGTTCTGGTGTAGGGTTATAATCAAAATCATCATCACTACACGCTGTAAACCCAATGAGTACAGCTGAAAGAAATATATATTTAAATTTTTTCATTTTTATTAATTTTATAAATTATTAATAGTCCAAGATGCATAATACATAGAGCCGATACTACCAACTCCAATTGCGGTAAAATATTCATCACCAAGTAAGTTGGTTGCACCTACCTTTAATGAAGACTTAAGTGCTGGAATTTTAAAGTTTAGTTGAGCGTCTATATTATGATAAGCTGGAATGTTTCCATTACCAAAGGTTGCTTGCCAGTAATAGTCATCACTCCATCTCCAAGCGACATTAAAACCTAGATTCTTAGCCACTTCTGTATTACCAAAACTCAGCTTTGCCTTATGCTCTGGTGTGTTAAAACTTGTTATAAAATCTGGGAAAGCAGCTTGATCAAAATCTTGTTTTGTATAAGTATAACTTCCTCCAAGATCAAAACCTCCTAAAACTTTTATATCTAAACCTATAGATCCTCCATAGGAATTAACGTCAGCTTCTGAATTATTATAAGTTTGATAATCTCTATAATCACCATTTGAAATGGCATTAACAGAAATATCATTAGTTCCAACAGTTCCATATAAAGGTGCACTAACAACCTCACCCGAAATAAAATCTTGGTACTTGTTATAATAAACGCTCATATCTATGATCACCTTATCTAACTTACCTCTATATCCAACTTCCATAGACGTAATTTTTTCAGGTTTTACGATATCAGAATTACCTACTTCTAATAAACTTGAATCTCTTGTGTCAACGGTATTACCACTAGCTAAATAAGCATCCACAGAAGAGGCTAAATATGAATTTTCATAGGCTGCTCGTCCTGTTTGCGTAATCGAAGCTGGCTGACCTAAAGCAATTCCTCCTGGATTGACAGCATGAGTTCTTTCATAACGGTCTAAATTTGCAGGTGCAGATCCTACTAAGACCCTTGAACCAGCATCGAGACCAATAAATAAATCTTGTGTGGTTGGGTTTCTAAAACCAGTTTGTACAGAAGCTCTAATGTTATGATCTCTATTTACGGTTAAACCGGCAGAAACTCTTGGGGAAAGAAAACCATCAAAAAATTCAGACTTATCATAACGAGCAGAACCCGTAAGTTTTAATTTCATATCTTCATTTAAGTCTATTTCCTTCTGTAGTTGTGTATAAATTCCATATTCAGAATAATCAATAGCACCATCAAAATCCGTATAAATAGTTCCCGAAGAATTTAAACTGTATTGTCTATAAGAACCACCTACTTGAATATCTACAGCATCCCATAAATGACTAAAGTTGTAGTTGGCATCGCTATGATAATATTTTGATTGATCTTTAAACTGAGACCCTGTAAGTAAACTAGGATCATTAATAGTTCTTTCAAATGCCGCTTCGAACTCTGGAGTGCCAGGCTCAAGTCGACCAGTTTCTGCAGCTGCTCTAGCAGCAGTATGTGCTTCTGCATCTGTAGCACCACCTAGGGTTGCACCAGCGTAAGCACCAATGTATTCTTCAAACCATTGTGAATGAGGCTTCCAAGCATTTAAAATGTTAACACCTGTAAAGACCATATCATAAGAATCACCAGCATCATCAGAAACTACATAACCTCTAACGAAAAAATTGTCGTTTCGCACTTCAATTTTATGCTGTTGCTGAGAAAATCCAGCAATATTGTATCTATTACTACCTTGATAAATAGTATTACCTGTACCATATTTTCCAACGTATTGAATTTCAAAATCATTTTCCCATGGTCTAAAGTATAATCCCCAATCTGCTTTTATACTTTCTGCATTATAGTCGGTTAAGTCTTTTTCTTCGTAACCTGTTCTACTTACTACAACATCTGGAATGATACCTAATCCAGAAGCATTTCTAATATTCGTAGATACTAAATCACCATAAATATTGATACCATCGTACCCTACGCTTTCTCTAGTATCACCTGTTCCGGGTTTACCGTTATAATTATTAGCAGTCCAGTCTGTTCCTTTTAACCATCCGAAGTTTACCTTGGCAGCAAATTTTTCACTGAATTTGTATGCCATTCTAATACCAGTATCTCTATATGTGTTATCTCCACCTGCATCTTGCGATGTAATACCTTGTTTATGGTAAGCACTGATACCTTCGAAATCAAAAGGATTCTTACTACGCATAAATAAAATACCATTAAAGGCATTTGCACCATACAATGCTGATGCTGCTCCTGGTAAAAGTTCTACACTTAAAACATCCGTTTCATTCATTCCAACTAAATTTCCAATTGGAAAGTTTAATGCTGGAGCTGAATTATCCATACCATCTACCAATTGCATAAAACGTGTATTTGCGAAAGTGGCAAAACCTCTGGTGTTTACAGACTTAAACGTTAAACTATTAGTATTAACATCCACACCTTTAAGGTTCTCAAGCCCTTCATAAAAACTCGCAGAAGCCGTATTTTTAATTTCTTTTAAACCAAAACGTTCTACGGTTACTGGTGATTCAAAAATTCGTTCAGGTGTACGAGATGCAGAAATTACAACTTCATCAAATGCACTCCCTTCGTATAATGTGACATCAACAGTTTGATTATTAGTTACAACATCAATAGTTTGTGCTTCAAATCCGGTATAACTTATTCGGACTGAAAATGGTGGTTCTTGATTCACCACTAGTGTGTAGAATCCATCAAAGTCAGAGACAGTACCTGTACTTGTACCTACAACGATTATATTTGCACCAGGTAATGGCAACCCAGAATTGTCGATAATTTTACCTTTTATTGTGGTTTGAGCAAAAGATGCCACACAAAAAAGCATAGTGAAAAGCTTTAAGATTGTCTTCATGTTAGATAATTAGTTAATTTGTTAGATTAGCAATTTAATTAAATATATGAAAATTAAGTAATAAATTCGCAAAAATCTATGCACGCATAATAAAAATTCGAAAAAAAACGCTCTAAATTTGAGGATTACTCAAACTTAAAGCGTTTTTAACTATTTTTTATGGGCTTATTTTACTCTACAGTAACCGATTTTGCTAAATTTCTCGGTTGATCTACATTTTTTTCTAACATAACAGCGATATGATAAGACAATAACTGTAAAGGTATGGTAGTTAATAGAGGAGTTAAACATTCTATTGTTTCCGGAACTTCAATCACATGATCTGCTAGTTCTTTTACACTTGTATCACCTTTTGTTACAATACCAATAATTTTTCCCTTTCGCGCTTTTATTTCTTGGATATTACTCACTACTTTTTCGTAATGTCCCATTTTTGTTGCAATAACAATTACAGGCATCTGCTCATCAATAAGTGCAATAGGACCATGTTTCATTTCTGCGGCAGGATAACCTTCAGCATGTATATAAGAAATCTCCTTAAGTTTTAAAGCTCCCTCTAAAGCTACAGGAAAATTAAATCCACGTCCTAAATACAGGCAGTTTTTAGAGTCCTTATAAATTTCAGCGATAGTTTTTACGTAAGCATCAGACGTTAAAGCTTCTTCAACTTTTCCTGGAATCGTTTCGAGTTCAATAAGGTGATGTCTAAATTCTGAACTAGAGATTGTTCCCTTCGCTCTTGCTAAACGTAATGCCATTAAGGTTAATACGGTTATCTGCGTTGTAAATGCTTTTGTTGAAGCCACTCCAATTTCTGGCCCAGCATGCGTATACGCACCAGCATCTGTTTCTCTAGCAATAGTGGAACCAACAACATTACAAACTCCAAACACAAAGGCTCCTTTAGATTTTGCTAATTTAATAGCTGCTAAAGTATCTGCGGTTTCACCAGATTGAGATATAGCAATAACAATATCATTCTCTGTTATCACTGGGTTTCTGTATCTAAATTCTGAAGCATATTCTACCTCAACTGGGATTCTTGCTAAATCTTCAAAAATATATTCTGCAACTAATCCTGCGTGCCAAGATGTACCACAAGCTACGATGATAATTCGGTCAGCTGCTAAGAATTTCTTCATGTTATCCTCAACACCAGACATTTTTACGATCGCTTCGTTACTTAATAAACGTCCTCTAAAGGTGTCTAAAATAGCACTTGGTTGTTCATAAATCTCCTTGAGCATAAAATGGTCGTAACCACCTTTTTCAATCTGCTCTAAATTAAGTTGAAGTTCTTGAATATAAGGATCTACGAGAGCGTCCCCTTTTATTTTTCGTACTTTGACGTCCTTGCCTCTTCTAATGATTGCCATTTGTTCATCTTCAAGATAAATGGCGTTTTTTGTATATTCAATAAAAGGAGAAGCATCACTTGCTATAAAAAACTCATCGTCACCAACACCTATTGCTAGCGGACTACCGAGTTTTGCGACAACAATTTCGTTTGGTTTATTTTTGTCAAAAACAGCAATTGCATAAGCTCCGACAACTTGGTTTAAAGCAATTTGTACTGCCTTACCTAATTTTAAATTATCGTTTTTCTTTACTTCTTCAATAAGATTAACCAAAACTTCAGTGTCTGTTTCTGACTGAAACGTGTAACCGCGTTTAATTAATTCTTGTTTTAAGGCATCATAATTTTCAATGATTCCGTTATGAATAATTACTAAATCTCCAGAATTAGAATAGTGAGGATGAGAGTTAACATCGTTTGGTACACCATGTGTTGCCCAACGTGTATGACCAATACCCAGAGTTCCGTCTGTGGTAATTTCATTATCTATTTTGTCCTTAAGATCAGACACTTTGCCTTTGGTCTTTGATAGCTTTATAGCGTTGCCATCATACAATGCAATACCTGCACTATCGTAACCTCTATATTCTAATCTTTGAAGTCCTTTAATAACAATAGGATAGGCCTCTCGATGGCCAATGTATCCAACAATTCCACACATAGGTTTCTTTTTTTAGTAATTTGGTTCTGTATAAAATATTTCTAGATATACACGTTTATCTTCATTAGTTTCAGATGTATTATTACCATACAAAATAGTTCCTCTTGGTGTTAGAATAGAACCTATTGGCACTGTTGCATCTAAATCATCATCTGACAGCTCTTTACTCTGTGAAAAACTTACACTAGGATCTTCAATATTTACATTTAGAGAAACCGCTAAACCAAGTTCAACATTTGTGGAATCTCTAATTAATAAATTATTGATATGTTCTGTAATTTTCAATTTGTATTTTACACCTTTATTACTTGGCTCATCATCTACACGTTCTAAAGGACCAAGATGTCTAACTTTAGAAAACGAAGGTAAATTGGTGTTAGTGGCATCTAAAAAATAATCGATTAACGGCGATTTATTTGATACATCATACAAGTACAAGCGATTAGGCTCGTTCTCTGGGTCTTCATTAAATAAATCTAGCTGATCTCTGTCAACGTAAAAAACAAGATTAGCTTCGTTAACTAATCGTTTAGAACTCACGTACTTATCATTTTCCAAATTGACAAAGTCATTTCTAAAGACGTCAAAATTACTCATACCTGCTTCGGTATTAAAACCGTCAAACAATTTTATTCCTGCAATAGCTCCTTCCCCTCCTTTTAAGTAAAGTCTATCATCACCTAGGTCTGAATCTCCATCATTTACTGGCAATGTAAAATCGTTTTCAAGAAAATTAATCTTATTAGCTCCAAAATTAAGTACAAACGTTGAATTATCTCTTAACTCAGGATCATCGTCAGTTGACGCTGTTAGTTTTGAATAATAAATAGTAAGGTTGGCATTATTAGCAGTACTTGTGTTTAATATAAGGTAACTGCCATCATCATTTATAGCTTCAGCTTTAAAATAAAGACCTCTAAAGTATTCAGAAAAATTATTTAAGTTACTTAAAACTGCATCTCCTTCTTTATCTAATATCTTTTCTTCCCAAAAAGAAGGTTCTAACATAATTCTAATTCCTGGTGCTTGAGTAGACAATAACGTTTTATCACCATTTTCATCTAATTCATTAACATCCATTAGTCTATAACCGTTTTCGTTGATATCAATTTCATTATCAACTACAGTCATTATACTCCCTGTTTCCTCATCAAACTTTACAAAAGTAAGCTCCTCACCTTCTAGGGCTGTCGTGGATATAGTTTCTGACGATGACACTGATTGGTCTGAGTAATAAGCTTGTCCTTCATTAAAACCACCACTTGGATCAAAATCTCTAATAAAATACTTATTTTCAAAAACGCTTAACTTTATATTATTGTAGCCCTCTCCTTTAGAGAGTACTGAATCTATACTGTAGGTAGGATTGCCATCGTCATCAGCACCTGTAATTGTACTATAAAAAGGCAAGGTAATAACAACAGAGTCAACCTTTGCATCCTCTCCAAAAGAGGGATTAAATGTTGTTGGTGTTAACTGCGTTACAAAACTCGATGTTGTTCTTCCATAAGCATCATCGTAAATACCTAAGGTTGTTAAACCAAGTTGATTTGTTTGTACAGGATTTAAGGCTTTGGTATAGGCAATAACATCATATTGATTAGAGTCTATATCAAAATTTGTTGCAACGTCACTATTAAGAAGGTCAGACTCTAAAGTAGCAAAATCATCGTCACAAGCAATAAAACTTGAAACAATAAGGCCAAATGATAAGATCTGGAGTGCAATTTTATTCTTTTTCATAGGTAATATTAACTGTTTAATACAGTGTTGTTATAAAAATCTGTGTATGGATCTGCAAATTCTTCAATTGAATAATAGTCCAATACAGGTTTTGTTAAATCACTTAAATAAGTATCTAATTCTTCTGGTAAATCTTCAGAACCTCTAATGATAGCATCAGAATTATCAATAGCAACCTTCATAAGGTTGATATAATCGGGCTGCTTTAGCAGTTCTGTTGCATTAGCATCTAATTCATCAAAATTAACTTTAGAGATCATGTCTTTATCTAACGTCCCTTCAAAGCTTTGATTGTATACAGAGGTTACTATTTTACTTTCGGTAAATAAAGGTTCTGTTTTATAAAACTCTTTTAAGTATAACGGAAGAAGTGACGCCAACCAACCATTAACATGAATAATATCTGGAGCCCAATTTAGTTTCTTAACTGTTTCAATAACGCCTTTTGCAAAGAATATCGCACGTTCATCGTTATCTGAAAACAACTCACCGTTTTCATCTGTTAAGGTTGCTTTTCGCTTAAAATAATCTTCATTATCAATAAAGTAAACCTGAATGCGTTCTTTTGGTATAGAAGCCACCTTTATTATTAATGGCATATCTAAATCGTTAATTACCAGGTTTATTCCAGAAAGCCTAATCACTTCATGAAGTTGATGCCTTCTTTCATTTATATTTCCAAAGCGAGGCATAAATATTCTTATCTGACCTCCTTGTTTGTTTACCATCCGTGGCGCTTCAAACGACATTGAAGAGATTTCTGTTTCGGGTAAATATGGAACAACTTCCGAGGACACATACAATATTCGTTTATCTTTCATAAATCTGCTGCTTTTGAAATTAATGGTAAAAAACATGCAAAATTACAAAAATTTGTGCAGATTGCTAGTATTATATTATGTTTGCATGCGTTAAACTTTTGTTACAGCATTGAAAAACATTCAGAATAAAACCGATTTATCAAATCATATTAAGGATCTAAAAGCTAAAGGAAAGTCTATTGGTTTTGTGCCTACTATGGGAGCACTACACAATGGACACTTATCATTAGTAAATAGCGGACTAAAAGAAAACGACCTTGTTGTTGTGAGTATTTTTGTAAATCCTACACAGTTTGACAATAAAGAAGACCTCGTAAAATACCCTAGAACATTAGACGCAGATATTGCCTTATTAAAAACAGTAAGCGCGAATAATATTATTATTTATTCACCGACTGTTTCTGATATTTATGGCAACAACATTGTATCTCAAAGTTTCACCTTTGATGGCTTAGAGCATGAAATGGAAGGCGCATTTAGACCAGGACATTTTGACGGAGTTGGAACCATAGTAAAACGTTTGTTTGAAATTGTTAAACCAGATCGCGCCTATTTTGGAGAAAAAGATTTTCAGCAATTACAAATAATTAAAAAGCTTGTAGAACTGCACCATCTAGACGTAGATGTTATCGGTTGCTCAATCCATAGAGCCGAAGATGGTTTGGCAATGAGCTCTAGAAATGCAAGACTTTCACCAGAGCATAGATCCGCTGCTCCTTTTATTTATAAAACACTAAATACTGCCAAAACAATGTTTGGCACAAAAAGTGCAGGTACAGTAACGGAATGGGTTCGTTCTCAATTTAAAAAACAGACGCTCTTAGAGCTAGAGTATTTTATTATTGCAGACATAACGACCTTAAAGCCAGTGAAACGAAAATCAACTCAAAAGTCATATAGAGCATTTATAGCTGTATATGCAGGCGATATAAGATTAATAGACAATATCGCTTTAAATTAATTATCTTTGTGGTATGCAAATACAAGTTGTAAAATCTAAAATTCATCGTGTAAAGGTTACAGGAGCCAAACTAAATTATATTGGTAGTATCACTATTGACGAAGACTTAATGGAAGCTGCTAATATTATACAAGGCGAAAAAGTTCAGATTGTAAATAATGACAATGGCGAACGCCTAGAAACCTATTGTATTCCAGGTCCTCGTAATAGTGGCGAAATCACGCTTAATGGAGCAGCAGCACGTAAAGTAGCTGTTGGAGACACGCTTATTCTTATTACTTACGCCATTATGGATATCGAAGACGCCAAAGTATTTAAGCCTTCTTTAGTATTCCCAGACGAAGCTACCAACCTCCTTAAGTAAAGTTAGGTGGCCAAAGCTAAATCCATTCTAAAAGTTGTTTTACCATTACTCTTAGGCGTTGGATTGGTATGGTATTCTTTATCAAAAATTTCTATTCCAACCCTAGTTCAATACTTTAAAAATGCTGATTATAGTTGGATAATTCTTGGTATCACTTTTGGAATACTTAGCCACATATCTAGAGCTTATCGTTGGCTATTTATGGCCGAACCATTAGGATTTAAACCGAAATTTGGCAATAGCCTTATGGCGGTGTATTCGGCTTACCTTATTAATTTTACAATTCCTCGTGCAGGAGAAGTTGCCAGAGCAACGATTTTAAAAAACTATGAAGGTATCCCTTTCGATAAAGGGTTTGGCACCATCGTTGCGGAACGCATAGCAGATACTTTAATGCTGCTTGCCATAGTAACAATAGCTTTTATATTAGAATTTGAGTTCATTTTTAATTTTTTCGCAGAAAAATTCAATGCAACCTCTTTGTTTTTAGGAGGTTCAGTATTAGCTTTGGGAGCTTTAATGTTAATTCTGTTTATAAAAAAAAGTAAATCTAAATTCGCTTTAAAAGTAAAAGGATTCTTATTTGGGCTATTAGAAGGTGCACTTAGCATTTTTAAAATGAAAAAAAAGTGGGCTTTTATAGGACATACCTTGTTTATTTGGGCAATGTATGTGCTTATGTTTTATGTAACTACTTTTGCTTTACCCGAATTACAGAACATCACATTAACTGCAGTTCTAATTGGATTTATATTGTCTAGTTTTAGTATTGCAGCGACAAATGGTGGAATTGGCTCATTTCCCGAAGCGATTGTTATAGCCTTTTCGTTATTTGGTATAGCAGACGACCCAAGTAGAGCATTTGGTTGGATAGTATGGTCAACGCAAACGCTAGTAATTATTATTATTGGCGGGTTATCATTGTTATATTTACCTCTCTATAATAGGAAGAAAACAATATTATAATTTATTTTTATCGTACTTTAAATTTTTAATTATGCATAATATGAAGAACTTTTACCTACTTCTTATAGCGCTTTTTATAGGCTTTAATAGTCAGTCTCAAGCTATATATAAAACTATTGATTCCTATAAGCTTGAAGGTAAACGCGAATTAAAAATTCAATTACCAAGAAATTATAATCCCGAAGAAAAGCGATCCTATCCTTTAATCATTGTTTTAGATGGTGACTATTTGTTTGAACCTGTTGCGGGCAACATAGATTACCAGTCGTATTGGGAAGACATTCCAGATTGTATTGTTGTTGGTATTAACCAAGCAGATACTAGAATAGATGATTTTTATTACGACAATCATTCCAATCTTCCGTTACATTCTGGTGCTGACTTTTATGAATTTATGGCGGCCGAATTATTGCCGTTTATTGAAGATAATTATAACGCCTCTAATTTTAGAATCGTCGTTGGGCACGATTTGAGTGCAAATTTTATAAATTATTACTTATTTAAAGACGACCCTATATTTAGAGCTTATGTGGCATTAAGTCCAGATTTTGCTCCAGAAATGATAAATAGATTAAAGCAACGCTTATCGATATTAGAGAAAGAAGTGTTTTATTACATGGCAACAGGAGATGCGGATATTAAAGCAATTAGAGCCTCTATTTTAGAAAGTAACGCTATGATATCTACTATAGAAAACAAGAATTTTCTCTATAAGTTTGACGATTTTGAAGATGCCAATCATTATTCGTTAGTTGGTAGAGGTATTCCAAAAGCGTTAAATCAAATTTTTACACTTTTTAAACCTATTAATGCTAAAGAATATTCCGAAAAAGTGCTCACTTTCGAAGGGTCACCTTATGATTATTTGGTAAAAAAATATGAAGACATCGAACATTTTTATGGTTTTGAAAAAAAATTAATAGAAAACGATATTAGAGCAATTGCAGCAGCTAGTAATAAAAAAGAAGATTTAGAATCCTTAGAAAAATTATCTAAACTAATTAACAAGGTCTTTCCAAAATCCATGCTAAGTGCCTATTATGATGGCATGTACAACGAGAAACAAGGAAATTTAAAAAGAGCACTACAACGCTATAAATCAGGCTTATTATTAGAGCCTTCGCAATCCGTAGACAAAGAAATGATGCTCGATAAAATGTACGAAATTCAAGATAAAATGAAAGAATAATGCATTTCATCGAAAAAAATTGACTATTTGACGACAATTTAGTATGTTTGGAACCCCAAATCTAAACCTACTTATCATGAAAAAAACTATTTTTGTAGTTCTAACATGTCTCATTTGTGTAACGTCTTTTGCGCAAGTCACCTACCAAGAAATATCCTCGTCTAAACTTAGCGACGTACGGAAGCTAAAAGTTAAACTCCCTAAAAATTACGATCCAAATTCTGATCAAAAGTATCCGGTAATTATTGTTTTTGATGGAGATTATTTATTTGAGCCCGTAGTAGGACAAGTAGATTTTCAAACCTACTTCGATAATATGCCAGGATCAATTATCGTTGGTATTATGCAAGGAGAAAATCGTTTTTACGACGGTTACTACGATCCAACCACAGGATTACCTACAGAATCCGGACTTAGATTTCACAACTTCGTTTCAGACGAACTATTACCTTATATAGACAAAAACTACAACACAAGTAAGTTTAGAGTTGCCGTAGGTCATGATAATATGGGTAATTTCATCAACTCTTATTTATTCAAAGACGATCTAGAGTTTCAGGCTTATGTTTGTATTAGCCCAGATTTTATTGGATCCTTAAACAATTTCATATCAAAACGTTTAGCGGTTTATAAGACAGATATTTTTTACTATTTAGCCACAGCAGAAAAAGATATTCCATTCCTTAGAGACAACATACTGGCTACAAACGGACAAATTAAGGCTGTTGACAATCAGAATCTCACGTATTATTTTGATGATTTCAAAGACGAAAATCATTACACGTTAGTCACAAGTGCTTTGGCCAAATCGTTTGAAAAGATTTTTGATATCTATAATCCATTACGCGAAAAAGAATTGGAAGAAAAAGTATTACCTTATGAAGGGACTTTAGATAATTACTTAACGGACAGATATAAAAGAATAGAAAAGTTATTCGGTATTAAAAAAGAAATTAGTGAAGACGAAATACAGAAAGTGATAAAAATTGCGGAGCAACGCGAAGATTTAAAATCACTACATAAATTAGGTAATTTAGCGAATAAGCTTCATCCAGAATCTTTAATGGGCACCTATTATTTAGCACAATCTGCCGAGAAATCAGGTAAAACTAAAAAGGCTAAAAAACTGTACGAATCTGCTTTAACCTTAAACGATGTAAGCCATATTAACAGAGATTATATCTTTTCTAAAATTGACGAATTAACTGTCGCAGATTTAGATGAAGAGATTGATGATAATGAAGAGGACGATGAAGAAAACTAGAAAACACAGATTATCATCCGATTACTTTATCGAAGCTTTATATGGTAAAACAAAGACATTTCTGCTTACTAATATGCCTTCAAAATTAGCCACATTAAAAGTTTTAGCTATTATGGCTTGGTTTAAAGACATCAACTAAAATTGTCTTAATTTAGCTGTTTCAAACTCTAATAATCCTGTTTTTGGGATTCTGAAACTAGAACATGGCTAAAGTAAAAACAACCTTTTTTTGTCAGAATTGTGGTAGTCAATATGCCAAGTGGCAAGGACAATGCACCTCTTGTAAAGCATGGAATACCATTGCCGAAGAAGTGATTCAAAAACCCGAAAAAAGCGATTGGAAAACACCAACAAAAGCAACCTCTAAACGGGTTTCAAAACCCTTACTGATTAACGATATAGACACGTCTCAAGAAGCGCGTTTAAACATGCAAGATGACGAATTTAATCGTGTGCTAGGTGGCGGAATGGTTCATGGATCCTTAACATTATTAGGTGGCGAACCAGGTATTGGAAAAAGTACACTTTTACTTCAAATTGCTTTAAATTTAAAATACAAAACGCTTTATGTTTCAGGCGAAGAAAGTCAGAAACAAATAAAAATGCGTGCCGAACGTATTCAACCTAATAGCAACAATTGCTATATTCTTACCGAGACCAAAACCCAAAATATCTTTAAGCAAATTGAAGCCTTAGAACCAGATATTGTGGTCATAGATTCTATTCAAACCTTACATAGCGATTATATAGAATCTTCGGCTGGTAGTATTTCACAAATCAAAGAATGCACCACAGAACTTATAAAGTTTGCTAAAGAAACCGCAACACCAGTATTGTTAATTGGTCATATTACCAAAGATGGTCATATCGCAGGTCCAAAAATTTTGGAACACATGGTCGATACGGTTTTACAATTTGAAGGAGACCGAAACCATGTCTTCAGAATTTTAAGAGCCAACAAAAACCGATTTGGTTCTACCAATGAATTAGGAATTTACGAAATGCAAGGCTCAGGATTACGCGAAGTATCCAATCCTTCCGAAATACTAATTTCAGAAAAAGACGAAGAATTATCTGGTAATGCAGTCGCTGCGACATTAGAAGGTTTACGACCACTAATGATTGAAGTACAAGCTTTAGTAAGTACTGCCGTTTACGGAACACCTCAACGGTCTGCCACCGGATTTAATGCCAAACGACTCAACATGTTACTGGCTGTTTTAGAAAAACGAGCAGGCTTCCGTTTAGGTGCAAAAGATGTATTTCTAAATATAACAGGAGGCATAACAGTTGATGATCCTGCAATAGATTTGGCCGTTGTCGCTGCCATTCTTTCATCTAACGAAGATGTCGCTTTACCAAGTGATTATTGTTTTGCTGCAGAAGTTGGTTTATCAGGCGAAATAAGACCTGTACAACGTGTAGAACAACGTATTTTAGAAGCTGAAAAATTAGGGTTTTCTACCATTTTTGTGTCTAAATACAATAAAATAGCGTTGAAAAATACGGGTATTAAAACTCAATTAATTTCTAAAATTGAAGATGTCGTTAGCTTTCTCGTTTAACATCTTACAAACCAAAATACCGTAACCGGCTTCTAGCTGATATTGGCGTCAAAATTTAAGTCGAAAAACACCATATCATTAAAAAGTTTTAGACTATTTTGTAACAAAACCGCTTCAATGGCTACTTATATATTGAAAGTGGTCTAAATCTCAAAACGTTTTTGAGGCTCCAAAGTATAAAATCGACCGTACTTCAATTACCATCAAAACACATTAAATAGTCCAAATTTGAAGCTTTAGTATTCAAACGAGATGTCATCTAAAAAATAAAATTATTACAAGGCATAGTTGATGGTAATGCCAAGACCAATTTACTTTCAAATAAGGTTGTTTAATCTTACAATGGTCGTATCTTTAGTAACTCAAAACATAAATTGACTCATATGGCAGAATGGTTTTCAAATTTAGAATTTCTATCCAAAATATATTGGCTAGTGGCTATTATTGGTTCACTCATTTTTACTGTAGTTATGATTATGGCTTTTGTAGGAGGAGATGCCGATGATATTGGCGACATAGATGCTGATATCGATGTTGATGGAGCAGGATTTCAGTTTATTTCATTTAAAAACCTCGTTGGCTTCTTCACTATTTTTGGTTGGAGCGGAATTGCTTGTATAGATGCCGGACTTTCAACACCTGTAACCATAGTAGTTTCTATAATTAGTGGTTTGTTAATGATGGTAATTATGGCTGCGTTATTTTACTTTATTAGTAAACTCTCAGACAGTGGGACTTTAAATTACAAAAATGCCCTCGATGCGGTTGGTGAAGTCTATTTACCAATAGGAGCTGACCGTTCTAAAATGGGCAAAGTAAACGTCAGCGTACAAGGCTCTATGCGCGAATTACATGCACTTACAGACTCATTAACCGAACTAAAAACAGGCACCATTATAAAAGTGGTCGATGTAACCGCTAATGGTATTCTCATTGTTGACCAAACCCGGAAACCTATTGAACCTTCAAGAGGAAATAATGAAGAATTACCAGCGTCTAAAGACCGATTTATAGAACCTTAACACACACCAATACTAAGTTTAATCAAATAACCAATCAAATCGAAATGAATATGAATTTACTAATCATTCAAGAGAGTTTTAATGCAGAGGGTCTTGGCGGACCAATGCTGCTCATTTTTGTAGCGCTATTTATAGTGGTTACCTTACTTATTTTAATAAAGCGTTACAAACGTTGTCCTTCGGATCGTATTCTTGTCGTCTATGGAAAAGTTGGAGGCGGACAATCAGCAAAATGTATTCATGGTGGTGCAGCTTTTATTATTCCTGTGATTCAAGATTATGAATTCCTAGACTTAACACCGATTTCTATAGAAGTGAATTTGGTTAACGCCTTATCTAAACAAAACATTCGTGTTAATGTACCATCGCGTTTTACCATTGGTGTGTCTACAGAACCAGATGTGATGCAAAATGCGGCACAACGTCTATTAGGATTAGCGGCACAAGATGTTCAAGAATTAGCCAAAGAAATCATTTTTGGTCAGTTACGTTTAGTCGTTGCTTCTATGGATATTGAAGAAATTAACAACGATAGAGACAAATTCTTAACGAATATTTCGCAGTCTGTTGAAACCGAACTACAGAAAGTAGGTTTAAAACTAATTAATGTAAACATTACAGATATTGTAGATGAATCTGGCTATATCGAAGCACTTGGTAAGGAAGCTGCAGCACATGCTATTAACGCAGCTCGTAAATCGGTTGCAGAGAAAACAAGAGATGGTTCTATTGGTGAAGCTAATGCTGTACAAGATGAAAGATCACAAGTGGCTGCTGCAAATGCACAAGCGGTTGAAGGTGAAAACACAGCAAAGATTGCTGTTGCTAATTCAGATTCCTTACGTCGTCAACGTGAAGCCGAAGCAGAACGTGTCGCAATAGCATCAGAGAAAGTACAAGCTGCAAAAGCATTAGAAGAATCCTATGCTGCAGAGCAAGACGCTGAAACAGCAAGAGCAGATCGCGAGCGTTCATCTCAAATGGCAGATATTATTGTACCTGCAGAAATAGATAAACAAAAAGCTGAAATTGATGCCGAAGCTGAAGCAGAACGTATTAGAAGAAAAGCAAAAGGTGAAGCAGATGCGATACTTTTTAAAGCACAAGCCGAAGCACAAGGTCAGTATGAAATCTTAACCAAGCAAGCGTCTGGTATGGAGCAAATTGTAAAAGCGGCTGGTAACAATAGTAGAGATGCCGTATTATTATTAATTGCAGATAAATTACCAGAATTAGTAAAAGCTCAAGCCGATGCAATTAAGAATATTAAAATAGATAAAGTAACCGTTTGGGATAATGGAGCATCTGGAGAAGACGGAAAATCGTCAACGGCTAACTTCCTATCTGGTATGTATAAATCGGTGCCTCCTTTACAAGAAATGTTTAATATGGCTGGTATGGATTTACC
Organism: Winogradskyella sp. SM1960; assembly: GCF_020179375.1. Taxonomy (NCBI): domain Bacteria; kingdom Pseudomonadati; phylum Bacteroidota; class Flavobacteriia; order Flavobacteriales; family Flavobacteriaceae; genus Winogradskyella; species Winogradskyella sp. SM1960. The sequence continues at coordinate 77,739 of NZ_JAICBG010000005.1, read as the reverse complement.
AGAGTATTTAAAAGGTAAAGATAAAAAAGAGATCGAGGCAGATGATGCCACTATCGATCAATCAGAAAAGTAAACTCGACTTTTCTTGACTACAATTAACTACAAAAGACCAATACCAACATTAAAGACTATTTATGGTATTGGTCTTTTTTTATTAGGAGTACTTAGCCATTGTTGGTGTTTTTCTCCAACACCCCAAAGCTCCAGAGGAGCTATATATTAATAACAAAAACAACTTTAGCTATGTTAAAAGCTCCAGAGGAGCGACACACAACACTATTGCTAAATTATAATATCGTATCAACAGCGCTTAAAAATGTTTAATCTGTAGGTTGTCCCCTTGAAGGGACCTTAGGGGTGTTATTCACTGTTTCACCCTAATAACGAAGCTCTTAGGTATGTCACACAACTTTTGATTAAAGATACCGAAACATAGTTTTTGACAACCGAATCGAGAACCAACCATCAACCTCATATAAAAACAATACCCATTGTTATTTCCGCGAAAACAGGAATCCATAAAATTTAAAACCTTTCCTTAACTTTGCAACCTAAACGTCGTTCACATTTGAAACTCAACCTGCAAGATATTCCTCGCGTAAAAGCAATCACCAAAGAGGATTTTATAACGCACTATTTCAAACCACAAAAACCTGTGGTGATAGAGCAATTTATTGAAGATTGGCCTGCCTATTCCAAATGGAATTTAGACTACATCAAAAAAGTGGCTGGAGATAAAACCGTTCCACTTTACGACGACAGACCCGTAGATTATAAAGATGGATTTAATCAGGCTCACGCCAAAATGAAAATGAGCGATTATGTAGATCTACTAAAGCGTGAACCTACAAAATACCGCATTTTCCTTTGGAATATTTTAAAAGAAATCCCACAACTTCAAAAGGATTTCACCTATCCAGATGTTGGACTACGTCTCATGAAAAAGCTACCGATGCTATTCTTTGGAGGAAAGGATTCGCATACCTTTATGCACTACGATATTGACTTGGCTAACATTTTTCACTTTCATTTTGAAGGTAAAAAACAATGCATATTATTTGACCAAAAACAAAATAAGTACTTATACAAAGTACCACATTCGTTAATTGTTAGAGAGGATATTGATTTTAATAATCCCGATTTTAAACAATGGCCAGCACTAAAAAAGGTAAAAGGATGGAGTTGCGAATTACAACATGGAGACACCCTATATATGCCAGAAGGGTATTGGCACTACATGCGTTACCTAACTCCAGGATTTTCGATGAGTTTACGCGCTATAGCTCGAAACCCTAAAAACCTTGGCAAAGCAATTTATAACGTTTTTATAATGCGAAATTATGATAACCTTATGCGCCGCTTAAAAGGACAAAAATGGATTGACTCCAAAAACGAAAGAGCGATTACTAACACCAATCGTTTCATTTAATTTTCTGACATTAATTAAATACTATTTGTATATTTGACCCTTATTTTTAAAATGAAAAACATGAAAAATATTTTACTCGTTGTCGCTTTACTAGCCTTTAGTTTTGGTAATGCGCAAGCTTTTATAGGCGAAGGAGACCAGAAATTTCAGGTAGGTGCTAACATACAAGATTACGCTACAGGTATTAATGTAAGTTTCGACCATGGATTAGGAGAAAACATCTCTATTGGTGTATCCTCATCGTATGCTTTAGGAGGTGCCGATGGCATTGAAAATCTTGATTTTGGCGACCGTTTCGATTTAAAAGGACGCTTTAATGCTAACTTAGGAAATGTAATTAATATTGATGAAAACTTTGATCTGTACCCAGGATTAAACCTAAGCCTTAAAAACTTTGGTGGCCATGTTGGTGCACGTTATTTCTTTTCAGAAGGTTTTGGTGTTTTTACAGAAGCCAACTTTCCTTTAGCGAAATATGATACAGACGATCCAATTGATATACACAACCAGTTCACATTAAATATTGGTGCGGTTTTCAACTTGTAGATAAAAAACGCTGCACGGTTAGAATTAAGAAAACAGATTACATTCTAACAAATAATAAACAGAATACTAAGCCTTTTCATTCCCATGTAAAGGCTTTTTTTATAGAATTAAATGCTACTAAAATGTAAGACTATCATAATTTAAAATACTTTTTTCAAACCTTATTACTCTAATCTTCATCAAAGCTCATACCACACAGCTCAAAGCTAACCACTCACTCCTCACCCCTAAAAATACTCACCAAGCTTCTCATAAACCAAAGCCGATTCCCAACCACGATACAACAAATAATCCGCCACCTTTTTCTTTTTCTTATACACATTAGGCTCTTTAACTTGCTCCATACGTTTTTGCACCAACGCATCTAAAGTGTTATAATAATCGTCCAGATCAATTTCCCTTAATGCCGCATCAATACTATATTTAGAAATACCCCTAAACTTCAACTCGCGTAACAACCGGTTTTTGCCCCATTTTTTAATTCTGAATTTCCCAGAAACAAAAGCCTTAGCAAAGCGTTCTTCGTTAAGGAAGTTCTCCTGAATTAAATGCACCATAATCACATCTATAGCCTCAGGAATCATATTCATATCCCGTAGTTTTTGTCGCACCTCTTTATGGCAACGCTCTTGGTAAGCACAATAGTGTTCTAACTTTTTCTGTGCTTCGTTAACGGTGTATGATTTATTGATTTCCATGCCATTCAAAAATACAATAGATTAAGAAAATGTAGTCATTTATAAGGTAGAAATAAAGTATGGTAAACTACATACAACAATGCTGCTTAAAAGTATTGAAATGATAAGCAACAGCACATCATCGATGATTTTAGCACTTAATAGATAAACCGTAAGAAATCTTAACAATTTGTTAATAAATACTTACTTTGCAAGACACTGACTAACAGTGATTTTCACATATATTTGGTTAGAATTAATTCATCATACAATCCCTCTTATCCCTATGGTTAAAAAATACTCCCTTATTTTTATAGCGTTCTTGTGCTTTAGTTTGTTTTGTTATGGGCAGACAACTGTTACTTATGATTTTTCAGCAGGCGGAGCAGTTACAGGTTTAAATGAAGCTTCACCAGGTATTGAATTAGATACCAATATTGGATTTGGTTCATTTAAAAATAGTGGAACTAGCAATCCTGCACTTAACTCTGGGCAACTAAGATTATATCAAAATGGAACTAAGGGTGGCTCAATTATAATTTATGCTAACAATGGAGCAACAATAACAAGTGTTACAGTAAATGCGTCTGGTACCACTGGTCCTGCTGGTTATAATGTTGATGGGTCTTTTGTCTCGAATTTAACTAGTGGGAGCACCTATACTATGAGTGGGCTTTCTGCTACTAGTGAAGTAGAGTTTTTTCAAAGGGATAGTAATAGCGGTAATAGAATTTATGTAGATTCCTTCGAAGTCACCTATGCTTCTGCTTCAACAGACACAGAACTAAACTTCGCTTCAACAACCTATACTGCAAATGAAGGAGATGGCACAGCAAGTATTTGTATAGATATTACCAATGAAAGTGCAACCCCAACAACTGCAGATATCGTTTTAACCTCTGCAAGTACACCACATGTGACGTATTCCACAACAGGAATTACATTCCCTGCAAATAGCTCTACATCACAATGTGTTACTGTAACTATTGCAGGTAACACCAACTGTAGCGACAGCACTGATTATACCTTTGAAATTCAAAACGTAGCTGGAGGAGATAGTGCCGCAGCAGGAAGTGATGATGAAACAACCTTAAGTATTACTGATGATGATGGGATTGATGGAGCCTTTAAGACGCTTTCTTTTGAGACAGGAGACAATTGGACATACACTGGCACAGGCCAATTAGAAAACGATTTTAATAGATATAATGGCACTATGTCCTATGAAATGAATAATAATGAATCTATAGAATTAGATAATGTTTCATTAATTGGATATACAAATGTGACACTTTCTGTTGCATATGCAGCCACAAATGTAGATTCAGGAGACGATTTATACTTAGAAATTTCATACGATGGAGGAAGTACTTATACAAGAACTAAATTAATTGACGGTACTGATAATTATGATTTAAATATAAACTCTACAGGTTCAGTTACAAGAAATCCTGTTCAAGCTAATCCATATATAATTAATATACCTCCAACAGAAACCCAAATTAGAGTTCGTTTTTCCGATCATTATGCTGACGGAAGTGACTACTATTATGTAGATGATATCATTTTATCTGGTGAAGCATGCCTCTGCTCACCACCAGCAGACCCAATAGGAAGCATATCAGGAACCACACCAGCATGTGCATCAACAACCTTAAGCTATTCAGGGACTGCGGCAGCTGGCACTATTAATTATTGGCAAACAAGTCCTACGGGTACCGACGAAACCCACAATGCTACGGCAACCTACACCGCAACAAGTTCGGGGACTTATTATGTGAGAGCTTATGACACGTCTGGCACCTGTTGGTCAGATAACGCACTAAGTTACGCGGTAGTCATAGAAGATGGTATACCAACATTAACGCAACCAACCAACCAAACCGAAGTCATACCAGATACAGCAACATTCTCGATAAGCTCTGGTGATACAGACAGCTACCAATGGCAAGTAAATACAGGCTCAGGATGGAACAATGTTACTGGAGGGTCTGGCGCCACTACAGATACGTACACCACAGCAGCAACATCTGCACCAATGGATGGGAACCAATACCGTTGTATCCTTACAAATATCTGTGGGAACACCACCTCTAATGCCGTAACGTTAAATTTAAGTAACGAAGCGCCAAATAACGCAAGAAATATTGAAGGTTGCTTTGAAGATACAACCGTTACTTTAAATTGGGATGCACCAGCATCTGGCGTAACTCCAACAGGGTATATGGTATTTGCCAGAGATGGTGGTACAGACCCAACAGGCACAAAAGACGATGCTAACACCTATACTCCAAATACAGACTTTTCCGCAGCAACACCTGTTACACCAGTATCTCTAGGGCGAGTGGTATATAAAGGAACAGCCACTACAGCTACAATTACAGGTTTAACTGAAGATAACAACTATTCATTTACAGTTTACGCTTATTTTAGTGAAACATTAACAGGATGGGCCAATGGTGGCACTGCAGGAAGTACGGTGACAAATGGGCTAGCACAAGGAGATATAACCAACCTTACAGCAACACCATTAACAAATAAAGTAACGCTAAACTGGAACAACCCTTTACCAACGGCATGCTATGATCAATTAATCATTATTGCCAATCAAGGAGGAGTAACATTTACACCAACTGGAGACGGTTCTGCATATTCCGGAAATGACAACGATGTATACGCAAGCGCAAATCAATTAGTATACGAAACCACCTCTAGCGCTTCAACCAAATCCATAACGGGCTTAGCCAATGGGACTAATTATTGTTTTAAAATATTTATTAGACGAGGAACCACATGGACAGAAGGTGTAGAAGTGTGTACAACTCCGTCACTAACCTATTGCGACTCTTATGGAGATGGAGGTGACGGTTACCTAACCCTTACCAACAATGTGCAATTTAACACTATCAATAATGCTTCGGATAATACGGATAATGCTTATTCAGATTACACAGCCATATCTACAACAGTTACAATTGGGCAAACTTATAATTTAGAAGTGAGAGTAAATACCGATGGGGAATACTTTACAACCACAATGGTTTGGTTTGATTGGAACAACGATGGTGATTTTTCAGATGCTAATGAAGATTACGACTTAGGAGTAGCATACAATGCCGTAGATGGATCTACAGACGAAAGTCCGCTCTCTATCGAAATACCATCTAATGCTGTTATAGCTGCAACAAGAATGCGCGTTTCTACAAAATATTATGATACAGATTATCCTATAGACCCACCAACTCCTTGCGAAACTAGTTTTGACGGTGAAGTTGAAGATTATACCATTAATATCGTACAGCCTTTTGATGCTGAGATTAATGTTAAAGGAAATAATATCTCTATAGACAATGGGTTTAACGCACCATACGGTTTAAACAACACGTTGTTTGCCTCCACAAACGTGGGAGATACAGGCCCTGAAAAAGCGTTTTTTATAGAAAACATTGGAGCAACCACTTTAAATTTAACGGGGACTCCAAAAGTTGAAATTATCGGTGCCCATGCAAGTGATTTTAGCGTCACCTTACAACCTAGCGCAACTGTGGGTTCAGGATCTAGCTCAGAATTCAGAGTAGAGTTTAACCCAACCTCAGATGGAGTGCGTACCGCACAAGTAAGTATAGAAAATTCAGACAGCGACGAAGACCCTTATATATTCGATATTGAAGGCTCTGCAGTCTGTAGCACTGTTTTAACAAGCACCGTATGGCCGACAGAAGGACCAGAAAACACAGAAATAACAATTACATCTGCTAATGACCTCACAGGTGCCACGGCGACCATTAATGGCTTAGCGATGACTACTGTATCTACATCGGCCTCAGAATTAATTGTGCTCTTACCAGAAGGGGCTACCGACGGAGACATTACAGTATTGTTTTCTACAGGTTGTTCTTCTGAAAATGTGTTTACCGTTATAAGTGATGATATTTCTACCTGTGAAACTACAGCTGTGTCGACACCGCCTACGGACTTATTTATGAGCCAAATATCTGATGCTACCACCGGAAGTTCGTCTTTAGTTGAAATTTTTAACGGTACCGTATCAGCAATTAACCTCAACAATTATAGCATTCGAGTTTTTAATAACGGAAATGCTTCTGCATCTTCTACTCTAAATTTAACTGGAACAATCGCTTCTGGCGGTATACACGTCATTAGTATCGGAACATCCTCTTGCGATTTTACCGCTGCAGGTTTGGATAGTAGTTTACCAAACCAATCTTTTGACAGTGCTAATGGTATTAACTTTAAATATGATAGTTCAGATTTAATAGAACTATATAACAGTTCCACAGCCACTTCAATAGATGTTTTTGGAGTTTTTGGTAGCGATAATTGGTCTAACGGTTTGGTTACTGGTGAAAACGGTATTAATTTCAGCAGAATTAATACAGCAAGCTCATTGCCTTCCACAACGTTTAACCTTGCAGATTGGGATATTACAGATTGGACAGATTGTAGCGATTCTGATTATAGTAATTTTGGAGTGTATGATTTTGCTTTAGCAACACCACCATCAGTTTCAGTATTAACACCTCCTGTGTTTAATTGTTTAAACACTATTCAAATAGGAGTTACAGGTACTGAAGGTGTGCCTTCTGGCTCAGGTCTAACGTACCAATGGTTTTATTTAGAACCAAGCTCAGCAACATTTGTTGCTGTACCGAATAATGCTGATTTTGATAATGTAGCAACCGCAACTCTAGACATTTTAAATCCTATATCGTATTTAGAGTATCAATTCTATTGCCAAGTGAGAGAAGATGACGTTACGTGTTACAAAGCTAGTAATGCAGTAAAATTAGACGCAGTAACGGCTTCTTGGGACGGCACTACTTGGTCTACAGCTCCCGCTTCAGATAAATTTGTAGTTATAAATGGCGCGTACGACACTAGTGTCACTACAAATGGAGAAACAAGCTTTGAAGCCTGTAGCTGTGAAATTACAACCGGTAATGAATTAATAATTGCTGACAATACCTATGTAAAAGTAGAAAACAATCTTGTTGTAGATGGTAGCTTAGTGGTGCAACCTTACGGAGCTTTTGTACAAGTTAATGACGCGGGTACCCTGACAGGTAATATCTTATCGGATAAAACCAAAATTCAAGTGTATAAAAAAACACCTTGGTTAGAATCACGCCATGAGTACGTGTATTGGAGTGCACCTGTATTTGGCGAAACCATTGGCGATGGATTGGCAGAAGCAAATACAGGAAGAAGATACACCTACCTAGGTCAGAATTTCTTAGATGCTACTGCAGAAACCAATAACAATGGAGCCACCATTCCAGGACAAGATGACGTTGATGATAATGGTGATGATTGGCTATTTGTTAATGGAGCTACCATAATGCAACCAGGTGTGGGCTATGCCGCAACTCAAAATAATTTCGCACCATTCCCAACGCGAATAGACTATATCTTTGAAGGGCCTTTCAATAATGGAATTTATAACATCCCTATTTATAGAAACGACTCAGAATTAAATGACAACAACTGGAACCTCATCGGTAACCCATACCCTTCAGCTATTGATGCTGACTTATTCTTAAGTGCTAATGCTAGTATTGACCAAACTGTAGATGCCCCTATCAATGGAGCCATATTCTTTTGGTCTCACGCTACAGCTGCCGATGCAAATGCTAACGGTAATGAAAACTTAAACTATGCACAAAGTGATTATGCAATTATAAACGGCTCTGGTCAAACAATGGGAGGTGATGGCATAATGCCTGATCGTTTTATCCCTTCAGGGCAAGCGTTCTTTATCTCTATGGATGATGCTGCTCCTGCTACAACCGTCAGTGGAGATATTAAAACTACTAATGTGGTATTTAATAATAGCATGAGAGTTACAGGTAATAATGACCAATTTTTTAGGACTTCAACAACTACCGGAAGTAATAGGCTATGGTTAAATCTTACAACAGACAACGGAGCATCTAATCAAATTTTAATAGCTTATGTTAATGGAGCTACAGATGCTGATGACGGTATGTATTATGATGCACCTAGAAACTTATCTACAGATGTTAATGCTGTTATATATTCGCTTCTTGAGAATTCCACTGATAAAAAACAATTTGTAATTCAAGGTAAAGATCCTAATAACTTAACGCTTGAAGAAGTAATTCCTCTCAGTCTTATCACCACTATTTCAGAACCTACTTTTTACACCATATCAATAGACCAATTCGAAGGTGATTTTATGACTGAAAATGCCATTTACATCAAAGACAACCTATTAAACACCACTCACAACCTCAAAAATTCAGACTACACCTTCACCTCAGAAACCGGCGAATTCAATAACCGTTTTGAAATTGTGTTTACACCAACAACATTATCTATAGACGATAACATATTGGATGCAAATACCGTAACCATTACAGAGTTACAACATGGTGATGTTCAAATTAAGGTTGGAAACGCACATACCATAAAACATGTCGATATTATAGATGTAACCGGACGAATTGTGTATAGCTTAACAGGTGATGCTTCTACTGAGATCTACAACCTGTCTAAATTGAGTCAAGCCGCTTATATTGCAAAAATAACCTTATCCAACGGACAGATTATAAGTAAAAAAGCAATAAAACAACGCTAACATTGCATCATCAAAAGAAAACAGGAAGCTGATCTAAAAAAATAATCCTTCCTATACCACTGAGCGCTTCCAATAACTATCGGAGGCGCTCAGTGTTTTAACGCCTATTTTACACCTAAAAACTACCAAACAAAGCAAATTCATCACTATAGGTATAGCGTATCTATAGCGTATTAACCCCGTGGCTAATCCATGGATACTCCGTGTGAAGTCCGTAGTAACGTCGGCAAAAAGAAGGAGTAATACAAAACACACCTATTAGTGCAATGCTATTACAGTATGAAGGTATTAAAGTGTATATTTTAAAGCTAAAATTAAGTTTCTACCCGCTGCAGATAGTCCAGAAGAATACGGTCGATAACGTTGATCCGTTATGTTTTCTAAACTCGCTGTAATACTTAACTTCTCATTATAGTGGTATTGTGTTCTAAAATTAAGCGTGTGCCAAGAAGGTGCATAAGGATCTCCATTAGCATCTAATGCATAGATATAATCCTTAGACGTTTCTGAAGGTGCTAATTGATTATTGGACAATTCATCGTTATAGATTAGATAAGCATCAAATAATAGTTTGTTTTTCTTCCAAACCAAATGTGTACGCCCAAATCTTGGTGCCACATGTCTTATAGGTTCTTCTACACCATTATTATCTTCAGTTCCACCAATACTGTTATATTGCGAACGTAGTTGTAATTGTTTTGTAAAGTTGACTTCTATTCCGGCTTCAAATCCATAAATCCAGGCTTTTGAAGCGTTTTGTATCGCTTGGATGGTACTCGCTTCGCCATTATAAACCATCTCAGTGTCACCATTAAGCTTATAATCTCTTCGGATTAATGCATTGTCTAAAAAGGTGTAATAGGTGGCTAAATCTATAATAACTTTATTTTCAAAATTCAATTTTAAACCTAGCTCTCCGCTATACGCATACTCTGCTTTTAAATCTTTATTCGGTACCACAACAGCACCTGGTTCGCTATCAAACACCTTACCGATATCATCTATATTTGGAGCTCTAAAGGCGGTTGCTGCATTAAGTTTCCATTGCAATAAATCGCTTGGCGACCATGTAATTCCCGCTGTACCTGTTAAGGCGCCAGTATTCACCTCAGCATCATCAAACGGTAAATTTAAAAACACATTGTTCTCGGTATAATCGGCCTTAGCAATCACTTGATTATAGCGAAGTCCAGACTGAAATACAAATTTAGAATTAGGTTTATATTTTAAGCTGGCATAAGCCGCAGCAGACTGCCAAGTAGAGCCGTCTGGATAGCGTGTAAGACTCACTGAATTGTCTCCAGTTTCAATATTTTTATCATGCCCATCGGAATGTACTGTATTATGCAAATATTCCATGCCATAAAAAAGGCTTGTTTTAGGGTGTAATTTCTTTTCTAAATCTAAATTAAATGAAATGGCATCCACAGATTCCGCTCTAATAGCACGAATAGAAGATTGAAAATCGCGATCTTCTCTGCTCTCTTTAAAATTTTGATACGCTAAAGTCGTTTGAATTTTATCATACAAATTAGAACTACTGCTCAATTTGGTGAACTGAAAATTACCCATAAACCATTGTTGTGGACCGTAATTCCATTCTGCCGAACGCAACACATCGTCTCGGTAACGAATAAGTCTATCGTATCTAGAATAATCTGAGGTTGTAGAAAAATACAAGCCTAAATCAAAATCCAAATCATCAGACGATTTATAACGTACTTTTTGCATCAAATTAATTTGATCGTAACCTGTAGGTACTTGCAATTTAGGGTTTGAGTTGGCAACAATAGCGTCCTCACCATTTTGCCGCGTGACGTATTCTGGTCTCAAGTAATCGTCTGGCCCATGGCTTCCCATTCTTAAATCATCAAAATCAGTATAACTAACACTTGTTAAAAACGCCCAATTGTTATACCCTAAATTAAAGTCTAAATGGCCTGTTTTTTCGTTATTTGCAGATGCAAATCGTGTTAAAGCATTAGCGCTAAAATCTAAATCATCGGTTTCAGAAAACTGAGGTTTTTTGGTATAAAAACTCATCACACCTCCAATAGCATCACTACCATACACTACAGAACCTGCTCCAAGCGTAACTTCGGTCTGTTGTACCGAAAACGGATCTATAGCAATGACGTTTTGAAGATTACCACCTCTAAAAATAGCATTGTTCATTCGTACACCATCGACTGCAATTAAAAGCCGATTGGTAGAAAACCCTCTTATCATAGGACTTCCACCACCTAACTGACTCTTTTGAATGTAAATATTACCTGTGTTTTCTAATAAATCGGCACTGGTTTGCGGATTAGACAAGGCAATATCCTTGGCACTCACATTAACTATGGTTTGTGGAATATCGCGTTTATGTTGTTCAAACTTAGACGCAGAAATTAAGATTTGATCTAAACCTTCCACTTTAGGAGTGAGGTAAATAACCCCATTCTTGTTGGCAATTTCAGATTTAGTGAAGTGTTTATCTTCGTATAAAAAGTCTTTAAAATAGATGAGTTCGTTATCGCTAAAACCAGACAAAGACGCTTCTCCTTTAGAATCAGTAATAACCGTTTTACTTTTTATATCATTAACAACAGCAACCCCAGGAATAGGCATCTGACTATCGGCTTCTAATACAGTAACCGTTTGACCAAAGGTTAATTGTAAAAAAAGAAACATTAAACATGTATGTACGCTATTGCGTTTCACTTGTGAACTCACAATCATTATAAAATTTTGGTAAATTCGGCTTAATGAAAAACCGCGTTAAGCACTTGTAAAGATTTGGGCTTTTTAAAACTTCCCAAATGTAATTCAAAATAATGCAACAATAGATTTAAAAACTCTTGGCGTTGTTTTGCTTTAATGGTTATGGTATTTAGTGCATCAAAACTTGTGCCTAACAGTTGTTTTAGTAGTATTAAATTTTCACCCGAAACAGAGTAGATACCATGATTGGACGTTTCAAAAACTCCAGTCTCTAAATTAAAAAATGGATAGTGATAATCTGTATTTTCAGGTTGAAACCCTAAGTATCGTGTAAGCTTTAACAGAAATAATAAATGAAAGTTTGAAAACTGATCTTCATTATCTAAATACTGAAGTGAAGCGGTTATAAAATGGAATAAATCGGCATTCTTTTCTTCTTCTTTCAACACATTGGAAAGAATTTCGGATAAAAATAAAACGATTGAACTCTTATAAATGTTAGTGTGAAGACTTTTATAGATGTAATTAAACTTCGTCTCTTTAATAAAATGAAGCGACTGATTGGGTTTGTAATTTTCCTCTATTTGAAGTTGAGATAAGGCTTGAAAATAAACCGTTTTTGATAGTCCTTTTTTAGATTTCAAAACACCTCTTAGCATATAACTTACAACGCCTCGTTCTTCAGTATAACACTTAACAATAAGGTCGTGATCTCTATATTTTAATTTAGAAAGCACAATGCTGTTGTTTTTTGAAAGCATGTTTATTGGACTATGAGCACTTTAAGCACTTTGGTTTCAAAAGAGTCTAAATCTGAAATCAGTATTAAATACACACCTGTTCTCACCACATTATTCGCAAGGTTTTTACCATTCCAAATAGCTGTTCCACCATCTATGGCAAAATTATAATTGGAATTAGACGATCTTAAATTAACATTAGACTGGGCTTCGGCGACCAAATTCCCTTCAATATCGGTGATTTTTATATTTACACGCTCTGTTAAGCCATTTATTTTAACCCCTTTATTAATATCGTTAAGGTCGTTAAAACCAAGAATGTTGTATTCTGGACGCACAGGATTTGGATACACAAAAGCATCCTCTAACGTATTGCCAGGTTTAGAACCACCTGCCTTAAAAGATAATAAGCCTTTTATGCTTGCGATATATACAGTGCCATCATTAGGGTCTATGGAAATTTCGTTAATTCTATTAGATGGTAATGGTGAATTGTCTTTGGTAAAGTGATATATAGTTGTTTGCCCATCTGGTGAAAAGTAAAACACGCCAGAATCTACCGTACCAATCCATTTGTTATTAGAACCATCTACTTTAATATCGGTTATGGTTTCGCCTTCTAACAATTCTTTTGCAATACCATTTTCTAGAATAATTATAGAACTTAAGGTTGGATTAGAATCTTCATAAAAACCAGAAGTATTATAAAGTACTCTCAGGCCTGTAAATGTACCAACCCAAAGTTGATTTCTATTATCTATAGCAACCGCATTCACTCTCGGAAACGGTAACCCTTGTTCTTCGGTTCTAATATTTCGAAGCGGATTATTACTTACTGTTTCATTATAAGCATAAATTCCGTTTGTATAAGCTCCAATCCATTTGGTACCATTATTATCTATGGCAAGATCAAAATAGCCAAGCTCATCGCGAATAGCGTCTTGTATTATACTCGAAAAATCATAACTATTCCAATTGCCAGTAATTGGGTCATACGATTTTAAAGGTTCAAATAACAACGAAGATAGCGACCACAACAATCCTGTTCTATCAAAAGCGGTAGCCGAAACTCTTAAACTCCTAAAATTAGGAGATCCTGGCAATACTAAAGATTCTAAACCACTATTGGTTTCATCATATAAAATGGTGGGTTCAAAATCATTTAATTCTAGAAGACCATCTTGAAAGGAACTCACAAAGACTTGATTGGAAACAAAAGGGTTCACGGCTATTTGAGACAAGTTTCTACCTCCAAATAGACTATCATACGGAATGCTTTCCCACACTTCATTTCTATAATAACTTATACCTCTACTTCTAACTGGACTTGGAACTAAATCCTCTGTATAATCCCCAAAACTAGACCAAACCACGCCAGATTCTGCATTAAGCCTAAAGGTTTCATTAAATAAAGGACCATTAGGTTTAATTTCAGAATACTCTCCTACTACAGAAATTGAATTGTTTAGAACTCCAAAGGCTTCCGTACCTATATATATAGAATCATCTAAACTAACTGCTGAAGTAAAATTAGAATCAAATGCTTCCGTAGGCTGAAAACTATTGACAAGTCCTAGGTTTTCATCATACACATAAATCGTATTTAAAGTTGAATACACCAAATTAGAGTCTGACATATCAGCGTCTAGAGGCAATACCGGAAATGTAAACAACGTATTTATTGTAGCTCCATTTATTTCGTAAAGCACCCGATTATCACGTACTGAATACAATTTATTATTAATCGTATTCATAGTATAATAATTACCCATTATAACGGTTTGCCATTGCTGATAATCTATTAAATTAGGATTGTTTAAATCGGCTCTTTTTATACCATTACCAGCTAAACATGCCGCATAAATTTCATTATTTAAAATTGAAACCTGAGTTACAGTGACCTGAGATCCTCCATTACCTAAAAAATATGTGTCACCAAACTCCAAGCGTTCTAAATCATAAACAGAAACCCCATAATTTGTAGATATATATATTAGGCCTTCATTCTCAAAGAAATGATTAATCCCTTTATTTACAGGAGTAATATTTTGTTTATCTAATATATCGACAACAGATAATACTGAATTGTCGGTTTCAGAATAGACCTCTACTAATCCTGTTTCATAACCAATAAGCAGATACTGATACAATTCACTGTAATAAATGGTGGTAATTTGCTCACCTGAAAGGCCTTCAACAGAGGTAATAGTTGTGATCTCATTGGTTTGTGTATCATATTTAAAAACTGCATTTTGAGCCGCAGCATATAGGGTATGATTACCACTAACGACGTCCACTATATTGTTATAGGAATAATGACCTTGCCATAATGCTGTGAAATCTTGACTATAACATGAAGCCGTAAGTCCAAATACCAGAATAAAGATTTTAAAAACAGTGTTACTCATTTAAGAAATAAGGTTTGTTCAAATATATTTAATACTAACGATAAATTATACGCTTATCATATATTATGTCATAAAAAAGCTCCTGTAAGGCATACAGAAGCTTGAAAATATACTTTTTTAAATTTGATTATACGACACCTTGTGCCAACATAGCATCCGCAATTTTTACGAAACCAGCGATATTTGCTCCTTTAATATAGTCTATGGAACCATCTTCGTTTTTTCCATATGTTACACAAGAGTCGTGAATGTCTTGCATAATGCCTTTTAGGCGCTCATCTACTTTTTCTCTAGACCAACTATAACGCAATGAGTTCTGGCTCATCTCTAATCCAGATGTGGTTACGCCTCCTGCATTTGACGCTTTACCTGGAGCAAACAATAATTTAGCTTTTTGAAACTCATGAATAGCCCCGGGAGTTGAAGGCATGTTTGCCCCTTCAGCTACACAAATACAACCATTTCCTACTAACTGTTTTGCCTCTTCAGCATTTAACTCATTTTGAGTAGCACATGGTAGCGCAATATCACATTTTACAGACCAAGGCCTTTCATCTGCATAGTATTTAGCATTTGGATACTGATCAACATATTCTCTTATTCTACCGCGCTTTACATTTTTAAGATCCATAACAAACTTCAATTTCTCAGAATCTATACCATCTTCATCAACAATATAGCCCCCAGAATCGGATAAAGTAAGTACTGTTGCTCCTAATTCTATTGCTTTTTCAGCTGCATATTGTGCTACATTTCCAGATCCAGAAATTACAACCGTTTTATCTTTGATTGCGTCATCCTTTAACTTTAACATACTTTGCGCAAAATAAACCGTTCCGTATCCTGTAGATTCAGGTCTAATTAGTGAGCCTCCCCAAGTTGGCCCTTTACCCGTTAATACACCAGTAAATTCATTTTTTAGTTTTTTGTAAGTTCCAAACATATAACCAACCTCACGTGCTCCTACTCCTATATCACCTGCCGGAACATCTGTAAACTGTCCTATATGTCTAAATAATTCACTCATAAAGGCCTGACAGAATCGCATAATCTCACCATCTGACTTTCCTTTTGGGTCAAAATCCGAACCGCCTTTTCCTCCCCCCATTGGCAATGTGGTTAAGGCATTTTTAAATACTTGCTCAAAAGCTAAGAATTTTAAAATACTTGCATTAACAGAGGGATGAAAACGTAAACCTCCTTTATAAGGACCAATAGCAGAGTTCATTTGAACCCTATAACCTCTATTAACTTGAATTTCTCCCGCATCATCAACCCAACTAACCCTAAAAGCAATTAAGCGTTCGGGTTCAACCATTCTTAATAGAATGTTTTTTCCACTGTATAATTTATGTTGTGCTATATATGGTATTAAGGATTCCGCGACTTCTTGAACGGCTTGTAAAAACTCTGGCTCATGACTGTTTCTGGCATTTACTTCTGCTAAAAACCTATCAATTTTGTCTCTCATTTGTATTTATTTATTATCGAAATTAAATAATTCGTATACCAATTCTAAATAATAATCTATTTTTGTGAAAACTTTACGATATTTTATTTAAAACAGGTAATTGTAAGAATATTTTGATATATTGTGGCTTCCTTATTACTTTAGTAATTAGACACATATCAATATAGTAAATGTGATATTGTAATCATTCTTGTTCAAATCGAAAAGGGGTTAAATTTTATGAAAAAAACAAAAACATGCATTTTGTCGGTTTTATTTGGTAGTTTATCGAGTTTTTATATATTTGCTTGGTAAAAGCATCAATTTTCAAAATTACATGACATTAAAAATAAAAAAATTATTCATTGCATTTTTATTGCTTTTTGCAATGCAATTGAGTTCTTCTCAAAGCTTTTCACATGAAATTGGGATTATTGCAGGTCCTGTTGCTTATCAATCTGACTTTGGTGAGCGTTACGACTTTGAAACTAACACAGGTAATGTAGGGTTTGGAATTGGTCTTGTTTATTTTATGAACTTTGACTATCTCGCTAACTATTATTCGTATTCTAGAAACAACTACTTTACGAACCATTTTAAAATTCGTGCCGAATTATCCTGGAACAAAACAGGACTTAATCATTATGGGCAATGGGTTGATGACAGCCGAACAAGTGTTGCGGCAGATAAACTAAGAGCGCATTCTGGGGAATCTCAAAATTTCGACTTAGGAGTTCAACTTGAGTACTTTCCACTGAGTACACGAGCTTTAAATCGTGGAGGGGATAGATTTGGACCATTCGCAAGTTTAGGTGTACATTACGTGTTTTATAATCCTGATGTATCAACCACATACGGTGACCAGAACCCTGATAATTCAAACAACTTTTATCCTAGTTGGGAACCAGGCTCTATAGATGCTACTAATGGGTCAACTTGGTCCGTAGTTGGTAGCGTAGGAGTACGATACAATATGAGTCCTATTTCACATTTAATAGTAGATTTAAGAATTCAAAGCTTTTTTGATGATTATACAGACGGATTAGACCACCAATTAGATTCTAATAAAACAAATGACTGGTTAGTTTGGTTAAATGTTGGTTACATTTTCTTATTTGACTAAACCTTCAATATAACAGATATAAAAAAGACCAAATCCCGCGATTTGGTCTTTTTTAATATGATATTCTTTAGTCTATTTATCCAATGCTTGTTTTAAATCGGCTATCAAATCATCCTCATCTTCTATACCAACACTCAATCTAATTAACGAATCTACAACACCAATATTTTCCCGTTGTTCTTTTGGAATACTAGCATGAGTCATACTTGCCGGATGACCAGCTAAGGACTCTACACCTCCAAGTGACTCGGCCAAGGTGAATACCTTAAGATGCTCAACAATTCTAATCGCTGCTTCGTAATTATTTCCTTTTGTCGTAAACGAAACCATACCACCAAAACCACTCATCTGAGCGCTGGCAAGTGTATGATTGGGATGATTTTTAAAACCTGGCCAATATACATATTCAACTTTAGGGTGTTTGGATAAATATGTCGCCACAGCTTTTGCGTTTTCGCAATGCCGCTGCATTCTAACATGCAAAGTTTTAATTCCTCTTAAGGCTAAAAAAGAATCTTGTGGCCCACAAATGGCACCACTTGCATTTTGAATAAAATACAATCGGTCCGCTAAATCGCTATTCTTAACCATTAATGCTCCCATGACCAAATCACTATGACCACCTAAATATTTGGTGGCCGAATGCATCACAATATCGGCGCCTAAATCTAAAGGACGTTGCAAATAAGGAGTCGCAAAGGTGTTATCTACAGCTAAAAGAACATCGTGTTTCTTTGCAATTTTAGCGGTCATTTCAATATCTATAATATTTAGCATTGGGTTGGTTGGTGTTTCTACCCATAACAGTTTTGTGTTATCGTTAATATAGTCTTCAATGTGATTAGCATTTTCCATACCTATAAAATGAAACTTTATACCAAAATTTTCATATATCTCGGTGAATAAACGATAAGTTCCACCATATAAATCATTAGTGGAAATAACCTCATCACCACATTTTAACAATTTTAAAACAGCATCGATTGCAGCTAATCCTGAACTAAATGCTAAACCATGTGTACCATTTTCGATACTGGCAAAAGCCTTTTCTAAAGCATGACGCGTTGGGTTTCCAGAGCGTGCGTACGCATAACCTTTATGTCCACCAGGTGTAGATTGTGCAAATGTAGAGGTCTGATAAACAGGAGGCATAATAGAACCATAAGCCTTATCAGGTTTTTGTCCACCATGTATGGTTTTTGTATTAAATTTCATAATAATTATATTAAAGGTAACCCATTCAAAAATTAACAGAATTATCGCTTTTGTATCATAACAAATTTAACGGATAATTCGTTCTATTCAAATCTATACAATACCTTTATTGTTTATAAAACATAAGCTCAACTACTGTGAAAAACATTATTCTATTTTTAATAATTAGCCTTCTATTAAATTCATGTACTTCAGAATTTAAGCCTGCGACATTTGATACCATTTCAATCGAAGAATCCTATGAAGCCGAAATTTCAGCAATCTACAGTGAAGCAACTGGAAACAGTGAACTCAGTAATACCATTAACACCAACGTTGAAAATGCAATAATTGAAACTCTAAATACACCTGAAAATAAGACTAATTTAAAAGAGGTTTTAAAAGCATTTAATGAAGAATACCTAAGTTTTAAAAATAAATTTACTGAAATAACCGAACCGGTTTGGGAACTTCATATTGAAACAGAACTTATTTATCAATCTGAAGATGTACTTACAATTGCCATGAGCACGTATGAATTTAAAGGTGGTGCGCATGGAAACGATAAAATAAAGCTATTAAACCTTGATGCCAAAAGTGGAAAAACCATTGAACTCAATGATTTTATCAACGATATCGATGGCTTTACATCAGTAGCAAAATCCCAGTTTATCTCGTCTTTAGACCAAAACAAAGATCAATTAACTATTGAGAACTTTTTCTTTGGAGAACCGTTTCACCTACCACAAAACATAGGGTTTAGTGAAGAAGGTTTAGTTTTAATCTACAACGTTTACGAAGTTGCTTCTTACGATTTAGGTTATACAGAATTTATGATTCCTTATAATGAAGCAGAACCATATTTAAAGATAAATTAACTTGCGTTGACTATGAACAAAATATACTACCTAAGTAGTTGTAATACCTGTACTCGAATTATAAATGAGCTTAACCTACCTGAAGGATTTGAACTTCAAGATATAAAAACCGATGCTATTACCACCTCTCAAATTGAAACAATGCGACGCCTTACTGACAGTTATGAAAATCTGTTTAGCAAGCGTGCAAGACTATACAAAGAACTGGGATTAAAAGACAAATCACTATCCGAAGACGATTATAAAAACTATATTTTAGAACATTATACGTTGCTAAAACGACCTGTTATTGTATACAACAACCAACTATTTATAGGTAATTCTAAGAAAACGGTTGAAGCTGCAAAACACGCCATTCATGGTTAGCAGGTGATTTGCAATTTTTGCACTTTTAATGGTGCGATTGTTGTGTGGCCTTAATTTTACTTTTACAACACCGTAATGAATGATAATTTTGTATCACCATTCGTTACTAACCGTGTTGCGATTTGGTGGTGCTGCCATTCTGTTTTGGCTCATTAGCATTTGGTTACCTCAAGAAAAGATAGAACGTAAAAATTATAACAACACTTAATTTGTCTTTAAAAACAGTAATATTCAAAACTATAGATGCTATTCCAAACAATTACTGGAATAGTGTCAACTGTTGTACAAACATTTACTATTCACCTGATTTTTTAAAAGCCTTTGAACGTGCTAATACAGACATTGAATTTAATTATATTTTTATACTAAAAAACAACGACGCCATTGCCTTTGCCAATACGCAAATTGTAACGATTGGTATTGAAACGATTACTAAAAATATTACGATAACATCAGATAAAGTTAGACGTGCCGTAAACAATATGTTTTGCAATAATGAAATTAGAGTATTATTCTGTGGTAATGTGTTTTTAAGTGGCGAATATGGTACGTTTATAAAAGACGGAGAAGATAAGGTTGAAACCTTTAAAGCCATTGCCAAGGGTGTAAGACAGGTAACAAATTCTACAAAAAAATTAATGGCTGTTTTTGTGAAAGATTTTAAAAACGAATCACTTCCCATCACGAATCATTTAGAAGATTTTGATTATGCTGCCATGCAAGTTGAACCTAATATGATCATAACGCTTAAACCAGAATGGCAGTCTTTTGAAGCTTACACCAATGCTTTAAAATCTAAATACAGAGTAAAAGCAAATAGAGCAGACGCTAAAAGTGACACATTAGTTGCCCAATTATTTTCTGTAAAGGATATAGAAACACATAAAGATGCGCTTCAGGAATTGTATCAAAACACTATTGACAATGCTAACTTTAACGCTCAAATATTAAATCTTGACACGTACGTTCATCTTAAAAAAACCTTTAAAGATCAATTTATAGTGAAGGGCTATTTTCTCAATGAAAAATTAGTTGGCTTTTTGTCTGCCATGCAAAACGATACAAACCTCGATGCCCATTTTATTGGCATTGATTATTCCAAAAACAAAGAATTTGCCATTTACCCAAGAATCTTAAATGATTATGTAAGACTCGGAATTGCAACAAAGTCGGCTCAAATTAACTTAGGCAGAACGGCTTCTGAAATAAAAAGTACACTCGGCGCAAAACCAGAACCACTAACATGTTACTGCAAACACAAACGGTACTTACCTAATCAAATTTTAAAACCGTTTATAAAGAATGTTCAGATTAAATCTTTCAAACAGCATGCTGTATTTAAATAAAAAAGCAAATTATAATTGTTATAGCTAAGACATATAACCTTACTTCTTCTTTAAATAAACCCTTATGTTTTCATAGGTTTTGGTCGTACTCCATGCTTACGCGTATCTTCTTTAGTCAACACCTTATAACCTTCAGACTTCGGAAATTTATGTGCTAACTCTAATAAAGGTTCTGGTAAAGCAGTTAATTTTCTCGCTTTTAAATCAATCCAAGCACCTTGCATTTCGCAGTAGGCTAAATTTTCACCTTTATGGTTATAAAAATTATGTTCAAACATAAACAACATACCATCATCACTTAATCCAGAAACTTCAATAGTTACTGTAATAGGAGTGCCCAAAAACGATTCTTTAAAATAATACATATGCTCATAAAACACCACAGGACCAACGTTGTATTTCATAATTTCTGGCATTGTAAAACCTTTCTCAGCGAAAAAAGACATCCTCGCATGACTCATAAAATTGGTATAAGCAGAATTGGCTAAATGACCATTAGCATCTACATCGCTCCAACGAATTTCAAATTGTTTCTTGTACATAGTTTTGTTCTCAATTTAGGTCTGCAAAGTTATAAAAGTCTGTTGTGAGAACCGGTTGAATTCTAAACTATTTAAAACCATTCAATTTTGTACCTTTGTGCAATTAAAAATCATCATCTTAATGATACAATCTATGACAGGTTATGGGAAATCTGTATTACAGCTCCCAACCAAAAAAATATCTATAGAATTAAAATCTCTAAACAGTAAAAACTTAGACCTCAATGCTCGTATGCCTTCTATGTATAGAGCAAAAGAACTAGATATACGAAAACTTATTGCCAAACATTTAGTGCGCGGAAAAGTAGATTTTTCACTTTATGTAGAAATTACAGGTGAAGATACTAGCTCTAAAATCAATAAAACCGTAGTAAATGAATACATTAAACAGCTCAAAGAAGTCGTAGACGGCGATACAACTGAGTTATTAAAAATGGCCATTCGTTTGCCTGATGCTGTAACTACAGAGCGCGATGATATAGATGAAGAAGAATGGACACTTATCAGTAATGGGATTAATGAAGCCATCTCAAACATTGTCATTTACAGAAAAGATGAAGGAGAAACTTTAAATCAAGATTTTACAGATAGAATCGCGACGCTTAAACAATTACTAGATGATGTTATTGCTATGGATCCGGAGCGTATCGATGGTGTTAGAGCACGATTAGAAAAAGGTATTGCTGACATTAAGGAAAAGGTTGATGAAAACCGTTTTGAGCAAGAACTCGTGTATTACATTGAAAAATTTGATATCACAGAAGAAAAAGTAAGACTCGATAATCACTTAGATTATTTTATAAAGACGTTAAACTCGGAAGATTCAAACGGAAAAAAACTAGGCTTTATTTCTCAAGAAATAGGTCGTGAAATCAATACTATAGGTTCTAAATCTAATTATGCTCCAATGCAAAAATTAGTAGTTCAGATGAAAGATGAACTTGAAAAAATTAAGGAACAAATGTTGAATGTGCTCTAAATTAATTTAAAGTCTTACTCACCGTTTTCATCAGTAAAAAAACAATTCAAAAGTGTCAGAAATCAAAAACGAAATACAAGGCAAACTCATTGTGTTTTCAGCACCTTCAGGATCTGGAAAAACAACGATAGTTCGTCATTTATTAAAACAGCAAGAACTTAATTTAGAATTTTCAATTTCGGCAACATCTCGCGAAAAACGTGGTAATGAAATCAACGGAAAAGACTATTATTATTTATCGCTTCAAGAATTCAAAAACCGAATTAAAAACGATGAGTTTTTAGAATGGGAAGAGGTTTATAGAGATAATTTTTACGGCACTTTAAAAACAGAAATTGAACGCATTTGGGCCAAAGGCAAACATGTTATTTTTGATATTGATGTGTCTGGAGGACTTCGTATAAAACGAAAATTCCCAGAACAAACACTCGCTATTTTTGTAAAACCACCAGATCTAAATGAATTGGTAAGACGTTTAAAAGAACGCGGTGAAGAAAGTGAAGACAAAATAAGTATGCGTGTCTCTAAAGCACCTGCAGAATTAGCAACAGCACCACTTTTTGATGAGATTGTGGTTAATTCTGACTTAGACAAAGCCTTAGAAAACGCCCATAAGCTGGTATCTGACTTTATAAACAAATAACCCTTTTTCCTTTTTAAAACATTTTCCGATTATTGTCTTACATGACAAAGTCGTGGTGAAACAGTTTAGCTTAATTAGAACCTCATTAATTGGTTAAACTGAGTATTGTTCCCCTAATTTTTATTTTTAAATTTACCTGTAATTTTAAAGATGACGAAATGAAAATTGTTGTGCTTGATGGATACACTCTAAATCCAGGCGACTTAAGTTGGGAAGGCATCAGTCAGTTTGGCGATTTAAAAGTTTATGATCGTACCGAATTTGATTCAAAAGCGATTATAAAAAACATAGGCGATGCCACAATTGTGCTCACCAATAAAACACCCTTGTCAAAATCAGTTTTAACTCAAGTGCCGCATTTAAAATATGTAGGAATTTTAGCAACAGGCTATAACAATATTAATATTGAAGCTGCTAAATCTCTAGACATAACAGTGACTAATGTGCCAACGTATGGCACACAGGCTGTTGCCCAGTTTACGATGGCTTTATTGCTTGAACTCTGTCATCATATTGGCGAACATGCCGATGCTGTAAACGATGGCGAATGGACAGCAGCACCTGATTTTTGCTTTTGGAACAGCCCACTCATAGAACTAGACGGAAAAACGCTAGGTATTATCGGTTTTGGAAAAATAGGTCAAGCTACAGCTAAAATGGCACAAGCCTTTGGTTTAAATATTTTAGCATATAATCGCAGTAAAAATCCAGATTTAGAATCCGAAATGTGCAAATATGTTGCTTTAGATGAATTACTAAAATCCTCAGATATTATCAGTTTACATTGTCCGCAAACCGACGAGACAAAAGGCATTATAAACACAGTCAACATAGACAAAATGAAAGATGGAGTGATGCTCATAAACACATCCCGAGGAGGACTAATTATAGAAGACGATTTAAAAGATGCCCTAAACTCAGGGAAAATCGCCGGAGCAGCTGTTGATGTGGTCTCAACCGAACCTATTGAAGCTGACAATCCATTGTTAAAAGCCAAAAACTGTATCATTACACCACATATTGCTTGGGCACCAAAAGCTTCAAGACAACGAATGATGCAAACTTCGGTTGAAAATTTAAAATCTTATTTAGAAGGCAACCCTATGAATGTTGTAAATTAGCCAATCTTGGATATAAATGGATTACAAGAGTATAAAAACCACTACAAATTAAACCTTTTAGCAGATAGCAAACTATGAAAATCGGACTTTATTTTGGCACATTTAATCCCATACATGTTGGGCATTTAACTATTGCAAATCACTTAGCTGAACATAGCGATATGGACCAAATTTGGTTTGTGGTAACACCATTAAGTCCGTTTAAGAAAAAGCGTAGCATGTTAGATAATTACCACCGTTTAGAATTGGTTCATTTAGCCACTAAAGACTACGACAAACTAAGACCAAGCGATATAGAATTTGGATTAAAGCAACCAAATTACACCATTGATACACTCACGTATCTTTTTGAAAAATACCCTAAACATGAGTTTGCTCTAATTATGGGTGAAGACAATCTTAAAAGTTTTCATAAGTGGAAAAATTATGAACTCATTTTAGAAAACCATAATATTTATGTCTATCCAAGAATATCTGAAGGCAAAATAGACACGCAATTCAATAATCATCCTAAAGTTATAAAAATTGATGCACCAATTATGGAGCTTTCATCCACATTTATTAGAAATGAAATTAAGGATGGTAAAAATGTACGTCCTATGTTACCTGAAAACGTATGGCAATTTATTGATGAGATGAGTTTTTATAGGTAACATTCCTGCGTCCGCAGGAATCTCATGAAAAAAAACCTAGATCATTAAAGTTTGGACATAATCTGTTTCAAACTTTTGAAAGCATTAGTATACACCATGAAAATTACGTTATTATTCATAGGATTCCCGTTGTCACGGGAATTTAGAAATGATAAAAAGCATCCTCATAATGGGTTAACTGTTCCTTCTTTTTATTCTTTAAAACAGCAATGATATCAAATCGGGTTTCTAAATCGATATCATTTTCAATTATAAAAGCATCCATCGCTTTTACTAACAATTTAATTTTGCTTGGTGTCACAAAATCCTGTGGATCACCAAAAAAGTCAGAGTTTCGTGTTTTCACTTCTACACAAACCATTAAATTATTGTGCTTAGCTATGATATCAATTTCAGCTTTTTGAAACACATAATTCCGAACGATAATTTCATACCCTTTTTTAATAAGCAAATCTGTTGCCAATTGCTCACCTAATTTACCAAGTTCGTTGTGTTGTGCCATGATTTAGTATTCTATCGTTTTCAATAATCGTCTCGATACGGATGACTTTTATAAAACTAATAGTGTTTTGCAGTTTGCATCAAGATACAAAATTGTTAGATTCAAAGTTAGCACTATGTAATCTGAGTCAAAGCATCTTTGTTTTAAGCACATAAAATCCTACAAATAGCCATATCTTTGTTATTCAAGAAAACGCTATAAAATGGCTAGTCATATTAAATGTCCAAATTGTGGTATCTATAACACAAATAAAGCGTACTGCACCAACTGCAATACACTTTTGTCTTATAAAAAAAGGCGTGAACTAGCATTTGAAAAAGCAGAAAAAGAACGTCGTGAACGCGAGCGAATTCAAAAAGAGGAATCACCTTCGTTTTACAACAAATACAAAGATCATCGCTATCTAGTTGTTCGTGTTTTTGTTAGAGTCTTCCACTCTATTTGGATGGGGTTTATTGCCATAGGTATGTTTATTGCTTGGGTGTTTTCAGCAATTGCGGCATGAAAATTTTAAAACATCCTATTTTCTATTTCAGTGTTTTAGTAGCATCTGCAATTTATAGCGTCCAACGTTTACAGCTACCATTACCAAACTGGATAAGTTTTTATGTTAATGACTTTCTGTGCATGCCCATTGTTTTAAGCTCCTGTTTAGCAATAGTGCGAATCATCAAAAAAAATGAAACCCTATATGTACCACTCACTGTGGTTTTAGGACTCACCATTTATTTTTCAATCTATTTTGAATGGTTAATGCCACTACTAAACACACGCTACACAACTGATGTTATAGATATCCTCCTTTATTTTTTAGGTGCGATTCTATTTTATAAACTTCAAAAAAGATTATTCTAAAAACTTTAAAGTCGCTGTGCCTTTACCTACTTTCAAATCCACAGTACGTCCTAAAACCAAAGCTCTATTATCTTTTTCATGTCCTGCTGGCACATTAAATGCTATAGGGAAGTCGTAATCTTCTAAAGCATCTAAAATCAACTGTTCAATCGAAGTTCCCCAAAGTGTGGTATTTCTTCGCATTCTAGACATATCACCAACCACAAGACCATTTAAGTTATCAAAATATCCAGCACGTTTCATGCTCTGAAGCATACGGTCTATATGATATTTATATTCGCCAATCTCTTCAATAAAAAGAATTTTTCCGGCAGTATCAATACTTTCTTTAGAACCTAACATGGTATGCAATATGGTGAGGTTTCCACCTACCAATTCGCCAGATGTTTCGCCTACTCTATTATAATTAGAGCCTTTTAACGCATAGTCTTCTGGCTGACCAAAAATGGCCGATTTAAACGTTGAAACGGTTTCTTTTATATCCTCTAAGTTCTTAGTTAAACTCACACACATTAAGGCGTGCAAAGACTGAAACCCTTCATTATGAACCTGATTATGTAAGGCTGTAATGTCTGAATACCCTATCACCCATTTTGGATTTTTCTTAAATTTGGTATAATTCAATTTATCTAAAATCCTAACTGTTCCGTATCCACCTCTTGCACACCAAATCGCACTAATGCTTGGGTCGTCCATGGCATTTTGTAAATCTTCACAACGCTCATCATCGGTTCCTGCAAAATGATTCCCTTGATTAAAAACATTTTTACCTACAACCGCATGCAAACCCCAATCTTTTAAAAGTGCAACAGCCTGCTGTACCTCCCCTTCTCTACTTTTTAAAATTCCTGAAGGCGCAACGATAGCAACCGTATCGCCAGCTTTTAAATATGGAGGTTGTATTAAGTTTGAAGTCATTTTAGAAGAATTATCAATTGCATTCTGAGCGTGGACATCAGTATTTACACTAAAAATCACGGCAACAATAAGCAATATTACATAAGGTTTAAAAGTCATAAATTGGGCTTTTTGTAAAAGTACATTTTTTTTTAGACGTTCAAATTTTTTGATTCCTATTCTAAGTATAAAGTTAAAATACAGAACTTAGAAAATGGTTTCAGGCAAGTATTATGTATTCCTAACTATAACCTTGAAATATTATTGTTTAAAATTTGCAAATGCCTGTTTCTAATTCGGCGTAATAATGATTACTTTTGTAGCTTGTAAATAGTGAAAACACTTGTCTTTCTGAACACCTAAAACAAAGGCATCACGTTTCAGAACGACTAAATAAAAAATCCATGAGCACACCAAAAAGATATACCATAACCGCAGCTTTACCTTATACAAATGGCCCAATTCATATCGGACATTTAGCAGGCGTTTATGTCCCTGCAGATATTTACGCACGTTATTTAAGACTTACAGGGAACGATGTCGCTTTTATTTGTGGAAGTGATGAGCATGGTGTACCGATTACAATAAAGGCTAAAAAAGAAGGCGTAACACCACAAGATATTGTGGATAAATACCACGCCAACATCAAAAAGTCTTTTGAAGAATTTGGAATTTCACTAGACAATTACTCACGTACCACTGCGAAAGTTCATCACGATACCGCTCAAGAATTTTTTAAAACACTTTACGACAAAAATGAATTTGTAGAGGAAGTTACCGAACAATTATACGATGCTGAAGCGAATCAGTTTTTAGCAGACCGTTTTGTAACCGGAACTTGCCCTAAATGTGGTAATGAAGAAGCCTATGGCGACCAATGTGAAAGCTGTGGGTCGAGTTTAAACGCAACGGATTTAATTAATCCGAAATCAGCAATAACAGGAAATGTTCCAACTTTAAAAGAAACCAAACACTGGTTTTTACCTTTAAACAAACACGAAGAATTTTTACGTGAATGGATATTAAAAGGCCATAAAAAAGACTGGAAACCTAATGTTTACGGTCAGGTGAAATCTTGGATAGATGATGGTTTGCGTCCACGAGCGGTAACCAGAGATTTAGATTGGGGAATTCCGGTACCTGTAAAAGGTGGCGAAGGCAAAGTCCTTTACGTTTGGTTCGATGCACCAATCGGTTATATTTCTTCTACCAAAGAATGGGCAGCTCGCGAAGGTAAAAACTGGGAAGATTACTGGAAAAACGACGACACCAAACTGGTTCACTTTATAGGAAAAGACAATATTGTATTTCACTGTATTATATTTCCAACGATGCTAAAGGCAGAAGGCTCTTATATTTTACCAGAAAATGTACCAGCAAACGAGTTTTTAAATTTAGAAGGTCAAAAATTATCGACCTCTAAAAACTGGGCCGTTTGGTTACCAGATTATTTAGTCGATTTCCCAAATCAGCAAGATGTATTGCGTTATGCTTTAACCGCAAATGCACCAGAAACTAAGGATAACGACTTTACTTGGAAAGATTTTCAGGCAAGAAACAACAACGAATTGGTAGCCATTTTCGGAAACTTTATCAATCGTGTGGTGGTTTTAACCAATAAATATTACGATGGCGTTATTCCAGAACCTTCAGAATACAGTGCTATTGACGAAGAAACTTTAGCAGCCTTAAAAGCTTATCCTGCTGTCATTTCAAGTTCTATAGAGCGTTACCGATTTAGAGAAGCGAGCCAAGAATTAATGAACTTAGCACGACTAGGAAACAAATATTTAGCAGACGAAGAACCATGGAAAACTGTAAAGACTGACGAAGCACGCACCAAAACGGTGATGTTTGTAGCTTTACAAATCGCTTCAGCTTTAGCCGTTTTATCAGAACCATTTTTACCGTTTACGTCTAATAAACTAAAATCAATTCTTTGTCATTCCGAACTTGATGCAGAATCCACTTGGGATGATATCAGCTCTAAAGCGTTACTGCTACCTGCTAACCACAAAATAGGCAAAGGCGAATTATTATTCTCTAAAATTGAAGATGCGCAAATTGAAGCACAGTTAGAAAAATTAATTGCGAGTAAAAAAGCTAACGAAGCCGCAAATAAAGCTGTTGAGCCTCAAAAAGAAGAAATTACGTTTGAAGATTTTACCAAATTAGATTTACGTGTTGGTACTATTCTCGAAGCTGAAAAAATGCCTAAAACTAAAAAACTTTTAGTCTTAAAAGTCGACACAGGTATTGATACCAGAACTATTGTTTCAGGAATTGCAGAAAGCTTTAAACCTGAAGATGTAGTTGGAAAGCGCGTCACTGTTTTAGTCAACCTAGCACCAAGAAAACTGAGAGGTGTTGAGAGCCAAGGGATGATTTTAATGACTGAAGACGACGATGGTAATTTGGTGTTTGTAAATCCTGATACTTCCACTGCGCTCAGCACAGGTAAAGACGGAGTAACTAACGGTCTTCAAATAAGCTAATTACAATTTAACTTGTACATTTAATTGTTTGGTTCTATTTTGTTTGGTGAACAAAATAGAACCTTTTTTATCGTTTTAGTATTGCTAATGCATCAATTATTTTTTCATTACAAGTAATCGCTCACCTATCCTTTTAGTAATTTTGACCATAAATCATAACTCCAAATACTATGAAAAAATTAGCATTAATAGCATTAACCTTTTGCTTTTTAGCTTGTGGCGCTTCAAAAACAGTGAGACAATCTAAAAAAGTAATAAAAGGCAACTGGACTCTAACATCTGTAACCTCATCAGCTATTGGTGACATAAAAATCACATTGCTTAACGATGCCAACAAAGCTTGTTTTGAAAACAGCTCATGGCAATTTATCCCCAATAACAACACAGGTGTTTATACACTCTCGGGCATGTCTTGCGCTACCGACCAACGTTATTTCGTATTTACAATTGACGAAGTAAACGAAGACACGGGCTTGTATAATTTTTTATTAAAACCTACTAACGAAAAAGGTAAATCTGAAACTAATTCAGGATTCAGATTAGAACTCACATCACTTTCTGAAACCGCTATGCAGTGGCAACAAATAGTGACCTTAGATGGAAAGCCCATCACCATTACAATGAACTTTACAAAATTATAGAACCATGAAATTATTGAATTATAAAACGAATTTAGCCATTACCTTATCATTACTTTTAGTATTAATGACAAGCTGTAAGGCTGTAGACAATGCTAACAACAAACAAAAAGGCGGCGTCATTGGAGCTGCTGGTGGAGCCTTATTAGGTGCCATCATTGGAAATAACGTCGGCGACGGTAATAATAGCGAATTAGGTGCTGTTATTGGCGGCGTTGTAGGTGGAGGTGCTGGTGTTTTAATTGGTAATAAAATGGACAAACAAGCCCAAGAAATTGAAAATGAAATTCCAGGCGCAACGGTTGAACGTGTTGATAATGGTATTGTATTAACCTTTGACGAACAAAGTGGAGTGTATTTTGCAACTGAAAAATATAATATTAATGCCAAGTCACAAGAAACACTAAACAGTTTAGCCAATGTATTTATAGAATATCCAGACACTAATATTTTAGTTGTTGGTCATACCGACAGTTCTGGTAATGATGCGTACAACATGACCTTATCTAAAAACAGAGCCGAAGCTGTAACCAATTATTTAATGGGCAAAGGCTTAAGTAATGGAAGATTCACCACCCATTGGTATGGTGAAGAACAACCTACACACGATAACAGTACAGCTGAAGGACGTTCAAAAAACAGACGTGTGAATATCGCCATTGTACCTAACGAAACCATGATTAATGAAGCGAAGCAAGAAGCTGGTACTAATTAATAACTTTTGTTAAATCATTCGGCAATTAATGTCGAGTTAAATATCTTACAGGCCTTATACTTAAAAAACGTATAAGGTCTTTCTTTAATGATGATAGATTACATAGTTCGATCCACAAAATTACCTAAAACCAATATAAAAAGTACCATTCAATTACTGAATGAAGACTGTACCATTCCCTTTATTTCACGTTACAGAAAAGAAGCCACAGGAAATTTAGACGAAGTACAAATTGGTGAGATTGTAAAATATAAAGAACAATTTGAAGCTTTAGAAAAACGCAAACAAGCCATATTAAAAGCGCTTGAAGAACAAGATGTTTTAACAGAAGAGCTAAAACAAAAGATAGCACAGACTCAAGATTTAACAACACTTGAAGACCTTTATCTACCATACAAGAAAAAACGAAAAACAAAAGCTGAAACCGCTCGTAAAAATGGTTTAGAACCTCTGGCTAAAATCATTATGAGTCAGAAGGCAAATGACATAGAATCCATAGCTTACAAATATGTTAAAGGCGACATTAAATCTGCTGATGAAGCTTTGAAAGGTGCCGGACATATTATTGCCGAATGGATTAATGAGCGTGCAGATATTAGAAACCTTTTAAGAAATCAGCTAGAACGACATGCCCAAATTTCAACCAAAGTTGTAAAGGCAAAAAAGGATGAAGATAAGGCACAAAAATTCAGAGATTATTTTGATTGGTCCGAAAGTTTAAGTCGAATTCCATCACATCGCCTATTAGCAATTTTAAGAGCCGAAAATGAAGGGTTTATTCGTGTGAAAATAGAAATCGATGCTATTAGAGCCTTAGAACTCATGGATAATAGAATTATAAGAAGCCAAAATAGTTGTGCCGACCAAATTGAGTTAGCCATTTCAGATGCCTACAAACGTTTACTATTTCCATCATTAAGCAACGAAACCTTAAGTAAGGCCAAAGACAAAGCTGATGAAGCTGCCATCACTGTTTTTGCCAAAAACCTAAAACAATTATTGTTAGGTTCACCTATTGGTGAAAAACGTGTTTTAGCGATTGACCCTGGCTTTAGAACCGGTTGTAAAATTGTTTGTTTAGATGCACAAGGCAATTTAAAACACAACGAAACTATTTATCCACACGCCCCAAAAAACGATAGTATAGGTGCTATAAAAAAGATTTCCTCTTTAGCTGAAGCTTATAAAATTGAAGCCATTGCTATTGGAAACGGCACCGCTTCAAGAGAAACCGAAGCTTTAATCCGAAAGATTCAGTTTAAAAACGAGATTCAGGTGTTTGTGGTAAGCGAAGCTGGTGCTAGTATTTATTCGGCATCCAAAATTGCTCGAGAAGAATTTCCTAATTATGACGTTACCGTTAGAGGTTCTGTGTCTATCGGACGACGACTACAAGACCCTTTAGCAGAATTGGTGAAAATTGATGCGCAGTCCATTGGTGTTGGACAATACCAACATGATGTAGACCAAACCAAACTTCAAAAACAACTCGATACCGTTGTTGAAAATTGTGTGAATGCCGTTGGTGTTAATATCAATTCGGCAAGCACGCCATTACTGAGTTATGTATCTGGAATAGGACCAAAATTAGCAGAAAATATTTTCAACTATAGAACCGAAAATGGAGTCTTCAAATCTAGAAAAGACATCTTAAAAGTCCCGCGATTGGGTGGCAAAGCGTTTGAACAAAGTGCTGCTTTTTTAAGAATAAAAGGGGCTAAAAACCCTTTAGATGATTCGGCTGTGCATCCAGAACGCTATGCGATTGTAAAACAAATGGCAAAAGATGAAGGCGTTTCACTTCAAGAATTAATTGGAAATAAAACCAAACTTCAAAACATAGATTTAAAACACTATGTTTCCGATTCCATTGGATTATTAACGCTTCAAGATATTATAAAAGAGCTCGAAAAACCAGGTTTAGACATTAGAGAAACGGCCAAGGTATTTACCTTCAACCAAAATATAAAAACCATTACCGATTTACATGAAGGCCAATTATTGCCTGGCATTGTTAATAACATCACTAATTTTGGATGCTTTGTAGATGTTGGGATTAAGGAAAGTGGCTTAATTCACGTGTCTAATCTTAGCGATAGTTTTGTAAAAGATGTCAATGAGCACGTCCATTTACATCAGCAGATTATTGTGAAAGTTTTAGAAGTTGATGTGGCGCGTAAACGGATTCAGTTGAAGCTTCATAAGTAAAGAAAATAGGATGTGCTTATTCAAAAATAATTATAAAACGCTTATGCTATAAATGCTAAAAATCGCTTTCCATCCCATATATAAACACAGTTTACCGCAAGGACATCGGTTTCCGATGGAAAAATATGAATTATTACCGCAGCAATTGTTGCATGAAGGCACTTGCGACAGCACTAATTTTTTTGAACCAGAAAAACCTAATGACAAGCATATTCTTGCTGTTCACGATCCTGAATATTTTTATGATTTACTAAATATAACTTTAAACCAACGTGCTGCTCGAAAAATAGGTTTTCCACTTAATGAAGTTTTGGTTGAACGCGAAATAATTATAGTCGACGGTACTATTAAAGCCAGCGAATTTGCATTACAACATGGCATTGCTATGAATATTGCAGGTGGTACGCATCATGCATTTACTAATCGTGGCGAAGCCTTTTGTATGTTAAATGACCAAGCGATAGCTGCACGATATCTTCAAAAAAAAGGATTAGCTAAAAAAATTCTAATCGTTGATTTAGACGTACATCAAGGCAATGGAACAGCTCAAATATTTCAAAAAGACACTTCCGTTTTTACATTTTCAATGCACGGAAAAAGTAATTATCCTTTTAAAAAAGAGCAAAGTGATTTAGATATTGCACTAGATAATAACGCAGATGATACGACATACCTCAACCTATTAAAGCATACATTACCAAAACTTATTGCTGAACAACAACCCGATTTTATTTACTATTTATGCGGTGTAGATGTCATAAAAACCGACAAATTAGGAAAACTCGGTTTAACAATTGAAGGCTGTAAAGCCAGAGACCAGTTTGTTTTAGAGCAATGTAAACGCAACAAAATCCCTGTAATGTGTAGCATGGGAGGAGGTTATTCACCTGATATAAAAACTATAGTAAATGCACATTCAAATACGTTTAGACTAGCGCAAGACATTTTCTTTTAGAGTCATTCTCAATTAAGTAAAAACTTTATATCTGATTTAACTATCCCTATATTTGTATAAAACACTAAAAATATGCTATCAAAATCTATAGAATCCGCATTAAACAAACAAGTTAGAATAGAAGCTGAGTCTTCGCAAATTTATTTAGCTATGGCCATTTGGGCAGAAGTAAAAGGTTTGGAAGGTATCTCTAGTTTTATGTACAGCCAATCAGACGAAGAGCGCGAACACATGCTAAAACTCGTAAAGTTCATTAACGAACGTGGTGGACAAGCTTTTATTTCTGAATTAAACGCACCAAACGTAAAGCATAAATCATACAAAGAGATGTTTGAAAAACTTCTAGAACACGAAATTTTTGTGTCTGAAAGCATTAACGAATTGGTTCATATCTCCTTACAAGAAAAAGATTATGCGACACACAACTTTTTGCAATGGTATGTTGCAGAACAAATTGAAGAAGAAGCCATAGCTAGAACAATCCTAGACAAGGTGAAGATGATTGGAGATGACAAAGGTGGCTTATATTTATTTGATAGAGATATACAACAACTTACAGTAAACTCAGCAGCAGATACTCCAGGAGCTTAAGTGCACCTTAACTTATATCACGATTATATAAGATACAGCTTTAGTGAAACATAGTATCTACTGCATTCAAAATTTATATATTTCACAAAATTCATAAGGGCTCATTTTAGTTGATTACACCCTAATCAGCTATTATTGATAAGATCTTATTTTACTTAATATTTTTAGAGATTAAAAATAAATTAACCCAAATAATGTGGACACTCAAAATCGTATTATAAAATGAGGTAAGTACAAGTTATTCATCTATGGTTATATTATATTTAAAGATGTTACAATACACTTTAAATTTAAAACCTATTTTTATGATGAAAAAACTATGCCTCTTAACCATTTTATCAATTGCCGTTCTCTTTAATAGTTGCGCTAATAACAGTGAAAAAAACAAAACTACAGAGGCCCCAAAAGAGGTTAATGAGCCCATAAAAAAAGAATTAAAATTTACTAATGAACAATTCTATGATGCTGAAGGGCAATTTCTAAAAGAAAAAGCAAAAGACGCATTAATAGAAATGCTTGAATATCATAATTATCCAATTTTCGATGGGCTACGTGAAAAAATTTGGCTTACCGATTATAATCAAGGTAACTATGCCGAATTAGGATTAGCATCTATAATGTTTGTTAATAATGAAGAAGACCAATACATGTTAATGGATATCTTTCTTTTACCTGGCCAAATGCTAGGAGAGCATATGCATTTCGCAGCAGAAGGCAATCCGGTAAAAATGGAAGGTTGGTTAGTTAGACACGGTAAAAGTTACATCGTTGGTGTCGGAGAAAACAATCGTGATCAATTTCCACAAGTCGTAGTTCCTCAAAGCCATTGGGACGGAAAAACAACCACTAATTATATTATTGAAGCCAACGAAGGAGATTTTGCATCGTTAGCTGAGCCCGAATCACCGCATTGGCAAATGGCAGGGCCAAAAGGAGTGGTAATTACTGAGGTCGGAAATGTACACACCAATTCTGGAGTGCTTAGATCTGACCCTAAAATGAATTAAGTTAAATTCATAGCTCAATAAGGTTAGCAAAAACACCTAACCCATTTATTAGTAGCGTCTAAATGTTAAAATTTATTTAGATTAAATATAAATAGTTATTTTTGTCCTCATAATATAAAGATTTCTTTTTCTAAGGAAACTCAGAATGGGCAAAAAGAAGAAAAATAAGAAGTTAAAGAAAGAACGCATTAAAGTGCTTAAGGCTTCTGGTATTGAAACACTTGATAATGTAAAATCAAAGTGTTGTAAGAAATATAAAAAGTCGGAAAACAAACGTTGTAAAAAATGTCCTTGTTTTGATTTGCTTAAAAAAGTGGCTTAACCTATAAAAGTGTCACTTTCTAAATAATCTTCAAATCTATAATAGATTTAATCACGAAAAACAGTAATCAGATTTGGTTGCTGTTTTTGTTTTTTTAGTACCTTAGAAAGCCTTCTAAAATGAGGTGTAATTAACTGCAAACCATGAGACACCTTGCCATTATTCTACTTATAATTTTAACGAACTGTAAAAGCGACACAAAAACAGAAAGCCAAACCAAAAATGGAATTGATAAATCTGTTTACGACATGTGGACAAATTACACAGCATCTCATCCCGAATTCCAAACAGATGAACTTCCGGAATCTTGGTATTTTCATAACAATGAAGATGATGCAAATCGTTTAGCAGAATTGATTTTAAACAGCAAAAAGCAAGCAGGTTCTGGTTTATACACTTGGTATAAAAACGCTAATGCAGCATTACCGAAAACAGGTGTAAAACATATTATTACAGACTTTAACGGAAAAGCAAAGGCAATAATTAAAATTAAAAAAGTAGATACCGTTCCCTTTAATCAAATAACGAAAGAATATGCGGAATTAGATATGGGTACAACCATTGAATCCCTTAAAAAATGGAAAAAAGCACATTGGGACTTTTTTGCGACTACCTTAGAACAAAATGGAGATACGCCAACAGAAGACATGCTCATTGTTTGTGAACAGTTTAAAACGATCTGGCCAGAATAATTCAATTCTATTAACCACTCACCTCATTTTTATTACTTTTTAAGTCTCACTTAACAAATACACCTGTATATTTACTATAACAATATTTATTTAAAAATATATTTAAAAGTCACACCATTAGAAACAAAATTACCAAACCTTAAAAATTTTTAAAGTTTGTTATTTGTCTCTAAAGACATTTATTAAAATGATAGCATCAGACAAGTTGGTCACTTACATGTGGATTTTATTAGCAGTTTACGCTACAGTAATCTTATTTTTCGTCATTAGAGGCGCTCGTAAAAACACAAACATTAAAGATTATGCCGTTGGTAACATTGGTTTCCCATCTTGGGTTGTTGGTTTATCTTTAGCTGCTTCCATGACAAGTGCCGCCACCTTTATTATTAATCCAGGGTTTATAGCGCTCTATGGAATTTCTGGTGTTATTTCTTTTGCCATTGTTTTACCTATTGCTGCGTTTATTTCATTAATAGTGTTTACAAAAGGCTTTGTAAAACAAGGAAATGCGGTTAAAGCAACCACCATGGCACAGTGGATTGGTAAACGCTACGACAGTGAAAAATATGCCTTTTTCTTTGGCATTATTGCCCTTTTACTCATTACGTTTATTGTACTTATTAATGTTGGATTAACACAGGTGATTTCCAAATCCTTAAATGCCGATCCTTTTTACGTTCTCATGGGAATTACAGCATTTGTATTTGGTTATATGATGTTTGGTGGTGCCAATTCGATGGTATATACCAACACCATCCAGGCGATTATAATGTGTATTGTCGCCCTTATTTTAATCGGTTCTGGTTATGAGTATTTCGCAGATGGAATCACAGGATTTATTGACCAATTAAATACCATTGACCCAAATCTAACAAAACCAACAAACACCGATAGTTTTATGTTTCGAGATTATTTCGAAATCATTGCAGCACAAATCGTTATTGGTGTCGCTATTGTTTGCCAGCCACACATCATCACAAAATCATTGTTATTAAAAGATTCTAGTAAAATAAATTCTTACCTCATTAGTGGAATTGTCTTTATGATTGTCTTCTTTTTAGTCGTGGTTGTAGGTTTGTATGCTCGTATCAGTTTCCCAGATTTTATGGTAAATGGCGACAAGCTTAGAATGGATGAAATTATACCAACTTACGTCGTTACTAAATTTTCAGTTGGTGTTGGTTTAGTCATTGTAGTTGGATTGATTTCTGCAGGACTATCTACTTTAGAAAGTTTAATTCAGTCCTTATCCATTACCATTACGTCCGATATTATTAACCCATTATTCAAAGATAAGTATACCGAAAAGACCATAACCATTAATAAAATGGTGATTATAGTTTTAGGTATTGTAAGCTTTTTACTCAGTTGGGAACAGATTAAAAATCCAGACGTGAGTGTTGCCATTTTTGCTCAAAACGGTGTTTATGCTTACTTTGCTGCAGCTTTTGTTCCTGTGTTGTTTGGCACGTTTTTAAAGAACGTATCGACAAGGTCAGTTTTTGCAGCAAGTATTACAGCGATTGTGGTTCATTTTGGGATTTACTATGGTAGAATTACACCATACATGCAAGAACCTGTTAATAATCCAGGAGTTTCCGCAGCCATCGGAATTATGGCATCCTTAGTTGTAGGTTATATTATTTATAAAGTGGACAATAAAACAGTACAAATCAAAGGTTAACCCATATGCATTACCCAAACACATATTGGTAAAAATTTGAAGTTGAGTTTTAAAAAGTGCCGTTAGGTACTTGATATAGGTAATTAAAGAAAATGACAGTATAAATTGTGCCTCTAAGTACAATATATAGCGTACCTAAAGGCACGCTGATTATACGTTTCTAAAATTTTACCTACATAGTGTACCTAATGGTACATTTTTTAGCTTCGTTTAGTTTACACTTTATTACAACAGAAAGTAAAGCATGAACTATTAGAATTGAAGTTTGAGACAAAAAGTTACCCTATTTATGACATATATTTAAATTAACAACTCATGTTGAAATGAATTAAAACAATATAACCGTGGACAGACTAGATTGGACAGCTAAATGGGCAGATTACACGCCTAATAAAATTGCACTCACATCGTATGACGCTAACAAAAGTTATACATACAGCGACTTGCATTGTTATGCCAATCGGTTAATTAAAAAATTCACAGCACTCAACCTCGAAGAAGGCGATCGTATTGCCGTTTTAGCAGACCATGGTTTAGATTATATGGTGCTTTTTGTGGCTTGTCAACGTATGGGTTTGGTCATTGTGCCATTAAATTATCGGCAATCTATTAACGAAATTTCTAAGCTCGTCGTCGATTGTACGCCAAGTTTATTCATCTACAATAGTAATCACAAAACTAAAGCCGAACAATTACCCATTCAAAATTTAAAAGTAACGTCTTTTGAAGTATTGGCTGCCTATTATCAAAACGCGAACTATACAACGAAGAAAACCTTTCAGATTAAAGAAGATAATCCATTATTCATTTTCTATACCTCAGGAACCACAGGCACACCAAAAGGTGTTATTTATACGAATAAGATGTTGTTTTGGAATAGTCTAAACACATCCATGCAATTGGGAATTACATTTCGAGATTCTACCATAAACACCTTACCACCTTATCATACCTCTGGTTGGAATGTTTTTGTTACACCATTATTACACAAAGGTGCGCATATTGGCATGTTAGAAAAATTTGATGCCGAAAAAATACTATGCCTCCTAGAACTGAACAAAACCACATTATTTATGGCATTACCAACCATGTTGTTGATGATGCAAAAAACAGCTGTTTTTAAAGAAGTCAATCTTAAAAAATTACGCTACATTATTTCAGGTGGTGAAAAAGTACCATCAGAACTCGTCAGTTTCTGGAAAAACAAAAAAAACAGTTACATAAGACCAGGTTATGGACTCACAGAAGCAGGACCAAGCATTACGTCATTGCATCATAAAATGGCAGAATTGAAACCAAATTCTATAGGGAAACCTAACTTTTATTTAGATATAAAAATTGTGAATAAAGCTGGTAAAATTGTAAAACCAAACGAAGTTGGAGAACTCTGCATCAAAGGTGATATTGTGACACCTGGTTATTGGAATAATTCAGTGAGAACAAGTACCAAGATTAAAAAGGGTTGGCTGTTTACAGGCGATTTTGCTTATAGTGATGAAGAAGGTTTTTTATATATGAAAGGCCGAAAAAACGACATGTATATTTCAGGCGGAGAAAACATTTATCCGCAAGAAATTGAAGCACATCTTGAAAACATAAAACACATTAAAAAAGCAGTTGTTTTAAGCGTGAAAGATGAAAAATGGGGAGAATGTGGCATAGCCTTTGTATCCTCAACAAATAAAGATCTTACGGTTACAGAAATCCGAACAGAATTAACAGAAAATCTCGTAGCT
This sequence comes from Winogradskyella sp. SM1960, assembly GCF_020179375.1. Taxonomy (NCBI): domain Bacteria; kingdom Pseudomonadati; phylum Bacteroidota; class Flavobacteriia; order Flavobacteriales; family Flavobacteriaceae; genus Winogradskyella; species Winogradskyella sp. SM1960. Next base: position 37,022 of record NZ_JAICBG010000005.1, on the reverse strand, counting down.
TTTAAGCATCCAAAATACATTTTTATTTTAGATGACATTCCTTTAACTAGTTTAGGAAAAGTCTCGCGAAAGAAACTAAATAAATATCTTAACGCCATAAAATCACAAGAATGAAACGACTCGGCTTACTACTACTAATGATCCTTTTTAACACTACTCTATTTTCCCAAAACACAAAACAACCAATGAAAGAACTACTTTCAGATTATGATTTTAAAACCGTTACCACAACGTTAGATAGTTTAGATATCAGCTATATAAAAGAGGGAGATGGCGACAAAACATTACTCTTTGTACATGGGTTGAGTAGTAATTCTGATGCTTGGTCTAAAAACATTGAAGCCTTAAAAAAGGATTACACATGCATTGCTTTAGATTTACCTGGCTACGGAAAATCCTCTAAACCAAAAGCGGATTATACACCATCATTTTTTGCTGACGTGTTGTACCAATTTATTGAAAAATTAGCGTTAAAAAACATCATTCTCATTGGTCATTCTATGGGAGGCCAAGCAAGCATAAAATTTGCAACAACGCATCCTGATAGGATTGAAAAATTAATTTTAGTGGCACCAGCTGGTTTAGAGCAATTCAATGCCACCAATGCCACGTTAATGAAAGCGTATTTTACACCAACAACTGTTGCTAACACGCCAGATGCCCAAATAGAAAAAAATTATGCACTCAATTTTCATAAAACACCAGACGATGTTTCAAAAATGGTAAAGGATCGAAAAAGAATAAAAGAAGCATCAGATTTTGAAGCGCATTGCCAAGCGATTGTCAATAGTATTTCTGGTATGTTAGACGAACCCGTTTTTAAGGATTTGGAAACGATTTCTAACCCAACTTTGGTACTTTTTGGAGATAAGGACCAATTGATTCCTAATCGTTATATGAATCCACAACTAAGCATCGAAGATGTTGCTAAAATAGCTTCAGAGCACATAAAATCTGTAAAGGTAGAATTCATAAAAGACGCTGGTCATTTTGTACAATATGAAAAACCAACGGAAGTCAATGCTTTAATTGAGCAATTTGCGAATGAATAATGAAAACAAAGCTTAAAAAATTTACAGCATTTAGCAAAACCATTCTGCCCAATGAAGCTAAATATCTTGAAGACCGTTATCAATTTACTGACGTAGAAAAACGCAGTATTATTTCACGTGTTATTTCTAACGCGCTATCTCAAAATAAACGCGAAGATTTTGATGCCGAAATAAACAAGCGAAAATATTCCTATATCAAAGATTGGATTGAAAAGAAATTAGCAAGCATCGATGTAGATACTACGATAGCTTGGATTATGACTTTAAACAAAAAAATATTAACCGATGCCATAACGTCCAAGGAAGAAAAAGAGTTTCTACATTACATTTCGACCTATAAAAGCATTGAATATAATTTTCAGAATGTATACGAGCTTGCCAAAGAATACAAATCGTATCTCTTGGTTAGAATGCGCTATAAAGACCATAAAACCATAGCCGATTTTATAGAAACATACAAACCGCATTATGATGAAGCCATTGTTGTAAAAGATAAATTATACAAAGCAACAACCGAAATTACCAATCAATACACCAAAAACAACAACGAGACCAAACATTTAGAACATTGGTTACTTGCTGTTTTTAACGACAAAAATATCGACGGCAAAAACAGATATCAAGCTTTTGTTTTGCTCGCTTTTATGTACACCAATTATAATGAAAACGGAAAGTTAAAAGTCGTTTTTGATCAACTCGATTTATATTTTAATGAAGGCGAAATGTACTCGAGACGTATTTTATCTAATTATTATGCGAGTAGAGTTTTACTACATTCTAAGCAAGACGAATTTGAAAAAGCAGAATTTTACGGTTATTTATCCATTAGACAAAATAATAACGATGCGCTGATGTATCTCAATAATTTGGTCGCCATTTTATTACGAAATCATAAGCCAAAAGAAGCATTTTCTCTCTTAGAGCATCATCACGATTTATATAAAGAAACTCATAATTACCATCAAAAAATTGGTTATTGCTCTTATCGCATTCGTGTGTTGTCTGAACTTCAAAAGCATAAATTAGCTGAAGCAACTGCTAAAACCTTTTTAAAACAATATAAAAACGAAGTCCTAAACCACCGTTGGCATCACTTTTTTACATCTTATATTAATGTGCTTATTATTTTAGAGAAATACGAAGACGTTTTAAAACTGGCTTCAAAACTCAACCTCATTGAAAAGGAAAGTGAGCGCCAAAAACAGAATAATTATGTCCCTAATATTTCGTGGAGTATTTCGTTGTCTAGATATATGGAAGGTCATATAAATTCTAACCGTTTATTGGATGAAATTAAAGCACCTCTCAAGGATATTCAACCTACAAAAAACCAAAAACAATTGATGATTAAGGTCATTGACAGGCTTTCAAACAACTTACCTGAAGCTTTTTTAGAGCTAAAGTCGCATATCTAGTTAATCGTAATAAAAACAGTACTTTTAAGCGATTGGACTGTCCTATTTTGTATTAAAAAGAAAAAGTCACACACAAATGCTTCGACTTTCATTAGTATTTATTTTCAATTTCATAATAGATTGCCCTAAGAACTAATAAACTAACTTAATCAATTGTCTAATATTATGAAAAAACTATTTTTTTTACTAACTCTCATTAGTACTTTTACTATTGCCGCACAAGATAGTGGTAGTATATCAGGAATAATTAAAGAAGCAAGTGGTACACCTTTATCTGGTGCAACCGTTTACATTAAAGCTTTAGACAAAGGAACAGTAACCGACTACGACGGTAAGTTTATGCTAGACGACATTGCTGCTGGCAACTACGTTGTTTCTGTATCTTATGTAGGTTTTGCAACGTCTACGGAAAGCATTACGGTAACTGCAGGTGCATCAACAACTTTAAATACAACACTTAGCGAAACTGATAGTATTTTAAATGAAGTGGTGATTACAGCAAACAAAAAACCTCAAAAAATAACAGACGTACCCGCAACCGTAAACGTTATAACGTCAAAAGACATAGAAGAATTTCCAAGTTTTAATATTGGAGAATTAGCGTCGCGCCAAAAAGGTGTAGATTTTGTAAGAACTGGAGTTTTAGGTACAGGTATTAATATTAGAGGATTCAACTCAGCTTTTAATGCCAAAAACTTACAAGTTACTGATGATAGATTATCGACTTTAATTGCAACTGGTTTACCTTTAGGAACCTTCTCTACTGTAACTAAAGACGATGTTGCACGCGTTGAAATACTATTAGGACCTAACGGAACACTTTACGGACCAAACGCACACAACGGTTTAGTCAGTACAATTACAAAAAATCCAAGACAATCTGAAGGTACTACAGTCGCCTTAGGTGTTGGTAACCAAAGCGTATTTACAACACGATTAAGACATGCTGAAGCGGTAAACGATAAGTTTGCATATAAGTTTCATTTTGAACATTCTCAAGGAAAAGAATTTAACTATGCAGATAGTGTATATGTGGGTACAACAGCCTACAAGGAATTGGATTTAGATCGTGATTTTGAATCTTCAAAATATGGAGCATCCTTATACTACAAGCCAACAAAAGGGTCTGAGCTTATTGGATATTATGGCCATAGTAACAATAATAATATTGGCGTTACAAGTGCTGGTAGAAACCAAATTAAAGATTGGACTATTGATGTGGCACAATTAAAATTTGTATCTAAAAACGTTTTTGCTAATGCGTATTATACATGGAGTAAAACTGAAGATACATATGCCATGAATCAACGAACACAAAACTATGTATCATTTATAGAAAATGGGTTTTCTGAAGAAGAGGCTCGTGAGCGCTCATTCACAGAACAATGGTTCCAATTTGGACCTAATCCAGGTGACGGAATTCCATTACAACGTGGAGCCGTTTTTAAGGATGACTCACAACGTTTTAACGCAGAAGCACAATACAACAATAATTGGAATGATTTCTATGTGACCTTAGGAGCACAATACCAATTAGACATGGCAGATTCTAAAGGAACATACCTTTTAGACGAAGGCGGAATTGATTTAGCACAAACAGGAATTTACACACAATTAGAGTATAAATTAGAAGATTCTGGATGGGGATTTTTATTCGGAGGACGCTATGATAATCACGATTTATACGGCTCTAACTTTATTCCAAAATTAGCCATCACAAAAAAAGTAAACAGCGGCACCTTTAGAGTGACTTACGGAAAAGGTATTGCTGTACCTTCAATCTTAAACCTTAAAGGAAACTTATTTGGAGGCTTAGTAATAGGTAATGGTGAAGGCTTTACATTAACGGATGGTACAAAAATCCCAAAATTAGATGTTGAAACCATCAATTCTTATGAAATAGGCTACAAAGGTCAGTTATCTGAAAAATTATTTATTGATGTCAATGGGTATTACAACCAATCCGATAATTTTATTAGCCCTTTAGTTACGGTTTCAGATGCTGCTAATGGTAACAATGTAACACATGTTGGAGATACACCAATCGGAGAGGTTGTTGAAGGTTCTGACGGATCATTTATTTTATCGTATTTAAACTTTGGTCATGTAGATACTTATGGTTTTGATGTTGGCTTAAATTATTATTTCTCAGACAGCTTTAGAACGTCTGTTAATTATTCATACTTCGGACGTAATTTAGATACAGATGATCTTGCCAATGACGGAAATTTAGATGGACAAGTATTAGAAAGCGAATTACCAATTAACACACCAAACAACAAATTCAGCGTTGGATTTCACTACAATAAAGGAAAATTCTACGGAGCCATTTACGGACGCTATGTTGAAAAGTATGATTTCTTCTCAGGTATACATGTAGCTGCCGAAACACAAGATCAAGATGGAGATGGTGTTAACGAAATAGTAGAAAACGCAAGAGTTGGAAGAACTTGGAACTACGGACAATTAGGTGGCTTTACCATAGATGCTAATGCAGGTTATAATGTAACAGACCAATTATCAATGGGACTTAGTGTTACCAATTTACTTAACTCAGAGGTTAGGGAGTTTGTAGCATCGCCAGCTATTGAAACCTTAGTTTCTTTTGAATTGAAGTATCAATTTAGCTTAAAACAAAAATAAAATAAACACCCTAAACTAAGTTTCTTAAACATGTTTAAAAAACAAGTTAACAACATAGAACTTGATTACGAAGATCATGGAACAGGGAATGTCCTTTTGTTTCTTCATGGCTTAGGATCCACAAAAAAAGATTGGGACGCACAAGTCCCTTTCTTTTCTAAAACACATCGCGTTATTACGGTAGATTTAAGAGGTCATGGAAATTCTACAAAACCACAAGATGCGTATAGTGTTGAACTAATGACGGAAGATGTAAAGCAACTTCTGGATGAGCTCAATATTAAAAAAGCAACGGTTATAGGCTTTTCAATGGGAGGAGCTGTGGCTTTTGAAATGGCAGCTAAACACCCAGAATATCTAGACCACCTAGTCATTGTAAATTCTGGTCCAGATTTTAATGATATGGGCAAAATAGGAGAAGATCTTTTAAAGAACCGAACCGAATTTTTGGAGACCAAAGGGTTAGAAGCCTTATCAAAAGAGATTTCCTATAATATGTTTCCAGAAGACCATCAAGTAGATTTGCGACATGAATTTGAAGTACGCTGTAAAAACAACGACTACAACGCCTACTCCAAATCATTTACAACACTAATGGAATGGGGTTTAGGAGATCAGATTCACAATATAAAAACCAGAACTTTAGTGGTTGGTTCAGATATGGATTACACACCTGTTTCCTTTAAGGAAGACTACGTAAACAAGTTGCAAAACGCCACCTTAGTTGTCATTAAAAATTCGAGACATGGTGTTGTTATAGACCAACCCGATGCTTTCAATTTAGAACTTCAAAAATTTTTAAATCATGAGTAAAACGGTTCTTATTACAGGAAGTACAAGTGGCATTGGTTTAGGAATTGCACATCAGTTTGCTAAAGAAGGTTATAATATTATGTTTCATGGTTTAGAAACTAATGGACAAGATATTGCCAATGAAGTCGGAAAAAAACATCATATTAAAGTCGGTTTTTCTAATGCTAATTTATTACAATCCGAAGCCATAGAAAATTTAGTCAACGAAACAATAGACACCTTTGGAAGTTTACACGTTTTAGTTAATAATGCAGGTATTCAGTTTGTGTCACCTATTGAAGATTTTCCAAATAACAAATACGAAAATATAATCGCAATTAACATGAATGCTGTTTTTTACGCGTCAAAAGCCGTTTGGAAACAAATGAAAAAACAGAAATTTGGACGAATAATCAATGTATCATCCGTTCATGGTATTAGAGCTTCAGAATTTAAATCAGCATACGTTACCGCAAAACATGGAGTTATAGGCATGACAAAAGTGTTGGCTTTAGAAGGAGCTGAATTTAATATTACCTGTAATGCAATTTGTCCTGGTTATGTAAAAACACCTTTGGTACAAGGACAAATAAAAGACCAAGCCAAAGCACATAACATGACAGAAGACGAGGTGGTAGAAAAAGTAATGCTAAAAAAACAAGCTGTAAAACAGTTTGTGCCACTAGAAGCTATTGCAAATATGGCACTATTATTAGCTAAAGACAGCTCTACAACCATCACAGGAACTTCTTTTGTTTTAGATGGAGGTTGGAGTGCGCAGTGAGTTGTTAGTTGTTAAGTCAAAAAAGAATTTAGAGTTACTGTATGTGTTTTTTAAAAATCTGCTATTTATAAAATCATACTTTATTTAAAATTAGGCATCAGAAAACGTTTAAGTGTTAGTCTAAAAAATCTGATGCCTTTTTTATTACAAATCAAACCAACACGTAACTAAATGTCTTTTTTTGTAATTTTAAACCCACTAATCAGACTTAGTGGTTATGACGCATACTTTTAAAGAATTTTCTACAAATGCCATTTTCAATATTGGAAATGAAACTGATTTGCATGCCTTTAAAACAGCGAAACAATGTGAGTTATACACTTTTATTTGGGCAAAATCTGAAGCCGTAGATTTAACTATAGACAATGTACCATTTACAATTCCTCCGCATAGTATCTTAGCGTTAACACCTATTCAGTATCTTCAATATAACGGAGGAAATGATGTGATCACCTATCAATTTAATAGCGAATTTTACTGCATTAAAGATCACGATCAAGAAGTGAGCTGTGTAGGTATTCTCTTTTTTGGTAACACTAATATTCCTGTTATTCATTTAAATAGCATTGAGCAACTAAAGTTTGAAACGCTTCATGACGTTTTTATAGACGAATTGGAAACCGAAGACAACATACAAGCCGAAATGCTTCGTATGTTAATGGCTCGATTTATTATAAAAAGCACCCGTTTACTAAAAGCCAAAGAAGGCATTTCCGATGCTCCAAAAAGCGCTAAAATAGATTTACTTCGCGAATTTAATTTTTTAGTAGAACAACATTTTAAAACAGAACACAGTGTAGCGTTTTATGCTGAAAAATTATTTAGATCACCCAAAACCCTATCTAATAATTTTGCCAAACTAAACAGAAGCCCATTACAAATCATACACAACCGTATTGTATTAGAAACACAACGTCAATTAGTCTACACCGATAAAACAGCAAAAGAAATTGCTTATGATATTGGTTTTGAAGACGCCTCTCACTTAAGTCGTTTGTTCAAAAAAGCAACCTCAATGTCACCTTCAGACTATAAAAAACGCTTAAAAACTTCTAGTTAGGAAAAATTGACAAGCCCAAGGGCAATTTCTTCATTTTATCACACCCACTTCCATCGCATCTTTGCATTGTAATATTAAAACAATAACAAGATGAAATTAAAAATCAAATCCATATTCAATCTCATAGAGATATTCGCAAACAGTCCAAAGAAAATAGCGCACACCATTAATACAGAAATGCATTGTGATCAATATCATATTCATGATTATTACTGTGATGCCGAAAAGCCATATATAAGCTAAATCACACAGCGGGAAAAAATGACATGCTAAAAGGAATTACATTCATTCTTTGCAGCAGAATTATATCTCAACTTTGTACCAACAAAAAAATCAAAATAAATACGAATAACACCTGAATACATTTCAGGATAAAAAATTAAAATTATGAATACATTTAATGTTCCTTCAAGAGAAGACGTAAGCACAAACAACCAAGCTATTTTCGATAATCTCAACAAAGCTTTAGGATTTGTTCCAAACTTATATGCCACCTATGCACATAGTGATACGGCATTAGAAAACTACCTCAACTTTGCTAACGCAAAAACATCCTTATCTGCTAAAGAGAAAGAAGTTGTAAATCTTGCTGTTAGTGAAGTAAACGATTGCATTTATTGTCTTTCGGCACACACTGCCATCGGAAAAATGAACGGCTTTACAGACCAACAAATATTAGAGTTAAGAGCTGGATATTCTACTGTAAATGACAAATTTGACGCTTTAGCAAAATTAGCTAAAAACATTACTGAGAATAGAGGCAAAACAGACGAAACAATTTTAAAAAACTTTTTTAATGCTGGCTACACCAAAGGCAACTTAATAGACACTATTGCATTAGTTGGTGACAAAACTATTTCTAATTATGTACATAGCACCACGCAAGTTCCTGTAGATTTCCCAGTAGCACAACCTTTAGAATTAGAAACTATATAATTTAAAAAACAACCCACAAAATTTAAAAAGATGAAAAAAATAATCGCATTTATCGCACTCGCATTAACCTTTACATTAACAGGAACTGCACAAGACAAAATGAAACCTAAAGCCACCACAGTGTCTTTAGAACAAACCACAGGTGCATTTACTCAGAAATCGCTAACCTTAACAGAAGGAGATTACATTTTTGAAATTGCTAATAAGAATGTTGGTCACCAAGTTGGTTTTGTATTAGTCCCTAAAGGAGCGGATGTGTCTAAACCAGAAAACCATATTCAAACGGCTTATGTGACTAAAGCTGTAGAAAATAACACTTCGGAATCTAGTAATGTTACAACATTATCAAAAGGAGAATATGTATATTTCTGTCCTTTAAACCCAACACCACAATACACGTTAGTAGTGGAGTAAATGACAACCTCACAATGTAGTATATAGAAAAGAGCAACCTTGTGGGTTGCTCTTTTTAGTTTTATTTTTAAATAGATACTATTTATTTCCAAGCATTAAAAGTTCGCTACAAACGACTTCCGTAATGTAACGCTTCATACCATCTTTATCTTCCCAAGATCTTGAAGTAAGCTTCCCTTCTATGGCTACTTCTTTGCCTTTAGTAATATACTTTTCTACAACCTGAGCTGTTTTTCCCCAAGCAACTACATTGTGCCATTGTGTATCTGTAATCTTTTCGCCTTGCGCATTTTTATAACTTTCGTTTGTAGCGATAGAGAATTTTGCTAAGATTTTACCGGATTCAAAATTGGTGATTTCTGGGTCTTGTCCTAAGTTACCAATCAACTGTACTTTGTTTTTAAGTGTGTTCATAATTTCTAAATTTAATGGTTAAACAGTTAATACTATCGAGTTCTTATGTTTCGACATGGCAAAGATGAAGCAGCTTCCAAATAATATCCGGTAGTTAACAGCTTACATTCGTTTGTAAACGTTTGTTGTCGTTTGAAAATAGCTAGTGGTAAGTTATTATAGGCTTTGTTCTGTTTTAAAAATATAACGGATATATGCTTATATTTGAGAGTTAGCTGTAATAAAAACCGAATCGTTCCCAAGAAAAATAATGAGTATAATTAAAGCATTTTTATATACCATTTTAGCATTTGTATTTTGGACAACAATTCAACTCGCAATACTTCTTCCGATTAAATATTTGATTGGAACACCAGATGATTTCACTCATATATTTGGAATAACTAAAATTGTATCTGTTGTTGGAGCATTTTTACTCATTTATTATTTCTTTTGGAAACCAAATTTTGATTTTAAAAAAGCTCTTAAAGTTACGAATTACAATCCTCGAATATATTTGTATTTACCTCTAATTGGAATTGGTTTGTTATTAATAAACAAACCTTTTTGGGATTTCAATAAAATAATGGAATATTATCAAGGAATTTCTACAAATGATAACTTTGTTAGTTCTAACAATAATATTGCTTTATTCTACAATCTGATTTCCACACTATTAATTGCACCAATAGTTGAGGAACTATTTTATCGAAAATTTTTATTAGATAAATTGTTAGAAATGAATAAACCGGTTTTAGCGATAATTATTTCAAGTATTTGCTTTTCAATAATACATATCGAAACACTTAATAATTTAATACCGACTTTCATAAGCGGAATTATACTCGGAATAATATATTTGAATACTAAAAAAATCGGTTATTGTATAATGCTTCATTTCATTGTAAACTTAATTATAGTTACGACAAACAATATTGAAACCTCTTATGACAATTGGCTGATTGGTTATAATTTTGACATTTATTATTGGCTATCATTTGGAGTTGGAATTATTATTACAATAATCGGAATGAAAAAAATTACTACAGCTAACACCGTGTATAATTAATTGCTAGGTTCTTCCCTACTTGCGAATATTCCTGCGGAATATTCACAGGTTCGTAAAAGTTTGTTAACTTAGTTGCTTAACCACGCAACTAACCATACACAAAAACGTTGTATGTAATATGAGCTACGAACTCAAAAAAACAATTTAAACAATAAAATAAAAAAATATGAAGAGATTATTTGTTACTGCTAGTCTGATTTTAGCCATTGGAATGAATTGCTATTCTCAAAACCAAGTTAACCCTGAAAATGAATTGACTTACTCTTGTGATGAAATGGTAAAACAGAATCCTGAAAATGAAACAATTACTCTTATCGGAAATGCGAATCTAAAAACCAGTGTGTTTGAGTTTGAGAATGCAGATAAAATCGTTTTAAATAAAAAAACCAAAGAAATATTTGTGATTGGAGGTTATAAAGTTCATCTCAATGGTGGAACAATAACTCAACAACCTAAATCGGAAAAGAAATGGCTAAGGTATAAAATTGGAGAAAATGTAGCTTATGTAGAATAAAACACTCATACTTGGCTAATCCCAATAATACTGCGGGATATTGTTTATATTTATGTTTTCAATAGACGTAGTAAAACATTAAAACACAGAACCTATAAAAAAATACATTTTAAGTTTAGTAATTTTATTTTTAGTAATTAGTTGTTCTTTAGAATCAAAATTCAGCTTACCAAATGATGAAAATATCAATCCTGAATTAACTGGAGAATGGTATAGTGAAAAAGATAATGACGAAAAACTTAATATCATAAAACACGGAGAAAAAACATATAAATTACTACTTCAGGACAAGGAAAAAACTAAAGAAATAATTTCGTACTCAAAGACCACAAAAGGTTTTGAAATTATGAATCTAAAAACAGAATACGAAATTGTATTATGAGTTTTTAGAAGACAAAACACATGGAGATGCATTGCATAATGCTGTGTACAATGCTTTTGAAAAGATTTTTAGTAATGCTGACTAAACATTTAAAAACTGATAAAGTCCAAAGACTAATCTATGGCATTGGACTCATTTTATGGATCTTCATTTGGGTTAATGATTTGAGCTTTATTTTCAATGCATCTGTTTTTGGAATTTATTTATGGCAAGTAATCATACCTGCACTGCTACTCATTGGACAACTGATTTTTAATAACAAAACCCTTTGGAACATTCTAATCGTATACGTAAGTCTTTATAGTTTATGGATCATCTGGAACATAGTAGTAACAGATATTTTAATTGATATACAGAGAGATTATTTACCAAGAGCATTCTGGACTTTCGAAAAGATACTGAACTGGATTATTATGCTGACAGTTTTAGGATTTACGAATTGGATTATTTGGAAAATAAAGCCGATTGCAAAAATAAAAACCAAGTAAACGATATTAGATTTTCACCATCTTAGACCAGTTTTAAAATAGAATAATATGCAGCCATTCATAATTACATATCGTTAACAACGATTAGGATGCACGTTTATCATATTTAGATTCCGTTTTTATTTATTAACTTTAATGCAAAACAGCTCGTATGTAATTTTGATTAGCTGTTGAAGACTTTTAAAAAATATAAAATCATGAAAAAAATAATCGGAGTCCTCATTTGCACAGTAATGTCATTCGGAATCGAAGCTCAAAGTGTTATTGGAGCATGGGAAAATTATACAACGACTGAAAACGGCGACAAATTAAAAACCGTAGTCATTTTTACAGATGGCTACCATGTCTCAACCACTTATGAAGCCACAACCGGAAAATTTAGTCACACAAACGGTGGATCGTGGTCCTTAAAAGGAGATGTAATGACTAAAAACGTAGAATTTAACAGTAAAAATTCTGAACTAGTTGGAACAGAACCTAGCGTTAAGATCAATCTTACAGATAACGAATTAGAAATTGTAGATAGTGGCTTAAAGTTTAACAGAATAGATAATGGCAAACCTGGCGAATTACAAGGGGCTTGGTTAATGTCTGGCCGCGTACGCGATGGAAAAACACAAACACGAGATACCAGCGGCCCCAGAAAAACCATGAAAATATTATCTGGTACGCTTTTTCAATGGATTGCCTATAACACCGAAACAAAACAGTTTATGGCAACAGGTGGAGGCACTTACACCACCGAAAATGGAGAATACACAGAAAATATCGAATTCTTTTCAAAAGACGACTCTAGAGTTGGTGCGTCTTTAAAATTCAACTATGACCTAAACGATGGTGATTGGAATCATACTGGATTTTCTAGTAAAGGAGATCCACTGAATGAAATTTGGAGTTTGAGAGCGTAATAATTCTAACTGGATGACAACCAATGGATGCTGCATTTTTTTGGAATTGATATCCTCAAATCACGAAAGTCTTAAAATATATTTTTTAATTTAGTAGACTTAAAATCCCTTAAACACTGACCGTTTTAGTCTAAAATTATACACATGGAAAATAAATTAGCAAACATAAAAACAGACATAGAGGATTACGCAAGTGACTCTAAGTTAACAGAACTGGAAGTTCTGGATAAACTGAAAGATTATTACTTCAACAAAAAAGTAAACGAAAACTTAAAACTCTATAAAAAAGGGAAAAGAAAAGTGAGTGAAATTACGAAGGATCTAAAAATTTCGCCTCGAAAATTCTATGCAATTCTTAATAAGAAAAAGATAAATTATACCAAATACAATAAAAATAAAGACGAGTCATAGCTTAAAAACAACCTCATAAACCTCTACCATTAGTAACTATGAAGCAACTGCTCAGTTACATTTATCCCGTTACCAAAACAATTGAATCTAAATACAGCGGCACATTAGAAATCACGTGGTACAACGGTAAAAAACACCTCAACTCTGCAAATGCCAACTACAGTTATGGCTCTTTACAGCGAATTTTAAAATATGGTATAGAAAAAATTGAACTTTCAAAGGTCAATTCTATATTAGTTTTAGGCATGGGAGGAGGAAGCGTTATTAAAACACTTCGTACGGATTTTAAGTACACTAACGCTATTGAAGCCGTAGAATTAGATCCTGTAATAATAGATATTGCAAAGTCAGAATTTGGAATTGAAGACAACCAACACTTAAAAATTCATTGTACAGATGCTTTCAATTTTATTGAAGCCAACACCAAATTATTCGACTTAATTATAATAGACCTTTACATCGATCTTTCGGTTCCAGATAAATTTTTAAGCACAACGTTTTGGGATCATGTGCTTAACTCAAAATCTTCAAAAGGATACTTACTTTTTAATGCTTCAGTAAAAGAAACCGATATAGACAACGTTGAAACCTTAGTCAGTTACCTTAAAACAAAAGTCTATAAAGTGGCTGTATATAAAAAAGTAAACAAGACCAATACGCTTATCATTACCAGTTTTCTTTATAACATTATAAATTAGTATATTGTAAGGACTTAATTTAAAGTTATGCGGAAAAAATGTCCAGAATGTGGAGATCTAATTGTTGGCAGAATTGACAAAAAGTACTGTAGCGATGGTTGCAGAAATGCACAAAACAACCGCTTAAACAAGGATTCTAAAAATTTAATTAGAAACACCAATAACCGACTTAGAAAAAATTACAGAATCTTAGAAGCACTCAACCCGAATAAAAAAATGAAATGCTCTAGAGCTAAAATGATAGAGAAAGGTTTCGATTTTAATTACTTTACAAGTATCTACACCACAAAAGCAGGTACTATTTACTACTTTGTGTACGACCAAGGTTACTTACCGCTCGAAGGTGAGTATTATGCTTTAGTAAAACGCGACGATTAACGCTGCCGTACGTACAAGTCGCAACTTGTCCTTACGATCCTTTTTTAGTGGTGCTATTCCAATTTTCGCCTTTTAATTCTAGTGCAGCAATTAAAATATCTTTTTGGCTAATTTGCCCAACTAATTTTCCGTTTTCTATTATTGGGAAACGTCGTCGTTTAGACTGCAAAAATTTGTTGGCAGCATCGAAAACATCCATGTTACCATCTATAGTTTCAACCTCTGTAGCCATACGTTTATCTACAGTATCATGCTCTAATGGCATGTTGTAATATCTACTTTCGCTGAGTTGTTTTAAACAATCACCTTCAGAAATAATGCCAATTAATTCTTGCTTATCATTGACAACAGGACCACCAGAAATCTTATTGCTTATTAAAGACTCTACCACTTCTTGTACAGATTGATCTGGTCTAAACGTTATAAGCTTTGTTGACATATAATCTCTTACTTTTAACTGTGAATTCTCATTAGCATTTTGTTGCTTTCGAGCTCCTTGAAAACTTTTTATAGCCATAACGTTTTGATTTTTAAGGTTAGAGTTAATTTAAAAATACTGAAAATTAACCATTTAAAAAAATCAAAATACAAATGCAGCTAAAATTCTGTATTTTTAACATTTATAATTAATCCATAGTTTTGAAAACACAAATAAGCATTATTGGTTGTGGTTGGTTGGGTTTGTCTTTAGCTCAAAAATTAGTTGAAGACGGCTTTAGCATTAATGGTTCTACAACTACTAAAGCTAAACTACAGGAATTACAAAATCAGCATATACATCCGTTTTTAATCACTTTAAATGACACTTCAATTTCGGGTAATTATTCTGAATTTTTAACCGGAAGTGAGACCGTAATTATTAACATTCCACCTGGATTAAGAAAAAACCCAAATAAAAATCACGTTGCAGAAATACAGCATTTAGTACATGAAATTGAAAAACATGATATAAAAAATGTGCTCTATATAAGTTCTACTTCGGTTTTTGAAGACGATGTAAGTTGCCCTGTGATAACAGCCAATACACATCCAAATGCCACATCAGCAAATGGAAAACAACTTATAGCCATAGAACAGATGCTTCAAGAAAATTCAAATTTTAAAACCACTATATTACGTTTTGCTGGCTTGGTAGGTAAAAAGCGTCATCCTTCAACCTATTTGTCAGGAAAATCGAATATTTCAAATCCCGATGCTCCTATTAATTTAATTCATAAATCAGATTGTATCGCTATAATTAGTGCTATCCTAAAAACTGAACTCTGGAATTGTACATTAAATGCAGCATATCCTGCACATCCAACCAGAAAAGATTACTATCAAAACTATTGCGAACGTCACAATTTGCCGCTACCTACGTTTAATTCTTCAGAAAAAAGTGAAGGAAAAATCATAGCAAGCAAAACATTGGTACAACTTTTGAAATACAGCTTTAAAGTGGCACCATAGAAATTATAAGATTTTTAAGACCAGTTCTTATTAATTTTTATAGATTTAGCCCTTTAAACTAAAATACCTATTAAACAATAAATAAAGAACAAATGAAGACGATTACAATTGCAATTCTTATGTTATTCTCAGTTAGTGTATTTGCACAGACTAATACAGAATTAAAAAAACATTTTGAAGCGTATTACAAGCAGATGAAAAAGCAAGGCGACAAGCAAGGTGTTATTAATGCAATGACGCATCTCGATATCTTAGAACCGTCTGTAGCACGTAAAGATACCTTGGCCTATATCTACCTTTCAGAAGGCCAATATATGCAAGCTTTAAACACTATTGGTGTAGAGAAAAATGCAACCGATTCTGATATGAATGTTGAAGTAAAAGCTTTGGCATTAAAAAATCTTAATCAAATAGAAATGGCTTTAGAGCATTTTGAAGAGCTTTACAAACGCGATCCTAATGTCTATTTAGCTTATGAATTGGCTGACATGAAAATTCAGACTAAGGATTTAGCAGGAGCCCGATTAAACATCGATTACGCTATGGCTAATGTTACAGATGACATGAAGCGTGCCTTTTACGAAAAGCAACAACCATATGAAACATCTATGAAAGCAGCGTTAACGTACTTAAAAGGGCTTTTAACGTTTACAGAAAATAAAGATGCTAATTTAGATGCAGCGCTAAAATTAATGAACGATGCTTTAGCTATTGATTCTAATTTTAATCTTGCTAAAATTAGTAGAGAGGCTTTAGAGGCTCAAAAAGCGCAACGTGCACAACAAGCGGCTGCCGGGAATAAGAACTAAGACATTACAAGTAATATACTATAAAAAATGCAGCTCGTTGAGCTGCATTTTTTGTGTTTTAAACTGGTATTAGGTTACCAAATTCTTACGCGATCTTCGGGTGCTAAGTACATAGCATCACCTTCTTTTATATCAAATGCTTCGTAGAAAGCATCAATATTTTTTAAAGGTTGTGTCGCTCTATAAATACCAGGTGAGTGTGGATCGGTTTTTATTTGTGTTCTTAAACCGTCTTCTCGAGATAAGGTTCTCCAAACGGTTGCCCAAGACATAAAGAAACGTTGCTCTGGTGTAAACCCATCAATAGTACCTGGTCTTCCATTTTTTTCAAAATATAACTGAAGTCCATCATAGGCTCCTAATACGCCTCCAAGGTCACCAATATTTTCACCTAATGTAAACTCACCGTTTATATAAACACTATCTAACACTTCTATAGCCGAGTATTGATCTGCTAGTGCTTTACCTCGTTTTTCAAATTCTATTAAATCTTCTGGTGTCCACCAGTTATTTACATTTCCATCACCGTCAAAACGTGCTCCAGAATCATCAAAAGCATGTGAAATTTCATGACCAATAACAGCACCAATTCCTCCATAGTTTACAGCTTCATCTGCCGTATAATTATAAAAAGGTGGTTGTAAAATAGCTGCAGGAAACACAATTTCGTTATTTATAGGATTGAAATACGCATTTACCGTTTGTGGTGGCATTCCCCATTTGGTCTTATCTACAGGCTCATTTATATCTTTAAGGTTTTTGTTTTTAGCCCAAGCACCAACAGCCATCATGTTTTCGGCATAAGAATTACCATCTTTTATTTCCATTTTTGAGTAGTCTTCCCACTCATCTGGATAGGCTATTTTTACTGTAAACTTATCTAGTTTAGTAATGGCTTTTTGTTTTGTTTCTGCACTCATCCAATCGAGCTTGTTAATTCTGTTTTGAAATGCAGTGATTACATTTGCAATCATTTTTTCTGCTTTTTCTTTAGCTTCTGGTGGAAACTTAGCTTGCACATATAATTGTCCTACAGCCTCACCAACACTACCATTTACAGTACCTAATGCACGTTCTTCTGCTGATCGCATTGCTTTAGATCCGCTAAGTGTTTTACTGTAAAAATCCCAGTTTGCTTTTTCCATTTCTGTTGTAAGCATACCTGCTGCTTTATTTAAGGTGTTCCAAGTTATTAGAGTTTTTATATCTTCTATAGGTGTTGTTTTTAAGAACGTATCCAAAGTTTTCATATACTCAGGCTGCATAACCATTAAGGTATCTACCTTTTTGTCTATTCCCATATCATCCATTAATTTCTGCCAATTAATAGACGGTGTCATACCTTGTAAATCTGAAAGCGCTGTTGGGTTATTAAAATTTCTAATATCTCTACTGGCGACTTTGTCTAATCGTGGAATGGCAAGTTGCGTTTCCAATTCTAAAATCGTTTGAGCTGCATTACGAGCATCTTCTTGAGAATAGTTAATAAATTGAAGCATTCTAGCTATATGATCTATATACTTGCCTCTTATTTCTTTTGTCTTAGTATCTTCATCTACATAATAGTCACGTTGTAAACCTAATCCTCCTGGAAAAACCCAAGCAGTATTCATGCTGCTATTATTTAGATCTGCATTTGCACCAATGCCTGCAAACGGCGCACTAACACCTAAAGTAGATGCATAAACAGTTTGCATATCTTGCAAGCTTTTAATGCTATTTATCTTTTCTAATAAAGGCTCTAAAGGTGTAATTCCTGCTTCATTTCGTGCCAGCGTATCTAATTCAGATTCAAAAATTAATAAAGCTTTTTTCTGGTCAGAACCTTCTTTGTAGGTTCCAAATTCTTTAGACGATTTTATAATTTCTAAAACATCATGCCGCGTAGATTTACGCAAAACACCAAATCCTCCCCATCTCGTTTCATCGTCTGGTATGGTATTAGTTCTTACCCAATTACCATTTACATAGTTATAAAAGTCTTCTTTTGGATTCACTAAAGTATCCATATTCTCTAAAACAATTCCCGGAGTGGTCACTTTAGCAATTGTAGTGTCTTTTTTAGCGTTTTCTTTACATGCTACCATTGTAAGAAAAGCAAAACCTGATATCGTTAACAAACGACTAAATTGGATTTTCATAATATATTATTGCTTTGTTAAATTAAATAGTTGGTAATCATATGTCCTCTCAAATATAAAATTGTTACAACCTTATATGATTTTGGGGTGGTACTCATAGTTTATTCGGGTTGAATCTTACTATAAAAATCATCCTCTAATTTTTTATTAATCTGATAATTTAGGTTAGAAAATGATATAAAAAGTGCTTTAATATTTAATAGTTTCTCGTCTCTACTAATGTTATCTATAGTTAGATTTTCATTTAACTTTAAAAGTTCTGTTTCAATAATAGCATTACGAGATATAATAGGATTTGTTCTAAATTGGCTTGGCATTTGCGCATCAAATTCTTTTATAAACTTTTTTAAAAGGTCTATATCACCATTGAAAAACGAAAAATCTGCTTTCTTTAAATAACTCAGTTGCGTTGCTAATTCATGGTATCTTTCCCAAGTTACAACTTCAGCTTCAGCTTCGCTACTTAGTGCATAATCTTCGTAAGTAATAGCCTCAATGGTTTTTGCTGTAATCTTTTTATTCTGTGATGTGTTTTCAGATGTTTCCAAATCTTTAGTGGTATTGGTATCTTCATTACAACTCAAAACCATTAAACAACTTAAAAATAAAAGGACTAATCTAATGTTCATACGTATTAATTAATTTTGACTGTAAATATACTAACTATCTGTGTTATAGATTTGGTATCTAAGCTCTAAATAAAACTGAGGAATTCATAATAAAATTGTCTTTTTCTGAAAATTTTAATATTACAACGCCTTATTTCTTATTACTTTTGCCGATAATTTAAAAAGCGCAAATGTCTTCAAAAATATTAATCATTGGTGCCTGTGGGCAAATAGGTACAGAACTCACCACCAAACTAAGAGAGATTCATGGTGTAGATAACGTTATTGCTAGCGATATTAACACCCGTAAATTAGAATTAGTTAATGCTGGTCCTTTTGTTATTTTAGATGCTAAGAACTTTAATGCGATTAAAGATTGTTGCATTAACCACAATATTGACACGGTTTACCTCATGGCAGCCTTATTAAGTGCTACTGGCGAAAAATACCCGATGGAAGCTTGGGATTTAAATATGAATTCACTGTTTCATGTGTTAAACTTAGCAAAAACCAAACAAATTAAAAAGGTATTCTGGCCAAGCAGTATCGCTGTATTTGGACCAACGACTCCCAATAAAAACACACCTCAACATACCATTTCTGAACCAACAACCGTTTACGGTATTACCAAACAAGTCGGTGAACGCTGGTGCGAATATTACCACAATAAATATGGTGTAGACGTAAGAAGTATACGTTATCCTGGTATTATTAGTCACAAAGCGATGCCTGGAGGTGGCACAACGGATTATGCTGTTGAAATTTATCACGAAGCGATAAAAGAAGGTAAATACGAAGGGTTTCTATCTGAAGACACCAATTTACCAATGATGTTTATGGATGATGCTATTAAAGCTACGACTCAAATTATGGCAGCACCTTCTGAGGATATAACTATAAGATCATCGTATAACTTAGCAGCTATTAGTTTTACTCCAAAAGAGATTGCCGAAAGTATTAAAGCTGAAATGCCAGAGTTTAGCATGACCTACAAACCCGATTTTAGACAAGCCATTGCAGATAGTTGGCCAACGTCTATAGATGATAGCGTTGCACGAAAAGACTGGAACTGGTCGCACGATTTTGACCTTAAAAAAATGACTTCGGAAATGTTAACGCAGTTGAAGAAGAAGTATCAGTCATAACACTAATTTCATATTTACATAAAAAAAGCAAGAGAAACCTAACTCTTGCTTTTTTGCTCTACATGGTTTAAGTATATGAATTCTCAATCAGTAGTAGTATTCAGCATACTCTTATAAACAATTCCTTTAGAGGATTCTAACTCAGCTCCAAGAAGATAAGCTGATAGCGTTGGAATATCTTCCATTTGTATTTCAGGAAACACCACACCTTTTTTAAAATCTGGACCAAAAGCTACAAAACCTGTTTGGATATTTTTAGTGTCAGGATACTGACCATGCTTACCTCCATGTGCCGTTTTAATTAACGCACCATCTCTATCATTATTAAAACTAAAACCATCATTTGCCGTCAAAGCCAATACTGCATTTGGGTTGGCTCCTCTAGAAGTCATCTCTTCTCTTGAAATAATTCTAAACGCTTTTTTGATACTAAAAGGTAAACTTTCAAGTTTCTTTACAATTTTCTCTATTGTTTTTTTATCGTTTTTATCCTTCATATGCAAAAATGCAGAACCACCAGTACTTAAAAAGAATGTGTCTTTATCAAGCAACCCTAATTCTTTTAACCACAGATTAGGAGTGATGCTAGAATGCACTGTATAAAACCCATGGTCTCCGGTGATTATAATATTGGTTTGTTCTAAAATGTCCGCTTTTTTTAAGGCATCAATTATAGTACTAACGGCTTGGTCCGCACCAGCAATTGCCTTTTCGACATCCACACCATCACGCCCATTTCTATGCTGTGCTCCATCGGTATTGGGTAAATGAATCGTTAATAAATTAGGCGTATAAGCTCTAATTATATAACCTGCTATTCTCGCTAAATTTTGATCCATGCTTAAGGAGCTCAAGTTGTAATCCTCTACTTCAAGATTACCTGTTGCATTACTTATAACCTCTTCAAACAACCCTTTAGGTGTTGCATATTTTTGAGTAGCACCACGACGATCTCTCGGATTATCAAAAGACCATATTTCTGGTATATTATAATCTATAACGGTAGCATTTACAGTAATAGGCCAGGAAATAGACGCTGTTTTTAGTCCAACATTTTTTGCTGCTTCCCATAAGGTTTTAGCTTTTACGGAACTAAAATCATAATACCAATTCCCAGGAGTACCTTCTTCTGAGACTTTAGTGTTGTAGTATACACCATGTTCATCAGGACCAACACCTGTTATTAAAGTGGTATGTGATGGGTATGTAACTGTTGGGAAAATACCATTTACACCTTGTGAAGCAATTCCATTATTTGCTAAATCTTTTAGGTTGGGTGTTGGCCATTGGTCTTGCAAGTAGAAGTCTGGCCTAAAACCATCGATACTAATAATAACTAAGTGTTTTGCTTCTTGTGCAACGATTAGGTTGATACCAAAACACGTTACTATTCCAATCAAAATATGTTTAAATAACTGTTTCATATGATAAAATTAATTAAAAGGCAATACATGGTTTGACGTTTTATTTTCCACTAATACGCGATTCATATCGTAAAGCATGGTCACATTTCCTGTGGTCTCATCTACAGTAAAATCATCTAAACCTAAATTTAAAGGGATAAAACTAGGTATGGTAGGTTGTGTAAATTCATCTGAAATATTAGCATTATTTAACTGCTCAGTTTGAGACACAGGAAACTTAATACCTAAATCATTAGAACGTCTACCTTCACTCATAAAAATCTCTTGACGCATTAAGTAGATAAGGTATAATACATCATCTACATTTGCTGCTGCATCAACAGCCTGGTGAGTGACACTTGTACCTGAAACAGTATAAACAGGAATAAGGTCAGCTTGTCTGTCTAAAACATAACCCGATCTAAATTCTTGTCCGCTTTCAAAACGAACATCTACCGCTGTGGTCGGGTAATCTTGTCTGTTGGTTCCATTTCTTAATTCTTCGCTATCATCTAAATACATCACAGGTCTCGCGCTTAGCACATTGTCTATTAAATCATGCAATGTAGTAGTTGCCATGTCTAAATTATTTTCAGCCGTATACGCTTCCGCTAAAATTAAATAGGCCTCTTCCACTTTAGCTAGAGATAATGGTTTTTGATCTTCTGAAGCTGTTCCTAAGTCAAAAAATTTAGGGTCTAAAAAGTCTAACCTTGGAAGTGGCGAAAATCTGTTCTCGCTAGCTGTAAACGTGGCATTTTGGATTTCATTAGGAACACCATTGGTGCCATCGAATTCTACGGTAAACAACAAGCTATTATTGCCAATTACAGTTTGAGCAAAAGATTTTGCATTAGCTCTATCTCCTAAACTACGGTACACTCTAGATTTTAATAACTGGTACGCTGAAATAGTTTCTGAGTTACTTTCGTTTTCAATGGCAAAATCTAGATAATCTAAACTAGCTTCTAACAATTCGCTTGCCGTATAAGCTTCACTATTACTATTCATAGGAAGGCCTGTGAAATTTTCGCCAGATAAAATTAAGGCATAAGCTTTTGCAAAATAAGCATAAGACCATTGTTGAGTTGTAGCGTCTGGATCGCTAGGCAATACGGTTTCTAAAGCATATTCCGCCATTTCTCTTAGCGCTCCAATTTCTACTTGCATACTATTACCATCGATATCTGTATAGTCAATTTGTGGAATATCGAATACTTTATTGTAAAGGGTATAGTTATTAAAATAATTATCAGAAACCATTTCCGAATTAATGACAATAGCATTCATGGTTAAAGCAAATTGTCTTTTAATACCCATAATCCAACTCGTAGCTGAATTGGTGTTATCCAAGAAAGCGTCTTCGGTAACATTAGGGTTGTCGACACAAGCGGTAAGTGTCAGAAACAAAACTGTGATGTATATATAAATTGTTTTCATGTTTTTTGTTTTTAGAAATTTATTTTTAATGAGGTTAAAAATTCTCTAGGCGCAGAGTATGTCGCATAAGATATTCCTCCAGTAGAGGCACCACCTTGTCCCGTTGCTGAACCACTAATTGTTGCTTCAGGATCAAACGACGATGCGGTAAAATTGAGTGGATTATTCACACTAAAACCAATCAAGATAGATTTAATGGTGTTCGTATTTTTAGGGATTAAGTTGTAATTCAGTCCGATGGTTCTAATTTTTATAAAATCAGTCTTTTCAGTGAATAAATTTGTAAAATTTAACCAATTTGAAGTCCCATTAGCTTCAACTTCTGCTTCTGGCACTATAGCATCTGAAGCTCCATATAGAAATCTAAACTGTTGGTCAAAACTATTAGCATAAGCCCCTTTTTGATAATTACCATTTGCAAAGAGACTGAAATTTTTATACGAGAAGTTCATACCTAGGTTACCAAATAAATCTGGAATGGTAGTCCCTAAATACGATTGTGCTGTGGTAGACTCTAAAACACCATTTTCATCAAAGGTGCCATAATTTCCTCTTATGTATCCTATAGGATATCCTTCTTCTACCACAGTTTGAATGGTTCTTGCACTAAATCCATTAATATTAAATGGTGCTACACCTCCAGAATCTACCACTAAGTTATCTAAAGTATTTATAGACACATTTAATGATAGCGTTACATTTTCGGTTTGTATAGGAATAAAACTTGCATTTATTTCCCACCCTTTATTTTCTATTTCTCCAATATTATATAATTGACTACTTGCATAGCCACTAGATGGTGTTGGTGGCACATAAAACAAAGCATCTTTAGTATTGGCATTGTAGTAGCCTACCGATAAGTTGACTCTATTATTAAACAATGCTGCGTCTACACCTACTTCATACGTTGTTGTTTTTTCAGGTTTTAAATCCGGATTTCCAGATTGTCCAAAAAAGGCCGCTTGTTCACCTAAAAAACCATCAAAATCTATGGTTCTTTCGTTTACAAAAGCGGGAGGTAGATTACCAGCTACACCATAATTACCTCGTAATCGTAAAGAATTTACAGCTGTTGCATTTTCTAACCAAGGTTCTGAACTCAACAAATAAGACACACCAGCTTTAGGGTAGTATTGCGTACCAATATTATCCCCAAAGGATGGGTTACGATCTCCTCGAATACCTAAGTCAAAGAACAACTTATCCTTAAAGCCAATATTTTCCTGAAAATAAAAGCCATAGTTAAGTACTTCTGCCAAATATTCTTCACTCGTTTTTATAGCGGCATCGCTAATAGTTTCGGCTCCGTCTCTAATATTTGTTCCTACGTATTGAATTTGATGATCTGAGTTTCTAAATAATTGACCACCAACGGTTGAGATAAATGAAAACTGACCTGTTTCAAATTTATGTTGCGCACTTAACTCGAGCGTAACACCAAAGTATTTACGTTCTGTATTAGCAATACTTCCTTCATCTGTGACGCTAGTTTGAGACGTATGTGATAAATATTCGTTGGTCTGAATAGTTTGATCGTTCTGAACTCTATAATCGATACCACCAACAAATTTAGCTTCAAAATTATTTACAGGTTTATAAGCAAAACTTTGAGAGGTTGTAAATCTATTTATAGCGATTTCGTTATTTTGTAATTCTTCCGCCGTTTTTACAAAAGCATTTATGTCATTAAACTCCGTAGAGCTAAGATCATCTAACCTATTATTAAAACCTTTTAAAACAGACGCTCCACTTTCTGCAAACCACAAACCTGTATAACCTCCTTGGTTACCATTTCGGTTTCTGTTGTACCTATTATTCACATAAATAAAAGAACTATTATATGTTACTTTTTCTCCTAATTTCGCTTTAAAACCAGTGCTAAAATCTATTTTCGTATTAGCATTATTCTCTGCTATTTGAGCCCCTGTGTTATCTAAAAAATTCCCAGAAAAACTATACCCAAAACCTTCAGAGTTACCACCACTTATACTTAAGTTGTATTTTTGGTAAGTTCCTGTTTCAAATAATAAGTCTTTAGAGCGGTCAAAATATAGAAAATCTGCAGTTGGCGCTACAATTCCCATTTGAGTTGAAGCGGTAATTTGCGTACCTCTTGAGCTTCCTTTTTTAGTAAAAATTTGAATCACTCCGTTCGCGGCATCCGAGCCGTAAAGCGTTGTTGCAGCTCCACCATTAATATATTCAATTCGATCTATATTATCCATTGGAATATCGGCAATAGAACTCATAGCCGCACCTTGTGCACTACCTCCACCTAAGGCGCTACTTGTGTTTAAGTTATCCATACGCACACCATCTATATAAAATACAGGTGTAGAACTTAGGAACGCAGAATTAATACCTCTAGATCTAATTAGTGTTGTTGCTCCCGATTGGCCTCCTGTAAAATTAATCTGGGTATTCGGTAATTTAGTTGCAATCAACTGGTCTATACGTTGTGAAGGTAAACCGGCTAAATCTTCGGACTTAAGAACTTCAACATTGTTAGATAATCTTTTTCGCTGTACACTTGCGCCTTGGCCTGTAATAACAACTTCGTTAAGTGCCGCAAAATGAGGCGTTAAATTAACTGTAATTTCTAATTGACCTTCTAATGAATAATCGACGTCTTCGTATCCGATATAAGTAATTTTTAACGTCTTCGTATCCGCAGGAACTTTGATTGTAAACTGACCATCATAATCCGTTACAGCTCCAATATTATATGCTGTAGCGTAAATATTAGCTCCAAGTACAGGCGTATTAGTTTCATCATAAACCACACCTTTAATGGTGATATTATCTTGATTAATTTTAGAAAGCGTTTCGCCTATTGGCTTAACGAGTATGCCGTTATCGGTGATTTTAAAATCGATTGGTGATTTTTGCTTTAGTGTCTTTAATACAGTCTCTAAAGATTGATTATTGACACTTAAATCAATTTTAGTGTTTTGGTAAAGCGCATTAGAAATATAAATGAATTTTAAATCGGTTTGCTTCTCAATTAAATTAAAGACCTGAATTAAAGATGCTTCTTTAAGCTGTAAATTAATGGTGTTATTATTAACATGGTAACTATTAGTATTGTGGTTTATAAGATGGATACTTCCATATACATTGCATAAACTTGTTAAGATTATGGCGGTACTTAATATGAATTTTTGGTATTTCATAAAGTTGTTTTTTTTAATGAATAGTTGTTATAATGTTGGAATCGTTTGGAATCAAAAGCGTGGGTTAAAACGTAATTGTATTTTTAATACGCACTACTTAAACTTATTTATGTTTGCACTAATATGCCTAAGCGCTAGCCCAATATGATTCTCT
This sequence comes from Winogradskyella sp. SM1960, assembly GCF_020179375.1. Classification (NCBI taxonomy): domain Bacteria; kingdom Pseudomonadati; phylum Bacteroidota; class Flavobacteriia; order Flavobacteriales; family Flavobacteriaceae; genus Winogradskyella; species Winogradskyella sp. SM1960. The sequence goes on along the minus strand of NZ_JAICBG010000005.1, from coordinate 10,363 downwards.
ACGGTTTTAGGGGTTATTTCTAATAATTCTGAAATCTCTTTGTATTTAAAGCCGTCAATTCTGCTCATTTCAAAAATTTGACGTGTTCGTTTTGGTATAGATTCTAAAACATTTTTGATGACATTTCTATTAATTTCTTTTTGTTCGTTAGCTATAATTTCATCTTCGATACTTGGATAAAGACTGCCGTTATTTAAATGGTCTTCATCTTGTAGTGGTCTAATTTGGTAATTGTTCTTAACTCTTAGGAGGTCGTTTTTTAGTATGGCATAGATATATGATTTTGGATTTTTAATTGTATTAAGTTGGTCTCTATTAGACCATAGTTGAATAAAAACATCGTCTACTTTTTCCTCTATGATATGCATGTTAGACTCGAACAACACACCAAATCTGCACAGCTTGTTATAGTATTTTTTAAAAAACACATCGAGAGCTTTGGTATCACCTTCTTGAATTTGTTCAAATAGAAAAAGGTCTTCGCTTGTGATAACTGAATGACGAATGCTTTTAATCTTCATGGTTTTGAGTTATTAGGTATTCGTTAGGATTTATCTTCTTTATTTTAACATCTGCGATGAATTCTATGGAGTTAATAAATTCATCAATGTTTTGCTCTTTAAAAGCACCCGTAATCCTTTTTTGATTAATTTTTGCATCAGTAATCTTGAAGCTTACTCCGTAATAATTATTTATTTTATAGAGTGCGTCTTTGAATATTAAATTATCAAGAATTAACATATTGTCTTTCCATGCTAAAGCTTTGGTGACATTGAAGTTTCTTTTAGTAACATCTGAAGTTTTAATGTTGTATATAAGCTCTTCTTTCGGTAATAAATTAAGACTGTTTTGAGACTTCTTAATAAAGACATTGACCTTACCTCTTTCTAAGGATACCGACTTATTCTCTAAAACGGTATTAACGTTAAAAGCGGTTCCTAAAACGGTAATGTTTAAATCCTCTGTATGGACAACAAACGGAATTTCTTTGTTATGAGTCACATCAAAGTAAGCCTCCCCTGTTATAAAAACATGGCGTTTATTTTTAAAGTCTGAGTTATATTTGATTTCGCTTGAAGCATTCAAAATAACAAGACTACTATCAGGAAGGTATACCGTTTGTCGCTGACCTTTCCCTGTAGCAACCTGATTTATATAACTTAACGCGCTAGAAGGCAAAAAATAACTGTAGGTTACAACTATTAAACCAACAGCAGCTAAGCTAAATGCGATACGATTAATTACGTTTCTCTTACGTTTTATTGGTCTTTGAACAGCCTTAGGCTTTAATTGTACTTCGTTATGTTCATGATACTCGTTTAAGCTAACTGGATAATTATCCCAAATTAATTTATAGTTTTCATAAGTTGCTTTTAATTCATGATCTAAAGTCAATTCTATTTCGAATATCGCTTTAGTTGCTGTAGACATTTCTTGTGCTAAATACCGAACGCATTTTCTCTCATTTTTAGTCATATTAATCATGGAGTATTCCCTTTTACTACTATGAGTAGAAAATTAGAAAATACCCCCAGTGATTGACATCAAGAGATTAACAAGGAATTATTAAGTAAATGTTAATTGCAGACTAAACATTTTAAAATCCTGTCGTTTACGATGGGATTTTTGTATTTAATGGATTTCAAAAAAAAATTAACTTTAATCTCTGTTTTTCCTTTTATAGTATCGTATGTAATGGTGTGTCAGAAATCTACATACTACTTTTTAACCTTGTAGATATCGTTTGTCAACTTGAAAGCGCAACAAGGTCTTGTATGTATTGAAAAAAAACTAGTTATTTTAAAAGATAAAAGTTTTTCTCTACGTAAATCCACGATAACAATGGAACAAAAGAATTGTTGGTAACACTGACAACACATTGTCTTTCATTGTACAGGTTGAAAACCGCCTATAAAACAAATAGAAGTTTCTAAATAATATCACTTATAAGTGATCACAGCAAACATCATCGCTATGATGATGCCAAAGGGCATCAAGGCTCTTTAAAAACTATAAGCAATAAAAAAAACCGAAGATTGCTCTCCGGCTTTTCAGCTATTAGTCAAGGGGGACACTCATTTTTATTCTTTAACAATAAATTCTGAGCGTCTGTTTTTTTGGTGCTCACCTTTAGAACAAGGTACACCATTACTACAATTATTAACGTGTTGGGTTTCTCCCATACCTTGAGCAGATAATCGTGATGCATCTATACCTTTATCAACCAAATAGTTTAAGGTAGAGGTTGCTCTACGTTGAGAAAGTGCTTTATTATAAGAATCATTACCACGACTATCCGTGTGCGATCGTATGTCTATTTTTAAATCAGGATAAAAGTTGAGCACTGCATAAACTTTTTCGAGTTCAACTTGTGCATCCTTACGGATATTAGATTTATCAAAATCAAAATAAATAATAGGAATATTAAGTACCTCAGCCAAGTCTGTACCTGGAACAAGAGAAATTTCATTCTGCTGTAATTGAAAATTGATACTCTGCCTTTCTAAACCTGATTTAGACATATTTTCATCCGTATCATACTGAGGTTTACTCGCTTTTATTAAATAAGAATCAAACTTATTAATATCTACTATATAATACCCTTTTTCATTGGTTTGAACTTCTTTAAATATATTCCCTTCAACATCAGATAAAACAATTTGAGCTTCAGCAATAGGCTCTCCTGTTTGTTTATCGGTAACAACACCTTCTATTTGTGCAAAATAAACATCTTTAATAGGTGATGTTTCTAAAAATGAATAAATGTTATCATACACAAATTCTCCTTCAGTTTTAGAACGATTAGAACTTATAAACCCTCGGCGAGTTTCCAAATCTATTCCGAAAGCAAAATCATCTGCATAGGAATTTACAGGTGCACCAATATTTAATAAATGACCATAACCATCCTCTAGAATCTGTATATAAAATACATCTAAACCTCCCATTCCCATATGACCATCTGAAGAAAAATACAAAGCATTATCGGCTGTTATAAACGGAAAGGTTTCTTTTCCACTAGTATTAATGCTAGGTCCTAAATTTACTGGTGTACTTAGATGACCATCACTATCAATTTCAGACACGTAAATATCAGATTCGCCATAACCTCCTGGGCGGTCTGAAGAAAAATAAAGCTTAGTATTATCTGAACTTAACGTTGGATGTGCATTAGAAAAATAATCGCTATTAATTGATAATTCTTCGGCTTTTTGCCATTTGTTATTTTTTAGTTCTGCTTTATAAATCTTTAAACGCTGATCTTCATTTTTGTCATCGTATGTAATATTGCTTCTTGTAAAATACATGGTATTGTGATCCGCTGTAAATACAGGTGATGACTCATGGAATTTACTTTTAAGCTTCCCTTTAAGTTTTTTAGGTTTACTTATCGTTTGGTTTAAAGAATCCACTTGAATAGTATAAAGGGATAAAAAACTCAAACCATCCCAAGCACTTCTTCTGTTTAAAAATGTTTTACTGCTATTGGTAGAAGCATAATACAAGGTATCCCCTAATCTTAAGTGCCCGAAAGAAATCTGTTTTTCATCGTAAACATTTTTTAGAACTTCTATATCATATCTCCCTGAATTTTGTTGGATGATATCAAGATAATCTTGTGCTTTTATAGTCGTGTTTTGCAAATCACTATTCAACAAAAAGGCATCATAATATTCGGTTGCTTTTGCTGCTTCACCTGTTGCTTTTAAAGATTGCGAATAACGTAAATAAACATTATTATCTTCTGGCGTAGCTGTAAAATCAAACAAGCGTTCGTACCATTTTACGGCATCATCATATTGCGCATTAAAATAATAACTGTTGGCTAATTTTGTGAAAAGTTCTTCAGATTCATGGCCTTTTTCAGCAACCGCTAAATATATTTTTTGGGCATTAACATAATCTAATTGCTCATAATTTTCGGTAGCTTTCTCTACTTTTCTTTCTTGTGCGTCAATTGAAGTGAGTTGAATTACACTCAAAAACATCAAAAAGAAACTATATATGTTTAAACTATTTTTCATTAATTTTTCTATTTAAGAATTAAAAGAATCTCGGGTTTACTTTTCCTCTAAGTCTTGTGCCTAACTCGAAACGTAAAAATATTTCGTGAGATCCACTATTATAATTTCCTAATTCAGTTGTATCGTAATCGTACGCATAGCCTATCATAATATTGTCTGACACCTGAAAACCAGCCATGGCACTTACAGCAGCATCAAGGCGATAAGCCAAACCAAAAGTGGCTTTTTCATATAATAGGGCATTGGCAGAAAGATCAATTGCTAAGGGAGCACCACTAACGGCTTTAGCCAATACCGCAGGTTTTAATTTTAAGTCGGGATTAAGGGTAAATACATAACCTCCTATAAAATACAGATGCGTTTTTTCCATGGCGGTAGATACCTGAACTTCATCATAGTGTTCGGTTTCTAAGAAGTTAGGTGTGGATATACCAACATACCATTTTTCTGTATGTAAATAAAAACCCGCACCGATGACAGGTGAACTGTGATTTTCCCGTCTTAAATTATAATCGTTCGGATCATAAATAGTTAATTTATCTGGATCTAAATTCCAAAGCGACAGTCCGCCTTTAATACCAAAAGAAAGCTTTAATTTTTCTGCCATTTGAAGGGTGTATGAGAAATCTGCCGTTATAAAACTCTCTTCAGATGGCCCTAATTTATCACTAGTAAAACCAAGACCTAAACCAACACCTTTAACACCTATAGGTGAATGTGCGGCAAAATTGAGAGTCTCTGGTGCACCATCTAATCCTACCCATTGGTTTCTATACACACCTAGCACATTTAAAGACCCTCTAGATCCGGCATATGCAGGGTTTACAGAAATGGTATTATACATATACTGCGTATACTGCGAATCTTGCTGTGCCTGTGCAGATGGCAACATAAAAAATAGGCTCACTAGCAGTACAAGTGCACATAAATTTGATTTTATAAAAGTCATTAGAGTTCGTTTCATTTTAGTTAGCACTTAAGTATAAATAACCTGCTTTTTTATATTGGTTATTATCTGTTTCATCACCATATTCATATTCAAGAATGTAGTAATACGTACCAAAAGGCAATCTTTCAGAACTATTCAGTGTTAATCGGCCTGAGGAATAGCCATCAAAAACATTTCCATGAGTGCCATAATTATCGGTCTCAAAAACCTTAACTCCCCAACGATTAAATACTAGAACTTTTAAGTTTCTTGCACATTCGTTATTGGGCTGATCAATAAGAAAATAGTCGTTTTTTCCATCAGCATTTGGTGTTACAGAATTGTAAATAACAAGTTCACATGGTAAAATAAGATTCGACTTAACACGTCCGAAAGTAAAAACACCATAATCATTTACAGCCGTTGTTACAGTTTGGTTATCGAGATCTATAACTCCACCTTCATCAACCCACATATTTGTAGCTTCATCCCAACGCACAATGGTTAAGGCATCTTGTTGTGCAGCTTCTACCATAGATGATGGCGTAGTAACATCGCGCCACGATAGCGTAATAAAGCCATTTTCCGAATTTTCATTACGTTTTTCAATCGTCCAATATTCTTGGTCGTCTATTTCTTCTATAACACCTGCTCTTAAGTCATGTGAATATATATCGTCAGAGTTTTCAAAATAAAACTTGCCTTCAAATAGTGCAGATACATTTCCTGGTGCTGAAATACCTGCAAAACGATAATAACCGCCATCTCCAATTGGGTAAATAAATTCTTGATTACCCAATTTATTTACAGGCCCATCCACATGACTGTAATCGGAGGTATTAATATGTGTTGCATTGTTGTAAAAAGTAATTTCGCCACCGAAATTATCGTTGTCTACGATTCCTTCATAAAAATCGGATTCACCATTGATATGAATATGCCCTGATACTTGAAATGGAGCTATAGCACTAGTGTTATTAAAATACACATCATTGAGGTAGCTAGTTTCTAACCCGCTAAGCAGCTGATTTGAGCTTCCTATAAATCGAGTAAGCCCTGTATTTTGATAAAAATCTAAAATCCCATCATTATTAAAATGGCTGTAAATAAAGGCATCACCATCATTATAAAATGATCCGGTACTAAGGTTATCTAAACGCTCTACAGTTGAAAACTGTGTGTCTTCACTAACATATAGCACACCTTCGTTAACTGTTTGAGCGTTTACAGCACTAAAAGCAAGAAGCATACATATATTAATATATAAATAAATTTTTTTCATCATTAATTGCTTTTTACTCTTTGATAAATATTAGGATTCGTAATCAAAAGACTCCGGCTTTTAAGCGGTACAAACGTATGATCTGGCCTGGCAGGATCGTAATTAGGATCACTAGGGTCTAATGGGTTGGGGTCTATTGATGATACGGCATCTAAGTCTTCATCCAATTCATTCGTCCCAGTAACCGAGGCTAAATTATACACTCCTTTGTTATCGATATCCGCTTGAGTAATAGTATAAGACTCCGTATACGTCCACGTTTCATAGATATTAAAAACACCATCATTATTAGTGTCTCCAGCTTGTGGTCCTGTTAATACGCCTCCCAATAATGGGTCTTCTACAATAATGTCATAAATGTCAATATCTTCTTTGTTTTTTACGGTTATTGTGTACGTAATCGTTTCACCAGGCTCCGCAATACCATTATTGTTCTCATCGTTAAATTCTCCTTCTTTTTCTAAAGTATAAGAATCACATGGCACTATATTTAGTCCACTTCCGTAGCCATCCATTAACGTAGGACCTTGTACATTCTGTGTTACTATAATAGTATTATTCGATGTTGGATTCCATGAAATTGTATTAAACGAATTAACAGGACTAAAATCTTGTTTAAATTGTAAAGGAAAGAGCTGGCCTCCAGAAGTTTTACTCCCATACATGCTTACCTCTCCTGATGGGCTAATTAGAACTCTGATTAAAGGATTATCGGTAGTACCATCCATTTGCCATATCATTTGCGTGTCTGTTTCATATTCGTCCCCATCTTCAAATTCTATATTTATGCCAGATGTACCACTAGATTGAAATTCTATTTCATGTGTAGCAAGACTTACACCATTTATCTCCATATTAAAGGAGTTATCTAATTCATAGATATCAAACTCAAAACCACCATTTACACCAGGTTGGGTCATTGTTTGTGAAATTTGGCTTTGGCTCCCCCCATAACTCCAATTAAATGCTTCGCCTGTTACAGTCTCTGTACAGATTAGAGTTGGAGTTTCGTTTTCTACAAGTACGGTCACTACGGCAGTATCACAATTTGCTGGCGAAACCTCATTTTCACATAGCGTATAAGTCAATGTATAAGTCCCAGGTGTTGCATCTGAGCTAATAGATACTCCCCCTGTAATAGGATCGAGTGTAAGAACACTAGTATCTCCTGTTACATCTGTAATGGACACTTCACCAGAATTAGTTCCTAAAACAACAGCTTCATCGTTTAGAGTATCATTTTGTGTTACTGAGCTTGCAATAGAATCACCTGGCGCTATAGGGCTTGTGCTATAATCATCGTCTGTGGCTACAATTACTAAGCTAATACTTCCATCTGGATTCCAACAAATATCACCTGCTGTCACCTTGGGTGCAATACAATTACCGGAAGCTTCACAATCATAAGTTAAGGATGAAGAGAAATTAAGGCCTTGATTGTTAAACATTGTTACTTGGCTAGAAGCACCATTTGTTCTTTTTAAATTTAAATTTGGACCAATAGTACCACTATTCATAGCTGCTTTTTTAAACCAAGTCATATAACCTAATTTACCTGAGCCATCAGGGGGACCAGTTATATTACCATCGTTTTGAATATTATTGGAAATTTCAGTAAATCCTTCATTATAATACTCACTTCCATTTCCAGCCAAAAGTAGTTGACCACTTTGGATATCTACATGTCCTGTGTTTTCAAAATATGCTGTATTATTTCCAAAACTAATATTCCCTCCTGAAACAATAAATTCAGAAGAATTATAAACTTGACCTCCGTTTAAATTAAAACCATTCCCAGAAGTCATAATTCCACAGTTTACAAAAACAGTTTTGTCATTACAGTTATAACTATTCCCTAAATCTAGTATTCCACTATTTTTAAAATAGCAAGTTCCAGATATATTAACATTGGCAGTAATATTCATTGTACCATGATTATCTGTTGTATACTCACCGTTTGTTCCATTAAAATTTAAAACACCCGCAGAAACCAATCCATAATTTACTATTGTATTAATACCATTCCCTTGAAACGTAAAATCATTAGTCCCACTAGAACCTGCTTTTAATTCTCCTGAAGAAGCTATAGTTATATCTACATTTGCTGAAATTTGAGGAGATTGATTAAACTGCAAAGTCCCCTCTAAATCCATCGTAATAGTTCCCGATGAACTCACGTTATTTTGAATGATAACAGTAACTCCTGGTTCAATATAAATTTCTGAACCATCTTGGAACGTTACATCACTTAATGTGGCATCTGTAGTAAAACACGTAAGGGTATTAGAAGCAAAAGTAATATTCCCTGAAGTTGGCGGTGTAACACACTGCGCATTCATTTCAATACTGCTTAAAACAAATACAGAAATCAATAAAATTTTAATACTACTAAAATTTTGTGTTTTGATTTGTCTATCTGTGCTTAGATTACAGACATTATTACATATGAAGTGTAAAAACTTATTCATATAATTATAGTATTAACGTTTTGATAACCCTTGTGACTTGCAATCAACTAGAATAATAAATCCTAATAATAGATAACATGGGCTTTTCATTCTGTTTTTTTTATGTTTTTAATATCCTTTACTTTATTAGGTTAAAGGATCGACTTTAAATTCTTTTATTTACGATATAAAATTCTTGCTTGATAAAGACATTAGCCTATTATACCAAGCAAGATTGTTTTTGTTATTTCACTACAAATACTATAGTCATATACGACGCTTCTGTTGCGTTACCGATAATAGTGTATGATAAAACTCCATTCGCGTCAATAGACAGGTTTGAAAATACCGCTGTGTCATAATATGTAATATGATACTCTAATTCATTTGCTGGTAGTGTTGGAATAGCATTAACCGCACCAGCACTACTTACTAAAGTTGGATTAGCTGTTCCTGTAAACTGTGCCTGATATTCAGTATGTAAGTTTCTTGTAAAAGTTCCGTTTACTGAAGTATCAAAAATAACAGCTGGCATATAGAAGAACTTTGGCATTGCTGCTTTAATTTGTCTTAGAGTACCATCAGCTTCTACAGCTACTAAAGCATTATCAACAGTACCTGTCTGTAAACCTTCAATAGCTAAAGTTTGAGTGGCATCTGTTGTAACCGTTGTTGGTTTTATTAATGTACCACCTAACTGAATTGCATCAGCAGTAGCATCGACGTTTAATCCATTATTAGCTTGAACATCAAATGTATTTGTTGTTTCATTTTTAACTAAACCAGTACCTGCAACAGCGTCATCTATTTTTAATCCAGTGACAGCATCATCAGCTAACTTATCGGTTGTAATTCCTCCTTCTGCAACGATAATGTTAGTATCTACTATTGTAGCTCCTGTTCCATCGGTTACAGTAATAGAACTGTCTCCAGCTGTTAAATCTTTAGGATCTACAACACCGTCAGCACCATCAGATACAACAACATCATTAATACCATCACTTACGGTTATAGTACCATTACCGTTATCCGTTACCGTTACTGAGGCGCCGTCAACACCGTCTTGTCCGGATGGACCTACTAATGCATCTAAAAAGTCTTGTTCTGATCCTGAGTGTCCTGCTGCTAGCCATTCTTCGTATGCTGAATCACCATTTTGTCCTCCTGCAACAATACCTGTATCAACTCCTCCGATTATCCAATGATTATTCGTTCCTATTTCTGGAGTTAATCCATCTGTTCCGTCTACTCCATCTGCACCGTCAGACACAACAACATCGGTTGTGCCATCACTTACGGTTACAGTACCATTACCATTATCGGTTACCGTTACTGAGGTGCCGTCAACACCGTCTTGTCCGGCTGGACCTACTAATGCATCTAAAAAGTCTTGTTCTGATCCTGAATTACCAGCGGCTAACCATTCTTCGTAAGCTGAATCACCATTTTGTCCTCCTGCAACAATACCTGTATCAACTCCTCCGATTATCCAATGATTATTCGTTCCTATTTCTGGAGTTAATCCATCTGCTCCATCTGATACAACAACATTGGTTGTTCCGTCACTTACGGTTACAGTACCATTACCATTATCGGTTACCGTCACTGAGGTGCCGTCTGCTCCATCTTGTCCGGCTGGACCTACTAATGCATCTAAAAAGTCTTGTTCTGACCCTGAATT
>NZ_JAICBG010000049.1:0-576 GCF_020179375.1 Winogradskyella sp. SM1960 | reverse complement strand
CGTTAGCAGCAAGCAGTCACGTTTTGCTAACCGCTTTCTTAATCCAAGAGTTTTTTAATTCTAATCACGATAAAAATCTCACTCGAATGATCTAACTTGATAAACAGTTCGCAAAATTTACGCCGGATTTATTACTCAGACGGATAAGCCGAATTGACTAAGATTGCGGAACAACAACGTTGGATTGATTACTGAGATGAATAAGCACAACTGATTAGAATTACGGAAAATAACCCAGGATAATAGGAACCATTAAAATTAGAATTTACGAGAACCATAGAGAAAACCATCAACTCATTCTACTCTATTTTAATTTACAAAACTTTACAGCCGATCTGAACGCGAAAAAACCAATCTGAATGTAGTTAGACACCAAAAACAGAGTTATACGCTAAAATCAACGATATAGATGTCTAATTAAACTGTGTGGAATTTAAAAGCCGGCTGCTAACACCGTGTATAATTAATTGCTTTTTATAGATTACGTGCGAAAATTCCGCTGGAATTTTCTCGGGTTCGGTCAATTTTTGCTAAATTAGTTGCCAAACCACGCAACTAACCATACACAAAACCGTT
>NZ_JAICBG010000048.1:0-632 GCF_020179375.1 Winogradskyella sp. SM1960 | reverse complement strand
TTAATGTGACTTATGAAGAGCGATGTATTCTTAAAGACATTAACTGGACCATTAAAAAGAATGAATTTTGGCATTTAGTGGGACCAAATGGCTCTGGTAAAACCACCTTACTCGCTATGATTTATGGCAACAATACCAAAGGCTATGGCCAAGAGGTGTATCTCTTTGGACAGAAAAAAGGCTCTGGTGAAAGTGTTTGGGATATCAAACAAAAGATCGGCTATATCAGTCCAGCAATGTTAGAATTATTTAAACGCGGCCATACCGTAGAGCACATGATTATTTCGGGCTTTTATGATAGTATTGGCTTATACCAAACACCATCAACCTTACAAATACAAGCAGCTGCGCAATGGCTAGACGTCTTAAATTTAACGCAAGAAAAAAACACCTCGTTTCTTAAAGTATCACCAGCAACCCAACGTTTAATATTAATTGCAAGAGCGATGATTAAGCATCCGCCGTTGTTAATCTTAGACGAACCCTTAATTAATGTAGATGATAAAGGCAGAGCACTTATTCCGGCTTTAATCAACAAAATCGCCAAGGAAAGCGAAACCAGTATTTTGTTTGTGGCACACCGTGATGAGGCTAATATCAATCCTGATTTCACCTACGAGCTTCACCCCTCG
>NZ_JAICBG010000047.1:0-711 GCF_020179375.1 Winogradskyella sp. SM1960 | reverse complement strand
ACAAACACGTTGCCAGTAATTTAAGAAACCACGTATGATTTACGGAATTTTAATAATAATCATAATAATTGTGCCGATAGGAATTGCATATTATTATGACTATAAAAAAGACCCGAAAGAATTTACTTTATCAATTCAAACTTTGGGAAAAGGAATCTTTAAAGGACTAGTTTACGTTGGATTTCTAATTGGCTTGAACGCAATCTACGAATTAGTAATTCCTATTAATAAAAACCACGGAGTTGAATTCAATTCAGAACGTGAAAAATTCGGAATACCAAAAATTGGAGACAATTGGGAAAACCGAAAATATAATTCTGACCAATTTGAAATACAATGGTGGAATAATAAACCGACAGAAAGTCATTTTAAAAAAGTAATTGAATACGGAATTCTAGATGTAGAATCTGAAACCGATTATTATAAAAACGAGAATAGAAAAGGAACATTTGCGTGGTCAAAATATGATTTCGAAAACAATACGTTTGATTATTTTATGGAAAAACCAAATGATAAAACTTTTTCCTTGACTGATACTGGAAGATTTAAATTTAACAAACCAACAATAATTGAGAAAGTAGAAAAAGAAGAATTTAATAAATATATATCTGAATAAAAACTACTGGCAACACCGTGTATAATTAATTGCTTTTTTAGGCTTACTTGCGAATATTCCTGCGGAATATTCACAGGTTCGTAAAAGTTTGCTAA
>NZ_JAICBG010000046.1:0-711 GCF_020179375.1 Winogradskyella sp. SM1960 | reverse complement strand
AACGGTTTTGTGTATGGTTAGTTGCGTGTTTAAGCAACTAATTTAGTAAACAAAAACGAACGCGAGAAAATTCCGAAGGAATTTTCCAAATAAGCAACGACCAAAGCAATTAATTATACACGGTGTTGGCAAATCGTATTTTAATCCACGTAGCCTTGATAATCGATTGTTTTCAGCGTGTCATTTTCAAATGCAAAAATAAAAACTGAAGTATTCTCTAAATCTCCAATTTTTATTAAATCAGATTGCAATTCCGTTTTTAATATATTTTCAAGTGTCTGTTTTTTTATTCCGATTTGGACTGAATCCAAAAACTTAAATTCAGGACTTCTTATTTTCGCTGAATAAATCCATTCTCTGTCCTGATAACGATAAGAATAAATTTCAGTCTTGTCAAAAGTCCGAGTTTTTATTGTGTCAGTTATTGATTTGTCGTGCGTATTGGTTTTCGGTTCAGTTTTTAAATCAAATTTTGAATTCAGAGCCAATTTATCTAATTCAGATTCCAGTTTTGACCTTAAACTATCAATTTCAAAGTACTGTTCTGGAATAGTAACTTTTTCAATCTTATTTTCCGTTTCAGCTTTTAATTCAGTCGTTGGTTTTTGTTCAACTTGTTCCGTTTTTTTAGTTTCCTTTTGCTTACAAGAAAACATAAAAATCAGAATTAAGATTGAAGTTAGTAGATGTCTTTTCATATGTTTGCCAACG
>NZ_JAICBG010000045.1:0-736 GCF_020179375.1 Winogradskyella sp. SM1960 | reverse complement strand
TTCCTAGAACTAAAAATTACATCACAACTACAAACTCAAACCATATGTACAAAAAATATAAGAACCTTGTAAAAGACCACATTCCTACTCGACCAGAACAACTCTGGGTTAGCGATATAACATACATTAAAACAGAAAATGGGCACAACTATCTAGCATTAGTCACAGATGCCTATTCTAAGCAAATTATGGGATATAAACTTGATAACCATATGAGAACATCGCTTTGCAGTGATGCGCTCGCTATGGCTATTAAAAACAGAAAATATCCCGATCAAAAGCTCATTCATCACTCAGATAGAGGTTTTCAATATTGCAATCCGAAATACACAAAATTCGCTGAAAACAATAATATTACAATGAGTATGACTGAGCAATACGCCCCTTATGAAAACGCTGTTGCTGAACGAATTAACAGAACCCTTAAATATGAATATGGACTAAAACAAACCATTAAAAACACGGATTTGGCTCAGAAAATGACTGAACAAGCGGTCTATATTTATAACAATTTGAGAACACATTTTAGCTTGGACTTAAGAAAACCAGCTGAAGTACATTTGAATCCAAACATCAAATACAGATCCTATCGAAAAAATAATGTAAATTTACCTGAACTTACCATTTAAGAACAGACATAGTTCAAACTATTTTTTTGCCTTCTAAACGGCTAAAAAAAATCTTTTGAACGTCTAAATAATAACTAAAAAGAGTCAACCTATTTCAGTATAATACA
>NZ_JAICBG010000044.1:0-742 GCF_020179375.1 Winogradskyella sp. SM1960 | reverse complement strand
ACGTTGTATGCAATTTAACAAAAACGTCAATTATCAATCAAAATCATATGTTTAAACAAAAAGTAATTGTTCTGATATTATGTCTGATTGGAATTTCTTCCCAAAAGAAAAATCAAACGATAGAGGAATTTGGTAAATCAGTTTTTCAGACATATAAAACGGACTTAACCGAACAAAAAGAATTGTATCTGAACAAGTCGGAATTGAAACAAGTATTGAGAAAATATGGACAAACGGATTTTAATAATGACCGAATAAAAGAATATATTAACTTAACGATTGAAAAGCAGAAAGAACATATTGACCTTGCAAAGTATGATATGGAAATTGCTTTCAATGAATTTAAGTGGAATAGTTCTCAAATAGACAGCATAACGTACGAAATCATTTTCCCAAAACCAGGAAAAGATTCAATCATTTCTTGGCCGAATTCTAAAACAATAGAACTAAATGATTTTAAAGAAAATTTTGTAACTAAAATTTATCTTTACGCAAACGATAATGACAAAAAAATCCGAATGGAATTAGAAAGTGTGGTTTATTTAAATGAGAAATTCAAACTACACGAAAACAGACCGAAATTCGAATACATAAATGAATAAAAAACTGCATACAACACCGTGTATATTTAATTGCTTTGTTTCTGCTTATCTGGAATATTCCTTCGGAATATTCTCAGGTCCGTAAAAGTTTGCTAAATTAGCTACCAAACCACGCAACTAATCATACACAAACACGTTGT
>NZ_JAICBG010000043.1:0-868 GCF_020179375.1 Winogradskyella sp. SM1960 | reverse complement strand
AAAATAAAACGTCCTTAGCTATTTTTCCGTACACCTTGTAAATATTGACCGAAGAAAATCTGCAATTGCACACAACGTGTTTGTGTATGGTTAGTTGCGTGGTTTGGCAACTAAGTTAGCAAACCTTTACGGACCAGAGAAAATTCCGCAGGAATTTTCGCAAGTAAGCAAGAAAAAAGCAATTAATTATACACGGTGTTGTGTGTCAGTGCTTTTTACATTTTAGTTCCAATATAATAAACCATTTTGTCTTTTGGTATTACAAAAATTAATTCCGTTCCAGTTGGTTCAGTTCCGTGACAATATATACTCCAAGGATAAACATAAACGCTTTCAGGATTCAGTTCGTCCATTTTCGGAAACCAAGGAATCTGATATTGCCAACCATTTGCTAATTCCACTGCATCATTTAATACTTTTGGCAAACTATCTAATCGATACCAACTTTTACTATTTTGCAGTTCCATTTTAGTCACATTTGAGATTTCAATTGCATAAGCGTCAAGATAATCACCTGTGAAAGAACGTCCAGATTCGTAACTGTTCAGCACTTTTTTAATTCTCTGGTCTCCAAGTCTGCACCAATTCAGCACGAATCTTACGTCAGATGTTGTCGCTTTGTTTTCGACAGTTTTATTTCCGATTGAAGTAGAGTAGGCGAAATAACCTAAAATCAGAATTACTCCAATTAATGATATTCCTCCCCAAATTGCGAGTGCATTTTTTCCTATTCTATATATTCTATTTTTCAATCAGTTAAATTTTCAACGGTTTGCTTGGGCATTGCACACAATGAATATATATATGAATAGTAAGGGATTTGAAACACCTTACCTTCGGGTTTTCAATAAGCCAATTTAGTAAATAA
>NZ_JAICBG010000042.1:0-902 GCF_020179375.1 Winogradskyella sp. SM1960 | reverse complement strand
CGGAATTTTCTCTGGTCCGTAAAAGTTTGCTAAATTAGCTACCAAACCACGCAACTAACCATACACGAACACGTTGTGCATAATATGAGAAATGAATTTTCCTGAAATAGGTTGACTAAAAATTAAACCTTTAATTATAGTCACTTATGAAAACACAAAATGAACACTGGCGAAAAAAAACCTACCAAAAAGTAACCTTATAAACCAAATTATTCGTCGTTGACCAAATCTTAAATGGTCAAGTATCCAGAAACTTTGCATCAAAAAAATATGAGGTTCCTAGAACAACTATTTCCTATTGGATTAGAAAATATAGTACCTTAGTACTACAAAATACTGGTATGAGTAAAAACGATGAAATTAAAAAACTCAAAGAAAAGATTGAAGAACTTGAGTTTCAAAAAGACTTCCAACAAGACATTATCGCTGATATGGAACTCATTACAGGAGTCGATATGTCAAAAAAGTCATTGCCCAAAACATTAGCAAAAGAGATAGAGCTAAAGAAAAAACAGCGTATAAAAGAAAATGGCTCTATGGATGTTTTACTCACTTAATTTCTATTGTTTTTATAAGTGTTCGTGCATCCGCTTCGCTCAAGTGGGATTAGTAAACAAGCCTTCTACAAAAGAATCAAAGCGCAACAAAAACAACAAATAGAGCATCAAAAACTAATTAAATTGGTCAAGGACTACCGTAAAATAGTAGGCTCGAAAACCGGTGGAATTAAGCTACACAACGAACTAAAGCAAGACTTTGTAAACGCTGATATTAAGATTGGTAGAGACAAGTACTATCGCTTCCTAAGACTAAATAACCTTTTGATTCCTAGAACTAAAAATTACATCACAACTACAAACTCAAACCATATGTACAAAAAATATAAGAACCTTGTAAAAGAC
>NZ_JAICBG010000041.1:0-915 GCF_020179375.1 Winogradskyella sp. SM1960 | reverse complement strand
TCTCGGTGTAATCTCTGCGTATCTCTGAGTAATTTTTCACGCAAAGTCGCAAAGAAGCAAAGGTGTAATGTTATAAACGTATCTGTTTCAATTTACCACTATCGTCAGTTCGAGTGTTTCGAGCGTGCGAGAAATGTATAGAGAACCTTGGTGCAACTAAACTTCGTGATAATTCTAATGATTGTAGGTCACTGATCGAAGTCTAGGCAACGAATTATAGTAATGAAGGAAAGTCATAGAACTAGTGATAATTATTGCAATTCGTGTCTTTTTTCTCCATGAATCTCTGTGCAATCTCTGCGAATCTCTGAGTGATTTTTCACGCAAAGTCGCGAAGACGCAAAGAAGCAAAGGTGTAATGTTATAAACGAGACTGTTTCAGTTTACGGCTGTCGTCAGTTCGAGTGTTTCGAGAGAGAGAGAAATGTATCGAGAACCTTGGTTACCTATAAACTTCTCGATACAAAATTCCTGAAAAGCGGAACTTCACTCGAAGTGACGGAATTATAGTAGTGACTGGAAAGTTATAGAATTAGTGGTAATTATTGCAATCTCTGTCTTTTTTTCTCCATGAATCTCTGTGCAACCTCTGCGAATCTCTGAGTAATTTTTCACGCAAAGTCGCAAAGAAGCAAAGGTGTAATGTTACAAAAGTGTCTGTTTCAATTTACCACTATCGTCAGTTCGAGTGTTTCGAGTGAGCGAGAAATGTATAGAGAACCTTGGTGCAACTAAACTTCGTGATAATTCTAATGATTGTAGGTCACTGATCGAAGTCTAGGCAACGAATTATAGTAATGAAGGAAAGTCATAGAACTAGTTATAATTATTACAATCCCTGTCTTTTTTTCTCCATGAATCTCGGTGTAATCTCTGCGTATCTCTGAGTAATTTTTCACGCAAAGTCGCAAAGAA
>NZ_JAICBG010000040.1:0-922 GCF_020179375.1 Winogradskyella sp. SM1960 | reverse complement strand
TGATAACAAAATTGCCTCTTTCGTGAACGGAATCATCAATGTATATTTTTGTCATTTGGTGTTAATTGTTGCCAACGGTTTTGTGTATGAGTAGTTGCGTTTTTGTGTGCGAGGATTTTCCGAAGGAAAATCAGACGTAACAAAAATGCAACTACCTTTGTTTAAGCACTAATTTAGCAATTTTTTATACACGTTGTTGTAAAACGTTTTTAATCAATTCTTTCAGCTATTGTTTCAAAAGGCTCCACAGGAAGTCCATATAAAACAGCTTTAGTTTCGTCAATTTCCTTAATCGGAAGCACCAATCCTTTGTGATTATTGTGATAAGTAGAAATCAACAAAGTGTCATCTATTTTTTCTAATAGTATTTTTCGTCCTGCATATCCACTTTTCTTAAGCATTTCAAGAATTTCAGGCTTGTCTAAAATTTTATTGAATTCAATTACACCTTTTTCATTGTTCCATTCAAAATTATATTTCAAAAGTTGAATTCTACTTTCCGATATTTTTGATTCTGTCGGAATTAATTTGACATAATCGTTTTCAAAAATTTTGTCTTCAGTTTTAGATTCCGTTTCGTTAATTACTGTATGTTTTTTTCCTTTTCGATAAAATCTAATTCGGCTGGGATTTATGAATTCAAATTTCAAATCAGATAAGTTTTCAGAGCGATTTTCGACTTTTTTTTCTTTTAAGTTAAGTTCATTTTCCGTGCTTTCCAAGACTGAATAATTAATCTTATCATTCTCGAAAGTAATTATGTCTAAATCACGAAAAGGTCTCATTTCGCTTACGTTAATCCACTTACCATCAATTTTAGTACTCAATTTCATCAAATGTTTTACAACGTGTTTGTGTATGATTAGTTGCGTGGTTAAGCAACTAATTTAGTAAACTTTTACGAACCCGTGAATATTCCGCA
>NZ_JAICBG010000004.1:0-396089 GCF_020179375.1 Winogradskyella sp. SM1960 | reverse complement strand
CTCGCAAGATGAAAGTCCAAAACTCAATGATATCAATATGATTAGCGTTTTTCTCAAATTACTTACAACGTGTTTGTATATGGAAAGTTGCGTGTTTGCGTGCGAGGATTTTCCGAAGGAAAATCAGACGTAACAAACGTGCAACGACCTTTGATTAAGCACAATATAGCAATTTTTTATATACGGTGTTAGCTACAGTTTTTATTTTTCGTATTTGATTTTCCTTGTCAAGACTTGATATTTTTTTCGCTTACCATTTTCGATTTTGTAAATGGTTTTCTTTTTCCAATTCAGTTTCTTGTCGTACTTATATTCGTATTCGTAATTTTTAGATTTAATTAAATTTCCATTTTCGTCATATTCTGAATTATCTAAATCTTTAATTGAAAAGTCAATTTTATGTTTGCTTTCAGAAAGTATTTTTCCGTTTTCGTCAAGAACCTTTGTGAATGCCATATTATTCGAATAGTCATATTCCGCAACTTCAATTCCATAAGAGTTAGAATTTCCCGTATTTAACTTTAATTCGATTGGATGTCCTTTTTCATTGTTCTTTAGGAATGTCTCTCTAATAATTTGTTTATTTTGATTTCGGTCAGTTATTTTAATCATAAAACCATTTTCATCATATTCGTAAGTTGCTATTTCAGAGCTATATCCAATAACAGGATGCCAACGTTCTATTTTTCTTTGTAAACTTCTAATTCCAGTAGAGTCGAAAGTCCGAGAAAGACGTGTTTCTAATTTTCCGTTTTCGCCATATCTCAATTCCGATGTTATTTTGTTTTGCTGATTTACAACTATAATATCCTTTTTGGTTTCAGTTCCGCTTTTGTTGTAGAAAATCGTTGTTTTAGTAAGCTCCTTTACTTTAGAATCTGTTCTTAAATCGATAGCATCGTCGTGACGTAAAGCAGAAAAAATACTTTGAGAAAAAGATTCAAAATAGACTAAAGTAAGAAGTATTATGAAAGTAGTTCGTATGTTCATTCAAATTGTAGCTAACGTTTTTGTGTATGATTAGTTGCGTGGTTTAGCGAATAAGTTAGCAAATAAAAACCGAATAGAAAATACGTGAGTATTTTCGTAAGTAAGCTAAAACCTAGCAATTAATTATACACGGTGTTGGCAGTAGTACTTTATTATTCAATCCGATTTTCATCATTCATTTTAGTCGGATTTTGTCGTGTGTCAAAGACATCATTAATTATAATTTCATTATCTACAATTCTGTAAATAAGTTTATAATGTCCACTTATTAGGTATCGGTGATTTTTATTTAGAATTGTCAAATTAGGTTCTACTTGACCAGAATTCGGATTTTTTATTAATTGTTTCGAGGATTTAAGTATTTGCTTTCTGATTTTATGAGCAAGTTTTTTATTTACTTCAATAGAATAATAATCAAAAATATCTTTTAAATTTCTTATAGCGAAATCAGTCCAAACTATTTTCATTGTTACCAATTTGCTGATATTCTCTCTAAATCTTCTTGGCTTTTTACATTCCCATTTTTGAAATCCAATTCAGATTTTTCAATTCGATTAACTAATTCCTCGACAGTAAATGGTTTTAATTCAGGGTTATGTTCAATTTCTCTTTTTAGGATATAATTTTCCAATTTGTCAAATAATATCTCGTCCTTAATTTGGGCTAGATAAGTTATTAAATTGAGTTTTCGAGTTTGTAAGTCCATAATTTGCGTATTTAATCAAAAATACAATTTTTTTACTAAATGTTTATTTGAAAAACGATTTTCCTGTATTACTGCCAACAACCGAATATAGGTTATTGATTATATATCGGTTATGTCGCTAAGATAATAAATCTTTTATTTCCATAAATGATTTATTAGCAACGTGAGTATAGATTTCGGTAGTTTTGGTAGAATTATGACCTAATAAAAGCTGAATATGTCTAAGGTCAGTACCGTTTTCCAACAAATGAGTAGCAAAACTATGTCTTAACATATGGGGAGAAACTTTCTTTACTATACCTGCTTTTTTTGCAGCGTTAGATACAATACTTAATACACTAGTTGCACTATATTTTCCGCCTCTAATACCTTCAAATAAATATTCTTTTGGTCTGTAGGCTTTATAATACTCCTTTAAATCTTTTAAGATTACTGGACTCAGTACAGTAATACGATCTTTATTTCCCTTGGCGTTGTTCACTTTAATAACCATGCGTTTACTATCAATATCTGTTATGGCAAGGTTTAATAATTCACTCCTTCTTAATCCAGCAGAGTAGAGCAGACCTACGATACATCGGTGCTTGAGATTGTTTGTGTGGTTTATAATTTGTACAATTTCTTCCTTTGATAATACCTCTGGAAGTTGCTTTTCTTTACGTGGCCGCTCAATGGAATAGAATCGATTTGGCATTTCATGTACAACCTCATAAAAAAACTTAATGCTGTTAATTGTAAGATTAATATAAGAATTGGATTTACCATCCTGAATAAGCTTTTGTAAATATTTTCTAATATCTACTTCGTTTAGTGTAATTGGATCCTCGTTATAGTAATAGTTTATAAAAGACTCAAAACTACACACATAGTTCTTAACCGTGTTATTAGAGTATCGTTTAAGTTCTAGTTTTAGTAAATACGCTTCAGGACAAGGTTTAAATCCGGCTTTAGGAGCCCGTTTTCTATAGCGTTCAAGATTTAATTCTGGGTTATTTTCATTGATGATTTTATCTTTAAAAAAATAGTTACCGTTTATCCATGCAACACCATAAAAAGCTTTAAAAATCAAATCTAAGTTACGTTTATTATTAGGTAAATAGTATAACTGAACCTCTTTATTCCAAGCGAGATTTGGTAATGTTTTAATAAGTGATTCTATGATTTTATTAGAGTTAAATTGAAGACCAATACACTTCTTACCATCTATTAATAGATGTTTCAACGTAATACTTTTTTGTAGTTTCATGAGGAGTTATTTTTTTTATCAAATTACTCAATATTAAAACCTTAAATGTGTGTTATGCGAATAATATTCGTATATTCTACGGGTAATTTAATTAATACGATGAGATTAATAAAGGGATGCTTGTTTTGCAAAAAAGAATTAATAGGTAGAAGTGATAAAAAATATTGCGACCCTTCATGTAAGAGTGCTTATCAATATAAGAAATCCAAAGAACAGCCTAAGCGATTTTATAATAAAGTGGACAACCAACTAAAACTCAATCGTAAAATATTAAAGAAGTATAATAAAGGCGGAAAAGTAACTGTGAGGGCAAATCTTTTAACCCAAGAAGGCTTTAATTCAAATTTTTTCACCCATTATTGGAAAAATAAAAAAGGGGATGTTTACCTATTTGTTTACGAATATGGGTTTCTTAAAATTAAAGAAAAAAATTTAGATAAATATGTCCTTATCACGTGGCAAGCATATATGAATTCATGAGAATTCATAAAACAAAAAAACAAACAACCTTTAAGAACTTATAAAAATTGTTTGTTATAATTTATCGAAGCATAGAAATCACATACTATTCAGTACTTTCCTCCATAGTATGATACACGTTTTGTACATCATCATCCTCTTCAAGCTTTTCTAATAACTTCTCTACATCTTCTGCTTGTTCGGCTGTGATCTTTTTTGTCACTTGCGGAATGCGTTCAAATCCAGATGAAATAATCTCGATATCATTTTCCTCTAAATACGATTGAATGCTACCAAAACTTTCAAAAGGCGCATAAATCATAATGTATTTTTGTTCACTTCCGTCTTCATCTTCGTCAGTATCTTCAAAAATTTCTTCAACACCAAAATCAATCAACTCTAATTCTAATTCTTCAAGATCAAAATCCTTGTCTTCAATTTTAAAATTACACGTATGGTCAAACATAAAAACAACCGAACCTGATGTTCCTAAACTTCCGTCTGTTTTATTAAAGTAAGAACGCACATTGGCAACCGTTCGTGTATTATTGTCTGTCGCCGTTTCTATAAGTACTGCAATGCCATGTTGTGCGTAACCTTCAAAAAGTACTTCTTTATAATCGCCCTGACTTTTGTCTGAAGCACGCTTAATAGCACGTTCCACATTATCTTTAGGCATATTTACAGACTTGGCATTTTGAATCACTGCCCGTAAACGCGAATTACTATCAGGATCCGGACCACCTTCTTTTACAGCAATTACAATATCTTTACCAATACGTGTAAAGGCTTTGCTCATTGCAGACCAACGTTTCATTTTCCTTGCTTTTCTAAATTCGAAAGCTCTTCCCATAGTAAAAAAAGTTATAAATTATTAAATAATTAAAGACCCTAAAATTAGGTGAAAGCAAATTTAATAAAATATTGAAAGTGTAAAAGTAAGATTGAAGCAAATTATAATATAATCGCAATAATAGAGTAGTGTTGGCACAAAGTTTTAAGCCATTTTAGTTTTTTGAATTGAAATTAGTCTATAACAATGCTATTAACACCTAAAACGGTAAATTTTAATTAAGGATATACAAGATACTTTGTACTTTTTACTTCACACTTCACACTTCACACTTCACACTTTACACTTCACACCAAATACTCCATCATTCTTCCACCTCCACAATAGCTTCAATAGCATCTGCTAATTTAAAATCTTTTTCAGTGACTCCATCCACATCATGTGTAGATAGCGAAATTTTTAAAACATTATAAGTATTGCTCCAGTTCGGATGATGCTGCTGCGCTTCACATTCAAAAGCAATTCTGCTCATGGCACTAAAGCAATCTTTAAAATTATCGAATTCAAATTCTGCATGAATCGCATTATCGTAGTAATCCCAATCAGGAAAATGTAACAAATTCTTTTCTATAGTGGCATCGTCTAATTTCATGTATATCATTTTAAGAGGTTGAGCTTAAAATTAATAAATTTAAGCTTGAAGTAGGTCGAAAAGCCAATTAACTCTTTAACAACTTATTTAGAAAGTGCATTCAGAACCATTTCACTGGTAACCTGAAGGTGTTTTGGTAATTTATTAAACTTCGGAAGGACGGCCAAATACCGATCTTCATTAGAGGTAAACACCTGTTTAATAACCACTTTTTTCTCTGTTATTTGTGATAAAACATCTTTTACAAATTCATCATGATGTACTAAATCTGTACTTCCCAAATGAAAAACACCATATTTATTTCTATTGATTATATAATGAATTTGCTGTGTTAATTTTTTATCTAAGGTTACATTCATTATTAAATTCGGAAATACTTCAACAGCATTAGTTTCTAAAATGGCCTCCTTCATTTCTAAAATCCGAGGTGAATTTAAACCAAAAACCATTGGAACCCTGAGAATGGCTACTTGCTGTTTTGCTAATCGCAAAAGTGAATTTTCAATTTTTATTTTAAAATGACCATAAATACTATGGCTTAACGTTTTATCTAACTCGTAACTTGGAAACTTACTATACGAGTCAAAAACATTGGCAGAAGATAGAAATATAATTTTACAATTAGTCGCTATAACATATTCTTCAATATGCTGATGCGCAATAAATTGTGCGTTAAAATCACCACGAAGTGCAGAAATAATTATCGATGGTTTACAAGCTTCTAAAATCTCATAAACATCATCTTCTTCTACGTTATACTGAAAAAATTGATGATTGTTATCGTAGTCTTTATTTGGCGTTCTATAGGTTCCGAAGGTTCTAAAATAAGGCCCTAACTCTTTATAAATAGCATTGCCAATATAACCACTTGCTCCAAGTATAAGTATACGATGTTTTTGTGATTCGTCTTTCTCAACCTGCTTCATTAATCAAACTACATTATAAATTATTAGTATCCGAAAAAAAATGGTCTAATGTCATACATACCTTCTGAAAATAGAAAACGTTAAGAATTTTTAAACAACACCTTACTTTTTATAAAAAAAAAGCTGTTTATCAGTTTGTTGGAGTTAAATATTTAGTTCATTATTCTAAAAGCGAAGCGGTCTAATATCTAAGATTACCCTTTATAAAAAGGAGGTTTAACAACGGTTGCAGGAATCGCTTTTTTACGCACCTGAATAAATATTTTACTATCGACTTTAGAGAATACTTTTGGTACATAACCCATACCAATGCCGTAGCCTAAACTCGGACTCATTGTACCAGATGTCACCTTACCAATAGTTTTTCCATTACCATCAACAATGTCGTAACCTTGACGTGGAATACCACGTTCATCAAGCTTAAAAGCAACTAACTTATTTTCTGGTGTGCGTTCTTTTTCGGCTTGTAAAGCTTCGCTATTGGTAAACGCTTTATTGAATTTACAAACCCAACCTAATCCAGCTTCAATTGGCGAAGTGGTGTCGTCTATATCATTGCCATATAAACAATATCCCATTTCTAAACGCAACGTGTCTCTTGCTGCTAAACCAATTGGTTTAATACCAAATTCAGCTCCAGCTTCAAACACCTTATCCCAAATTTGTTTCACTTCAGAATTCTTACAATAAATCTCAAATCCACCACTTCCAGTATAACCAGTTGCCGAAATTATAGCATGTTCTATACCTGCAAAATCACCAACTACAAAGTTGTAAAACTTAATAGCAGATAAATCATGACTAGTTAAAGACTGCATCGCTTCAATGGCTTTAGGACCTTGAATGGCTAATAAAGAATAGTCTTCACTTAAATCGCGCATCTCTGCACCAACATCGTTTTTAGAGGCAATCCAGTTCCAATCCTTTTCAATATTACTTGCGTTAACTACTAACAAGTAAGTCTCGTCTTTGATTTTGTAAATAATTAAATCGTCTACAACACCACCATCATCATTTGGTAAACAGCTGTACTGTGCTTTTCCAACGACTAATTTAGAGGCATCGTTACTAGACACTTTTTGAATTAAATCCAACGCATTAGGACCTTCAATTAAAAATTCTCCCATATGCGAAACATCAAAGACACCAACAGCTTTTCTAACCGTTTCGTGTTCAATATTTACACCTTCATATTGCACAGGCATATTATAGCCTGCAAAAGGTACCATTTTTGCACCAAGTGCTTCGTGTGTAGAGGATAAAGCTGTATCTTTCATAGTGTTCCCGTAATTGCGATAAAATTTATATTAAACGTTATGTCAATGTACAAAATTACATATTTTTTTGTGTCTAACAGTTGAAATAACTTTTCAATTTTAAGCTTGAAAAATGTTTAATTTAAATAATTAATGATATCGTAAAGACGTCTTGCAGTTTACAGTCTTTTAAGTCGTCAATATTGAAGAAGTTAGAGATAGAAATTATTAAAAATCAATAAGCCATTCGTCTATACCCTTATCATCCGAACCATGTAAAACGGAAATATCTCCAGTAGATTCAAAAACCACCGCTTTAACTTCAGATAATTGAATAACGTTTGCCTCTCGCAACTTTGCCTTTAAATCCGACTCTGTAACCTTACATTTTTCTAGACGACCTTCAATAATTTTACCGTTTTGCATCAGTAAAGTTGGCTTGTTATCTATGATACGTCTCATAAATTGCCATTTTCTAGCTTCAGCAACCAGCATTTGTATAGCATAAATTATAACTAAGCCTGTGATGCCATGTTGAAGCGAAACAGATTTTGAAATTATAACTGTTGCCAAAATAGAACCGATAGCCACTGTCATTGCAAAATCGAAACTAGACATTTTTGAAAAACTTCGTTTACCACTTATTCGCGTTAAGAGAATCAAAGCAAGATAAATTCCAATAGCTGTCAATACTATTGCAAAAAGACCGTCAGCTGAAAATTTAAACCATTCATTCATAATACACAGGATTTTGTTCCCTTAAATATGAATGTATTACGCTTAAGAAATTAACCCATACAAGATTTTAATTAACCAGTTTGAAAATATAAACCTCTTAAAATCTGCTTTAGTTTTCAAATGCATCAATCCTTTATGTAAAAGCAACAATCAATTTGAAATGTTTATCTGAAATTAGCAGATATCATTTAAAACTTTTTATATCATGAAATCTAAATATAACGACATACTTAAAGCTTGTCAACAATGCATCATCGATTGCCGAATTTGCCTGACCGAAATGGCAGGTAAAGCCAGTAAAAATGATTGCCCAAAATGCTGTATTCAATGTATAGACGCTTGCGATGTGCTGATTAAGATGATAACTTCAGATAGTCCATATGTAAAGCAATATGCTTTATTATGTGCGGAAATCTGCAAATATTGTGCAGACCACTGTGGTGAACATAATCACGACCATTGTAAAAAATGTGCTGAATCGTGTAAGACATGCGCCGAACGTTGTGAACAAATAGCAGCATAATATTTGGTAACAGAAATGAGCAATCACAAAACATAAAACATGGCCATACTAGGAAATATAATTAAAGGAGTAATAGAGTTAAAGGATACGTTTTCTTCCGAAACAAATCATGCTGAAGCGCAAGAGCAAGTTTTAAAAACTTTACTTGAAAAGGCTAAAGACACTCAATTTGGAAAACATTATCAGTTTGAAGCACTTTTAAAATCTTCAACAATTCAAAAATCGTTTGCAGATAGCATTCCTTATTTCGATTATAATAAAATCAATGAAGACTGGTGGCACAAACTTCATGAGGATGAAACAGATGTAACATGGCCTGGAAATCCGTCATACTTTGCCATAAGTTCTGGTACCACAGGAAAAACTAGTAAACGGATTCCGGTAACCAACGCTATGATTGATGCCATAAGAGAAGCAGGAATTAAACAGGTGTTCTCATTAAAGAATTTTGATCTGCCAGCAGATTTTTTTGAAAAAGAAATTATGATGTTAGGCAGTTCTACTAATTTAGATGAAAAAGAAGATCATTTGGAAGGTGAAATTAGTGGTATTTCGGCTAGTAATATTCCTAATTGGTTTCGTAGTTATTACAAACCAGGTATTGAAATTTCACAAATTGAAGATTGGGATGAGCGTGTACAACGTATTGCCGAATGTGCAAAAGATTGGGATATTGGTGCCTTGAGTGGTATTCCATCTTGGATAGAATTAATGCTTCAAAAAGTAATAGAACACCATAATCTTAATAACATACACGACATTTGGCCAAATCTACAAGTATATACGTCTGGTGGTGTGGCATTTGGACCTTATGAAAAAAGTTTTAAAGCGTTGTTAGGTAAACCTGTAACGGTTATTGATACGTATTTGGCATCCGAAGGTTACATAGCTACACAAATAAGACCAGAAACCGATGCCATGCAACTCAATTCTGATAATGGTATTTATTTTGAATTTGTACCTTTTAAACCCGAATACATTAATGAAGATGGATCTTTAAAAAATGAAGCTCCTGCCTTAACCATAGACCAAATAGAATTAGACCAAGATTATGTGTTAATTATTAGTACTGTAAGTGGTGCTTGGCGCTATTTAATAGGTGATACCATTGAGTTTACAGATATTAAACGTGCCGAAATTAAGATTACAGGTCGTACTAAATTTTTTCTAAATACAGTTGGATCTCAATTATCGGTTAATAAAATGGATGCTGCCATACGAGACTTAGAAGAGCAGTTTAATACTACATTTTCTGAATATACCATTTGTGCCAAACGTGGTGACGACGATGAGTTTTATCATTATTGGTATTTAGGTTCAGAACTTACAGGTGTCGACGAACAAAACATAGCAGACGCTTTAGATGCGAGTTTGAAAAACGCGAATAAAAATTATAAAGTCGCTAGAAGTAAAGCTTTACATGGCGTAAAGGTCAACGTAATTTCGCCAAAACGTTTTTACGATTGGAACGAACGCAACAAGAAAAAAGGTGGTCAAGTAAAAATGGAACGTGTTATGAGTGAAGACAAATTTGCCGATTGGGAAGCTTTTATTAATGGATCGTAAATCATTATTTAATTATTCTTATATAGCATTGTCCCCTCGAGGGGACTTTAGGGGTGTTTCTATAAACCAATTGAAATAGTATCGTTCGCCTGAAAGATTAGTGAGCAAAACAAAATACCTTTTTGATTTAAAACTACTAAATGAAGCGAATTAGAGGTGTAAATTTATATCCATAAATACTATTTTTTATCACGTTCAATTGTATTATTATCTCACATCTCACATCTCATATCTCACAACTCTAATCAGCATCCCGTTCTTCCACCAAATGCATTATTTCTTCTGGTGATAAATAATACTTTATAATTCTATCTTTATAGCTTTGCGTAATATCTGCATGATTCAAAATAAAATCTTTAGTTTTTAAAATATAACGTTCCATACCATGTGCCACTGCAAACGAATCTGCAGCACGTTCGGCTTCAACTATATGGTTGTCAGATAAGAGGTATTTTATACCAAACCATATTAAATTCAGTTTATTACGATTTTGATAGTCCATAATATGACCAAGTTCATGACCAATCCAACCAATAAAAATAGCATCAGGAATATGTCGTGTTAAAAACTCCTTGTCTGCAATTTTAAATTTTTCGCTAATAAGAATCACGTAGGTTCGATTTTTTCGGCTTTTAAAAAAACTACCAAACCTTGGTCTTGCTTGCATAGTCGATTTTTTAATGTTTTTCTTAAACCGAAATTCAAGATTTGTATTATCTAATTGTGGATAGTATTGCAATGCTGTTTCTACGTTCTCTCTTATGTCTTCTGGTATAATGTGCTGTGCACTCATGTTTTCAATTAGTAGTGTTAGTAATATGATTATGAATCTTTTCATACTATCGAAATTTAAGCGTTACATCTAGAACCGTTTAAGGGAATACCTAAAAATATTGACCCATTTAAATATTCATGTTAAAATTTTAAATTACTACAAACAGTAGCAACTAGCAGCTATTATATGTAGTATTTTTGTCATTCGAAAATTAAAACAAGGAGGAACTAAGTTGTCTTTTGAACGTACCCAAGAAAAATTAAAAATATTAGCAGATGCCGCAAAGTATGATGTATCGTGTTCGTCTAGCGGAAGCAAGCGTGCCAATAGCAACAAAGGCTTAGGAGATGCTACTGGCATGGGAATTTGTCATTCCTACACCGAAGATGGTCGCTGTGTGTCGCTACTAAAAATATTACTCACTAACCATTGCATTTTCGATTGTGCGTATTGCGTTACTCGAAAAAGCAATGATGTAAAACGTGCCGCTTTTAAAGTGCAGGAAGTGGTGGATTTAACCATTAATTTTTACCGTAGAAATTATATTGAAGGACTTTTTCTGAGTTCTGGTATTTTTAAAAGTGCCGATTATACCATGGAACGCTTAGTGGCTGTCGCTAAAAAATTACGACAAGAAGAAAACTTCAATGGTTATATTCATTTAAAATCTATTCCAGGAGCATCAGATGAATTAATGCGTGAAGCCGGACTCTACGCAGATCGATTAAGTGTTAATATTGAAATTCCGACTGAAGCCGGACTCAAAAAATTAGCACCAGATAAAAAACGTGAAGATTTTATTAAACCTATGGTGAAGGTGAAAAATGAAATCATTCAATATAAAGCCGAAAAGAAAATTATAAAAAGCACTCCTAAATTTGCACCAGCCGGCCAAAGTACGCAAATGATTATAGGAGCAAGTGGAGAGAGTGATTTTCAGATTATGCAAACCTCAAATCATTTTTACAACAATTATAATTTAAAGCGCGTCTATTATTCAGGTTATGTGCCTATAAGTTATGACAATCGTTTACCACAAATAGGAAGCGCTGTGCCCATGCTTCGAGAAAACAGATTGTATCAAACCGATTGGTTAATGCGTTTTTATGGCTTTGATGTCAGTGAAATTTTAAACGAACAACATCAGAATTTAGATTTAGATGTGGATCCCAAATTAAGTTGGGCATTACGGAATCTCCATGAATTTCCTGTAGATGTGAATACCGCAGACCAACGTATGTTGGCTAGAATTCCTGGTTTAGGAATGAAATCAGTTTATAAAATTATAAACGCTAGACGTTTTAGGAAATTGAATTGGGAGCACCTTAAAAAAATAGGCGTCGCGTTAAATAGAGCACAATACTTTATGGTGTGCGATAGCAATCAGTTTGAAAAACGAGATTTATCACCAGAAAAGATTAAAGGTTTAATCCTTCAGAATTCAACAAGTAAATATCAGAAAATATTGAGTAATCAATTAAGTTTATTTGGATAAATGCAAGCCAAAAACCTCATATATGACGGATCTTTTGATGGTTTTTTATCTGCTGTTTTCTATGCGTTTGAACACAAATTGAAAATGGTAACGATTCAAAATGAATTTACAGTTCAACACCGTTTATTTCTAGAAAATGAGACCATTCATACAGATGAACTTAAAGCTAATCGTGTTTGGAGCGGCATCAAATCAAAATTATCTTCTAATGGGCGTTACCAGTTGTATTATGCTTTTTTAAGTGAAGCCATAGGAGTAGAGGACTTACTTTTAGATTATATACAATATGTGTTTACGCAACAAAAGAAGGTAGATAAAGATTATTCACATCCATCTATTTTAAAAATTGCACAAATTGCAAAATCTGTAGGACGCGAAAAACATCGGATGGAAGCTTTTGTGCGATTTAGACTCACTAAAGATGCTATTTATTTCGCAAGTATTGAACCCGATTTTAATGTTTTGCCTTTAATAGAAAAACATTTTAAAAGACGTTATGCCGATCAGAAATGGGTGATTTATGATATAAAGCGTGATTATGGACTATTCTATGATTTAAATAAGGTAGAACTTATAAATATGGATTTTCCTGAGAATTTTGACTTTACAAAAACCGATGATGCCTTTTTTGCAGAACAAGAATTCGAATTTCAAAAACTATGGCAAGATTATTTTAAAGCTACTAATATTGAATCTCGTAAAAACATGACACTTCATATAAGACATGTGCCCAAACGCTATTGGAAATATTTAAGCGAAAAACAACCTAATTAGATTTTAGTTGGCTAACATAAGCTTTTGCCCAATCTTCAATTCGTGGTCCAAAACATTCTAAAATAGCATCCACACCAATTACGCTACCTTTAGCCAAACGGCCTAGAACAGCAATAGATACATCATTTTTATCATCTGGAGTTATGACATAACCATCAGCAGTTGTCTCAATACCAAGCTTTGAATGAATGGGTTGTATTAAATCATTTTGAAGTAGATTTTTAATAAGCGGTGACGTAACTTCAAGCAGTTGTGGAGCATCTAAAACACTATTTATCATAGTAGAACACGTTATAGATTCTTTGTCAGCATTTGTGAAGTTCCAACCCTCAGCTGTCAATTCTATTTCTGGATCGTCAACAAAGTCTAGCGATAAAACATCAGCATCAACTAGAGCTAAAAGCTGTTGCATACTTTTAATTGGAGGACCGTAAGAATACCGCTTACTGCGTTCGTCTAACGCAATCACTTGCTCAATTATGTCATCATTCACTTTAGCATGCGAAAACGCTTCGTATAAGGTTGGCTGGCAATGACGCCAAACTTGTCCTATGCAAAAATCTAATGATACCGGAATAGCTCCTAAAGCCATATCAATATAATTCTGAATGAGATTATATGTTGAAATACTAGAATCTTGAATCAACGGATGACTAAAATTTTCAGCATTCAACCAGTTTAAAATAAGTGTCTTTAATTCTGCTTTGCTTAACGAATGTGAAAGCCCTTTATCTTTTAAATCTAAAAAAATGCGCGCTGTGATATTCGTAATAGGATCCGTTAAAAAATCAATGGAATCCGTTGCTATTGATTGTTGAGAAACGGCTTCAATCTCAGATTTAAAACAATCTAATTCTTCTGCAGTAGGTTTGTACCATAAATCTATACTTTCATTTAAAGGTTTTGGAACCAATGGTAAGCCATCCAAAGAAAAAGGGACTAGTTTTACCTGTTGTTCTTTTACTTTATAATAAATAGTTTCAAAAGTATCTTGCTTTATTACTTTAAAATTCCCAAAATTATTGATGGTAAGATAACGCATTACATCAATCATAGCCAATCCAAAACCTCTAATTCCTATGTTAATAGTTGATTGATTTTTTATAGATTTAAACTGAGTCATTGGGTAAGCATCTTCAAAAAGCGATAATGATTTAAAGGAGTCAGCAAATGATTGCCATTCTTTCATTTGGTCAGAAAGTGCTGTGGGTTGATGTCCTATAGTTAAAAGTAAATCATCACATTGCCAAGAGTGGTTCGCGGTATCAATGTGAAGTTTCTGATTTTTTAAATTAATATTTTGAACTTCAGCATTCCTAAATTTGAAAGACTCTAATGTCGTTAAAGCAATTTCTAATGATTTGTAGCGCTCGTTAAGATAGTTCCCTAATTTATTTCTTGCAGGAAAAGCATCAGGTTCCTTTTTGTTTTGAGAAAACTGACACCAATCATGATAAGACGGAAAGGCTTCAATGGTAATATCACCATAGGTGATTTTAGGTCGCTTTTTAATACCAATTAAGGCACGTTCTGTAATATTAATCCAATTAGAATCGGGTTGCGTTTGGTCCCAAACATTTCCGGTTCCTGGGCTGCTATTAGCATCATAAACATGGATATCAATAGGTGTATCTGTCTTACTCAGTTCAATGAGAAGGTTCTCTAATGCGTATAGACCTCGTGGTCCCATTCCTATGATTGCAAGTTGTTTCATACGGTTTAAAATTAACCAAAAAAACCACCTCGTAAAAGGTGGCTTTAAAGATATAATTTAGAACTTTTTTTTAAAATTGGTATCTAATTCCTAAAGCGATATCAAAATCTAAATCATCATTAAAATCGCCAAAACCAAGTTCTGGTCTAAAATCTAAAGATAACAATAGCGGAATATCGAAGTTGTATTCAATACCAACATCACCTGCTACAAAAACAAAAGTATCGTTAAAATCATCTCCATTGTTATTATCATAGCTGTAGGTTCCTAATCCACCACCAGCACCTGCATACCAGTTAAAACCTCCATCTATATTCCATACCCATTGGTACAATCCGGCGAGTTTAAAACCATCGTAATTATTTCCACTTCTCCAACCTAAATCTACTTCTAATCTATTGTTGTCACCAAGTGCACGTTGATATGTCACTTCTGTACCAAAGCCATCACTATCACCTAATCTCAATCCAAGCGCATTTTCTGCAATCTCTTGTGCGCTAGAAAAGCTTACAAATCCGATAGCAAAAACACTTAATAAAAATAATTTCTTCATAATAATATTGATTTTTTAATTGTTAGTTTTAACAACTTATAAGTTGCCATTAATCATTGAGCAAATTTAAATCATAATAAAAAGATTTGTCATAATTTTATGACAAAATTATAATCCATATCAATCCATTGTTAACGCTAATGCCTAATATCAACACTGAGGATCTTAAAACACTTAACTCTAAATTAGCAGGTGAGCTGTTTTTTAGTGATTTAATGCGCAAACTCTATGCTACAGATGCTTCAGTATATAGAAAATTACCCTTAGCCGTTGCGTTACCAAAAAGTAATAAGGATATTAAATTACTAATTGATTTTGCAAAAAACAATCAAACGTCTTTAATTCCAAGAACAGCAGGAACCTCATTAGCTGGTCAGTGCGTAGGAGAAGGTATTGTCGTTGATGTTTCAAAATATTTCACTCAAATTTTAAACATTAACGAATCTGAAAAAACGGTAACCGTTCAGCCAGGTGTTGTTAGAGACGAATTAAATAATTACCTAAAACCTTTTGGCTTGTTTTTTGGACCAAACACATCGACGTCTAACCGTTGCATGATTGGTGGTATGGTTGGTAATAATTCATCTGGAACCACATCAATTCAATATGGAGTTACACGCGATAAGGTTTTAAAACTAAAAACCATTTTAAGCGATGGAAGTGAGGCTGAGTTTTCGAGTGTAACACGCGATGAATTTCAAGATAAATTAAAATTAGATACACTTGAAGGTACTATTTATAACACTATTTACAATGAATTAAAGTCAGAACGTGTTCAAAACCAGATAAAAGAAGCGTTCCCGAAACCAGATATACATCGTAGAAACACAGGTTATGCTATTGATGAATTAATTAAATCTGATGTTCTTTCAACTTCAACTTCACATTTTAACATGTGTCAATTGTTAGCCGGAAGCGAAGGAACCTTAGCCTTTACAACCGAAATCACCTTACAGTTAGATGATTTACCACCTACAGACAGTGCAATGATAGCTCTGCATTTTGATAGTATTGAAACCTGTTTAAAATCTGTATCACACGTTATGCAACACAATTTGCATACCTGTGAAATGATGGATAATTCCATATTAAACCTTACAAAGCACAACAAAACACAACAAGAAAATAGAGCTTTTATTGAAGGTAATCCAATGGCTATTTTAATGTGTGAACTTAAAGCGGATAGTTCTCAAGAACTTGAAACCTTAATTGATCGTTTTTTAAAAACAGTAGAGACCTTAAACCTGAGCTATGCAAATCCGGTTTTAAAAGGAGATACCATAAATAACGCTGTTGAATTACGAAAAGCAGGCTTAGGGCTTTTAGGAAATCTAATTGGTGACAAAAAAGCCGTTGCTTGTATTGAAGACACTGCAGTTGCCTTAGAAGATTTAGATCATTACATTTCAGAATTTACAGCCTTAATGGCATCCTATAACCAAAGTGCGGTATATTATGCACATGCTGGAGCAGGTGAGTTGCACCTAAGGCCAATATTAGACTTAAAACAAACTGAAGATGTTGCGCTATTCCGTAAAATTACGACAGATGTAGCCAAATTAGTAAAGAAGTACAAAGGTTCAATGTCTGGTGAACATGGTGATGGTATTGTGCGATCAGAGTTTATACCGTTGATGATTGGTGATGCTAATTATGAAATTTTAAAACGAATTAAATCGGCTTTTGATCCTCATACCATTTTCAATCCTGGAAAAATAGTAGATGCTTATCCCATGGATAAAAACCTTCGTTATGAAGTTGATCGAAAAGAACCAGAAATAGAAACATTATTAGATTTTTCGCGTTCTGATGGTATTTTACGTGAAGCCGAAAAATGTAATGGTTCTGGTGATTGTAGAAAATTACCCGAATTTGGAGGTGTCATGTGTCCGAGTTATAGAGCAACTAAAAACGAAAAAGATACCACACGAGGACGTGCTAATACGCTTCGAGAATTTTTAACCAATTCTGAAAAAGAAAACAAGTTTGATCATAAAGAACTTAAAGAGGTTTTCGATTTATGTCTGAGTTGTAAAGCGTGCGCAAGTGAATGTCCAAGTAGTGTAGATGTCGCTAGTTTAAAAGCTGAATTTCAGTACCAATATCAGAAAGAAAACGGCGTGTCTTTTAGAACAAAATTGTTTGCTTACAACAATAGGATTAATGGGTTTGCGAGTCGTGTTCCGGCATTAACTAATTTTATGTTTTCTAATAGGTTTACGGGGTCTATTATAAAATCTGTTGGTGGAATTGCGAAAGAAAGGAGTTTGCCTTTGTTGTCAACTAAAAGTTTAAGTAAAATATCACAAACAGTTAACAGCAATACAGTTGATGGTGGATATGTAAAAGAAGTGATTTTGTTTATTGATGAATTTACAAATCATCTTGATGCTGAAATTGGAGCGGATGCCATCACACTTTTAAATCATTTAAATTACAAAGTAACTTGTGTTTCTCATGCTGAATCTGGTCGTGCAATGCTCTCAAAAGGATTGCTTGAAGATGCCAAAAAAATGGCGAATACTAATGTTGCAAAATTTAAAAATCTAATTTCAGAAAACACCGTTCTTATTGGCATTGAACCATCGGCTATTTTAACATTTAAAGATGAATATATAAGACTAGCTGACGATAAAGAAGGTGCTCAATCAATCGCTAAACACAGCTTTTTAATAGAAGAATTTATTCAACAAGAAATTGCACTGGGACATATAAAACCAGAACAATTCACAAAAGAGAACAAAACCATTAAGTTTCATGGACACTGTCATCAAAAGGCATTATCGAATCAGAAATCGAGTTTTGATGTTTTAAACTTACCAGAAAATTACAAGGTTACTATTATTCCGAGTGGTTGCTGCGGCATGGCAGGCAGTTTTGGTTACGAAAAAGAACATTATGAGGTCAGTATGCAAATAGGCGAACAAACCTTATTTCCTTCTATTAGAAAAGCTTCTCAAAACACTGTAATTTCAGCTAACGGCACCAGCTGCAGACATCAGATTAAAGACGGAACTGGTCGTGTGGCCAGACATCCTATTTCGATACTAAAGGACGCTTTGTTATAGGTTAGTCTTTAGACTTCTTTTTCTTTTTGTCAGATTTAGGACGATCAACAATAGTAATTGCAGCGATTAAATCTTGCAATTCCATATCTTTTAATTCTTCATCAGCGTAAAAAGCAGACATTTTATCCTCGTTGTAATTGTATATTTTCCAACGTTTAAACTGATATTCCAATGCCGTGAAGTTTTCTACCCAATCACCAGAATTTAAATAGGTTGTTTTACCGTGTTTGTTTTCTTTTTTGAGCATTTTAGGTTGATGAATATGACCACAAACTACATAATCATAACCATTTTCTATTGCTAAATCGGTAGCTACATTTTCAAAATCATTGATATATTTTACAGCACCTTTTACGCTATTTTTTATTTTTTTGGATAACGAATAGCGCTCTTTTCCCATTTTGTCTAAAATCCAGTTCGTTAATTGATTAATGAGAATAAGGAAATCGTAACCCCAACCCCCAAGTTTAGCTAACCATTTTGCATTTTGAATGGAAATATCAAAAACATCACCATGGAAAAACCATGCTCTTTTACCATCTAAATCTAAAACTAGTTTATTGACAATGGACACATTTCCAATTTCGGTATCTGTAAACTTTCGCAGCATTTCATCATGGTTTCCGGTGATGTAAATAACTTCAGTACCATTGGCTGCAAAGTCCATTATTTTCTTAATCACACTAAGATGCGATTTAGGAAAATACCGTTTTTTAAATTGCCAAATATCCACAATATCGCCATTCAAAAT
Source organism: Winogradskyella sp. SM1960 (assembly GCF_020179375.1). Lineage (NCBI taxonomy): Bacteria > Pseudomonadati > Bacteroidota > Flavobacteriia > Flavobacteriales > Flavobacteriaceae > Winogradskyella > Winogradskyella sp. SM1960. Next base: position 377,104 of record NZ_JAICBG010000004.1, on the reverse strand, counting down.
CAATTTTTTAGGCTCAATACTATTCAGATACGTTAATAAATGCCTAGCATGGCAACCATAAGTACCAAGATGTACATCTGAAATGACCGCAATTTCTATTTTTCGTTTTATTTTCACTACGAAAGGAATCTATTATTACAAAGAACTTCAATATATTTAAGAAACAGGTTATGACATAATTAACTATGTATGAGCAAAATGTTATTAGAATATTACCTGAATATTAAATGTTTTTATGTTGAAGATTATGAAGGTTTTAAAAACTATATACAATAGTAATTTTAGGAAAAACGGTATGGTATTTTCGTTTTTATAATATAACAATTACATTAGCGTAAAATAAATGGCAATGGCAGGAAATTCCTTCGGAAAATTATTCAAACTTACAACTTACGGTGAATCACACGGTAAAGCAATTGGAGGCGTTATAGATGGTTGTCCATCAGGATTAAAACTCGATCTAGAAGCCATTCAGCAAGATCTAGATCGAAGAAAACCAGGACAATCTAAAATAGTTACACAACGTAAAGAACCAGATACTGTAGAATTCTATTCGGGTGTATTCGAAGGTTTTACGACAGGAACACCAATTGGTTTTGTAATTCATAACACCAATCAAAAATCTAAAGACTATTCGCATATAAAAGATGTATATCGTCCAAGCCATGCAGATTACACCTATGATAAAAAATATGGTATAAGAGATTATAGAGGAGGAGGACGTAGTTCTGCACGTGAAACCGCATCTAGAGTTGTTGCTGGAGCCATTGCCAAGCAAATGCTGAGTCAAATTAAAATAAACGCGTTTACCTCTTCGGTTGGCGATATATTTATTGATAAACCATATCAAGATTTAGATTTTAATAAGATTGAATCTAATGTTATTCGTTGTCCTGATGAAGCCACAGCTGAAAAAATGATTGCTAAAGTTGAAGCGATAAAAAAGCAAGGTGATACTATTGGAGGCACTATAACTTGTGTGATTCAGAATGTACCTGTTGGTTTAGGAGAGCCTGTTTTTGATAAATTGCATGCAGAATTAGGAAAAGCCATGTTATCTATAAACGCCGTAAAAGGATTTGAATATGGAAGTGGGTTTTGTGGAGCAAAAATGAAAGGTAGTGAGCACAATGATCTATTTAATGAAGATGGTACTACCCAAAGTAATTTGTCTGGAGGCATACAAGGCGGTATTTCTAATGGTATGGATATTTATTTTAGAGTGGCTTTTAAACCTGTAGCAACAGTCATTCAAAAACAAAATGCTTTAAATAGTTCTGGCGAAATTGTAGAGATGCAGGGCAAAGGCAGACACGATCCTTGTGTGGTTCCAAGAGCTGTACCAATAGTTGAAGCCATGGCTGCTTTGGTTTTGGCGGATTATGTTTTGTTGGACAGAGTTAGTAGATTTTAACTGTTTTATGGCTTGAATCTAGAACAGGAAAATAAAGCAAAAAGAAAGCATAAGTCTTTAACGATAGAGGAGTGGCTTACATTTTTTCTTTTTCCAATTAAGAGTAGAAATCAATTATTTCCAACAAAGTCCTTTAATGACCTTGAAGAAAAAAGGTTTGAAAAATTTGGATTTGAAAAGAAGAGAAAACAGGCAAATGAAGCTAAATTCTTTGGTATCTTGTTTTATATTAATCTGATACTGGGAATTATTGTTTTAGTAAATAAATATTAATTATGAGAATCTTGCGAAAGCAGGATTCTCGTAGTAAAATAATCAAGACCTCAAAGGTTTTCATAACTTTAGAAGTCTATAAAGAGTTCAAGACATAATTAAGTTTAATTAAAAAGATTCCTGCTTTTGCAGGAAATAAATATGAAAAAACTAGCATTACACTGGAAAATTATTATTGGAATGGTTCTCGGAATCATTTGGGCATTAGTTTCAAGCACCATGGGTTGGAGTCAATTTACTATAGATTGGATTGATCCGTTTGGAACTATTTTTATTAATTTATTAAAATTAATTGCCGTTCCGTTAGTGTTATTTTCTATCATCAGTGGAGTTGCTAATATTGGAGATCCAAAGAGTTTAGGTCGTATGGGCGGAAAGACTTTGGGTATTTATTTACTCACTACAATTATGGCCATTTCCTTAGGGTTATTGTTAGTAAATGTGGTTAAACCTGGGAAACTTATAGACGAACAAAGCCGAATTGACAATCGTATTAGTTACGAAATTTGGGCAGATAGCGAAGGTCATGACATAAAGGATGGTATCAATTACCTTCAAGATCCAGATTTTTTTGAACGCGCTCAAGAGATTTCAGAATTATCTAAAAGTGAATTAAAAGAAGCTGCTGTTGCCGATAAAATGGAAACCGTTAACGACCGTAAAGAAACCACGCCTCTACAACCTTTAATAGATATTGTTCCTAGTAATTTTTTCCATTCGTTATCTGATAATGGATTGATGCTTCAAATTATATTTTTCGCTATTTTCTTTGGAGTTTGTTTGTTGTTTATCCCAACAAGTTCCTCGCAACCCGTTTTAAATTTGGTGAATGGAATTAATGAGGTCTTTCTTAAAATGGTAGATTTTGTAATGCAAGGTGCTCCGTTTTTTGTATTTGCGCTATTAGCTGGAGTTGTAAGTAAAATGGCTGGAGACGATATAGGAAAAGTCTTAGAAATATTTAAAGGATTAAGCTGGTATTCCATAACAGTTTTAGCAGGATTGTTATTAATGATATTTGTAATCTATCCGATCATCTTAAAACTATTTGTGCGAAAAATACCTTATACAGGCTTTTTTAAATCTATGAGTCCTGCGCAAACTTTAGCATTTTCTACTTCTAGTAGTGCCGCTACACTTCCTGTAACTATGGAATGTGTTGAAGAGAACTTAGGTGTCGATAAAAAAGTAAGTAGTTTTGTACTTCCAATAGGAGCCACTGTTAATATGGACGGAACAAGTATGTATCAGGCTGTTGCTGTTATATTTTTAGCACAAATGCATATGATAGATTTAACTTTAGGACAGCAAGTTACCGTCGTTTTAACCGCAACCTTAGCATCTATTGGCTCTGCAGCTATACCAAGTGCAGGCTTAGTAATGTTAATTATTGTATTGAGTTCTGTTGGATTAAATCCTGCGTGGATAGCCATTATTTTTCCGGTAGACCGTATATTAGACATGTTTAGAACCGTTGTAAATGTTACGGGTGATGCTACTGTTTGTTCAATCATAGCAGATGGTGAAGATATGTTAGATTATAAAGAACACGAAAACCCAACTCAAACGTTTGATTTAGATTCATGATTACATTAGCGTTTACATAATGAAAACCTTGCAACTTAATACTCCTTTAGTTTCTGTTGACTGGCTCAACTCCAATAAAAATGCGTCTAATTTAATAGTCTTAGATGCAACTATAAATAAAGTCATTGATACAGATTCTGAGAGAATTCCGAATGCTAGATTTTTCGATATTAAACAAAAGTTTAGTGATATTTCTGCACCATTTCCAAGTACCTTACCTTCAAAAGAACAATTTCAATCTGAAGCTCAAAATCTAGGCATTAACAAGGATTCTTGTGTTGTCGTTTACGATGATAAGGGTGTTTATTCTTGTGCGAGAGCTTGGTGGTTGTTTAAAGTTTTTGGCTTTGATAATGTCGCTGTATTAGATGGTGGTTTGCCAGAATGGAAAGCAAAGACCTATAAGGTTGAAAATTATATTCATGAAAATTATTCAAAAGGTAACATTGAGGTAAATTATAATTCAGAATTAATGGTGAATTTTGAAGGTGTGAACCTATTTACTACAGACAACAACGCACTAATTGTAGATGCACGCTCAGCACCACGTTTTAACTGTTTGGTAGACGAGCCAAGAGCAGGATTACGACGCGGCACTATTCCGAATTCAAAAAACCTACCTTACACCGATCTCTTTAATGGAAACACATTTAAATCCGTTAACGATATTTCAAAAATCTTTAATATATTAGTAAGAGAAAATAAGACTTTGGTTTTTAGTTGCGGCTCTGGTATAACAGCATGTATCTTAGCTTTAGCGGCAACATTGTGTAACTATAAAAATTTAGTTGTCTATGATGGTTCATGGACAGAATACGGTAGCTTAACTGATTAAATAATGAAAACAATAGATTGGACAAAAGACGAACTCGTCGCTTACATTTTACTTTTTGCTGCAAATGCAGATTTTAAAGAATCGGTTGCAGAACGCAACTTAATTATTTCTAAAGTAGATGTAGAAACCTTTAAAGATATTCATGAGGAATTTAAGCTTGATAACGATTATCAAGGCCTTAAAAAGATTATGACAAGCTTAGAACAGCATAACTACGATAAAGATGATATCGACCTGTTACTTGAAGATATAAAAGCCATTTTCTTTGCTGATGGTGATTTTGATATTACAGAACAAAACATGTTATTATACCTAAAACGTTTATTTAAAACGGTTTAACGACTTTGTTCCAATGCATTTAATTTCGTTATGAATTTGATGGTTGGTGGTAACGACTACTAATGGTGCACTAAAAAAAGCCTCAAAACGAAAATAACATTTCTTTCAAAATTATTGACACCAATAAGAAGTTAGACATTCTTCTTATGAGAATTAAACTCATTCCCAACTAACAGAAGTTAGGGTTTAATTGAAATTACTTTGTTTTGAGGCTATGTAATACTATAAGTTAACGCGTTTCTCTTTCGGAAATTTTACGGAGTATGAATGTTTAACATTTGCAGTGGCACTCGATTTTAAATTTAGGGTCCATTTTAAGATACCTTTGTCTTCATCGTAGTTGGAATTTCCGGTTTCTATATCATCTATTTTAATTGTTTTATGCTGACTTTTCGGAATGCGATCTAATATAGTTAACTGAATATCAGATTTTTTGTTGTTTTTAATTTCTATTTCAAAAGCTTTTTGAATCACTTTATTATTTCCAATAAATGTGGTCTTTTTAAAGTCATTGAGTTGTTTGCGTTTTACAATAATATTCGGATCTACTCCAAGCGAAACTGTTAAACTATCTGTTGTTGCACTAGGATTAATATTTGTTTTGCCAGAATAACTCCCTTCAAAATATACATTTGCTTCTGCTGGTAATAGATTGTACTGTTCCCAATTTCCAATTTTAGCAGTTAAGAATACATTTTCGTTTAAAATAGGTGCAGCGAAATAATTGTATGTTGCAGGCACACTGAATTTGTCAATTTCTATTACTGAAATATCTCCATCAGATGGAATGCTGTGTTTTTTATTAATTTCGAATCTGGTGTTGGTGATGCCAGTTTCAACCGTAATTCCTAAATCGTTTATTTTGCTTTCAGAGCCGTCTTTTAACGTGATTAAGACTACGCCGTTGGCTCCACGACTTCCGTACATACTTGTTGTAGCAGCATCTTTAAGAACTGATATATCTGAAATATTATCTGGATTAAGCTGACTTACATCTCCTGAATACGGAGCTCCATCAACAATATATAAAGGTTGAATACTACCACTTAGTGAGCTAAACCCTCTCATTTTAATAGTTGAGTTTGTACCAGGTTGTCCGTTACCTTGAACAACATTGACACCAGCCACTTCACCTCTCAATGATTGATGTTCTTTAGAGGCTGTTCCATAGCCAACTGTTACAACTTCATCTAGTCGATTAATATCTTCATCTAAAACCACATTCATAATGCTAGAATGAATCGGTAATTCTTCTGTTTTCATACCAACATAAGAATATGTAATACTATTACCAATTGTCGTTTTTATCGAATAGCGACCGTCAAAATCAGTTTGTATGCCATTGGAAGTTCCTTTTTCAATTACATTAACTCCAGGTATTGGTAAACCATCAGAAGATGATGTTACGACACCTGAAACATGCTTCACCAAAGGATTGTACTTATAATTATAGCTTCTGGTAGCACGTTGCGATTGGTAATTGCTGTAAGCACTTATAAAGTTTAAATATTTAGGTTTTACATCGGGTTTTTCGTTATTAGTGTTAGGATCACTTGTAGACAATACTAAGTTAACATCTGTCCAATCGCAACCCGAATTTTGAAAGACATGCGCTTTATATTCCAAACTTAACGGACTATTAATTTTATCAGCTTTTAGATCGTAAATAGGAAACCAACCTGCATTTTTTATGTTGTATTTTAGTTTTAAATCTAATGTGGTTGCGATGTCACTATTCAGTTTTAACTTAATCTCACCAGTTTGCACTTTTTCATCAACATTTAATTCTGCTAACTGCTTATTTATATCTGCTTTAGTAGTGCGATGTTTTTCAATTTCATAATTAGAGCTATTTGTTAAGGTTTTTAATTCAGTAATCCGTGTTCTATAATACGTAGCAAACGATTTTAGTTTTTCTAAACTTACAACTTCAGTTGCATTGCCCAATTTTTTATTGCTTTGTATCAAACTTAATTCTTCGTTATAACCAGCAATTAAATGGTGCTGTTGTTGAATCTTAGCATCCAAAGTTTCCAATTGATTTTGTAAGGTTGAAATGGAATCGTTCTGTTTTTGCTTTGATAAATAATTGATGCCATAATTAATAGAAAGGATAGATGCATCTTGTAAACCTGATATTTGAATACTACTTTCTTCAATATGCGGTGATAAGCCATTGAATGTAATTTCGGACTTGCCAGCATTTAGTTTTACTGAAGATTCTCGGTTAATTTCAGCACCATCTAAATAAACGGTTACTGTATTGATGTCGCTAGATTGCTGGAAAGCATAAATGCATTGTGTTCCGATTAAAAATAGAAACACTAAGGCTGTTTTTAAAATGTTTTGTTGGGTTGTCATTGTGTTTGAGTTTAGTTGTAACCCAAAACTATGATGGAAGTGACGTTTTAAATAGTTGCAATGAGTGAAACACAACAAACGACTAGTAAACCTTAGACTTCACTTAGTGTTGCCTCGTAATTTATATCTTTAATTGAATACTAAACTATACTTTGTGTGTCATTAATTGAGTACGTAAGAAATATATTACCAAAGTGCGATTGGTAGATATAATTTGCATTTTTCATACCTAAATCAATTTTATAAGTTCTTACATCGAATTTTCTATGTACAATTTAAGGAAGTCTATATATTTGCATCAACAAAATAAAGTGCTATTAATCAATTAATTATTTTCCCTCATTATAAAAAATTGAAACTAGAATTTTTGTTTAAATAAAATTAGTTTTAAGTAAGTTGTTAATTTAAAAAAGTCTTTTCACTGGTTATGGAAAGGCTTTTTTTATGCTAAAAATTTAGATTTTAATTCAGGAGTAGGAATCATACAAGCTTCTTTTTTACCATACCATTTGTAACGGTTTTTAGCGATATAATTATAAACCCAATTTCTAATAAACGCAGGTACAATTATAAAAATAGATAATACGTTAGTTGGAAAACCTAAATGTTTAGCTATTAATAATGCAGCTGTAGATTTGTAGGTGAGTTTATTTTTTTGTGGATTATAAAGTAAAATTGAATCTGTTTTCTCAGTATCGATATTAAATTTTTGAATGACTGTTTTTCCTATGTCACTTTGTAATGGAGCAAACAAGAATTTGTCCTTTTTATCTCGTTTTATCACAAACAACACACTAGAGTTGCAAAGGTTGCAAACTCCATCAAAGAGAATGAGTTGTTTATGTTTTGGAACTTCATCTATCATTTTACAAATTCAATCTGGTAACACTTTAAATCGTTGTGTCTAAATTAGTCTCAAAAACTAATATTACTTTACTTTTTTACAGCTTCTACCAATTCTAATTGGTCTAAGCTAACGTTAGTGGTAAACATGCCGTAATTAACATTGGCTTTGCCTTTTTCAATAGAATCTATACTACCAATTGCTCTTCCGTCGTGCATGCGTACGCGGTCACCTACACGTAGTATTGGTTTTGGTTTTTCTACTTTGACTTCTTTTTTCTTAGCCGCTTTTTTCTTCTTACGGATGACTTCAACTTTCTTTTCGGCTTCCTGTTTTACTTGGCGTTCTTTATGTTTTTCAGCACGTTTTTGTTTGGCAGAAAGCTTCTTTCGTTTTGAATTCTCAATCTGAACCAATCGGAATAATTCCGCCATTAATTCACGCTTCTTTTTATCTTCGAAGTACTTTTCAGAGATGTCATTGACTTTCTGGCCTAAGTAAATTAAGCGTTGATTAGAATCATACAATTCTTGAAAGTTCTCTAATTTCTTCTGAACTTTTGCATTGATTTCTTCAAGTTTATCGGCTTCAGAGATTTTCTTTTTTTCGTTTTCCTTTAGTGATAACTTGGTTTTTTCAAGCTTACTGCGTTCTTTTTGTAGTTTCGCAATAGTGGCATCAAATCGTACTTTGCCACGCTCAATTTTCTTTTTCGATTTGTTGATTAAGCTGTATGGAATTCCGTTTTTCTGCGCCACTTCAAAGGTAAATGAACTTCCTGCTTGGCCAACCACCAGTTTGTACATAGGTTCTAATGTACGTTCATTAAAAAGCATGTTGGCATTTTCAATATGAGGCAGTTCATTTGCCAGTAATTTTAAATTGGAATAATGTGTAGTTATTATTCCGAAGGCTTCACGTTCGTAAAAGACTTCTAAAAATGTTTCAGCTAATGCTCCTCCTAATTCTGGGTCACTTCCTGTTCCAAATTCATCGATTAAAAACAAGGTTTTATTATTACATTTTTTTAAAAAGTAATTCATCTGTTTCAGTCGATAACTATACGTACTGAGATGATTTTCAATCGATTGATTATCGCCAATATCACTGAGAACTCTATCAAACAAACAGACAGAACTGCGCTCGTGTACCGGAATTAACATACCACTTTGCAACATCACTTGAAGCAAGCCAACTGTTTTTAAAGTAATACTTTTTCCACCTGCATTTGGGCCAGAAATGACTATAATTCTACTGTCTTTTTTTAAGCCAATGGTTTGAGGAAATGTTTTTTCTCCTTTTTCTTTATTGGTTAAATAGAGTAGTGGATGGTAGGCATCGCGCAAATACATACTGCGCTCTTTTGAAAATTCTGGCAAAATAGCATTCATGTTTTGCGCATATTTTGCTTTGGCAGAAATAACATCTATTTGCGTTAAAAATGCTTGGTAGTTATGAAGAAGTGGTGAAAATTCACGAATATAGTCAGTTAATTCTTTCAAGATTTTAATAACCTCTTCTTTCTCTTCGTATTCTAAATTGTTGAGTTCTCTGGTGTGTTGCAGTGTGGTTTCGGGTTCAATATAAACGATGCTTCCTGTTTTACTGCCTCCCATTATCGCTCCTTTAACTTTTCTACGATACATCGCTTTTACAGCAAGCACACGCTTGTTTTCTACCACAGACTCTCTAATGTCATCTAGGTACTCGAGATTATGATACGTGTTTAATGCTGAAGAAAAACTACTATTTATTTTACCCTTTAATTGGTTTATCGTTTTTCGTAAGCTAGACAGTAGCGGAGAAGCTTCATCTTTAATATCTCCAAAACGATCGACCACAGCATCTACTTGCTCAATGATTGATGTGTTGATTTCTATTGGCTGACTGAATTTTTGAAGTTGCGGATAATACTCTTCAAACTTCTTTAAGAACTTTAAAATTGAATTTACCGTAAGTGACATGCTCACTAACTTTTGTAAACTAGACACTTCGAGATAAGTGTTTTCTATCTTTAGAAGTTTTAATTCTTTAGCAATAGTTTCAAAGCCGTGATTTGGTATTCTATTGTCATTCTCAAATGAGGATAAATATTCGCTGACAAGTATTAGTTCTTGTTTCAACAACTCTTCCTTTTTAAACGGTAGAATAGCTAAAACAGCTTCCTTTCCTAAAGCTGTAAGTGTATGTGCGCTAATTTGATCTAAAACCGTAAAAAATTCGAGATCTTTTAGGGTTTTTTCATGAATGTTTATCATGTAAAAGAATACGTTTTAGAATTACAAATTTAAAATATTATACACTATTACAAGTATGAAGACACCGCTAAAACGACTAAGGTTACAATTATTAGAATTATAAATAATGGAAAAATAAATTTTAACCATTTGCTAAAGTTGATTTTAGCAACCGCAAGCGATGCTAAAATTAAACCCGTAGGATTTATAAGATAAAACAAGCCTAAACCATATTGATAGGTGTTAACCACAATCTCACGGCCAATACCAACGGTATCTGCTAAAGGTGCCATTATTGGCATGGTTAAGACCGCCATTCCTGAAGAACTTGGTATAAAAAACGACAATCCTGAATAGATCATGGTCATTGCACTAGTAAAAATGCCTTTATTCATGCCTGTTGTCATATCACTGGCGTAATATAATAAGGTATCACTAATTAAACCATCTGTCATTAATACGGTAACACCTCTTGCAATTCCTATAATTAAAGCCACACCCAACAAATCGCTTGCTCCTTTTACAAAGGTTTCAATAAAATCCGTTTCACTAATCTGAATAATAAAACCTATTAATATCGCACCAACTAAAAACACCGTCGTCATTTCAACAAACCACCAATCTAGTACAGATACACCTATAATCATAAGAATAAAACTACTCGTAAAAACAAATAAGGCTAATTTTAACCTCCAATTAAAATCAATATGACTGCTGTCTTTCATAGTGAACAACTTAGCAATTTGATCGCGTTGATCATAAATTAGAGATTTACTTGGATCGTTTTTCACACGCTTTGCGTAGCGTAAAATGTAGAGTATAGTAATAGTTAAACATAAAAACAGCATAAATATACGTCCATATAAACCGGTTGTCCAATTGATACCAGCGGCATCACTAGCAATAATCGTTGAAAACGGATTTATGGTAGAACACATCGTACCGATGGCAGAGCCTAAAAAGATACAAGCTACACCAACCATGGCATCGTATTTAGCGGCTAAAAACACGGGAATTAAAATAGGGAAGAAGGCAATGGTTTCTTCTGCAAAGCCAAAGGTGGTTCCACCTAAGGCAACTAAAGTTGTGACTAAAACAATGAGTAAAGATTCCCGACCTTTTAGAACTATAGCGAGCTGACCTATAGCTGCATCAAAAGCACCAGAACTGTTGAGTATGCCTATTAAACCTCCAATAATTAACACTAGGAAAATAATATCTGCTGCTTCAATAATTCCTTTTATAGGTGATTTTACAAAATCGTAAAAACTTTGTGGTTGCGCTTCTAATTTTTGATAAGTCTCAGGAATGTTAATGGGTTTATAAATATCGCCATTCGTAAATTTTTCAATAGGAATTTTAATGTTTAAATCCTCAAGTGTGGCTTGAGAAGCAGGTAATACAATTTCTTCATCTAAGCTTAAACGTGTAAATTTGTCTGTAGCTGTATTATAGCTTAATGTATCGTATTTTCCAGCCGGAACAAACCAGGTTAGAAGGGTAACTAAGCCTGCAATGATGAATAATATAGTCTGAGCAGAAGGGAATTTTAGAGTTTTCATTCTGAATTGTTTGTCGGTAAAGTTAAGTTTTAATACTAAATAATCTGTTTTTAAATATGACTATAAATATAGACCAAAGTTGGAAAAACCACTTGAACCCTGAATTTGAAAAACCTTATTTTAAAGATTTAGCTGAATTTGTAAAAATAGAATATCAAAACCATACCTGTTTTCCTAAAGGTTCTGATATTTTTAATGCGTTTAACCGTTGTACGTTTAACGATGTGAAGGTGGTTATTATTGGTCAAGATCCATATCATGGAGAAGGCCAAGCTAATGGTTTGTGTTTTTCTGTGAGTGATGGTATAAAACACCCTCCTTCGTTAATAAATATATTCAAGGAAATGGAACACGATTTAGGCATTCCGTATCCTAAAAGTGGTAATTTAATGCCGTGGGCAGATCAAGGTGTTTTGCTTTTAAATGCCACCTTAACGGTAAGAGCGCATGAGGCAGGAAGCCACCAAAAGAAAGGTTGGGAACAATTTACAGATGTTGTTATTAAAACGATTAGTGCAGAGAAAACTAATGTTGTGTTTTTACTTTGGGGAGGATATGCTAAAAAGAAAAAGAAATTAATTGACACCTCTAAACATATTGTTTTAGAAAGTGGCCATCCATCTCCATTAAGTGCTAATAGAGGGTATTGGTTTGGAAATAAACATTTTAGTAAAACTAACTCCCGGTTGGAGCAAGTTGGTTCGATGGTAATTGATTGGCAGTTATAGCAGGTTTTGTTTTTGCTATAATTGCTTTTGGTTCTGATTTAGCAAAGTGTGGCACTCTATTATCAGTCTTCCTAGATGTTTTATTACAACTAAAGATTAATAATAAAAAGTTAAGTGCAACTAAGAAAGATAAAATCAGAACAATATTAACAATCATATTTATCTATTTGGGTTATAAATAGCGTTGATAAACAAATGTACTTAAATTTTTGAAATTCTGAAAGTTATATCTAAAAACACTTTAACTAAAAATACGCAACCACCTAATAATAAACCAGCTAACCTTTCTAAAATGTTAAAAAGCCATACTGTTTATAACGTTTTTAATTAAGATATAGTTATATTTCATGAATTAATTGCGCATAATCTACTTTTTCAGAAATGATTTTTAAATCATATAGTTGTTCTTGTACATTATCTAGTGTCTTTTTATCCATAATACTTTGCGACCATTCTGTTAACGATAACCATTCTTGTACATCTTCTAATTCTTGCTCGTAACGATTTGCTATCGTTTTATCGATACTAGGAATAGATTTAAAGTCGGAAGTTGTTTCATTAATAATATCTAAAATGATTTTTAAATCGTCTTCATTATTATCAATAAATTCTTGTCTCACTGCAATTACAAAACAAGGCCATGGTGATGGTAAATTGGCGATACGTCTAAATATACCATCATCTACAATAGGTTTTGTTGTGAATTTTTCCCACATAAAATAGTCGGCATCACCATTTGTCAAGCCTTTAATTGCACCATCAAGATTTTTTATGACTTCAAAGTTAAGGTCTTTTTCTAAGTTCCAATTATTATTTTTTGCGTTGATATAAGCCATTAAATGTGAGCCAGAACCATATCTGCTAATGGCAGCTCTAGCTCCTTTAATATCATTTATTGTTTTAAATTCTGAATCTGCAGCTACATGGATTCCCCAATTTAGAGGTGTTTCTACAAATGTCTGCACAATTTTTGAAGGATTACCTTCAATGATATCTTTAACAACACCTTCGGTTAATATTACCGCCATATCAATTTCACCAGAACGCAATGCTTTATTCATTTCACCTGTTCCACCGTAATAATCGTGCCATCTTAGATTGATGTCTTGGTTTTTGTATTCACCATCTTTTAGAGTTAAATACCACGCTAAATTAAAGTGTTCTGGGACACCACCTATATTTACTTTTTTCATTTTATGCTGAACTTGTTTCAGAATCTTTTCTGCTAAACAAGATTTTTTATTTTTAAATTAAATAAGCACTTCGACTATTAAATATTCACAATACGCTCTAAAGCATATAAAATTAATTTATCGACTACTTTTTTAGGGTCTTTACTAAAATCCCCATTAGCTCTATTGGCAATAATAGCATTTAAAGACAAGGCTTCGTGTCCTAATAATTTTGAAAGACCATAAATTACAGATGTTTCCATTTCAAAATTTGTAATTCTAAAATCCTTATAACTAAAGTTGTCTAATTTTGAATTAAGATCAGGATCATGCAGTGGTAAACGTAGCACACGTCCTTGTGGACCGTAAAAACCACCAGCTGTACCAGTCATGCCTTTGTGAATTTTATCTCCTTCGAAATACTTTTCTAAATACTTACTATTATTAATAACAATGGGTCTGGCTTTGTTTTTATCCCAATGAGTATGTTTCATAAATTCATCTTCAATTTCAGGATTGCTAATCCCATCAATTTGATAAAAATGAAGCATTCCATTAATGTCTAATGCATGTGTACTAATTAAAAATGCGTCTACAGGAATATCATCTTGTAACGAACCAGAAGTACCAACTCTAATAATATTAAGACTTGTTAATTCTGTTTTTAACTCTCTAGTTTCTAAATTAATATTCACTAAAGCATCAAGCTCATTTAGAACAATATCTATGTTATCTGGACCAATTCCTGTTGAAATAACTGTTAATCGTTTATCTTGATAATAACCAGTCTGTGTCTTGAATTCACGTTTTTGAGTACTAAACTCAATACTATCAAAATGTTTTGTGATTTTTTCTACGCGATCTTGATCCCCAACAAAAATGATGGTATCTGATATATTTTCGGGTTTTAAATTCAAATGATAAACACTACCGTCTGGATTTAATATAAGTTCTGAATCTTTAATGGCCATAAAATATCGTTTTTATAAGTTTATTCTGTTTGATATTGAATTGGAAGCCTAAGCGATTTACACCTCCATAAACCATATCATTATGTATTTCTTTTGCAAAATTGTTTTGTTCTAATAATGCTTTATAACCGTTTCTATTAAGTACAATTCCTGTTTCACTTTCAGTAAAAAATACATCTAATTTATCTATAATTCTAGATAGCTGTATATCAATAAGACCATAATAACCTTGATAATTTAGGCTATAGCCTAAAAGGTGTCCTTTAGATTTTATAAAATTATCCTTTACAATGGTAAGAATATTGGTTTCTAAAACACTAAGGCCACTTTTTTGATTAGGAAAACGTTCTAAATGTGCTTTTAAACAATTACTCAAATATTTAAAATTCGACTTTTTAACAATATATGGCTTTAAAATATTATGGTCTTTACCACAATAGGTTCTCCATATAGCAATTGCTAAATCAATATCTTCTTTTGTTAATCGAATTCTATCCTTATAATGTGCTTTTAATTGTTCCGGATTAAGTTCATTTAAAGCTTTTAAGCGTTTTTCACCTGCCACACGTCCACTACAAATAAGATAAAGTGGTTTATTAATTTCTTTTTGGTGCAAAAGATTAATCACACCTATTAGGTTAATATGAGAAAACAAATCATACTCAAACCAAAGGTTTATTTCGCTGTAAGCATCAATATCATCTAATTTAGATAATTCTGATAAAATTTCTCTGGTATTCACTTCAATCTCGTAATAGTCTTTCAAAAACTCAATACGAAGTTTTAAAAATTCTCTTGAATCGATAGCCGGAATTGTTGGGCCTTCACAAAGCATCTCCTGCCATGTTACAATATCTTCTTTAAAATCTAAATCTCTTAAATAAACAGTGAGGTTGTTACCATTTGTAATATGTAAACAATTTTTTGCCATATTAATTAACCTCCAACACGTTTTACATTAAAACCTTTTTCTTTTAATATGGTCATAATTTTATCTCTATAATCTCCTTGAATTATTATTCTGTCATCTTTAAAACTGCCACCAACACTAAGCTTTGTTTTTAAGTCTTTTGCTAATTTCTTAAAATCTTCAGTTGCCCCTGTATAGCCTTCAAGTATAGTAATAGGTTTTCCTTTTCGTTTTTCGTACTTACAAATTATAGGGTCGTCTTGCAGCCATAAACCATCATTTGAATCTTCAGTAGTATCTGTAGATTCTGGAGTGTGATCTGGAAAGAGGTTTTTTAATTGATCTTGTAAATCCATTTTTTCAGTTTTTAGTCTTCAGTTGGCAGTCTTCAATCTTTAGCCTATCACGTATTGATAATGGACTGCATACTGTGGACTGAGAACTGCGGACTATTTCTTAATAAGTCCTAGCTCTATTAAACGTTCATTTAAAAATTCGCCAGCCGTAATGTCTTCAAATTGTTTTGGATGATCTTCATCGATACAACTTTCTAAAACATCTAACTTCATTTCGCTGATAGGATGCATAAAAAACGGCATAGAATAGCGCGATGTTCCCCAAAGTTCTCGAGGTGGATTTATGACACGATGTATCGTAGATTTTAATTTATTGTTAGAATGGCGCGATAACATATCACCAACATTAATCATTAGTTCATCTGGTTCAGCTATTGCATCAATCCATTCGCCATCGTTACGTTGCACTTGTAAGCCTCGACCTTGTGCACCCATTAGTAAAGTGATTAAGTTAATATCTCCATGTGCAGCAGCTCTTACCGCATTTTTAGGTTCTGAAGTAATTGGTGGATAATGTATTGGTCGTAAAATAGAATTTCCATTATGAATATAATTATCAAAATAGGTTTCTTCTAAATTTAAATAAAGGGCTAAAGCACGTAAAACGTACTTCGCTGTTTTTTCGAGCATTTGGTAGGTTTGCTTTCCTACTTTATTAAAATCATCTAACTCTTTGACTTCAACATTTTCAGGGTATTCTTTTCTGCGTTCTTCGTCATCTTCTACATATTGTCCAAAATGCCAAAACTCTTTTAAATCGCCTTCTTTCTTTCCTTTTGCGCTTTCTTTACCAAAAGAGACATAGCCACGTTGACCACCAATTCCTGGAATCTCGTAACTTTCTTTTACCTCTAATGGTAAATCGAAAAATTTCTTTACTTCACCATATAAGTTATCTACCAAAGTATCATCTAAAAAGTGTCCTTTTAAAGCTACAAAACCAATGTCTTCATAAGCTTTTCCTATATCGTTTATAAATTTTTGTTTTCGCTGAGGATCTTCAGAAATGAAATCCTTTAAATCTACACTAGGTATTCTATCCATGGGATTTGTGTTTAAATTTTTGTCAATATACAAATGTAACGATAATAGTGCTAAAAAATCAGGTAGGATTTATTGACAATTTGAAGTCTAATTTGAATTATTGAAGCAATTTTATTTACATTTGAAATATCTATATCTAAACCTTCTTACAAAAGGAAGTGATTAATTTTGATGTTTTATGTGACCTTTGAATCCAACAACATAAACCTATAAAACATTACTTAAACAACATTCCATGCCAACAATCACAAAGAGTAACATAGCTTATGATAAGCGAAGTTTAAATGACAGAACGTTATTAGAACTTTATTATAATATGCTGAAACCGCGACTAATTGAAGAGAAAATGCTCATTCTTTTACGTCAAGGAAAAGTATCAAAATGGTTTTCAGGAATTGGTCAAGAAGCCATTTCTGTTGGTGTCACTATGGCATTAAAACCGAGCGAATATATTCTTCCAATGCATAGAAATCTTGGTGTTTTTACGACACGTGAGATTCCCTTAGATCGCTTATTTTGTCAATGGCAAGGAAAGGCTAGTGGGTTTACTAAAGGTAGAGATCGTTCTTTTCATTTTGGGACTCAAGAATACAATATTGTAGGCATGATATCGCATTTGGGTCCGCAATTAGGAGTTGCAGATGGTATAGCTTTGGGGAATCTTTTAAAGAAAAACGGAAATCTTACAGCTGTTTTTTCTGGTGAAGGCGGAACGAGTGAAGGCGATTTTCATGAGGCTCTTAATGTGGCTTCTGTTTGGAGTTTACCTGTTATATTTTGTGTAGAAAATAATGGCTACGGATTGTCAACTCCTACAAATGAACAGTACAATTGTAAGCATATTGCAGATAGAGGTAAAGGTTATGGCATTGAGTCTTTTATTTTAGACGGCAATAATATTATTGAAACCTATACGAAAGTTCAAAAATTAGCTGAAAGTATTAGAAAAAGACCACGTCCTATTTTAATAGAGTTCAAAACCTTTAGACGTCGAGGACATGAAGAAGCTAGTGGGACAAAATATGTACCTCAAGAGTTGATGGATGAATGGGAAACAAAAGATCCTATTAAAAATTTCAGAAGTTTTCTATTCAGTAAAAAGATTTTAACCGCACAAATTGATGAGGTTTATAATGCTGAAATTAAATCTGAAATTGATGCCGCTTTAGACACAGCCAATGCCGAACCAGATATAATACCTAATGAAACTACGGAATTAGATGACGTATACAAATCATTTGAATATAAGCACCATACACCAAATAAAAACACAAAAGAATTACGCTTAATCGACGCTATTTCTGAAGGTTTAAAACAATCCATGCAGAAGCATAAAGATCTTGTAATTATGGGACAAGACATTGCAGAATATGGTGGAGTTTTTAAAATCACAGAAGGCTTTGTAGAGGAATTTGGAAAAGATCGCGTTAGAAATACACCAATTTGTGAATCGGCAATTGTTGAAACAGCTATGGGACTATCTATCTCAGGTATAAAATCGGTTGTAGAAATGCAATTTGCAGATTTTGTAACATCAGGCTTTAATCCTGTAGTGAATTATTTAGCAAAATCGCATTACAGATGGCAACAAGAAGCTGATGTGGTGGTGAGAATGCCATGTGGTGGTGGAGTGGCTGCAGGGCCATTTCACTCACAAACTAATGAAGCATGGTTTACTAAAACACCAGGCTTAAAAGTGGTGTATCCGGCATTTCCTTATGATGCCAAAGGCTTATTAGCAACAGCAATAAATGATCCTAATCCTGTGTTGTTCTTTGAACACAAGGCTTTGTATCGTAGTATTCGACAAGATGTACCTACCGATTATTTTACGATTCCTTTTGGAAAAGCCGCCGTTTTAAAAGAAGGTGACGCTGTTACGATTATTACCTATGGATCTGGAGTTCATTGGGCTTTAAATACTTTAGAAAAAAATCCTAATATTTCGGCTGATGTCATAGATTTGAGAACACTTCAACCTTTAGACAAGGAAACTATTATTAATTCCGTTAAAAAGACAGGACGCGCTATTATACTTCAAGAAGACTCTTTATTTGGCGGAATTGCTAGCGATCTTTCTGCAATGTTAATGGAAAACTGTTTTGAATATTTAGATGCGCCAGTAAAGCGTGTAGCGAGTATGGAAACACCTATACCGTTTATTGGGCAATTAGAAGAGCAATATATGGCTAAAGGGAAGTTTGAAGCGGCTTTATTAGAACTTTTAAGATACTAGAAGCAAAGTATATATAATATAAGAGCCAGCAAATTTGCTGGCTCTTATATTTTAAATAGCATAAAGGAATTAACTTTCTACCTGAATCTTTTTTGCTATGGCTTCTACATCATCTAATACACGCAATAAGTTACCACTCCAAAGTTGTTCAATTTGGGCTTCTGTATAACCACGTTTTACCAATTCTAAAGTTACATTAAAGGTTTCTGAAGCATCAGACCAACCTTCGATTCCGCCACCACCATCAAAATCGCTACTGATACCAACATGGTCAATGCCTATTTTTTCAACGAGATAATCGATATGGTTTACAAAATCAATAACATTTACTGCTGCTGGAAAATCTTCTATTTGATTTATTTTTTCTTTAGTAATATCCATAACAGTTTTCCTGTTTTCTAAAAATTCTTTTTGAGATATTTCATCTAACGCTCTAAAGGCACTCCTATTGTACCATGTAATATCTAAAGAATCTATTACTTTGTTTCGTATCGCTTCCATAGCGTCATTATGAGCGTTTTGTTTTTCGGTATTCAAATACGACTTAAAAGCGACCGTCTGTACAACACCTCCATTTTCTTTTAACCAGCCTAATTGTTCATCATCTAAATTTCTACTATGATTGCACAAGGCTCTTGCAGAAGAGTGCGATGCAATTATTGGTGCCTTACTCAATGCTACCATTTGTTTCATCGCTTCTTTTGAAGGGTGAGAAACATCGATCATCATACCAACACGATTCATTTCTGTAACAACTTCTTTTCCTAAATCACTTAGTCCATTATGTAACCAAACATCGTCTTCTTCTCCAGTATTACTATCACAAAGCTGACTGTGTCCATTGTGAGATAATGACATATATCGCGCACCAAGATTATAAAATTTCTCAACATTGCTAACATCTAATCCTATAGGATAGCCGTTTTCTATTCCAATCATAGCTACTTTTTTACCTTTTGCATGTATCTGTTTCACATCAGCAGACGTTACCGCTAGTTCTATTTCGTTCGGTGCATACTCATTCACTAAGTTATGGATGGCATTAAATTTAGACATTGCGTTGTCATAGGCTTTTTTATATCCAGCTTCAGTTAATGAGTCTTGACCTGTATAAACAATGAACCATGCCACATCTAAACCACCAGCTTTCATTTTTGGTAAGGTAATTTGTGTGTCTAAATCTTGCGTGTAATTAAGTGAGTCTGTAAAATTT
The DNA here is from genome assembly GCF_020179375.1 of Winogradskyella sp. SM1960. Taxonomy (NCBI): domain Bacteria; kingdom Pseudomonadati; phylum Bacteroidota; class Flavobacteriia; order Flavobacteriales; family Flavobacteriaceae; genus Winogradskyella; species Winogradskyella sp. SM1960. The sequence goes on along the minus strand of NZ_JAICBG010000004.1, from coordinate 357,022 downwards.
TTCACATTGATATCGCAATGTGTATCCAATGTTATCACACGTTCATGTATCGCTTGGGCATTAGTTAAGAGGTCATCTTTTTTTGAAGGTTCTGATTTGCAACTCGTGTTTATCATAAGTATTAAACTAAAATATAATATAGATTTTTTGTACATGATTGATTTGTTTTTTTAAAAGTAACTAGAAATATGACTAAAAGCAAACTGTATTTTATTTATAGAAATCTTAATTTTAGGTACCATTTATACCAAAAACCTAAAAATAATTTGAAAAAGTTATTAATTCTGTATTTTTACATTTCTAAAAAAAAAATAAAATATGAAATTAAAACTACTTTTTGCATTCTTATTTGTCAGTTCATTTTCTTTTGCACAACAATTTCCAGAAGACATTAAACCACCTAGTTGGAGTCAAAATTCATTGACTGATTTAACCCCTTTTACGCTTCCTACTTTCGATTTGAAAAAATTACAAGAAGAAGATAAAATTAATGACCAAAATAAATCTATTCCTTGGAGATTTGGACATGATCTTTATGTGGACCATAACTTTAATGACGTAGGTGAATGGACAACTTTAGAAAATGGAGACCAGATTTGGAGAATGGCTTACACCTCTAAAGGAGCACATTCATTAAATTTTATGTTCGATGTATTTAAAATTCCCGAAGGAGCAAAACTCTATGTATATAATAGTGATAAAACGGATTTATTAAGACCTTTTACACATCACAACAATAACCCTGAAGAAGTTTTAGGGACATGGTTAGTTAAAGGTAATGTAGCTTATATAGAGTATTATCAGCCTGCAAATGTTTCTGGTAACGCTAAAATTACGGTTGGCTCTGTTGTTCATGGTTACCGAACTGCAGAAACGTATCAAAAAGCGCTAAATGATTCAGGTGCTTGTAATCACGATGTGGATTGTGATATTACACCAGCTTCAGATCCATTTGATATAGATACTAGAAAAGAAGAAGTAAAAAAAGCTGGTGGACTGTTGCTTGCTGGAGGTGCTAGTTTTTGTTCTGGTACTCTTGTAAATAATACGAACAACGATGGAACTCCTTATTTTTTAACCGCAAATCACTGTAGTGGAGGAGAAGGTAGCTGGGCATTTCGTTTTAACTGGAGAAGCCCAAACCCATCTTGTGGTACATTTACTAATAGTACTAATGGAACATTTAATCAAACGGTTAGTGGTTCTATAGTTAGAGCTCAAAATTCTCAATCTGATATGGAATTGGTTGAAATTACAGATGCCAGTTTTTTTGACAGTAACCCAGATGTAGTTTGGGCAGGTTGGAATAAATCTACAACGGAAGTTCCTTCTGTTACCTTTGGTATTCATCATCCAAGTGGTGATATTCAAAAAGTATCTAGAAACGATGAAGGTGCGATTAGAACATCGACCTTTTTTAATGGCAATCCTACAACACAAATGTGGGGAATAAATGATTGGGAATTAGGTGTTACTGAAGGAGGTTCATCTGGATCTGGTTTGTTTAATGAAAATGGTCATTTAATAGGTATGCTTTCTGGCGGAACTGCTTCATGTTCAGGCACAAATGATAATGGAGGTTTTGATTTATATGGACGCTTTGGTGTTGCTTGGGATTATGGTCCTACAGCTTCATCACGACTTAAAGATTGGTTAGACCCTGGGAACACTGGTCTTAACTTCGTAGACGTGTATCCTCAATTACAAACGTATGATAATGATGCGCGAGTTACGGCTGGGGCTGGTATCCCAACAGAATTATGTGGAGAAGATTTTACACCTCAAGTAACACTTATAAACTCAGGAGATTTAACTTTAACATCTGCAGATGTTTCATACTTTATAGATTCTGAAACTAGTACTACAGTAAACTGGACAGGTAATTTACTTAATGGAGAAAGTGTTGTGGTAGCAACACCTGTCTATTCTAATTTAAGTGCAAGTAATCACATATTTACTATTAACGTTTCAAACCCAAATGGAACCACAGATGAAAACACAACCAATAACACATTTGCCGTTAATTTTGATGTATCATCTGCATATGCAACAAATACAATCGTTTTTGACCTTTTAACGGATAATTATGGTTATGAAACTTCATGGGACCTTGTTAATAGTTCGGGGGTAATTGTGGATAGTGGAGTTTATTTTGATTCAAATAATCCTACATCATACGAAGAAATTATTACCATTCCGAGTTTTAATGAATGTTATACGTTTACCATTTACGACGAAGAAGGTGATGGTATTTGTTGTACATATGGTACTGGCTCATATAGCTTAAGAGATGAAAATGATAATGAGATAATTTCAGGTGGTGAATTTACGGCTTCTGAATCAGTAACATTCAATGTACAAGACCCGTTAAGCGTTAATGAATTTAGTTTAGATGGTTTAATTAATTTATATCCTAATCCTGTAAATAACAACTTAAATATTGATTTGAATAATTTAAATGAAGATGTAAGTTTTGAAATATTTGATACTTTAGGTAAGAAAATTAGTAATGGGGATTTAAGAAGTAATGACACTCATATTTTGAATATATCAAACTATCAAAGTGGGATTTATTTTATAAAATTATCTACCAATACGAGTTCTATGACACAAAAATTTATTAAAAAATAAGAACTCAAAATAGAATTCATAAAAAAAGGTCAGTTTCTTTAACAGGAAACTGACCTTTTTATTAAACTCTAAATTGCTTTTATTAATGTTAAAGTTTAATGGTTTTTAAGTCATCATCTAAACTATTAGATGTATTGACAATTTTGGATAAAACTCTCATATTAATTGATTTTTTGATTGATGAAATTATGTCTTATGCTGTTATCTGTAACGTCGTTTTTTATTCCAGTTAAAACTTTTTGTTTCAGACGTAGTACTAGATAATTGATTGTTGTTTAAAGTTCTCATAATGTTTGTTTTTTAATTGGTTATACTAAATAGACGACGAAACTTTATATTTGTTACAGTACCATGCATAACATAATACGTTTTTAACAAATATTAACGAAATTGAATGTATCTTTATAACTATGAAAATACATCATTTTGTTATTATTCTTTGTTGTCTTAGCTTGTATAACTGCAATACAAGAGCAGAAGATAAATGTATCACAAACACTATTTTAGTAACTGCTACGGCATACAATTCCTTAGCATACCAAACCAACTCTAATCCAAATATCACCGCTTTTGGCGATAGTTTAAAACCTGGATTGCGATACATTGCGGTTTCACGAGATTTATTAGATTCTGGCCTAGTACATAACACCAAAGTAAAAATACAAGGTTTTGATAGTCTATACACGGTTAAAGATAAAATGAATCGTCGCTGGAGAAAACGGATTGATATTTATATGGATAACGATGTAAACAAAGCAAAAAATTGGGGCAAAAAGAAAGTTAAGATTGAATATTGTATCCAAAGTAATGATTCAATTTCTAATGAGAACGTTTAACCATAATTTCTGAAACTATAAAAGGATAGGCCTTTTGCACTTCAATTAATTCGGCTTTTGATAATTGATCTGGTGTTTTATTATAGACTTGTTTAGCATAACGCATTCTTAAATCGTAATAAGCCTTTGTAATTTCATTTTGAACGGACACAAACAAATCGTATTTGGTAGCAGCAGAATGACTCAAAGAAATAACGGCCTTTTTAGGATGATCTGAAGAGGTTACGGATTGTTTTCCTTCGCAATAATCACAATTGTTATTTCCATTATTATCTATAAAGGCTTCCACTAAAGAAGCAATTTCAGTGAGTTCTAGACTATTTTCGTTAATCATAATTTGCTGTTTGTCATTCATTGAAACATGTAATAGGTTACGTTCTGGTATATCTGCAGTACAATCTCCAGTTTCACAAATAGGTGGTAATTTTCGTAAAATACCTTTGTCTGCAGAAATAGTGGTCGTTACTAAAAAGAAAATGAGTAACAAAAAAGCAATGTCTGCCATAGATCCTGCATTGACCGATACAGAATGTCTTTTAAGTGATTTCATAATAATATATTTTAAATGTTAATAAAATCTTAAACACAATAACAGTACCAATCTTGTTAAATCTTGTTAACAATTCATTCCATAAACCTTTACAATGTGCTATTTTTGCGAAATTAATATCGAACTAAATTCAATTTATGTCGTCAGAAACCGAAACCATTCAACAAAATGCTACTGAGAAAAGTCTCTATGATTTCCAGATCAAGGACCTGAATCGCATTTTTGATGTAATGCGAGATGAGTCTGATGATTTTAATCTCTTATATCAGCTTCCAACAGGAGGAGGTAAAACGGTTATTTTTTCTGAAATCGTTAGACGTTACGTGGAGCAACATCAGAAAAAAGTGGTGATTCTTACCCATAGAATTGAACTTTGTAAACAAACATCTAACGTATTATCTGGTTTTAATGTTAAGAATAAAGTCATTAATAGTAAGGTAAAAACACTTCCAGATCAAGATGATTTTCAGTGTTTTGTAGCCATGGTTGAAACCTTAAATAACCGCTTGTCTGATAATGATTTTGAATTAAAAAATGTTGGTCTTGTTATTATTGACGAAGCACATTACAATTCGTTTAGAAAACTATTTAAGTTTTTTGAAAATTGTTTTATTCTTGGTGTAACCGCCACACCATTGAGTAGTAATATTAAGCTACCAATGAAAGATAACTACAAAAAATTAATCATTGGTGATGATATTTCGACCTTAATAAAAAATGGGTTTTTAGCTAAAGCTGAAGTTTCGCATTACGATGTTGGGTTAACCTCATTAAAAATAGGTATTAATGGTGATTATACGGTAAAATCCTCAGAAGCTTTATATACCAATAGCTTAATGCAGTCTAAATTATTATTGGCATATGAGGAATTGGCTAAAGGTAAAAAAACGCTGATTTTTAATAATGGAATTTATACATCTAAAGAAGTTTACCATACGTTTAAAAAGGCAGGGTATAACGTTAGGCATTTAGATAATACTGCCAATAAACAAGAGCGTAAAGACATTCTAAAATGGTTTAAAAACACACCAGACGCTGTTTTGTCGTCGGTAAGTATCTTAACGACTGGTTTTGATGAACCATCTGTAGAATCTATCATTTTAAACAGAGCCACAAGATCGTTAACCTTATATTTTCAAATGATTGGTCGTGGTAGCCGAATTTATAAAGATAGAGATACATTTCAAGTTATAGACTTAGGAAATAATGAGGCGCGTTTTGGCGCTTGGGATCAGCCCGTAGATTGGCAACATATATTTAAACATCCAGATTATTATTTAGAGAATATTATAGATGACGATCTACTAGAACGTGATTTTGTGTATAAGATGCCAGATTCTTTAAAGGTGAAATTTAAAAAGTCGTACACATTAAATTTTGATGTAAAAGCAGAATACAAAGACGTTATTAATTCTGGTCAAAAATCATTTACAGTCATAGAACGATCTATTGCACAACATTCACAAATATGTATTGATAATAGTGAAGATGTTTTTGATGCAAGAGAGTTAACTAAAGACCTACAAGACGAAATAGCTTTTAGAATAAAACAGTACTGCTACTGCATAATGAATAGCACTCAAAACTACAAAGATTGGCTATTTGAAGAATATAATAGAAAGTTAAGAATTAGCTTCAACGGCAAGTTTTAACTTTTTTTTGTAAAGATTGACGTTTATATGTCTTTATTTTGAAATAGGTACGGTTTTTGTAACTTACTTATTCAATACTTAAAACCCATAATATAAAAGTGAAAACTATAAATATCATCGTATTTATATTCTGCATTTTTTGCAGCACAACGGTTTTTGGCCAAGTTATAAAAGATAAGGAAACGAAATCTATTCGTATTCCGGCAGAAGAATCTAAGAAGAAAAAAGACTCTGCTTTAGTTAAAGTTAAAGTTGCGCCAATTCTTGAAAAAAAAGACGATAAATCGAGTGGTAGCTCTAAGAACGAAGACGAAAAATTTGTAATTAGAGAAACAGAGAAGCCCTTTTCTATGTTTGAAAATGACGGTTTAAAAAGCCCTAGTGAAATTTATGAAAAACGTTGGAAAAAGGAAGCTGTAAAAGGTGGTATTGTTAGAACCATGTCAGATCAGTTTTTAGGTGAACATAATGTAGATACTAAATTTGTAAATATTGTGTGTAGAGATCACCAATATCCTGATGGCGACCGTGTTCAGATTTTAGTAAACGGAACCGTTGTAAAGAATAACTTATTACTTACAAGTAGTTATAGACGCGTAGAAGTTAATTTAGTAGATGGAAAAAATACGGTTGATATTGTGGCGTTAAACCAAGGTGAATCTGGACCTAACACAGCAGAATTTGTGGTGTATGATGATAAAGGTAATGTGATTTCATCTAAAGAATGGAATCTTCTAACAGGTGTGAAAGCAAGGATTATTTTTCAAAATGAAAAAGTAACAATTAAAGAGAAAACGGCTAGTACAACTGAAGAGGTTTCTAGTAACTAACTGGCAAAACTTCAGCAGGTTGCATGGTTTCTAACTTATAATCACCAATCCGTACGCGTACTAATCGCAATGTTGGCAAACCAACCTTTGCAGTCATTTTTCGAACTTGTCTAAATTTCCCTTCGGTTATGGTAATTGAAAGCCAAGTTGTAATTCCATGACGCTCATCGCGCACAAAACGTTCAAAAATATGTGAAGTATCTGTTAGTATATTAGCTTTACAAGGTTTTGTCTTGTATGGTTTTCCTTCCACCGAAATTTCAATGCCACTTTCTAATTCCGAAATAATTTCAGGTGTAATAACACCATCGACCATGACGTGATATTCTTTCTCAATAGCAGAACTCGTTATGTAATTACTAAATTTTCCATCTGTAGTTAATAACAATAAACCTTCCGATTTCTCATCTAAACGACCAACAGCCATCGTATCTTTTGGAAAATTGTATATCTCTCCTAATAGTTTTTTAGACTTTCGTTTAGTCTGATGATTTACAAACTGACTTAAGTAGCCATAAGGTTTGTAAAGTTTATAATAGCTATGTTTATTCATGCTTACCAAAAGGTTATAAAACATTTTACAATGTTGGTCTCACTATATTTTAACCAAACTAAAGGAGAACGCTGTTCTTCGATAGCTTCTTTTATGCTATGTTTTGCAGTTTCATAATCTTGCCAAGAGACATTGTTATGAGGTAAAACAAGCCAATCTAATTTCTGTGGAATATAAAACCCTAATGTCTTAAAAACAGCTATAGATGCATATGAAATGTAAAAGCCAAATACACAGTCTTCGTTTAAAGACTCCATTGGTACTTTTGAAGTATCATAAGGTATAAACAGTTGTGCTTTAAAACATAGTTTTTGAGAAATGGCTGCTGAATCAATATTATACTCTTGAAGTTGTTGCTTAGTTTCATCTTTAAAAAGCAAAGGAAATTGTTTGTTTTTTAGCTTGTCTAGTTTGTAACAAAGTGAGTCTTTCCTATTAGGACCAATCCAATAGGAGAGTGGGTTATTATAAGATTTTAAAGTATCGTAAAGATAAAATTTATAAACCACTTCTAGGTGAATTGGCTGGTAATTAAAATCGTAGAGCGCATCTAATTCTCCAATGGTTTTGCGGTCTTTTTGAATTTGTAAATTTTCAACAATCCAATGTACAGAGGAGTCTTGTTTTAGTTGGTGAAATACAAATTCTTCTACAAGTTTACCTAACCGTTGATTTTTAAATACAGCTGTGTTGTCTATTGGTTTTGGTGTTGAATCTAGTTCTATTTGGCTAAACTCAGTAAAATCATTCGTCTTAAAAAGAGATGGTGTTTTTACGAAACCTTTATAGCGTAGTAATGTACTTTTATTCATAGCACATTAAAAGTAAAAATATTTTTGACAAAGGAGACTTTGACAACAGATTTATTAGTCCTTTAGTTTTATGAGTGTGACTTTTCTTCAATTCCTGTACTATCTATATCAAAATATTCTAAAACTTCAGTTACTGATGTAATATGTGCTGTTTTATCACCATTCATTACAATTGCTCCTTTAAATATTTTAGGGTTGTTTTCTAATATAGTAACATAATCATTGGCGCTAAATGTTGAGATTTTGTCTACATTTTCAACCTTAGAAAGCTCTAAAAACTGTTCTATTCCAACATTTAGATCAGTGGCTAAATCTTGCCATTGCGTTGGTGTAAGCATCGTCTTATTAAGATTAATCATTAAAATTTCTTTTCCAGAGGCTTCTAAATAGCCTTCTAGCTGTTTTCCAAAGTCTGAATCGTTGGCATAAATACAATTTATTTGGTTTTTATCTCTACTAATTACTCCCATTTTGCCTTTCATTTATTAATACGTTTTCATTTTATCATTTCGTTTTTCTAATTGACGTGATAACTCCTTAACGGTTTCAGATATAGCATCTAAAAAACTATCATGAGAAGATTCTGCGAATAGGCGAGGACCTGGTGCACTTAATCTAATGCCACACTTTTTACCGGTGTCATCACTGCTTGTATTCTCTGTTTTAAAAAAGACATCAGCTCTAATGACAAAGTCGTACCGTGTGAATAAGGTTTCTAATTTTTCTTTGGCATGTGCTTCAAGTCTATCGCTTGCGGCTACGTCGTGGTATTCAAATAGTATTTCCATAATTATTTTATTTGTTGTTTCAACAAGGTAAGTAATGCTTTATTCTGTACTTAACGTAATCACAATATTTATTAACGTAAACCCATTTTTCTAATCTTATGAATCTTAGTTTAGAGCAAAAAAAACGCAAAATCGAATTTTGATTTTGCGTTTTTAAAGTCGTTAATTAAAACTATCTAATTATGAGTTTCTGTATGCGTTTATCTCCATGAGCAGTTTCTAACTCTACGATATAAATACCTGTAATTAGATGACTAACATTTACCGATTGTTTAGTTTTTGTGTCATCTATTACCTATAATAACTCTGGCTTGTTCCTTTTGTACAAGCACAGTTACTAGCACCTTGTAAAAAGTCTAACCCAATGGTTACCATGTGTGTTCCAGAATTAAAACCAGATAAATCATTAATTGTTAATTGGTAGGAATACGCAAAAAAGAATTGATTAAAAGTAATACCTCCTATTGGACCGACGTTTAAAGGCTTAAAGAATTGATCGTTAAGAAAACGATAAGAACCACCTACAAAGTAATAATCTCCTTTTCTATTAAATTTTCGGTATTTAAAATTGATATCTGTACTAGATCGATTGTCACTATCAAACATTTGCACAAATAAAGAAGGCTCAAATTCTACATCTTTGTTATTGTTACTTTTTATAACAAGACCAGTATATAATTGATAATTTAAAAGTTTACTTGGCTCAATACCTAAATGGTCATCGATATCTTTATTCAAAATATTATTGGCATTAAAGCTTAAGTAAAAGGCTTTCCATCGGTACAAAATACCAGCATCAAAATTATTATTAGATTGCGATCTATCATCTGTAATTGATGGATCTAATATTGGAATATCATAGGTGGTATTAAAATTCTCAATGTCAATTCTAAAACTATTAATGTTGTAAGATAATCCGAAAGATAAAAATTGTTTTGTCTTATAATCTAATGTTAAATGGTGCGCAAAAGAAAACTTAACTCCTTTTTGACGTGTGTTTCCATTTTTATCGTTGTAAGCAGAAATACCAATACCTGTACGATTAGAAATCCTAAAGTCAGCATATACAGATTGATTATCTGGTGCATTTTTTATACCTACCCATTGTGTTAATCCGTTTGCTCTAATTTTTAAATTATCTCCAATACCGGCATACGTTGGCGAAATAACAAAGTCATTATCTGCTAAATATTGCGTAAATACTGGTAAGTTTAATTCTTGGCCATAACCTTGTGCGAAGACCAAAAAAAGAAAATATAGGGTGATTTTTTTCATGATGTTATCTTTAAAATGTGCTTAGCTATTATCTATAAAGTGTAAAATGTCCAACAAACTCTTTGTCGTGTGAAGCGTCATTCGTTTGAACAACAAACCAATAATCTCCAGTAGGTAATTCATTACCCATATACTTTCCATCCCAAACTTCACCAACACGGTATGTGGCAATTTTACGACCGTATCTATCAAAAATATCGAAGGTTAGGTTTGGATAATTTTCAGTACATCCTGGTGCCCATGTATCAAATTCTCCGTCTCCGTTTGGTGTAAACCAATTTGGAATACATATATCTTGAAATTCTAATTCTATTTGTGCAGTTGCATAACAACCACTACTATCGGTCACGATTACAGTATATAAACCAGACTCTGTAATGATATAAGTGTTTTCTGAGCCAACATCTTCTCCGTTCAACGTGTATTGGTAATCACCTCTACCACCAGAGGCAGTTGCTATGAATTCATTTAATCCACCTTCAGCCAATGTTAACGTTACAGGGGCTACGGTATCAATATCGAATAAGTCGGTACGTTGAACACATAAATTTTCGTGCATTACATCAATATAATACCCTGTACCTTCTGGTAAATTTGTAAATACATTATCAGATTGATATGGGCCACCATTTAAAGAATATTCGAGAAGGGTAGGGTCTTCAATAGAAGCATCTACAGTCACAGTTACAATATTGCCTTGTATATTGTTGTCACAAATATTTTCAATAACAACTTCTGGTAAAATGCTAACTGATTCTGGGAACGTGATATTCCATTCAGATTCACATCCTTCAGCATCTTTTACAAATACAATATGATCACCACCGCCTAAATTTGTAAAATAAAATTCGGTTTGCGTAGCGTTTCCTGTTGTGTAAGTACCATCATAATCATCTAAACTGACACTGTATGGTAATGTTCCACCTGAAATAGCAATACTAAATTCACCTTCAAGTTCACCTGTACAAACTTCTGGGATTAATGAGTTTGGAACAATACTTAAGATTACAGGTTGCGGTTCCGTTATGGTAACATCGAGTGTTAAATAACAGCCTAATTCATCTTGTACAATGATGGTGTAATCATCAGGAGCTAAGTTTTCGAAAGTATTAATATCGAAGAACTGATTTAATTGTGGTGAAATAGCATACTTAATGATTCCTGTTCCTCCAGACGCAGTAACTTCAATAGAACCATTATTACTTCCTGCACAACTCACATTATTAACAACCACTGACGCATCGAGTGGAGCATCTGGTTCCGTAATAGTTATTGGAGCAGAAGTAGCAGTACAATCTCCACTTTCTACGTATACAATATAATCACCTGCAAAAAGTTCTGTGAAATAACCTGGACTGTTTTCTGTTGCAGTAACAGGGTTTCCTGCATTATCTTGTAACGTATAGGTGTAATTTCCTAATCCACCTATAGCAGTTGCTAAGATGGTACCATTGTTATCACCAGCACAATTAATTGTAGGGTTGGTTGATTCTAATGTCACTTCTAAAGTCGGCAATGGATCAACTGTAATTTCATTAGATACATTAGTAACACATCCGTTGGCATCTCTTACATAATATGAATACGTTCCCTCTGAAACCGTAAATGTTGTCGAAGTTGTAAACGTTCCAATTAGTGGTGAAAAGGAAGGGGTCTCACTATAGGAATATAATCCTGTTCCACCTGTTGCACTCAATGTTAATGTTGATTCTGTTAAACAGGTTTGGGTTGATGCTCTTACTAAGCTAGCTTCAATTGGATCTGGCTCAGTAATTACCATATTTGCTGATGAAAATTCACAATCATAACCGTCTGTAATTCTTACAAAATAAGTTCCAGGGCCTAAGTTGTCAAACACATTAGAGGTTTGTGGGCCAGAAACACTTGGTGTTGGTGAAACCGTATTTAACGTATACGTATAGTTTGTGCCTTGACCACCAGTAACATTTGTAATAGTAATACTAGCATCCTGATCACCAAAACAAGATAAAGTTGTAGTGCTTGGTGTAAATGTAGCTGTTATTGGATCTGGAGTTTCTAATGTTATTACTTCAGATACGATACAACCACCGGCATCTCTAACATTTACGGTGTAATTTCCAGCTGACAATCCTGTAAATGATCCATTTGAAGAATAAGCTACAGTAGCATCTCCCGTTAATTCATATTCATAATCTCCCCAACCACCTGTTGCAATAGCAGTAATTGTACCTTCGTTATCATTACAAGTTACATCTGAAGTTTCTGATACATTAAGTGTCATAGCTTCTAGTGGAGATGCAATAATTACATTTGAAGTTGCCGAACAGAAAGGAATATCTGTTTCTGTTATAAGTACAGAAAATGTTCCAGCTTCCATTCCTGTTACTATTTCAGGGTTGGTGGACGTGTTGGCGTTTATGACTCCTGTTACTGACGCTCCAGAACTATCAAATACTTCATACGTATACGCTCCAGAATAGTTGGCAATATTTATCTCGAAAGATCCAGAGTTATCCCCAAAACAGGTTACTTCATTTGGAGTTAAAGTAAATGTAGGAAGTATAGCTTCAGAAACCGTTACAGAAACCTCTTCTGTACAAGAAGTCACAGTATCTGTTATAGTAATGGTGTAGCTTCCTGAAGGCACACCAGAAAATACATTTCCTGCTAAGCTTATTGAAGCTGGATTTGGTAAAATGCTGTAAGCATAAGATCCAGATCCTCCAGAACCAGTTACCGTAATTTCACCATCATCATTATTACAAGATGGTAGCGTTGTTACTTCTGGTGTAATGTTTATTGGTGGTACAACATCTATTGATACCGTATTACCACAACCATTTACATCTTGAACTTCTATTGTATGTGTTCCTGAATATAAATTTGAAAGTGTAAAAGGGAATGTTTGTGATTGAAATGCTCCTCCATTAATACTTACACTATAAGGAGACAAACCAGGTGTGTCTAATGTAACATCAATTTCATATTCACCTTCAACAACAGTACATTGATTTGTTAATGTTGCTGAAATTACTGGAGTTGGATCCATGTCTAAAACTTGAACCGGGCTCGTAACAATACAGTTATAAGCATCAATAACATGCACATAATAACTACCAGCATCCATATTAAATGTACTTGAAGCATCCCAAGCAGCATCTGTTGCTAATGGAGCAGCGGGTGTTGTTGTAATTTGATATTGATAAGGAGGTGTACCGTTTGAACCGATAGCACTAATAATTCCTGAGTTAGGATTACAATTCGCGTTCTGATCAATAGAAGCTTCTAACTCTAAAAGAAAGGCAGATTCTGTAATATTAAAAGGCACTGTTACAACTCCACAACCAGCATTTGGACCTGAACTTTCGCTAATAGAAACAAAATAATTTCCAAATGGTAATGGCCCTAATTCTGTAACATTTAATGCTCCATTTGCAGGAACAGAACCTGAACCTGTGATTCCAGTTGAGGTTAAACTTAAAGAATCGAATATTTCATAATCTACAGCAACAGAACTTCCATATACACTATTAATAGTAAATGATACATTTCCGTCAGCACTCCCTGTACAGGTTATATTATTCGCGCTAACCGCTGTAGCTGTTAATGTTGAATTAGTTGGAATTGGAACCGTAGCTGGTTCGTAGTAACTACAATTTGTAGATTGGTCATACACAATAAATGTATATAATACACCAGGCATTAACCCTGTAAATGTAGCAGACTCACTTCCTGGAGCGTCTTCACTTAACCATGTTCCAGTAGTAGGATATACCGTACCAGGACCTTCGTATATGCTAAAGAAGAATGGCCCTGCACTTGTAAGAGATGATCCTATACTTACTTCAGCTTCACCACCAGTAGAACAATCGACAGTTGTAGTAATATCAATATCTAAATCTGTTGGAGGAGAGGCTACCAATACATCTTGAACTAGAACAGAACAACCGTTAGCATCTACCACATTTATTTGATATAAACCAAAATCTACCACATCAAAACTAACAGATGTTGAACCGATATTATTAAGTTCAGAATTAGAGTAACCATTTGTACCTGTAACAAAATAGTTATAAGGTGGTGTTCCACCTGTAACTGAGTTTACAATGACCGAACCTTGTGAAACGCCACCTGCACCACAAGTAATATCGATAGCTTCATGGGATATTGATATTTGGTCTGGTTGGTTAATCGTCACGTTTTCAGTTGCTGTACACATTTTAGAATCTGTTACAGTTACAGTATATGTTCCTGCTGGTAATCCAGACGTTTGTGTACCATAATCAGTTCCTGTTGTATCGTTATTCACATTAATAGTGAAAGGAGGGGTTCCTACTGACGTATCTATTGTAACTTCAATAGCTCCATTTGTATCACCATGACATAAAATAGGTTGCGTTTGTGCAACCAAACTTAATGCAGGTGGCGATAATGGGTTTACTGTTATCACAGAAGATTCCGCTGAACAACCATTAGCATCTGTTATTTCAAATTGATATGTTCCTGCATCTGCCGTTGCATATGTAAATGGAGAACCTGTTGCACCTAAAGATGTATAAGCAGCTCCGTTTATTGATACCGAATATGTGTAAGGCGCAGGTCCAGAAATTGTTCCAGTTATAACCGCATCTGGTGCCGTTGTACAATCCAAACCTTCTGTTAAAACAACAGATAACGTTGGAGTAGGAATAGGGTCAATAGTATAAGACTCACTATATACACAATCATTTTCATCTTTAACTTGAAACGTATACGTTCCTGGCTCTAAACCTGAAAAATCCGTTGATGTTTGATAAGCCGTTGCTGCCGAAGCTGGTGCTGTAATTTGATATTCTAATATTCCAATACCTCCTGTTGTTCCTGTAATAGAAATTGTAGAAGTATTGGTAGGACAGGTCACTGGTGAATTATCGAAGATTAAATCCGTTGGTGGATTTAAGGCTTCCACAGTAATGTCATTCATTGCCGAAGAACAGCCACTGGCATCTTTTACGATTACAGTATAGGTTCCTGCGGATAAATTATTAAAGCTATTACTATTTTGAAAAGATACACCATCAATACTATAGGTATATGGTGCATCGCCTCCTGTAACTCCCGTAACTGTAATGGTACCATCTGAGGTACATGTAAAAGGAGCTGTTAATTCTGCAGTTCCGGTAATTGGTGTGGCAGAATTAATAGTTGCTGTCTGTGGACTTGTTTCACAAACATCAGAGCCTGTTGCGTATTGTAATACGACTTCATAATCTCCTACTGGTAAACCTGTAAAGACATTTGAGTTAACGAAAGTCGTTCCTCCATCAATACTATATAAAATACTACTGCCATTTGCGTTAATGACATCAATTGATAAAACTCCAGAATCACTAGCATCTGCACAAGCAATATCGATTATATCTATATTAAAATCGGGTGCAGGAATAGCATCAACTGTAAGGGTTAAGTCTGTGCTACAGTTATTAGAATCCATAACAGTAATGTTATAAACTCCGGCCGTTGGCACAACAACTTCTGGTATAGTTTGAAACTCTGTTGCACCATTAACAAAGTAAAAATAAGGAGGTGTTCCACCAACTGGATAAACTGTAATCTCACCATCAGTACAGTTTAATGGACTTGTTAAAGCTGCAGTAGCAGTTAAAACTGGTGGTTCAGTAATTGTAATATCTTCAGAGAATACACAGCCATTTTCAGATGTAATCGTTGCCGTGTATGTTCCTGGGTTTAAGTTTTGAAATGTATGGGTGTTATCTACAATTGGACCAACACTATTCACTAAACTTCCACCTTCAGTCAGTGCAAAAGAATATTGAGGATCTATATCGTTTGCTGCTAAATAAATTGTGCCTTTATCACCATAACAAAGGGGTTGTGTAACTATCGTTGAACCTGTAAATTCTCGATCTCTAATTTGTACATCTGGAACAGTAAACACACAAGGGTTAGTTGCCACACCAACCTGTCTGATATAAGCTGTGTAAATACCTGGAGTATCTACAGAAAACACATTACTATCTTGAAAAGAAGTGCCATCTAAACTATATTCATATCCTGAAGGCACTCCATTTACGGTAATACTTCCATCCGTGGTACAAATAATATCTGTGGCATTAACAGTTGCATTTAATATGTTTTCATAAATATTGAAATAAAACTGTACAAAACATCCACCAGGATAATTAATAGTTAACCTGTATTGACCTGCTGTGTCAGCCAGAAAATTTGAACCTGTTCCTACTTCATCCCAAGTACAAGAAGCGTCTTCATTTGCACAATCTGCATCTGCAACAGCCGAACAACTTCCTTCATTTAATTGTTCCCATATAACTGACGTAGAATTGGAGATGTTGGTTTCAATTAATCTTGAATCTTCAGCACCACACAAAAAGATATTTGGCAATAATTTTCCGTCATTAGGACACGTTACGACTTCATCTGCATAAGGTATAACAGGGTTTGAAGTATTATTACCATAAATCTCTACATGGTATTCTTGAACAATAGATTGACAAGGAGCTACAGCTGAATTGAAAGAGTAGTAGGTGCCTGTTTGATCGGCAGTTATCGTTTGTGTATTTCCAATAACTGGTGTTCCGGTTGGACTTGTAGACCAAGTGTAAGAATCATAACCATCTGCTGCAGTTAAATCGACAGTTTCTCCACATAACACAATATCTTGAGAAAAAGTACAGTTTAAATCTGCTAAAAAATTTGTGGCTTGAGGTGATAACAAACAGCCTGTGTTATTGTTAATACTTGGATCATCTGAAATTGAAAAAGTTGGATTATAAAACCCATTATAACTTCCAAAAGCCTGATTACTAATAATATTAGTACACGCATCAATTAGTAGGTTACAAGATTCTACAACTTCTACCTCAATACGAATTTCATAAACGGGATCATTTTCTTCTACTAAAGAATCATCAATATTAAAGATAAGTTCTCGTGTGGCAGCATTATAGCTAGAAACAGTTACTCCTGGAGGTAATACTAAATCATCTGGATAATTAAAAATAACATTCACAGGCAGAATGTCTCTGATTTGAAAGTTTGTAGCATTGTCATTTCCTGTATTTTGAAAACCAATGACATAATTAAGCGAAGACCCAAGGCCTACAAATTCATTACCTATATTATTACCTGAATCATCCTCTACAATTTTGGTGAGCACAATGTTAGGTTCTATAATTTCTACAGCAAAAGCAAAGAAATAAGGAAAATAGGTATCTCCACTTGTTTCTAAACGAATGGTTCCAGAGGTGGCATCATTGGCAATAACTGAATTTCCAGGATTTGGTACATGCATTACACCTGTATCAAAACCTAAGGTATTGGTACTGTTCGGGACTCTATCATTTACAGGTGTAGCGTCTAACTGAGTAACGGAACTGTTGAAAAAATTTGCAATTGGGCGATCTGTAGCTGACAAACTAACTCCGTTTAAACGTAATCGATCACCTAAAATAGGACTATCTCCTTCTAAAGTTGCAAAAGCAAAATTAGCTCTTACTGGAGCGGGAGCAGGAATAGTTCTAAATCCATCTACCGGAATATCTAAATTTGGATTACCACCTGCAACACTAATAGCACTAAAACCATCAAAACTAGTAATTGATTTTCCTGGTAAAGTAGGATCTTCATAAACTACAAATAATGACCAACCAGCAGATTGTCCTGTACCATTATAGGGATTATATGACGCTGTTCTACCTTCTGCAGAAGATACGTTTGCAATTGTATATGTACCTAAATCATTACTAAACGTTGAAATTATAGAGGTTACATCGGCATAAGCTGCATAAGAAAAACTATCTCCACCATCTACAGTATTTCCATCTGCATCATAAATAATAGTACCTTCTATATCATGATAACCACCTTCTGGTCCTTTAAATTTTACTTCTGTTATAGGAGCATCGCCAGGATTTACAGCTCCCCAATATAAACCTGCATATATGATTTTATAACAGTTTGGGTTAGGAATTGTTAGATCTGCACTAGAAGAACTGAAAGTAGAGCCATCACTATCGATATCAATATATTGCATATCGACTTGGTGATTATATACCGAATTATTATTAAATGGGTCATTATCTGGCCCAAGTATATTATTACCGATTAAGACAATATCACCTTTTAAGTCCTCATTAAATCGAGGTGTAAAGGGCTCATAGTTTTGAGCTAACGTTAGTTGTCCCAAAATAAGTGTTAGGGCAATTATGGCTATTCTAGAAAAAGTAGGTTTTTTCATGATACTATTTTTTATTATTTTACTTTACTTCTCGGGGCAAAGAAGAACGTAAAAAGTTGGCTTAACTATTATTGGTTTTCTATTTTTACTATTGACATTTTTCCATTATAAGGTCTATTACCTTTGGCTTCTAAAGCTCTATTGGCACTTGCGATATCATCAACTTTATCGTAATAGATATAATATTTACTAGTGTTTACGTCATGAAAGAAATCTACATTTGTTCTTCCAGATGCAACAACTTTAGTTAAAAATTCATCTCTACTTTTCTCATCTCCATGTACTGCAATTATGAGATAGAAACCACTATCTATATGATTGATATTCTTTAATATCTTAATACTATTACCTTGTGCTTCTCCAAAATCAAAATCTTCAGCTTTTAAAGGTGTTGCAGATAATTCTGTGGTTTCTCTTATGTTTTTCAACTTGGCTCTTCCTTGACTATATCTATCGTCTTCATTATTAAAAGCTGCACGCTTAATTCGTCTACGCTTTTCAAATTCAGTTGCGACCTGAATAGCTTCTAACCTTACGTCTAATTGCGCTTTTGCTTGTTTAGCCTTTAACTGTTCAGCTTTTAATCTTTTAATCTCCTTTTCATAGAACAGGGTTACTTCATCTAAAGCTAATGAACCAATTGCAGCACGTTCTTCATAAAGTTTATTTAATTCATCAATTTTCTCTGTACGGGTTTTAATAACATCATCTAAATCTGTTCTAATTGCTCTTAACGCATTGTTCTCAGCTGTCACACTTTTAAATGGCTTAGGCTGAACAGTAATTCCCTGATCGCTTAAGTCATTTTCTTCTTTCATATCCTTAAGATCCTGATCTTTAATAGCAACAATCTCATCAAACTGTTCCAATAACTCATTCTGAACTGTTTTTGATGCTTCTGTTGATTTAGTTATTGTCTGCATCGAAACAGCAAGTTCATCTGTTGCATTTGATATCGCATTTTCTTTAACCTGAGCAGCTTCCTCTTCAGCCTTTTGTTCTGCTAATAGTTTAGCCTGAGCAGCAGCTTCTTCTTCAGCTTTTTGCTCCGCTAATAGTTTAGCTTGAGCAGCAGCTTCTTCTTCAGCTTTTTGCTCCGCTAATAGTTTAGCTTGAGCAGCAGCTTCTTCTGCAGCTTTTTGCTCTTCTAATAGTTTAGCTTGAGCAGCAGCTTCTTCTTCAGCCTTTTGTTCCGCTAATAGTTTAGCTTGAGCAGCAGCTTCTTCTTCGGCTTTTTGTTCTGCTAATAGTTTAGCCTGAGCAGCAGCTTCTTCTTCAGCCTTTTGTTCTGCTAATAGTTTAGCTTGGGCAGCAGCTTCTTCTTCAGCCTTTTGTTCTGCCAATAGTTTAGCCTGAGCAGCAGCTTCTTCTTCAGCCTTTTGTTCTGCCAATAGTTTAGCCTGAGCAGCAGCTTCTTCTTCAGCCTTTTGTTCTGCTAATAGTTTAGCTTGGGCAGCAGCTTCTTCTTCAGCCTTTTGTTCTGCCAATAGTTTAGCCTGAGCAGCAGCTTCTTCTTCAGCCTTTTGTTCTGCCAATAGTTTAGCCTGAGCAGCAGCTTCTTCTTCAGCCTTTTGTTCTGCTAATAGTTTAGCTTGAGCAGCAGCCTCTTCTTCAGCCTTTTGTTCTGCTAATAGTTTAGCTTGGGCAGCAGCTTCTTCCTTTGCTTTTTGTTCAGCTTGTAGTTTTGCTCTAGTTTTCGCTCTTTCCTCAGCTTTTTTATCCGCTTCAATTTTTTCGGCTTTAGCCTTAGCTTCTTCTAAGTCTTTTAATTTTTGAGCCTCTATTAACTTCGCCTGTGCTTCAGCTTCTTGTTGTTCTTTTAATTCTATTGCTAATCTTTCAGCTTCCTTATCTGCTTCAATTTTTTCTTGAGCCTCTTGTTCTGCCTCTAATTTAGCTTCTGCATCTGCTTCGGCTTTCGCTTTATTTTCAGCAGCTGCATTTCTACTTGCTACGCTTGAATTTGAAGGTTTAGTAACACGACGTTTTCTTCGTCCGTCTGATGAAAGAATACTGCTCACTTCATCTTCACGGCTATAGTTATAATAATTATCATTTTTAAATCGGTATGCTAAAGTAATTTCATGTGAAGGTCCATAATTGCTTAAATCACCAAAAGCAGTTTCATAATTGTATTCTATTGCAATTTGCGTTGTGATATTTAAACCGACTCCTCCAGAGGCACCGTAAAGTGTATTATAACCCGCTTGAGCCCAAATTCCTTTAGGCACAGTCACCATGGCAACAGCAGATAAAATGGTTTCTTCTTTTTGAAACTCGGAACGTAACAATCCTGTAAATTTACTTTCGTCAAAAAAACCTCTACTATCCATGTAACCTGTATACATTACATGAGCTTGAATGCTTTGTTGTGGGTTATCTTCAATAAGTTCTGAAGATTCAAAATTGTATAATGCTAAATTGTTTATTGATAATCCGAAATCTAAAAACTCAGTCCCATAATTAATACCAGGATTAATAGTTAATAGGAAATTCTCTGGTACATTCTCTAGCGAAGGGTCGCTGAAATTAGTGATGACGTTTGCAGTATTAACACCACTTTTATAAGCTCCAATATTAAGCCCAAATGTTAGGTTGCTATCGTAACCTAATTGTGCATTGTATGCAAAATTCAAAATACCACCATAGGTGGTTAATACTCCATAATTTTGTTGAAAAAGTCCCAACCCAGCTCCAATATTCTCGCCAAATCGTCCGGAATAACTAGCTAAATAGGTGAGTGGTGCATTTTCAAATTGTACCCATTCTCTTTTGTTATAGACACTGATGTATTTAGTTTGTTCTCTCACAAAACTAAATGTTGGGTTTTGGGTAAAGCGGTTAAAGGTTAAAGAATTTCGTGATGGTATTGCAAGCGAAACCACGCCGTCATCTTCTTGAGCGTAGAATGTCTGTAAAGAACAGATACATAATATAAAAAGTAGAAAATGTGCTTTCATATTATTTCACTACAGTTATTGAACCTTTTAATGTTTTATTATCTGATGTTGTGATAATGTAATAATAGACTTTATTAATACGCGTTAATTTTAAATCGTTTTCTGGCCAATTGTTTAAGTAATCTTTGGTTTGTACTACTACCTTTCCTTGACTGTTCATTATCATCACTTCCGTATCTGTTCCACTAACGTATTGCGTTGGTATAATCCAAGTATCATTAATACTATCTCCATTTGGACTGATAAGGTTTGGAATGTTTTCTACGTCAGGAAAAAGATCGAGTTCTTCTTCAATAGAAAATAAATAGTCAACCGTAGTTGTACAACCTGTGGTTTGTGTAATACTAACCCTATAATCTCCAAACTCGGTAGCTTCAAAAGAAGCATTTGTTTCACCTGGAATAACAGATGCATTCAAATACCATGTAAATTCTGGGTTTATAGCTGTAGTCGTTACCGTTACCAGTAAGGTATCTTCTTCTGTCATTTCGTTAAACTCTGGAACATTAATTGTGCTATCAAACAATTCACTTACCAATTCTATTGAACCAGAAGCAGAACACTCTCCTAAATCTACTTGAACTGAAAATGAACCAGACGCATTAGTTTGGTAAGTTTGATTGGTAGCATCTTCAATTAAATTTCCATCTTTATACCATTGGTAAGAAAGACCACCAATTGTACTTAAAGTTGTTAGGCCTTGTTCAGGACAATACGGATTTCCTAAACTTGAAACAATAGTGGCATTCGCCTCTCCTGAAACAGCTTCACTTATTGTAACACGATTAGAAAATGAGTTAGAAGTACAAGTGCCGTAGTTCGTTTTAACAAAATAAGTACCTTCCGTGTCTACAGTTAATGTAGGACCATCAGCTACAAAACTAGATGTTGTTGGTCCTGTTTCTTTATACCATTTATAGGTTAGGCCAGGATATTGAAGCGGTGAATCGTTATTTCCACTTCCTGGGTTATCAATAGATAATAAATAGCTTCCACCACTACAAAATGCGCCAGTTGACACGAGGTTATTTATTGTAAATGGTGAATCTTGAATTTTATAATACGCAGCAAACGGAACTGACCTTGCACTGGTTGCGGCAGGAGCGCTACTCTTAACACGGATACGATAGTTTTCACCTGTAGTAGTTTCCGGAATAGAAAACGCAATAGTTGCTGGTGATACTGTTACAGATCCTGCAGCGGTAGTATGCACAATGGTTGGATCAGAAAAATCACCATCCGCATCAGACATTTCAATAATAAATTGATTTGATGCGTTTAATACAGACTCCGGTGAAAAAATAAATGTGGTATTAAAAGTATTAAATGAGTCACTTGCACAAGCTTGACTAAAACCTAAATTAGGCGTACCAATAACTATTTGCGCATTCGCTTTTTGAAACATAAACGCGAGACATATACAAATTCCGTATATGAATTGAGATAGGTAAGTAGGTTTAAGCATTAGTTTGGGATTGTAATTTTTAGTCTATAAGCTGTTTAGGGTTTTATCAGAGTCGTAACATATTTAAACTATTATTATATATGTTATGAATTAAAAATTTAGGTTAATCGTTTAGTGTATGTTATTCTTCTTCATCGTCATCATCGAAATAATCATTTGAAGCTATAATTTTGTTGATTCTCAATCTAAAATCTGGAGTTCTACTGTTATCAGAATCGATAAATGTTTCTTTATCTGGGCCTTTTGAATACACATTATCAAAAGCTCTACTTCCATACCAGCTTTCTAAGTCATCGTTGTTAGTTGCATATTTTTTAAAAATATTTCCTTTACAATTATTAAAATAAGAATTTGTAATTTTTACCTTTTCTAAACTCTCATTATTGATATCAATATTTTCGTCTAAAATTATAGCAGGCTTAAAACCAGAAATAACACTTCTATTTAGGTTCAATGATACATCTGGACCAATTAAAATAGCTTCTTGAACTAAACCAACTTGAATATCAGATTTTAAATCATTACTGATATTAACCAACGTAAGGTTTTCCGCATTTACAAACGTTTCTTTTTTAGTTGTATCTGCGTTTTCAATTATATCATAAGAGCTAGCAGAAATACAACGCGAGCCATCTGGACTTGAAATATAAGGAGAGCGAATCGCTAAAGCATTTTCAATAGTACTTTGTGTACCATAATTAAAATTATAGTCGTTTTTATTAGACCTATAAGACACTGTTTTAGTTAAGTTTACTTCTCCTCCTAATACATTAAAAGAATTACCTTCACTATAGCTAATCATAATATTACTAATAGCAGTTTTTTTACCAACACCAGCAAGGGTAAGACCACTAAAATTTCCAAAATCTTTAGTTTTCTTTCCTGCGTACTCAATTCTTAAATAGTTTAATTTACCAGAGTTACTTTCGGTGTTATCACCACCATAACTAATATTTTCAGTTGATGACGGTTTAAACCCATAATTAAGAGAAGCTACATTACCAAATATATTAATAGGAGCATTGCCTAATAAAAATAGGCCTCCCCAATCTCCAGGCTTTTTATCACTTCTATTAGAGGTAAAAATAATTGGATCTGTTGGTTTTCCCTCTGCTATTATTTTAGAACCGCTTGCTATAATTAATGCCCCTTTGGTTTTATAGTCTCCCAATATAACAGTACCTGGTTCTATAGTTAAAGTCGTACTATCTGTAACAAAAACGTCGCCTAGTAAAAGATAGGTATCTCTTTTGTTTAGAGTTATATCTTCTGAAATGTTCCCAGACAATATTTGCGTTGGTTCTTCGTAGTCCGCTTTGTTAGGTTGAAAGTCGGTCCATGTATCTAGCCAGTTATTGTAGCCAGTAATTCCTTTTTCTTGTTGAGCAAATAAATTACCAAACACTAAAAGAAAGAAAAGTGAAGTAAGCGTAATTTTTTTCATAGTAGGTAAATTTAATATTAGATTAAAGGGCGTTTAATACAATTATTATCAAACATATAAATAAATCCCACGAAACACAAATTATATCGACAAAATACACTCAATTATATTAAATGTATTATTTTACTTACACAAAAGAGCATATTATCGGTGTAATTTGAATAAATCATAAAAAAACCACTAAAATCTGCCTGTTCTTAAGTAATTACATAGGATAAAAAAACCTTGACACAATTTCTGAGTCAAGGTTTTTAAAACACATATAATAATAAAAAAATTAACTAGTCCTTTTTAAAATCATCGTAAGTATGTAAAGCTTTTAATGTGGATTCATAAAAAAGAATCGCGGCAATTAAATCTTTAGTATCAGAATAGGGAAGTATCTTCTTCTGAAACTCCATAGTACTATCAAAATAAGAAGTAGAGGCATCGATATTATCTTCTAATGCTTTTCTATTATCTTTTGTATCAGGTATTCCAAGATTTTCCATGGTAACACCAGGTTTAGTTGCAAATGCAATATTTGGAAGGATATTTACAATAACTTCAATTCGCTCTACATAAAGAACAAGTAATTCTCCTTTTTTCTTCTGTTTTAAGTCTTCACGACTATGGTATTTTGAGATGTTTACTTTGCCACTAATGATACTTTGAGAATCCTCATCTTTTTGAGCAAAACTTACACTCATCATTAGAGAAAATAGAGCACAAAATAAAGTAGATTTGGTTTTCATATTTACGCTATTTAATTAATCTTAGTCCCACAAATCTATACAATTTATTAAATAAAACAACTTTATTTAAGCATTTTTCATAAAACAATTCATATATGAAATACATATTTTATAGTTAAACTGCACTAATAGTGGATTAAATGCTGATTTTACCGACGAAATACTTTTGCTCGTTTTCTGAATATTTTCAAGATTTACTGACATAAAACTAACAATTATTGCTGGTTTAATTTTTCCAATTACAAGCTCTATTTTCCACAATAACGACACTTTAATATATATATTCTAAGTCATAAATATAAAGAATTGTGAAACGTACATTTTGATATAAAACGGTTTAGATTTCATGTCTTTTTATGGTCTAAAAGCAACCCTAATCACACGTGTTTTTATTGAATAACTATTTTAATGAAAAAAAGTAGTTCATCGGAAATATTTGTTTTTTTTTTCGGTTTATCGTAAAAATGTAGCATTGGTGTGATTTTTAAGGCATTATGATTTAAAAGCTGGAATTTTGGTAAAACCCAAAATCTAATTCTCATGAAAAATCTAAAGACCTTATTTTGTATTATATGCTTCCATAGCGTATTGATTGGAGTTTCTGCACAAGAACAGAACTCTAACTTAGATTTTAATAGTCCTATATATGATCGCGCGGAAGACCAGATGAGTCATACAGATACAATACCAGACTATAGATCGAAAACAAATAAGTTAAAGCTAACTGGTATTATTTATCAAAGTGATGGCGTAACACCTGCAAAAGATGTTATTCTATTTATAGAGCAGCCCGATGAAGATGGTGATTTTGATTTGAGAAATACAGGTGATAGACGTTATGTGTTTCATAGAAGTTGGGTTAAAACCGATGCTGACGGACGCTATACGTTATACACGTTTGTTCCTGGAGGAGATAGAAGATATAATCAACCGCAACAAATATTTCCACTTATAAAAGCACCTTCTAAGCAAGAGTATGCTGTAGAATCATTTTTATTTGATGAAGACCCTCTTCTTACAAAATCTTGTAGAAAACGTATGGTGAAAAAAGGTGATCCAACACGAATACTTAAATTAAAAACAGAAGATGGTATTTTGGTTGCTGAACGTAATATTACTTTAAAAGCTAATGAAACATTAGCAAATTTATAATTAAACTCTATAATGTGTTCTTAGCGTCCTAATGCTTTTAGGACGCTTTTTTTATTTTCACTTTTAATATGTTAAAATAAACTTTAACTTAATTGTAATAATTCTTATTTTTAGGAATATGCATTGTTGAAACATAATTAAGAGCAAATTAAAAAACACATGATAATATTACTACAAACAGCTTCGGAAACCATCTCTAAATCTGTTCAAAATTATTACTATGAATTGTTAGACATTTTACCAAGAATTGCACTAGGTATATTGGTTATTGTTGTGGGAGTACTTATTGCAAAACTATTGACTAGTATTTACAAAAAACGTATCTTAAAAAAAGCTGAAGACCCTTTAATGGCTCGATTTCTAGTACAAGCTATTAAGATTATTTTCGTTTTAATCTCTATATTATTAGCATTAGAAGTTGCTGGTTTAAGTGGAGTAGCAACAGGAATATTAACAGCAGCAGGTGGAGCAGCTATTATTTTAGGGTTTGCATTTCAAGATATTGGTAAAAACTTTTTAGCCGGAATAATTTTAGCTTTCAACAGACCTTTTAACGTTAACGATACTATTATGGTAGGTGAATTATTTGGAAAAGTAAAAGCCTTAAATTTTAGATATACACATATAAAAACATCCGATGGACGCGATATTTTTGTACCCAATAGCGACGTGCTTACAAAAGCGGTTGAAAACTACACGGCTGATGGCTATTTTAGAAATGAATTTATTGTAGGTATTGGTTATGAAGATAATATAGAGGACGCCAAAGCAGCAATTCAAGACATATTAGATAACCATCCCGAAATTGTGCACGATGATGTTCACGATAATTTTGTTATTGAAAACGAATTATCGGCAAGTACGGTTAATCTAAAAGTCTTTTTCTGGGTAGAAACCTTAGATTATAGAAAGTCATCAAGAGTATTACGAGGGCTTATAATTAAGCAAGTCAAAGAACTTCTCGATGAAAAAGGATTTAATCTTCCTGCCAATATTACTGAACTTAAATTATATAAGAATGAAGAAGATATTCCTTTAAGGGTTCGAAAAGATCCTCGTGATTTTAACTATGACAAACCACAATAGAAGTTCTAATTCACGAGATTAAAGGCCTGCTTAGCAATTTCTAGTTCTTCATTCGTTGGAATAATTAAAACCTTAACTTTTGATGTGTCGGTATTAATTTCTCTTATTGAGTTTGACCTAATTTCATTTTTAGAGATATCGATAGCAATCCCAAAGAAATCCATATCTTCGCCTACTAATTGTCGGATAATACTCGAGTTTTCACCAATTCCTGCGGTAAAAACAATAGCATCTAATCCATTCATTGCGGCAGCATAAGCACCAATATATTTTTTAATGCGATATGCGTTCATTGCTAAAGCTAGTTGACACTCTTTGTTTCCATTTCCGGCTTCTTTTTCTATATCTCTCAAATCTGAATACCCAGTTAGGCCCAACATACCTCCTTGTTTCGTCACCATTGTGCTTACGTCATCTAAACTATAGCCTAGAGTATTCACTAAATAGAAAATAATAGCATGGTCTATATCACCAGTTCGTGTTCCCATAATTAGGCCATTTGATGGTGTAAATCCTAAACTATGATCTACACTTTTACCATTTTTAATTGCAGTCATACTACAACCGTTACCTAAATGAACAGTGATAATTTTAGAGGATTTTAGGTTTAAATAATTGAGTGCTTTTTCTGAAACATACTTATGACTTGTGCCATGAAAACCATACACCTGAATCTGATGTTCCTTATATAATGCGTTAGGAAGCGCATATTTTTTAGCTTTTTCTGGTAGTGTTTGAAAAAACGCCGTATCAAAAACAGCCACCTGTTTAGCATTAGGAAACAATTGTTCTGCTACTATTATCCCTTCAAGATTATTTGGGTTATGCAAAGGAGCTAAAGAACTACAGTTTTTTATGTCTTGTTTTACGGTTTCAGTAACTAAAGCTGTTTCAGAAAACGAATTACCACCATGAACCACACGATGTCCAATAATTTCAATTTCATCTGTATTTTTTATCACTCCTTTTTCAGGATCTAATAATAAATCTTCAATTTTTTTTAAGCCTTGTTTATAATCCTTAACATGTACAACTTGCTTAATATCTTTGTGTTGCGTTTTATAATTTAAAATAGCATCTTTTTCTCCAATACGCTCTACTAAACCACTACAAACTAGAGTTTCAGAGGGCATTTCTATCAATTGGAATTTTATTGACGAGCTTCCTGAGTTTATAACTAATATTTTCATACAATTCATATTTTAAAACCCTTGTGCTTGGATTACGGTTACAATTACGGTATTAAAAATATCGTCTATAGTACAGCCTCTACTTAAATCGTTAACAGGTTTATTTAACCCTTGAATAATAGGTCCAATCGCTAAAGCTTTAGTTTCACGTTGTACCGCTTTATACGTGTTATTTCCGGTGTTTAAATCTGGAAAAATAAAGACATTGGCTTGTCCTGCTACCTCAGAATTTGGAAGTTTAGTTTTTCCAACTTTAATATCCACAGCAGCATCATATTGAATAGGACCTTCAACTTTTAAATCTGCTCGTTTAGACTTAATAATATCTGTAGCTTTTCTTACACGCTCTACATCTTCGCCAACTCCAGAAGCCCCAGAAGAGTATGACAACATCGCTATTTTAGGGTCTATACCAAAAGCTCTACTTGTCGATGCCGATGATATTGCAATTTCTGCCAGTTGCTCAGAATTTGGGTTTGGATTAATAGCACAGTCACCATAAACAGAAACACGATCTTCTAAACACATAAAAAATATAGAAGATACTATTGATGTTTCAGGTTTTGTTTTTATAAACTGAAGCGCTGGTAAAATGGTGTGTTGTGTGGTATGAACTGCACCAGATACCATACCATCTGCATCTCCTTTGTGCACCATCATAGTACCAAAATAAGAGACATCTTCCATTAAATCTCTAGCCATTGCTAAATTTACATTTTTATGTTTTCTCAGCTCATAAAGTGTTTTGGCATAGGCTTCAAAATGATCTGATTCAATAGGGTTTATAATGTTTACGCGGTTTAAATCTAGGTCAATATCTAGCGCTAATAACTGTGCTTCAATTTGTTTTTTATCACCTAGTAATGTAATGTTTACGGCATCTACATCAATTAATTGTTTTGTCGCTTTTAAAATACGTTCATCTAAACCTTCAGGCAATACAATGTGTTTTTTGTTTACACGAGCACGTTTTAATAAATTATACTGAAACATTCTTGGTGTAATTCCATTGGTTTCAAACGTAATAAGACGTTCAACAAGCGCTTCTGATTTTACATGTTTTTCAAAATCCTTAATTGAAGTTTCTATTTTCTGTGTGTTTTCGGCATAAATCTGAGATTTTATAGCACCAATTTTATTCGTTACCGAAAATGTACCTCTTTCTGCAGAAATAATTGGTACAACATCTGAAAGCCCTTCAATAAGCTTAATAATTGACTCTTCAGGTTTTAAACCACCTGTCAATACAATTCCCGAAATAGAAGGGTAGTTCTCCGAAATATTAGCTTGTAAAGCACCTAAAATAATATCAGCTCTATCGCCTGGCGTTATCACTAAAGCGTTTTCTTTTAAATGGGTTAGATAATTACGCAACTGCATAGCTCCAACACTGTAATTACCAGCTTGGTTATTGATGTGTGCTTCACCAAATAACACGTCTGCATTAAGCACTTCTACAATTTCTTTTATAGATGGATTTGCTAAAATAGGATTTAATGGAATCGCATTAACAATAACACCAGTAGGTAGATCTTTTTCTAATTCAGCAATTACCAATGCTTGATTCTGAGGCTCTACTTTATTTGCTATTACAGCTAAAACTTCAACACCTTTATCTCTAAAAGAATCGTAAGCCATGTGCAAACTACCAACAAAATCGTCCATAGTTTTACCAACACCACTCGCCAAAATAATTGCAGGAACACCTAAGTTTTTAGCAATTAAAACATTAATATCAAATTCTATAATAGCACCTTCACCGATAAAACTACTACCTTCAACTAATACAAAATCGAAACGTTCTTCTATGGCTTTGTATTTATCAATAATTTTACCAATTATCTCATCATCCTTATCGTCATTTTTCATTTTAATCACCTCACTTCGCGTATAAGCGTAAGCATCTTCAAATTTTAAATCGAGATTAAAATACGTGATTATAGTGTTGATGTGATTGTCTATTTCTCCTGCTTTAAAATCATCTATAATTGGTCTGAAATAACCTACTTTTGCAGCTTTTCCTAGTAATAATTGCATTAATCCTAAGGAAATTATAGACTTACCACTATTAGGTTCGGTAGTGGTTATATAGATGGCTTTGTTAGTCGCTTTTTTATTCATTTGTGTTGATGATAAATAATTAATCTTAATGTAAAATATTGTACAAAATTAATGATTTAGACCAGCGAAATTATGAGATTTGTCATGTTTCAGGTTCATTTTCAGTATAAACTTGACGTAATTCAATGTTTTGAAATACTAAAAAAATCACCTGATTTACCTTAAATATAACTATTTATAAAAATAAAAGCCATAAAGTAGTGTAGGTTATAAAAATGGCGTCATCTTTGCGTTTTTAAAAATTATATAAATTAAATTACAATGAATACAGGAAAAGTAAAATTCTTCAACGATACTAAAGGATTTGGATTTATCACAGAAGAAGGTGTTGATAAAGATCACTTTGTACACATTTCTGGATTAATTGACGAAATTCGTGAAGGCGATGCCGTTGAATTTGATCTTAAAGAAGGTAATAAAGGATTAAACGCAGTAAACGTAAAAGTTATCTAAGATATAGACTTAAAAGTTTTACAAAAAAAAGCCCATCAAAAATTGATGGGCTTTTTTAATTCTATAATTTTAAAACTAACGCTTTACTCTAACAGGTTTTAATTGAATAAAACCTACAGCATCTAATACCTTTATGATAAGGTAAGTCACATCGATTTCATACCATTTTACACCAAAATTAGCTCTACTTGCGTATTTATGATGGTTGTTGTGATAGCCTTCTCCCATCATTAAAAAATCGAATCGGAATAAGTTTTTACTTGTATTTTTCATTTTAAAATTCACGTAACCATAAATATGTCCAAACCAATTAATAATAACGCCATGTATTGGTGCCATTAAAAACGTAATTGGTAATAACAACCATTGCCACCAAGCCGTTGCAAAAAAGGCAAAGAATAAAATGTATAACGAAATCCAAAGTAATCTCGAAAATCGTGAACTCGCGAAACTATCAAAGCTTTTCCATTGTGGTACATTTTTAGTAAAACGCTCATCGACTAAAATACGTTGCTTATTAATATCTTGATATATTGTTTTTGTTTTCCACATCATGGCAAACACATTGGCATCATACGATGGTGAGTGTGGATCCTTTTCTGTATCTGTATAGGCGTGATGCATACGATGCATAATACCATAACCATAAGCACTTAAATAACTAGAACCTTGAAAAATCCAAGTTAAAATAAAAGTGATACGTTCCATGGTTTTAGACATGGTAAAGACTTGGTGTGCAGCATAACGATGCAAAAAGAATGACTGAAAAAATAGACCTCCATACCAAAGCACCAAAACAAAAAGTAGTATAATCATAGTTGTTTTTTTGCAAAGATATGTACACACTTTATGCCAAACAATGAATCTAAATCAATAAAATTAGATCTGTTTTATGTGGTACAAATCACTATAATAATCTAAGTAAGACGAAAAATTAATTTAGACACGTTTTCTAATTCTGCTCAAGGCTTGAGCCGTAATACCAATATAAGAACTGATGTATTTCAGTGGAATTATCTTTAACAGTTCTGGGCGTTCTTTAAACAATTTTAAATACCGTTCTTCTGCAGTGAGGTTTAACAGGTTTTGTTCGCGACTAGATTTTAATAAAAAGAGACGTTCTGCTGTTAAACGTCCAATTAAGTTTCCAATTTGGGTGGTTTTATAAACATCTTGCAAATCTGAATATGTTATACTCAACAAGCTTGTTTCTGAAAGGGCTTGTAACTGATATGCTGAAGGCGTCTGTGTTAAAAACGAGTCATAAGCACTAATAAATTGGTCTTTAAAACTAAAGCCAAAAGTGATTTCTTTATCTGGATTATCCTTTGGAATAAATAAGCGTACCACACCAGATTCAATAAAGGAAATATGATTTTCTATCTCATTAACCTTTAAAAAAATGCTTTTCTTTTTAATTACACGTCGTTGAAGTTTAGACGTAAAGAAGTCCCAATCTGCTTGCGATATTGTTGCTATTTGGTCTAAATGCGCTTTAATTTGTTCCACGATTTATTGAAGGCTAATTAACAAAAATGTAAAGATATAAATTCATATAATCTTTATGATGAAAAATAATACGAATCAACTATATATGAAGTCTTACTGACAAACTCTATTATTTATACTATTTTTGTAGCGATAATTCATAAAAGTAGTCAAATCAATATATTACTTTTACACTATATTAAAATTTAAAACATAAAGATGATTAGAAGTTTCATAAACAAATTATTTAATCTTAACAAAGCAAGCGAAACGAAAGAAGGAACCGTTAAATTTTTTAATGCAAGAAAAGGCTTTGGATTTATAATACTAAAAGATTCTGATGAAGAGATTTTTGTTCATACAACTAATGTAATCGGTAAGATTAGAGAAAAGAATAAAGTAACTTTCAATATTGAAAAAGGTAAAAAAGGCCTAATAGCTACGAATGTTCGTGTGATAAAAAAATAAATAGCATACCAACTTAACGCATGTAGAGCTACTTACTACTGTAAAAATTATTTTTTATGTCCAAACGTTTTTCCGATTTAGGAATTAATGAACAACTACAAAAAGGTTTAGCTGATTTACAAATTTCAGTTCCAACCGATATTCAAGAAAAAGCTATTCCTGCGGTATTAGATCATTCAAAAGATGTGGTCGCTTTAGCTAAAACAGGAACAGGAAAAACAGCTGCATTCGGACTTCCATTACTTCAGTTAATAGATGTAAAAAACACTAATATTCAAGCTGTTATTTTAGCTCCAACACGAGAGTTAGGTCAGCAGATAAGTGCTAATTTATCAGCCTTTTCGAAATATATGCCAGAAGTGGAGATAGCTACAGTTTGTGGTGGTATTCCTATTAAACCACAAATTGAACGCTTACAAAATACTACACACATCGTTGTAGCAACTCCTGGTCGTTTGGCCGATTTAGTAAAGCGAAATGCCGTTGACATCTCTAATATTTCATTTTTTATTTTAGATGAAGCGGACGAAATGGTTAGCGCTTTAAAAGAAGGGCTAGATGCTATAATTAAAGAAATCCCAAAAACAAGACGTACATTACTGTTTACGGCAACTATGCCAGGCACTATAAAACAATTAGTGCAAAATTACATGTCTAAACATGTCAATCATATTGAAGCCGATATGGCAACGGTTGGACATCAAGGTATAGATCATCAATTTGTAGTGGTTGAGCCTATTGAAAAACTAGATGTTTTATTGCATTTCTTAAATTCTAAAGCTGGGCAACGTGGTATCATTTTTTGTAAAACAAAGGCTGCAGTCAATAAATTAGGTAAAAACTTAGCGATTAATAAATTCTCATCTGGTGCTATACATGGTAGTTTAACACAAGGGATTCGCGATCGGATAATGGGACAATTTAGAGATGGTCACATTGATATTTTGGTGGCGACGGATTTGGCTTCACGTGGACTAGATATTAAAGCGGTTGAATTTGTAATTAATTACCACTTACCAGATACCTACGATGCTTATGTTCATAGAAGCGGTAGAACGGCAAGAGCAGGAGCAAAGGGCTTAGCTTTAACCATTTTGCAACAGGAAGAAGTTATTGATATTGACAATTTTGAAGACGAATTGGGTATTGAATTTAAAGCATATAAAAAAGCAGACACTAAAAGTATTGAAGAAAACAAAACCTTGTTGTGGGCTAAAAAAATATTTAAAACCAAACCCAACCGAAATATTTCTGAACAATTAAGAAAAGAAGTCAGAACCGTATTCCATCACTTAACAAAAGAAGAGTTAATAGAGAAAGTATTAGCAAATCAAGTCGCTAACACCGCATTAGATGCACAAAAATCTGACGATTCTAAACCTAAGAAAAAGAAAAAACAGTAAGCGTTCTTAATATAAAGCTCTAAAAAATCAACATCTAAGACTTAAGTAAAGGGCCTAAAACTTCCCAAACTGTATTGGCTAATATTTTATGGCCTTCTGCTGTGGGATGTATGCCATCATTTTGGTTGAGTTCTTTTATACCTCCAACATCTTTTAGAATAAAAGGAATAAACTCTAAGTCGTTTTTTTCGGCAATATTCATAAAGACCTGTTTAAAATCTTGCGTGTATTCTTGTCCCATGTTAGGTGGCAATTGCATACCGGCTAATATAATTTTAGTTTTAGGGTTTTTAGATTTTACAGCATCAATAATAGACTGAAGATTCGAGGCCGTTTCTACAAGGTTAACACCACGAAGTCCATCATTAGCTCCTAACTCTAATATAAAGATATCAATCTCTTGGTTTAAGATCCAATCAATTCTTCCTTTTCCACCTGCCGTAGTCTCTCCACTTACTCCAGAATTCACCACGGTATAATTCAAGTCTAAAGAATCTATTTTCTGTTGTAAAACACCAGGGAACGCATCATTAGTATCGTCTAATCCGTAACCAGCTGTAATACTATCACCAAAGCATAAAATAGTTTTTGCAGTCGTTTCAGAAGTTTCTGTGTTTTCTATTTGTTCAGAGGACTGTGGTTCTGTAGCCGTTTTATCCGATTGGTTATTGCCACAAGCAACCAATAAAAAGGCTGTTATAAAATAACAAAACTTTATGAGTTTAGAGACCTTTGAAATTGGTAAAATTAAATGCAAATGATTATTTTGAGCCTTCGACATAAAGAGTCTTAATTAAAAATTGATATGCCAAAGATATTAAACATAACTGGTCTAGAGAAAACTTATTCTAGCGGTAACAAACAATTAACAGTACTACAAAATATTTCGTTTTCTGTAGAAAAGGGACAAACGTTTTCTATAGTTGGACCTTCCGGAAGTGGAAAAACAACCTTACTAGGTTTGTGCGCTGGCCTAGATCAGCCAAATTCTGGGAGCATAGAGTTGTGTGGTCAGGACTTAAGCACTCTTAATGAAGATGAACGTGCACAATTGCGTAATAAGAATGTGGGGTTCATATTTCAAAATTTTCAATTACTACCAACACTTACAGCGCTTGAAAATGTAAGTGTTCCATTAGAATTACAAGGACATAAAGATGCTGTTAAAAATAGCCTGGCTTTACTAGATAAAGTAGGCTTAGCAGACCGAGTGCATCATTATCCATCGCAATTATCTGGTGGTGAGCAACAGCGTGTAGCGTTAGCAAGAGCCTTTGCCAATGCACCTTCTATTTTATTCGCGGATGAACCAACTGGAAATTTAGATGAGGAAACTGGCGAAAAAGTCATTCAACTGTTGTTTGAGCTCAATAAAGAAGCTGGAACGACTTTAGTCATCATTACGCACGACTTAGATTTAGCCAATAGAACACAACAAATATTAAGACTTAAAGGCGGCCAAGTTTTAACCAACGAACGTACAGCTGTACTGTAAACATTACATAACACATGAATAAAAATACAACCTGGCTTTTTAAAATGGCCTGGAGAGATGCCAAAGCAAGCAGAGTACGTTTGTTGTTATTTATGGCTTCTATAATTTTAGGTATTGCAGCTGTAGTATCTATTCAATTATTTAGTGCCAATCTCAAAGACAATATAAAGCTTCAGTCTAAAGCCCTAATGGGTGCAGATTATATCATTGATTCAAAACAAGAACCAACAGAACGTGCACAAGCGCTTATAGATTCGTTACAGCCAGATGCCAAGGAGATTAATTTTGTGTCCATGATTGCGTTTCCAAAGAATGGAGGCACTAAACTTGTTAAAGTACGTGGCTTAGGAGGAGATTTCCCGTTTTACGGAATTATAGACACACAACCTAGCGCTGCTGCAGACACGTATCAAGATAAAGGTGGAGCATTAGTTGACGCCACATTAATGCTTCAATTTGATGTAAAACCTGGAGATTCTATAAAAGTTGGTGCGGTAACGCTTCCTATTTTAGGCGCCTTAAAAGCCATTCCTGGAAGTACTGCTATTTCTACTTCGGTAGCACCTCCAATTGTAATTCCTTATGAATATATTGAACAAACAGACCTCCTACAGTTTGGAAGTCGAAAGGAATATCAGTTTTTCTATAAAACCAAAGAACCTATTGATTTAGAACAGTTTGAAGACATTATAGATCCACAATTAAAAGCTGAAGAGGCCGATTTAGATACACATACAAGTACAAGTGAACGCTTGGGAAGACGCTATGATAACGTTGGGAAATTTCTAAATCTTGCGGCTTTTATTGCTTTATTATTGGGCTGTATTGGGATTGCAAGTTCTGTTCATATTTATATAAAAGAAAAATTAAAAGCCATAGCTGTTTTAAAATGTATGGGAGCATCGCGAATGCAAAGTTTTCTCATTTTTTTAATTCAAATTGCTGGTATTGGTATAGTTGGTGGTTTAATCGGATCGCTGATAGGTATTGGACTTCAAGAATTATTTCCTTATATCTTACAGGACTTTTTACCATTCTCAGTTGAAATTTCAATTTCTGCACAACCCATTTTAATTGGTATTTTTCTTGGACTATTTATGTCTGTTCTATTTGCACTATTACCATTACTTAGAACCTGGTATGTTTCACCATTAGAGGTGTTACGCGTTGATGAAAAAGGAGCACAAGAACCTCGTAAAGTGCGCTATGTAGTAATCGGAGCCGTTCTGTTGTTTCTATTTTTATTTTCGTTTTGGTTATTAAATGATGCCCTTTTCGCCTTAGGTTTTATGTTTGCCACATTAATAGCCTTTGCTGCCTTAGCTGGTGTAGCAACGTTGTTTATTAAAGGAATTAGAAAGTATTTCCCAAAACGATGGGGTTTTACGGCGCGACAAAGTTTATTGAACTTATTTAGACCTAACAATCAAACCGTTGTTTTGGTGGTTGCAATTGGTTTAGGAACCTGTTTAATCAGCACCTTATATTTTACCAAAGATATTTTATTAGCTAAAACTGAAGTAGATCAAAGCACTGATAATGCCAATATTATTATTTTAGATGTACAATCAGAACAGCAAGAAGCTATAGAAAATCGTATAACTGAAAACGACTTATCTATTGTTAATAGCATACCTATTGTTACCACAAGGATTCATAAAATAAAAGGACGTCTAGCAAATGAATTACGACAAGACACCACCAAACAAATGCGAAATTGGGTGTTAAACCATGAGTTCAGAAGTACTTACCGTGAAACGATGATTGATTCAGAAGAACTTATTGCCGGCGAGTGGACATCTCATGCAACACCAAATGCTCCTATTGTAATTTCAATATCAGACAACCTTGCTGAAGACGGCATAGATATTGGCGATAATATAACTTTTAATGTCCAAGGAGTGCTGATGGAAACTACGATTGGAAGTATTAGAAAAGTAGACTGGAGACAGCTTCAACCCAACTTTAATATTGTATTTCCTGCTGGAGCTCTTGAGCAAGCTCCTCAGTTTCGTGTCATTTCAACTTATGTACCAGATGAAGCCGCTTCTGCAGCATTACAACGCGATTTAGTGGCAGAATTTCCTAATGTGTCTATAATAGATTTACGACAGGTTTACACCATAGTCGAAGATATTTTAGATAAAGTCTCTTGGGTCATTAATTTTATGGCATTTTTTAGTATTACCACTGGTATTATAGTATTAATAGGCTCAGTCCGAACGAGCAAATACCAACGCATTAAGGAAAGTGTTTTATTACGAACACTTGGTGCTAAAAATGGTCAGATTTTAAAAATTTCGGCGTTTGAATATTTATTTTTAGGATTATTAGGTAGTTTGGTAGGTGTGCTATTAGCTTTAATAAGTAGCCTCGCATTAGCACTGTTTCTATTTAAAGAACCTTTTACGCCATCCTTTATTCCATTTTTAGTGTTTTTACCAGGCATTACGGTATTGGTTTTAGCCATTGGTTTAAGTAATATCCGAACTGTTATTCGAAGTTCTCCCTTAGAAGTATTGCGAAGAGAAGGGTAGATGAGTATATTTTATTTAGGGTTAGACTACAATAATACACCTATTACATATTCTTAAAAAATAAGTATATTTAAACCTGTCTAACCTTTTGATAATTAATGCTTAAGTATTATACATCGTTCTTATTTGTTTTCATAATTGCTATTCCTCAATTATGGTCGCAAATCACCATGCCTACTAGTGAAACCGCTTTTAGACAATATGAACAGATAAGTGATTCTATGGCCATTGCATTTCCGGATAACGCTATACGAACGTTTCGACGTGCTTCCTTTTCTGATGCAGAAATGCAGAAATACTTGTCACTGCATTTTAAACGTTTAGATGTATTAAATCATATAGAAGGTCATACTAAATTTGTTTTAGATAGTTATTTACATTCTGGAAATTGGTTTAGAGAAGTGGGGTTTCCAAAAGAATCGATAAAATCGTATCTCGACTTTTTTAGGTATTATGAAACTCACGAAAACGAGCTTACCTCTATAGAGCGCGAAGGCTTTTTGGAAATGCGTAGCTATGCTAGAAGCATACTCGCTGAAAGCTATGCGAAACTCGGTCTATTAGATAGTGCGGCACTACAACACAAAACCAATATAGCATTTAGTAAAAACTTAAATTACATCTATCATCCGTCATCCATAAACAATTACGGACTATTTTTTTATTGGCACAAAAAAGACCTCGATTCCGCAATGTACTTTTTTAAGCGCGCTTATGCTTTAACACAAGCTAAATTCCCCAAGCATACACTAAATGGGAGCATACGCGATAATATTGCTGACATATATACAGAACAACAATCTTACGACGATGCGCTGCCACTTTATGAGGAAAATTTTAAGTTTTTTAAAACGGCTATTAATGAAAAAACGTTAGCAAAGGATATCCCTAGATTAATTAGCGCTGGTGCACAACTCGTCTCAACTCAAACCCATTTAAATCAATTAAATGCTGCACAACAAAATTTTAAAGCGTTGGAAGCTATTGTAGATTTTAATGAAACCAAAGCTAATGTAACCACCAGCTCAAAATTAGAATTTCTGAAAGCAAAAGAACTATTACTACGCACTCAAAACAACATTTCGGAGGCTTATGATACAGCACGGCTAATAACACATGTTTCTGATAGCTTACAAGAAATTTCTAATTATGCAGACAAAAAGTGGCAAGAGGAATTAAATGACATTACCATAGACAAAATTGAATTGAATTTTAAAATAGACCGTATTCAAAAAGAGAATATGATAAAAAGCCAACGAACTAAACTTTGGTTTATAGGGCTATTGTCGTCTATTTTTATCATCCTTTTGGTTACGCTTATTATCAGTAGGAGGCAACATCTTACCAATGCAAAAAATAAGCAACTGCTGGCAGAGCAAAAACTTGAGAATTCAGCATTAAAAGTAGAACAGCTTAATTCAGAAATAAAATCTAAGGAGCGCGACTTGTCAGATTTTGCTATTAAATTAACGCAAGATCAGGACTGGGCTAAATCACTTGCTGAACAATTGGAAGTG
Organism: Winogradskyella sp. SM1960; assembly: GCF_020179375.1. NCBI lineage: Bacteria > Pseudomonadati > Bacteroidota > Flavobacteriia > Flavobacteriales > Flavobacteriaceae > Winogradskyella > Winogradskyella sp. SM1960. Next base: position 317,343 of record NZ_JAICBG010000004.1, on the reverse strand, counting down.
ATTAAACAAGCTAGTTCGGCAGATCGTGCTGTTTTAATTAATGAATTGGATACCGCTATTTCTAATAAAATAAGTGTGGATGGCGATACACAAGAGTTTTTTGAACGCTTAGATAAATTGAGTGATACCTTTTATAGTGAGCTTACAAAACGTTATCCTAATTTAAGTAAAAACGAAATTAGACTATGCTCTTTAATTCGCTTAAAAATTGAAAGTCGAAGTATTGCTACCCTTCAAAATATCACTTTGGCATCCCTAAACACAAGTCGTTATCGCTTACGAAAAAAATTAAACCTCTCTGAAGACACCGATTTAGATTTCTTTATTCAAAACTTATAAACACTTATACAACAAGCACTTAAGACACACCTTGATTTGTTGTCTATTAAATGTCTATCGCTTGTACATTAGTGGTCTATTCCTATTATACGGTGGATTCCGACTTAGGTTATACATTAGCTGTGTTCTACTTAAACTCCATATTTCTGTAGAAAAAGCTTTAACCATTTTAATTATTAAGTATAACTCTAAAACCGTATCACTCATGAAAACATGTCTTTTTGGTTTAATTTTTTTAGGACTAACCAACCTTAGTACAGCACAACACGACCTAGCAATGGCGACCACTCAGTTAAATGACGAAAAGTTTACGTCAAGCAGCAGTTCTATTTCAAATGAAAATTATTTAAATTTAGAAGTTGAAGCTGCTCAACCTTTGGCTATCTGTATTAAAAAATTACAGAAAGTAGCTGCAGATTTTGATGTCACTAAAGATCCAGTGTACAGCAAAAATAAGTCTATAACGTATACGGTTAATTTTCAGTCTAACGAAAATCGTATTACTGCAGTTTATAATACTCACGGTATTATTCTAAACTCAGAGGAATATTATGAAGATGTAAGACTTCCTGTAAAAATAAGTAACCAATTGGCTAAAGATTATCCAGGTTGGGCTTTTCATTATAGTACTTGTAACGTTAGCTATGATCATGATAAAGGCTCAGAAATCACATATACAATAGATTTAAAAAAGGAAAATAAACATAAATCTATTTCCCTAACGATTTAGTATATGCCACTTATTTTTCTAAATTGAAAGCAGTACATTTTGTACTGTTTTCTCTTTTCAGAAAAAAACCAAGTGATAGCTGTCTTGTCGTTATGACACTTTTAAAATATAAGGTCGTAAGATTTTCTGAATATCTAGACTATCTTTTTGTGGAATAAGATACGTAATGAAATCATCTAAATGATTCACTTGTTCATCATTATCAATAAAACCATATCCTAAATAAGATCCGTCTTTAATCATTACAAAAGCAGTTTCATTAGCTTGCCTTCCTTTTTCTTTTAAGATGATATCGTCCTTTTGATTAGACATGTCGTGAATAGCTTCAAGAACACGGTTATTGTAACTTTCTACAGATTCTTCATCTCTGCAAATTCCTTTACAGTTTTGAATACTATAATGAGAACACTCTGAAACGGACTCTTGTAAATGGCAGTACTTAGGACATAAATTAAATTTAGCACAAACCTTTTCTACGTAAGACCGTAAATCTCTAATATTGAAAAACGTAATAATAGGATTCGGTACCAAACGGCCTTTATTGCTGGCTAAGTGTAAAATTCCTTTTCGATCTTCATACGAGAAAATAGCAAACGTTTGAACCGTTCGTTTGGATAATTTATTATAAGTCGGAAAATGATGCTTAATAGCTGCATCTTCCATTAATAAGGCAATAAGTTCACTTCCTGAAACCTCAAAATCGATATCTGCGGTTTCTCTTACCATGTCTTGGGACTTTTTAATCTTGCTGTAAAAATGACTTAATACACGCTTTTTGAGATCTTTAGCTTTTCCAACGTAAATGATTTTCCCTTTTTTATCTTTAAAGTAATAAATACCTGCAGCATGTGGCAAGGCTTCAAAAGTGGCTTTTGGTAGGTTAGGAGGCAAGGTTGCTTCTCTAGAATTCTTATTTAGAAATTCGTTAAATACTTCAGAAGCTTTAGTTTGCTGCAATAACAATTCGAATAAAATGACGGTCGCTTCTGCATCACCTCTGGCTCGGTGTCTTCCGACCAAATTAATATCTAAGGCTTTACATAGTTTCCCTAAACTATACGACCGGTGTCCTGGTAATAATCGTCGAGATAATCGAACCGTACACAATTTTTTTCGTGTGAATTCTAAACCAATACGCTGAAATTCACCATTAATAACCTTATAATCAAAGTTGACGTTGTGAGCTACAAAAATAGTATGTTCAGTTATGCTCAAAATATCTTGTGCCACCTCTTCAAAACGTGGAGCGTCTGCAACCATATGGTCATCAATACCTGTCAGGGCAGTAATATGCTGAGGAATGTAAGTTTCTGGGTTGACTAAAGAAGTGAACTCATCTATTACAGTATTGCCATCGTATTTAAATATGGAAATTTCTGTGATGCGATTACTTTGCCCTGTGGTTTCAACGTCGATAATAGTATAAATCATATTAACTTTTTATTGTGGTTATTTGCATCAATAACTAAATGTTTAGCGTCAATAACTCACTGTAGTTTCTCTTACTTTTATAATAGTAAATCAAAGCGGTTTACTTCAACAACTTAAAAACTATAGAAATTATGGATAAACCATGGCAAGATAAAGCAAAAGGCAATTGGAATATTGCGAAAGGAAAACTAAAACAAAAATGGGGCGAACTTACCGATGATGATTTAGATTATGCAGAAGGTAAGGAAGATGAAATCGTTGGAAAAATTCAGAAACGTACAGGTGAATCTAAAGAACGTGTAAATGAGTTTTTAAATGACATAAAGTATTAAAACGCCTTTATTTATAGAATAAAAATCCCGAGTTAATCGGGATTTTTTTTATGTGTATTCTTTAAGTTAACTATGCGTTCTTCCTAATCTCTTTTACAATGTTGCGATCTTTTTTTATGTGATTCAAAACCACGTTTCACTCAATGCTTCGAGGGCTTTTGCTTCTTTTTAAAAGTACTCCTTACTGTCTACAATAATAGCATTTATAACAAAAGTGAGGCAATTTCTTCCCAAGTCGCTACTCTTTTATAGCCTGTATCTTCAACATTGTGAGGTGAGTTAAATAATAACGTGTCACCTTCAAATTTTTCTAAATTATAGGTTCTATCGTCAATGAGTAAGTCACCATTTAAAATAAATTTATCGCCACACATTATACGATGTTGCCAAGTAATGAAGGGCATGTGCTCATCTAACCACTCGCTTTTTTCTGTTAATGAGTTTGGAAATTGTGTGGCCGCAGTTGCAATATACACTTCATGTTTATTGTAAAGAGCCTCCATAACTAATATACTATCTTTTATAGGAGCTAGATCTCTAAAAAATCCAGGTTGTAAAGCGTGCTTTCTAATACTATCGTGATGAACTTCGGGCACATTTTGCCACATTTCGCCAGACGTAATATGATTGATGTGTAATTCTTGTTGGTGTTCTTTATTATATAACTCTATGTGTTTGCCATACGTATCGGCTAACACATCATCCATATCTACAAATATTGTCATTGCATTTTTTTTGTAAAGTTCCAGAAAATGAAGTTTAGAGCCAAATAATAAAAGTAGTTTTAATGATAATTTAATGTTACACTAAATTTAATGCCGTGTTATCATTTGTCCTTATTATTTTCAATATCTAACTCAAGATTCTCATTATGATCGCTACCAAGACTGTGATGACGGTTTTCTTCATCAGAATGTCTATCATTTGTAATTGGTCTTGCGTTACGTCCACCAGGAATATCTAAATTCTTAGCAGCAAAATCGGGCTCATTTTCTCGTTTTTTAAGAATTTCATCATCTCCATTGTCTTGTCTTAAATTCCCAGATTTGTCACCTAAGGTTTTTTTTGTCTTCTTCTGTAATATCTGAATTGTACTGGTTTTGTTTGCTTTCTTTATTCATAAGTCTTTCTTTTTTAAGGTTTGATTCAATTTAAAAATAAAGACTTACGACTATTGACTTGGACGCATAAATTCTTGATGGATTTGCTTAAAGCGAAGTGTTTTAATACAGTGTGGTGAGACTAGATCACTTTAGGTGGCGTACAAGATTAAAAAGACTCCAATCATAATGCCAGTAAGCGGCACTAATTTTTTACGCTTATTTTGTTCCTTAAAAATTAAACCACCGACAACCACAGCAATTAGAATCTGACTTCGTTTTACGGCAGACAACAACATAATTAAAGCATCAGGATCTTGCAAAGCTTTAAAGTAGAAGTAATCTGCAGCGACTAACAACACACCAACAGCAATAATGGTCCAACGAAACGTGAAGGCTTTTCGTTTTTCTGGAAAAGGAAACCAGGTTATGGATAAAATAATAAATAGTATTAAAACGGTATAAAAGCAAAACCAAAATTGTAAGGTTTGCGGAGTTAAAGATAAATTCTGAATTAAAAACTTATCATACAAACCACTTGAAGCACCTAAAAACGTAGCGGCAATAATAGCAAGAATCCATTTGTTGCGTTTAAAGATGATGCCTTCTTTCTTGCCGATTTTTGAATATAATAACACCGAAAAAATAATAAGGAAGAAACCAAGCCACTGAAATGTATTAGGTTGCTCTTGGTAAATTAAAATCGCACCGATAAAGGTGAAAAACGGCCCAGCAGATCGAATAGGTGTAACAATAGTTATAGGCAAATGCTTTAAGGCCTGATAAGCCAATATCCATGAACTTGCCATGATAGCTGATTTTATTGCAATAAATCCATGAACTTGCCACGATATCTCTGAAATATACAACTGCATTTTTATAAGTTGTTCTTCAAAAAAAATAGAACCTAAATAGAGCGGTAATAGCACTAAAAAACCAGAAAAAACAGTACCAAAAAGCACAGGAAACACCTCATTGCCCTGTACGGCATGTTTTTTACATAAGTTGTGTAAGCCTAAAAAAAGGGCGGCTAATAAGCCTAAATAAATCCACATATCGGACACGATTTAGAAGTAGTTTATTGTTGCGAAGAAGTCAATGTTAGTTTAATTAAACGTGTGACGGATCTCTCCGGTTGCAGATGCTTTTAGTAACAGATTGAATTGTTTTATGCTGTCGAAATTTTGAGTGATGGCCTCAGAAACCGCAATCCCAGAAATACCAGTTTCTAATATATCTGTGACATCATCTGTAGTAATATGACCACAACCTATAATTGGCGTTTCTGATATTAATGCATTATTAATAGCGGTATAGCCTTCTATACCTAAAGTGATAGTTGAACTATCTTTCGTTGATGTTCTAAAAGGTTCTAACGTAATATAATCGATGTCTTTAACAAGTAATGCTTCACAATCTTCTAAGGTGTTTGCTGTGGCACCAATAATTTGCCAGGTATGTAAATGTGGTCTGATTTCAGTAGGGCATAGGTCTGATTTTTCTAAATGTACACCTTCGGCTTTTACGACTTTAGCTATTTTATAATTCCCATTGATGATTAATCGGGTTTGAAAATGAAACGTGATATCTCTAGCCGCTTTGGCAATCTCTAAATATTTAGCCTCCGGAACATCAGTTAAATGCAATTGTACTAACTCGATACCAGATGTACATGCACTTTGAATATTTTTAAGGTGATCTTCAGGAGTGTTTCCTTGAGATATGTAATGTAATTTAGATATAATCATGTTATGGTATCTTAATAATAAGCCTGCTCATTAAATGCGGCGCAAAAATACAAATGTTTAGTGGTGTAGATCAATAATTTTGAATTGAAATAGGACTAAAACAAAAAGCCTATAAAAAATTTATAGGCATATGAAATTTCTAAAATTTCAATATCAAACTTTTACCAGCTTTTTCCCTGTAACGTCGAAATAAATAGGCTGGTTTAATTTGAAGAGTTCTGTTTTTAATACTATAGCTTGGATCAAAAGGTATATTGCTTTTAGTCTGCTGAAGCTCCAGAAGCTGCTATATTTTGTAAGGCTTGAGAAATCGTTGTTAGGGTTTCGTCATTAGTATCAATATCATGTCTTTCAGCTATATAAAAGGGATCGTTGTATAAAATTTTCACCTCTCCGTTGCTGTCTTCATAAACTAACATTTTTTGAGGTAATTCTAAGGCTGTCGTTTTTGACGCTGACATCAATGGTGTTCCTAATTCCGGATTTCCGAAAATTATAAGTTTAGCAGGCATCAAATCCATATCAACACTTTGGGCATTGGCCTGGTGATCTAATTCTGCCATTATAGTAATATTGTCTAAACCGTTTAAAGTTGATATAATCGAATTATAAGTGCTATCGAAATCGGTAGTACTTGTTACGGACATAATTCCATCAGTTTGTTGGGTATTTACAGCATTTAAAATCACTTCTTTAGTGGTTGCAGTGCTTACGATATTTGAAAGTGCATCTGCAATCATAGTTGTAGTTGATAAATTTCCCAAATTATGCCTATTAATTATATAATCTATAGAATTATATGTAACAACGGTATCTCCATCTTCATCTCTATAAACCGTAATTCGCTGAGGAAGATCTAATCCGGCTTCAATATTATTCTGCATCACGGGAGTTCCTAAAGCCGGATTTCCAAAATATACTGTTTTTGTAAAATCTAAAGATAAGCCAACATTTTGTGCGTTTTCAGAGTGGTTGACTTCTGCAACAATACCAATATTATCATTAGAGTTTAAATTAGAAATAATAGTGGTATATATGTCAGCAGGTGCATCGCTGGTTTCTATATATCCAATACCAGCTGTGTCTGGTGTATTGTTAATTAGATACCGCTCGTTGTCATTATTATCTTTACAGGCTGAGACTAATAATAATAATAATGCGCTGAATAAGATTGAAGTTAATGTTTTTGGTTTCATGTTTTTTGCTTTACTGTTTTCTTTGTACCCAATATATTCAAGAACAATCACTATTATTATCGCAATACATTTTAAAATTGACTATAATCAAACTGATGTCATGCTATCACTAAAAATAACTTTTTTAAAGTAAAAGCATCCCTGTTTTAAATATAAAAAGCCTGCAAACATAAAGTTATACAGGCTTCTCGCTATTAATCAACTTAGGGAATTGATTATTTTAATGTTTCTAATAATTTTTCTGCAACTAACTCTGACGATGCAGGATTTTGCCCAGTAATAAGGTTACCATCTTGTACGGCATAAGGCGCCCATTGGTCGGCATTTGAATATAAAGCTCCGTTTTCAATAAGCATATCTTCTAATAATAACGGCACAACTTCTGTTAAACCCACTGCAGCTTCTTCAGAATTAGAAAAACCAGTCACTTGTTTACCTTTTACTAAGGCTGAACCGTCTTCATTTTTCACGTCTTTTAAAACTGCTGGTGCATGACAAACAAAAGCAATAGGTTTATTTTGGCGATCGAACTTTTCAATTAATGCTACTGAATTAGCATCATTAGTTAAATCCCATAAAGGACCATGACCTCCTGGATAAAATACAGCATCAAAATCATCTGGATTCATAGCTGCTAAAACTTTAGTGTTTGCTATTTTATTTTTGGCTTCTGCGTCCTTATTAAAACGTTCAGTAGCTTCAGTTGCTGCATCTGGCGAATCACTACTTGGGTCTATTGGTGCAGCACCTCCTTTAGGGGTTGCTATTGTTATAGCCGCGCCTTTATCTAATAAGGTGTAATAAGGACTTGCGAATTCTTCAACCCAAAATCCTGTTTTCTTTCCTGTATCTCCTAATTTATCGTGAGATGTTAATACAAATAATACCTTCATTTTCTTTTCTGTTTTTAATTCTTTTTTTGCTTCTGAAACGGTTTCAGAAACGTTATGTTTTTTACAACTTGACGCTGTAATTAATGATAGAATTACTACTACGGTTTGCAGTGTTTTCATTTTTGTAATTTCTATTATCAGTTTGAGTGTTAAAAAAGCTGTTCTCGATACATCCCGACGGAAAAGCCGGGATACTCGAACTGACATTTAGTTTAAAATTAGTAAGCCATTTTTACAATTTTTTCTACTTTATCTGGAGACAATGATTGATGCTCACCTAAGGTTTTCCATCCACGATCCGTAAAACGTTTTGCTATTTCTTCAGCTGTACCTTCATAATCTTCTGTATACTCCGATAGTTTCGTCTTAATACCTAATTCATGGAAAAATTCAGTTGTTTTTTCAATAGCCGCGTACGCTTTATCGTCTATGCTACCTTCGGTTATATTCCAAACACGTTCTGCGTATTGTGCTAATTTTTCCTTTTTTGCTTCAAAATTAAATTTGTAATGGCTTGGTGCAATTATGGCCAAAGTACGCGCGTGATCTATTCCAAATAACGCCGTTAACTCATGTCCCATCGCATGCACAGCCCAATCCGTAGGCACTCCTTTTTGGATTAATCCGTTTAAGGCCATCGTACAACTCCACATAAAATTAGACGCTGCTTTATAATCTGTTGGGTCTTTTAATACTTTTGGAGCCACTTCAATAATGGTTTGTAAAATGCTTTCAGCAAAACGATCTTGCAACAGCGCTCCAATTGGATACGTCATATATTGCTCTAAAACATGGGTGAATGAATCCATTAATCCATTGGCCAATTGACGTTCTGGAATAGAGGTAATCACCTGAGGGTCTAATATGGAGAACTCAGGAAATAATCCTGGCCCTCCCATAGCTAATTTTTCTTTGGTTTCTGCTCTTGTAATAACCGAACCTGAATTCATTTCAGAACCAGTTGCTGGCAAGGTTAAAATCGTTCCAAAAGGCATTCCTTTTTCAGTTCTAATGTTTTGGGTTAAAATATCCCAAGGAGTATCACCTTCATATAAAGCTGCAGCTGATAAAAACTTAGTCCCATCAATGACAGACCCACCACCAACGGCTAATAAATACGTAATATTTTCGTCTTTTATTACTTTTAAAGCCTCTAGTAATTTAGCGTATTCTGGATTTGCCGGAATACCGCCAAACTCTACAACATCTACTTTAGACAAAGCTGTTTTTACCTGATCGTAAATGCCATTTTTCTTAATACTTCCTCCGCCGTAAAGCAATAATACTTTAGCGTCTTTAGGGATTTCGTTTTCTAGTTTTTCTATCGTGTCCTTTCCAAAAATGATTTTGGTAGGGTTTTTAAATTCAAAATTGTTCATAATTCTTTATTTTATAATTTCATTAATTTCTATTCTTCAAAGTAGTAACAAATCGGTTTTAAACCTCTACTACCATTTTTCCTTTGTTTTTACCATCAAATAAATCGATGAATGCTTGTGGAATATTATCGAAACCTTCTACAATAGTTTCAGAATAGGTCAATTTATCTTGTGCTAACCAATTTGATAATTGTTCAATCGCTTCAGGAAATTTATCTGTATAATTAGAAACAATAAAGCCTTGCATTAAAGCACTATTTTTGACTAAGAACGGTTGTACGCTTAAACTTTTTGGTACTTCTGTGTTATTATACACCGAAATCGCTCCACATACAATAATTCGTGCTAATCTATTAATGTTAACTAATACAGCATCTGAGATCGGTCCACCGACATTATCAAAATAGATATCTACGCCATTTGGTGCCGCTTCTGCAATGGCAGCTTTCATATCTTTTGTTGTCTTATAATTGATACCAGCATCAAAACCGAACTTACTTTTAAGAAGCTCTATTTTTTCATCTGTACCTGCAATACCAATAACCTTAAGTCCCAGTATTTTTCCAATTTGTCCTACAACAGAACCAACAGCACCAGCTGCTCCAGATACAACTAAGGTTTCTCCTGCTTTAGGTTTTCCGATTTGAGTTAATCCTGTGTAAGCTGTTAAACCTGTCATACCAAGAATACCTAAATAGGCAGATAATGGAGCTTTAGACGGATCTACTTTTGTGAGACCTTCGCCATGTGAAATTTGTTGTGTTTGCCAATTTAACATCCCAGAAACATAATCTCCGGATGCAAATTTGTCATTTTTAGATTCAAGTACTTTTGCAACGACACCAGACTGAATCGGTTTATTGAGTTGAAATGGTGGCACATACGATTTAGCATCACTCATACGTCCTCTTAAATAAGGATCTACAGAAACATATTTGGTTTCTAATAGTAATTCTCCTTTAGCTAATGCGGTATCAATTTCCTCTGATATAAATTCGAAATCTGATATTGAAGGCTTTCCTTCTGGTCTATTTTTTAATAAAATGGTCTTTGTCATAATTTAATGTTTTTAGTCAATTACTGATACTAGTTCTTCCATTGGTTTTCTCACTTTTACAAGGTTTACTAACCAATCTTTATCTTCTTTTCTGTAGCCAAGTGGTAATAATACGGCGCTACGTAAGCCTTTTTCTCTTAACCCTAAAATTTCATCTACAGCGGCGGGATCAAAACCTTCGATTGGAGTGGCATCAACACCTTCAAAAGCAGCAGCTGCTAAGGCTTGTGAAAAAGCGATATAGGCTTGTTTGGCAGCGTGATTAAAATTTTCTTCGGCATCTTTTTGTGGATACGAGCTCAATAACATTTGTCGGTAATTTTCCCAACCTTCATTTTTAAAACCACGGATCTCATTGGTTAAATCGAACATGTAATTAATTCGATCTTCCGTATACGTATCCCAAGCTGCAAAGACGAGTAGGTGAGAGCAGTCTGTAATTACCGATTGGTTCCAAGCAACTGGTTTAATTTTTTCTTTTACATCTTGATTTTTAATCATGATAATTTCAAATGGTTGTAAACCGCTTGATGTTGGTGCTAAACGTGCTGCTTCTAAAATGCGTTCTATTTTATCTTCTGCTACTTTTTCACCATTCATGGCTTTAGCCGCATATCTCCAATTTAATTTATCTAATAATTCCATATGATTTTTTTACTTAATTGTTTTTGAAATTTGTTTTATTTCGTCTGAAGTCAAAATGACTTCAGCACGAATTGAATTCTTTGCTAAGTTGATCATTGCTTGAGCAATGTCTTCTGTTTCAATAATTTTATATTGCTTCAACTTTCCTATAAATAAGGGTTGAATAATCCTAAATATAGCTAGACCTATGTTTTCCAATAGTCGACTTTCTTTACGATTACCACCAATTAGTGAGGGTCTTAAAATAAAAGTGTTTTTTATATGTTGTGCTAATACAGCGTCTTCCATTTCGCCTTTCGTTTTATTATAAAAAACCTTACTGTTTTTATTAGCTCCCATTGCTGAGATCACTAAAAACGTATTTATATTATTTTCCTTGGCGAGCTTTGCAGCTGTTACAGGAATTCCATAATCAATCTTTTTATATAGATTTTTATCTGGAGTTTTCTTCGCTGTTGTACCAATACAACAATAAACTTCATCGGCTATAAATTGCGACTTGAAATCTTCTAACGTTAAAAGGTCACCTATAAATTGCGTGACATTACTAGGTAGGTTTTCAATTTTAGAACGCGAAAACAATAGGATATGACCATAACTATCATCATCAATTAATTTTTGAAGCAATAGGCTCCCGGTTAAACCAGTTGCGCCTAATATGATGGCTGTCTTTTTCATCTTAATGACACATTTTGATACTGCTCCAAGCCGATTGGTAAGCATCATTTAATTGCGATTGATCTAATTTTAGAACACCTCTTTTTTCTGACATCATTAAAAATGATAGTGGATTAATAGAGTAGGCGTACAACATGTAGTTGGTCATTGGTTTTATAATACCTTCTTTTTTTCCGCGTTCCCACAGATCGAGTAGTGGCTGTAGGTGTTTTATACCTTCCTGTCTACTTTCCTCATCTATTATGGGAGTATTATCACACTGTGCTAAAAACATAGCATGCTCGCATTCGTTGAGTTTAAAATCAGCGATACGTTTCCAAATTAATTCAAATCCCGCTTCAATTGGCATATTAGGCTCAAAATTGGCGAAAGCATAGTTGGTATACTCAGCCTTAACATCTATATAAGTTTGATTCACTAAATCTTGTTTGTTTTCGAAGTATAAGTAAATCGTTGCTGGTGACACCTTAGCCATTTTAGCAATTTTACTCATGGGTGTCGCATGAAATCCGTTGTTGTTAACCAATTCTATGGTTGCCTTAACCAGTGCATTACGTTTGTCTATACTTTTCTGAAGTTTTGCCATTGTGTTTAATTCTGATGCAAATATACGATAAAAATGAACGTTCATTCTTTTTTTTAACAAAGGTTTATACTTCTCAAATTTTGAAAAATTTAAATGGCCTTAAAGTAATTCGTCTAAGCGCTCAGCTAGGGGATAATTGGAGAATTAATCTTACTTATAGTAGTAACCGGTACAAATACCCAGTTTAAAAAATACTCATTTCTGAATGTGTTGTCACTTCTTCAAGTAATTTCATCGCTTTACAAGAATTACCATGTTCGTTAAGCAATGGACTCCAAACGGCTATGGTATAATTATCTGGATATAACGCCACAATGCCACCACCAACACCACTTTTACCAGGTAACCCAACTCTAAAGGCAAACTCTCCCGATTCATCATAGAAACCACATGTTAACATTAAGGCATTGATTCGTTTAGATTTATTTACGGTAATAATTGGTTTTCCATCTGATACTTTACAACCATCATTCGCTAAAAACATAAAAGTGTGTGAAAGTTGCTGGCATGTCATTTCAAGCGAACACATATCAAAATAAAAGTCGAGGACGTCATCAGGATCGTTTTTAATATTTCCTAAGGACTTTATAAAATTACACAGCGCGACGTTTCTAAAGCCTGTACGTTTCTCAGAATCTGCTATTTTATCGGAGTAGGTAAGGTTTGGTAAATCGCTTAAATCGCGTACAAAATGAAGAAATGCTTCTTTTGCATTATCCAATTGCGAAATTAATATATCGCAAATCACAATGGCACCAGAGTTTATAAACGGATTACGAGGAACTCCTTTATAGGTTTCTAGCAACAATAAAGAGTCGAATTTAGTACCCGATGGTTCCACATCTACACGTTCCCATAGCGTCTCACCAACTAACTTGTATGCTAAGGTTAGTGACAATACTTTAGCGATACTTTGTATTGAAAATTTCTCTATATGATCGCCGATTCCTAAACTTGTACCATCTAAACAAGTCATATGAGCACCAAATTTTGACGGCGCTACATGGGCTAATTCAGGAATGTAGGTCGCTATTTTACCATCATTGTCCTTTTGTTGAATTTCATGATAGGCGTTTTCTAGAATATTTTTATAGCTGAAGTTCATCTCGTTATATTGCGATATAATGTAATAATAAGAAAATATATTTATGTAAAGCAAATAAATAGTAAAAAGCACCTGTCATTTTTTCAATTTTTACTGTGCTACAAATAAATCTTAATTACTTTGTTTATATTGTGATAATTTAAGTTCTTGCGCGATTAATTTTTTTAATAAAATGGATAACCTAATAACGTTTTCAATCACTGTATTTACGGGTTTTTTTGCTATTACTAACCCCATCTCAAACATGACTGTTTTTTTATCACTTACACAGGGAGACGATAGAAAAACCAAGCAGGACATTAACAAGCGTGCTAATATAATTGCCTTTATTATAGTAACCGTATTCATTCTTCTTGGTAAGTTTATATTCGAATTATTCAATATCAGTATTCCAGCATTTAAAATCACAGGAGGCATATTAATTTTTTTCATAGGTTTTGAGATGTTACAGTCTAAAAAATCTAATGTAAAAAACATAAAAAATGTAGATGAAGACGAAAACATAGCGATCTCTCCACTTGCTATTCCAATTTTAGCAGGACCAGGAACTATTGTTACGGCAATGAATTTTGTTGCCAATGTCGAGCCTTTAAAAATATTTTTAGTGATTGCCATTTTTGGATCCATGAGCATCATTACGTACGTCACCTTTAGTTTGAGTAGTTATGTGGTTAAAATTGTTGGAAATAATGTCATCTCTGTAATAGGTAAACTCATGGGTTTAATCATCGCCATTATTGGTACAGGTATGGTGATTCAAGGGATTAAGATTTCGTTTAGTTTAATGTCATAAAAGTAATTATGCCTAGTATTTACTCGCGATAAAAATCGAAGTATTTCGTTAATGCTCATCTACTCACCTAATAATCGTTCAATTTATTTTTTCATTAATTATATTTAATATTTAAGGATTTCTATTTATTTTTCGTCTACATTCGAAAATAACCACATATTGACGCCGCTGTAAATCTCCACAATAGAAGCAGAGCACAATATAAATACCTTAAATATATTATGACTGGAAGCTTACTTTTTGAAGCTATAATGTTATTAGCAGCAGCTGTAATATGTGTGTCTATTGCCAAGCGACTAGGTCTAAGTTCTGTATTAGGTTACCTGTTCGCAGGCATTTTAATTGGTCCGTATCTATTAGGAGTTATTGGAGAAGAAGGCCAAGACATTATGCATTTTGCTGAGTTTGGAGTGGTGATTATGCTATTCTTAATAGGTCTAGAAATTGAACCCAAGAATTTTTGGAACATGCGTAAGACCATTTTAGGTATGGGAGGCATTCAAGTCGCCGCTACAATGCTCTTGTCTTATGTATGCTTTACCTCGTTTGGTTACGACTCTATAGTGGCGCTTGTCATTTCTATGGCTGTTGCTTTATCTTCTACAGCTATTGTACTACAAACTATTAAAGAAAAAGGCTTAATGGCCACAACATCTGGAACTTCGGCCTTTTCTATTTTATTGTTTCAAGATATTATAGTCATTTTTATGATTGGTGCTATTCCGTTATTATCGGCATCAGCATCAGAAAACGTATCATCGCATAATAATCATGGCGAACAGGTGAATCTGTTAGATAGTTTACCAATAGGATTGCAAACGCTTGCCATTATACTGTCTGTAGCTTTAATTATTGTCGCAGGTCGTTATTTAATTGTGCCAATGTTACGTAAAGTCGTGAAATCTGGAGTTAGAGAGCTTCTAATCGCAGCCGCATTTTTAATCGTTTTTGGAATTTCATTTTTAATGGAATATGTAGGGTTGAGTCCAGCTTTAGGAGCGTTTTTAGGTGGAGTCGTGCTATCAAATAGTGAATTTAAACACGAATTAGAAAGTACCTTAGAACCCTTTAAAAACCTCATGTTAGGTTTGTTCTTTTTGGCTGTTGGTGCATCTATTAACTTTATTGTTATTGCGAACAGCCCATTAACCATTGGAGGTATTTTAATTGCCGTTATCGCTATAAAAGCATTTGTGTTATTTATTACAGGCCTCATTTTTAAACTAAAAATTGATCAAAATTTAATACTAACCTTCAGTTTATCACAAGTTGGTGAGTTTGCTTTTGTTGTCTTATCCTTTGCGTTTCAATCTAACATTCTAGAACAAGAACAACTCGATATTATGCTTGTTATTACAGCCTTAACTATGGCCATTACACCAATTATTGGGATGATTAACGAGCGACTAATCTTACCGCGAATAGGCACAAAAGAATCTGTTGAAAGACCAATGGATACAGACCATAAAAAAGATGGAAAAATTATACTAGTGGGTTTTGGCAGTTTTGGAAATACCGTTGGTCGCTTTTTAAGGTCGCACGATGTGGAAGCTACAATATTAGATCACGACTCCAATCGGGTCGATTTTTTAAGAAAAATGGGATTCGAAGTATATTATGGAGATGCCACACGTCTCGATTTATTAGAATCTGCAGGAATTGCGAATGCTAAAATTTTAATTTGTGCTATTGACAATCCAGATGCAGCGTATCAAATTACCAAACGCGTAAAAGAAAAATATCCACATGTAGAACTCATGATTAGAGCAAGAAATAGATATGATGCCTATGAATTGGTCAATTTAGGTATAGATAATATTTATCGCGAAACCTTAGAAACGTCTCTAACAATGGCTACTGATGTACTCACTAAAGTCGGATTTAAAAAAGAAGCTTTAAAGAAACAAGTTGAAAATTTTATTAAATACGACGAAGAAAGCTTAAGACGTTTAGCTAGTGAGCCTAATCGTGATGCCAACTATATTTTTAAAGCCAAGCAAGAATTAGAACAACAAGAAAAACTGCTGAACGAAGATTTTAAAAGAGATCATCCCCAATAAGATTGAGCTAGTTTTAATCCGTTGATCGCATTAGCTTAACATAATATTCACGGTTTTTTAGTTGAAATTCTTTAACTTGAAGAATTAAAACATTTAATCCGTTAATTAAAGAACATGCTAACAACATATACCAAATTACTTGCACAAATACCCTCAGGAACACCAAATCCAGGGCAAAACTCAGGGATCGATTTTTCAAGTCCGTTTGATGTGATCGTTTTTATTGTGTTACCTATATTGCTTATTATCAGTTACTTTGTTTGGAGAAAGAAAAAGTAACATAGTACCACAGAGAACACTTGTAATTACTGCAAAACCAAGAATTCACTGATCCAATTGAATCCAAAAGCGCATTCAATATCACCTGTCATTCCTACGAAGGCAGGAACCCACCAAATCAGAATAAAATCACCTAGTCGTCTGCGGTATTATAAACACTAAAACACTTTAAAAATAGAGTCCAATAATACCTACAGAAACAATAGTATTTCGAATGGTATTGTAAATATTTACTAAATAAATCGACTATGTTGTTGTAAATTTATCGTTTTAACCCAATTTTTTTACTTGAATATATTTATGAATCCTAAACAAATAAAATATTCTATTTTAGACTTAGCCTTAGTCTCTGAGGGACAAACACTAAAACAGACTTTTAATAACGCTTTAAAATTAGCACAACAAGCTGAGCGTTTTGGTTATAAGCGATTTTGGTTAGCAGAACATCATAATGCTGAAAACATAGGAAGTAGTGCAACGTCGGTACTTATTGGCTACGTAGCGCAAGGCACTAAAACAATACATGTAGGTTCAGGTGGCATAATGTTACCTAACCATTCTCCGTTAATTATAGCAGAACAATTTGGTACGCTAGGCGCGCTATATCCTAATCGTATTGATTTAGGGTTAGGACGAGCTCCAGGAACAGATAGAGAAACGGCAGAAGCCATTCGTTCAGACTTTATGCAAGCCGCACATTCGTTTCCAAATGAAGTTAATAAAATACAAACCTTTTTTTCTTCAAAAAATGAAGACGCCAAGGTACGTGCAACCGTAGCCGAAGGAGTAGAGGTACCTATTTATATTTTAGGGTCTAGTACGGATAGTGCGCATTTAGCAGCAAAAAAAGGACTACCCTATGCTTTTGCTAGTCATTTTGCAACCACACATTTATGGGATGCTATAACTATTTATCGCAACGAATTTCAACGGTCAGAAGTTATAGAAAAACCCTACGTTATGGCTGGCGTAAACATCATTATTGCAGACACAGACGAAGAAGCCGAACGCCTAGCTACCTCATTAATCCGCATGGTTGTAGGCATTTTTACAGGCAGACGCGCAAAAGTGCAACCTCCAACAGACATGACGGAAGACTTGAGAGATATTATGAGAAATCCGCAAGTCCACCAAATGTTGAAGTATTCATTTATTGGTAGTAAATCTAAAGTAAAAGCACAGGTTAAAGAGTTTTTAGAACAAACTAAAGCAGACGAACTTATTGCAGTCACGCATTTATATGATATAAATGACAGAATTCGGTCTTATAAATTGTTTGCCGAAATTATGGATGAGTTAAATTAAGAATAACACATAAAAAAACTCCCAATATGTATAGTATTAGGAGTTTTTTTTAAATTATAAGCTAAGCGTATTATCTCGTAGTGGCTGCACTAGCGCTTTTAAATTTATATGTAATTCCAAAGTTAATCCCGAAAGAAGAATACGGTACTTTTACTGCTAATTCTTTTGACGAGCCCTCATAATTATCTTCTGGTGCAATCTCATCAACATAAGTCGTCGTTCTATTGGTACCTTCAGGTAAGTTATTTAAAGAATAAAACCCTTGTACTGCAGTTGTTCCATCAGGTCTTACAATATCAGTATTAAATTCTACAATTTCAGAATCTTTACGTTTCAAACTAATACCATAATATTCAGCTTCAGCAAAAACACTAAAATTAGTACTTATTGGATATTCATAACCAATAGCAGCAACGAACCCTAAGGGGAATTGACCATGATAGTCTTCTACAAAATTCGTTTCAAAGCTAGATCCAGAAGGAATATCTGTTCCGTAGGCTTGTGATAATCCTGCAGCTTGATCATCAGACATGACCATATTTTGATAAGCAACAGCTTCCGTTTTTCCTCCTAACTTTACTAAAGCCCCTAAACGGCCATATACATTATTATTAAATTTATAAACTAAAGACAGAGCAGCACCAAAAGCACGGGCTCTAGCAACAGCATCAACCTCAACACCTGGTGCATTAATTTCTGATACGGTTTGATCATCACCATGTAAATACCCTAAACTTAAATCGGCACCAAACGTATCATTAAAGAAATACGTTCCTCGTATTTGTGTGTTTAAACCTTCACCGTAACTACCATAGGTGTTTTCGGTTTTATTTACAGTTTGTATTTCACCAATTTTCATTCCGGCACTGCCTATGGCATAGCCACCACTAGCCGAAACTTGAAATTGTGCATAAGACGTTAAGCTTAATAATAGCGCTAAAACTACTATAATTGAATGTTTCATAATAAAAGATTTGGATTAAAAATAAGTGAAGATTTAGACTTCAAATAACAATGAAACAAAGGTACTTTATTATATGTTTTTTGCTGTTAAGCTTAACTTAATTGTTCATGTTTTTTACATGCTATATTTATGCATCTCCTAATATCTATGGAAGGACTGGAAGTATTGAATCGATTGAATGAAGGCTAAGTGTTGCTTATTTAATAACTTAAGCTCACACATGTCTAAAAAATCAAATTGAATCCCTTTTTCTTTTAGCACTGATGAAGTCGACTATATACTAATTAAATAATTTTTTTGAAATACCTTATCATAAACCTCTTTACTAAACATATAAAGCTGTGCAGGCTTTTTAGACACGCCAACTTGTTTTTCGTCTAATGCAATGATGTATTTTTTATTTATCAATTTGCGTCTAAAATTTCGATTGTCAATGGTAATTCCTAATATAGACTGATATAAATCTTGAACTTCATTTATAGTAAACTTTTCGGGTAGTAACTCAAATATAATAGGTTCAGATAAACACTTTCCTTTGAGATCTTCATAAGCTTCTAGTATAATTTGTTTATGATCAAATCCCAACTCAGGTAAGGCATCTACAGGAAACCATTGCGCTTGTGAAGTGTTGTTTTTTAAATCGACCTCTTCGGTTTTTAATAGAAAGTAATAGGCGATCGTGGTAGTTCTTTCATGAAATTCTGCATTTTTTATCCATATCAAATCTTTTGGGTTGAGCAATCGATCTGGATCACCAAAGGCTTTAAATTGCTTTTTATATTGACCCGTTAAACCTGTTAATTCCTTTAAGACGCGCGTCGCAGTGTCATCTAACGTTTCATTAGTGTAAACATGATAGCCTGTTAATACATAATCATCAACCAAAACCTCTTTTTTAGTTTCAGATTCTAGGAAACGTTTTATCACTAATACATTTAAAGATTTAGTACTTAAATCATATCCAAACACAACGCAATCAACAGATATATTCAATATTAATTCAGGTTTCATAGGCTTATTTAATAAGAAATAACAAGTTACTTTATGGACGTCTAATATATAAAAAAATAATATTAAACGTCATATTAACACTAATAATTCAAGATTTTAACGATACCAAAACTAACGCTTAAATTATCAATATAGCATACATAATGAATAATTTAACACACATTATTTTATTTTAATTTGGATTTTATCATTTTTTTACTATACATTTGAAAAATAAACGTAAAAATGACGTTTGTAAGTTTTTGACGTTTAAAACACATCAAATGAAAAATATAGAAAACAATTTGGCAAAGAACAAGGTAAACAAGACAACTCTTAATTTGGGAAATCTTTATTTACCAATGTTATGTTGTTTATTGTTTTTTGGATGTCATGTAATCGCTGCACAAGAAGAAGAGATGGAGACGCAAGACGATTACATGCCATTTAGTATGAACGCGCATTTAAAAAACATGCATACCTGGCATGGGTTTGTTGTCCACCCAGGCGCCATGTTTGCAACAAGTTTAGAATATAATTCACGTAATTCTAAATTGACCATAGGATTGTGGGGCGGAGCGGGTTTAACCACTATTGATGTTTTAAATAGTAATACAGGTGACTATGTTAGTGCTAATTATCAAGAGTTATCGATATATGCAAAGTATCGTTTTTCAGAAAATGTCTTTATTGAAGCAGTTTCACATAATAATTTTACAGGTGTTGAAGAAAGAGGTGATAAATTACGCTATTGGAGCTACGATAGGGATCAAGGCTACAATTTTGTAGATTTAAACTTTGGCCTTAATGTTTCTAAACATACAGCGTTATATTTTGCAACAATTCTTGGTGGAGGTTCAGGAGATTATGAAATTCAAGATAATGGCGATTTAGAAAACTCTTGGACTCATTATTTAGAAATAAAAAGTAAAGTTTGGGAGAAAGACGATTATAAACTATCGCTTTTTGTCGGTGGTGCATGGTCTTTTATTACAGACAAAACATTTTATACAGAAGGCCAAGGCAACATTGTTAATGTAGGCGCTGCTTTAAATAAAAATATCAATTTAGGTAAAGTGAAAATTCCTGCAGAAGTTACAGCGATGTGGAATCCCGAAAAGCAAAAAACGGTCTTACAATTAGATATCACAATATTTTAAAACATAATAATGACTGCTCTTTATACTAGTAAAAACAATATCGGCTAAATTCAATACATTATATTATGGACACATCCAATAATTTTCAACAGTTCCAAAACTTGGAAGCAGAACAGCTACCAATTGCCAAAAATAAATTGCACAATTGGACGCATTTTGCAGGAATTTATGCCGCTGAGCATGTGGCAGCAACTGAGTTTGTTATTGGTGCAACCTTTGTAGCCTTAGGCGCTACAACCAAAGATATTTTATTAGGCTTGTTAATTGGTAATATCTTAGCCGTTTTAAGCTGGACCTTTATTACATCTCCCATAGCCGTTGATACGCGATTAAGTTTATACACGTACCTCAACAAAATTGCTGGAGACTCTATGACCAAATTATATAATTGGGCGAATGTCATTATTTTTACCGTGATTTCTGCAGCTATGATTACCGTATCAGCTACAGCAGTACGGTTTGCTTTTAATATTCCGGCACAACTCAATTGGTATCCCACTAATTTATGGTTTATAGTAATCGTTTTAATTGTAGGTTCGGTTGTGGTGTCTATTGCCATATATGGTTTTAAGGCCGTCTCTGATTTTTCTGGGATCTGTGCTCCTTGGTTATTCGTCATGTTTACTTGTGGTGCTTTTGTCCTTTTACCAGCCTTATCATTAGAAGTATTAGGTAAAACCATACCTAGTGGATGGAGCGACTTTATAAGCTTAGGTGATCAATCTATTTGGACAGGCATTAACAGTGATGGAGAACCTGGTATCGGTTTAACGGAAGTGATTGGCTTTGCTTGGGCTGCCAATACCATTACGCACTTCGGACTTATAGACATGGCCTTGTTTCGCTTTGCTAAAAAGAAAGCTTACGGATTAACCACCAGTACAGGAATGATGTTTGGACACTATGTCGCATGGATTTCTGCCGGAATTATGGGCGCTGGAGCAGCCGTTATCATTGGGAAGTCTATTGTAGAACTCGATCCAGGTGATGTAGCTTATTATGCCTTAGGATGGTCTGGCTTTGTAATTGTTATTGTAGCAGGTTGGACAACTGCGGTTGCAAACCTTTATAGAGCTGGTTTAGCAGCACAAGCCATATTCAAAAATCATTCGCGTAAAAAAACCACCATAGCTGTTGGTTTAGTGACCATGGTAGTCGCTTGTTTTCCTTTTGTATTCTCTCAAATATTACCCCTACTTACTTATGCTGGTTTATTAGTAGTCCCTGTCGGAGCGATTGTATTTGCTGAACATCAAATATTCCCTCGTATTGGTTATACACGTTATTGGTTGCATTATCGCCAATTAACCGTGAGCAAGCCTGCAATCGCTTCTTGGGCACTTGGTCTAGCATTTGGGTTTGGACTAAACACATTAGATGTAATGTCTTTCTTTTACCTATTTATACCCACTTGGATTTTCACCATAATCGTGTATACGCTGTTAGCGAGAAAATATGGTGCTAAAGACAAATACCCTGAAGCTGAAGAAAAAGAAAACATACGAAACGTAAACATCTCAAAATTTCAAGAACAACAAGCAGAAGCAGAGCAGGTGATTATTAAAGACACCTCAATAGGTACTAAAGTATTAAAAAGTATATCTTTAATAGCATTACTCATCACAGTAGTCTTAGCGTGTATTGTGTTATTCGGAAGTGCCGATGAAGCGATATACACGCAAAACAGAGAAGTCTTTTATAAATATGCCTTCATCTGTACCTTAACTTATTTTATTACGGCCTATTGGGCACTTCAACGTGGAAAAATCAAAAACACCTAAATATCATGGAACATATAGTCGAACTTAAACAAGAGAATTTAGCAGAAATTGCAAAACGAATACCTTGTCCAACCTATGATAGAAGTCAATTAAAAACTGGCATCGTTCATGTAGGTATTGGTGGATTTCACCGAGCACACGAAGCATTTTATACCGATGAACTATTACATGATGAAGCTAGTAAAGATTGGGGCATTTGTGGTGTCGCCTTATTAGACTTTGATACTAAAATATATAACACATTAAAAAAACAAGACGGTTTATACACCTTAATCGTAAAAGAACTCGATGGCACATTAACCAAACGCGTTATTGGATCTATAACGGAATGCTTATTTGCTCCTGAGAATCCTATTAAAGTGATTGAGAAAATGGCGAGTTCTGACGTTAAGATCATCACCTTAACGATTACAGAAGGTGGATACAATTATAATGAAGCGACCAAAGAATTCGACTTTAGCAATCCCTTAATTCAGCACGACTTAAAACACCCTGAAGCTCCAAAGACGATTTTTGGTTACCTCACACAAGCTTTAAAACTGAGAAAAGAACGCGGTTTAAAAGGATGTACCATTCAATCTTGCGATAATATTCAAGGTAATGGCCATATGACCAAGAGAATGTTAATGAGTTATGTGACTACGGCAGAACCTGAATTGTTAGCATGGATTGAAGACAACGTCTCATTTCCAAATGCTATGGTCGATAGAATTACACCTGCCACATCAGCCTTAGATATAGAATTACTAAAAGAAACATCTGGGATTAATGATGCCTGGCCTGTGGTTTGCGAACCGTTTAAACAATGGGTTATTGAAGACGATTTTATAGCAGGACGACCAGCTTGGGAAACCGTTGGCGCACAATTTGTTGAGGACGTCGTGCCTTACGAAAAAATGAAATTAAGCTTACTCAATGCAGGCCATTCTGTATTAGGTATTCTTGGGGCATTATATGGCTATTCAACCATTGATGAAGCCGCTAGTAATGCCGATATCAGTTCATTTTTAAGAATCTATATGGGTAACGAAGTCACACCAACTTTAGGTGATTTAGAGGGTGTGAACCTAAAAAATTATAAATTCTCTTTAATCCAACGTTTTGGAAACACGTATATAAAAGACCAAATTGATCGTATTTGCTCACAGAGTTCCGCCAAAATTCCCATATTTATTTTACCAACCATCAACTCCCAATTAGAGACAAAGGGATCTATAGATCATGCGGCTTTTATAATTGCGGCATTCGCTATATATAGTGTTGGCGTCAATGAATTTGGCACGCAACTGATGATTAAAGACGCTATGGAAAACGTTTTGAATGAAAAAGCCATAGCCTCTAGAGCGCATCCAAAAGCATTTCTTGAAATTGAAGCCATATTCGGATCCCTTAAAGACAATACAACATTTGTAGAAGCGTACACTAAGGCCTATCAAAACATTGTTCAAAACGGTATTGAAAAGGCGGTAAAGGATATTAATAGTACTATTTTAAACGAAATTTAAATGAAAAATATAGTTTGTTTTGGTGAGGTGTTATGGGACGTATTCCCAACGCATAAAAAAATTGGAGGAGCACCACTAAACGTTGCGTTACGATTGCAGTCCTTTGGTAACAACGTTTCTATGATTACGCGTATAGGTATTGACAAAAAAGGTAATAAAATTAAGACCTATATTCAGGATCATGGCATAAATACAGATAACCTACAAATTGACGACAGCTTTAAAACAGGAAAAGTAAAAGTGATGTTGAATGAAAAAGGGTCGGCTTCTTATAATATTATGTATCCAAGAGCATGGGATAATATTCAGCTTACCGAAAGCGCCATGGAAACAACAGAACTCGCAGATGCTTTTGTTTTTGGAAGTTTAATTGCTAGAGATGATGTATCAAGGCATACCTTGTACGAACTCTTAAAAGTGGCGTCCTATAAAATATTTGATGTCAATTTAAGAGTTCCTTATTATACTATTGACGTTTTAAACCATTTAATGAATGAGGCTGATTTCATAAAATTCAACGACGACGAAATATTTGAAATTGGCGAAAAGTTAAACTCTAAAACAAATGGCTTAGAAGAAAATATGCAATTCATTGCAAAACACACCAATACCAAAACCATTTGTGTCACTAAAGGGCGTCATGGTGCTATTTTGTATTACAACGATACGTTTTATTACAACAGTGGTTACCATATTAATGTGGTAGATACCGTAGGTGCTGGTGATTCTTTCCTTGCATCTTTGATTAGTAAATTAATTAATAAACACGATCCTCAAGAGGCGATAAACTTCGCTTGTGCCATTGGAGCTTTAGTGGCAGGTAGCGAAGGAGCCAACCCTAAAATATCCCTAGAAGATATCGCAAAATTTATGAACCCTAACTAGTATATTTTGTGATAAATAGTTGATTAATAGCAATTCAATTATTAAAAGCTTTAAGATTTTTCTTAAAGCTTTTTCTTTTTTATAAGAGAACGAAAAGCCATAGTTCCTATCGGATTGTAGCTAATACTTTAGTCATACAAGCATCCTAACCCTTCTTAAAATAACACATCAAAGACAACCGCGTCAGTTCGCGTTCTTAATTGGAGTAATCGACCTTAAAAATTAAACAAAAAAAAAGCCAGCTGAATCGTTATTCATCTGGCTTTTTAAATACAGTAAGAATATAAGTATTACTTAGACATCACACGTTTTACAATTGTGCCTTCACTGGTTATAAAGCGTACAAATAAGACTTTATTATTTTGAGACTCGGTTGATAAATCAACGGTGATAACCGAATTGATATCATCCTTACTAATCGTATGTGTTAGGCGTTTTAATAAACGGCCGCTAATATCAACGACTTCAATAGTGGCATTAGCATCTAGAGTAGTGCTGTATTTTAAATTCAACGTCCCATTAAACGGAACTGGGTAAGTTTCTAAACCAAAACTACTTCTATAAAAAGGGCCTGCTGCTGCAACTCCATCACAAGCATCTCCTATACCATTACCATCAGAATCCGTCTGATCTGGATTATAGGCATAAATACAATTATCTACACAATCCGCAACACCATCTCCATCAGTATCAGTAAACCCTTCATCGATAACTCCGTCTCCGTTATTATCAATCCCATCGCAAATTTCTTCTATTTCTGGTTCGTCACAAACATCTCCAATACCATTGCCATCTAAATCAGCTTGATCAGGATTCGAAACTTCAGGACAATTATCAATACAATCCGCAACACCATCTCCATCAGTATCGGCAAAGCCTTCGTCTATAACACCATCTCCGTTATTATCAATACCATCACAGATTTCTTCAGACGGTGTTGGCGGAAAACCTATAGTCGTATCAAATATATAAGGGTGAACTTCTCCTGAGTTCTGCTCAAAAGCTTCAACAATAATCTGGCCATCGATATTAAAATTACTTCGGTTATTAAAACGAGCACTTGGTGCGTAAATAGTGCCGTAAATTTGGGATCCTCCGGTATAATTAAGAGTGGAGTTAACATCTGCAAAATTGTACAAAATATAAGGAGCATAACTTAACGGCCCTCCAACAATATTAGGCCAACTGTGTAACGTAACCACATCCTGATCTGCACTAACAGCAGTAATATTAACAATGAACGGAGTCGTTTCTGAGGGCACTAAGCCATTAAACTTAATCTCACTAAAACTATTAAATTCGTCAACCGTTAAATTAATGACGTTGGTGGCATTCGGAATTAAATCAACCCATAATTTACCCTGACTAAATGCATTTGAATTCCAAGACACATTGGTAGATAGCGTACTTAAATAATCTGAAACCGCTGTAAACTGGTTAAATGCCGCGGCAAAATCTATTTGAGGATCAGCAGCAATAGAGGTAGAGGGCTGTGGAGTGGAAAGCGCAATACTTGGTGTACTATCAAAATGGCCTCCTAATGGAGTAATTCGTGTATTACTGATCACATTGTTTTGGTCCACTTCAAAAATAGTACTCGTAGACAAATCTCCGATCTTAATGTAATTATGTTCTAAAACTTGTAGTCGACCAGAAACATAATTGACTTTACCGTTTACCACCAAAGCCGTAGGTTGTGTATCACCATTATAATTCGTGTTACCACCAAAGATATTCAGTGTACCATCTAAGGTTAAATCTCCTCCAACGGCCCATGAGCCTTCAGATTCTGTTTTAATAGCGATAGCATCACCAGAGGTAAATACATTAAAATTTGTAGCGGCTGCTGTAGGATTTACGGGATCAGACTGTGCGTTTAGAGGCTTGCTAACATTAAAAAAGGAATAGCAAACAACGAAACTAAATAGTAGTTTTTTAATTTCCATAAAATAATATTTGTAGGTTAAGTATAACAAAAATAGCATTTTAAGTATCAATTACGTGTCGTTCATCGAAAAGTGACCTGCAGTTCATCGAATAGTCGCAGCGTTGTTAAAATTGAACACTCTAAAACAATTTGTTTTTAATCTAAAGCTCAACCACAGCAGGTTTCGCTTTCACAAATGAGAAAAAAGAAAGCCTCCTTTTCAGTCGGGATGTATCGAGAACCACCACGTCAGTTCGAGTGTTTCTTAGTGAGAAGCGCAACGAAACATTAAGAAATGTATCGAGAACCTTATTAAACAATAGGCAATCTAATAAACACTTCAAAACCGTTGACGTCAGTTCGACTGCCCTGACGTTTTTGTCAGTATGTATCGAGAACCTCTACGTCAGTTCGAGTGTCCCGACCCTTTTTGGTCGGGAAGTATCGAGAACCAACTAAACAGCATTTTTGAATTGCAATGCTGAAAGTATCAATAAAAATAGGATTATGAATAAAAACCTGTCATTCCTGCGAAGGCAGGAATCCAGATCCTATGCAGACTTTAGAGATAGCGCCTACCGTTTCGCTTTGATTTTTGAGTTGGAGCGATTATCAAAAATAGCGCCGAAAACGCAGGTTTTAAATAATTAAATTATGGGATGCGTGAAGGCGTAGAATAACATAGTTAAAATAATATAGTAATGCATAAACCTTATTATATTTATTATCCAAAAAAAACATGACAAGCAACAAATGCTAAAACCGATAAAATAATACCAAATAAAAAGATATTGAATGATTTTCGAAGCAACTTAAATTTACGATCAATCGTTTTTCCTAAATGATACGTGTCTTTGGCAATGGTTTTATAAAGTTCATCGCCTTCATTCATTAAGTTAGTAACACTATTAACGTATTCATCCTGTTCCATATCTTGAAAATTACCGTAAAACATCAAGTTGTTCGCATCACTTTTTCCATGCACTAATTCTGGACGGGTTGCAAAAATGGCATAAGCAATAGAGGCTAAATTGGTGAATAGTATCATGATTATAGGATAAATAAGATGCGGGTCGCTACTTAATTGTCCCATAACAGTTCCTAATATTAACGATAAAATTAAAGCATTAATAGATATTAAAATGTTAGACTTTGTATCAATCATGGTATTTAAGGTATATTGGTTTTTAGACAATAACCTAAATAATGTTTCTACACCACGTTCAGACCTTGGTGCTACTTTAGCCAATTTCTTTTTTAATTGCTTTAAGGCGTCTTTATCAATATTTAACTCGTCCATTAAATATTTGTCTTCTGCTTTTTCTTTTGATTTATTGCTCATAATAACGTTTTATAAATTTGATGTTGCGAAGACGCACTTAAGTCATCTTTAGCAACATAATTATTGGTTTGATTAGCATCTATAACTCTTGATTTTACAGTATCGTTTAATTGCAATTCTAATACTTCTTTTAATTTTAAATGAATATCCCGATCCAAAATAGGGATTATAACTTCTATTCTATGGTCTAGATTACGAGTCATCCAATCGGCAGAACCAAGAAACATTTTTTCTTTTCCGTTATTGCCAAAAACATAGAGTCGTCCATGTTCTAAAAACCGATCTACAATACTGGTTACAATAATGTTTTCACTTTGATTTTTAATGCCCGGAACCAAACAACAAATTCCACGGATCAGCAGTCTTATTTTTACACCTGCACAGCTTGCTTTATAGAGCTGCTTAATCATTTTAGCATCCTGAAGGCTATTCAACTTTAAAATGATATAGGCCGTTTTCCCTGCTAATGCATTTTTAATTTCTATATCTATGAGTGCTTTAAAATGACGTCGTGTTGTAAATGGGGATATTAAAAATTGCTTTGATTTTGGAATTATAATTTGTCCTTCTAGTATCTGAAATACTTGAGAAAGTTCTTCTGTTATTTTAGGGTTTGCTGTCATTAACCCAAAATCAGTATAGATTCTTGACGTTTTTTCATTAAAGTTACCCGTACTGATATATCCATAAGCACGCGGTGCATTTTCTTCAATACGCTCTATATATAAAATTTTAGAATGTACTTTTATACCTGGGTAGCTGTAAATAACATTCGCCCCATTTTCTTCTAATATTTTTCCCCATTTAATATTATTTTCTTCATCAAAACGTGCTTTGGTTTCAATAAATACAAATACATCTTTTCCGTTTTTAGCTGCATTTATAAGCGCTTTGGCAACCTGAGAATCGTTCGATATGCGATATAAAGTAATTTTAATTTTTAAAACATTAGCATCATTAGAGGCTTCGTCTAACAATTGTAGCACCGGCCGGTAAGATTGGTAAGGAAAACACAACAGCCGATCTTTAGCTGTAATGGCCTTGAACATGCTAGAATACTCATCTAGCGCCTTATTTGATAATGGGGGAAGCTCTAAAAATGACAAGTTTTTAGAGGTTGGATTAGGGAAACTAAACAGGTCTTTAAAACTATGATATGTACCGCCTTTTATAATATCTGTCTCATTAATATCTAAAACTTCATGTAACTTTAATTGTAGTTTGTTTGGGGTCAACCCATCAATTAAAGCTCTTGTAACTTGACCACTAACTCTATTAGGTAAAGCATTTTTAATCTTATCTAACAAATTACCAGAATATTCATTGTCTATATACAACTCAGCATCTCTTGAAATTTTTATACTATAAAAATCTTGCTTATAAATCGTTTTGAGATGCTGTTTTAAAATATCGTCTACAAATGTTATACAGTGTTTATTATTTGCCGAAGGAAGTACCACAAATCGAGGTGAGTTCTTATTGATTTTTACCCAAAGTAGCATACCATCTTCCATTTGGGAAACTAAATACAGGGCTTCATTTTCAAGAAAAGGTTTGTTTTTACTAAAGTTTAAAGACTGTGAAGGCTGAATATGTTCTTCATAATACGTTTTACTAAAAGCCTGCTGCTCTTCGTTAAACGCTTTATAAGATAATAGATTAATA
This sequence comes from Winogradskyella sp. SM1960, assembly GCF_020179375.1. Lineage (NCBI taxonomy): Bacteria > Pseudomonadati > Bacteroidota > Flavobacteriia > Flavobacteriales > Flavobacteriaceae > Winogradskyella > Winogradskyella sp. SM1960. Next base: position 287,468 of record NZ_JAICBG010000004.1, on the reverse strand, counting down.
CCTTCGTTTTGTAAGGCCGGAATAATTTCGGTAAAAAAAACACGTCCAAATTCTTTTTGTTGAAGATCAACTTGCTTCTTAATTTCTCTTAATAATTTATTTGGCTTGGTAATTAAACGCTTTCTAAGTGGCTTATCTAACTGCTTTATTTTTCTAATATCTGAGACTCTAACTTTAAAAAACTCATCTAAATTAGAAGAAAATATAGCCAAAAACTTAATACGCTCATACAATGGATTCCTTTGATCTGTGGCTTCTTGAAGTACGCGATGATTAAACCGTAACCATGATAAATCTCTATTATAATAGTCCTTTTTATTCAGCATTATTCTTAAATTTTAAATCTAATTCCTGTTCTTAAATATAAGGCATTTGAACTATCTAGTTCTAAAATATCATCTTTGTTTTTAGCTCTTAAATTCACAGAATTATTCAAAATATACGAGGCTTTTGCATAAAACTGTATGTGTTTTGAAACATGATATTCATATTGTAACCCACCTAAAACTAAAGACATATTAATACTTTTGGCCTCTAAAGTATTATCTATAGGGACACCACGTTGTAGATTGGCTGTAAAACCATCGAGCTCTGCATACAATTTAAATCGGTGTTTACTAGAAGCATGATATTGAAAATTGGCTTTTGGAATCCCAATATTATAGGACCATTTGGAATGAAACTTTTTATAATAACTAATAAAAGGTAAGGGGAAAGGGTAACCTCGATTTCCAGAGTAGGAAGCTCCTAAAATAAGTCTCCAAGGTTTTTTAACAGCCTTATCCTTAGTCTTATCTTTAATAAAAACAACATCTCCAGAGATGATAACATCTTCTAAACTTAAATCATTAGCCGTTAAATTAGAGCTAAAACCTGGTGTTAATTGCACACCCAAACGCCAATCATTGTTTAAAAGTGTAGTATAACCAATATTAAAATCTAGCAATTGAAAATCACCAATCGTTTCTTTATCAAAAGAAGGATTATCATCCATTACAAGCTTTATATTAGAATAATCTAGACCTAATAACAGATAAGAGCCTTCTTTTTTTAGGGCAATAGGGTAGTTAAATAATCCACGTATACGACTATATTCTATATTCGAGTTTCCTCTAGGAAGAATGGTGTAATCAATTTTAGCCAAATCGCTTAATTGGGCGAAACTAAAATTTGTAATACATACAACACATATTAAACACGCATATTTAAAGTTTTTCATTTTTGTTTATACAATTTCTTTACAATTTTACCAATACTCAAACCTTGAACAATAATTGAAAATAACACGATAACATAAGTGATATGAAGTATTAAATCTCCCGAAAGCGCTTCCGTTAGACTTAAGGCTAAGGCAATGGAAATACCTCCACGTAGGCCTCCCCAAGTTAAAACAGCAATCGTTTTAATAGGTTTTTTTTCTTCGTGTTTTAATAATGAATACGGTAAAAACACCGAAACAAACCGTGCAAATAGCACAATTATAATGGCCACGACACCTAATAATATATAGTTAGTATTAAAATCTAATAGGTGCATAGCAAGCCCAATAAGAACAAATAAAATACCATTAAAAACATCATCTAAAATTTCCCAAAAAGAATTGATCGCTTTTTGTACTGGGTTTTTATTTTCACTAATATGTATTTTGTTTCCTATAAACAGACCAGCAACGACCATGGCTAGGGGTGCAGATATATGCAGCATAAATGCGCTCGATGTTCCGCCCATAACTATAGCAAGTGTAATCATTACAGCTAACTGTGGGTTGTCCTTTAAAGATTGTATACATTTTAAGCCTAGAAAACCAATGAGTAATCCGTAAAGTAATCCGCCAACGGCTTCTTCTAGAAACAAGGTTCCTATTTCACCACCTATTTCCGCAGAACTGTGTTCTCCTGTAGCCGTAGCAATTAATAATATACCTGAAAAAACAACAACACCAATACCGTCATTAAACAGGGATTCTCCTTCTATTTTTATACCCAAACTTTTAGAGATGTTTGCCTCCTTTAAAATAGCCATTACGGCAATGGGGTCCGTAGGTGAAATTAAAGCACCAAATAAGAGGGCATGTAAAAACGGGAGTTCTAAACTAAATAATTGTGCACCCAAAAATACTAAGCCACCAACTATAAACGTAGAGATGAGAACTCCTAAAGTTGCAAATAGAAAAATTGATTTTTTTTCTTTGTTAAGGGCTCCTAAATTAACGTGCAATGCACCTGCAAATAGTAAAAAACTTAAAATACCATCGAGTAACAATGTTTTAAAATCTGCGTTGACAATAATGTCACAAAAGAATTTATAAAATTCAGGAAAAATAGTTTCACTGAACGTTATAGGAATCATTAAAAGTAGACTCAGAATCATTAATCCAATCGTGGTTGGTAGTTTTAACCACTTATAATTAACGTAGTTAAAAAGTGCTGCTAGGGTAAAAATTATACTGAAAGATTCGAACATTTTATTTTGATTTTGTATTAATATATTTTCCAACAAAAACAGCTATAACAATGGCAAGGTAAAACTGTCCGATGATATTCATAACAAGTGTAAGCGATTGTGAAGGGGCTGTCAGTGGAGTAATATCCCCATAACCAACCGTAGTAATACTTATAAAACTAAAATAGTAAAAGCTAAAGCCAGAAAACCCTTTAATGAGTTCAAATGAATTTGAATCAAAGAAATTAATAGTTTCAAACAGAATCCCACCAAGTATGCCTAAATAAAGAAATCCTAATAATGGTCCTAAAATAAACTGTAAGCTAATCTCCTTTACTTTTAATAATTGCCGTATTAAAATGACACAGAAGCACGCAAATAACAAAAACGAAAAAACCAATCTACATATTAAAATAAGTTGAGAGTTTTCATTAGACAGTTCTAACCAAATAGCGGCTAACGTTAAAATCCCTAAAATGTAGGTCGTTAGTTTTGCTAATTTCTTAGACGCCAGTAATGCGCTACTTAAAATAACCAAAGTATAATTAATAACAACAACATAAGCAGGACTAAAGCCACTCAAAGCCATATGTATCGGAGTCAACAAAAAATTAAAAGTGGCCAAGAGCGCAATAAAATACTTATATCTCGTGACGTTCTTCCAGTTAATTATTGATTGTAACTCCATTTGATATTATAAATTAGCTTCAAGTGTTATTACTTCTCCTTTTCGCAATACTTCTATAAGTACTTGGCCGCCAACCTTAAGATTATCAATTTGCGTTTTAATCGTACCCAAGTCGTGAGGTGAATTACAACTTAATCCTTGAATACTTAAAATAATATCTCCGCCTAACCATAGATTCTGACCTAATATTTCCGCTTGAAAAACACCAGGCTTCAACCCAATTTTATCTGCAAAAGAATTAGGAGTTACACGTTGCACTAAGACTCCTGATTTTTGTGGTGTATTAAAAACTCCTGCTAAGCCTTCGCTTAATAAAACACCATCAAACCCTGTCCAAAAACTATTAACATCAAATAAAACCTTCTTTGCCGTATCAATATCCACAGCAAATCCAAGACCTTCAAACCCGCCACTATTAGATAATATAAAACTAACAATACCAATAACTTCACCCTTTAGGTTAAACATTGGTCCACCTGAGTTGCCTTGATTTATAGACGCATCGGTCTGTATAAAACCAGCCACCTCACCATTAGAAACCATGTTTTTATCCATCTTACGACTAATGTGACCAACAGATAAAGAATGCTCAAGGCCACGAGGTGCGCCTATAATAAGAATCTGCTCTCCAATTTTTGAATTACTAGAATCGCCTACGGTTGCCGGTTTTAGGTTGGGTGGTACTACTCTTAATTTAAGAAGTGCTACATCTGCTGCAGTGGAACTTGAGATGACATCAGCAGGCATGGTTGTACCATCTTTTAGCTTAACAGAAATTTCATTTGCAGATTCAACAACATGTGACGCTGTAATAATAAACCCTTCTTTATTAATGATAACGCCAGATCCTAAACCACCTGTACTTGTTAATTGCCTGTCTTTTACTTTATATTCTACAACTTCTATAGTGACAACTGACGGATCAAGTTGTTCAAATAACAGCGATAAGTCTTGCGCATTAACGCTTGTCGTAAAACCTATTAACAATACGATTAAGTAGCTAATGTTTTTTATTTTATTCTTCATAATTCTTATAGGCGCCCTTTACAGCTTCTGCAACTTTTGAAGCAATTTGATTATTTAAACTTTTTGGTATAATGTGTTCTCTATCTGGCGTTATTACGCAATCGGCAATAGCATAGGCTGCCGCAATTTTCATTTTTGGTGTAATACGCTTTGCTCTACAATCTAGCGCACCTCTAAAAATCCCAGGAAAAGCTAATACATTATTCACTTGATTAGGATAATCACTTCGGCCTGTTGCTATTATTGCAGCCCCACCTTTTAGAGCTTCTTCTGGCATAATTTCAGGATTAGGATTGGCTAGTGCAAAAATAACCGGATCCTTAGCCATGGTTTTAACATCTTCTGCTGTTAAAATATTAGCAACGCTAACACCAATAAAGACGTCAGCACCTTGAATCGCGTCTTTAAGTTTACCTTCAACATTTTCTGGATTAGAATACTTTAGTAATTCAATTTTTACAGGATTTAAATCTGTTCTGTTCTTATGAATGATGCCTTTACTATCACACACTAAAATTTGCTTTACCGGAATACACACATCAGGATCTATACTTATACATCGCAATAAACGAGAAATAGCAATGCCTGCAGCACCAGCTCCATTAATCACAATCTTTAAATCCGAAATAGACTTACCCAGTACCTTACAGCTATTTAAAATCCCAGCCAAAGCAACAATTGCTGTTCCATGCTGGTCGTCATGAAATACAGGAATTCCAAGGTCTTGCAAAGCATTTTCAATTTCAAAACTACGTGGCGCCGAAATATCTTCGAGATTAACACCGCCAAACACTGGTGCTATTCGCTTTACGGTTTCAATAATTTCTGAAGCAACAGTGGTATTTAAACAAATAGGAAATGCATCAACATTTGCAAATTTCTTAAACAACATGGCTTTACCTTCCATAACAGGAATAGCAGCTTCTGGACCAATATTCCCTAGACCTAAAACAGCTGTGCCGTCTGTAACCACTGCAATGGTATTGCCTTTAATTGTTAAATTATAAGCGTCTTCTACATTGTCTGCAATAGCCAAACAGGGTGCAGCGACTCCTGGTGAATATACTCGAGAAAGATCGTCTGTAGTATTTACGTCTATCTTAGATACTACTTCTATCTTCCCCTTGTATTGTCTATGAAGTTCTAAGGATTCCTTATTAAAATCGTGTTTTGTCATTAAGCATTCATTTTAGCGCAAATAGTATCTGCTAAAGTATTTTGTAGCGTTATCAATTGAAGTATAAGCTTCGTTCCCTTGTTTAGAACTACTATTAAAGAACGAAACCACGTCATATCTTTGTGCTGCAGTTCCGTCTTTTAAATTTTATTTATATTAAAGTGGCATCAGTAATTATTTCTAATAAAGCAGGGCCATTATGATCTCTTAGCTGTTCTAAAGCGGGTAGGAGCTCTTCTTTTTTAGTAACTCTTATACCTAGTGCTCCACAGTTTTGGGCATATTTAGAAAAGTTAGCATTGTGTAAAGAGGTTTTCCAAACATCTAATTCTGCTGCTTTTTGTTCTTTTGAAATTTTTCCAATTTCTGAGTTGTTAAGCAATACGTGCTTAATGTTCATATTGTATTTCACCAATGTCATCATTTCACCTAAATACTGTCCGAAACCACCATCACCAGAAACCGACCAAATGGGTCTGTCTTTTCCTTGCGCTGCCCAAGCTCCCATTGCCGCAGGTAATGAAAAACCTATAGACCCTAAATAACCAGACATTAAAACCGATTGATTTTTAGGTTCAAAATAACGTCCAAAAGAGTAGGTGTTATTCCCAACATCTACAGCCATAACGGCATTGTCTGGCACCACTTTATTCATAGCTTCAAAAACAGCAATAGAACTTAATCCAACGTTACTTTCGTCTTTTAATCGACTTGCTTTTTCTTCTTGCCAAATGGCCCAACGCTCAGCAATCTCTGGTCTTCTGTCGACTGTATTCAGTTTTCCTTGCGTTTGTTCTTCTATTAATGCTAAAGTTTCTGAAATTTCTCCCCAAAGTCCAGCATCTACTTTATGAAACTTACTTAAAGCTGCAGGATCGTAGTCCACCTGAATAATTGGTTTCTTAGGGGTAATACCGGTATGATTAGAGAACGAAGCTCCAAAGACTAGTAATAAGTCGCTTTCATTCATAAACCAAGAAGCTATTGGTGTTCCGCTTCGTCCGAGTACACCACAACCTAATGCATGATTATCGGCTATTAAGCCTTTTCCTTTAAACGTTGTAATTATTGGACAGTTTAATTGTTCTGCAAAAGCGGTAATAGCATCCATATGAAAACGTGCACCATGGCCAACAATAATAGCTGGCATTTTAGCATTTTCTAACATGCCAACGGCCTTTGCGACCATTTGCCTTGGTGGCGAAATGTTCATAGGGGTTATTCTATTTTCTGGTGTTTGCGCTTCTTCTCCTTCTGGTTTGGGCATAAACGCAACCTCATCTGGAAATGTTATATGCGAAACATCTCTGTTTAATAAAGCACTTTTTATAGCTAAACTCATTAACTCGCTATGTTTTGAGTTTTGTTGAACGCTATGATTAAAATTAGCTACCGTTTGAAACGCACCTACCAAATCTACTTCTTGAAACGCACCTGTGCCCAATACTTGCGTATTTACTTGACCAGACAACACTAACATTGGTGAGCGGTCTACTTTAGCATCCCACATGCCTGTAAACATATTGGTAGACCCTGGACCTGCAATACCAAAACAAACGGCAGGTTTCCCCATTAACTTTCCATAAGCTGAAGCTGCAAAAGCGGCTGCTCCTTCATGACGAATACCAAAAAACTGAAATTTATCTTGTTGCTCTAAACGCATCATAGCATCGGCAACCGCAAGATTAGAATGGCCAACCATACCAAAACCGGTGTCAACGCCCCAATTTACCATAGTCTGCATCATCACATCCGAGATGGTATCTTGATGTGCTTCTTCTTCTAAAACACCAACAAAAATTTCGTCACCTTCTTCTTTTACTTCAAAAGTTGTAACACCATCATCAAAACCTCCAGGTGGTAAACCAGAACAGGGATGAAAATCCCAACCATGCCAAGGACAACGTAGCATCCCGTTTTCAATAGAACCTTCCCCTAATGGGCCACCTTGATGCGGACATTTATTATCTAATGCCGAAAACTTACCATCATAATGTGTTAAACAAATACCTTGATGACCTGCGGTTACCGTCTGTACACGGCCTTCTGGTAAAGTGTTCTTATCTTTTAATACACGATACCATTTTGTTGTTTTCTTCATAATATTTTAGATTTAATCTTGTTTATTTTTAAATTGGTTTTGACGAATGCTTACAGCTCTAAACGAATAGATAATCAAAGAAATAAGCCCAATGAGCGCGAAAATAATTGCCAAAACACTGATGTATAAAGAGGCTTTATCTATGGTATACAAACCGTTACCAACTGCAGAAACTAGTAAAAGAGCGACTGCAACATAGAAAAATACCATGGCCATATTTAACAATTTCAATTGCTTTAATTTTATAACAATGGTCGCTTCTTGTTTAGAATTTTCAATCATGGCATCTATTTCATTACTTAAGGTGACCATTAAGTTTGAAGTCGATAAAATAAGCAGTCCCAAACCCGGCACAATTGTAATTGGTAAATACCAGTTTTCCATGTTTCTATTTTAAATGATTACGCACACCGTAACTTGCTAATACACCTTCACCAGTCGCTGCAGCAACTTGTGCGATTGCTCCTTCACGACAATCACCAGCAGCAAAAACACCAGGTACATTGGTTTCCCCTAAAGCAGTTGTGGTAATAAATCCGTTTTTATTTAAGTCAATAATACCTTTTACACTCGTTGTGTTTGGAATTAACCCTATAAAGATGAAAGCACCATCTGCCGTTAATTCTTCAACGTCTCCAGTGGTTTTATCTTTAACCTCCAAGCCTTTAAAATTGCCTTTTTCATCTTTGGTAAACGCTAAAGATGCTTTATTCAAATGGGTTTCAATATTTTTTATAGAAGGTAGTTTTTCAATATAGGTTTCCGAAGCTGAAAATGCTGCACCACGATTAACAATGGTTACTTTTTTACAAAAGCCAGCTAAAAAGATACCTTCTTCCAAAGCACTATTTCCGCCTCCAATAACAATAACGTCTTTATCTCTATAAAAAGCACCGTCACAGGTGGCACAAAAATGAATACCTGCACCAATTAAATCTTCTTCATTGGTAATCCCTAATTTTCGGTAAGTAGACCCTAAAGCTAAAACCACAGATTTACTTTGGTATGTGCCCATATTAGATTCAATATCAAATAAGTTTCCGTTTTTAGAAATGCTTTTTACCTCGACACCAGTTTCAATACTTGCGCCGTATACCTTGGCTTGTTCTGCCATACGTTGCATTAATTTAGGACCAGAAATTTCTGTAAAACCAGGATAGTTTTCAATTTTTTGCGTTAAAAAGGCATTCCCGCCAATATTCTTTTTTTCAAGAATTAAAGAACTAAAACGATCGCGTTGAATGTAAATAGAAGCCGTTAACCCTGCGGCACCAGCACCAACAATAATACTATCGTAAACCTTTTTCTCTGATTCTTTACCAATATTTAATACGCTTTTTAAAATCGAATTATCTGGATTGGTATAGCTTTTATCTCCAATAAATAGGGTAGGGATAATACGTTTTCCATTATTAATTTCTTCTACTTTTTTGGCTGCCCAATCGTATTTGTCGACTTCTATATATTGAAAATTAATATGATTGTCTTGTAAATAGCCTTTTGCTCTCTGGCAATCTGGACACCAATCAGCGCCATATAAAATAACACGACCTGCGTCATTAATCCCTAATACATTTGCTAAAACACTATTATCGGGATTGGTATATGGTTTTTCGTTAATTAGAAGGGTTGGTATAATACGTTTGCCATTATTAATATCTTCTACACGAGCGGTTGCAGCTTTATCTAAATCGACATCGATAAAGTTAAAATCGATATTATTATCTTTTAAATAAGCTTTTGCTCTTTGGCAATCAGGACACCAATCGGCACCATATAAATCTATAGTATTCATTATGAATTGTTCTTAAGTTGAGTTATGGCATCTTCAAAAAACGCAACACCATCGGCTACTACGAGATTATCAGCATTGAGAATTGCACCAGTAAATCCAACTGATTTTTAGAATGTAGTATCTCAACCAGACCGCAAGAAAAGCGGTTAATAAACTAAAAACTTAGTTGAATGGAATTATGAATTTTCATACAGATAATACGCTACTAAACGGATCAATATAAGCTGTCAAACACACACTTTTAAGCATAAAAACGAGGCCCTAAAACGCTCCTAAATACTAAAACATTATATTACAACCTCTAAAAACAGCTCAAATCCCAACAAACAAAGGCATTTAACAGCGACGCGAAGGCCATAATTAAGCATAGTAACTTAGAGGTTCACCCGTAGTAACCTCGTGTTAACTCCGTATGAAAGCCGTGTCTAATTCGGGTAAATGTCGGTATAAATGTTATAAAATCATATAGCACAATTAAAGGAAAACAATTTTAAAGTATGCAATTACAGGAACGTTACAAACTCATCATATAATGTCAATGCGTATAGCAAATACCGCTAAAAAGCGCTAATCCGCAAATGGTTATAATTGTCCTGTAAGAATATATAGGTTTTGTAAATCAATACGATAGCGTTTCAAACACACAATTTGCTTGCACATAATCATTGTCGTTATATAACAGCATAGCTGTCAAAGAACTATGATGACGTCAAAAACCGCTAAAAGGCGCTATTCTACAAAGGGTTATAATTGTCCTATAATTTATATTATGTAAAATACAATTTCAGCAACCACTAGTCTAGTCTTAGAAATAACATTACGAGATGTAATCGTTTTTAACGTACTTATCAGCATATTGCTTGGTAAAATGTGCACCAAACAATAAAATTAAACTCGAATACGACACCCATAACATAATTAAAATAATAGAGCCTGCTGCTCCGTATGTTGAGCCTGGTTCCATAGTATTAAAATATAAAGCTAAAAGATACTTACCAATTAAAAACAGAATTGTTGTTAAGGCGGCACCTACACTTACGGATTTCCATGATATTTTAGCTGATGGTAAATATTTAAACATCGTTGCAAAAAGCACATAGATAAACGTTAAGGACACCAAAAAATCGACTACAAATAAATAATCGAATAAATTATCTGGTAAAAATTGACTTAACTGTCTACTAAACGTACTGAGTAATGAGGTTAAGACAAAACTTGTTAAGAGTAAAAACCCTAGAATTAAAATAAACCCAAAACTCTTCACACGACTCATTAAGGTCGCAACAACATCATTTTTATACGAGGGTTCTTGTTCCCATATGTTATCTAAAGCAGATTGTAATTGAAAGAACACTCCTGTAGAACCGTATAGTAAGGTTCCAATACCAATTATAGTGGCAAAAATTGACGTGTTTTCCCCACTTTGGTTTTCAATCATGGTTCTTATGGCATCTGCAGCATCACTTCCTATAGCCTTAGAAATTTCAGCTAACAACTCACCTTGTACAATAGCTTCTCCCCAAACACTGCCCACAATTTTGAGAATAATAATTATCAAAGCTGGTAAAGACAAAACAGCATAGTAAGCTACAATAGCACTACGCTGAAATGGCTCTCCATTAAACCACGATTGACCAGAAGCAACTAATAATTTAGGTAAATGCTGAATTTTAAAGTTTTGAGCTTCACTCATATCATATATATTGTTTCTTTTAACCAAATTAACACGACTAATCCCTCACACCTAATCCCTAATCCCTCACACCTAATCCCTAATCCCTATTGCCTAATACCTAATGCCTAATCCCTAAAAATCAAGCTTCTCCTCGAGCCGGATAATCCTTATGCAACACAAACTTTATAGCATTAATAACATCATCTAATTCTGGTCGTGCAAAGGGCATCGTTTGAATAGACGCACAATACAACTCTTGATTTGGACGTATCACAAACAAACCAGGTTCAATAAACAGTTCTGGCTCATCTTTTATGCCTTTAGAAATATATAAACCCCATTCCCTAGCGTCTTCAATCGGAAAATCATAGCCCAAAGGTACGTCGCCTATATCCCATTCTTCGGTAGTTTTCTCTGCTAATGCTTTTGTTTCACTACTAACAGCTACCACATTAACTCCGAGCTTTTTAAACTTAGGTAATTTGGTTTGTAGTTCTTCTAAGTATGTTTTACACACCGGACAGTGCAAGCCTCTATAAACAATAATTAGTGAAAAGTTTTCTGGGTCTTGTTTGCTTAAGGTCCACTCTGTACCGTTCGTTAAATTTATAGATAAATCTGGTGTTTTCTGTCTTGGTTTTAACATGTCGTTTTCTTTTTTATAGTCTTAAATTCCAATATCGGAATGCTCTAAATTAATTATTGTAGTGCGATATTATTGTCGCGTTTGCAAATTCTCTTAACCCGAAAGATTAATGCCATAAAAAAAGCCCATCACAATCTGTAATGAGCCCTATAACTGAGGTTAAGTTATATATATGTCTTAGATAACTTTTATGTTTATCGCGTTTAATCCTTTTTTGCCTTCTGTAAGCTCGAATGCTACGACATTACATTTTAGTATTCAAATATGGTGCCAACAATTTTTGAGGTGTTAATTATCTGATTTTTGAGCTATTACATACGGTTTATCGGAATAATCAGAACCTACAGCTAACAAGTTGTATCTCAAAACCAATTCCTTATAACTTTGACCTCAGATCTCCCTCTATCTATTAAATCTAAATATTATGGAAACAAAATTCTCATTGTTTAACCAGATTAATAGTTTATGTTACTGGTTATTAGTATCAAGCGATTACAGAACTTCAGTAAAATTAGATGCAGAAAACGACACGTACAGTGTTTGTGTAAAGCATTGTGGTGTAGAACTATACTCCAATACCATTAAAGGATTTAGCAAAAGAAATGCCACCTTCTTAGAACACGAACTAGATGGTATGGTCGCCGGATTATTACATTTAAAGCAAAATGTAGAACAAAAAACAGCTTAAACGTATAACAAATAAACGTCAGTTCGAGTGCACTTGCCTAAGCAAATTGGTATCGAGAACAATTAGTTTTCAAAAACTTCTCGATAATAAATTCCAGAAAAAGGAATGGCACTCGAAGTGACATTATAGTTTAGTATAAATAGTGTTATATCATTTAACGCGCAAGCTTGCGCAATGCTACCCACTGCTTCAACATTTCTCTAGAATCTACAGCAGGATATCCTAAGACTGTTTTTCCAGCTTCTACATCGTTCATCACTCCAGAACCTGCTCCAACAGTCGCTCCAGAATGAATAGTCGTATGATCTTTTATGGATGCAGAACCACCAATAACAACACCATCTCCTAAGGTCACTGAACCTGCTAAACCTGAACTTCCTGCCATAATACAAGATCGTCCAAGCACACAGTTATGCGCAATTTGAACCAAATTATCGATCTTACAGCCGTCTCCTAATATCGTAGAACTAAATTTACCACGATCTACACAAGAGTTGGCTCCAATTTCAACAGCATTCCCAATCACAACATTTCCTATATGTGGAATTTTAACCAGTCCTCTTCCATCGTCACTTGGTCTATATCCAAATCCATCGGCTCCAATGCTCACATTATTATGAAAAATACAGTGACTACCAATGACAGAGCGCTCTCTAATTATGGTTCCAGACCAAATTGTAGTATGATCTCCAATGGTGGTTTCATCTAAAATAGTCACGTTTGGATAAATCGTTACATGGTCTCCCAAAACCACATCCTTACCAATGTAAGAACCTGCACCTACTCTACTTCCACTGCCAATTTTAGCAGAAGGATCTATGGTTGCTGAAGGATGAATATCAGTTTCAAAATGTGGTGCTTTTGGCGTAAACGTTTCTAGTAATTTTGCCATGGCTAAATCGGCATTTTTTACTTTAATAAACACACGATTGTCACCTGGTTCAATATCAATATTCTCATTAACAATAGCTAAACTGGCTTTTGAGTCTTTCCATAACCCTGCAAATTTCCGACTTCCGATAAAGGTAGCCTGATGTTTATTGGCTTTCTGAATTTGCTCTAATCCTGTAATTTCATTGGTGGTTTCGCCAAAAACCTCTCCGTTAATAATGGCATTAATATCTTCTATTGAAAATGATTTCATAGGTGTAAATTTGAGTATTTATTATTTAGAGAGACAAGGTAATACTAATAATATGAAACTACAACCGCTTCTTATTGGTCAGTCGGAATGCTACAACACACAAAGACACACCGTATTGAATTACAGCATGTTACAAATTAATTTACATATCATTCGTTCCTCGTTCTATTGAAATGACAACGAACTGTTCAAAACAATTACATCGTTATTTCTCTAAAGGTAATCCCTAAAGCTTTTTGTGTATTTATGATCTTTTGCATTTCCCCTGGAATGATTAATGCAATAGATTGCCCTGTTTTACCCGCTCTGGCTGTTCGTCCACTGCGATGCGTGTAGTAATCTAATTGTTCTGGTAATTGATGGTGAAGTACGAAAGCAAGATTATTAACATCGATTCCTCTCGCTGAAACGTCTGTTGAAATTAAAACTTGTAAACTTTCATTCTTAAACGCGCGCATTACTTTATCGCGTTCCTTTTGTTGCATGTCGCCTTCTAATGCACCAACAGCAAACCCTTCGTTTTGTAATTGTTCGGCTAAGACTTTTGTACCTGCTTTGGTTCTACAAAAGATAATTCCACGTTCTTCTTGACGTTTGTCTAAAATACGGATAATCATATTCACTTTGTCTTTTATAGACGTATGAATAAAATGATGTGAAATATTTTCGTTGACTAAGGCATTTTTGTTCACCTCTACTCGAGCTGCATTTGGTGACATATAATTCTTTATAATCGACTTAATCTCGTCTGGCATCGTTGCAGAAAACAACCATGTTTGTCGTCTAGACGTGTTGAATTTTAAAATCTTATTCAAATCTTCTTTAAAACCCATACTTAACATTTCGTCAGCCTCATCTAAAACTAAGGTCTTTACTTTTGAAATATCTACAGCTCCTCGTTCTACTAAATCGAGTAAACGTCCTGGAGTGGCTACCACAATATGCGTGGTTCTTTTTAAATTTTGAATTTGCTTGTCTATTTTTTCACCCCCATAAACACCTTCAGCAAATATCTTGTGATCTATATACTTTGTAAATCTAAAGAGTTGTTTTTGAATTTGCTGCACCAACTCTCGTGTAGGTGCAATAATCAATGCCTGAACATCTGAATTATTCGGGTCTATAGTATGTAAAACCGGTAACCCAAAAGCGGCTGTTTTACCCGTTCCCGTTTGTGCTAAACCAATTAAATCGGTTTTAGATTCTAATAAAATGGGAATAGCAATTTCTTGTATTTCCGTTGGCTTAACAATATTAAGCTCTTTTAAGCCTTTTATATAAGATTTGTGAACGCCTAGTTCTGAAAATGTTGTCATAATTTATAATTAAAAAATACAAAGGTAACTTTAACACGTGGTATTATACGTCTATAATACTAATATTATACAATAAAAAAAAGACCATCTAACCGTAATTAGAGTGTCTTTTAATTGTCTTAATAAAATGAACGACTATTTATGGTCCGTATCATCAGTAGAAATTATCATGGCTATAGGTTGAAGTTGTGGTTTAATACGTTTGTATAAATCAAATTGTGGCTGAGTCAACACATTTCGCATTTCTAAAGTTTCTGCTTTTCGTAATTTATATAACATATTAAGTTTTTCTTCCCCTTCAAACTGGCCATGAATATTTTCTTCTTTGATTAAAAATTCTTCAACTTTTTTTTCGAAAAGAATAAATTGCTTGCCATCTAATCCTAATTGATCATCATAAGTTTTGGTGATTTTTGTAGCCACAGCTTCTAAAGCTTTATGGTCCTTTTGTAATATCGGATCTTGAGCAGATACATTAAAGGTAAATAAGAAGGTTATTATAATTAATATCGTTTTCATCATTAAATTTTTTGGTTCTCTTTAAGCTAAAAAAATCATCTATGAGTAACAAAAAAATTAAGAAAACTTAACCTTAAACCGTTAAATTTAACAATGAATTAATAGTTGCAATAAGCACTTATAAGCTTTTAAACAACAATCGATTAAACACTATTTTTTATCTAAAAAAGCATTTATGAAATTACTAAGACCATTATTTTTTCAGCATTGAATTCATCCTTATACAGATGAATTAATGTAATTATACTTCGGAAGAAATCGTTTGTTTTAACTAGAAAATATGACTTTAAAAACTAAGGTTTATGAATGTTTATTATTTGGAGTCATCCTTAGGCTTAAGCCGCCCATCATAACGCATCACAGTTCTAAAATTAGACCTCACGTCCACAACAGCTTTTTGATTTGGATATACTTTAAGGTTTATATCGTAATTCTCGGTCCCTTCACCACTTATATTAAATTCAATATTAAGCGTTCTGTTCTTTTTATTGATTGTTTTCTCATAGGCTTTAGGAATACCTTCAAAAACAATTCCGCCATTGGCACGTCCATATGAACCGCCATTTAAACGTCTTTCACCAAAAAAGGATAAATCACCTTTAACAGTATCGGCTTGTATTTCAATAAAATGACCATCGCCAGCCACATCAATTCTACTCGCACTATTTCCAGTTCCAGGCATTAATATGGCATTAGCCACTTGTTGTGTTGCCGCAGTTACAAACGGATACGCTACATCGACTTCTATATAATAAGTGTCGTTTTGCATTAACTGTTCTAAACTATGAATCTCGCTAAGGTAGCTTTCACCCTTAGTGACGTCGGTAGATTTACAATTCCACAACAAACCGAGCACAGCTATACCGAAAAGTATGCCTAGTTTTTTATTATTTAGTCTTTTAATCATAATGACTTAAGATACTACCTAAATCTTGAAATTACAATGACATTAACAGTCTTTTAAATATAAAGCAGTTCTAAATATTTCTAGATTTAAGTTATCAACCTAAAGCATAAAGCCAATATGAAACGGTTGATAATGTATTACCAGCTAATTGGGCGATAATCCTTCAAGAATTTTCCTGCCCAATGTTTCCCTGTATTAATACCGTCAAAAAGTGGATCCATTACACGAGCAGCACCATCAACAATATCTAATGGTGGTTGAAAATCGTGTAACTCTTGTTTGCGTTTTGCCAATTCCGCAGGATCTTCGTCGGTTACCCAACCGGTATCCACTGCATTCATAAAAATCCCTTCCTTAGCCAAGCTTCCTGCAGCTGTATGCGTTAACATATTTAAAGCGGCTTTTGCCATATTGGTATGTGGATGACGGTCTTCCTTAAAAAACGAATGAAACTTCCCTTCCATCGCAGAAACATTAATGATGTGCTTCTGACCTGTAGGATGTTTTTTCATAACTTCAGATAAACGATTACATAACACAAAAGGAGCTACCGAATTAACCAACTGAACTTCAATCATTTCCGTGGTTTCAATTTCACCTAATTTAAGTCTCCAACTATTGGTTTTTCTTAAATCAACTTGTTGTAAATCGGCATCTAATTTCCCTTCCGGAAAGACTTCTTGTGATACTAATGTATTATCAAAACTATATGGAATTTGCGATAATTTAGCCGAAGCTCTTAATCCAATTCCTGGTTCTGGCCCATGCCAAGTCACAGGCATATTTTTATTAGGGGATGCTCCTGAAGTTAATTGCTTTAATTCTACTAAACACTCTGTGTGGTCGTTCAATAAATCGCGAGCAAACTTAGGTAATTCCTCAATCGGTCGCTCTTCATTTGGCATTAAATGACTATAAAAACCTGCTGGACGTCTTACAGTTTGTGCCGCATTATTAATTAGAATATCGAGCTTTTCGTAGCGTTGTTCTATAAAATTACAGAAGATTTCCACACTCGGAATATGTCTTAAATCTAAGCCGTGGATTTTTAGGCGATGACCCCATTCTGTAAAGTCCTCTTCTTTAGAAAAACGTAAGGCAGAATCCACAGGAAATCGCGTGGTTGCAATAACAGTGGCACCTCCACGCAATAACATCAATGTTATATGATAACCAATTTTTAATCGTGAGCCTGTAATTACAGCCACCTGACCTTTTACATTTGCAGTTTGAAAACGTTTGGCATAATTAAAATCACCACAGTCTTCACACATGGTATCGTAAAAGTGATGCAACTTGGTAAATAAGGTTTTACAAACGTAGCAGTTTCGCGGTGATTCTAGTTCTAATTGGTCTTTGGCTTTTAATTCTGCTTCAGGCAATAATTTTGGAGCCACGAAAACATGTGCTTCTCGTGCACTTCTAATTCCTGTTTCTTTTCGTGCATTTTTATCGCGAGCAGCTTGCTTACGTTTGGCCGCTTTTTTGGCGTCTTTTTTTCGACGCGAAAACTCGTCTCTACTTGGCCTAGATAATTGTCCAGAAGCTTTTATTAAAGCCGTTCTTTGCGGTTTTGGAATTTCAAAAATTTGATCAGTATCAGTAACTAAGCGTTCTAAAATAGAAATGCAATTTTCAATCTCTTCGATTGGGATGTCAGCTTTCTGCTCGGAATTATCGTTTTTCATTTCTTTTTTTAAGAATACATTTTTTTCATAAAATAAGTTATTGGTTAAACCAGTTAATTAAACCACATCCCACAATAACTCAAGCAACTAATCCTCTGGCGGAAACCCGTGGATTTCCTCAAATTTCTCATCAAAATTAACTCTTAAATACGAGTTTAATTTCTTTTTATAATCATCTTTCAGCCATTTAAGAAAATTATACGTACTTCTACTAATACATTTGGCATAAACTGCAATTCTGTTGTCTATGTCTTCTTTCAATAATTTAGCCAAGGCAAGGGCATCATACACATCCTCACTATTTTCTATACAAATTTTAGCGTGGTGCTCAATAGACCGTTCTAAAACTACTTTTGAAGATTCTCCACTATCAACAGCATCTTTGTAGGTTTTCTTAATATCAAAATAGGTATCTTCAGACTTTGAGAACTCTTCTTTAATTTCATCTGATAAATCGTGCTTAAAATTAGACTCAATGGCTTCATCATCCTTAATTCTATCAGCATACCAATTTGGTGATTTAAAAATAAGCTGCCAATCTAAATCTGCTCCCCAAGGTCCAAATCTATAAAGATTATTTCCTAAGTCAATCGTTGTAAATTTCGATTTATTATTCAAAATACGAGAGCCACGACCAATCATTTGATAATATAAGGTCAAAGATTTTGTTGCTCTGTTTAAGATAATGGTATCAATTGTTGGTTCATCAAAACCAGTTGTTAAAATACTAACCGATGTTAAAATGGCATTTGGCGTCTCATGAAACCACTGTAAAATTTGCTTACGTTGTTTTTTCGTAGCCGTATTGTCTAAGTGCATAATTGGCAAATCGGCTTCACGAAATGCATAATACACACTAATAGACGTATTAATACCATTATTAAAAATTAGTGTCTTCTTCCCTAGCGAGTGTTTTTTATAAGCATCGATTAGTTTCTGCAACATCGCTGGACTCGAATATAAATCCTCAGACGATTTTACCGTATAATCTCCGTTAGAGCCCACTTCTAATGATGTTAAACCCATATCATAAGCATATGTTTCTGCTCGTGCTAAAAACTCATTCTCTATAAGGTTTTCAATCGTTTCACCTGTAATAAGTTCATCGTAGTTATCCTTCATTGGTAACTCTTTATTAGAACTTAAAGGAGTTGCTGTAACACCAAGGATAAATGATTTATCAAAAAACTTAAAAAGTTTGGTAAAAGAATTGTAATGCGCTTCATCAATAATCACTAAACCAACATCTGAAATATCTAATTTATCATCATTTAAACGATTATTTAAAGTTTCAACCATTGCAACAAAACAAGAATATTCTGCTTGGTCATCTAAATTCGCCTTACTATTCACCACTTTATTGGTCACACCAAAACCATCTAACATTTTAGATGTTTGGTTACAAAGCTCCACTCTGTGCGTCATTATCAAAACCTTCTTGTTATGATTTTTTAGGTATTGACGTACCATTTCAGAGAAAATAACCGTTTTTCCACCACCTGTTGGTAGCTGGTATAATAAGTGATAATCATCACGTTCGTTATCAAACTTTTCGAAAATCTGACTTATGGCACCTTGTTGGTAGTCGTATAATTCTTTATCGGTTTTTTTTTCTTGAACAGCTTGATTTGTTTGAGACATAAATTTAGTTTCGGATTATATTTTGAAATTGCAAATTTACAACACTTTATAACACAAAAAAAGTATCACAGCAATTGATAAGCACTCAGTTTCATGAAAGTTATATTTTTTTAAACTTTAAAAGTTCTGAGGAGATTAAAAAAAAATATATTCTCAAATAATATTTTATCATATATTTACGTTTCCACTATTTATTAGATTTTTTTTCCCTCTATGAAATACCTTCTTATTAGTATTGTCTTTTTGTGTAGTTCATTATTCGCATTTACTCAAAACGATTCGATTTCCAATGCTTTAAAAATTGAATTACAATCTTATAAAATTAAAAGAGGACTCGTCATTGAGACCGTTGAAATTCCTTTAGTAACAAAAAAAGCGTTAGCTATTGATATTAAAGCAGATCATTGGGATACTAGTGTTCACAATCCTTATGTAGATACCGTTCAACAATTTCCTTTAGAATTAAATTTCACAGACAGCACGTATGCGTCACCTGTTCCGCATGTAAAAGTTGTGACATCGCGTTATGGCTGGCGGCGAGGACGACCACATAATGGCATTGATATCGATTTAGTTACTGGTGATTCTGTGGTTACAATTTTAGATGGCATTGTGCGTTTTGCGAAATATACCAATGGCTTTGGAAACGCGGTTGTAGTGCGACACTTTAATGGTTTAGAATCGACATATGCACACTTATCGCATATTGGAGTTAAGGCTAACGACACCTTAGTTAAAGGTCAATATATTGGAAAAGGTGGCAACACCGGAAATTCTAGAGGCAGTCACCTCCATTTAGAATTGAGTTATAAAGGCGAGCAAATTCACCCTGAATATCTTTTCGATTTTTCGTCAAAGAATGCTATAAGATCAGAGCAGGTTTGGGTTACCCAAAAGTGGACACATGCTAGGTTTCATAACTCAAGACGTGTGAGCAAGGTTAAAGTTATAAAATCGGCAGACGAAGCTGCATTAGAAAGTTTAGCCCGTCGACCTAAAATGTATATTGTTAAAAAGGGAGATACACTTTATGGGATTTCGAGACGAAACAACATGTCTATTTCAAGACTTTGTAAAACTAATGCCATTAAACAATCGTCTCCGTTAAAAATTGGTCAAAAATTAGTTTTAGAAATATAAATTAAGCCAAAATACCACTTCGCTGTTAGCATTGAGAATTAAAATTTATTCTGAATAATCTAAAAAATGATAGATTATTGACTGTAAATGCCAAAGGAAATTAAGAGAATCTATTTATATATTTTTCGTTTAGTATTTTGAAAATTCTGTAATTTGCACGTTCTAAAAAATAATCCAAATTGAAAGTCTGTATTGCCGAAAAACCAAGTGTTGCTAGAGAAATCGCCTCTGTATTAGGAGCTACCACCAAGCGTGATGGCTACTACGAAGGCAATGGCTATGCTGTAACCTACACCTTCGGACACCTTTGCACCTTATTTGAACCTGCAGATTATAAGCCCTATTGGAAAAGTTGGGATTTAAACAACTTACCTATGCTACCCGAAAAATTTGAGGTAAAGGTGGCCAATAATGAAGGCATTAAAAAGCAATTCAAAATTGTAAAAAGTTTATTTGATAAAGCAGATGTCGTTATAAATTGTGGTGATGCTGGTCAAGAGGGAGAATTAATTCAACGTTGGGTTATTAACAAAGCCAATTATAACGGTAAAGTACAGCGCTTATGGATTTCATCATTAACTACCGAAGCCATAAAGGAAGGTTTCAATAATTTAAAACCTGCTGAGAATTATGACAATTTGTATTATGCAGGCTTTTCGCGTTCTATTGGCGATTGGCTTTTAGGCATTAATGCAACACGATTATACACTGTAAAACATGGTGGCTATAAGCAAGTACTATCTGTAGGGCGCGTGCAAACACCAACATTGGCGATGCTGGTGAATCGTTTTAAAGAGATTGAAAACTTTGTACCACAACCGTATTGGGAATTACAAACACTCTATAGAGATACCCTTTTTAGTTATGAAGAAGGTCGTTTTCTCAAGATGGAAGATGGTGAAGTTTTAGCAAATAAAGTAAAAGAACACGACTTTGAAATTGTGTCTATTACCAAAAAGAAAGGCACAGAATACGCACCAAAATTATTCGACCTCACAGGATTGCAGGTGTATTGCAATACAAAGTTTGGATTCTCGGCCGATGATACACTTAAAATTGCGCAAAAACTATACGAAAAAAAGGCGGTAACCTATCCGCGAGTTGATACCACATTTTTACCAAATGATGTTTACCCAAAAGTAAAAGGTATTTTATCAAAACTAACTGATTATTCGACGCTTACAGAGCCTATTCTAAACAAAAAAATAAAGAAGTCGTCGCGTGTTTTTAATGATAAAAAAGTAACCGATCACCATGCTATTATTCCAACCGGAATGCAAACACATCTGCAGTACAATGAGCAGCAGGTTTATGATATTATTGTAAAACGTTTTATTGCTGTTTTTTATGACGATTGTAAAGTATCTAACACTACAGTGATAGGAAAAGCGGCCGATGTTAATTTTAAAACCACTGGAAAAGAAATTTTATCTAAAGGTTGGCGCGTTGTTTTTGAAAAGAAAGACACGTCGACTGCGCTAAGTACAACAAAAGACAAACTACTTCCTACTTTTGAAAAAGGTGAAAAAGGACCACACGAACCTTCATTTTTAGAGAAACAAACCAAGCCACCAAAACAGTATACAGAAGCGTCACTGCTGCGTGCTATGGAAACCGCTGGAAAGCAAGTTGAGGATGATGAATTAAGAGATTTAATGAAAGAAAATGGTATTGGTCGTCCGTCTACACGTGCCAATATTATTGAAACACTTTTTAGACGTAAATACATAAAGCGAAATAAGAAACAGATCTTACCAACAGTTACAGGAATTCAGTTGATTGATACGATTCAAAACGAATTACTAAAGTCGGCAGAACTCACAGGATCTTGGGAAAAGCAATTAAAGGATATTGAAAAAGGTGAATTTAGCGCGAGTGCATTTATAAGAGGCATGAAACGTATGGTTGATGCTTTAGTTTATGAAGTACGAAGTGAAAAGGTACAAACTAGAATTTCTGCGGTAAACAATAAACCCATTTCGAAATCGAAATCGAAGCCGAAAACGAAATCAAAGACGTCAACACTGGTAGGTAGCGCTTGTCCAAAATGTAAAACCGGATCCCTATTAAAAGGAAAATCGGCTTATGGTTGTAACCTATACGGTAAGTCTTGTGATTTTACTTTACCATTTAACTTTGGTGATAAGAAAATTTCTGAAAAGCAATACATTCGTTTATTAACTAAAGGGTCTACAGTAAATCTAAAAGGCTTTAAAATTGATGGCAGCACACAACAAGGTTTACTGCGTTTTGATGAAGCTTTTAAATTAAAATTTGAACCTAAACAAACTGCAAAAAAAACAACAATTAAAGCTGGCGACACATGTCCTAAATGTAAAACAGGACAAATCTTAAAAGGAAAAACAGCTTTTGGATGTAGTAATTATAAAAGTGGTTGTGATTTTAGGGTTAATTTTTAATTAAACGTATAGGTACATAAAAATCCTCTTCAGAATCTGAACTACCATTTTTATACTTTTCTCCCATCACTTGAAAATGTGGTCTAGCGTCAATGTCATAGCCAGATGTTGGTAACC
This sequence comes from Winogradskyella sp. SM1960, assembly GCF_020179375.1. Lineage (NCBI taxonomy): Bacteria > Pseudomonadati > Bacteroidota > Flavobacteriia > Flavobacteriales > Flavobacteriaceae > Winogradskyella > Winogradskyella sp. SM1960. The sequence goes on along the minus strand of NZ_JAICBG010000004.1, from coordinate 264,338 downwards.
ATTCCGTCATTATTTTTTGATATGTTGCACCTGCATCCATTCCTTTATGATTAAATATAGCATAGTCTCCTTGGGGAATCATAAACGTTTCCATAGCCTCTGGAAGATTATGACCATCTAAAACTTCTGCACATGCCCAAATATCAAAAGGCGTTTCGAGATTGTTGAAATCAGAATAAATTTGTATGGAGATTAAGTCTTCAGACGCCAAATTCTCTATTTCATGTTTTCTCGGCATAAACTGTTTCCAAAGCGCCATGATTTTGTCCTGTTCGTTCATTTTAATTTTAGCAGACAAACCAATTATCTTGATTTCAGAGCAGGTTTTTATTTTAGGAATCATAGGACTAAAGGACTTTTGAATCGTGAATATATAAAAAAAGCACAAGCGTTTAAACTTGTGCTTAAAAGAATTAGTATGAACACCAACCAATAATCTTATACTAATTCTTTATCCAACTAAAAATTATGTTTTAGTTACTCGGTAACACTACAGTGTCAATGACATGAATAACACCATTAGACTGGTTAACATCTGCAATTGTCACTGTAGATGTATTACCTGAAACATCTTTTAGTATTAATTCTTTTCCGTCCAACATAGCTGATATCATGGCTCCGTTTACCGTTTTAAAAGTGGCCTTTCCTCCGCCTTTTTTAATGGCCTTCATTATATCTTTGCTACTAAATTTTCCAGCAAGAACATGATAGGTTAATACAGATTGTAGCGTTCCTTTGTTTTCAGGCTTTAATAATGCTGTAACAGTTCCTTCTGGTAAGTTTTCGAATGCAGCATTTGTTGGTGCAAACACAGTAAATGGTCCATCTCCTTGTAATGTTTCTACCAGTTCTGCAGCTTTTACTGCAGCAACTAAAGTTGTATGATCTTTAGAATTCAATGCGTTAGACACGATATCTTTAGTAGGATACATTTCTGCACCACCAACCATTTTTGTGTCCTTTTGCATTTTACTTTGAGCTGTTACTGTTGTTCCTACTAGTAATGCTGCTGCCAATGTTAATGTTGAAATAAATGTTCTCGTTTTCATAGTTTAAGTTTTAAATGAATTGTTTCTCTACCTACGACGTTTTTGATAGAGCGGTTTTAAAAAACTTAATTATTTAATCTAACAAGTGCTTTTATTAATTGGAAAGGTTTTATTTATTGACATGGTAAGTACATTTAACCAAACGCCAGAACTATAATTTTGATTCCAATAGGTTTCGAAACCTGTATGTTACGGTAAAACGGGTTGCAATAAAAAAAGCCACTATCATAGATAATGGCTTTTAATATGTGTTGTATTGTAACTAAAACTGTTACGCTTGCTTAACTCTTACAGCATTCATTCCACGTTGTCCTTTTTCTAATTCAAAAGTAACTTTGTCGTTTTCTGCAATATCATCAATAATACCACTGACGTGCGTAAAATGCTTTTCATTCGTTTCTGTATCGATAATAAATCCAAATCCTTTTGAATTATCATAGAAAGAAACTTTTCCTGTTCTAATTGGATCAAACGGTTCTTCGTCTGACTCTTCTTTTGTAGGTACACCAAGTACAATGTTTTTTGCCTTAACTTTCACCTTCATTGAAGGATCTGGTGGTGTGTCTGTAAGATTTCCATTATGGTCTACATAAGCCATAGGAATTCCTCCTGTACCGTTTTCTTCTTTTTCGAGTTTACGCGCTTCCATTTTCTTACGCTTATCTTCTCGTTTTTTTAATCGTTTTTTTTCTTTTTCACTTTTACTAAAAGTCTGTTGTGATTTAGCCATTCGTAGTTTTAAAAATTAATATGTGTGTGTGCTTTTGAAAATATCTATAATGCAAACAAGTTAATCAACTTAACAATGAATAGTATTAAAATCTAGAAAAATAACTTTAAGAATAATGTTATTTGTGTAGTATATCTTCAATAAACTGATTACAAAGATACAATTTCTATACCAAATATTAAATTTTAAAGCTTATAAACAATTACTAAATGTACTCTAGAGCTGTGATTAGAGTGTTTTAACACCTCATTTTCGACACCTAAATTACACAATGCTTTTAAATCATCGGTGACTTATGTTCATTAACTTATTGAACAATCATAGCGACTACAACTTAACTAACTTACCTGTATATAGCACTTTAGCTGAGCCATTTCCTGTTAAAGTTAAAAAAGCGTTTCCATTTGGTTTTACATCAATAGCAATCGCGTAATCTGTAGTTTTCATCACAATTGATATCTGCTGTTTTTCATCATCAAAAGCGGTGTTAATTTTACTTTTGTCGTCTTTTATAGTGTGAATAGTACCTGTTTTTGAAAACTCATGCAACTGACCTTCAACCTCAAACTTATTAATACGTAATTGGTTGATTGCTCCATCTAGAATTTCTCTTTCTTGACTGTTATGCACAACATTTGCAACAAATTGATAATGTTGTGATTTAACGGCCACTTTTGAATTGTGATAAGTTGAAGCAAATAGTTCCTGTTGGCTTTTTTTAGACTGCGCCATTACAAAAGTTGAAGCGGAAAGACTAAATAGTAGTGCTAATAAAATTAATTTTTTCATAGTTTAAAATTCTTATTTTGGATCTAAGATAGTATTAATGCGTTCAATAGCATCTTGATAATGGTATTTTGTTTCAGTATCTATGTTTCTTTTTGATGCTGATGTAAGCATGCGTTTTATAACATTTAATTCACCTCTAACCAAAGCTCTAATATCAGATTGATTAACGTTAAAATATTGTCGACTACGTTTTGGATCTAATTCGTCTGTCATTAAATCGAACATCGCGTCTAAATAAACACGTTGCAAATTACGTCTATAAACTGAAACATTGGCACCTAATTTTGCTTCAGACCAAATTCCTGCTCTTACATCCGTCAATAATTCTAATGCTGAATAGTTTTTAGAATCTAACGCATTATGATCTATAAGTCGGCCTAAACGCTCAAAACTCAATATGTTATTTAAGTGTCTTGCTTGCAAACCTCTAATACGATCTGTATAACCTGCATAATTTATATTTTGAAGAATAGACTTATCAATTAACCACGTTGGTGTTTCAAAAGCGTTTTCTTGCAACCATTGTAATGCTGATTTCTGATATGTTTTAGACACAGGACTAAAAACATCACCATCTTGAGATGGATTTTTTGTAACTTCCTCTACTCCACCAATATGAGTTACAACGTGTCCAACATAACGACTCCAAACACTTAGTAATTCACCATAAAGCTCTTCAAGGTCTTCATAGTTATCTGTTTTATCACTCGTCCAACTTGTTAAGTTTTTAGCGACTATTTTTAAGTTTTTGAGTCCATACGAACTTGCTTTAATACTATTATTTCCAATGTCTTCAGTTTGTGCAGTAGGATCGTGGCTTCCGCGAGCACCAAATTTATAGATTGGATTACCTGCTTTTTCATTCACCCAACCTTTTAAGGTTTCTATCTCATCTTCTGCCGATTTTGCTCCATCGATATAGCGGTAACCATAATTAATGGCATACGCGTCATAAGGTCCTAATTGTCTAATAAACCTAATGTTTTCATCACCTGGTTGCGCAATATAATTGTAGCGTGCATAATCCATAATGGTTGCCGCGATGCCATTTTTTTGTGTGAAGTCACCATCTCTATAACTTTCAACATCGTAAGCGTAACTTGCACTCATGTTGTGTGGTAAACCTAGGGTGTGTCCAACCTCATGTGCTATAACCATTTTCATCATTTCACCAATTTCTTCTTTTGGTGTATTTAAAGATCTCGCTAAAGGATTTGCAGCTCCTGTTTCTAACAAGTAACGGTTTCTATACGAACGCAAATGATTGTGGTACCAAATAATATCGCTTTCAATAATTTCTCCACTTCTAGGATCGGAAACACTTGGTCCTGTTGCATTTCTTGTTGTACTCGCTACATATCGTACTACTGAATACCTTATGTCTTCTGGACTAAAATCTGGATCTTCTTCTTTAGTTGGAGGGTCTTTTGCAATAATAGCATTTTTAAATCCTGCTGCTTCAAAAGCTTTTTGCCACAGTTCGATACCCTCTTTCATGTACGATCTAAATTTCATTGGAGTTGCTGGATCCAAATAGTAAACGATTGGCTTTACAGGCTCAACGAGTTCTCCACGATTATACGCTGCAATATCTTTTGGAACTAATTTCCATCGTCTTAAATAGGTCTTTTCATCAGACTTTAATTCTTCACTGCTATAATCATATTTACTTGTTGTAAACCAACCTACGCGCTCATCATAAAGACGTGGTTGCATCGGTGTTTTTGGCAATAAAATCATAGATTGATTCATCTGCACGCTAATCGTTTCATCACCAGTATTTACCGGAGGTTCTGCAGCGTTATAAGTAAAATCTTGAATAACTTCTATGTTCTCAGGAAAACTTTTAACCGAATTAATAAAACTTCTCGATTTGTCTAAATTTTTCACCTTATAAGAAGAACGCAATCTTGAAGACAAGCCACTAATAGATTTTACATCTGAGCTATAGAAACTGGTAACATCAATAACTACAGCAGATGAATCTTTTGAAAATGCTGCGATATCGAAAGCATATAATGTTGGTTCATAATTATTAGACTTTACCGAAACATGAATAGGTAAACTATCTGCAGCCACAGCACTTGATGACTTTTCCTTAATTAAAATTTTGTTTTTAAAACGTTCCCAATTAATCATTCGCGTATTGGTTTTTGTACCAGCATTAACATAACCTCCACCTAAATTTGAAGGTAATTTAGCAAAACGACTCACCAATAACATATCGGTATTGAGGTGTTCCATTGGGATTTCAAAATAGTATTTTTCACCTACGATATGCACATCAAATAAACCACTATCTGAAATGGCATCTTTAGTTATCACTTTTTCGTAGTCTTTAATGTTGCCATTAGTCTTTTTAGACATTTTTGATTGCACTTGTGCTGATTGATTGTTGGCTTTTTTCTTACCAGCAGATTGTGCTGTTGCACAAGATAAAATGATAGACGAACAGACGACAAGGACTAGAATTTTTTTCATGTTTAAAAGTTAGTTGGTTAAAATTTTGTCTAAAATAAATAATAAAAATTTAGTTCTTTAAAATTTCTTAAAAGCTGTTAAATTCTTCTCTTATTAGTTAATTCTAAAGTACTTTTGCGTAAAATTTAATTTTATGCAAAAATTATTACCTGTTTTTAGGATTATAGCTTTGCTTGAAGGGGTTTCTTACATATTATTGTTGTTTATTGCTACACCGATAAAGTATTTATCTGACGATCCACAATATGTAACAATGCTAGGAATGCCGCATGGTATTTTATTCATGGCCTATGTTGTAATTGCTGTATTAATAAGTTCTGATATGAAGTGGCCAACACGCACACTTTGGATTGTTTTATTTGCTTCTATCATTCCTTTCGGTACATTTTATATTGATAAAAAATATTTAACAAAGTCTGGACGTGCTAAACATTAAACACATTTTATATCATTTTTTAATAGAAAAAGGCTTTTCAGAAGATACTGCCAAGTACCTTAATATGCTGGGACTTTTATTAGCGCTCATATTAATTGCGTTTATAGTTGACTATATTACGAAACGATTCCTTTGGCGATTTTCGGCAAGTATTGCAAAACGAACTAAAACCGATTTTGACAATATTTTAATTACCAATAAATTACCAAGAAACATAGCGCATATAATTCCATTATTACTATTAATAGAATTTGTGCCTCAGGTATTTTCAGATTTCGATACTGCAAATATTATCATCGAAAAAACCATAGTAATTATCACTATTGTGCTTACACTTCAAATTATAAGAAGTTTTTTAAGCTCTATTAAAGATTACCTAAAAACCTTACCGAATTATAAAGACAAACCTATTGATAGTTATGTTCAGGTCTTTATGATTTTTGCATGGCTCCTTGGGATATTTTCAATTTTAGCCATTATTACAGGTGTTTCATTTATTAAGTTCGCCACAACTTTAGGTGCAGCCTCTGCCGTTATTCTATTAATTTTTAAAGATACCATTTTAGGTTTTGTAGCTAGTCTTCAGGTGTCTATAAATGATATGGTACGTATTGGAGACTGGATTACCTTTGAAAAGTATGGTGCAGATGGTGATGTTATAGAAATTAACTTGGCAACTGTAAAAGTTCAGAACTGGGATAAAACCATCACTACCATTCCAACCTATGCTTTAATTTCCGATTCATTTAAGAACTGGAGAGGCATGATGGATTCTGGAGGACGACGTATTAAACGATCTGTTATTGTAAAAACATCTACGATCAACTTTTTAACCCCTGAAGATATTGAGCGTTTGAGTAAAATTCAATTAGTTTCTGACTATTTAAAAACACGTTCTACCGAAATTGAAACCTTTAATAACCAACACGATATTGACAAATCTGTTTTAATTAATGGTAGAAACCTTACTAATTTTGGTGTGTTTAGAAAATACCTTCAAACCTATATTGAAAACCACTCGGCCATAAACAAAAACATGACTTTAATGGTACGTCAATTAGAGCCTACTCCTCAAGGCATACCAATGGAGATTTACGCCTTTAGTAGCGATCAACGCTGGAAGAATTATGAATATATCTTAGGTGATATCTTCGACCATATTCTAGCTTCGGTAAAGTATTTTGATTTGGAAATTTACGAGCTTTCGTTAGGAAATAATACTAACTAGGCAGTCTATCTCTCACAAATTCAATTTTAGTTTTTCCGTGTGGAGATGGAGTTCCATCGGCTCCTAAGTTGACCATAATAATATTATCTACGGTAAGAATCGTCTCTCTTGTCATCTTGTTTCTAACTTCGCAAATTAAGGTTAATGACGAGCTGCCAAACTTTTTAACGTCGATACCAATTTCTACAATATCACCTTGACGAGCGGAAGCCATAAAATTAATTTCAGAAATGTATTTAGTAACCACTTTAGAGTTTTCTAACTGAATGGTTGTATAGAGTGCTGCTTCTTCATCTATCCATGCTAACAGTCGTCCACCAAACAGTGAGCCATTAGGATTTAAATCTTCGGGTTTTACCCATTTTCTTGTGTGAAATCTCATAGTTTTTCTTTAAAATTCTTGTTCAGCATAAAGATAAAACTTCATTCGTTTTTATGGCGTTTAATTCTATTTGATTTTTGAATAATAAAATATGCTATGTTAATAAGACCGTTAACAAGATAATACGCATACAAATTGAAGCGCTACCTAATTCCGTATTTTTATTTCAAATTAATCCTTAAATCATTTCATGATGACTACAAGATTTAATAACCTACTCTCCATTAGACCCGAAATTTTATCTGCAAAAATTTATAATGAAACAAGTGCAGACGAAGCATTTCAAAACAAAACATTACGACCAATAATTAAATTACAACACGATTTGTTTATTGCTGTTTTTAAAAATTATGTAGTAAAACATAAAAATGTTTTCTACGATCTGACTCTAGAAGAACAACTAAAGTATATTGGCAACGCTATTCAGAAAGACATAAAATTCAGAAATTCTTTAAAAGGTATGGTTATTGGCCAATTTACAGTTGAAGAATATGAAACGTATATTAAAAATTCATCTGCTTTAAATAAACGCATGATGACTATTGTAAAAGAGCGATTGATTCAAAGTATTCAATTATTTACTGTGCCAGAAGTTCTTCAGGAAGCTTAGTCTGTAGCATAGCCAACCATTTCTTAAACGATCAGTTACGCTATTTTATAATAAGGATTCACCATTTAAATTCGTGGTAAGCACATCACTCATGTAATTAAAAAATGGTCTCACCGTTTTAAATGCATCATTAACCTCTTGAAGAAAATCAGCTGCTAAAACGTCTTGGTCTGTATATGTTTTGACAAAGATAAACTGCTTTTTCCTTATAAGGTCTATTGACGGATGAGTTTTATCAAAACCTTTGGGTGCTGTTTTTAATTCGTCGCCTGTAAAACCTCCCCAAGTATTTTTAAAAGATGAATCTTCTAAAATAGCTCGCATTTCGCTATCGTCTGTTTCAAATTCTTTTCTAATTCGTAATAAGTCTTCTTTATTAGGATCCCAAAACCCTGTTGCAATAAAAGATTCGTTATTTGGTTGAATGTGCACATAATAACCTCCTCTAAGCTCAGGTTTTTTTCTTGCAAAAGAACCAGCAAAATGCGTTTTGTACGGTAACTTATTTTTAGAGAATCGCACATCTCTATAAATTCTAAATACTTTGATTTTTTCAATATGATCGTGAACATTCATTAATTCACCTAAATGGTTAAAAGCAACTTTCATTTTTGTCTCTAGTGCTTTAAACTCTGGTTTATGCTCGTTAAACCATTCGCGTTCATTATTATTTTTAAGTTTTATTAAAAATGGGAATATGTCTTTTGGTATGGTATGGTTCATTCGATGTATATATTATAAGTCTAGAATTTCTTTTTATAAAAATAAAAAAAGCCATCGACTAGATGGCTTTAATATTATATTATTTGAGTTAAGATGTATTAGTCAATTGCATCTTCTACATCATCTGCAGCATCTTCAATTGCATCTCCCGTATCGTCTACAGCATCCTCTATTTTATCTCCTGTAGATTTTTGCTCTCTGCAACTTGTTGTTGTCATAATACTTAGACTAAATAAGGCTATAAATAAATAACTAAATTTTTTCATTGTTTTTGATTTTTAGTGGTTACTATTATTCAAATATCGTATTGTTTTAAAGATAAACTTTGCTCTAATCCTAAGACTTTTAACGCAATAGAATAAACGCTTAATTAGAAGGTTTGCTTGACTCTTGATTAGATTGAAGGTTTAATTTATTATTAAACTCTAAAGTTCTAATTGGGAATGGAATGTTTATACCTTCTTTATCGTACGCTTTTTTAATTTCAATTATAGCTGTGGTTTTGGCTCTTAATTTTGCAAGCATACTTTCTGCTTCAATCCAAAAACGACACAAATAATTTATAGAACTATCTCCAAATTCAGTATAATAAAACTCTACATCGTCAGCAGATTTTACCTGATCAAAAGAATTGGCAATAACCTGTTTCGTTAATTGTTCCACTTTTTCTAAATCGGATTCATAGCCAACTCCACACTCAAGAAACACTCGCATTCTCGTAGTTAAAGAATAGTTTTTTAAGGGATTTTCTAAAATGGTTTTATTAGGAATGATAACCAAATTATTATCAGCTTCTTTTAAAGTAAAATCCTTTAGATTAATGTCTATAACTTCACCTGAATATCCTGTAGTTTCTACCCAATGACCGATTTGTATTTTTTTTCTAAAAGACAACATGAGACCCGCAAACGTATTTGCCAAGGTGCCTTGCAAAGCTAAACCAATAGCCAAACCAACCACACCAGCACCTGCCAGTAACGATGTTAACGCTTTACTTAAATTTAAAACACCTAGCGCCACAAATAAACCTAAGGTTACAACCACTACTGCACTTACTCTGGCAATTGCCTTTTTTATAGAGTCTTGTTCTACTTTTTTACCAACAAGCTTAACCACTAGTTTACTAATATATTTAGCAGTAAAATATGCTGCTATCATTACTAAGATAGCAAGAATAAAGTTTGGTATGTTCTCTATAATTGTATTAAACCACCTGATTAGTTTGTCTATTAAGTTTCCTAATGATTTATTAAATTGTTCTTTCATTATAGTAATTTATTTAATTTAAAAAATTATAGGTATGAATATCGTAATGAAACGATTATATTATTAGCTCTATTCTCAGGAGTTTTAACGCTATCACATTATTGTTCTCTAATTGTCATTTTTATATAAAAAGTAACAGTTATGTTCAACATATAGATTTTTTACTAAGTCAAATCATTCAGGGATTATAAGGTTTAAACGACAATTATACCATTACCGTAATACACTGATTATTAACTCTATCTAAGAATGTAAATAACTACATTAATAAATGTTTTGAAATAAACTTGTGGATTTTGAGATTTTTGCCTATTATGCACTACTTTTAAATTAGACAATACTTTTATGGGTAGACCAGCAACAAGACCAACAAAACTAAAGGACGGTTACTATATTGAGATCAGAAACAAAGGCTCAAAATCGGGTGTTAAACTCTATAGCGGCACCAAATTACAAATGCATCGTGCTATAAAAATGTACGAACGCTCAAAAGAAGTTATTATTTTAGGTGAATCTGTAGATGGTAAATTTGTAGATAAAGACCCAAAAGTTCACGTTGCAGAATAAAGCTTTCTAAGCCTTAATTTTTCAGTTAATTTTTTACAAGAAATAATATTTCTTATTTTTTTCATACATTGTTGATTCGTATGGTGCTTTTTAGTGCCAATTTTTAACTGACTAATCAACTAAATTTATGACAACTCTAAGAAATAAACCACCTATTAGTTTTTGGATTATTAGTGTCTTAGCATTAATATGGAATATTGTTGGTGTAATGGCATACCTATTTAGAGCCTTTATTACCGATGACCAAATTGCACAATTACCAAAAGAGCAACAAGCGGAATTTTTAGTAGACTACCCCGTATGGTATACAGCAGCTTTCGCCTTAGCCGTTTTTTGTGGCGCACTAGGGTGTTTTATGCTATTAATTCGAAAAAAATGGGCTTATGTATTATTCGTTTTTTCTGCAATAGGTGCTATTGTTCAGCATATGTACCTATTTCTAAATGTTGAAATGTCTACGACAACGCTAATAATGCCAATTATGGTCATTTTAGTTTGTCTCTTTTTAATCTGGTTTTCTAAAAAATCGATATCTAAAGGCTGGATTAAGTAATCAAAAAAATAACCAACCAATCCCAAAAAAGGTACTCGTTTTATAAAACTTGTGCCTTTTTTATTTAAAATCTACGGAATGCAGAATTAATCCTGAAGCTGGCGCAATATAATCCATCACTTCTGTACTTTCCATTTTCAACGTATTCTCAATATAATCTAACGTCACATCTCCTCTACCTAGTTTTATTAGACAGCCAACCATTAATCGGATTTGATTTCGCATAAACCCTTTTCCTACAACTTTTAACACATAAGATTTCTCGGGAAAAAAATTAGCCGTATATAAATCATTGTCTACAATTTCGGAAGATTCAATTGTCCGTACGTATTCGCCTTTATCTGTAGCACGATAACAATAGGTTTTAAAATTATGAGTTCCTTCAAATAATTTGGCACCTTTTTTCATTAATTCAACATCTAGTGGTTCTAATATAGTGGTTAGAATTGGTGCACAAAATGGATGATTCTTTTGGCCTTCAGAAAATACATAATGGTATTCTTTTAACTTAGAATCTTGAATGATATTAAATTTCTTATCAACTTCCTCTATAGATAAAGCACGAATATCTTGCGGTAAATTATGATTGAATAAAGCTAAAAATTCTTCAAAATCCTGAATAGGTTCGTTATAAATAAACAACTCCAAAGCCGCATCATTAGCAGATACCATGGCATCTGTTCGTCCTGCACCTAAGGTTTTAAACCTAACATCTGGTAGAATATATTTTAACGTACGATCTATCATTAAGTGAATCGTTTTTACATCAGGTTGCTTTTGCCAACCGTGAAAACGATAGCCTAAATATTGAATTTTTAAAAGGTAATAGTAGCGTTTATCAAACATAGCGACAAGAACGCAATTTTATTTACCATTCCAAAAGCAATCCTTACTTTTATGGCTCAAAATTCTAAATTTGAAAAGACATTATCCATTCGATCCTTTAATAAAACACCACGTTATCATTAGTATACTGTTGGGCGTTTGGGTGTTTGTATTTTTATTTTTCACAGAGCCTTTAGACGTTAATGAGTTATCAAATAATGAAAAACTAATTTATTTACCAGGTTATGGGTTGGTGGCTAGCTTTTGCTATTTACTCTTTTTACCTTTTCAACAGTATTTATATCATTCGTTTAAAAAACAATGGACAGTTTTTAGTGAATTAGCTTTTATACTCACGTTTTCTATTGTGACTATTATAATTGCACGTTGTTATTATTTATTTATCGTTGTGGCAAATGAACCTAACCCTTATACTTTGGGCTACATGCTGACTACTATATTACTTCCTGCCATGGCTACGATTTTACCTATTATTTTAGTTGGACGTTTCGGTTTCGGAAAATATTATGAAAAACAGTTAGACGATCAGAAAATAGAAATTAAAGGTGAAGGCAATTATGAGGGTTTACGATTACAATTAAATGATGTGATTAGCATTCAATCGTCAGACAATTATATTGAAGTTTTTTATCTCTCTGGAAACAGCTTAAAGAAAACACTAATTAGAAATAAACTTTCTGTTGTTGCAGATGAATTTCCAGAATTCCGTCGTGCACATCGTTCTTATCTTATTAATCCTTTTCATTTTCAACAATGGAAATCAGAAAACGGGAAGCTTTCTGTAATACTAAACCACCACATCGAAGTCCCTATTTCTAAAACCTATCAAAAAGATATAAAAGCACAGATTAATTCCACCACAAACTAAGGTCATTTCGCCCCAAACACCTATTATTACTGATGTCTTTTACTTTTCATAATTAAATTTGTTTCAAGAAAGTTTAACACTAAAACACATTAATTATGAGAACACTATTCGCTATTATTACCGTATTATTTATGTCATCCTTAACCGGAAACGCACAAGACACACAAAAAGAAATAGTAATTGTAGGCACAATGCATAAAGTCCCAAATATTGTAAAACGAAGCTATAAACCGATGTTGAGACGTGCAAAAAATTACAATCCTACAGCAATTTATGTTGAAAGTCCACAAGGTAAAGACTCCTTAAGTTGGGACTATTTAAAAGATGGCTGGTCTAAAAGTTACAAAGCTTTTTATTATTTGTCAGACTCGATTCAACAAGTATTTACACCAAATATGGATAGATACAATGCTATTCTTGATAAAGAATTTTCAGACATGACTTCTGATGACTTAGAGTATTTGATAACGACTTTTGCTTACCGGAGAGATAATGCTAATTATGAATTTTACAGTTATATAAAAACCTATGGAATTGATGGCTCTAAAAAACCAACACAACATGAAGATGGTGATCTCACATTTAAACTAGCTTTACATCAAAATATAAAATTGTTACAGTCTATGGACGACCAACAAACAAATAAGGAATATCATGAAGCTTGGACTAAATGCAGTAAAGAAGGACGGTCTAATGGGAATAATGCCATTAACATTAAAATGAACAAAAAAGCCTACAATTCTGCCATCCTTCCAGCTATTTTTAGAGGCTTAGGAAAACATACTAATAAGCGAAAATCATTAGAACAACTGCATAAATCGAGCTCATTCACTTATGTTACTGTACAAACTGAAGGCTGTACAGAAGGTGAACGCTATTGGAATGAACGCAATATGAGAATGGCCAAAAACATTGGTGAACAAGTTACGGCTTCAAATTCACAACGAAACATTGTAATTGTTGGTGCAGCTCATGTCATTGGTTTAGAAAAAGAATTAAAGGAAAATTATCCTGATCTTAGAGTTGTTCTTGTTAGTGAATAAACTTTCTTAACTATTCATTTAGAACAGAGAGCTGCCGAAATTTAATTGTTTTGGCAGCTTATTTTTTCTCTCGTTGTTCTAAAACAGAAACCACATCATTCAATTTAAAACCTTTTGCCTGAAGTAACATTAAGTAATGAAATAGTAAATCAGCACTTTCCTCTAAAAACAAGTCGTCATTATTATCTTTAGCTTCTATAACAACTTCCACTGCCTCCTCACCTACTTTTTGAGCGACTTTATTAATGCCTTTTGCAAATAAAGACGCAACATAAGAGGTTTCTGAATTCGCTTCATTAATTCGAGAAGTAATAGTGTTTTCAAGTTGAGAAATAAAACCAAAAGACTGCTCGTTAGCTTCATTCCAACATGTATCTGTTCCTTTATGGCACGTTGGTCCTTTTGGATTGACTTTAATTAATAGCGAATCACTGTCGCAATCTAATTTTATATCCACTAAATTCAGTACGTTACCACTCTCTTCTCCTTTAGTCCAAAGCCGTTGTTTACTTCGACTAAAAAACGTGACTAATTTAGATTCTAACGTTTTTTTAAGTGCTTCAGCATTCATGTAGCCAAGCATTAAAACTTTGCTGGTCGTGGCATCTTGGATTATTGCTGGCACAAGTCCATCTGGGCTTTTATTGAAATCTACGTTCATAATTATTTCTTTTTTGTCATTTCGACAGAGCATAGCGACGAGAAATCTCATATTTAATTGCGAGATTCTTCACTTCGCTCAGAATGACATTTATATTCTTACAGGAATCCCTTTATTTTTTAATGCTTCTTTTAATTCTAAAATTGGAATTTCACCAAAATGAAAAACACTCGCTGCTAATGCTGCATCTGCTTTTCCTTCTTTAAATGTATCTGCAAAATGTTGAATATTTCCTGCACCTCCTGATGCAATAATAGGAATATTCACTAGATCAGATAATTTCGCTAAGGCTTTATTTGCAAAACCAGCTTTTGTACCATCATGATTCATGGAAGTAAAAAGAATTTCACCTGCTCCGCGCTGCTCTACTTCTTTTGCCCATTCAAATAGTTTAATTTCAGTTGGAATCGTTCCTCCTGCCAAATGAACTAACCATTCACCATCCACTTCTTTGGCATCGATAGCAACAACCACGCATTGACTTCCAAATTTATCTGAAAGCTCATTAATCAGTTCCGGTCGTTTTACTGCTGATGAATTAATAGACACTTTATCTGCACCACAATGCAGCAAATCATCGACATCTGCTACGGATGAAATCCCACCACCAACAGTAAATGGAATATTAACTTGTTCTGCCACTTTTAAAACCATATCATGCATGGTTTTACGATTTTCTAGTGTTGCAGAAATATCTAAAAACACCAATTCATCGGCACCTAAATCTGCATATTGCTTCGCTAAAACAACAGGATCTCCTGCATCTCTTAAATCTACAAAGTTGACACCTTTTACGGTTCTTCCGTTTTTAATGTCTAAACATGGGACTATTCTTTTTGTTAACATACTTTTCTGTCATTCCTGCGAAGGCAGGAATCTAATTATTTTATTTTTTCTATGTGGATTCCTGCTTTCACAGGAATGAAAACATTTTAATTATTTTTTAATTATAAAATTCTCTAATTCCTTCAAACTTATCCTATTCTCGTAAATGGCTTTACCAATGATGACACCTTCGCAACCCATTTCTCTTAGTTTTGGTAATTCATCAAACTTAGAAATACCACCAGACGCTATTAGTTTTAAATGATGAGATTTCTCGTCGCTACGCTCTGTCGAAATGATAGTACTCTGCTTTAAAATTCTATTATACAACTCAAAACTTGGACCTTCTAGCATACCATCTTTAGAGATATCTGTACAAATCACATATTGAATACCCTTAGTTTGATAGTCTTTGATAAATGGAACTACTTCCAAACTACTCTCTTCTTGCCATCCACTAATTGCAATTTTCTCGTTATTACAATCGGCACCAAGAATAATGCGCTCAGACCCATATTTAGCAATCCAGTTTTGAAATATTTCTGGATTTTTAACCGCAATACTACCACCTGTAATTTGATTCGCCCCAGAATTGAACGCAATTTTTAAATCTTCATCAGACTTAAGTCCTCCACCAAAATCAACTTTCAAATTGGTTTGAGTTGCAATCTTTTCTAGCACTTTATAATTAACGATATGACTCGCTTTTGCTCCATCTAAATCCACAACATGCAAATACTCGATGCCAGCATCTTCAAAAGACTTGGCGACTTCTAATGGGTTTTCGTTGTATATTTTTTTGGTGTCGTAATCTCCTTTTGTGAGGCGTACGCACTTTCCTTCTATGATGTCTATTGCTGGTATTATTTTCATATCATTTCCTGCGAAAGCAGGAATCTTTTTTTAATTAGTATTTTATATTTTAAGACCTTTCGAGACTGCGCTCAAGGTGACAATCCGTAAAGATTTTGAAACCTTCTAAAATTAAAAAAACACCCCTAAAGTCCCCTCAAGGGGACAATCTTACCATTAAAGATTCAGGAAATTTTTCAATATCTGTTCTCCTGCCTTTCCGCTCTTCTCAGGATGAAACTGAACGCCATAAAAATTATCATTTTCTAAAGCAGAAGCGTATACTAATTCATAATCTGAAGTCGCAATAGATTCCACACAGTTTTCAGCATAATAACTATGGACTAAATACATGTACTCATTGTCTTTAATGCCTTTAAACAAATCTGATTTTAAGTTCGAAATCGTATTCCAACCCATTTGTGGCACTTTTACTTTATTTGAAAAGCGTTTTACATTCACATCAAAAATACCTAAACCTTTAGTATTCCCTTCTTCTGTATATTTACACATTAATTGCATACCTAAACAAATCCCTAAAACGGGTTGTTTTAATGTCGGAATTAATTGGTCTAAACCACTTTCTTTTAGCATTTTCATAGCAGAACCTGCTTCACCAACGCCTGGAAAAATCACTTTATCAGATGCCATTATTTCTTCTGGATTATCCGTTAAAACCGCATCAACACCTAAACGCTTAAATGCGAATTGAATGCTTTTGATATTTCCTGCTCCGTAGTTTACTATTGATAATTTCATTGACAATTTGTTGTCATTCCTGCGAAGGCAGGAATCTAATTATTTTATGTTTCAAAGTGGCTTCCTGCTTCCGCAGGAATGACAAAGGTTTACAACATTCCTTTTGTTGATGGTAAAATCATCTTATCCACATCTTGTTTTACAGCCATTTTAATCGCTTTCGCAAAAGCTTTAAAAATCGCTTCTATTTTATGATGTTCATTTGTTCCTTCTACTTTAATATTCAAATTACATTTGGCTCCATCTGTAAAGGATTTAAAGAAATGATAGAACATTTCAGTTGGCATTTTTCCAATCATTTCACGTTTAAATTCCGCTTCCCAAACAAGCCAATTTCTACCTCCAAAATCTATTCCTACTTGCGCTAAACAATCGTCCATTGGTAATGAAAACCCATAACGTTCTATACCTAATTTATTACCTAAAGTGGTTGCAAATACTTCTCCTAAAGCAATAGCCGTATCTTCTATAGTATGATGCTCATCAACTTCTAAATCCCCATCCACTTTAATATCTAAATCTATTTGACCATGTCTCGAAATTTGATCTAACATATGATCAAAAAAAGCAATACCTGTATCGATGTTACTCTTTCCGGTACCGTCTAAATTTATATCAATTTTAATTTTTGTTTCGTTGGTGTTGCGTTCAATACTTCCTACGCGTTCCGTCGTTTTCAAAAATTTATAAATCGCTTCCCAATCGTTGGTTTCTAAAGCGGTGTAATCTTCTAATTCATTATTACTAACCGTAACTTCATCGGTTCCTAAATTGGTGTTATCATTGATAAAAATGCCTTTAGAACCTAAGTTTTTTGCTAATTCAACATCGGTAAGACGATCACCAATCACAAAAGAATTTGCTAAATCATAATCCTCAGAGAAATACTTAGTTAATAATCCTGTATTTGGTTTACGTGTTGGTGCATTGTCTTTGGCGAATGTTCTGTCTATAAACTGCTCCTTAAACACAACTCCTTCGGCTTCAAAAGTTTTTAAAACAAAATTATGAACTGGCCAAAAGGTATCTTCAGGATAGACTTCTGTTCCTAAACCATCTTGGTTGGTAATCATTACAATTTCGAAATTCAATTCTTTAGCAATCTTGCTTAAATATTGAAATACCTTTGGATAAAATTCTAATTTCTCAAACGAATCAATTTGTTCGTCTGCTGGTTCTTTAATTAGTGTTCCGTCTCTGTCTATGAATAATACTGGTTTCATCTTTTCTGTCATTCCTGCGAAGGCAGGAATCTATTTTAAATTATAGTTTATCATTTTGGATTCCTGCCTTCGCAGGAATGACAAGCTTTATTATAATTGATTTAATACTTCGATTAATTTCTCATTCTCGGCTTTAGTCCCAACTGAAAATCGCAAACATTTGTCACACAAAAGTTGATTGGTTCTATTTCTTACCACAATTTCTTTTTCTATCAATTGCTGATAGCGTTTATTAGCGTCATCTACTTTTGCTAGAATAAAATTGGCATCTGAAGGAAATACGTTTTTTACAAAAGTAATTGACTTTAAGGCTTTACTAAGTTTTTCTCTTTCAAAAATTATACTTTTCACTTCATTCTGAACAGCATCCATATCATTTAACCGCTCTAAAGCTTTTGCTTGCGTCAGCTGATTGATGTTATAAGGTGGTTTTATGTTATTCAAAACTGAAATGATCTCCTTAGAAGCATAACAAATCCCCAAACGAATTCCTGCTAAACCATACGCTTTTGATAACGTTTGTGTTACAATTAAATTCGGAAATTCACTTAAACGACTTAACCAACTTTCATCCTTTGAAAAATCAATATAAGCTTCGTCTATAACTACAATTCCCTGAAACTCTTCTATTAGTTCTTCAATTACATCAGCTTCAAAACTGTTTGCTGTTGGGTTATTTGGAGAACACAAAAATAGCAGTTTAGTATGTGAATGCGCTGCACGTGATATCTCGTCAAAATCTGGCTGAAAATCGCTAGTTAATGGAATTTCAATATTTTCAACCGCATTAAGATTTGATAAAACACTATACATACCGTATGTTGGTGGCAATGTGATAATCTTGTCACGATTCGGTTCGCAAAACGCTCTAAATATTAAATCTAAAACTTCATCACTTCCGTTGCCTAGTAAAATTTGGTTCGTCGGAATACCTTTCAATTCAGACAAACGTGCTTTTACATTCGTTTGTTGAGGGTCTGGATAACGATTCACATTCGTATTAAAAGGGTTCTCGTTGGCATCAATAAAAACCATTCCATCTGTGATGTCCTTATATTCATCTCGTGCTGAAGAATAAGGCTTGATGTTTTTGATGTTTTCTCTTAAGAGATTATTTATGTTGAAATTTTCTTTCATTTTAGTAGCTTCTCGATACAATTTCTCGTTCCTCAAAATCACTCGAAGTGACGAGGTTACTCATTAATTAAATCGTTTAATCTTAAGGTCACTGCATTTTTATGAGCTTGTAAACCTTCTGCTTCTGCCATAAGCTCAATTGCATTTCCGATATTTTGAATACCTGCTTTTGATATTTTTTGAAATGTCATGCTTTTTTGAAAGCTATCTAAATTAACTCCAGAATAGGCTTTTGAAAATCCATTAGTGGGCAATGTATGATTGGTTCCTGAGGCATAATCTCCCGCACTTTCAGGTGTGTAATTCCCGATAAATACCGAACCAGCATTACTAATATGCTCTACAAAGAAATCATTATTAGTTGTCGCTACAATAAAATGTTCTGGACCGTATTCATTTATTAATTCTAATGCAATCTCATTAGAATCCACAATAATGGACTTTGAATTTGCTATCGCTTTTTCTGCCATTATTTTCCTTGGTAACGCCTCTAATTGCTGATTAACTTCTATAGAAACATCGTTTGCAAAATTTTGAGATGTTGTCACTAAAATAACTTGACTGTCACTTCCATGCTCTGCTTGACTTAATAAATCTGAAGCCACATAAGCCGCATTTGCTGATTCGTCAGCCATGACTAATAATTCACTTGGACCAGCTGGCATATCAATAGCGACACCATATTTAGTAGATAATTGCTTTGCAACGGTAACAAACTGATTTCCTGGACCAAAAATCTTATGTACTTGGGGAATTGTTTTTGTCCCAAAGGTCAAACCTGCAATCGCCTGTATTCCTCCTACTTTGATAATTTTAGTGACACCACATAATTGCGCAGCATATAAAATTTCATTCGCAATTTTCCCTTCTTTATTGGGTGGTGAACACAAAACAATTTCTTTACAACCCGCTATCTGTGCAGGAACTGCCAGCATTAAAACCGTAGAGAATAAAGGCGCTGTTCCTCCAGGAATATATAAGCCAACTTTTTGGATTGGTCGCTTCTCTTGCCAACAGAGAACACCTGGCATGGTTTCAACTTCTACTTTGCTCGTTTTTTGTGCACTGTGAAATTTTTCAATATTCGTCTTTGCTAAATATATTGCGTTTTTTAAATCTTCACTTACTAATTGTAAGGTAGATTGAATCTCTTCTTGAGAAACTATATTTGATTCTAGTTCTACTCCATCAAATTTAAGCGTAAATTCTTTAATCGCTTTATCTCCATGTTCTTGAACTGCTTTGAATACTTCATCTACAGTATCTTCTATAACTTCAACCGATTTTGTTGGTCGTGTTAATAAAGATTCCCATTCTTCTTTTGGTGGATTAATGTATTGTTTCATTTCATCATTAATTTTAAAAGCACTTCGACCGTGCTCCGTGTGACATTTTTACAGCACCATATTTTCAATAGGACAAACCAGAATACCTTCTGCGCCATTGGCTTTTAATTCATCTATAATATTCCAAAAATCATTCTTATCTAAAACAGAGTGGACAGAACTCCAACCTTCACGAGCCAAAGGTAAAATAGAAGGACTATTCATACCTGGAAGAATTTTTATAATATCATCTAATTTATCATTTGGTGCATTGAGCAAAACATATTTACTTTCTCTTCCTTTTAAAACAGATTTTAATCGAAATTGAAGTTTATCAATCAATGCTTGGTTTTCTTCTGAAATCTTAGGTGATGTTGCCAAAACAGCTTCAGATTTTAAAAGCACTTCGACTTCTTTTAAGCCGTTTTTAAAAAGTGTACTTCCACTAGAAACGATATCACAAATGGCATCTGCAAGTCCAATATTTGGTGCTATCTCTACAGAACCATTAATGATGTGTAAATTAGCATTAACACCGTCTTTTTCTAAAAACTGATTCACTGTATTTGGATACGATGTCGCAATACGTTTACCATCTAATTCTTTTAAACTTTTAACCTTAGACGATTTAGGCACCGCAATAGAGACTTTACATTTTGAAAATCCTAGACGTTCAACAATCTTTAAATCGTTTCCTTTTTCTATTAAGACATTTTCGCCAATAATAGCGGCATCAACCACTCCATCTCTTAAGTATTGTGGGATATCTCCATTTCTAAGATAGAACACCTCAAGTGGAAAGTTACGTGCCGAAGCTTTAAGTTGGTCTTTGCCATTATCTACAGAAATACCTATTTCTTTTAGAATTTTCATAGAGTCTTCGTTTAGTCGACCCGATTTCTGAACTGCAATTTTTAATTTACTCATCGAAAAATTTATTTTTTGTTTCCGAATAATCGGAAATTTATTTTTGACACTTTTTTTGAGATCCCAACCTTCGTTGGTACTTTTTCCAATCATTTACAAAATGATTGGAAACAAAAAACCCATCTGATTTCTCAAACGGGTTTTAAAATATATTTTGAATTTATTCAATACAATTTCACCTCGCTTGAGCGATCATATGAAAATGATGATGTAATTGAATAAGAGTCATTGTTTTTATTTGATAGTGCAAATATTTCTAAATAAAATCACTAATCCTAATTAAATATTAATAAAATTAAATATTTAATGAAATTTTAATATTTGCCCTAAATATTATTGATTTCCTAAAATAATTGGCATTCCTGAATCTCCAGAACCTATAACCACAACTTTACTGTTTGGTGATTCTGATAATTTCACCGTAGCTTCAATACCTTTATCTTGTAAGATTTTATCTGTTAACGAAGCACTTAAAATACGGTTAGCATCAGCTTTACCTTGTGCTTCAATAATTACTTTTTCGGCCTCTTTCTGTGCGGTTACTAATCTAAATTCGTATTCTAAAGACTCTTGCTCTTGCTTCAGTTTACGCTCAATTGCTTGCTTTATAGTAGGTGGTAACGTCACATCTCTAATTAAAATATCATTTAATTGAATAAACTGTGGCTCAACAAGCTTTTTAGTTTCTTCGTAAATTTCTTCTTGAATGGCATCTCTTTTACTTGAGTATAATTGCTCTGGCGTATAACGACCTACAACACTTCTTGCTGCACTTCTTATAGCAGGCTGAAGCACTCTACTAACATAGCTTTCTCCTTTCTCGTTATGCAATTTTCCTAAACTATTAAATTCTGGTTGAAATAATATAGAAGCATCTAGTTTTATATCTAATCCATTTGAAGACAATACAGACATTTTTTCTGGCATTTCTTGCTGGCGTGTTTCATAATCAATCACACGATTCCAAGGCGCTATAATATGAAAACCAGGACCTAATGGCGCTTTTTCAGAACTCACACCATCATTAAGGGTTTCATACAACACGCCTGCATGACCTGAGTCTATAGTGACAGCAGACTTAGCTAAAACGATTATTAATAATACTATTGCAATTAAAATTGGCAAGCCAACCTTTGGTAATTTTTCCATTATTTTAAATTTAAATTAATCCATTATATTTTCTAATAAACCACTCAATAAAAAGACTTAACGCAATTAAACCGAGCAAATATTTCCAATCGATCAAAGATACAATATTTTTAGTGCTTTTTTGAATGGTTTTGTAACGATTATCGCTAACTAAAGCATTTATGATATCTTTTGTTTGTGTCGAAAAATATGCAGCTCCATTACTATGAGCTGCTATAGATTTTAATTTTGAAATATCTGCATTTAAAAATTGCTGCTCTACATTATATTCCAGAATTCGAAAGCTTCCCGAGGCCGATACCGATTCTGTATTATGCTTAATTGTAAAGTCATATAAACCAGCATTTATACCACTTAAATCGACTGTGTAATTTCCATTAGTTAAAAGAAGAGGCACCTCTCTTACACTTTGGTTATCCTTATTTTTTAATTCAATTCGTAATGAAGCCGAATTGTCAAACTCAAAATTTTTATTGAAATATTGCGCTGAAATTATAACATCATCATTACCGTTATAGAACGATTTGTAATCGATATTAATTCGTGTTCTTTTTTTATTTGAACTTAGATACTGAACGAGTTTATTAATAAATTCATCAAAATTGCTAAAACTATTAGTGTTTAGAAATGATTGTGCTCTCCAGCGCCAAATATCTTCACCGTTTAAGATGGCATGCTTTGTAGCATCTACTTCAAATGTCGCTAACAATATATCTTCTGTTGTAATTCCGTTGACACTTTTATACAATAAGGTTTCGTGCGGAACCGAAATTTGAAGTGCCCCGAATTCAGATATTAAAGGTGGAAAACTATTAAAATCTAAATTTTCTACAATGAACGTTCCGTAATTTCTATTTAAACTAGGTTGAAAATTTTCGGTTTGATTAGTAATGGCTTGCTTAAAATAGGTCTGTGTCTGATTCAATAAACTCCAACTCGTAGTTGCGCCAGAAATGATGAATGTATTAATTTTTTGTGCTTTAATTTCTTTTAATAAGGACTTAAAGTTATTATTCGGCTGATACAGTATAATTAATTGAAAATCACTTACCTTATTCAAAACATCTTTAGGACTTAGTATTGAAACACTGCTTTGTTCATTACTTTCAATAGCCTTTTTAAGGGCTCCTAAATCTGGATGTAAACGATCATAAACTAAAGCTACATTTGTTTTCTGGTCGATAACTTCTACTCCAAAATTCTTAATGTTATTGACTTTGTTCTTTTCATTATCTAAAGCCACCAACTCTACACGATATGTTTTTACACCAACACTATTTGCCATTAAAGCTGTAGACACAATTTCAGATGACTTGGAAGCATTAAACTGAAGGTTTTTTCTAAAAACAACAGAATTACCAGACCAAATTTTTAGTTCTGTGTTTATCGCTTCAGTTCCACTGTAATTGGCAATAATTTCTACAGGAAACTTATTCTTTAAGTACACATAACGATTTACATTCAACTGTTTAATACTTAAATCTGAATGCACTGTAGAATCTCCAAGAATTATAGGATAAATTGGTTGTTTAACACCTTTTGCTATGTAACTGTAATCTGAACCGTAGGTTTGGTTACCATCACTCAACACTACAATTGGTGCTGTTTGGTTGGCATACACTTCACCAAACTGTTTTAAAGCCAATGCCATATTAGATTGGCGTTCATTAAAATTTAAACTATCTAAAGTGTTTACCGTTTTTCCAAACCTATACGTCTGAATATCAAAACGGTCTTTTAATGCTGAATTAGTATTTAAAGCATTGACCACTTCCCTAGCCTTTTCATCTTGGTTGAGATAGGAAACCGATTCCGAATTATCGACAGCAACCACTAAAGTTGGTTTTTCATCGAAATACGTAAAGGATTCAAACTTTGGGTTGATAAGCAATACTAGAATACCGAAAATAGAAATCGCTCTCAATGCTATAAGTACGTATTTGAGATTCGACTTTAATTTCGATTTATACAAATACTGAAACAGCGCTAATAAAAGCGCTGTAATTGCAGCAATTGTTATGTATATTATTGTTAAGTTATTCATTAAAATCTCACGAGTATCATAAGATTCCTGCCTTCGCAGGAATGATAGTTTAAGTCAACATACCACCATCTACATTAAGTGTTTGTCCTGTAACATAGGCACTTAAATCACTTGCTAAAAACACACAAGCGTTGGCAATATCTTCTGGTGAACCTCCTCTTTTTAATGGAATTCCTGCTCTCCAACCTTTTACGGTTTCTTCGTCTAGTTTTGCAGTCATTTCGGTTTCAATAAAACCTGGAGCGATAACGTTGCTTCTAATATTACGTGATCCTAATTCCAAGGCAACTGACTTTGAAAACCCTATGATTCCAGCTTTAGAGGCTGCATAATTTGTTTGGCCAGCATTACCTTTTACACCTACCACAGAACTCATGTTTATAATGGATCCTTTACGTTGTTTTAGCATAGTACGTTGAACTGCTTTGGTCATGTTAAAAACCGATTTAAGATTCACTTCAATAACTTTGTCAAAATCGTCTTCTCCCATTCGCATTAAGAGATTGTCTTTTGTGATTCCTGCGTTATTCACCAATATATCTATAGAACCAAACTCTGCTAACACGTCTTCTGCTAACTTTTGAGATTCATCAAAACTTGCAGCATTACTTTGGTAACCTTTTGCTTTTACTCCTTTAGAATTTAATTCTTTTTCTAATGCATTTGCAGCTTCTACTGAAGAGCTATATGTAAATGCAACATTTGCACCATGGTCAGCAAACACTTCTGCAATACCTTTTCCTATACCTCTACTTGCGCCTGTAATTATGGCTGTTTTTCCTTCTAAAAGTTTCATTATTAATTTATAATTAGTTAGTGTTACAATATAATATTAAAAAAGGTTTCAAGAAATTTACACATTGAGACCTAATTCAAAGATAGCAATTACAAATTGTGCGACATAAAAAAACCTCACAAGATTTTGTAAGGTTTTTTTATGTTTATGCTGAATGAGATTCAGCATCAATTTTTATGCATAGGTTATTGATTAGCCTAAAACTTCAGCTACTTTCTTTCCTATTTCAGCAGGAGAATCCACAACATGAATTCCGCATGCTTTCATTATTTTCTTTTTTGCTTGTGCAGTATCATCACTTCCGCCTACAATAGCACCAGCGTGTCCCATTGTACGACCAGCAGGAGCAGTTTCACCAGCAATAAAACCAATAACTGGTTTTTTACTTCCACTATCTTTGTACCAATGTGCAGCATCAGCTTCTAATTGACCTCCAATTTCACCGATCATTACCACAGCTTCAGTTTCTGGATCGTTAATTAATAACTCTACCGCCTCTTTTGTTGTTGTTCCAATAATTGGATCTCCACCAATACCAATAGCAGTTGTGATTCCCAAACCTTGTTTTACAACTTGGTCTGCAGCCTCATACGTTAATGTACCCGATTTAGAAACGATACCAACATTTCCTTTTTTGAATACAAAACCTGGCATAATACCAACTTTAGCTTCACCAGGAGTAATAACACCAGGACAGTTAGGACCAATTAAACGACATTCTTTACCTTTGATATAGTCTGACGCTTTAATCATATCTGCAACAGGAATTCCTTCTGTAATTGTAATAATTACTTTAATACCTGCATCTGCAGCTTCCATAATAGCATCAGCAGCAAAAGCTGGTGGTACAAAAATAATTGTAGTATCTGCAGCTACTTTTTCAACAGCTTCTGATACGGTATTAAAAACAGGTTTGTCTAAGTGTGTTTGACCACCTTTTCCTGGAGTTACACCACCTACGACATTTGTACCATATTCAATCATTTGTTCAGCATGAAAAGTACCTTCACTACCTGTAAAACCTTGAACTATAATATTAGAATTCTTATTAACTAAAACGCTCATTTGATATTGTTGATTTTAAGTTTTATGTATTTCGTTCTGCAAAAATAAGAGATTTTAAATGCAAAACCGACCTCTTTTATATTTTTATTTCTTTATAGGATTCTATGCTTTTTTAATCAGATTCATCAGCTTGATGACTCCTCTCAAAACCACGATTTAATTTACCATCTCTAACTTCCCAAATTGTTGAGAAATGTGCTAGAATGAGAAGCAACCAAACTAGAATCAATAGCTATATCTGAATCGTAAAATCGCTTAATCACCTCTATAGCTGACATTATATATTTTTTAATTTTTGAAGAATTTCAGGAATTTTTTTCACATAAGCAAGGTCCTTAAAAGATACTCTTGCTTCTTGTGCCGGAGTACCAAAATATGTTTTACCTTCTTCTGTTGAATTATTTAATCCTGCTTGCGCATAGATTACTGTTCCTTTTGATATTTTAATACCACTCTTTATGCCTACTTGTCCCCAAATAGTAACATTATCCTCAACGACAACACAACCAGCAATTCCTGTTTGAGATGCGATTAAACACTTTTTACCTATGATGGTATCATGCCCAATTTGAATCTGATTATCTAATTTTGAGCCTTCTCCAATAGTTGTATCTCCTGTAACACCTCTATCTATTGTACACAGTGCACCAATATCTACGTTGTTTTCGATAATAACACGACCACCAGATTTTAACTGATCGTAACCTTCTGGTCTATTTTTATAATAGAATGCACTTGCACCTAAAACTGCTCCTGCATGAATCGTAACGTTATCGCCAATTATAGCATCGTCATAAATACTCACGTTAGCATGAATAGTACAGTTTTTACCAATGTTTACATTATTTCCAATAAAACAGTTGGGTTGAATAATCGTTCCTTCTCCAATTACAGCATCAGTAGCGATAGCACTATTTGAAGCTTTAAAAGGCTTAAAGTGAGCCGTAATCTTATTAAAATCTCGAAACGGATCATCTGATATTAAAAGTGCTTTGCCTTCTGGACACGGAACATCTTTATTTATTAAAACAATAGTTGCTGCAGATTCTAATGCTGTATCATAATATTTAGGATGATCTACAAATACAACATCGCCAGGTTCTACGACATGAATTTCATTTATGCCTAAAACTTCAAAATCTTCTGAACCTCTAAATTCACAATCAATTAAAGTTGCAATTTGTTTTAAAGTATGTGGTTTTGGAAATTTCATCTCTCAGTTTACAATGCTCAGTTATTGTTTACAGCCTGCCTTATTAGGACTGTGATTACCAACTGAGATTATTCTTTAATTCGTTCTTTGTACGTTCCTTTTTCTGTTTCAACTTTAATCTTATCACCTTCATTGATAAATAAAGGTACATTAACTTCTGCACCAGATTCAACAGTTGCTGGTTTGGTTGCATTTGTTGCTGTATTTCCCTTAACGCCAGGTTCTGTAGCTGTCACTTCTAAGATAACAGAAGCTGGTAAATCTACAGACAACGGCATATTATCTTCGGTATTAATTTGAATTGTAACGACTTCCCCTTCTTTCATTAAATCTGTTCTATCGATCGCAGATTCTAATAATCGGATTTGTGTATAATCAGATTCATTCATAAAGTGGTAAAATTCACCATCATTATATAAATACTGAAATTTATGTGTTTCTACACGTACATCTTCGATTTTATGACCTGCAGAGAACGTATTATCTAAAACCTTACCTGTAGTCACACTTTTCATTTTAGTTCTTACAAAAGCTGGTCCTTTTCCTGGTTTTACGTGTAAAAATTCGACAATTTTATAAATATCATTGTTATATCTGATGCATAATCCGTTTCTAATATCTGAAGTACTTGCCATAATTTTAATTTATTGTTTTTATTAAATTGTTTGTTGTTGCGTTGTTTTCCTAATCCTATTTGCTTAATCAGAAAACCTTTTATTCTTCTTTAGTCTATAAAATACTAAGAATTAATTCGATTTAAAATAACCTTTCATTATTCCACGATGCGAATTTTTAATGAATTGAAGAATTTCATCACGTTCTGGAGTGGCTTCCATTTCTGCTTCTATTAAATCTGCAGCCTGAGTGTTATTGTAATTCTTTTGGTATAATATTCTATATATATTCTGAATTTCTCTAATTTTTTCAGACGAATATCCTCGTCGTCTTAAACCTACAGAATTTATTCCTACATAAGATAATGGTTCACGAGCTGCTTTTACAAAAGGCGGAACATCTTTACGCACTAAAGATCCTCCGGTTACAAAAGCATGATTTCCTATAGAACAAAACTGGTGAACTGCTGTCATTCCGGCTAAAACCACATAATCGCCAACACTAATATGTCCTGCTAACGTGCTATTGTTTGAAAAGATACAGTTATTACCAACAATACAATCGTGTGCGATGTGGCAATATGCCATAATAAGACAATTGTCGCCAATTACAGTCTTCATTTTATCTGTGGTCCCTCTATTAATGGTTACGCACTCTCTAATTGTAACGTTATCACCAATTTCTACAGTTGTGTCTTCGTCGTTATATTTTAAATCTTGTGGTACTGCCGAAATAACAGCGCCAGGAAAGATGTTACAGTTTTTACCGATACGAGCACCTTCCATAATCGTTACATTACTTCCTATCCAGGTACCTTCTCCAATTTTCACATTATTATGAATGGTTGTAAAAGGTTCTATAACAACATTCTTTGCAATCTTTGCACCAGGATGCACATAAGCTAACGGTTGGTTCATTTTAATATATATTTTGTAGTTGACGTGTTTGCTGCTGATTTGCTCGACTTAACGACTAAACAGCTTAACAGTAATTCAACGTATTTTATTTAACTTTTGATATTTGTGCCATTAATTCGGCTTCTGCACACAATTTACCGTTAGTATAAGCATAACCTTGCATATGGCAAATACCTCTTCTAATCGGTGTAATTAACGAACACTTAAATATTAAGGTATCGCCAGGAACTACTTTTTGTTTGAACTTTACATTATCCATTTTCATAAAAAATGTCAAGTAATTCTCTGGATCTGGCACAGTGCTTAATACTAAAATACCACCTGTTTGCGCCATGGCTTCCACAATTAAAACACCTGGCATTACTGGTGCACCTGGAAAATGACCTTTAAAGAATTCCTCGTTCATGGTCACGTTTTTCATACCAATGACGTGATTGTCAGTTAACTCATAAACCTTATCTAACAGTAAGAAAGGTTGTCTGTGTGGCAACATATCCATAATTTGATTCACATCCATTAAAGGTTCTGAATTCAAATCGACTTGAGGAACGTTATTTCGTCTTTCGTTTTTAATTAATTTAGACATTTTTTTAGCAAACTGAGTGTTTACAAAATGTCCTGGTTTATTAGCTATAACTTTACCTCTAATACGAGTTCCGATTAAAGCTAAATCACCTAACACATCTAATAATTTGTGACGTGCAGCTTCATTTGGATGGTGTAATGTTAGGTTGTCTAAAATACCGTTTGGCTTAACCGCAATATTATCTTTATTAAACGCAATTCTCAATTTTTCCATGGTTTCTGTAGACAATTCTTTATCGACATACACAATGGCATTATTTAAATCACCTCCTTTAATTAAACCATGCTCTAATAGCATTTCAATCTCGTGTAAGAAACTAAATGTTCTGGCATCTGCAATTTCAGTTTTAAAATCTGACACCTTATTAAGAGTTGCGTTTTGAGTGCCTAAAACTTTAGTCCCAAAATCTACCATGGTTGTAATTTGATATGTATTTGCAGGCATTAGAATAATTTCGCTTCCAGACTCTTCATCTGTGTAAGACACAACTTGCGTAATTTCATACTCCTCACGAAACGCATTTTGCTCAACAACACCTGCTTTTTCTATAGCTTCTACAAAGAATTTAGACGACCCATCCATAATTGGTGGCTCAGAAGAATTGAGTTCTATAAGTGCGTTATCTATATCTAAACCAACTAAAGCAGCTAATACATGCTCACACGTTTGAATAGTGACTCCGTTTTTCTCTAAACAAGTACCACGTTGCGTACTTGTAACATAATTAGCGTCTGCCTCTATTTTTGGCGACCCTTCTAAATCTGTTCGTTGAAATACAAATCCAGTATTTTCCGCACCAGGTTTAAATACTAATTTTACATTTTCACCAGTATGAAGTCCCACACCTGTAAGTGTAACTTCTTTTTCAATGGTTTTTTGTTTCGTTTCCGTTTTAATTATGGCCATCTACTTTTTTTTCTAATTCGTTAATAGTTTTTGCGAGCTTAGGTAAATTTTTAAAATACACATAAGATTTATTCCAATCAGCATACCCAAAAGAAGGTGAGCCTTGTAAAACTTCATTATCTTTTACATTTCTCCCAATTCCGGATTGTGCTTGTACTTTTACATTGTTTCCAATAACTAAATGACCAGCAATACCAACTTGGCCTCCAATTTGGCAATGCTCTCCAATTTTTGTAGAACCGGCAACACCAGACTGCGCTGCAATCACAGTATTTTTACCAATTTCTACATTATGAGCAATTTGAATTTGATTATCTAGTTTTACACCATGTCTTAAAATGGTTGAGCCCATTGTTGCGCGATCTATAGTTGTACCTGCTCCAATATCTACTTCGTCTTCTAAAATGACATTTCCAATTTGTGGAATTTTAGAATAACCACCATCTTTATTAGGTGCAAATCCAAACCCATCGGCTCCAACAATAACACCAGAGTTTATAACACAGTTTTTACCAATTATACAATCTGAATAGACTTTTCCACCAGAAAAAATTACTGTATTATCGCCTAACTGAACATTATCGCCAATATAAACGTTTGGATAAATTTTTACATTATTACCAATTTCGACATTATTACCAATATATGCAAATGCGCCTATATAGATATTATCTCCAATCTTAGCCGATTCTGAAACAAAGCTAGGTTGCTCTACACCTAGTTTATTCATCTTAATTTGCTTATAATATTCTAACAATTTTGAAAATCCTTCATAAGCATCGTCAACTTTGATAAGTGTTGTCTCTATTGGTTTTTCTGGCGTAAAATCTTCGTTTACAATTGTTATAGATGCTTTAGTTGAATATATATAAGGTGTATACTTTGAATTGGATAAGAATGTTAACGTTCCTTGTGTACCTTCTTCTATTTTTGAAAGTTTAGTAACTTCAATATTTGGGTCACCAACTACTGTTCCTTCTAGAATGTCTGCTATTTGTTCTGCTGTAAATTTCATGTGTTTATCTATTGTTCTTCAACGGTAACACTTCGACTGTGCTTAACACAGACATGAAACATTCCAAATAACCATCCTTTTTATATTTTTTATAGAGATGTTTCAACAAATTGATTTTAAAGTCTCGATTACGTTTCGCAAAAATAGAAAAAAAGGATTACATTTTCTTTTTAGGATAGCACATATAATATTTAGTTATAGGTTTACTTAGTGCTTTAAGGTTTAATTGATCTGATGCTTTAACGATATCTTTAATTTTTCCAGACTTAAATAAAACGTTGATCTTTTGATGTTTATTCTGATAGGCTTGATTAATTAACTCACCTTGAAACACAAAATAATCAGCTTCATGTTGAGAGATATTATATTTTTTAATTAATGCTTTTGAATGTGTGATTAGTTCAGAAGACTTAATAGGTTTATTCTTTAGCTTCACCTTTAATAAGTTTCTTTCAAGAATCATTTGACATAGATTTCGCAATACAAAATCATCGTGATTTTGCCAATCTTTTAAAGCTGCGACAATATCATAATCATCTAATTTTGAAAAAACGGCTAAAGTTTCAATATTAAAATTATCGGCATTTATTTCAGAAAACAAAAAGTAAAACAAAGCATCGCTACAATTTAGCTTTACACCTTGTTGCACTAATTCTTTGGCCCTTTTTAAAGTTCCAACTAACAACTGTTCTGCAACAACCCCCGTTTTATGCATATAAACTTGCCAATACATAAAACGTCTTGCTATTAAAAATTTCTCTACGCTTAAAATACCTTTTTCTTCAACCACTAACTGGTCGTCAACAACATTAAGCATAGTAATTAGTCGCTCACTATTTATATTTCCTTCAGCAACTCCTGTATAAAAGCTATCGCGTTTTAAATAATCGGCTCTATCCATGTCTAATTGGCTAGAAATAAGCTCGCACATAAATTGACGCGGATATTCTTTCTTAAAAATAGAAATGGCTAACGTTAAACTTCCGTTAAACTCTATATTGAGTTCTTCCATAAATCGCAGCGAAATTTCCTCGTGAGAAACGTTATTTACAATACTGTGCTCCATGGCATGTGAAAAAGGACCATGGCCAATATCGTGTAAAAGTATTGCGATTAACAAGCCATTTTCTTCCTTATCAGATATTGCAACCCCCTTAAAACGAAGTACATTGATAGATTTTTGCATTAAATGCATACATCCTAATGCATGATGAAAACGAGTATGATGTGCGCCTGGATAAACCAAATACGACAATCCCATTTGACTAATACGTCGTAATCTTTGAAAGTACTTGTGTTGGATTATATCGAAAATTAACGAATTTGGAATCGTAATAAATCCGTAAATTGGATCGTTAAATATTTTAAGCTTATTTTTTGTAGGCAAAATTATAGAATTCAAAAATTAATAAACAAATATACCATAACATGATAAATATTCTCTGGGTTGACGATGAAATCGATTTACTAAAACCGCATATTATGTTTTTAGAGCAAAAAGGATATCAGGTAACAAAATGCCAAAGTGGTACTGAAGCTTTAGAAATTATTACAGATACTAATTTCGATATCGTCTTTTTAGATGAAAATATGCCAGGATTAACTGGATTAGAAACTTTGAACGAAATTAAGGAACGTCGTGCTAATTTACCCATTGTAATGATTACCAAAAGTGAAGAGGAATATATAATGGAAGAAGCCATTGGTAATAAAATTGCTGATTATTTAATAAAACCTGTAAATCCAAATCAGATTTTATTGAGCTTAAAAAAGAATTTAGATCATTCGCGGTTGGTATCTGAAAAAACAACATCTAATTATCAGCAAGAGTTCAGGAAAATTGCAATGGATTTATCTATGGTAAACTCTTATGAGGAATGGGTAGAATTATATCAGAAATTAATTTATTGGGAATTACAACTTGAAGGTATTGAAGATGTTGGAATGACTGATATTTTAGAGTCGCAAAAAACAGAAGCCAATATGCAGTTCGGTAAATTTATTGAGAAAAATTACGAGGATTGGTTTCAACCTAAAACCGATGCTCCTGTTATGTCTCATACCTTATTTAAGGACAAAGTAGTACCAGAGCTAAGCGACAAACAGCCCACAGTTTTAGTGGTTATAGATAATTTACGATATGATCAATGGAAAGCTTTTGAGCCAATAGTTAATAATTACTATAAGAAAGCGTCTGAATTGGCATTTTACAGTATTCTACCAACGGCAACACAATATGCACGTAATGCTATCTTCTCTGGATTAATGCCTGCTGATATGGAAAGTTTATTTCCGCAATACTGGAAAAACGATACAGATGAAGGTGGTAAAAATATGCACGAAGGTGATTTTTTAAAGGAACAGCTAAAACGATTAGGCTTAGGACACATTACACACGAATACCATAAAATCACCAATCTTAAGGCTGGAAAAAAATTAGTCGAAAACTTTAAGTCCTTAAAAAACAATGACCTTAATGTTATTGTATATAATTTCGTTGATATGCTATCGCACTCAAAAACCGAAATGGAAGTGGTTAAAGAGTTAGCATCTAATGATAAAGCGTACCGTTCACTAACTGTGAGTTGGTTTAAGAATTCGCCTTTATTAGAAATGATTCAACTGTCGCAACAACTAGGCTTTAAACTTATATTAACGACAGATCATGGTACTATAAACGTTAAAGCACCAACAAAAGTGATTGGCGATAGAGATACAAGTTTAAATCTGCGTTACAAAACAGGTCGTAGTTTAACATATGAAAACAAAGATGTATTAGCCGTTAAGAATCCGAAATCTATTCATTTACCATCGTTAACAATGAGTAGCTCTTTTATTTTTGCAAAAGGTGATTTGTTTTTAGCCTATCCAAATAATTTTAATCATTATGTAAGCTATTACAGAAACACCTATCAACATGGAGGTGTTTCGTTAGAAGAAATGATTATTCCGTTTGTAGTGATGGATCCTAAATAACTGATCTTTATTAACACATTGGAAACAATAAATGATGCAGGATTTAATTTTGCATCATTTTTTTATAAACCAAATGTAACAAGCAAAACACTATTGACTTCTTATTGAGACTATTGTCAATAAAATCCTTTAAACGCACAAAAACCCGACGAAATGCACATTTTCTTAGGTTATCTCAAATAATATTCCTACTATTGTAACCTAAATCTGTTTATTTTATAAATTGAAAACAATTGAAATTACATACCATTTAGATGATATAGACACTGTTGCGGCTCAGGTTTTAGAGCATTTAAACACCAAAATAGTGCTATTTAATGGACAAATGGGAGCTGGAAAAACAACATTTATAAGTGCTCTTTTAAAAGCAATGCAAAGTAACGATGTTGCTACCAGTCCAACATTTTCAATTGTGAATGAATATAGTCTACCTAATGATAAAGTCTATCATTTTGACTTTTATAGGGTGGAATCTATTGATGAAGCTTATAATTTTGGAATAGAAGATTATTTAAACAGTAAACATTGGTTATTTATGGAGTGGGCAGAACGTATTGAAGAACTTTTACCCACTAATTCACAAACCATCACTATTACTGACTTACGAGACAATAAGAGATCCCTCAAACTAACTATAAACACAAACAATTTAACCGAAAATTCAGCTATGATATTACAGTAGTTTTAAATAAAACTATATTATTTTTCCTACAAGATTGGACTAGTGTTACGGAAAAACCGTAATTACAATTTCATATTTTTTGGATTTTAACAGTTTCTGATTTGTAAGGGTTTAGCTATGCCCCTACATTTGAAGTAATTAATTAATTAAATCCCTTTAAATTATGAAAACAAAAAAAAATTTAGTCCTTGCAATCGCAATCTTCGGTGGAGTTTTATTTACTGTACAAGCAACTAATCTAATTGACTTAGATGGACAGACAACAACAGAAATTGAAAAGAAGAAAAGAAAGCTTATCAAATGGGGATAGTAGTAAACTAAGTAGAAGTGTCGTTGTAGGAACATTTATTGCTACAATTATAGCCTCTACTCCTCTTTTATATTCTTTACATGAAAGTGTTCCGACTGATGCAGTTTGGGACACTTTCTTGTTTACCTATAAGAGTGGAGTTTGGGAAGATGCTCAATATGCTATGTGGGTTTATACGAGTAAAATTATTCCCCTTATATTAATGATTATTTGGTTTTTTACGTGCCGCCATTGGTGGTATCATGCCATATTAGTACCTATTGTCATGTTTGCATTTCAAGCGGTTATAAGCTGGAATGGTGAAGCTGGAAATATTGATGAAGGCACATTTGTAGTGTTACTTCCTGTTTTAGTAATTGTAGTTCCTTCAATATATCTTATCAGAGCTAAAATGTTTAACAAGATTAACAATGCAAACAAAACCTTAGAAGAACTCGAAGAAGAATTTATGATTAAACCAAAAGGTGTTTGGGGAAAAATTAAACAGTATTTTTAGAGTTAGAATTCATTTTCAAAAAATATTCGTAATTTAAGTTGTTTTATTACTGCCCTTTGTTTTGCGTATTTCGTTATATTGCAAAGACAATACTAAAGCATTCGACTTAATGAGTATATCACCATTTACCAAAGCCCAGTTATTACCACAAGAAGAAACCTTAGAAATTCTTAAACAAAAAGGGGAGCTTTTCATTGGCATTCCTAAAGAAGCGCATTTTCAAGAACGCCGTGTTTGTTTAACTCCAGACGCCGTTTCAGCATTAACAGCTAATGGACATCGCGTACTATTTGAGTCCGGTGCTGGTGAAGGTGCAAATTTTAAAGACAAAAATTATAGTGAA
The DNA here is from genome assembly GCF_020179375.1 of Winogradskyella sp. SM1960. Lineage (NCBI taxonomy): Bacteria > Pseudomonadati > Bacteroidota > Flavobacteriia > Flavobacteriales > Flavobacteriaceae > Winogradskyella > Winogradskyella sp. SM1960. The sequence continues at coordinate 227,945 of NZ_JAICBG010000004.1, read as the reverse complement.
GCTGGTGCGGAAGTTACCAAAGACACTTCAAAAGTGTACTCCTGCCCTATTATTCTAAAAGTTGAACCACCTTCATTAGATGAAATAAAGCTTATTAATCCGCAGACCATCTTAATCTCTGCACTTCAAATAAAAACTCAAGATAAATCTTATTTTGAAGCATTAGCAAAAAAGCGAATTACAGCCTTAGCTTTCGAATATATTAAAGATGATGATGGTCAATATCCAGCTGTAAGCTCTTTAAGTGAAATTGCAGGTACTGCTTCTATATTAATTGCTTCAGAGCTGCTTTCTAATGTAAATGGTGGTAATGGCTTAATGATGGGTAATATCAATGGTGTTCCGCCAACTGAAGTAATTATATTAGGTGCAGGTACTGTTGGTGAATTTGCCGCGCGTTCTGCAATTGGCTTAGGCGCAAATGTAAAAGTGTTCGATAGTTCAATTACCAAACTACGACGACTTCAAAATAATTTGGGACGTACTATTTACACCTCAACCATGCAACCCAAAAATCTTATAAAAGCTTTAAAACGGTGCGATGTTGCCATTGGTGCTGTAAGAGGAACTAATCGTGCTCCAGTAATTGTAACAGAAAGTATGGTTTCTAACATGAAAACAGGTTCTGTTATTATTGATGTTAGTATAGATATGGGAGGCTGCTTTGAAACAAGCGAAGTTACCACACACGACCGACCAACTTTTGAATACAATGGGGTTGTACATTATTGTGTTCCTAATATTCCTGCACGATATTCTAGAACGGCATCCGTATCTATTAGCAATATTTTTACACCATACTTATTAGAAATCGGTGAATATGGTGGCTTAGAAAATGCGCTTCGTTTTGATCGCGGTTTAAAAAATGGTTTGTATTTTTACCACGGCATTTTAACTAACAAATCCGTTGCAGAATGGTTTGGGTTAGAATATAGTGACGCCAACTTATTAATTTTTTAATCTGCTTATAATTAACCAATTACCGTCTATCAGAAAGTTTTCTCTTCTATGAAATTTATACATCGTTTTGCCTATTATTTAGGTGGTTTTGCCCTTGGATTAATACTTCTTATGTTTTTTTTAAACGGTAAAGATGCTTCATGTGATTATGGGCCAAATGCCAGAACAGTTAAAAATATTAGTTCTAAACCGTTTCAATATTCTGATAATGCTGCCATTTTTATAACAGAGCAATCATTAGATTCTACCGTGGTTAAAAACCTCGTCAAATATGGAGATGTAGATTTTTCTGAGAGTAAAACGAAAATAGATTCTTGTAAAATTTATCGCATTGAGAATAGCTATAAGGAACGAAATTTAGAATTAAAAGTCAAAAACTGTGATGAGTTAGCGACAATCCTCGATATTAATTATACAAACAACTAATAAGCTGAAATTGTTTCATGATTTATTTAGAGGTTACAATCTAAATATTAATATTTGAAGCACCATTTAATTAAAACACCTATCATATGAAAATATTAGTCACTGGAGCAGCAGGTTTTATAGGATTTTACACTTCAAAAGTTCTAATATCTAAAGGTCATCAAGTCGTTGGACTAGACAATATAAATGACTATTATGATATTAACTTAAAATATGATAGACTTTATGAATTAGGAATAGACAAAACGGAAGCCAGTGAGTTTAACACGATTTGTAAAAGTAAATCTGGCGATTTCAAGTTTATAAGAATGAATCTTGAAGATCGAGAGGAATTGCCAAAGCTATTTAAAAATGAAAAATTTGATATCGTATGTAATCTTGCTGCACAAGCTGGAGTCCGCTATAGTATTGAAAACCCTGAAACCTATGTAGATTCTAATGTGGTTGGATTTTTAAACATTCTAGAATGTTGTAGAAATAACGCCATTAAACATCTCGTATATGCTAGTAGTTCTAGTGTTTATGGAATGAATAAAAAAATTCCGTTTTCAACTGATGACAATGTAGACAACCCAATTAGTTTATATGCTGCCACTAAAAAGAGCAATGAACTTATGGCACACACCTATAGTCATTTATTCAAAGTGCCAACCACTGGCTTAAGATTCTTTACCGTTTATGGTCCTTGGGGAAGACCAGATATGGCCATGTTTTTATTTACAGATGCCATAGTAAATGATAGACCTATTAAAGTGTTTAATCATGGGAATATGGAACGTGACTTTACCTATATTGATGATATTGTAGAAGGTGTCGTTAGAATTATAGAAAAATCATCCGCAAAACGAGTAGAGACTAAGGACTTTTACAAAATTTATAATATTGGAAACAATAACTCAGTGAAGTTATTAGATTTTATAAAAGAAATAGAGCTTAACTTAGGTAAAAATGCCACAAAAGACATGATGGAAATGCAACCAGGCGATGTAGAGCGCACGTGGGCAGATGTAGATGAATTGATTAAAGATTACGATTACAAACCAAATACATCAATAAAAGTTGGTGTAAAATCTTTCGTAGATTGGTTTAAAGACTATTACAATTAATAGCTTAAATTAAAAAAAAACACCTTTTTGAAAGTATGAATAGGATTCTTATCGTTGAAAAGGTGTCGTTTATATAAAATATTTACTGAATTAAATTAAAAACGTCAATTTCACACACATATTAGAAAATTTGACTCAAATCATTACAAATAATAAAATATGAAAATTACAAAAATTTGCTGTATTGGAGCTGGTTATGTTGGTGGACCAACGATGGCTGTAATAGCAAAAAAGAATCCAAACATTGAAGTTACAATTGTTGACATTAATGAAGAGCGTATTGCCGCCTGGAATGATAAAGATGTATCCAAACTACCAATTTATGAACCAGGTTTAGCCGAAATTGTAGAAGAAACAAGAGGAAAAAACCTATTTTTCTCTACAGCAATTGATGAGGCTATTGCAGCAGCTGAAATGATTTTTATCTCAGTAAATACTCCAACTAAAACCTATGGCAAAGGTAAAGGTATGGCTGCAGATTTAAAGTATGTAGAATTATGTGCTAGGAATATAGCTGAAGTAGCAAAAACCGACAAAATAGTTGTTGAAAAATCTACCTTACCTGTACGAACAGCCCAAGCAATAAAGAGTATTTTACACAATACAGGAAATGGTGTCAACTTCAGTATACTATCCAATCCAGAGTTTTTAGCAGAAGGAACTGCAATCCAAGATTTGTTAAATCCTGATCGTGTATTAATTGGAGGAGAATCTGAAGACGCGATTGAAAGTTTAGCGAATATATATGGAAGTTGGGTACCTCAAGACAGAATATTAAGAACCAACGTTTGGTCTTCAGAACTATCTAAGCTCACAGCTAATGCATTTTTGGCGCAACGTATATCTTCAATTAATGCTATTTCGGAGTTATGTGAGCATACGGAAGCAAATGTTAATGAAGTAGCGAAAGCTATTGGTATGGATTCTAGAATTGGACCAAAATTTTTAAACGCATCAATAGGATTTGGAGGTTCTTGTTTTCAGAAAGACATCTTAAATCTTGTTTATATTGCTAGAAGTTATGGTCTAAACGCGGTTGCCGATTATTGGGAACAAGTCATTTTATTAAACGATCATCAAAAACGACGCTTTTCTGATAATTTAATAAGCACATTATACAATACTGTTTCTGGTAAAAAGATAGCAATGTTAGGTTGGGCTTTCAAAAAAGACACAAACGATACTAGAGAATCAGCCGCTATTTATGTTGCTGATCACTTGTTGAACGAACAAGCAAATATAGCTGTTTACGACCCTAAAGTAACTAGTAAAAAAGTACAAGCAGACCTTAACTACCTTAACACAAGAACTGCGGAAGAAAATAACACCTTAGTAAAATCATATAATGATCCCTACGAAACATCAAAAGATGCTCATGCGATTGCTATTATGACCGAATGGGATGAGTTTAAGACCTACGATTGGCAAAAAATATATGACAACATGAAAAAGCCAGCATTCATTTTTGATGGTAGAAACATATTAGATAAAACTGAAATGGAAAGTATTGGATTTGAGTATTCTTCAATAGGGAAATAATCTCATTTAAAATGATTTATGAAAAAAGCACTAACCTTTTATGAGATTAGTGCTTTTTCATTTTATATAAATTCACTTTAATCTATAATTAATTTTTTCGTAATCACTTTATCTTTATCAATGAGTTTAACGAAATATACACCTGATTGAAATGAATTTACACTTATTTGAGTCGTTGTCGTATAACTTAAGTTTTCATTAGTAATTTTAGAGTGCTTAACTAACTTTCCAGTCACATCATAGATGTTTATATCTGAAACATTTAATGCCCCAGTTATTTTTACATTTACTAAATCTGAAGCTGGATTAGGATAAATATCAAACGACAACTCTGTGTCATCCTCTATTGGACCATTTGAATCTATAGCACAGTTTAGGTCTACCTCTACTCTAACTGTTGCTTCATCAAAATCTAAGGCATTGAAGGCGGTAACGGTATATTCCGTTGTCTCAGTAGGAGACACCTCAATTGTTTCTGTAGTTTCACCAGTACTCCAAACATAGTCATCTCCACCACTGGCAGTTAAGGTTGTTACATCATTTACACAGATCATAACATCTTCACCAGCATCTGCTACAACTGGTTGTAAAACATTTACAGTGACTTGCTTATCATCATAACATTCCCCAATAAATCCTTTCACTTCATACGTCGTAGTTGAAGACGGACTTACAGCAACGTTAGGTTGTGTTGCACCATTACTCCATTCGTATCTATTTGCACCAGAAGCAGATAACGTAACAAAGTCACCATTCAAGATTTCAACACTATCACCATTTGCAATCACAACTTCTGGACTAGGATCCACATAAACCATTACCTCATCTGAATCTGATTGCTCTCCTAGAGAGACCGTAACCGAATAAGTTGTTGTAGACAATGGACTAACGGAAATACTTTGTGTAGTTTCTCCTGTACTCCATAAATAACTATCACCTTGATTTGCAGTTAAAATAACTTCATAGCTTTCATTATCACACACACGCTCGTCATTTCCTGCTCTTGCCTGAAATAGCGCTTCTACAGTAACAGTTACTTCTACGAGTTCACTACTACATGAGTTTGTTATTCCTATGACATTATAAGTAGTAGTTTGTGTCGGACTTACAGTAATAGAACTTGAAGTATCTCCAGTACTCCATAAGTACGTTTCTGCTCCATTTACTGATAAACTTGTGCTTTCACCTTCAACTATAGTGATATCCTCACTAACAGAGATACTTGGTAAGGCATTTACAGTAACAGTTACACTATCGGAATCCGAATTTCCAAAATCATCATATACTGTAACAGTGTATGTTGTAGTTTCCGAAGGATTAACAGTTATCGACGCTGTAGTTTCACCTGTACTCCATTCATAATTAGAACCACCAGAGGCGTTTAGTGTCACAGTTTCACCAATACAGATAGACACGTCATTACCCGCATTTGCATCAACTTCAGCAACAACATTTACAGTCACTTCTTCTATTGCCTCGCATCCATTAACTGAGAAACCAGCAACATTATATGTTGTTGTTTCTAATGGTGAAACAGTTATGGTACTTGACGTTTCACCTGTACTCCATTGGTAGCTTTCAGCTCCACTTACAGAGAGATTTGTGCTTTCGCCTTCAAGAATTGTAATATCGTCAGTTATAGTTAAACTAGGCAATTGATCAACTGTAACAGTTACACTGTCAGAATCCGAATTTCCAAAATCATCAAATACTGTTACGGTATATGTTGTTGTTTCAGTTGGATTATCACTAATTGATGCACTTGCTTCTCCTGTGCTCCATTCATAATTTTGTCCACCAGTAGCATTTAAAATTACAGTTTCACCAATACATATAGACACATCGTTACCAGCATTTGCATTTACCTCTGGCAATACAGTAACTGTAATTTCTTCAGTAATTTGACAACCACTTGCTAAAAAACCAGTCACCGAATAAGTAGTTGTTTCACTAGGACTAACTTCTATTGAGCTTGAAGTTTCACCATTACTCCATAAATAAGTATCGGCACCTGAAACTTCAATCGTAGTGGCACTACCTACTACAATAACAATTTCTTCGCTAACCGTTAAATCTGGTTTAGGTGATACAAAAACAGTAACCTCATCGATATCTGAACATGAATTCGTAAATACCTCAACACTATATGTTGTGTCTTCTTCAGGATTTACAGAAATAGATTGTGTTGTAGCACCTGTACTCCATAAATATGAATCACCTCCTTCTGCAGTTAAAGTAACCGATTCACCCTCACACGTTGTCACATCCTCTCCTGCGTTTGCAATTGGGACAGGGTTAACTGTAATTGTAACTTCATCTGTATCTGTATTTCCAAAATCATCAGTAACAGTAACCGTATATGTTGTGCTTTCTGTAGGTGTAAATGTTGGTGATGCACCTGTATCTCCAGTGTTCCATGTGTACGTTATTCCACCTGAGGCACTTAAAGTAATACTTTCTCCTAAACAAATTGATGTATCTTCTCCTGCATTAGCATTTAATTCTTCGATAACATTAACAATAACTTCAGCAGTATTTTGACATCCATTTTCAGAAACCCCAGTTACGGTATATGTAGTTGTTACTTCTGGACTTACACTTATTTCAGAAGTTGTCTCACCAGTATTCCAAAAATATGTATTTCCGCCTGAAGCTGTAAGTGTAGCAGTGTTTCCTACCATAATGAAAACCTCATTATTAATTGTAATAGTGGGTATTTCATTTACAAAAACAGTAACTTCGTCTGTATCTGTATAACCATAATCATCTTCAACGGTAACAGTATATGTTGTAGTTTCAGTTGGATTTACAGTTAATTCTGATTCTAAATCACCTGTATTCCATGTGTAATTAGACCCACCTAAAGCAGTTAACGTAACAGACTCACCACTACAAATGGTGACATCTTCACCTGCATTAGCTACAACTTCTGGAATTACTGTAACTGTAACTTCCGCGTTGCTTGAACAACCATTTGGTCCAATTGAGCTCACCGTATAATTTGTTGTAACAATTGGATTTACTGTAATAGATTCGGATGTTTCTCCAGTACTCCATTCATACGTATCACTACCACTAACATTAAGCGTTGCAGATGCGCCTTCAACAATTACAGTATCTTCAGAAATTACAAGTTGCGGAGCTGTATTTACAAAAACTATAATGTCGTCAACACTTGAACAATTAGAATTACTCACTTCAACACTATAGCTCGTTTCTTCTGTAGGACTCACCTCTATAGAAGCAGTAGTTTCACCTGTGCTCCATAAGTAAGAGTTTCCACCTGTAGCTGTTAATGTTGCTGTATCACCTTCACAAATAGATTGATCTTCTCCGGCATTTGCAATTGGAATAGGATTTACAATAACTGTAACACTAACCTCTTCTGACTGCTCAAAATCATCAGAGACTGTAACTGTATAAGACGTTGTTTCTTCTGGTGTAACTTCGATACTCTCGTTAGTTTCACCTGTACTCCAAACATAACTTGTCCCACCACTAGCTGTTAGTGTGATGCTTTCCCCTTCGCAAATCTGTTGGTCATCACCTGCGCTCGGATTGAGCGCCTCAGGAAAAACCGTTATTTCGGAGGTATCTGTAAAGCCACCATCTTCTGTTGTAAAAGATATAGTGACCTCACCTATAGAGACAGGTGTTACAAGACCATTAGCATCTACTGTGGCAATATCTTCATCACTAGAGGTCCATGTTCCGTTTTGATTTGTTGCATTTGACGGTGTAAATGTTGCTGTTAGCTGAAGTGTGTTTGTTATTTGTAATTCTGCAGGGTTTGGAGTTACTGCTACGCTTTCTACGCCAATTGCGGCAACAGTATCATCAGCATCTACTTGGTTTAGGTATTCTTCCAACCAAGTGTAGCCGCTTGGCGCTATGTCGTTGTGTGAAGCTCCTTCTGGCATAAATAAATCATAGAATTCTTCTGGGATATGTTCGCTTTTTTCTGGGTTGTAGAAATTGTCTGGTCTTGTGTTGATTGGTGTTGTACTTATACTGGCAACAAAATTATTAAAACGTGGTGTATAATAATGACTTCTATTTTCTGCTGTAGATGAAGTCGTGTAATCTTCATAAGCTTCTTCACCTTGAGCTAAGACTGCTAAATATTCATCATCGATAAAATCCCAATCTCTAATCACACTACCGTCTCCATTGAGTGAAGCATTTGCACCTAAATTTGGGTTAGTTCTTACTTCCGTATTAATTTCATCAGCTGTCTTTATAGGTAATGAAGCCCCTAACAATGAATGTTGAGAATCAGTAAAAACATAATCTGGAGCCAAGTCTCTTTGGTTGCCTAGATCAAATTCTCCCCAAAGCAATTTATTATCATCAGTTATACCATGAATACCTTTACTTACAATATTACCACTAGTATAGACTTCATAGTCATAAGGTGTATTTTCGTATGCATCTGGACTATTTCCACTATTTAATTGATTTATTGGCCTAGCATTACCCCAATAATTTGGACCTATGGAAGTAATGCTACCAGCCGAATAATAGTTATTAATATGATTATATCTATTATCTCCATTTATAAAAGACATTCTAAACCTCCAGTTATGAATAAAATTATTAATATTATCAACTCTACCATTAGCTCCCGAGTTAGGCACTCTATGAGACGTATTATACCATAAATTATTATATGCCGCTAAATTTCCACTGTATTCATGTTGTTGACTGTCTCCAAATAAATTACCAACTTTTGACTCCGCAAAAATATTTCTTTGCAATGTAATATTTTCAGTTAAATTCCCCCTTACACTAAAAGAAGCATTATTCGCCCAAGAAAAAGAACAGTGATCTATTATTATATTACGACCTGTACCAAAATTACTATAAATTCCCATTCCATCCCCTCCTAATTGGGGTCTTACTTTAAAATACCTCATTATAAAATCATCTGACTCACCTCGTATATCTATAGAATAAACAGCATTATTTTGACCTATTCCTCCATCCGTAGTTAAAGTAATTCCTCCAGCTGGAGCAGTTTGTCCGGCAATTGTCAAATCATTGTATGGTTCGATAAGTGACTGCTCTAAGACTATTATACCCGATACGTCAAACACAATAGTAGCTGGCCTAGGTTGCTCTAACGCCCATCTATAAGTTCCTTCGGAACCATCATCATTTAATTTAGTAACATGATAAACATTACCACCCCTACCACCTTTTGAATACGCGCCAGGACCATAGGCTGTAGGAAAAGCTTTTAACGGTACCTCATCAAGAACAGGAATGGAAATAATTCCTTTATCAATCCCAATATCGTTAGAAATAGTATAATTAACATTTGGAGTTATTGTGATTATCAATAAACTGTTGTCTAAGAAATTAGCACTATCTAATATTATCGGAATTTCTACATAAGATTTACCACTTGGTATTATCGCACTACCTGATTCCAAATTTACGTAATCAGCAGCTGAACCACTTACAGTATAATAAACCTCTAAATCTGTATTAAAGGCTCCATCAGCTTCAAACGCCCTCCGAATTTCATAGGTTGTTCCTATGTCATCATTTAGGGCTACAAAATCTTTACTTGTAGAGGTATAAATCTTACATTGTTGAGTGTAGGAATATAGGGATACACTTGTTAATAGGGCAAATAGAAGATTCTTCATTTATTTGGGGCTTAATTAGGGGACTAATCTGTTTAAATTTTCGAACAGATAGCAATCTATAAAAAAACACAACGAACAAAAGACAAAAAGCCTTTAAATTCGATATAACGCATTTTTTTGTAAGATTAATTACATTATAATTTTAGTTTGTCAATTTAATTACGACTAAAAGCAAAAATTAGACGTTTAAAAAACAAGTTTTAACAGAATGAAGAAATTGTACACGTTTTTTGATTATCAATTTTTATAATTTTTAATTTTAAATGGTTTTTTATAAAACCTGATGATATTTGATTAAAAATGTGTTTTTTTACAAAAACATTTAAATAATGTGTGGTATATACCTAACCAACATACCTTTTGATAATGGTTTAGTAGAAGAGAAATTAAAATCAATTTCTTTTAGAGGACCTGATTATACTGGTATAGAAAAAGTAAATGAGCTTACTTTTGGTCATCTTCGTTTATCTATTTTAGATTTAGATACTAGATCTCATCAACCCATGTCATTTGAAAATCTTATTTTAGTTTTTAATGGCGAAATATATAATTACAAAACCATTAGAGGTGAACTTAAGGATTTAGGTTATACCTTTAAAACTGAGAGTGATACTGAAGTTCTTTTAAAAGGCTATAATCATTGGGGCAAAGCTATTCTGGATAAGATTAATGGTATGTTTGCGTTTAGTATTTACAACACCAAAACAAACAAACTGTTTTCCGCAAGAGACCGAATTGGTGTAAAACCTTTTTATTATTATTGGCACAAAGGCCAGCTAGAACTTTGTAGTCAAATTAGACCACTCTTAAAAGGTAAGTCTATAAATGATGATGCGATATCAATGTTCTTAGATACGGATTATATACCCAGTCCTTATACCATTGCAGAACATGTTTTCAAACTTCCTTCTGGGCATTATATGGAGATAGACTTTAACACAAACAATCTCACTATTAATGAATATTGGAACTTAAAAAATGTAAAAACAAAAGTCATTACTTATGAAGATGCTAAAACTGAACTTCATGAATTATTAAAAGATGCTGTGAAAATCAGACTACAATCTGATGTCCCGATTGGTTCATTTCTGTCAGGTGGAATTGACTCTTCATTGGTTTCTAGTATTGCTTCCAAAGTGTCTCCTACTAAGGTCAATACGTTCTCAATTGGTTTTGAAGACCCAAAATACGATGAAAGCAAAATAGCAGAGCAATATGCTGATATTATAGAAACTAATCACACAACTACAATTTGCAGACCTAGTGATATTTTGGAGTTAATTCCAAAACTTACGGAAGTGTATGATGAACCTTTTGCTGATAGTTCTGCCTTACCGTCATTATTATTAAATAAAATAACAAAACAATATGTCACTGTTGCTCTATCTGGCGATGGTGGTGATGAAAGTTTTATCGGTTATCCATATTTTGACTCATTAATTAAGAATAAACATATTATTGACATTCCTTATCCAATTAGAAAGTTTTTGGCGAACCCTACTTTTCTGAAGATTTTTGGTATAAACTCACACCGAGTGAGAAATGCTTTAAATACAAAAACTAGAAACGATTTTATTGAGAATATTTATTCTCGTAAAGGCTTCTTATTAAAAGAAAAGAGACAAGACTGGATGAAGCATTATCAAGGGTATCAAAAATGGTCCAATATTTTTTTACAAAAAGCGGCTGATTTAAATATAAAATTATGGTTAGAGAATAATAGTAATGTAAAGGTTGACAGAGCTAGTATGGCTTATTCTGTTGAAGTACGTAGTCCTTTTCTAGATTATAGAGTTATTGAGTACGCAAGAACACTTCCAATGAAATATAGGTATGAAAGTGGTAGACAGAAAAAAATATTAAGGGATATATTAAAAGAATATATACCCGAAGACGTTTTTAACCAGCCAAAAAGAGGTTTTGCAGTACCTATAGGAGATTGGATGCGTAATGAGTTAAGAGTCGAGTTTGACCAAACACTAAATGATGAGTTTTTAAACCGAGTACCAAATCTAAATATTACTAAATTTAAACGTTTGTATAATGAACATATGAGTGGTAAAGCGGATCATAGAGTGTATATTTGGAAGTTATTTGTTTTAAGTAAGTGGTATGACGAATTTAAGTTCTAAAGGCATGAGTTTAATTTAGTGATTTAATTATATACAATATATATTTTTATCGATATTTTTAACCCATTCTAAATTGTATTTGGAGTTTATCGTTGAAAATGGGTCATTGATATGAAAATTTATAATATTTAAATTATTTCTTTCAAATTTGGATAAAATTAAATTATAGCCCATTCAATGACATCTAAATTTAAACTAGAAAATATTAATTTCTTAAAAAGAATTATAGAATTTAGTTTTAATTTAAAAAATCTCTAAGTTCGCGTATCAAATTCCCTCATTAAATTCAAATCAGAATAGCATTTTTTAAATGACAAATTTACCTTGTTAAGTTCTGATTCAGTTAATAAATGTAATGCCAATTATTCTTTGATTTTATGGAAAATAAAATAAGCGTTATAGTACCTGTTTATAAAGTTGAAAACTATTTGCATCATTGTGTTAATAGTATTGTTAAACAGACTTATAGTAACTTAGAGATTATTCTTGTTAATGATGGCTCTCCTGACAGTTCAGGAAAAATATGTGATGAGTTTGCCAAAAAGGATGATAGAGTTATTGTAATACATAAAAAAAATGAGGGTTCAAGTTGCGCTAGAAATGCTGGATTAGATATTGCGTCAGGTGAATTTATTTCTTTTGTAGATAGTGATGATTCTATAAATCAATCAATGCTCGAGAAAATGTTAGAGAAGCTATTAGAGTTTAATTTAGATGTAGTAGAGATTAAACCTAGGAGTATAAATAACAGCTCTAATTCTGATGATAGCTTTGAAATTCAAAACCAAACTAATGCATTTAAGAGAGTTATTCAAGGAACTGCATTTTCAGTTTGGCGTCGTCTATATAAAACATCCTTGGTTAAAGATTTACGTTTTATACCCAAAATTATTCATCAAGACGTGTTCTACACCGTTGATGTTCTAAATAGAATTAATCAATTAGGTTATTTAAATAGTAAATTTTATAATTACAATACCGAAAATGAAAGTATTATTAGAAGTAACTATTCTTTAGAGAAAATTACAATTGGTATTAAAGCAACCGAGTACATCATAACCAATACGCCAAAACAACCTATATTAAAAAAAGTTGTTAATAATTATATAACTCATTATTACACGGATCATTACTTTTTGCTTTCTAGGAATGTCTGTATAGATCCAAACAAAGAGTTTAGAAAAAAGTTGAGAAATTCAATAAGGAGCGCAATAAACTTTAAAAATTACAATTTAAGAGCTCTTATGGCTGTAGTTTTACCGCATAAAGTCATGGAGTATATTTCCTCTGGTTATAAAGCAATAACTTCAAAGTAATTATGTCTAGAGTTGCTTTGACACTTAAAAACGCGTGGATAGCTTTAGTATTCCAATTACTATATATCATTATTCAATTTTTCTCAAGAGATATCTTTCTTGAGAAATTAGGGGATGATTTTATTGGCACAGTTGACACACTAAAGAGTATTCTACAATTCTTGAACCTTTCTGAACTCGGCATTGGAACTGCAGTTGGTTTTACCTTATACAAACCTATATATGATAAAAACAGGAATGCTATAAATGAAATTGTTGGATATTTAGGTTTTCTTTATAAACGCATCGGGGTCTTCGTTTTTGGTGCTTCGTTACTTCTCATGTTGTTTTTCCCTTATTTCTTTGATAATAAAAGTATAAACCTCACAACTATCATATTTCTTTTTATAGCATTACTCATTAGCAATCTATTAAGTTACTTTTTTGCGTATTATACGTTTCTTTTTAAAGCCGATCAAAAAAGTTATATAAATGTTACGATAGGCCAATCCGTCTTTATATTACGATTGTTTTTACAATGTATTGTACTTATTTATTTTGAAGATGTTTTACTCTGGATTTTGTTAGAGTTACTAACACCTTTTATTTATGTTTTCATTTTAAGAAAAAAAGTGAGACAAACCTATCCATGGTTAATACTTAATTTTAAGGTTACAAAGGTTATCCGTGATAAACAAAAGGGATTGTTAAAAAAAATAAAACAAATCAGTTTTCATAAATTAGGTACGTTTGTGAGTAATAGTACAGATAATATCATTATTTTTTCTATGGTCAACCCTGCAATGGTTGCTTTTGTGGGAAACTATCAAATGATTATGAATAATATTAATCTTCTCGTCAGTAAATTATTTGATGGAACTAATGCTAGTGTTGGTAATCTTGTTGCCGAAAATGACTTAAAAAGTATGCTAAAAGTTTTTTGGGAGTTTATGGCACTTCGCTTTTTTATTGCAGGTTGCTCAACTGTTTTACTTTATATAGGTTTTGATGATTTAATCACACTATGGCTTGGTGAAGATTATTTGCTTTCTAAAACCATACTTATAGTACTTATTATTATATTTTTTATGCTACAAGTAAGACAGCCCATAGATAGTTTTAAGCAAGCTTATGGCCTTTATGATGATATTTGGTCGCCAGTAATACAAAGTATAATTAATTTATCGTTTTCTATAATATTTGTTCTAAAGTACGGTGTATTAGGTGTTTTTTTAGGAACTATGATTAGTCAATTTATTATTGTCATGTTGTGGAGACCATATTATGTTTTTAAATATGGCTTTAAAATAAATCACAGTATATACTGGAAAGGTTTTGGATTACATTTATTATATTTAGCATTAGCTTATGTAATTTATTATTTTATTTCAATAAATTTCATCATGAGCCCTAACGCAAGTATTTTTGCTCTATTTGGACAATTACTAAAGTATGGCGTGTTGTTTTTTTTAATCTATTTTTCAATATTAGCAATACTCAGCTTAGGCTTTAAAAATTTAATTGCACGTTTTTATAAACTTATAATTAAAAAAATTAAGTAAACTTATTATGAAGTATATAATAGCCTTTTTACTTATACTTTTTGCATCATTTGCTGATATCTTTTTATTTAGAATTGGAATCATCCCTGTTCAGCCATCTGAGCTTTTAATTCCTTTATTTTTTGTCGTATGCATTATTAAATACCCAATAATTGACATGCTAGACATTGTTAAATCTCACACATTTAAATTGTTTGCTGTACTCTTATTTTTAACCATAGTTTACAGTGCTGTATCTACAGCACCATACGAAAAAATTATAACTCAGATAGTACTTAATATTTTTACATTAGTGATGTATGTATTCGTTGTGCATTTTTTTAGAACCGAAGACAAAAAGTTTGTCTTATTAGTTGTGTTTTCCGCGTTTACTGTGTTAGCTTTAAGTGTGTGGTATGATTACATCATTGGATTACCTAAATTTACTGAGGCTCTAGAAGGAATGGCTCGTAAAGGAGGTTTTGGTGAAAACCCAAATCAAGCCTCGTCAGCTTTGAAATTTTTGGCTTTATGCGTTTTGGTATATTTACAAACGAACAAGACGCAAAGACTTCTATTTATAATAATAATGATAATGTCAGTATTTATGACTTTTTCTCGAAGTGGTATTATTTCGATAATTCTCATATTAATTTTAGGCACTGCAAACAATTGGGGTTCTCAATTTAAAATTAATCCTTTGAGCCTGTTTAAAAGCTCCTTTAAAATGATTTTTATGTTTTTCTTTCTATTTGTCGGTCTAGTATTTTTTGCAGGAATTATAAAACGTGAATTTCCCGAATTAGCCAAGGGAGCTATGGCGGACCGTATTGATTTGTTGACAGGTCAAAGTGAAGGCAATGTAATAGCGGAAGATGTGGGTTCGGGTGGTGGACGGGGAGATTTGTTTTTAAAGTTTCTCGATAAGTTTATCAAAAACCCTTTAGGTTATGGAACCTCCCATACTAGTGATATGAGATATACAACACATAACACACACAATCAATACTTATACTATGCGGTAAACCTTGGTTTTATAGCGTTACTAATTTATTTTATTTATTTAGCTGTAAGTGTGAATCTATCCATCAAGAATGACCAATTTTACTATTTAATTTTTATTGTTCTTTTAATGTTTGAGGGACTTGTTGCTCATTCAATATTCTTTAATAGGTGTATGCTAATTAGTTTGGCATTTTTTGATAGTTTGATTTATAGAAAAAGTATAAATCAAACTAATTGATTTTTAAATTATAATCATGATACAATCAAAATTAGATTACAAAAACTATTTGAAGCAAGATAAAGTTGCTTTAAGACTAAAATCGTTAAGTTTAAGTGCTAAATTTTTATATTTTTTTTCGCCTAATTTTATATGGGAATTTCAAAAGCTTTTAAGAAAAGTAGAGTACTATGAAAATTGTAAAAATTCAAAAATTGCTAAAATTTATTACTACTATTTGAGGTACAAATTTAAAAACTTATCGCTAAAACTGGGTTTTTCTATCCCACCAAATGTTTTCGGACCAGGCTTAGCTATAGTACATTACGGTACAATTGTGATAAATAGTAATGCTAAAGTTGGATCAAATTGTAGGATGCATGCCTGTGTAAACATTGGAGCATCTAGCGGTGAGGTTGAAGCACCACAATTAGGAGACAATATATATATAGCACCCGGTGTAAAAATTTATGGTAATATTAAAATACCTAACAATACTGCCATTGGTGCAAACGCTGTAGTCAACAAATCTTTTGATTTAGAGCACATGGCCATTGCTGGAGTTCCAGCTAAAATTATTGGTGAAGTTGATATAAAAAAAGTTATTAAGCATATTAAATAATATTGTTAACACAATTATTGACAATGGGTAAGTTGAAACATATAATTGCTAGAATTTATAGAAATTCTGATATAGGTTACTCTATAGTTAGACCTATCTATAAGCTATATGAATTTTTTTTAAAAAATGTATCAGACGAGTATATTATTAAAAGTAAATTTAAAGAATTTATGGGTTACAAATTAGATTTAGACAACCCAATAACGTTAAATGAAAAGATAAATTGGCTAAAGCTGTATGATAGAAAAGACTTGCATACCACAGTGGCGGATAAGTTTAAAGTTAGAGATTATATAAAGAGTAAAATTGGAGAACAATATTTAGTTCCTTTATTATTTCAAAGTGATAATCCAAAAGAGTTATTGCCTGAAAATCTTCCAGATATACCATTTATAATTAAAGCTAACCACGACAGTTCTGGTGGTCAAATAGTTAAAAACAAGGCTGATATCAACTGGAAAAAAATACAACAGCAATTTAAAAAACGATTAAAAGAAAACTATTTCTACAGCTCTAGAGAATGGCAGTATAAAAATATAAAACCAACAATTATTGCAGAAAAATTATTAACTGATAAAAATGAAAAAATACCATTTGACTATAAAATACATTGCTTCAATGGCAAAGTAAGAATGATTCAAGTTGACATAGATAGAAATTCTGATAGTCATTATAGAAATTGGTATAATGCTAAATGGGAAAGAGAACCATATAAGTGGTCTTCTTCTAAAGGTAATGGGAAGTATACAGACCCAAGTGATTATGAAATTGATAGACCTGATACTCTTGATAACATGATTCAACTATCAGAAAAGCTTTCAGAGGATTTTATTTATGTGAGAGTAGATTGGTACGATGTGGATGGTAAACTGTATTTTGGAGAACTTACCTTTCATCACGACGGAGGAACGAGCCCTATTCTTCCTAAGGAATGGGATGAAAACTTAGGAAAGCAATTATTATTAACAATATAAGAAAGTTGAACACTCTAATTAATGGCAAAAAAAATAAAAATATACTTTGTGTTACCCACTCTCTATGCGGGAGGTGCAGAACGTGTCATGTCATTTGTATCACAGAACTTAGATAAGGAAAAGTTCCATGTTACATTAGTTGTTATTGGTCTCGAGAAAGATAGTAAATTTAAAATAACGGGATGCCCTGTTATTTTTCTCAATAAATCACGAGTACTTAATGGTGCCTTTTCACTTTCTAGGCTTATCGCAAAAGAAAAACCAGATATAGTTGTAAGTTCAATTTCCCATTTAATTGCAATGACAGGGTTAATTTCTCTCTTTTTTTCTAAGACTATTTTTATTGGTAGACAGGCCGGGTTTTCAGGATCAGCTTCGTTTTATGATGAAACTTACAAAAGAAAAAAATCATTTTTAAAAAAACATTTTAATTACTTTTTATTTGGAACCAAACAAATAGATCATTTTATATGTCAGTCCAATGATCAAAAGGAAAATGTAATGAAAGCCTTTGGCATTGATAGCCAATTTATTAGTGTAATAAATAATCCCATTACCAATTATGACATTATAAAAACAAAAAAATCTCAAAACTCTACAAAAAAATATATTACCGTAGGTAGGTTAAGTAAGGAAAAAGGGCAGGTTAGAATTCTTCGTATTCTAAGTAAATTAACTTTTCCTTTTAAGTATTTAATCATTGGGGAAGGTCCACAATATGATGAAATCTTAAGCGAGGTCGAAAAGCTTGGGCTTAAAGATAAAGTGAGTTTTATTAGTTATACCAATAACGTTTCAGAATATCTGGTTAAGAGTGACATGTTTTTGCAAGGTTCTTATTCAGAAGGGTTCCCAAATGCATTATTAGAAAGTTGTGCTGTTGGCACACCTGTTATTGCCTTTGATGCACCTGGGGGAACCAAAGAAATAATTGAAGATGAAATAAATGGTTTTATTGTTGCTGACGAGATAAAGTTTCTTGAAAGGCTTAACGATAAAAAAGATTGGAATCCAAAACAGATTAGAGAATCTGTTTATAAAAAATTTAGTACTGATAAAATTTTGAGTGATTACGAAACATTATTTAAAAAATTGATAAAATGAGTTCATTAAAAAATATTTCCAAAGGTATTGTGGGCTATGGTACATCATATGTGTACCATTATGAACAAAACAAAGTTGCACAGAATATTTTAAAAGTAGTTGAACTGCAAAAAGGAAAACTTAATTCTAATGTTAAAAAAATATGTAAGGAATATGCTCTAGATACCTTTGGAGATAAAAAATATGCTCCGTGGCTTTATACTTATAGCGCATTTGCAAAGGAGTTTAAAGAAGGATGGATTCCAGATAATTTTTATGGTGAAGTCGTTGTTCCTCAATTAAATGGCGATTATGGTAAATTAGGTGACAGAAACGCAGTAATTAATAAAATTATAGAAGAATCAGACTCTTTAGACATATGTTATTATGTTAATAAATTATTTCTTAACCCAGAATATATAGTTTTAAATGAAGATAAACTAAGAAGTATACTTTTTTCAAAATATGAGAGAGTTGTATTTAAAATTGAGAATTCAATTCAAGGAAAAGGTATTTATTTCTTTGATAAAAATTCATTTGATATAACCACTATAAAAAAACTAGGCAATGGAGTTTTTCAAAAATTTATTGAACAACATTCATTTTTTTCAGAATTCAATAAATCATCTGTATCCACTATACGTATAACATCTTCCTCTAATGATAACGGAGATATTGATGTAAGAGCAGGTTTTTTAAAATTCGGTCGTAAAAGTGATACACATGTCAAAACCGCTTCAGCAATAAAAATTCCAATAAACATTAAAAATGGCAAATTAATGGAAGACGCCTATCTACCGAATTGGTCTACAACAAAACAGCTACCAGACAACAACATTTCATTTGCAGGAAAATCAATACCGCTATTTGATGATTGTTTAGCTGAAATAAAAAAAATGCATCGTCGTATTCCTTTTGTTAGGTGTGTTGGGTGGGACGTTATTGTAGATAAAAATGATAAGATTAAATTAATAGAATTGAATGGTGGTCACAATGGAATAAAATTTCATGAAATGGTATATGGCCCATGTTTTAAAGATTTAAATTGGGAAAATTTAAAAAAATAACCATTTGAAAAACAAAAAACCAAATATTAGCATACTAACCTTATCTCTAGGCAGTGGTGGTGCTGAAAAAGTAATTAGCCTATTAATAAAAGAATTAAAAAATGATTATAGCGTCAGTTTAGTTCTTTTTTATAACGTTATTCACTTTCCAATACCAGAGGAAGTTGATGTAATAACACTCTCTAAAAAAGGTGTTAATAGACCTTATTATTTAAGATTTTTTGACTTTCTAACATTTCTTTTTAAATACAATAAACTAATAAAACAAAGAAACATCAATATTGCGGTTTCGTTCTTAGCTTTTCCAAATCTTATGAACGGTATTATAGCAATACTCAATGCAAAAGTTAAAACTATAATTAGTGAACGTGGTTTCCCTTCCGATAACACTACAAATAAACTCTCTCTATATATATCAAAAATCTTTTATCCTATTTTTTATAACAGATGTGATGCTTTGTTTTCAAATTCAACACACATAAATCAAGATTTAAAAGATAATTTTGGAATTAAGATACCTATGGAAGTAATTTATAATCCTATTGAAATTCCAATAAAAGCAATACAGCCCGAAACATTAAATAACAATGAGATATCTATGAGAGTTGTTACTGCAGGAACTTTAAATAAAAGGAAAAATCATATTATGATTATTCGAGCTTTTGCAGGTATAAAAAATAGCAACATAAATTTAACCATTTTAGGAGGAGGAGAACTCAAAAGTTATTTAGAAAATGAAATCATTAAACATAACTTAACAGACAAAATAACGCTTGGTGGTATAGTAAGCAATGTAAACGATTACTTTATTAAAAGCAATTGCTTTGTGCTATCTTCTTTTACAGAAGGATTTCCAAATGCGCTTTTAGAAGCCATGGCTGTAGGTCTTCCATGTATTTCAACCAATTGTTTGTCGGGTCCATTAGAACTTTTAAACGAAAATGAAACTGTAAAAATAAGTGACGGAGAATTTATTATTGCGAAATATGGACTTTTAGTTAATAATAATGATCATTTAGGCTTACGCAATGCTATAGTCTACTTCAGAGATCATCCGAAAGAACGAGAAAAATACAGCAGATTAAGTATAAAAAGATCTAAGGAATATCAAATTGACACTATTTATTCTATTTTTAACCAATATTTACAAAAACATTAGACTCCATTATGTGCGGAATAAACGGAATTATTAGCAACACACATAAAGAATATGGTTTACTGCATAGTGAATTATCAAAAATGAATCAACTCATTTTTCATCGAGGTCCAGATGAAGATGGATTTTATTTAGATATTTCAGAATCAGCATCAGTTGCTATGGCAATGCGTCGTTTATCAATTATAGATTTAAGTACAGGTAAACAGCCTATGTACTCTGATGACAATAATTTAGGCTTAGTTTTTAATGGTGAAATTTATAACTATAGAATTTTAAAACAACAACTTGAAAATATTGGTGTAACTTTTAAGACTACAAGTGATACAGAAGTCATTCTTAAACTTTATGAACAAAAAGGTGTCGATGCTTTTAAGGAGTTAGATGGTATGTTTGCATTTAGCATTCATGACAAAACAAAAAATAAAGTATTTATAGCGAGAGATTTTTTTGGAGAGAAACCCTTGTATTACACAAAAACTAAAACAGATTTCATCTATGGATCGGAGTTAAAATCCATTGTAAACTATCTTCCTAATAAACCAAGTATAAGCCTTGAAGGTATGAATCTATATTTTAGATTAACCTATATACCCGCTCCCTACTCTATTTATGAGAATATTCACAAATTAGAAAGCAATCATTATATTGAATTTGATTTAACTTCTGACACATTTTCAATTCATGATATAGAAAAACAAAAACCAGTAGAAAAATTAGATATCTCATTCAATGACGCCAAAAAAAAAGTGCATGATGAGGTGATGAAAAGTGTAGAAACTAGATCTATTGCCGACGTATCTCTTGGAACATTTTTATCAGGAGGTGTAGATTCTTCAGTAGTAACCCATTGTTTGGCAGAAATTTCTAGTGAAAAAATAGAAACATTTTCAATAGGATTTGAAAAACAAATATATGACGAAACGGATAAGTCTCAAGTGGTAGCTAAATTAGTAAATAGTAACCATCATGAATTTATAGTTAAGGAGTCTGACTTTAAAAATAATATAGATGATATTTTATTAAATTTTGATGAACCATTTGCAGACTCCTCTGCTCTACCAACATATTTGGTATCTAAACATGCAAGCGACTTTGTAAAAGTGGCATTAACTGGTGATGGAGGCGACGAGGTATTTGGCGGATATAATAAATATTATATGGGCAAATTAAACAACCGATACACTTCTATTGTTCATAAAAACGTACATCAACAGATTTTAAAGTTATCTTCTTCATTTTTAAAGACAAAAGATGACAATAGAGGTCGAAGGTTTCAATTAAATAGATTATTAAAAGCATTTAATTACGATGGTAACCAATATTGGAATATTATTTCACTTGCGTTTACAGATGAGGAAAAATCTCAATTGTTTAATAACAATGTTTTAATTAAAGATACATTTTTAGATTTAAAGGATAAACACAATCAACACAAACCAAAAAATCTAACTGATTTTAGAATGGTTGATAAAAACGTGAGTCTAGAAGGAGATATGCTTGTTAAAGTCGATAGAACAAGTATGTTCTCATCATTAGAATGCAGAGCTCCTTTTTTAAACAAAGCAATTTGGGATTTATCAAACTCCTTACCAGAAAACTACCTAATGAAAGGGTGGAATAAGAAATATATCCTAAAAGAAGCTTTCGCTGATAAATTTGAACCTAAATTTTTAGATAAATCTAAACAAGGATTTGGAGTACCTGTAGGAGACTGGTTAAGATCTAGCTTAAAGCCAGAACTCCTGTCATATATCGATCCAAAATTTATTGAATCTCAAAATTTATTTAATATTGATTATATTTCAAAATTGGTTAATAACCATATAAATTCAAAACAAGACAATAGTATGAGGGTGTGGTGTTTTTATACATTTCAAAAATGGTATTTAAACACATATTCTATTTTATAACCTATGAGAAAAATTATAAGGATTACGACAATTGCTAGTTCATTAGAGGTTTTGCTGAAGGGCCAATTAAACTTTATGAATGAATATTATGAAATGATTGGTGTCGCGAGTAGTGATGATGGTGAGAACTTAAAGGATGTAGAAAAAGCAGAAGGCATAAGAACTATTGCCGTTAGTATGACAAGAAAAATAACTCCCTTTAAAGACTTAGTAGCCGTCTACAAATTATATCGAGTAATTAAAAAAGAAAAACCATTTATTGTTCATTCTCATACTCCAAAAGCAGGAACTTTAGGTATGCTAGCCGCAAAATTGGCTGGTGTTCCCAATAGAATACATACCATTGCAGGTTTACCATTGTTAGAAACTAGTGGCAACAAACGTAAACTTTTAAACTTTGTAGAAAAATTCACTTATGCTTGTGCAACACTAGTATTACCAAATTCTTTTGGGCTAAGAGATATTATTTTAGAACATAATTTTTGCAAAGCACCTAAACTTAAAGTTTTAGGCAATGGAAGTTCAAACGGAATAGATGTTAATCATTATAGTAACCAAGGAGTTAATCTAAATGAAGCCAACCTTTTAAAACAACAACTTAACATTTTAGAAAAAGACACTGTTTTTGTCTTCGTTGGCAGAGTTGTCGCAGATAAGGGGATAAATGAACTAGTAGCTGCCTTTAATGAAATTAGCAAATCTAACATTAATACAAAACTTATAATTGTTGGCCCAAGTGAAAAAGACCTAGACCCTATTGATCCGCAAACAGAACAAATTATAAAAAACAACAAAAATATTCATGCCGTAGGAAGTATAGTAGATATTAGACCTTATGTGTTTATTAGCGACATTTTTGTATTTCCTAGTTATAGAGAAGGGTTCCCTAATGTCATATTACAAGCAAATAGCATGGAAAAACCATGTATAGTAACTGATATCAATGGGAATAATGAGCTAATAACACACAACTATAATGGTTTAATTATACCACCTAAAGACATCATTTCTCTTAAGCAAGCAATGCTTAACCTACTAAACAATCCTGACCAAACACTTAAGTTAGCTAGTAATTGTAGACAAAACATTGTAAAAAAGTATAAAAGAGAATATATCTGGAATGAGACTCTAAAACTATATAAATCATTAGAATGAAACTCTATACAAACATTATAAAACGTTTTTTCGATTTTTTAGCAGCATCTGTTGGACTTCTAATTATTTCACCATTATTCGTTTTTCTTATTATAAGTCTTTTAATACTTAATAATGGTAAACCTTTTTTCTTTCAAACACGTACTGGGAAAAATGGGAAGCTTTTTACAATTATAAAGTTTAAAACCATGACAGATAAAACTGATGAACATGGCGATTTATTACCTGCCATGGAACGGGTCACAAATGTTGGAAGAATCTGTAGAAAATTATCATTAGACGAATTGCCTCAATTACTCAACATTCTTAAAGGAGATATGAGCTTGATTGGACCTCGTCCACTTTTACCTGAATACTTAGAACGCTACAATAAAAGACAGTATCGAAGACATGAGGTATTACCTGGTATTACGGGTTGGGCACAGGTTAACGGAAGAAACACTATTAGTTGGGAACAAAAGTTTGAATATGATGTTTACTATGTAGAACATCAGTCTTTTTTTATAGATTTTAGAATACTTCTCAAAACAATAGATAAGGTTATAAATAGAAAAGACATTAACAATTCTGAAAATATCGATATGCCAGAGTTTACAGGAACTAATGAATCTTAAGTATTAAATAATCTTTAATTCCTTAAAGTCAACAATAAATTCTTGTGGCAAATTTTGAGAATTAGTGTACTTATAAGATTCAAAGTGAATATTCTTTCCGTTATCTATTAGCGCTACGCTCTTCCATCCTAAAGCGTTTGGAGCAATAAAATCTTTCTTTAAATTATCAGCAATGTAATAATATTCAGTTCCAGATATTGCCTTTTCGATAGCCTCAAAATTAGATAAATTTGGTTTTTCAGATCCAATCTCTTCGGAAATTATAATTTTATCTAAATAATTTAAAATACCTAAACTATTTAACTTTGCTCTTTGTGTTACTGAACGACCATCTGTAACTATTGCTATTTTTCCTTTTTTAGATTTTATAGCATCAAAAACATTTAACACACTATCAAACAATTGAATATCAGGCTGATGATTTCTGTACTTTTCAATAAGCTGACCTATTTCTATATTATAAGTATTAGCAACAAATTCAAAGACGTTAACTTTACATCTATAGAGAGAAAACATTTTAGAATATAAGGCTTTCCAATTTTCAGGTTCTACGGATTCCGCGATTGCCTTATAGGCAGATTTTAAGAAATCTAATTCATTATATAAGGTATCGTCTAAATCAAAAACTATTACTGTACTATAATCAACCTTTATATCCATGTACTAAAATTTCATCATCATAACGAATCATTAATAAATCCTTTTCCCACACATCAAATTTTTCTTCAATGCTTTTTCCTAGTAGATATTCTTCAATTATCCATTTTGTAAAATTAGCACCAGATAAATATGATAAGGGGTACCCACCACCAAATCTAGGGTTAATTTCAATGGCATAAATTTTTTGATTATCATTTTTATGTAAAAAAAACTGAGCTGTAAGACAACCTAAGGCCCCTTCTATTTGTCTTAAGTTTTGCTTTATATAATCCACCAATGTATTACTAACAGTCAGCGCCTTACAGACTTCACCATCCCTAACTTCAAGTCTTTTTCTAGGTACTACACATCTTAAATCATGAGCTTTATTATAATATAAATCACATGTGTATTCATCAAAATCGTCATGATCTAAATACTCTAAAAACATCAGTTTATTATTTGCGAAATGATATTCTGTTAAGTCCTCTTTAGATCTTATTACATAAGTATCCACACTCCTACTACCATCAACTGGCTTTATAAAAAGAGGTAGTTTATAATTTTTCTTGGGATATTCTTTTGCTACTTTAACATTATGAGTTTCAAAAAACTTATGCATGACGCGTTTATTTCTACACTTTGAAACAAAATCAACTGATGAAATTACAACCTCAATTCCTTCTTGCTTAAATTTATCTCTATGTATAGCAAGCTGAAGTAATTCCGTATCAATAGTTGGAACAACTAAACTAATTTTATAATTTTTACAAAAATCAAATAGTACGTCAATATAATCAGTAGCACCTAATATGGGGACTTTAAAAAACCCATCAGCAATCTGACAAGCAGCTGATAACATAGGATTTGCATCTGAAGCATACACCTCACCCTTTAAGTCTATTTTTTTTAATTCTTTTTGAAATGACCTTACCAGTGAAACTCTTCGCCCAGCTGAAGTAATTAAGATATTCATTCAAATAATTTAAGTTAACATTTAAGCATTTTAACTTTATCAGGTTATAAATATAGTGTAGTTCGTACTATTTTTATTCCATAAATCGTATAAAGTCTATAAATTGGTAAATATATTAACTGTAAATAATAAAATCATACACAATTAAAGAACTAGCATTCCCAATTTATTAATAATAGGCAAGTTAAATAACATTATTACAAACAAACAGCATTCAATCCATTTAAATATTTTTTTACAATAAAGAACGTAAATATTTACAGTTTATCGTTTTAATTTGGGTTGTACTATTATAAAAAGCATATTTACTTTTTAATTAGATCGTGTCCCAGATCCCTCTATTGACATGAAATTGAATAGTAATTTACTAATTACTTAACAATTTTTACGTATGAAACCTAAAATATGGCTTTCCGCACCACATATGAGTGGTAATGAATTACCTTTTATTAATGAAGCTTTCAATTCAAATTGGGTAGCTCCTTTAGGCCCTAACGTTAATGGGTTTGAAAACGATTTACAGTCTTACCTTATGGAGGATAGATATGTTGCAGCATTAGCATCTGGTACTTCTGCCTTACATCTAAGTCTTATTTTATTAGGCGTTGATTATGGTGATGAAGTTATTTGTCAAAGTAAAACGTTTTCTGCATCTGCTAACCCTATAATTTATCAAGGAGCTACTCCTGTTTTTGTGGATAGCGAAAAAGACACATGGAATTTGTGTCCTATACAACTAGAAATAGCCATCAAAGATAGAATAGCAAAAGGCAGAAAACCCAAGGCTATAATTGCTGTACACCTATATGGTATGCCTTATAACGTTGACGAAATTACTAAGATTGCTTTAAAATATAATATTCCTATTGTAGAAGACAGTGCTGAATCGTTAGGAAGTCAATATAATGGTAGGAATTGTGGAACATTTGGTGATTTTTCAATATTATCTTTTAACGGCAATAAAATTATAACCACTTCTGGTGGTGGCGCTCTTGTTACAAAAAGCTTAAAACTTAAAGAAAAAGCAGTTTTCTTGGCAACACAAGCTAGAGATAACGCTCCTCACTATTTACATTCAGAGATTGGTTATAATTACCGAATGTCTAACATTGTTGCAGGTATTGGCCGTGGACAAATGACAATTTTAGATAGTCATGTTGCAAAACGACGCTCTAATTATCAGTTATACTCAAACTCCCTAAAACATATTGATAAAATTACGTTTCTTAATGAACCTGAAGGTTATTTTTCAAACCGCTGGCTATCTTGTATTCTTTTAGATTCTGAAAATACACGTGAAGGGTTAAGATTAGCACTAGAAAAAGAAAATATTGAATCTAGACCCTTATGGAAACCGATGCATCAACAGCCCATTTTTAAAAAACACCCTAGCTATCTTAATGGTGTTTCTGATGCATTATTTAACAAAGGTTTATGTTTGCCAAGTGGCTCAAACCTTACTAATAATGAATTAGAAAGAGTTATTTCTACAATAAAAGCGTATTTTGTAACATGTTAACTAAACTATTAGATAAAATATCGAAAAAATATGCTTCAAAATGGCTTGTGCTATTGTTTGATGTCGTGATTGTAATAGCTTCATTTTTCCTAGCATATTTAATTCGATTTAATTTTCAAATAGAGTTTGACTTTATCGACCTTTTAAATCAAATTCCATATGTGGCAATTGTTGCTGCAATTAGTTTTATTGCTGTTGGCTCTTACAAAGGAGTTGTTAGGTTTACAGGTTTCAAAGACATTGTAAATATTATTATTGGCGCAAATATTTTAGCAACAATTCTAATTTTCTGTACTTTTTTAAGTCGAAAGACATTAGGTAATGATAGTATTTTCAATATTTCGGGTTCAATTATTTACATCAATTTACTTTTAAACATCTTGTTCCTTATAGGCGCAAAACTATTCATAAAATCAATATACAACCATATCACCCAAGACTTTAAGTCAGTTTCAAAGGTCCTGATTTTTGGAGCTGGTAGTTCCGGAATGTTAACCTACGATGCTATACAAAATGACACTAAAAGTGGCTTTGAAGTTGTTGGTTTTATTGATGATGATGAACGTAAAATTGGCAAGAAAATAAACTTGTTAAAAGTCTATGGTATAGAATCTATTGATGAAAGTTTCATTAAAAGAAAAAATATTGAAGACGTTATAATTTCAATTCAAAACATAGATCCTACAAGATTACTTCAAATTACAGGAAACCTTTTTTCATTAGGTCTAAAAGTAAAAATAGTACCTCCTGTACAAAGTTGGATAGATGGTGACTTAAGTGTTGGACAGATAAAAGAAGTTAAAATTGAAGACCTATTAGGAAGAGATCCAATTAATATAAAAAACCCGGATCTTGAGGACTTATATAATAACAAAGTAATTTTGATAACTGGTGCTGCTGGTTCAATAGGAAGTGAGATTAGCAGAAAAGTTAGTCTCTATAATTATAAAAAATTAATCTTAGTTGATAATGCAGAATCTGCACTTTATGATATTCAACAAGAATTTAGACAACAAGGTCTAGAAAACGTAGAAGCTATAGTTGCAGATGTTCGTAACAGAAGTAGAATAGATCAAATATTCGATAATTATAAACCTAAAGTAATTTTTCATGCTGCTGCATACAAACACGTTCCTTTAATGGAAAACAATCCATTTGAAGCCGTTAGTGTAAATATTGGAGGCACAAAAAATGTTGCAGATATCGCAGTAAAACATAGTGTTGACAAGTTTGTTTTAATTTCCACCGACAAAGCAGTAAACCCAACAAATGTAATGGGAGCTACAAAACGTATAGCCGAACTTTATGTCACCTGCTTAAAAGGGAAAGGTCATACAAAATTCATTACCACTAGATTTGGAAACGTATTAGGCTCTAATGGATCTGTAATTCCGTTATTTAAAAAACAAATTGAAAAAGGAGGACCATTAACAGTTACTCATAAGGATATCACACGCTATTTTATGACAATTCCAGAAGCTTGTCAATTAGTAATAGAAGCTGCAGCCATGGGTAATGGTGGAGAGATTTTCGTCTTTGATATGGGAGAGCCTATAAAGATTTTTAATCTTGCTATTAATATGATTATTTTATCCGGCTTACGCTACCCTGAAGATATTGACATAAAAATCACAGGTTTAAGACCTGGTGAAAAGATTTATGAAGAACTTTTAGCCGATGGGGAAAACACAAAAAAAACCTATCATGATAAAATTATGATTGCAAAATCAAGGCATATTGATATCGATAGTACTGAAAAACAGATTAATAAACTAACCGCTGTAAATTCTTTAACACAACCATTAGAAATTGTATCTTCGATAAAGCATTTAATTCCAGAATATATCTCAAACAATTCTACTTACGAAGTTTTAGATATTAAAAAATAATTATCACTTTTATCAAACTTATAACAACTACTTATATGAAACCACGTATTCTAATTATTTCTATACTAGCACTAATTATAGCGACATCATGTAGCTCACGAAAAGACTTTATCTACTTTCAAGATGAGCCGCTTTCAGAAGGTCAATTATCTCCTGAACCAACAGAAATTATTTACAAACCAGACGATATTTTAACAATTAACGTAACAGGATCAGATCCAGCGACTGTTATGCCTTTTAATTTACCTGTGGTTTCACATAACACATCAAATTTAACAAGTGCTCAAGGAAGTTTAACGCAACAAACTTATTTAATTGATTACAATGGAAATATCGAATTTCCGGTTTTTGGAACACTAAAGGTTGAAGGACTTACACGATCAGAATTAACTACTTTATTAACTGACCGTATTAGTACAATGGCAAAGGATCCAATTGTGAATGTAAGATTAGCAAATTTTACAATTACAGTACTTGGAGAGGTTTCTAATCCAGGCACATTTACAATGCAAGATGAAAGAGTCACTATTTTAGAAGCACTAGGTTACGCAAATGATTTAACCATTTTCGGAAAAAGAAAAACCGTTAAATTAATACGAGAAGTTGAAGGGAAAAAGAAATTTGCTAATATCGACTTAACCTCAATTAACTCCGTAAACTCACCTGTTTATTACTTACAACAAAATGATGTAATATATGTAGAACCTAATAATGCTAAAATACGCTCATCTACTTACAACCAAAATAATAGTGTATTGATTTCTGCTATTGGAACACTAACTACAATTATTGCTGTATTTTTAATAAGATAATTATAGTTAAATATGGAGTCTAGAAATATTATTTCAACGAAAGCGCTAAAAAAAACATTGAGTCTATACCTATCACGATGGAAGTTAATTTCTTTTTTCGTTATAATTGCTTTAGCTTTAGCGTATATTCACTTGCGTTATTCAACCTCTCAGTTTGAAGCTTCCGCCACAATACGAATTAAAGATGATAAGGAATCTCAAAAGCTACCAAGTTTAGCTGAATTAAGTGGCAGTAGTCTTTTATCTGGTAAATCGAGTGCTATAAAAGACGAAATAGCTGTAATGACGTCTAGAACTTTAATTTCTAAAATAGTTAAGGATTTAGAACTTAACATTACTTATTTTGAACAAGGTAAAATAAAGGAACAAGAAATATATGAAAACCCTCCTGTAAAACTTAATTTTTTCGTCAACGATTCTATTATACATAAAATTGACACAACGCTTTATATTAAAATTAAATCTCCTTCGGAGTTTTTATTATTTAAAGATGATGGGAAATCACTTATAAATCGTGATGAGTCTTTAGGTAGATCTTTCTCTTTTGGTGATCGCATAAAAACAGGCTTTGGTGATGTCGTAATTATTCCTAACAGTGGAAAACATAGCCCAAAGATAGGTAGTAATTTAAGAGTTTCAATCAAACGAATTTCTTCATTAATAGGGAAGTATAAATCAAACCTTTTAGCCTCAACTGGAGATGAGTCAAGTGTTGTGAAATTAAGCCTCCAAGATAACATCCCTAAAAGAGCGATAGATATTTTAAACCAAATCATAAGGGAATATAATAACGACATTATTACAGATAAAGAGGAGGTTGTAAAAGTAACGTCCGACTTTATTAATAACCGATTAGAATTAGTATTTAAAGAATTAGAAGAGGTCGACTTTACTGCAGAACAGCTTCAAAAACGAAATAATTTAACAGCTTTAGCTTCCCAGGCAGATATTTATTTACAAAGTGAAAGACAAACTGAATCCAAAATAAACAGTACCACCAATAACATACAGTTAATTGATTACATGCAACAGGAATTAAAAGAGAAAAATAAAAATTCTGACCTTTTGCCTTCAGTTGGATTATCCGACGGAAACATTGCTCAAGTCACAAGAAATCATAACGAGCTAGTAGCCGAACGAGATAAACTATTAAAAAACTCTACTGAAAGTAATCCTGTTGTCATTAATTTAAACAACCAAATAAATGCTTTAAAAGAAAATTTATCGAGTTCACTTGAAAACATGAGAAAATCAAGTGAAATCACCCTCAATAGCTTAAACAAAGAAGACGCAAGGATTCGAGGTCAGCTATATTCGGCACCGACAAAGCAAAGACAACTCAGAGATATTGAGCGTCAACAAGGCATCAAAGAGTCGCTTTACTTATACTTATTAGAGAAACGAGAAGAAACAGCAATTACATTAGGTATGTTTACTCCTAACGCTAAAGTTATTGACTCTGCTTACTCTTCCTATGCGCCAGTTTTCCCCAATAAAATGTTCACCTATTTAGCCGCTTTCTTAATAGGTCTTGTAATACCTGTAGGTTTTATTTACCTAAAAGACCTTTTAGACACAAAAATCTATGATAAAGACGACCTTCTAGAAGTGGTGAACATTCCATATATAGGTGACATACCGTTAACGAGTAAAAAATCTAAGCTAATTACTAAGGTGGACTATTCTCCGAAGGCTGAAGCATTCAGGATTATTAGATCTAACATTGATTTCTTGTTAAAAAACAATGACTCTAAAACTAAAAAAGTATTTATTACATCCACAAGAGCTCAAGAAGGTAAGTCGCACACAAGCACCAACTTAGCCTCATCAATTTCATTTTCAGAAAAATCTGTACTGCTAATTGAAATGGATATCCGAGTTCCAAAAATAATGCAATATCTTAATAAAAAACCAACATCAAAGATTGGTTTATCAGACTATATTGCCAACAAATCAATCAAGCCAAATGAAATAGTCAATAAATTAAAAACTAACAGTTATTTAGATATTATCCCTTCGGGTTCCATCCCACCAAACCCTTCCGAATTATTAATGAGTGATAGAATTAAAGATTTATTTGATTATTTCGAAGGTAAATATGATTATATAATCGTAGATACTTCAGCTGTAGGCTTAGTAAGCGATACCATGTTAATCTCAAAATTTGCAGATATGTTTATTTACGTCGTTGGCGCAAATAACGTTGATAAAAGACAATTATCAGCAGTTGCTAAACCACTTTATGACGATAACAGACTACCTAATATGAATATGCTATTAAACGGAACTGATTTTGATAAAAAAGGCTACGGCTACGGTTACGGTTATGGGGACAACCCTCATAAAAAGAAGAAATGGTATCAATTTGGCAAAGCTTAAATAAGTCGCTTTTAATACTAATAACTAAATCCACTATATATAATTATGGTGAATTTTTAAATTTAATTCTAAATAGAAACAATTCAAAAAATAACTACAACTTCCGTCTACGCCTTTCAGATTTTAATAACGACAACTCCCTACTCGTCTGTCCAGCTACTGAGGTGTTCTCTTCTGCTCTTCTAATTAAATAAGGCATTACATCCTTTACTGGGCCAAAAGGAATATATTTTGCAACATTATAACCTTGAGCTGCCAAATTAAAACTAATATGATCACTCATACCATACAACTGGCCAAACCATACATTATTATCTTTTTTAGAAATGTTTTTGGTTTCCATCAAGTCCATAGCCAAATAACAACTCGCTTCATTATGAGTTCCTATAAAAACCGAAATATCTGTTAAATTATTAAGAATGTAATTAAGCGCATCATTAAAATTATCATCGGTTGCTTTTTTGTTTTCGCAAATTGGAGAGTCATATCCTTTATCCAGTGCTCTTTCTCGTTCTTTTTCCATGTAAGCGCCACGAACAATTTTCATTCCAATTTTAAAACCGTTAGACTTAGCTCGTTGATGCAGAGCTTTTAAATACTCTAAACGATCCCAGCGGTATAATTGTAACGTATTATAAACAATGGGAACATCCTTATTATAGCGCAACATCATTTCTTCTACTAAATCATCAGCAGCATCTTGCATCCAGCTTTCCTCACCATCAATTAAAACTTCAACGTCTTTTTCTTTAGCAAGCTTACAAACGGTATCAAATCGATTTACTATTCTATCCCACTCCGCCTCTTCTTCTGCTGTTAGCTTTTGTCCCTCTGTTTTTTTTTGATACAACAAAAACCGCCCAAAACCAGAAGGTTTAAAAACAACAATAGGCATAGCTTCTCTGTCATCACAAAAATGAATGATTTTCAATATTTTCTCAAGTGCATTGTCAAATTGATTTTCCTCAGCCTTACCCTCAACAGAATAATCTAAAACAGAACTAACACCTTCTGTGTATAAATTATCTATTACCGACAAACAATCTTCTTCATTAACACCACCACAAAAATGATCAAAAACTGTAGCTCTAATTAATTTCTCTACTGGCAAATGTGCTTTTAAAGCAAACCTCGTTGCTACAGTCCCAATTCTAACCAATGGTTCTGAAGAAATCATTTTAAACAAAAAATAGGCACGCTCTAATTCTGAATCAGATTTTAAAGTAAATGCCGTACCTGTATCCTCAAAAAGGGAGCGATTTATCATTAGCTAAAGAATATAAATGCAAATATATTTATTATAGTCTTACTTTTTTTTCTAAAAAGGAAGTATTTTCACATCATATTTTTCGCTTATAAATTTTATTATGGAATCTATTTCAACAAAAAATGCCGTAGTACATTTTAACTCTGAGGTTTATACAGAATTAAACAACTATATAAAAACAAAAAAACCGTCTAAAATATTTGTCCTGGTAGATACAAATACGCACGATTATTGCCTACCTAAGTTTCTAGAACGATTAGAATCTGACGAAATAGCCGTTGAAGTCATGGAAATGCCAAATGGAGAAGAACATAAATCCATTGATATTTGCACTGGTGTTTGGGAAGCTTTATCCGAATATAACGCAGATCGCAAAAGTTTATTGATTAATCTAGGTGGTGGTGTTGTTACAGATTTAGGTGGTTTTGTAGCAAGTACATACATGCGTGGAATTCCTTACATTAATATACCAACCTCCTTATTAGCTATGGTTGACGCATCTGTTGGAGGAAAAACAGGTGTTGACTTAGGTGCTTTAAAAAATCAAGTTGGTGTGATTAATGAAGGTGAATTGGTAGGTGTTGATACATCATTTTTAGACACGCTTCCGCAAAACGAAATGGTTTCCGGTTTTGCCGAAATGCTAAAACATGGGTTAATTTACGACGAAGTCTATTGGAATACGTTAACACATCTCGAAAAATTAGACATTTCAGACTTAGACCGTTTAATTTATGAGTCTATTGTCATAAAAAACCACGTCGTAACATCGGACCCTAAAGAACAAGGCTTAAGAAAAATATTGAATTTTGGACATACGATTGGCCATGCTATAGAAAGCTACTTCCTGGAAAATGCAGACAAAACTCCATTATTACATGGTGAAGCCATTGCTATAGGTATGATTTTAGAAACCTATTTATCGACCAAGGTTTGTGGACTAAGCAATGAGCATTTAGCTGAAATTACTAATGGAATTTTAAAAACATTCTCTAAAGTCGAAATAAATAAAGCAGATCAAAACCATATCATAGAATTATTAAAATATGATAAGAAAAACAGCCATGGTGTTGTAAAATTTGTGCTTTTAGAAGCTATAGGGAAACCAAAATTAGACTGTGTCATCAGTAATGACCTAATTTTAGAAGCATTTGATTATTATGCGAATTAGAGGTAACGTTCTTTTATAGTTTTGATATGATGATTTTCATGGCCTAAAAGGATATAACCTATTGCTCTAACAGAAATTGGTGAACCCGAAGCATTACCTATAAGTTTTAATGTACCAGCATCAAACGTACTAAACAAAGTAAGCGTCGCCTGCCTTACAGCCTTATATTCTTCTAACAAACTATCAAAAGAACGGTTCTTAGCTCCAGCATGTACTACATAATCATCATGCTCAAAACCTGGGAGGATTGTTTTATCACGTCTAGCAACCCTTAATGCTCTATATGTAAAAATACGTTCCGTATCAATAACATGAAGCAGAACATCTTTTATGGTCCACTTGCCTTCAGCATAAGCATAACTATGTTTTTCTTTAGGAATACTTAAGAAAAAAGAAACAACAGAATTTTGATTTTGCTTTAATCCTTCACAAATACCTATATCCTCATTGATAGCATCAATATAGGGTTGGTAGTAAGTATTGTATTCTGACGTACTTATAGAATTCAAGCTCATATTCGTTTAAATAAAGAATGCCCTGAGTTACAAAAACAAAGGGCATTTGTTAAAATATAATTTAATGATTATAGTTCATTAAAAATAGTATGCATCAATCGTTTTTTATCATTAAGACTTTCTTCTAAAGAAATCATAGTCTCAGTTCTATAAACGCCATCAATGTCATCGATCATAAAAATAATCTCTTTAGCGTGCATGGTTTCTTTAGCTCTAATTTTACAGAAAATATTAAATTTCCCTGTTGTAATATGCGCTACAGTAACATAAGGTATTTCTGATATTCGCTCTAAAACAAATTTAGTTTGCGATGTGTTTTGTAAAAAAACCCCAACATAAGCTATAAATGAATAATCTAGCTTTTGATAATCTAAGGTTAATGATGACCCCATTATAATCCCTGCTTCCTCCATTTTCTTTACACGTACATGAACAGTACCTGCAGAAATCAATAATTTCTTCGCAATATCTGTAAAAGGAATACGCGTATTATCGATAAGCATATCGAGAATTTGGTGATCAACTTCATCTAATTTAAACTTTGCCATAATTGTATAATTGTATAATCTTTAAAGTAAATGCAAAAATAAAACATTTACATTAACAATTATGCATTATAACTGAATATTTTTACGATTTTAATGAGATTCTTTCATTATTCACTATTACGAAATCGATTTCGAAACCTATTTTTAAGTCAAAACCCTCTGTAGTTTTCACTACGTACCCGTTGGCTTCTATTTCTTTATGTCCATACTTATTATTTAGTTTTGAAATTTCTTCAATAACTGGAACAAACTCTAATTTACCATCAATTAATGTCTCTTTATATTGAATAGCAATATCAACTAAATCAACTACACCATTATATTTTGCATTTCTAATAATTATATCATAGAAACATTTAGCATTCTCTGGAATATCAAAATACGCTTCGTACTTACCAATATCAACCTTATTTATAATAACATCTATCCCTTTTAAAATAGCAATAAACATTAATCTTCTCACCTCTTCTCTATTGTAGTCATTTTTAAAATGTCCTGCTTCATATAATAACGTAGGCACACCAAAACTTTGAAAAGTATCTCCAACACAATTCAGATTAAAACCATCATCATAACGCCCTATTCCATTTGGAATCTCTGCTTGCAGCAAATCATTGATTTCGGCAATTATAGTCATTGCAGCTTTTCTATTCGTTGTTAACTGACGACCTTGATCTTGTGCAGGCGACAAAAATGATAGTGTCGCAACATTTTCTGTCTCTCCAGCACTAAAAATGGTTCGTTGACCATGAAGATTAAAACAATAATCGGGTTTAAAATCGATATAAAGTTGACGTAGTATTTTACTTTCTGGCTGAGATACATTTTGCGCATCTCTATTTAAATCAATTTCATTTGCATTTATACGCGTAAAACATTTAGCACCATCAGGATTTAAAATAGGAATAACTACTAAAGTACATTGTTCTAAAATTAGTTTTGAAATTTCATGTTCAGTTTCAAATAGATTAAAACAATCAAAAAGTGCTTTTGTCGATGTAGATTCATTGCCGTGCATTTGCGACCACAACAAAATTTTAATTGGTCCATTACCAATTTTCAAACTATATATTGGTCGTTTCTCAACCGAATAGCCAAGTGAAGAAATTTGAGGTTTTAACAAATTTCCAAAACATTTTTCTATATCAGAATTGGTAATATAACGACCAAAAATTTCTGGTGTTTTAACTTCTACAAAGAGACGATTTAAAAGCTCTAGATTCATAAGACTAAATTAGTGGTTACAAATGTAATCATTTGATTAATTACAATTGTAAACAACCAAAAGTCAACAAAACGTTACAACGGTAAACAACCTTGACTTCTGAAATGCTATCACAACTAAAGTTAATTGAAAAATATTCAACAGGAATTAATTCCACACCGTAAAATACTCTTTATCAGTACTC
This sequence comes from Winogradskyella sp. SM1960, assembly GCF_020179375.1. Taxonomy (NCBI): domain Bacteria; kingdom Pseudomonadati; phylum Bacteroidota; class Flavobacteriia; order Flavobacteriales; family Flavobacteriaceae; genus Winogradskyella; species Winogradskyella sp. SM1960. The sequence continues at coordinate 190,362 of NZ_JAICBG010000004.1, read as the reverse complement.
AATATCAGATCACCAAACCTAAACTTTAATAGTGTTTCAAATATTTAATTACATTTAAGGGTTATACAAATACTATTGTTTACATTTGTATCGTTACATCCACAAAACTCAAGTTTACAATGATAAACTCTGTCGATTTTACAAAACGACTACAAAAAGTCATCGATTTTTACAGTGAATCTGCTTCAAGTTTCGCTGAAAAAATCGGGGTTCAGCGCTCAAGTATTTCACACATTTTAAGTGGCAGAAACAAGCCCAGTTTAGACTTTGTAATGAAGGTACTAAACACCTATCCGGAAGTAGAATTGTATTGGCTTATGAATGGGAAAGGAAACTTCCCTAGTCAACCTAAAATTTCAGAATCTCCAAACTCAAACAAATCAGAAATACAAAAAAAGCCTGATCTTCCTAGTCCGAATTCTATGCCTGAATCTAGTTCTGAAATTGATAAAATTGTAATCTTTTATAAAAATGGAACTTTTAAGAGCTACAAGCCTTAGTATTAATTACACTATTCATTATCTTTACAAAAAGATTTATATGAAGTTTTTTCTTTCAATGTTAGTGTTGATTTTATTAACAAGCTGCTACTCAATAGAGCGTAATTGTTCCGATTTTAAAACAGGGACTTTTGAGTTTACATATATCGTTGATGGTATTGAGCAAACTTCACGTTTTAAGCGCACTGAGAATTTCAACATTGATTATCATGAAGAAGAAGCAGATTCATCATCTATTCGATGGATTAATGATTGTGAATTTATATTAAAGAAATTACACCCAACAAACAACTCCGAAAAAGAGGCTATTCACATGAAAATTCTGTCTACAACAGAAGATTCTTATACTTTTGAATATAAACTCGCTATAAAAAGACCTAGCAGAGCTTCAAGGGTTGAAAAAGGGGTTGCTGTAAAAGTAGATTGATCTCTTACTAGCACCCCAAGTTTAGCTTTAATTTGTCTTAAGATCAAACTAGGTTTTACTAAAAGTTAAAACAACAAATAAACCTCACAAAGCAATAGAACGTTAATTAAGAGCCGCTTAACTAATATTAGTCAGAACTTTAAGATGCGTAAATTTGGATTCCTTATATTTCGTAAATATTTAATATAGACACCTTAAGACTCCAAATAAATAACACGCTGATTTAATGCTTTTTAATTCAATAGAATATCTTATCTTTTTACCAATAGTACTTATCATCTATTGGACTCTTAAAGCAAATTATAAGAATCAAAATATTTTATTACTGATTTCAAGCTATGTGTTTTATGGCTGGTGGGACTATAGATTTCTATCACTTATAATATTCAGTTCTTTTTTAGATTATTATGTTGGACAAAGAATTGAAGAAGCCAAAGAGCAAAAGCACAAAAAGCGTTGGTTGTTAGTAAGCCTTTGCTCTAATTTAGGTTTACTAGGCATATTTAAATACTATAATTTTTTTGCCGATACTTTTGCTATTTCTATGTCTTCTATAGGATGGGAAGTAAACGATCTAACTTTAAATATAATACTACCCGTTGGAATAAGCTTTTATACCTTCCAAACCTTAAGCTATAGTATTGATATTTATAGAAATCAAATAAAGGCTAGCAGAGACATTGTTAGTTTTTTCACTTTTGTGAGTCTCTTTCCACAGCTAGTAGCAGGTCCGATAGAACGCGCCTCTAATTTGATTCCACAAATTCAAAACAAAAGAAACCTAAACCTTACTTTATTAAAAACAGGTGTTTTTCAGATATTTATCGGATTATTTAGAAAGGTAGCTATCGCTGACAACTTAGGTGTCTATGTTGATTCAGTATATGCTAATTATGAAATACATAACAGCTCCACCCTTTTAGTTGCAACTATTTTTTATGCTTTTCAGATATATTTTGATTTTTCCGGTTATTCAGATATAGCTATTGGAAGTGCCAAAATGTTTGGATTTAAATTTAATAGGAATTTTAACTTTCCGTATTTCTCTAAAACACTTACTGAGTTCTGGAGACGATGGCACATGTCGCTTTCTTTTTGGTTACGAGACTATTTATATATTTCACTAGGAGGAAACAGAAAAGGAGTTATAATAACATACAGAAACTTACTTCTAACAATGTTGATTGGCGGATTATGGCATGGCAGCTCTTGGAATTTTGTAATTTGGGGAGGAATTCATGGCCTTTTCCTAAGTCTTGAAAAATACACGTTTTCCGCGTTAAAAATTAGAACATTTAATACGTTTGGATACTTGTACACATTTATTGTTGTTCTTATTTCATGGGTGTTTTTTAGAGCTCCTGATTTTCATTCTGCATCAACAATTATAACAGAGCTATTTAGCTTCAATTACGGCTCACTTTTTATTGGTGATATAAATGCTTTTGTAAACGGATTGCTATTACTTTTAATTGGTATTTTAATAGATTTAAAAATATTTAGATCTAATGTTACATTAGAAGATTACGGTATTCGATTCAGTACTATAAAACTAACATTTATTGTTTCGGTTATTATCATAATGCTCTGCCTATTCTATTCAACAGCAGAAAACTTTATTTATTTTCAATTTTAAACGATGAACTCAGATATAACTAAAAAAATTATTCAAATCATTGTACTTACATTAGTAATAAGTTATGGACTGGATAAGCTAGTCTTTTTCAGTTTAAATAAGGTTAGCGATAAAGTAATGACAGGTCAAGCTATAGGTAAACTCAACCATTTCTTATCATTAAAAGATTCTACCAATTTATTAGTATTTGGCAACTCACGAGCCAACAGACACATAGATGTTGCCATGTTGAGCAAAAATGGCTTTAACATGGGTATTGACGGCATTGGTGTTGCTTATAATAGCACACTGATTAACACCCTAAACAAAGACCTGAAACAAATAGTGTTAGTCCACATTGATACAAAGAATTTTTTTGATAATGATTATACCGGATCTGATGTTAATGCTTTAAAAACAAAGTTTCACCGAAACCCAATTATTACAAAAGTGTTAGATAGTACGAGTCAGCTGTCTACTTTACAAAAATTCTACTACAGCATGAATTACAATGGAACATCTATAGGTATACTCAAAAACTATTTTAGACCAAATTATAACTTCAAAAGTTATAATGGCTATGACGGTTTAGTGGTCACTTCTTCTCAAGAAAAAATAAGAGACATAGTTTTAGCTAAATCAATTTCAAACAAAGAATGCACTGACAATCATCAAATCAACACAACCGCTTTAAACTATTTAAAATCTATTAAATCATTTTCTGAAAAAGCACCAAATAAGACTTTTATATTTATTACCTCGCCAATTTATCATGACACCTGTGAAATTGATAACAAAATGCTTAACGAAATAATGCAAGAATTGAATTTGACTTATACAGATTTCACAAATCTTTACAAGGACAATAAGGATAATTCTTACTGGAAAGACGCAACTCACATGTCTAACAAAGGTGCTGAAGCCTTTTCTAACCATTTATTGCAAAAATATAAGTCATTTCAGTTAAAACAATGACCCCTGCCCTTTATCCCCCAAATCGACATCATCTCTCTCTGACGAATTCTTAGACTGCGGTTTTTCGTCGGACTCAGACTTTGTAGACTTAAGTGTTTCTTCATCAACAACCTCTATATCGTCTGCAGGAACTTCTTCAGGTGCTTCATAAGGCAACGGATCTAGTAGACTTACTTGATTTATTTTATCCTTCGTTAACTGATTCCCTAAAGCTGTAATCCCTTTAACTGAAATAAATTCTTCAAGATTCACCTCCATATTAGGCTTACGATCCTTACCGCGTTCTTTAGTAAACTCCACGTCTACCACTGGCTTCCAATCGGTTGAAACAATCTCTAATTGAGAATCTGGATGATCTGAAATAAAATCTTCCTCCTTACCTTCTTGTTCTATTAAAAAACGTTTTACATAATAGCGTTCTTTTTCACCATCGTAATAAATGGCAGATATTGGTTTCTTGGGAATCCATTTCTCTAACACAATCATATCGCTATCAAAATGCGTTGTCAATTCTGGAATGATTGTTTTTACAATTCCCGATTGGTTAATAACAAGCAATCTATCCTCGCCTCTAAATTCTCCTATTAACTCACCTCTATCATCAACGTTTAAACGCCGAACGGTATCATCAAACCAAATTTTACGTGGTTTTAATGTGGATACTCCTTTTTCTTTTAACTCCACACGCTTAATTGCGTATTTTGTTACACGATTTCCTTTTGAAGACCTTCCTTTTATAAGAATTTCAGCAAAATCTAAATCCCACTTCAACTTCTTTATACTACCAACTTGGCGCAACATAATCGTTACAACTTCAGCTTCACCATTAGGATTTGCAGAAAAATACCATAGCGCAGACCCCTTATTTCCGTTAGTTAAATCATATTCACGATCACGCGTCATACTCGTTACGGCAAATCGTTTTACATACGAAGGACCTCCTTTACCGTCGCGATAAATCATATTATAAATCGTACGCTTATCTTTTTTCTTAAAAACAGCAACATGAATAATGTTCTTCCCAATAAAGGTTTTAGAATCTACTTTTGTCACCATCATAGTACCTTGGTTGGTGAACACAATAATATCGTCAATATCACTACAATCACAGACATACTCATCGCGTTTTAACGATGTTCCAATGAAACCTTCTGCTCTATTAACGTAAAGTTTTGTATTTCTTATTACTACTTTTGTTGCATCGACATCATCAAATATTCTGATTTCTGTTTTACGCTCTTTCCCCTCTCCGTAGTCGGCTTTTAATCTTTCGAAATACGCTATAGCATAATCAATTAGGTTCGCTAAGTGATGTTTTACTTCAGCTATCTGATCTTCTAACGCATCTATTTTTTGCTGCGCTTTATCAATATCAAATTTAGAAATACGCTTAATTCTAATTTCTGTTAAACGCGTTATATCTTCAACTGTAATGGCACGTTTTAAATGTTTGATGTGTGGTTGCAAACCTTTATCTATCGCATTAATAACGCCATCCCAAGTTTCCTCTTCTTCAATGTCGCGATAGATTCTATTTTCAATAAAAATACGCTCAAGCGATGCAAAATGCCATTGTTCTTGAAATTCTCCTAACTTTATCTCTAACTCACTTTTTAAAAGCTGTACAGTATTATCTGTAGAACGACGCAACATTTCCGTAACACCTACAAAGTAAGGCTTGTTATCCTCAATAACACAACCTAGTGGTGAAATTGAAGTTTCACAATTGGTAAAGGCATATAAGGCATCAATTGTTTTATCTGGTGATAATCCTGAAGGCAAGTGAATTAAAATTTCAACCTCAGCTGCAGTATTATCTTCAATTTTCTTTATTTTAATTTTCCCTTTATCATTCGCTTTAAGAATAGAGTCAATTAACGATGATGTAGTTGTTCCATAAGGCACCTCTGTTATCATTAAGGTATTCTTATCGCGTTGCGAAATTAGCGCACGAACTCTCACCTTTCCACCTCGCATACCGTCATTATAATTGGTAAAATCTGCAATACCAGCGGTTGGAAAGTCGGGTAAAATTGTAAATCGTTTTCCTTTTAGATGTTTTACCGAAGCATCAATCAGTTCAATAAAATTGTGTGGTAATATTTTTGTAGACAAACCAACTGCAATTCCTTCACCTCCTTGCGCCAATAACAACGGAAACATCACTGGAAGATTTATAGGCTCTTTACGTCTGCCATCATATGAGGCTTGCCATTCTGTAATTTTCGGATTATAAACTACGTCTAAAGCAAACTTAGAAAGTCGTGCTTCAATATAACGTGATGCTGCTGCACGATCTCCTGTTAAAATATTACCCCAGTTTCCTTGCGTATCTATGAGTAAATCTTTTTGACCAATTTGCACCATAGCATCTGCTATACTCGCATCTCCATGCGGATGGTATTGCATGGTATGACCAACGATATTCGCTACTTTATTGTAACGACCATCGTCTAAATCTTTCATAGAATGCATAATACGACGCTGCACTGGCTTAAACCCATCTTCAATCGCAGGTACAGCACGTTCTAGAATTACGTAGGATGCATAATCTAAGAACCATTCTTTATACATTCCGGTAACCTTAGTAATCGTTTCCTGGTTACCGTCGTCTTCATTTAACAACTCGTCATGTTCTTCTATCATCTATCTTTACAACTTTATACTTTTATTTTCTTTTATAATCTTTCTGAGCGACTGCCTCACATATTTCACCTTTTTTCGTTTTAAAAGGGTGATATTAAAACTTTCTTTCGCAATTTTTCCATTACTTAATGTTGTATAAACAACTAAGCTTTTATATAGAAAATAGTTATTGATTTTATAACCAGATATTTTTTCTCTTGCGACTTCAATTTTATTCTCTCTATAATTAAAAAAATCAGCAACTATTAATCCACTATTTGTAATAATAACCTTAGCACCATCACTATCATATTCAAAAAATCGAGCAACAAAATGCACAACTACAACAGCTACTAATAAGCCTATTAGAACATAAAGCGAACTCCCTTCTACTAAATTATACGATTGAAAAACCGTAGCCAATAAGACGGCAGCAATGATTAATATAAAATAAATGGAAATTATAGTATTTTTTATGTCTCTATTGTCTGTTCTCATGCAACTACTGTCATTATTTACCTTTAATTATATCTTTCGCTATTCTTTCTTTCAAACTGACATCTGCTTTATAATATTCATTACACCAAATATCAACCACTCTAACCCCTACATATCTATCTTTTAAATCGCAATAAAGTCTAACCTCAGAAGGGTCATCTAATTTATCAAAATTAACACTGTAACGATATACTAAATAATCATTATTTGAAATAAGTTTTTCTTTGAGTTTTAGGTTTTCAAAATCACCTAACTTTGTATAAATAGAATCACGCTCATGAACGATATCTGCGGTCCAAGACTTAACTTTTTTTGGGTAAGCTAATAGCTCTGGTTTAATATAGTTTAAAAAAGTAGAATCTTTATATTGATAATTACTTAACACAAACTCCTTATGCTGCTCCATTAAAGTATACGGTAAGTCATCAATGCGTACTACTTGAAGCTCTTCGTCACTAAAAAAACTAAAATCTTCATCCCAATGTGTTTGATAATGCATCCAATGCACTTTATTTTCCTTATTAAAAACAACCCGAAAATCGACAACCCTATCAAATTCGGCATAGTTAGCTTTATACCTAAAGTGTATTCGGTCTAAACTGTCAATGACAACATTTTTTAATTTAACGCTTTTGACCTTTCCAAACCTATCAAAAAGCCAATCACACATATCGTAAATTCTTTGTGGAATGAACCTATTCAAAAATCGACTGGTTGCCTTGCTTTCATCTAGCTTAGGAAAATCGCTTAACTCACAATAATTCAATGCTCCAAAAGCATATTGAAAAGCATTTGCTCTCAATTCATAATCTATACTATCTATCGGGATTTCTTTATTCTGAGCCTTTATACTACTTGAAAAATAAAAAAACACGAATAGTATCGAAATGAATTTCAAATTAAATAATTTAAACATCTTCCTCAATAACATCAAGTTCAACTTTTAAGTTATCAATAATAAACTCTTGACGTGTCGGTGTATTTTTCCCCATGTAGAAAGACAATAACTCTTCAATAGACATCTCTTTATCCAACATCACAGGATCTAAACGAATATCTTCACCTATAAAATGCACAAATTCATCTGGTGAAATCTCACCTAAACCTTTAAATCGAGTGATTTCTGGTTTTGGCTTTAATTTTTCCATGGCGTTGCGTCGCTCCTCTTCCGAATAACAATAAATCGTTTCCTTTTTATTTCGAACTCTAAATAAAGGAGTTTGCAAAATGTACAAATGACCATCTTTTATAACTTCAGGAAAAAATTGCAAGAAAAACGTAATCAACAATAGCCTAATATGCATACCATCCACATCGGCATCCGTTGCGATAACCACATTATTATAACGTAAATCCTCGAGCGATTCTTCAATATTTAAAGCCGCTTGCAAAAGGTTAAACTCTTCATTTTCATATACGATTTTTTTGCTTAAACCGTAACTATTTAAAGGCTTCCCCTTTAAGCTAAAAACTGCTTGTGTATTAACATCGCGCGACTTTGTAATACTTCCCGAAGCCGAATCTCCCTCAGTAATAAATAAAGTCGTGTCTAAATAACCATCCTTTTTTGTGTCACCGAAATGCACACGACAATCGCGCAACTTCTTATTGTGAAGACTTGCCTTCTTCGCTCTGTCTTTGGCTAACTTCCTAATTCCAGATAATTCCTTACGCTCGCGTTCAGCCTGAAGGATTTTTCGTTGGATTTTTTCTGCAGTATCTGGATTTTTATGTAAAAAGTTATCGAAATATGTTTTTACAAAATCATTGATATAAGTTCTAACTGTTGGCAAGTCGCCACCCATATCCGTAGAACCTAACTTTGTTTTTGTCTGACTCTCAAACACAGGCTCCATGACTTTTATAGCAATTGCAGAAACAACGGACTTCCTAATATCTGAAGCTTCATAGTTTTTACCATAAAACTCTCTTATAGTTTTCACTAACGCCTCTCGGTATGCAGACAAATGCGTTCCCCCTTGCGTGGTGTTTTGCCCATTAACAAACGAGTGATACTCTTCGCTATACTGTGTTCTACTATGCGTAATAGCTATTTCAATATCATCTCCTTTAAGATGAATAATAGGATACAACATATCTGATTCGTTAATATTCTCAGATAATAAATCCTTAAGACCGTTTTCACTATAAAATTTTTCACCATTAAAAACAATGGTCAACCCAGGGTTTAGATACACATAGTTTTTAAGCATCTTAACGACATACTCGCTTCGAAACTTATAATTTTTGAATATAATTTCATCAGGAATAAAAGACACCTTTGTTCCTTTTCTTCGCGACGTTTCATCTAAAAGCTCTTGATTGGTAAGATTTCCTTGCTCAAATTCTGCTGATGCCGATTTGCTATCTCTTGTAGATTCTACTCTAAAATAAGACGATAGCGCATTTACAGCTTTGGTACCAACACCATTTAAACCAACTGATTTTTTAAAGGCTTTTGAGTCGTACTTACCACCAGTATTCATCTTAGACACTACATCCACCACTTTTCCTAATGGAATACCGCGACCATAATCGCGCACAATAACGCGTTCACCTTGAATAGAAATCTCAATGGTTTTACCAGCTCCCATCACAAATTCGTCAATGGAATTATCTAAAACCTCTTTTAGAAGAATATAAATACCATCATCAGGAGATGAACCATCACCTAACTTTCCGATATACATACCAGGTCGCATTCGGATGTGTTCTTTCCAATCGAGTGAGCGTATGTTATCTTCGGTATAGCTAGTCTGATCTGACATAAAAGTGGGCAAAATTTAGATGAAAGGCTAAATATAATACTATAGCTTAAAACATGAAATATTGAAGACGTAAAGTAATTAACAACTTATGAGAAATTGAAGTTGATATCGAAAATAAGGTCAAAATTGCATCAAATTGACACGTACAGCACGAATTTGCTGCTATTATTCTGAAATGACAACACCGAATTCCCCTAATAATAAATTGAATTACGTTGTTTTACTTTTTGAAACCATTAGAATTCCTAAAATAACGACAACTGTTCCTATAACCTGAAGAAGTGACAAACTTTCATTTAGGAAAATTACAGCTAGAATAATCGTTGAAATTGGACCAATACCAGCAACTACAGCAAAATTAGAAGAACTGATTAATTTTATGGATATAGATACTAAAAACGATGGAATTACTGTTGCAAAAACCGCAATACACAAGCCTAAAACATAAACTTCCCAAGTAAAGTTAAAGATATCAACATCAGAAAAAATGCCGAAATGAACAAAAACACAAACACAAGACACTAACATCGCATAAGCCGTAAATCGCATGACTCCAAATTTTGGAATTAACCAACCACTTCCTACAAGATACGAAGCGTAAGTTATAGCACTTAGCAGCACAAAAAGACCGCCTAAATAAGTATCTTTTCCAGACATAGAAACCTCACTTCCAAAGGTGATTACAATACCAACATACGTAATTAATATTGCTAATTTTTGAACTTTAGTTATGGCTTTCTTCAGAAACAACTTATTAAATAATAATACGATAGTCGGGTAAACAAATAGAATAATGCGCTCTAAACTCGCTTTTATATACGTTAAACCCACAAAATCAAAATAACTTGCTAAGTAATAACCTACGATTCCAAAAAAAGCGAGCCACGCATAATCTTTAGGAACCGTGGTTTCTTTTTGCTCCTTCCTATACAAATAGACTATGATGATATAAAATGGAAACGAAAACAGCATTCTTAGTAGCAAAACACTAATCGCGTCTACATTATACCGATAGGCTAATTTTACCAATACGGCTTTTGAGGAAAACAAGACGATCCCCAAAACACCAATTAAAACACCATAAATAACATTTTGCTGCGATTTCATTTAACGAAACTATAGTAGAATTTTTATACTTAGAAATTTACAACTGATTAATTACGATGTTCAAGTGGTATAATCTCTTCGGCTTTTATTTTTAGATACTCATTTCTAGTCGTTAACAAATTTTTCATATATCGTTTCAGAAATAAAATATTAGCGAGTTTTCCAAAAATACCAAAAGGCGATTCAAACTGAAACTTATCAACCATTAAGGTTTTTCCTTCTTCATATTTAAAAATATGTTCGTGTTTAAACGATTTAAAAGCGCCAGAAGTCATTTCATCTACAAAATAATAAGGCCTTTCAAATGCTGTAATTTTTGACGTTAGCTTTTGTTTTACACCAAAGTGAGTAGCTTCCCAAGTTACAGACTCTCCTAATTCTATTAAGCCTGAAGTTTTCCCTGCAATAGCTTTTTCGTTAGAATGTTCTAAACTGTGCTGATGAAAATCAATATTACGCGACAAATCGAAGCAAGTTTTAATATCGGCTTTGATTATTGTTTTTATTTCTATGATTGGCATGATTCTATTAAATAAAACAACCTACTGTCTTTTATACAATTCCATAAAAACTCCTAACTGCGAATATCGCTTTACCAAAGTCCAATTCGACATGATTTCATTCAACTCATCATCTTTAGTCTGATTATCTATATTAGAGAGTAATATGAATTGATTTGTTTCTATATTAAAATCCGTATAACGCTCTGCTTCAGTCAGCACTTTAAATTCTGAAAAATTCCGTTCGTTAAAACGAATTCGGGTACCTATTTCAGAAGGCTTAATTCCAACGGAATCTATGTAACGTTCCATTTGCTCTTCAACCTCATAACTATTTAAATACGCTAACGAACTATCCCAAGATTGAGAAATCGTCGCAGGATAAATCCAAAAATGGCCCAAAACAAACATTACCACCACAGCAGAATACATCAGTCGTTTTTTAGCCAAATTAAAATGCGTAATTAAATTGATGAGTAAAATAACGGCCAATAAATAACAAATCATAAAATACCGATCACCAATTGGGTTAGAAAACGGCACCATACCTATAAAGAAGATAAACGCAAATACAAAAAACGCGATGGCTATTCTATCGATTTTAATTGTTTTATTCGATTTGTTTTTAAAGTATTTCACCAATAAGGGCAATAAAAACAAAGCAATAATAAAGCGTCCGTATTCTAGAAAGCACTTAGCATAAACAATGCTATTGACAAACAACTGCTTAAAAGCAACAGGTTGCCTATGTGCATTATAGTTTTCATTTTGAGAAATTAAAAACCAGCCTAACTTTTCATATTGGAAATAACAAAAAGTAGAAACTCTACGACTAACACACCAAAAAAAATAGAATCTGTTTAAAGCTTATCTTTTTTAAATACTCTATCATTTGTGCAAGTTACACATTAAACAAGAAATGCATTACATCACCATCTTTCACAATATAGTTCTTCCCTTCTACCCGCATTTTACCAGCGTCTTTTACTTTAGCTTCACTTCCATATTCCACATAGTCATTATAAGCAATGACTTCTGCTCTAATAAATCCTTTTTCAAAATCAGTATGAATCACTCCTGCAGCCTGTGGTCCTGTAGCACCAACATTAACCGTCCAAGCTCTTACTTCCTTCACACCTGCTGTAAAATAGGTTTGCTGATTCAATAATTTATAAGCTGAACGGATTAATTTAGCAGAACCTGGTTCTTCTAAACCAATATCAGCCAAAAACATTTGGCGCTCTTCATAATCGTCTAATTCATTAATATCAGCTTCTGTACCAACAGCCAACACTAAAACTTCAGCATTTTCGTCTTTAACCGCTTCTTTCACTTTATCCACATAAGCATTTCCTGTATTTGCAGCGCTTTCATCCACGTTACAAACATACATCACCGGCTTATCTGTAATAAACTGAGATGGCTTTACAAATTCCTCGTAATCCTCTTCCGAAAACTCTAATGCTCTTACTGAAGTACCAGCTTCTAATCCTGATTTTATTTTTAAAAGCACAGCTTCTTCTTTCTGGGCTTCTTTATTACCTGTCTTGGCAGCACGTTTTACTTTGTCTAGCTTTTTATCAGCCGTTTCTAAATCTTTAAGCTGCAACTCCATATCAATAGTTTCTTTATCTCTAATAGGATCTACAGAACCATCAACATGTACAATATTCTCATTATCAAAACAACGTAATACATGAAGTATAGCATCAGTTTCTCTAATGTTAGCTAAAAACTGATTTCCTAAACCTTCACCTTTGGAAGCACCTTTTACTAAACCTGCAATATCAACAATCTCTACGGTTGCTGGCAATACGCGCTCTGGCTTCACCAATTCTTCTAATTTCTCTAATCTTGGATCAGGTACATTTACCACACCTATATTAGGTTCTATAGTACAAAACGGAAAGTTAGCACTTTGCGCTTTAGCGTTAGACAAACAGTTAAATAAGGTTGATTTTCCTACGTTTGGTAATCCTACAATTCCAGCTTTCATCGAAAAACTTGTTTTTCGTTCCCACACAAGTGGGAATCTTGTTAATTATTAATCGCAAATTTTGCGAGTGCAAATGTAAGTTATTTGTGGAATAGTTTGAATTATATTTTTTGAAATGATTTTTGGATGAATTTAAGAAAATGTGTTTTTAATTCCATCAGATTAAGTTCGTGTATTAATTTATTAACTATTCATTTAACAACCTACCTATGGTCTTCCTATTACATACTACACGTGTTGGTTATTTCTAAAAAAATAATTACGGACGAAGACACCATTTTTATAACAGAAACTTAATGAACTGAAGCATGCCTTTATTCTTGTTTTATAAAATTCTCAAACCTATTTCTAAATACAGAAAAATAGATTAAAAATAACATGTTTATCATTCCGAGGCACGAGGAATCACATAACACTAACTCAAGCTTATTATGGGATTTCTCACTAACGTTCGAAATGACACAAAACCAAAATTAATGGTTTTTAAAACTGTTATTTAAAAATCCCAAGCCAAAGACTCAGGATTTTAAAATAGCTATAATGATTATAAGATTTCTGTTGGTTGCCTCCAATGCAAATTTTTAGGCTTGCACTACATTCTTAAACGTCGGCGAACTTTCAGTAATACTACCAACTCCTTTTTTATTCACTTTAAAAGTGACATCTTTTATAGTAGTAAACAATATAACTGATAAAAAAGAGGATTTTAAATGTGATTTTAAGATAATTAAGGCCTCGTCTAAAGTCATTTCTTCTTCTATGTCTTCAACCTCTCTTGGTCTGAAACTGTATTTTAGCATCACCCTAAAATCATCTTTGTCATAAATAGGTCTGATAAAAATATTCTTTAATTCGGGTTTACCAATGGTTTTAGCCATCGTTAATTTAGCAAACGTACCTGCTGCTACACTTTCTTTTACTTGTTCCCAGAACTCTACAAAAACATCTTGATAAGTCATACATTTAAAACTATAATATCATTAGATTCTTACTCGCGTTCTAAAAGCTTTTTTGACACTTTGTAAGTCGCAGCATACACTAATCCTTCTTGGCGTTTCTTAAAATCCGAAAATGCTTTAGTGCACCATTTAGGGTCTGTGGCTTTCTTTTTATAGGACTCATGAGAAAAAACACCAAAGATTTCACCATTTAACCAAGGTTCTATTCCATAAACACTAAGTCCAAAATGTTCTGCTCTTTTTAGCACGGTCTCAAAATCAGTTTCTGAAAAATAGTGTATAGACGGATCATCAAAACCATCGTTTACATTTTCTAAATCGTTAAATATATGTTTTTCTAAAAATTCTGATTGTTCCATAGCTTTATAATTAATTCACTCCACTTAAATAGTCACTATAAGTAAAGTGCAAAGTTAGTTGTTCTGTATTTTATATGAGATCTAGACATCATTTATATTTTACATAAAAAACCCCAAGCCAAAGACTCAGGGTTTATATGGTTTATAAAGTATAACGTGTTACGTTAATGACCATCAGGGTGCATAAAACGTTGCTTACCTAAAAGCTCTTCTTCTGTTTCTACATGATCTTCATCTGGCACACAACAGTCAACCGGACAAACTGCAGCACATTGTGGCTCCTCATGGAAGCCCATACATTCTGTACATTTGTCTGGTGAAATGTAATACACTTCATCGCTTATTGGCTCTTGTGTTTCTTCTGCGTCTACTTCTTTTCCGTTTGGTAAAACAACTTTACCTTCTAAACTTGTGCCATCAGCATAACGCCAATCATCAGCACCTTCATAAATAGCAGTATTTGGACATTCTGGCTCACACGCTCCACAATTAATACATTCGTCTGTGATTATAATTGCCATAGTAATTTCTATTTTTATTAATCATTTATAATGAGCAGCTTCTAATTCTTATAATTTTAATTTATTATCAAAATCAAACCTTTTCTCGCTCATTTGCTTTGCTTAAATTTGCAATTGCAAAAATAAAGCCAAAACATCGCATAACCAAACCCATTATGGAATTAGAACAAAGAATTAATGCATTTGTAAAATTAGGTGCCTTTTTAAATCAATTTCAAAATAATGACGTCGTAAAAAATGACTCTATAGAAGCAAATGATTTGTTTTTTGATGGCTTTAAGCACCAACTCAAACTTGCACAAGAACATAACGGTTGGTTTACAAAAAAGAACATCACATTTACGCTTTCAAATTGGTCTAATGCATTGATAAACAAAAACATTAACCAATGGATAAGCAAGTACAACTTTAACACTGTAAAACCACAAACAGTTGCTATTATTATGGCAGGAAATATTCCTCTCGTTGGTTTTCACGATTTTTTAAGCGTGCTTATTTCTGGTCATAATGTATTAGTAAAACAGTCGTCTAACGATAAGCATATTTTACCCTTTTTAGCTAAATACTTAGAGGTTATAGAACCTGAGTTTAAAGGCAAAATCAAATTCACAGAAGAAAAGCTAAACAACTTCGATGCTGTTATTGCAACAGGAAGTGATAATACAGCGCGCTATTTCGAATATTATTTTAAAGACAAACCCTCAATAATCCGTAAAAACAGAAATTCAGTAGCCGTATTAACAGGCGAAGAATCTGATGCGGAATTAGCAGCGCTTTCTGATGATATTTTTAGATACTACGGTTTAGGTTGTAGAAATGTCTCTAAATTCTTTATACCTAAGGATTACAACTTTGATGCTTTCTTTAATGCGGTCTACAAATGGCACCCTATTATAAATGAATCTAAGTATGCTAATAATTACGATTACAATAAAGCGGTTTATTTAATGAGTGAGTTTGATATGCTAGAAAATGGCTTTCTTATGATTAAGGAAGACGATAGTTACGCTTCACCCATCGCCACCTTATTCTATGAAAAATATAATGATCTTGCAGAATTACAACAAAAATTAGAAACCGACTCAGACAAAATACAATGTATTGTTTCTAATGGTTTTACAGCTAACGAAATTGCTTTTGGAGACACCCAAAACCCGCAACTTTGGGACTATGCTGATAATGTAGACACTATAGATTTCTTATTACATTTATCTTAATTTTATACTTTCAAATAGAAAAAGATTTCCCTCGTAATATTATAAATTTAAACCTATTTAAGCATAACCATATGCTATTGAAAAACGGCCTAAAAAGCTAAAGAGATATTGCGAAATGAAGATTTTTTAAGCAGATGAAAATTTAAAGATAATTTCATTAAAACATGGGCTAAAAATTATCATTTTCGTAACATCTTTTAGGCAATAAATTAGCACCTTTGTATCTGTTTAAATATTAATCTAATATAGGTTTTCGAATTATCGAAAATTAAAATAAATTTTTCATGAAAAAACACAATTTCAGTGCAGGACCATGCGTATTACCAAAATCCGTAATGGAACAAGCAGCAGCAGCAGTTTTAAACTTTGACGACGGACTTTCTCTTTTAGAGATTTCTCACAGAAGTAAACCCTTTGTAGATGTCATGGAAAATGCACGTTCCTTAGCTTTAGAACTTTTAGGTCTTGAAGGTAAAGGCTATAAAGCATTATTTCTTCAAGGTGGAGCCAGCACGCAGTTTTTAATGGTAGCTTTAAACTTATTAGAAAAAAGAGCAGGCTATTTAAACTCTGGAACTTGGGCTGATAAATCAATCAAAGAAGCTAAAATTTACGACGACATATACGAATTAGGATCTTCTAAAGATGCTAACTACAACTACATACCAAAAGGATACGAAATCCCTGAAGATTACGACTATTTTCACTGTACATCTAACAATACCATTTTTGGTACACAGATGAAGAGTTTTCCAAACTCACCAATTCCAATGGTTTGTGATATGAGTAGTGATATTTTTTCACGTCAGTTAGATTTTTCAAAATTTGATTTAATCTATGCTGGAGCACAAAAAAATATGGGACCTGCCGGAACGACTTTAGTGGTTGTTAAAGAAGATATTTTAGGAAAAGTATCTCGTAAGATTCCTTCTATGATGGATTACAAAGTACATATTGGCAAAGGAAGTATGTTTAATACACCTCCAGTTTTTGCTGTTTATGTGTCTATGTTAAACTTACAATGGTTGAAGAACTTAGGTGGTATTAAAGCCATTGAAGAAGAAAATGAAAAGAAGGCAAGCTTAATCTATTCTGAAATTGATTTAAACCCGTTGTTTAAAGGTTACGCCGTTAAAGAAGATCGTTCTCATATGAATGCTACTTTCACTTTAGAAAACGAAAACCTTAAGGAAACTTTTGAATCTATGGCCAAAGAAGCTGGTATTAATGGTATAAATGGACATAGAAGTGTTGGTGGCTACAGAGCATCTATGTATAACGCGTTGTCTTTAGACAGTGTTAAAGCACTGGTTGAAGTTATGAGCGAATTAGAAAGCAAAGCTTAAATAAGAGTTCTTAATCGCAATTTGAAGTTGCCTACTCTTTTTAGAAATAAAAATAATAAAATAGTTGAAGTTCAATAGTTACCACCTTTGAATTTTAAACGTTAAATCTAGAATAAAATAATGAAAGTATTAGCAAACGACGGAGTTTCTCAAAGTGGAATTAATGCATTAGAAGCTGCTGGTTACGAAGTTATCACAACAACAGTAGCACAAGAACAATTACAAAACTACATTAACGACAATGACATTGCTGTTTTATTAGTTAGAAGTGCAACAACGGTAAGAAAAGATTTAATAGACAACTGCCCTAGCCTAAAGATTATTGGTCGTGGTGGAGTTGGTATGGATAATATCGATGTGGATTATGCTCGTAGCAAAGGACTAAGTGTAATTAACACTCCAGCCGCATCGTCTCATTCTGTTGCAGAATTAGTATTTGGTCACTTTTTTGGTTTAGCACGTTATTTACATAACTCTAATCGCGATATGCCATTAGAAGGAGATTCTAAATTTAAAAACTTAAAGAAGGCTTACGCTAAAGGAACAGAACTGAAAGGTAAAACCTTAGGTGTTTTAGGTTTTGGACGTATTGGTCAGGCTACAGCTAAAGTGGCAATTGGTGCAGGAATGAAAGTTGTTGCTTTCGATCCTTATTTAGAAAAAGCAGATTTACAACTTGATTTCTTTGATGGTCAAAAAGTGAATTTTGAAATTAAAACAATTTCAAAAGAAGAAGTTTTAAAACAAGCCGACTTTTTAACATTGCATGTACCAGCACAAAAAGATTACGTAATAGACGAAGCTGAATTCAAGCAAATGAAAGATGGTGTTATTATCGCTAATGCCGCACGTGGTGGAGTTGTTAACGAAATAGCCCTTGTTAAAGCTATTGAAAGTGGAAAAGTAGCAAGAGCAGCTTTAGATGTTTTTGAAAAAGAGCCACAACCAGAAATTCAATTATTAATGAATCCTGCGTTATCATTAACACCTCATACAGGTGCAGCAACAAATGAAGCACAAGATAGAATTGGTGTAGAACTGGCTGAACAAATCATTACAATATTAGGTTAACAAATAAATTGTGACCTAATGGAATAAACTGAGTCCTACATTTGTGGGACTTTTTTTTGTACCTTGAAACATTCAAAAATTTTTAACTTAAAATAAACATAAAAATGGCAGGAATATTAGATTTATTAAACAGTGATTTAGGAAAAAATATCATAAGTGGTGTTTCTGGTTCTACAGGAACAGATCAAAATAAAACAAGTAGCGTTTTAACTATGGCATTACCTGTGCTTATGAAAGCAATGGAGCGTAACGCTTCTACACCAGAAGGTGCTGCAGGTCTTATGGGAGCTTTAAATAGCAAACATGACGGAAGTATCCTAGATAACCTTGGCGGTTTATTTGGAGGTGGTGTTGATGATAACGTAAAAAATGATGGATCTAAAATTCTTAGTCATGTTTTAGGTAGTAAACAACAAGGAGTAGAACAAGTTATTGGTCAGAAAGCTGGTGTAGATGCTGGTTCTGTTAGTAACATTCTTAAAGTAGCGGCTCCAATTTTAATGGGAGTTTTAGGAAAACAAGCCAATCAAAACAATGTAAGTTCACAATCAGACATTAGTGGACTGTTAGGTGGATTACTCGGTGGTAATGATACGGCTAACGAACAAAGCTTCTTAGAAAAAATATTAGATGCAGATGGTGACGGAAGCGTTATTGACGATGTCGCTGGTATGGTTTTAGGAGGAAATAAGAGTAAAGAAGGTCTTGGTGGACTTTTAGGAGGATTATTCGGAAAATAAAATTCTATCCTTTTTTAGATATTAAAGCAGTTTTAACGAGCTGCTTTTTTTGTTGCTAAACGTGTAGACTTTTAAAAACGATTGTTTCACGCATTAAAACCTATAGTTTACGTAGTTATAATTGTATGTCTATTAAAAATCGCATTGATTTGTAGTGTTAAAATGACCTAAAATCTTAAAAGTTCATTCAATTTTTTAATACCTTTAATACATATGAAAAAGATTATCCCATTTATTATTATCCTTATTGTTATTGCAAGTTGTAAGTCGTATAATAGCACCCCAACCATTAATAATGCTAACGAACACAGCTTAGTACAAAGTGATACTGTTTCTATTAGTAGCGATGAAAATGATTACGAAATCATAATCATAGAACCAGGATTTAACGCGTGGTTATTATCTACAGCCAGACCAGAAGGTTACCATACTCAAGAGTGGTTAGAATCTAGAAATGCTATTTTAGTGCAAGGATGGAATCAAAGAAATTTACAACCTTACACCTACGACCCTAATCTATATGAAGTTAGAATAGACTACGATACACGTACAGATTACGGTTACGAGGTTAACTATAAACTATACAATTACTTTCTCTATTTTCAGTTAAAGTACAAACAACGCTTATCTTCGTTTACACCCAGAATTTAGTATAAAAAGACATCTTAATTTACTAATTTTGCAGCACTGAAAATGTGCTATGGAAAAATTTAAAAAACATTGGGAAATTCAACATAATTGGCAGTTGTTATTTCCCTTTTTTGGTTTACTTATTTTAGGCTATTCGGCTATTAAAATCTCAAATGCTCTACTTAATGAGTATGGCTTAGCTCCAATACTAAGTGTCTCAATTGTTATTTTCTTTTTACTATTAAAATTGACCTTATTCCTATTCAAAAAGCTAGAAACCAAGTGGGTTTTAGATTATAAGTGGGAAATGATTCGTGTCTTTATGGTATTTGCGTTTACTGGGACATCATCCTTGTTTGTTGGCAGACCAATTATGGTACTTATGGGAATTACTAAAGAAAACTTAAACCCTATTCTTTATTGGTTTTTATTCATTATCATTGGGCTCGTTTTCTACCAAATCCTTTTAGTAACGTTTGGATGGCTTTTTGGGCAATTCAAGTTTTTTTGGGAATTTGAAAAGAAAATGCTGAGAAGATTAGGATTAAAACGTTTTTTCGATTGAATATTAACACCCTTACAACTGTATTATTTAAGACTTTTACTTTGCTATTAGTCTTAGCTGTACTGTTTCCTTCGGCTGTAAAATTAAATCATGCGTTTTCACACCACACGCATAACGTTTGTGACGATGATGGCTCTTTAACCACACATTTTCACGAAGCTGATATCGATTGTGATTTCTATAAATTTAAGCTTACTACACAATTTTACTTCAAAAATAAGTTAGATACACTAGTCTCAGAAGAAGAGAATTTCAAAATAACAAATTCTCAATATGAATTTGTTAGTGATTTTCAAAAACTTCAAACAGTACTTAGAGGGCCTCCTCAACTGATTTAATGCCCAGAAATTAAAATTTCATTTATTACTTATTATTAAATCATTTATTTATGAAGCGATTATTAGTTATCGTATTCAGCATTGTGTTTATAAACACCTATGCTCAAAACACTATTAAAGGTACAGTCTTAGACAACACCACTCAAGCAGCAATTCCGTTTGCAACTATATATTTACCAGAACTAGAAACAGGTACAACAACAAACGACAAAGGTGAATTTAGCCTAGATTTAAAGAAAGGCGTATTTAAAGTTGTTGTTTCATACATTGGATTTCAATCCCAATCGATTACGGTAACGGTTCCTTCAGAAGAGACGTTAACTATTCTATTATCTGAATCTGCTATGGAAATGGAAGAGGTTATTATCTCTACACCTTTTCATAAACTTCAGAGTGAAAACGTCATGAAGGTTGAACAAAAAAAGTTAAAAGAACTAAAAGCTTCCGGAGCTGTAACACTTGCAGAAGGCATAACCTCAATAGCTGGTGTAGAAAGCATAAGTACTGGTAACAGCATTGGTAAACCTGTAATTAGAGGACTGAGTTCTAACCGTGTTTTAGTGTATACACAAGGGGTACGTTTAGAAAACCAGCAATATGGAGACGAACATGGACTTGGTATCAATGACGCTGGTATTGAGAGCGTCGAAGTTATAAAAGGACCTGCTTCCCTACTCTATGGTAGCGATGCTTTAGGTGGTGTTTTGTATTTAAACCCTGAACGATTTGCTCAAGAAAATGAGTCGTCTGCAGATGCTTCTGTAAATTATTTTACTAACACTAAAGGCTATTCTACAAACGCAGGTTATAAATCGTCTAGTAATGGATTCAAATTTTTATTTAGAGGAAGTTTAACAGAACATTCCGATTACGACACTAAAAACTATCGTGTAACCAATACACGTTATAGAGAACAAGATTTTAAAGCTGGCTTAGGCTATCAAAATTCACATTTTAAAACAGAATTTCGATATAATTTAAATAACTCTAAATTAGGTTTACCTGAAGAAATTGGAGTTCAATCAACGGCAAAAACACCATTATTACCATATCAAAATATCGACAATCATATTTTTAGCTCAAAGTCGACCTTGTTTTTTGAAGACTCTAGTTTAGATGTCACTTTGGGTTACATCTATAATAATAGAAAAGAATTTGAAGAGCATCATGATCACGACGACCATGATGACCATGACCACGACCACGATCATGACCACGACCATGATGATCACGATGAGCATGATGAGCATGATGAACACGACGAGCATGAGATTTTAGAAGCAGCTTTAAATATGAAGTTAAAAACCTTTAGCTACGACGTAAAGTACAACCTTCCTACGCTTGGCAAATTTGAAACTATTATTGGTGTACAAGGTATGAATCAAGTGAATACCAATTATGGAGAAGAGGTTTTAATTCCAAACGCAACAACAAACGATTTTGGTGTTTTAGCCACGTCACACATTCATTTTGAAACGCTAGATGTTCAATTAGGAGCGCGTTACGATTATAGATCTATTGCAATTGAAAATAATAGCGACAATACTTTCAATTCCTTTAATGGAGCTTTAGGTGTTAAAACAGATATTTTTAACAAGGTTACCGCAAGACTAAATTTAGCAACAGGGTTTAGAGCACCAAACCTGTCAGAGTTGGCTTCTGATGGTTCACACCATGGTACAAATCGCTACGAAATTGGAAATATGAATCTTAGCAACGAGCAAAACTTTCAAGTTGATTTGGCTTTAGAATATAAAAATAAGCACATAGAATTATTTGCTAATGGCTTTTATAATATAGTGAATGACTATATTTTCTTAAATCCAAACGGTGAATTAATTAATGATGACCCTGTGTTTTTATACGAGCAAGAAAATGCAACCTTATACGGAGGAGAATTCGGATTGCATTTTCATCCACACCCAATTCACTGGTTGCACTTAGAAAGTAGTTTTGAAACGGTTACCGGACAACAAGATAACGATGAATACTTGCCATTAATTCCTGCAAATTCATTAACCAATACGTTTCGTGTAGAATTTAACTCTGAAAGCATTAAAAACATTAATGCTTTTGTAAAGTTACGTTCGACATTTGCACAAAATAATGTGAATGCTTTTGAAACCACTTCAGATGCTTATAATTTATTAAGTGTTGGTGTTGGAGGTACATTCAAACTATTTAATAATGATACAAATGTTTCAATTTCTGCAACTAACTTATTAGATACAGAATATGTACATCATTTATCTCGATTAAAACCAGATGGTATTTTAAATATGGGACGTAATATTAATATTGGTGTAAACTACACATTGTAGTACTAATGTCATATAAAGCACAGTTGAAAACTCTATAAATTCATTTTCAACTGTGCTTAATATAACGCTTAATTTATCTGTTTAACGTTCAATTTCTTTCGTCGTTTTTTCATTTTTAATAACATAAGTGTACAACCACATTAATGTAAATGATGGAATGACATCAAAGCCAGGCAAGGCTTCTTCAACAAAAGTTATCACTCCTGCTACTTTACCTGCTTTTCCAGCATATAATTTGGTCATTAACCATGCTGAAATTGGCGCCCAAACAACGTCTGAAAATTCTCCGATTCCAGGTATTATAAAAGACACTAATCCTAAAGCGTCAAAGAGAAGACCTAATCCTAATTTTTTGTATTTGTTCATTTATCCTGAATTTATCTCAGGACCTCTAAAAATCGATTTCCCAAAATTTGTATTAATTACTGGCTAATCTAAAACAATAATTATTCCAAAGCACAAAAGACTGCCATTTTACAATTAAGACCTTTAAATCATAAAACTCACGTCGTTTTTAACGTTTAATTAAGAGGTTTGACCAATCTGAGAACTTAGTTTTGTAAAATTAAGATGTAACAACCGCTAAATACTTACATCTTTACACTAAACAAAACTACCATAAACTAACTATGAACGCACGTTCTCTATGTGTCTTTATTGCTACACTTTTGTGTTTGGTCAATGTCACCTTAGCTCAAAATAAAAAAACATTAAATATTCATCGTGCTACTTTAGCACCTAAAATAGATGGCATTTTAGATGATACTATTTGGCAAAATGCAGAGACAGCTACTGGTTTTGTATCCCAAAGACCTGAAATTGGTCAACAAGCTCCACATGATGAGCGTACCGAAGTAAAAATGACTTTTGACGATAACGCAATCTATGTTGCGGCATACCTCTATGACGATCCAACCAAAATAATGAAACAGCTCACTAGTAGAGATAATTTTGGACAAACCGATTACTTTATTTTAGTGCTCAACCCAAATAACGACGCGCAAAACGACACGGCTTTTTACGTGTTTAGTTCAGGTCAGCAAGCAGATGCACTTCAAAACCCTACTTTAGGAGAAGATTTTGGCTGGAATGCTGTTTGGGATAGTGCTGTTAAAATTATGGATGACGGTTGGATTGTAGAAATGAAAATCCCTTACCGAACCTTGCGTTTTTCAGATCAAGACGAGCCGACTTGGGGAGTTCAGTTTCATAGAGAATTTAGACGATCTAGAGCACGATTTACCTGGAATCCTGTTGATCCAACTCAAGGTTATTCCGGATTATACCATGCTGAAGTAAAAGGTCTAAAAGATGTAAAACCACCTGTTAGATTAAACCTCTACCCTTTTACCACAGGAATAATAAATAGTTTTGACGGCGACACAGACACTGATTTAAAATTCGGTATGGATGTTAAATACGGACTTACAGATAATTTTACTTTAGATGCCACTTTGGTTCCCGATTTTAGTCAGGCCGGATTTGATAATGTAGAATTAAACCTTGGTCCTTTTGAACAAACCTTCTCGGAGCAACGTCAATTTTTTACTGAAGGAGTCGATTTATTTTCTAAAGGAGATTTATTCTTCTCTAGACGTATTGGAAACAGACCAAGTGGTAGACTCAACCTTAATGAGAACGAAGAAGCCAATGTTCCCAATGAAGTTAAAGTTTTAAATGCAGTAAAAGTCTCTGGTAGAACCAAAAATGGTTTAGGTATTGGCTTTTTTAATGCTATTACAGAAAAGACGACGGCGAATATAAAAAACACGCTTACTGACGAAAAACGAAGTGCAGTTGTAGAGCCTTTCACTAACTACAATATTTTGGTTGTAGATCAGCAATTCAATGGCAACTCGTCTGTAAGTTTAATAAACACCAATGTACTTAGAGAAGGGCATTTTAGAGATGCCAATGCGACAGCTTTGGTGGCTAACTTAATTAATAAACGTAACACGTTTAGTATCGCTACTGATTTACGAATGAGTAATGTTAATTACCAAAACACCTCTAATGAAAGGGGTTTCAGCAGCTATTTGAGACTTGCTAAAATTCATGGCAATTTGCGTTATAGTTTTGATCATAGTTACGCAGACACCAAATTTGACATTAACGACTTAGGACTACTTTACAGAAATAATTACAATAATTTTGGTACAGATATTTCATACCAAACTTTTGAACCAAGTGGAAATCTAAACAACTACACTATTAGCACCTATTTTAACTATAACAGACTCGTAGAGCCTAATGTGTATTCGCAATTTAACTTAGGAGTTTCTTATAGAGCGACAACCAAAGGTTTAGATGGATTTGGTTTTAATTTTGACATAGAACCAGGCAAACAAAAGGATTATTTTGAATCTCGTGATGGTAGACCATTTATCTACGAAAATTTTGTTACTACAGGAGGTTATCTTTCTTCCAATTACAACCGAACTTTTGCATTAGACCTTAGAGCTAATGTTGGAGCACTATTTGAAACGGGAAGAGATAAATTCACCTATGATATTGAAGTTGAACCTCGCGTAAGAATCAACGATAAACTATTATTGATTTATCAATTTTACTACGACTTTACTAACGGAGGACGAGGTTTTGCAACACGAGAAGATGAACAATCTATTTTTGGAGAACGCAACAGACAGATTGTAACAAACAGCATATCTTCAAACTACGCCTTTAATCCTTATAATTCTCTATCACTTAGTTTTAGACATTATTGGGATACGGTTAGCTATGATAACGACTTATTTACGTTGTTAGATTCTGGTCGCTTAACTACAGATGCTGGGTATACTGTAGATAGTGTTAGTAACGATCCTAATATTAACTTTAGCACCTGGAATATAGATTTGAGTTACTCATGGCAATTTGCACCAGGCAGTTTTTTAACCGCTTTGTATAGAAATCAATTATTTAATTCAGATGCTATTGCTGAGTATAATTATTCGCAAAGCATTGATAAGTTGTTCGATCAACCTATGCAACATACGTTTTCTGTACGTCTTCAATATTTTTTAGACTTTAATGGAATAAAATCTGTTTTCAATTCTAATAAATCTGATGCTTAGTTTTGTAGAATTAGGCATTAAGTATTAATTTCACATCGTATGAGTAAAACAGTGATTTCCGCAAAACAGATTAAGAAAGCTTATAAAGATCTTCAGGTCTTAAAAGGTGTCGACTTAACCATTTTAGAAGGTGAAGTAATTTCTATTGTTGGTGCTTCTGGTGCCGGTAAAACCACACTACTTCAAATTTTGGGTACTTTAGATAAACCCGATTATACATCAAACACTGAACTAGTTATAAACGACCAATCGATTAAAACCTTAAATGATAAAGCATTAGCAAAATTTAGAAATAAGAACATTGGTTTTATTTTTCAATTCCATCAGTTATTACCTGAATTTACAGCTTTAGAAAACGTCTGTATTCCGGCATTTATTCATAATACTCCAAAAGCTGATGCCGAAAAACGTGCCAAAGAATTACTAGAGTATTTAGGTTTAAGTGAACGCATCCATCACAAACCAAATAGCATGTCTGGTGGTGAACAACAACGTGTTGCTGTGGCAAGAGCTTTAATAAACAATCCGAATATTATTTTTGCTGATGAACCTTCTGGAAATTTAGATAGTGAGTCTGCAGATCAATTACACAACTTATTCTTTAAATTAAGAGATGAGTTTAATCAGACCTTTGTAATTGTAACCCATAACCAAGAATTAGCTGCTATGGCAGACCGCAAGTTAACTATGGTCGACGGGAAGATTGTAGGTTAAATACCTTAATTCTTTTTCAACATTTTTAAAGTAAAGCCTCCCAACAACAAAATAACGACTCCAATTATTCCCCAAAGCCAATAACTATTTTCAAATAAGGGTTTCACTTTTGGTTGTATTGTATGCAGAATAACATCCTCCTCTCCTATCTTCAGAGCCTTTAATTGTTTAGGAACATTTGTTTTAAACTTAGTAATATCATAAATCGGTTGACTTGCAGAAGCGTTTCCATAAACCAACATATAATCTGCAGGCTCTGTAAAACGAGCAACTAACTGATGTTCATAACCTTTAACAGAAACATTTTCTATAGATAATGGCTGATTATCATTATTGTAAATTGTTAATTTTAAGTGTTTTGCAATAGTGTTTTCAAAATTAAAATGGTTTGCCTCAAGCGAATTTAGTGTGCCATTGCCAATGGTCTTATAGTAATAGTTCCAACCTTTTTCTGTTTTAACGCTATCATTTTTGTATTCGATTTTTAACGGTCTATAATAGTCAAACGTATCACTCACATCTATTTGAATTTGACTTAATGAAACAGGTTCTTCTAACTCTAATTTAATCTCAGTGGTTTTAGTCTGTTTAAGTGCTCTGCTTTCACTAGACTTAATCTTGTGTTCAACAAAACGTCCACCAGAAACTTCATGTTTAGATAGTTGCGCAGATACTAATTGTGGCTGCTTATTGTGTTTTACAATAAGTCTAAAAAAACCATATTTAGCATCAGGAAAAACGAGTTTTGTAAACTTATAATCCGTTGTTTGGTTTTTAATGGATAGAATACGGTAATCTTCAAGTATTGTAAACCATTCTTGTTGATTCTGACTGCCTTGTAATTCCACTTTCCAATCAAAATTTTGCTCTTTAAAATTTAAGTTAATTTGATTGATTATCGTTTCAGAATTTAACTGAAACGAAAAGTAATAACCAGCATTCCCTTTTGTTTTATTAATAATATCGAATGGAATAGACTTATGAACAACTTTGTCTGAAAGGATTCGTAAAATATAAGGTGCTTCAATAGTATCGTTTTGAGCCGTAAACCCATAAACCCTAAGGTCTGATAAATCTGGGTTCACCTTTCCAAATACAGCATTTGGTAAGGTGATTTTATGCCACTCATCATTCACATTTTGTAACGCTCTTTTATAGTTATACGTTTCCATTTGTGCAGCACAAAACGTCATAGAACCAATTAGAAAACTTAGAAATAGCTTAGTTGTTAGAGTCATCCGTAATCTGGTTTTTGTATTTATTATATAAAAATGAAATGATTAAAAGTAGCACACCAAGCGACACAAACACAATGGTTTTAGAAATGGTATTCAAATGCACAATGTCGTAAAAGAATAATTTTATTAAAGTAATTCCGAAGAAAATCATGCCACCGATTCTTAAATATACTTTGTCTTTCCAAATGCCAAAAGCAATTAACAGGAAGGAATACACTCCCCAAAGTATGCTTAACCCTAATTTATAAGATTGCGTAGATTCAGCCATATCCATCCAATGAATTAGCTCGCTACTCAACACCCAAATAATAGTCACATGCAATAGAATATCGTACCCAATTTTAAAGCCTTTTGAAATGCCTTCGCGCTTAATAAACTTATAACACGTGTACAATGCGAAAGCTAAAAAGAGAAACGACACATACCGAATCCATAAGTAAAAGCTATTTTCTTGAAAGTATTCTGAAGGATTCAAGTAGCTTTCTCTTAACTCGCTAATGGCAAGTAAACCTTGCGATAAAAAGATAAAAATACTGGCGACTGTTAGTCCTAACGTAATTTTCTCTAAAAGTTTGTTTTTAATCAGCTTAAAATTAACCATAGCTAATAGCGCCATAAATAGCAATGAATAATTGAGCACCCAAATGGTTTTAAAATCTCTTAAATCATAATTAAAGATACTCCTCTTATAAACGTCTTCAGAAGGCGTTGATATGCTTGAAGTATGATATAATTGATCCCAATAAAATTCAATTTCTAATCGGAATGCATAGTAGGCACTGAATACAAATAGTGCTGGAATACCATAAGTCAACAATCGAGACCATATTGAGGTTGGTTTTAATGTTGATGTATAGTTTTCTTTTCTAGACAACCAAACAATAAACCCAAACGCAATTACAAACAGCAAGGACGTTAAAAAGTGAATATTAAAAATCGTAGTTATTTGTTCGTCTTCATTTATACCATAATAAGCACTATAGGCAAACGACCAATCTTGTAAAAGACTCAAAAATGCCAAAATCATCAATGGATACGACAATTTCTCATACACTTTAATCGCTTTTGTTCTCCCTAACCAGAATAATAATGCGGCCTCACTTACCCATAATAGTGTTACCCAATTACCATCTAACTGCACAGGAATGGTAATGGTAATAAATACCAAAACCATTGCCGAAGCGAGATAAAATAAGTTTTTGTCGCCTAATTTTAATTTGTAGAAAAGGACACTCACTATAAAGTGAATTACCGCATTGCCAAGTGTAAACAGACCTAATAATTGCGAACCGGTATCATGGTTTTCTAAAATAGCAAAGCCTAAGCCGTAAAACAGGAAGGAATTAAAAAGTAATAAAACGACATCACTTGTTTTTAGCATTTCCTTTCTCAGTACTTTATAAGCTAAAAATGTTATATAAAAAATGACAAAGAATAGACTTAAAAAGCTTAAAGCTATACCGATTTGTTCCTCTTCAAAATATTCAAAAATGAACCAAGTTGAATATATTAGCCATGTAAATATGAAGGCTGAATAGTAGAGCGATTTCCAATATTTTTTGAAAGAAATAACTAAAATTCCAATATTAATTATCGCCACATAACTAAAGAGTACTTCTACTTGTCCTGAATTATTACTTAATAAAAACGGAACAGCATAAGCACCAACCAAACCTATATGTGCAATAACTTGTCTATTGTAACTTATGGCTGCAACAACCGTAAATGTTGTAAAAATCACCATGAGCACAAATGTGGGAAGCTGCGGTATTAAATCATAAAAATTATAAGCAAAAAACGTAATAAAGTATAAAATTACGATAGAGCCACTGACTAAAACAGCACTGTAAGCTTCGTATTTCTTTTTTAGCTTAATACCAAAACCAAGTAACCCGATAGCTGTAAAATAGCCTAAAATGATTCGGGTTAGCGGACTAATTAAATCATTCTCTATTGAATATTTTGCACCAATGGCCACACCAATAATAGTGATAATAATACCAATTTTATTCAGAATGTTTTCACCTATAAATTTTTCAAGGCTCGATTTCCGTTTTGGCTTATTTTCCTCTACAGACGTTTCTTTAGGTGCAACAAACTCATCCTGATATTCGGTTTCTAAAACAGGCTCTAATGTTTCAACGACTGGCTCTTCTACGTTGTCATTAAACGCTTCTAATTTCTCGTTTTCTGTTTTAGGTAAAGGGTCTGGTTCTGTAGACGCTTTTATTGGAATTGTTTCATCCTCAGTTGATCCAGATTTTAAGCGATACAATTCCTCTTTAAGACTATTTATTTCTGAAGAAAACTCGGCTTGCTTCTTAAAAAGCAGCTCTAACTTCTCAATAAGTTTATCAATAAGCTCCTGATTTGTTGCCATATACGATTGATTTGGTTATCTTTTTTAATAAAAAGACTAAGCTAAAATACTTTTAAAAAATTGAACAGTCAACTTTGCGTACGGAAGTTCTACTTATTTACCATGTTTTATAGCGGCTATCGCTCTTTATTTTTAACGATAAGCTCTTGAAATTTGAACACATCTAGGCCAATATCAACATGCACCCTTCCTGCTTAAATAACACTAATAAATTTAGAATATCATCCACCGATAGTAGCAGTGAGTTCTGTTTTTTGTTTTGAAATCGGACATCATAAATCCATTAAATAGTCATTGATAAAATACTTATCAATTCAATTTAAAACTTATTAACTATTTGACTTAAAAGCTGTTTAAATAAAACCAAACATTATATCTAATTAAACTCACAAAACCTTTAATTTTGTAAAGCAATAAATACAATACACATGAATTACCGAATTGAAAAAGACACAATGGGTGAGGTAAAAGTACCTGCCGACAAACTTTGGGGAGCACAAACAGAACGCTCTCGTAATAACTTTAAAATTGGTGCTTCTGCATCTATGCCATTAGAAATTGTAAATGGTTTTGCTTATTTAAAGAAAGCTGCAGCATATACGAATTGTGAGCTAAATGTGCTATCTAAAGAAAAGCGCGATTTAATTGCACAAGTATGTGATGAAATCTTAGAAGGTAAGCATAACGATCAATTTCCATTAGTGATTTGGCAAACGGGCTCTGGTACACAAAGTAACATGAATGTTAATGAAGTTGTTGCCAACCGAGCACATCAAATTGCAGGCCATGTTATAGGTGAAGGAGAAAAAACGATTCAACCCAATGACGATGTTAATAAATCACAATCGTCTAATGATACTTTTCCAACAGGAATGCATATTGCTGCTTATAAAAAAATTGTAGAAACAACGATTCCTGGTGTCATTCAATTACGAAACACGCTTCACAAAAAGTCCTTAGAGTTTAAAACGGTTGTAAAAATTGGTCGTACACATTTAATGGATGCGACTCCGTTGACTTTAGGCCAAGAGTTTTCAGGATATGTATCGCAATTAGATCACGGATTAAAAGCCTTAGAAAATACTTTAGCACACCTAAGCGAATTAGCATTAGGAGGAACAGCTGTAGGAACTGGCTTAAACACACCAGAAGGTTACGATGTTTTGGTTGCTAAATACATTGCAGAATTTTCAGGATTACCGTTTGTAACTGCAGAAAATAAATTTGAAGCTTTAGCAGCGCACGATGCGATAGTAGAAACCCATGGAGCTTTAAAATTATTAGCGGTTTCATTAAATAAAATTGCAAACGATATTAGAATGATGGCTTCTGGTCCGCGATCTGGAATTGGAGAAATTATTATTCCTGCAAACGAACCTGGAAGTTCAATTATGCCAGGAAAAGTAAACCCAACACAATGTGAAGCCTTAACTATGGTTTGCGCTCAAGTTATGGGTAACGATGTTGCTGTTTCTGTTGGTGGAACGCAAGGCCATTACGAGCTCAATGTGTTTAAACCAATGATGGCTGCCAATATTTTACAATCGGCACAATTAATAGGTGACGCTTGTGTGAGTTTCGAAGCGCATTGTGCTAGTGGTATTGAACCAAACCACCAAGTCATTAAAGAATTATTAAACAATTCATTAATGTTAGTCACTGCACTAAATACCAAAATTGGATATTACAAAGCCGCTGAGATTGCCAATACAGCACATAAAAACGGCACCACTTTAAAAGAAGAAGCTATTAATTTAGGTTATGTTTCTGCTGAAGATTATGACGAATGGGTAAAACCAGAAAATATGGTGGGTGCTTTAAAATAAAAATAGTAAAGCGATGACATATGCATTTCTTCGATTTTCATTGAGCTGATGTTATTGAATTATTTAGGAATAATCTCGCAACAGATGGTACAGAATCGTTTACTAAAATCTTGTAGCGGTAGACACAAGAAAAGTTCGGAATGTGTCCGTTTATAATGTATTAGGTAAACTAGTGCTCGATAGAAACTTTGCCGATGGTGAACTCCTAAATGTTACGGAATTAGCATCAGGTATCTATACTATTAAAATCGATAATAAAATGACTTCAAAATTCATAAAAGCATAAAGAAATCCTTTCATAAAATATTAAAAACGCTAGTTAATTGTTACTAGCGTTTTTTTTTATTCAAAAAAATAGCAATCTTTACAAAAAACACATCATTTATATGTCTTTACTGATCACCAACATCAAACAACTTATTCAAGTTCATGAACATAATACTACCATTATTAAAGGTAGCGACATGAAAAATTTACCAATTATAGAAAACGCTTACCTCTACATTGAGAACGACACTATAATAGAGTTTGGAGAAATGAATAATTGTGAAGGTTTTGATGCAGAAACCATTATTGATGCCACTGGCAAAATAGTTTTACCGACGTGGTGCGATTCTCATACGCACACTGTTTATGCAGGTGATAGAACATCTGAATTTGTAGACCGCATTAATGGGCTGTCTTATGCTGAAATCGCCCAAAAAGGTGGTGGAATTTTAAACTCTGCTAAAACACTTCAAAATACTTCGGAAGATGAATTATTTGAACAATCCTTAAAGCGATTAAACGAGCTCATTGCTATGGGAACTGGAGCTGTTGAAATAAAATCGGGTTACGGGTTAACGGTTGAAGCTGAGTTAAAAATGCTTCGCGTTATTAAACGCTTAAAGCAAGAAAGTTTAGCAAAAATAATTCCTACTTTATTGGCTGCGCATGCTATTCCGGAAGAATTTAAATCTAAGAAACAAGATTATATCAACTATATCACTGACGAGTTAATTCCTAAAGCAGCAGAATTAAATATTACAAATTTTGTCGATGTGTTTTGCGAAGAAGGCTACTTTGATATTAATGATACTGAAGCCATTTTAAAAGCAGGACAAACATTTAATTTACAGCCTAAGCTACATGTTAATCAGTTCAATATTCTAGGAGGCATTGCTCTTGGTGTAAAGTACAATGCGTTATCTGTAGATCATTTAGAAGAAATAAACGACAACGACATTGAAGCATTAAAAGGCAGTAACACTATTGCTGTTGCTTTACCTGGCTGCTCCTATTTTTTAAGTATTCCGTATACCCAAGCTCGAAAAATTATTGACGCTGGTTTACCTTTAGCCATTGCAACCGATTATAATCCAGGTTCTTCACCAAGCGGAAATATGAATTTTATAGTCAGTGCAGCGTGTGTGAAATTAAAACTAACACCAGAAGAAGCCATAAATGCTGCAACTGTAAATGGAGCTTATGCCATGGGAATTAGTAATATGTACGGCAGTATAACGCGAGGAAAGAAAGCGAATATTATTATTACAAAACCAATGAATCACTATAGCGAAATACCTTATGCGTTTGCTCACAACCCAATAGAGCAAGTGATTATTAATGGTCAACAGGTATAACAAAAAAAAAAAATCCAGAAGCGAACTTCTGGATTTTTAAAATGAATTAATTAAATAACTCTTAATTATCTCAATTCAAATTCTGAAGAAGATATTAAGGCCTTATCGCTAAATACATTTACTTTATAACGTCCTTCCTCAAACTTAGAGTCCTCTAATTCATTGATGTACTCACAAATGTTTAAGTTTCTGTTTTCATAATTAAATCTACTAATTAAACTGTAGTTTAGAACTTGATCTTCAAACTCTATCTGATCATTAGTCCCTAAAACGTTGTTTTTTGGGTCTATGACTTGCACATATAATTCTTTATCTCCACCTTCAGCCAGCATATTCTTAGCTACTGTAAAGCAAATTTTAATTTTATCGCTTCGTCTTGCACGTTCCGTTGGTATCTGCTTACCATTATTTCTTTCAATAACTCCCATTCCTACTAATCCTACGGTTTGTAATGCTGCTGCATCTTCAACAACTGTAGCCAGTTCTGTATTTTGTACTAAAAGTGAATCCGTAAACATAGTACGTTCAGCTAATTGAACTTGTGTACTATCTAAAGACGATGCTAAGTATTGGTTTTCACCTTTTAAACGATCATTTTCAGTCAACAACACATCCATCTCTTCTTGTAAAGCCATGTACTTCTTTTTGTAGTTCCATAAACTACCAACGCTATTTTGAGACACTTTTAACGAATCCATCAAGCCTTGTATACGCTCTCTAGCAGCCATTAAATCTTGATTTTTCACTTCGCTTTCTGCAATAGCTTCGTCATAATCTTTAGCCATGTTATTAAGGTCGTTCATGACTTGATTCTTTTCACTCACTAATAATTTTTCGTTCTCTTGCTTTTCATTGTAAAGTTTAGAGGTATAAAAAGCAGTGACTATAAATAATACTAATAATATGCCTAATCCTACCTTTAATCCTGTATTCGATTTTTGTGAACCTTCCATAAGTTAATTGATTTTAAGTATTGTTAATTCTTGTTTTTTTATTGTTGATTTAAGGTCAAAGTAACTAAATAAAAATGTACTTTTAATATTATATTTCTAATAATCGATCCTAATGCAACATCTTATAGTATTTACAGAAAAAGAAAAACAACAACTTTTAAAGAAACGTAAAGGTGAAACAAAATTTGGAGAACATATTCAGTTAATTCCTAACCTCACTAAGATATACGTTGATATTGTTAATTTAGATGTTGATTACGTTGTATTTGGAATTAATGAAGATATTGGAATTACGGCAAACCTCGGAAAAACAGGGGCTTACAAGGCTTGGGACGCGACTCTAAAAGTTTTGTTAAACATACAGAGTAATGCGCTTACCAATGCTAAACGCGTTTTAATATTAGGGCATTTAGATTACACAAAACAACGTAATGCGATTGCAGATTTAGATGTATCCAAAAAAAAGCAACTTTCCAAAGTTAGAAACCTTGTTGAAGATATAGATAAAGATGTAACGCATTTGGTATCTTCAATTATTAAAGCTGGTAAAACACCTATTATTATAGGAGGTGGTCACAACAACGCCTATGGAAATATTAAAGGTTGTGCTCTAGCTAATAACGAAAAAATAAATGTTGTGAATTTTGATGCGCACTCTGATTTTAGAGCAGAAGAAGGCAGACATAGTGGCAATGGGTTTAGTTATGCTTATGCTGAAGGGTTTTTAAAAAACTATTTTATTTTCGGGTTACATGAAAACTATACGTCTAGTAATTTACTAAATACACTAAAGAAAGTAAAATCAATAAACTACAATACTTACGAAGCTATTGAAATTAGAAATGAACTTGAGTATACCTCTGAAATGAAAAACGCGTTAAATCATGTTTCTGATAAAAAATTTGGAATTGAAATTGACTGTGACGCTATTAAAAACATACAAAGTAGCGCTATGACTCCAAGTGGTTTTAGCGTAAAACAAGCTAGGCAATTTGTAAATTACTTTGGTAAAGACGCCAATGCTACATATCTACATATTTGTGAAGCGGCACCAACAAAAAAATCTGAAACTAAAATAGGAAAGCTAATTACGTATTTAATTACTGATTTTATTAGAGCCCAAAAATCATAATAGCGTTATAATTAATACTCCAAATTGCTCAACATTAAGTCCTATTGTAGGATTTAAATCATTAATCTTATAGGTATATCTCTTTATTGGTAATAGCTTTGTATACTTAATAAAAGTAATTTAAAATAAAAACCCTCTTTCAAATTCATGAAAAAGGGGCTTTTAAAAACATCAAGCACGTGCAGGATTGTATTCTATGTAAACATAAAATCTATAACCCTAACCTTATAGTTAATCCTGCATTTGTACTTGATTTTCTACTATATCTTTAATCGGAACAATTAGTTTTCCTTCTGAATTTTTGAGTATTACTGAAATACTTTTTACAGCATCTATAGTATAAATCGTATCGTTAAAGGTAATTTTCTGTCCAACTTCAAACGTCTTACGTGCATAAAAAGTGTTCAATAATTTAGCCACAACTTCCCTTGCTCCTAAACCAAAGGCTATGGCAAATGCCAATAGGAAGCCAGCAATAATCATATTTATATTATTGCTAATAATTTCAGTATTTATACCAGCTTGATTTAAAGCTGTAATTGAAATGAATGTTAGCAATAGGAAAAAGACAATCTGGCTAATCAATTTTCCTCCTGATAAATCCATAGATTCAAATAATGACCTTAGCCCTTTTTTAACAAAATTGGCAAAAAGTAAACCAAGAATAAAAATAATTAGCGCAGCGAATAAATGTGGTAAATAAGCTAATAAAGCACTAATCTGATTAGATATAATTTCTAATCCCATTATGTCTGATGCTGTTATAATAAGAATAATATACAGTATCCATTTTACAAATTTTGAAATAATTTTGACAGTATCAAAATTGAACTTTTTACCTTCTACTATTTCAATATCATTAAGTTTATCATCTAATTTATTGACTTTGGCTAATTTTAAAACTTTCTTTATAAGTTTAATAACTAACTTGGTGACTATCCAACCAATAATTAAAACAATAAGTGCACCTAAAATATTCGGAAATATTTTAGTCATCTCAAACCACATGTTTGTTAAAGACTGCATGGCTATATCTTTAAATTCTGTTACTTTTTGCATATTACTTTTTTGTTAGGGTATGTTAGGTGTTTGTTATTTTCTTTTACTAGTGACACTATCTATTATATGACCAATATTGTACGAGAATAGTTCTGCCAACTCCATTAAGAGCTTAGCCATAGCAATATCGTGCATAACTTTTCCTTTCAGTTCTTGCGGAACTTCTTGCAACGGCTGGTCAATGTTCTTAAATGGATTTTCCATCTTTCTTATAGTTTGTGTACTTGAGTACTAGTTTTTCTTTAGCTCGTTTGATTCGCATTTTTACCGCACTTTCTCCAATATCTAAAACGTCAGCTAATTCTTTTATAGATAAATTATCTTGATATTTTAATAATAAAATCATTTTTTCATCAGGCGAAATCAACTCCATGACTTCCTTTAGCTGCCCTACCCTCATATTTTGAAATTCGCGAGTAGAATCTACATCTTCACCTATATTTTCAATATCTACATATTCTGAACTAACAGATTTCTTTTCAAACTTTTTTGCCGTATTTCTAGTGACGTAATTTACACAATGGTTATAAGTGAATGCATATAACCATGTAGAAAATTTAGACTTGCCTTTAAAACTAGCTAATTTTACAAATACTCTTAAAAATACATCTTGAGTTAAATCTTTAGCCTCATCGACACCGTTAGCAAACCCATAACATTTATTATAAACCATTGAAGCATACCTATCATAGAGCACCTCAAACAACATAGTGTCGTTTGTTTTCACGATTGCTTCTACAAGCGCTTCATCGGTTAGGGTTTGAATAGCGTCTTTTGTCAAGGGGTAAATTGATCTTTTCAGTTAGTATTTAAATGTAAGACACAATAATTTAATTAAGGTCACAATTAAGCACAAAAAAACGAACTTTTTTAAGTTCGCTTTTTTAAGAATGCTTTTTAGATGATGAAATCAAACATATTGAGGATTATATTAGCTTAGAACACATGCGTTTTAAAACCTTAGTAACAAGAGAAACCACAACAACTATTGAAGCTAAGTTGCCTAAATCACAAATTTTTACGCATTCATCATTCTTACATCGTTGCTATATCAAAAATACAGTCATATACAAATGAACACGTTACAGTTAGTCGAAAAGCGCTTTCCATTAGTCGAAGTTATTAGAAAGAAGTTTTGAAACGTCTATAAAAAGATTAACTTTAAGAAATAAACACCCAAATCTTAACGTTATACAGCATCTGCTTTTGGATAGAAATATGGTTATATGAAAGATTACCTACATAATACTATTCCTAATTTAAAACCTTTTAATTATGAGCGTCATCACGATTCTCACTTTATAAATAAACAATGGGTTTTAGTCAATGGTATTTCTAAAAAGAAATCTATTTATACGTTTAAAGCAGATAATATTCTTGAAATTTCTAGAAAAAATAATGTCATTAAAACATTTTGGAATATTAACATTCAGAATAGTTTCACAATTAAAACTGAAGATGGCATTATAACTGTAAAGGCGTTTTTTAAAGATGATGATATATTAGTTCTTAACAACCAAGACAAAGACGAGTTTGCGATGTACATTAATGCTTCCAACTATGATAATGATTTAAATTCAGTAGAAGACATTCAGGCTTTCTTAAAAGATAAATACAAAAAGAAAGTGAGTACCATCATTTATGATCACGAATTCTACTACATTGAAAAATCAAAAGAGTTTGGGCCATATAAAGTGGAAGTTTTAGCCGAAAAAGTAAAAACAGGTGACATCAGTGCCTATTGTTTTGTAAGAGATGTTAATGAATATGATTACAGTAATCGCTTACGAATTGAAGATTTGATTCAGGAACTTTGATGATTAGTGGTCAGTTCTCAGTGGTCAGTGTTCAGTGTTCAGTGTTCAGTGTTCAGTGTTCAGTGTTCAGTGTTCAGTGTTCAGTGTTCAGTAATATACTTCTTTTGAATTCAACATACTGAAAATAAAAAACCAATAATCTATATTATTTAGCAAGGCTTCTCAGTGAATCTTCGCGCAAACTCCGTGAAACTCAGCGTTAATATTTTTTCTCGCAAAGCCGCAAAGACGCTAAGACTTAACTCCTCAAAAAGCTGTATCAAGTTTTAATATGTTATTGATAACTACTAAAAAAGTTGAAGTTTAAAAGAATTTCTCCATGAATCTTCGTGCAAACTCCGTGAAACTCAGCGTTAATATTTTTCTCACGAAGCCGCAAAGACGCAAAAACTTAAATCCTCAAAAAAGCTGTATCAGGTTTTAATATGTTATTGATAACTACTAAAAAAGTTGAAGTTTAAAAGAATTTCTCCATGAATCTTCGTGCAAACTCCGTGAAACTCAGCGTTAATATTTTTCTCACGAAGCCGCAAAGACGCAAAAACTTAAATCCTCAAAAAAGCTGTATCAGGTTTTAATATGTTATTGATAACTACTAAAAAAGTTGAAGTTTAAAAGAATTTCTCCATGAATCTTCGTGCAAACTCCGTGAAACTCAGCGTTAATATTTTTCTCACGAAGCCGCAAAGACGCAAAAACTTAAATCCTTAAAAAAGCTGTATCAGGTTTTAATAAGTTATTGATAACTACTAAAAAGTTGAAGCTTAAAAGAATTTCTCAGTGAATCTTCGTGCAAACTCCGTGATACTCAGTGTAAATATTTTTCTTGCGAAGCCGCAAAGACCCTAAGTTTTGGTTGTAGAATTTTTTCAAGAAGCTCTTGTCAAAAAAAAAGCGAAAATCTTTATCAGAAATTCGCTTTTGAATTATTTACAATGAAAAATTACTATTCTTGTAATCCAGGAATTGCAACCATTTCATTAACATCCTTATCGTAATCAACTCCTTCAACATTAAAACCAAAGAGATTAAAGAAATCGGTTTTATAACCTTCTAAATCGCCTATATTTGGTAAAGTTTCGGTTGTAGCGTCCTTCCAAAGTTCTAAAACTTTAGCTTGAATATCATCGCGCATTTCCCAATCATCGACACGTATTCTTCCAGCGTCATCTAATTGCAAGTCTTCAGCATATAGACGCTCGTTAAATAAACGCTCAATTTGCTCAATACAACCTTCATGAATGCCCTCTTCTTTCATCACTTTATACAACAATGAAATGTATAACGGAATTACCGGAATTGCAGAACTCGCCTGTGTTACTAAAGCTTTATTTACAGACACATACCCTTTTCCGTTAATGTCTTTTAGAGAATCTGTGATTTTAAACGCTGTAGCTTCTAAGTGGTCTTTAGCTTTACCGATGGTGCCTTTTCTATAAACCGCCTCAGTTAATGAAGGCCCAATATAAGAATAGGCCACCGTTTTAAAATCTTTAGATAAAACATTTTCAGATTTTAAAAGATCAATCCACATTTGCCAATCTTCGCCACCCATTACAGCAATAGTATTATCAATGTCGTCACCTGAACATGGTTCTATTGAAATCTCTTTTACAACTCCAGTATGAAAATCTACAGTATTGTTTGTAAATGTATCACCTATTGGTTTTAATACGGATTTATAACGTTTTCCAGTATCTGGATGCGTTCTTACAGGTGATGCCAAACTGTATATTAGCATATCAATTTCACCCAAATCCTCTTTAATTAATTGTAAAGTTTGTGCTTTTATATCGTGCGAAAACGCATCACCATTGATACTTTTAGCATATAAACCATCTTTATGCGCTTGGGTTTCAAAAGCAGCACTATTGTACCAACCTGGTGAGGCAGGACGACCTTCTGATGGTGGTTTTTCAAAAAACACACCAATGGTCGAAGCTTCCGATCCGTAAGCACTCGTTATACGCGATGCTAAACCAAAACCGGTTGATGCTCCAATAACTAATACTTTTTTTGGACCATTAGTTGTTGATGGTTTTGATTTTATATAATCAATTTGATTTAATACATTTTTTTCACAACCTGTTGGATGCGACGTTAAACAAATAAATCCTCTTGTTTTTGGTTCTATTATCATATCTAAAGTCTATACGTGTAATGCTCTATCATCTGTTGCCGCTAATGCTGCTTCTTTTACAGCTTCTGCAAATGTTGGATGTGCATGAGACATACGCGAAATATCTTCGGCCGAAGCTCTATATTCCATAGCTGTAACGGCTTCTGCGATTAAATCGGCACAACGTGCACCAATCATGTGTACACCTAATACTTCATCTGTAGATTTATCGGCTAAGATTTTTACAAAACCATCAAGATCTCCACTGGCTCTTGCGCGTCCTAATGCTCTGAATGGAAACTGTCCCACTTTATAATCTACATTATCGGCTTTTAATTCTTCTTCTGTTTTACCAACAGCAGCGACTTCTGGCCACGTGTAAACCACGCCTGGAATTAAATTATAATCTATATGTGGTTTTTGTCCTGCCATAGTTTCAGCAACAAAAACACCTTCTTCTTCAGCTTTGTGAGCTAACATCGCCCCTTTAATAACATCACCAATCGCATAAATATTAGATACATTGGTTTGTAAATGCTCATTGACTTCAACCTGTCCTCTATCGTTCATTTTTACACCTGCAGCGTCAAGATTTAAACCATCTGTATAAGGACGACGACCAACAGATACTAAACAATAATCGCCTTTAAATTCTACGACTTCGCCTTTTTTGTTTTCAGCTTTAACGATGACCTCATCACCTTTACGATCCACAGATTGCACCTTGTGAGAGAGCATCATTTTGCATTTCGCTTTCTTAAAGACTTTATTCAATTCTTTAGACAAACCAGCATCCATAGTAGGAATAATTCTGTCCATATATTCTATAACAGTAACCTCAGCACCCAAACGACGGTACACTTGTCCTAGTTCTAACCCAATAACTCCACCACCAATAATAATTAAGTGTTTAGGAATTTCTTTTAGCTCTAATGCTTCTGTTGATGTAATTACACGTTCTTTATCTAACTCAATAAATGGTAAGTTAGAAGGTTTAGAACCAGTAGCGATAATGATTTTTTTGGCTTCAATCTCTTGCGCATCTTTACCTTCAATAGTAATATGAGTCGCATCTTTAAATGATCCTAAGCCTTCAAATACATCGATGTTATTTTTCTTCATTAAGTAATCGATTCCACCTGTAGTTTGGTCTACAACAGCTTGTTTACGACCGATCATTTTTTCAAGATTCACTTTAATATCTCCAGGAATTTCGATACCATGATCTTCAAAATGTTTAGTGGCTTCTTCATAATGATGCGAAGAACTTAACAACGCCTTACTTGGAATACAACCTACGTTTAAGCAGGTGCCACCAAGTGTTGAATATTTTTCAATAATGGCAGTTTTCATGCCTAATTGCGCACAACGGATTGCTGCTACATAACCTCCAGGTCCAGAACCAATTATTGCTACATCGTATGATTTCATATATATATAAATTTTCTAATAATTAAAGAGATACTTCGACAAGCTCAGCATGACAAAGCGAATACAAAAATACACTTTTGATTAATAATTCACGAATTTTAAAACTGCTTAATCAGAAACAAAATTAGTAATTATTTTTACCTAAATCTTCTAAAACCCAATCCAATTCTGGATCGGTATTATTTAAGCGATCCTCATAACTCGGTAGGATTTCTACATCTGGTTTTACGCCATAACCGTCTGGAGTTATTTTATGAGGTGCATCTATATGTGCAAGTCCTATTCTAGCACGTACTTTTGTGTTTGGCAGCTCGTAAACTTTATACATTCCTGCAACGGTTCCGTTATATGCACCTCCTGTTTCTTCGCCAACAAAAGTTACGCGATTGTCTCCATCCAATTTTGACGATAAAATAGAAGAAGCGGAGAATGAATTTCCATTAATTAACACATAAATTTTGCCTTTAAAATTTAACGAATTAGGTTCTTTTTCTTTTGCTGAATTAAACCTGTAATATAATTGTCCATCTTTTTTACTAGATTTTAGATACTCAATAGGAGCAATTATTGGTGCTATTAAACCTCCCAAAATCTTTAACCCTGTTGGTGTCGTATTACTCATTAAACTTTTTAATAATGGAAATCTAGTGTTGACTTCACTTGGATTTATCATGGTGTAGTTTTTATCGGTTAAATAAGAATAGAGATAAGTAATTTCTTTTAATCGTCCACCGAAGTTATTTCGTAAATCGATGATTAGTGCTTCAGATTTCAGCGAGTCTATGGTTTTAAAACTTTCTTCGTAAAAGTTTTTATAGTTTCCTCTAGTAAAACCTCTAATTTTCAACAATGCAACCGAACTATCTTTACCGACAAACTTTAAATTTCTAGTGTATTCATTTCTGTCATAAATAAATCCGTGATCCCGTTTGTACTTTCTCTCAGCCTTTAATTTTATTTTTTTCGCTTTTTTCTCAGATTTTGTAAGTTTTGGTAGCTTCTTTTTTAGGGCGTCTAAAGAATCCATTTTAATAGAGTCTTTCTTTAATTGCATAGCGTCCGTCTTTAAAACCCGTTTATAACTTTTAATAAAAATTGAGTCTAAGTTTCTAAGTGTAAAACTAATACTATCAAATCGGCCTTTATCTTTAACATAATACGCTAAGAAACGGTTTCCTGCAACTCTATTATGAAAGGTCGTATTATAACCATCTGATGCTATAATTTTATTGTATTCTTTAATTAAATCTTGTGGCGTTTCATCCGCTACTTTTAATACTTCGGCATTAATTAAAACCGAGTCGTTTCCTCTAGCGTTCACAATAAAAAGCTTTTCGTCTAAATATTCGAAATCTAAATTATTGATGTCAAATTTTGAGCCCTTTAATGCCTTTCTTTCTTTTCGTGTAAACTGTTTGCTAGGAGGTGACAACGACATATGGCCTTGACCAACATATTTAGTTACTGCCGCTAATTGTTTGTAAAGAGTTCTACTATCCATTGGTTCATCAATGGCTTTTTTTAAGCTATCAAATTTAAAATCTAAAATGGCTTTAGATGTAAACTGATACAAATGTGGATGGTGTCTTTGAAGCTGCTCGTAAACTTTATCTATGTCTTGGTGTAAATGTTTTACGGCATGTAATTTTGTGACTTGATAGTTATGTTTTTCAACACTCGCACAAGATGATAATAGCACTAATATGAGACTAAGGGGTAGTAATATTATTTTTCTCAT
Source organism: Winogradskyella sp. SM1960 (assembly GCF_020179375.1). Taxonomy (NCBI): domain Bacteria; kingdom Pseudomonadati; phylum Bacteroidota; class Flavobacteriia; order Flavobacteriales; family Flavobacteriaceae; genus Winogradskyella; species Winogradskyella sp. SM1960. Next base: position 146,181 of record NZ_JAICBG010000004.1, on the reverse strand, counting down.
AGGAATTGATTTTAAAACTGATTGATGATTTAATTAGATCTTTTTTAAGAATAGACGTAAAAATATTGCTAATCGTTGCTTTATGAAATAATTTAAAGGAAAATTAGGATATAATTTTAGGTATAAAAGCGAAAAACTCTCTAATTTATTGGAATTATATAACAAGATGATGGACACAAATTTGAACAAAAAAATAGTCCAAACTATGAGATTAAAAAATAATCTTATAGAATGGACATATTTTCCCCTTAATCGCTAATAGCACTTCAAAATTGCATTTTAAAACAAAAATTAGCAATACTCAATTTGAGTATTTTACCGTATTTATAACCAATGTTGATTCACTTTTAGCATGCCAATCAACTCTCCTGTAGATGACACATTAAACTTTTTTAATATATTTCTTCGATGCGTATCAACCGTATGAGGACTGATACTTAGTCTTTTAGAAATCTGTTTACTCGTATGATTCAACACCAATAACCTGATGACATCGCGCTCTCTGTTACTAACATCTTCAGTTAGTAACTTTTGAGAAAAGTTATTAAAATAGTGTGTTTCATATTCGTTATTAGCATTTAGAATTTTAGCAGATGCAGTAATATCCATTTTTATATGAGGATCTAAAACGGTGTAATGTGCTAATCCTATTATTGGTTTTCCGTCTGAATCGAAATCCAAAGGTGTGGTATTCTGAATGATATTAACATAAACATCATTCGCATTTTTTATCCTAAAATTCCAAGTGTAATTTGTGTCTTTACGTTTATGTACTGAAACTTCACTAAGTGTAAATTCCATTAAACTATTAAGTGCACTAAGCCAAGCATCAATATCGTCTGGGTGAATTCTATTCCAAAAATAACGCATGCCATGTACTTTTAACTCCTGAGCATCAAGCCCAAGACAAGCCGTATAATTTTTACTAATATACTCAAAGGTTAAATTTTGTGTATTTGTAATACAAAAAAACGTAGAACTATATGGTAGAAACGCATCGAGTTCCATGATCTTTTTTATATGTTCTTTTAGCGAAGGTGTATCGTAAGATTTAAATATAAGTTTATATAAATCTTTGATATGCGTTTGTTTCATATGCTAAAATTAAAAATTTTATTTAAAACATAATCACATTAATGAAATTGCAGTGGTATGCTTTACTTCATTTATCATAAACATGCTATGTGTACTTCCAATATGGTCTATTTTGGTTAGCTTTTCTACCATAAATTCTCTAAACGCTGTCATATCCTTGACTAGAACTTTAAGTAAATAATCGTAATCACCACTGAGGTGATAGCATTCTAAAACCTCATTTAGTTGTTTTACTTCACGTTCAAACATCACCACATAATCTTGTGAATGTTGTACCAATTTTACATGACAAAACGCAACAAAGTCTTTTTGTATTTTACTCTTATCAACCAACGCAACATACTGCTTTACGATACCACTCTTCTCGAGTTTTCTAATACGCTCATAAACGGCAGTTACTGATAAATTTAACTGCATTGATAAGGCTTTATTGGTCTGTTTACTATCGGTTTGAAGTAAATGAAGAAGTTTTCTGTCAATGGCATCAAAAATCATAGGTGTTGTTTTTTCGGAAATAATTGTAATTCATCCAAATATAATTAAAACAAAACTATAACTATTAGTTTTTACAGTATATTAATCTAAATATTACCTACATCATTGATATATCATCTAAATATATCGAAATTTGAACTACATAAACACTAAAACAGCTACTATGACTTTTAAACCGGCAAATAACATTCAAGATTTACAGTACTTTGGCGAATTTGGTGGAGTTAATCCATCTATTTCAGATTCTTCAACCTATACCTTCTTATCAGCAAAAACAATGTTCGATACCTTTGAAGGTAATGCTGATGGTTGTTACCTTTATTCGCGTCATTCGTCGCCTTCAAATTTATATTTAGGTGAAGCTTTAGCAGCAATGGAAGGTACAGAAACGGCAACCGTTACAGCTTCTGGAATGGGAGCCATTACTCCGGTTGTATTGCAGCTTTGTGACGCTGGAGATCATGTGGTAAGTAGCAGAACGATTTACGGAGGTACGTATGCGTTCCTAAAAAACTTTGTTCCACGTTTAGGTATAAACACAACATTTGTAGATATTACTAAACTTGCTAGTGTTGAAGCCGCAATAACACCTAAAACAAAGATTTTATACTGTGAATCAATTAGCAATCCATTACTCGAAGTCGCCGATATAACTGGTTTGGCACTACTAGCAAAAAAGCACAATCTAAAATTAGTTGTAGATAATACGTTTTCTCCACTATCCATTTCTCCAGTTAATATGGGAGCCGATATTGTCATTCATAGTTTAACCAAATTCATCAATGGCTCTTCTGATACTGTTGGTGGTGTGGTTTGTGGCTCACAAGAATTTATAGATGATTTACGGAACGTCAATAGTGGTGCTGCCATGTTATTAGGGTCCACGATGGATAGTTTGCGTTCGGCTTCGGTATTAAAAAATCTAAGAACACTACATATTAGAATGATGCAACACAGTTATAACGCATCGTATTTAGCAGAGCGTTTTGAAAACGATGGATTAAAAACGGTGTATCCTGGCTTAGCCTCTCACCCATCGCACGAGTTCTTCAAATCCATGATGAATGAAAAATATGGTTTCGGAGGTATGATGACGATCGATGTTGGATCTTTAGATAAAGCAAATGCCTTAATGGAACTGATGCAAGAACGCAACCTTGGCTATTTGGCAGTAAGCTTAGGATTCTACAAAACCTTATTTAGTGCACCAGGAAGCTCTACCTCTTCTGAAATCCCTGAAGATGAACAAGAAGCCATGGGCTTGAGTGATGGTTTAATTCGATTTTCAATTGGGTTAGATGCCGATATTGAACGTACTTATAAAACGATGAAAGCTTGCATGGAAAAATTGAATATTCTTTAAGTAAAAATCATACGTATACAATTAAAGGTTAGATCCTTATACAACAATAAGCGTCTAACCTTTTTTTTACGTCATATTCTATGATTTGTATTCCATTTGCATTTGACTTCACAAAATCGTAACATTACAACACTAAACTGAATGAAAATGCAAGACAACGACGAACTAAGTGAGATCCAACTCGAAGATCAAAAAATTATAGATAATAAAGAACTTAGTTTTCTTGAAGCCCTCATTCCTGTTGTCATTTTAGTAGGACTATTAGCTTATAACATTTTTTTTGTTGAAGATCAAGAATGGTTTGGTGGTTACACCAATCAAATCATCTTATTAATTGGTGGCGGAATCGCAGCTGGTGTTGGTTTTTTTAATAAAGTGAGTCTTACAACCATGCTAAAAGAGGTTTGGGAAAACCTTAAAAGCGTTTTTGTGCCTATTATGATTTTGTTTTTGGTCGGAGCACTGTCCGGTACGTGGTTAGTGAGCGGAGTGATTCCCGCCATGGTTTATTATGGCTTAAAAGTCTTAAGTCCTGAAATATTTCTACCAGCTTCTGTTATTATTGCCGCTGTAATATCCATCGCAACAGGGAGTTCTTGGACCACCTCGGCAACTGTTGGTATTGCCCTAGTGGGTATCGGAACAGCCTTAGGAATTAATCCAGGTATGATTGCTGGTGCTGTAATATCTGGCGCTTATTTTGGAGATAAAATGTCGCCATTAAGTGATACCACCAATTTAGCTCCTGCCATGGCTGGTACCGATTTATTTACGCATATTAAATACATGGCGATTACTACGGTTCCAACCATAATTATAACATTAATCGTATTTGGTATTATTAGTTTTAATATTGATCCTAAAGGAGGTTCTGATACTACCTTTATTTTGAGCACAATAGATACTTATTTTAATATTACACCATGGTTATTTTTAGTTCCAGTAGCAGTTGTAGGCTTAATATTATTAAAAGCAAAGCCATTAGTTGCTTTGGTTTCAGGAGTTTTGATGGCTATTATTTTTGCATTTATTTTTCAACCTAAATTAATTAGTACTATAACCGATTCGTCTACAACCACTATAGTTAATTCAATATTAACCGATACTAATATCACTATCTCAGATGAAAATTATTTAGCTGCTTTATCTGAAGCTGATATAAAAAGAATTAACAATGACGAAGGTAAACTCGAAAAATTATTTACGGATGATGATTTAAAAGGAGTTTACACTTTACAGACACTTAAAGAATTTTTCTCTACAGACTATGACGACACTTCAATAATTGCAAATAAGGCAGAAAATTTAGATAAACTAATAACTATTAAAAGGCTTAAAAAATTATTTAGTGCTGGCGGTATGAATGGCATGCTTTGGACCATATACCTAATTGTGTGTGCCATGGTTTTTGGAGGAGTAATGGATGGAATCGGAGCTTTAGCTAGAATCACAAAAGCCTTATTGTCTATAGCGACTTCTATATTTGGACTATTCACCAGTACCGTTTTGAGTTGTATAGGACTTAATATTGTGGCTTCAGATCAATATTTAGCGATTGTCATTCCCGGAAAAATGTTTAAACAAGCCTATGAAGACAGAGGCTTAGCACCAGAAAACTTAAGTCGTACGCTTGAAGATTCTGGAACCGTAACCTCTGTTCTTATTCCTTGGAACACCTGTGGTGCTTACCAAAGTGGTGTTTTAGGTGTCGGTGTGGGCGAATACATTGGTTATGCCATTTTTAACTGGTTAAGTCCGTTCACAACTTTAGTTTTTGCTGCATTTAGAATTAAAATTAAGATGCTAAAAAATAAATAGTTTTTAATTATCACAATTAAAAATTGTCATAGCTAAAATCTATTGCTTTATTAAAATTTAAAATTTACTTAACGCATTATTTCACTAATGAAAGGTATCTTTGTAGTAGAAAATAATTAACCATTTAAAACTATAAAAATATGGCATTAGTAGGAAGACAATTCCCAGATTTAGAAGTAAACGCAATGAATGAAATGGGCGATACTTTTAAGGTAAATGTATTAGAAGAAGCAAAAAACAACAATAAAAAAGTAGTCCTTTTTTGGTATCCAAAAGATTTCACTTTTGTTTGCCCAACAGAATTACATGCTTTCCAAGCAGCACAAAGTGAATTCGAAAAAAGAAACACTATCGTTATTGGTGCATCTTGTGATACTGCAGAAGTTCACTTTGCATGGTTAAGCACCTCTAAAGATAATGGAGGGATTGAAGGCGTAACCTACCCAATATTAGCAGACTCTAACCGTAACTTAGCGTCAGCATTAGGTATCTTAGATACATTTAATGAGCAATTTGATGAAGAAACAGGATTAGTAACTGTTGAAGGTGACAACGTAACTTACAGAGCAACTTACATCATTGATGAAGAAGGAACAATTCAACATGAAAGCGTTAACAACATGCCATTAGGTAGAAACGTTAACGAATATTTGAGAATTATCGATGCGTTAACGCATGTACAAGAAAAAGGTGAAGTTTGTCCTGCAAACTGGGAAGAAGGTAAAGATGCTATGCAAGCCAATGCTAAGGGAACTGCTGAATACTTAGCGTCTCATTAATAGCTAATTTTAGACCTGACAGGTTTTAAAAATCTGTCAGGTTTATAAAAAAAATCAAACTATGATACAAGAATTAGAACAAGATAATCTTCAAGATATTATTAATGGTAATGATACAGTAATCGTTCAGTATTCTGCGACATGGTGTGGCAATTGTCGTATAATGAAACCTAAATTTAAGAAGTTAGCAACAGAAAATGAAGGTCCAACGTTTGTTATCGCTGATGCAGAAAAGTTTCCTGAAAGTAGAAAATTAGCAAGTGTTGACAATTTACCAACCTTTGCAACATTTAAAAGTGGCGAATTTAAAAGCCAAGTACAAACCAATAAGTTCGATGTTTTAAAAGAACTTGTTGACGATGTCATTTAACACCCAATTGGCAGATTGAGCACAATCCAAACCTCGCTATAGACACCACTGTTAATTTGCGCATTTGCGAGATCAAAATATGTTTTGAGCAAAGATCGCTTACAACGTAAGTCGAAACCTCATAACAACACAAAACACCACTAGCACATGAAACTACCTGTAATAAAACACTTAACGCAATTCATTGAAGATAATGATGAAGATTACATCGTTGAAACTATTGAAACTTTAGAACACTTAACAGAAGTGCCGTCACTTAAAGATGAAGAACTAGACGTTATTGGAGAACTTATTTCTAATATGTACGGAGCTATTGAAGTCCATAAAATGATTAAAGATGGTGCCACTAAAAAAGATGCTGTTAACGACTTTATGAAACGCGTTTTAGGCTCTATTGATAAGTAAGTAGAAAAAGAAAAATTATCGAATATAAAAACCACTTGGCGATAGCTTGGTGGTTTTTGCATTTTATAGGGTTTTGGAATATGAGTTTTGAGCATTACGGTTTACCGTAAGCACTTTTTACTAGAACCGTTTATCTTGGCTGTTGAATACGAGACCTATACGTAACGTTACGTATTGATTTATAGAGGTAAAAGAATTAGATTTGTTATTGTTACCTCAGAAAGATGAGTAACCTATTATAATAGGTTTTATATATGGGGTCTGAATGATAAATATTTATATATAACACGTTGTAAGTAATTTATGAAAAAAAACACTAACTATATTATTAATATTTTATTCTGTGATTATAGGTTATTCTCAATCAATAAAAATTGAAGAAATTAATTGCAAACTGTCAAAGAATGAATTAATGGATGTTAAAAATATTATTCAATTTGAATCTGAATTTTACAAAGAAATGTTGGACATAAATCCCGAAAAATTGATTGTAAAAATTAAAATATTTGGCAACTATAGAAGGTATAAAATGTATCAAAAACGTATTTCGAAAAACAATTCTAATACTGGTTTTTATTCTCAAAAATTAAAAACAGCTGTTATTTATAAAAATGAAAACTTCATTAAAACTATTTCCCATGAGGTAAGTCATGTAATTATGAGAAGCGCAATTAACCCAGTACCAAAATGGATAAATGAAGGTTTCGCAGAATGGTTTGAAGGATTCTATTTTTTAAATAATAAAATGATAATAAATATTCAAATTAAAAAGATAAATAAAGTAAGGAATTGGATTAAAACAAATAAACTTGTAATAAATGACTTTTTAAATCTCTCAAATAAACAGTGGTTAGCAATGAATAAAAGTCCAAAAAATTTTTCTTACGCAGTATCGTACTGTATTATTTATTTTTTACAATTAGAACATCCAAATATCAATAAAAAGATGCTGACTGAAATTAAGCTGGGAAAAAGTTCTAAAGAAGCAATAAATAATTCTTACCCAGGAGGTTTAAATAAGTTTGAAAATGACTTTATGGAATATTATGGAAAATAAAAACTACTTACAACACCGTGTATAATTCATTGCTAGTTATAACCTACTTACGAAAGTTCTTGCGGACTTTCTATCTGTGATTTATTTGCTAAATTTAGTGCTTAAACACGCAACGAAATCATACACAAACACGTTGGCCGTAATACGACCAAAAATCATCAGACAAAGTAGGTTTGACTATATCATTCTTAGATTTGGAAAAGTGAAAGGAGCATTTTAGAGCCAACTTTGTATTCTAATTTTAAATAAAAAACAATGAATACAAAAAAAGTATGGTTTATTACAGGTGCATCAAAAGGTCTGGGATTAACATTAGCCAAAAATTTATTAGCAGAAGGATTTAGTGTTGCTGCTACTTCTAGAAACAAACAATCCTTAGTTACTGCTATTGGAGAAGAGAATAAAACATTCTTACCCATTGAAATGGATGTAACCCAAAACCAAGATGTTAAAAAAGCTATTGAAGCTACAATTAACCATTTTGGCAAGTTAGATATTTTAGTCAATAACGCTGGTTATAGCCAGATTGGGACATTAGAAGAACTTTCCGAAACGGAAGTAGAGGCGAACTTTAAAGTAAATGTATTCGGCTCATTAAACGTTATTAGAAATGCCACACCTTATCTACGCAAGCAAAACTCTGGACATATTTTCAATATTGCTTCCATAGGTGGTTATACAGGAAATTTTGCTGGTTTTGGTATTTACTGTTCAACAAAATTTGCGGTTGCTGGTTTTACCGAAGCATTAGCAGAAGAAATGAAACCGTTTGGCATACATACCACTTTAGTGTATCCTGGATATTTTAGAACCAATTTTTTAGCCGAAGGTTCTGTTCAAACACCTGCTAAACCTATTGAAGCTTATAAAACTGCTCGTGAAATGGAACAGGCACACTTAAAAGATATTAATGGCAATCAACCCAATGACCCAGAAAAAGCTGCTAAAGTTTTTATCGCTTTAAGCGAACAAGAGCAACCACCAATTCACTTTTTTATGGGAGAAGATGCCTATCATTATGCGAATCTTAAAATTGAAACAATTCAAAATGCAATGGCGGAAAATAAGAATTTAGCAACTTCAACAGGATTTAATAAATGAAAACTTCAATAACATCACAAATATTCATCTTTATTTTATTTACAATATGTACTACGGCTTGTTGTCAAGAAATGAATCAAACCGAAAGAAATAAGAATACAGTTAAAATAGCATTTGAAAAATGGACAACTTCAGAAAGTAGTTTTTTTGATCTGTTAGCTAATGATGTAATATGGACGGTGACTGGGAAATCACCTTATTCAGGAGTTTATAAAGGCAAAAATGATTTTATGCAAAACGCGGTGATTCCCATTACTTCTAATTTAAAAAACAATATAAAACCAGCATTAATAGCAATTACAGCAGAAGATGATGTGGTTTGGTTAAATTGGAAAGGAACAGCAACCACGATAACAGATGAAACATACGAAAATCATTATGCTTGGATGCTTATTTTCAAAAACGATTCTATTGTAAAAGCTAACGCTTTTTTAGATAGCTACGAACTTTCAAAATTAAAAGATATGTCAAACAACACTATTGAAACCATAGAAGAATCCAAAGAATACATCGGTATATGGGTAACAGAAGGTGGTAATATACGTCACGAATTATTGCCTAACAATCGCTATGACGAAGCAAGAGGAAACAAGAAAAGTGCTTATCAAGGCGACTATAAGGTTACTGGAAATCATATTGATTATAAAGATGATACTGGCTTTACAGCAGATGGAGAATTCAAAAATGGAATTTTGTATCACGCAGGAATGGTACTGTACAAAGAAAATTAATGCTTAAATTTATGGAATGAAAACAATGTATCAATTTAAATCTCTTAGTGAATTTCATAGGTATAGTAATTTACCAAAACCAGAACACCCATTAATTAGTTTAGTAGATTACAGTGAAGTTAATTACCCTACAGATTCAGATGAAATTAAATGGGTTCAAGATTTTTATACGATTGGATTAAAGCGGAATGTCAGTGAGAAGTTTAATTACGGACAACAAAAATATGATTTTAATGAAGGTGTATTTTCGTTTGTTGCACCAAAACAAATGCTTACGATTAAAATAAATCAGAATATAAAAGCAAATGCGTCTGGATGGCTTCTTCTTATCCATCCAGACTTTTTATGGAATACATCGTTAGCAAAATCTATTAAAAATTATGACTTTTTTGGATATTCGGTTAATGAAGCTCTTTTTCTTTCTGAAAAAGAGGAACATATTATCATTGACATTTTAAAACATATACAAAGAGAATATCAGTCTAATATTGACAAATTCAGTCAAAACATTATCATTTCGCAGATTGAATTATTGCTCAATTATGCTGAACGTTATTATGAGAGACAATTTATTACAAGAAAAATCAGTAATCATCAAATCCTTGCAAGGCTCGAAGAAAAATTAAATAATTATTTTAAAAGTAGTGAGATTCTAATTAATGGCGTTCCAACGGTTACCCAAATCGCAAATGATTTAAACCTTTCGCCCAATTACCTAAGTAGTATGCTGAAAATGATTAGCGGCCAAAGCACACAACAACATATACAGAACAAGATAATTGAAAAGGCCAAAGAAAAATTATCTACTACAGAATTAAGTATAAGCGAAATCGCTTATGAATTAGGTTTTGAATATCCTGCTTCATTTAGTAAGTTATTTAAGAATAAAACTGATATTTCACCTATTGCATTTAGACAGTCTTTTAATTGAATATAAAGTACTACCGCTAACACCGTATCTAATTTATTGCTGCTTCTTGCTTACATTCGAAAGTCCTCGCGGACTTTCTTGGTCGGTAATTATTTACTAAATTAGTTGCTTAAACCAAGTAACTAACCATACATAAACACGTAGCCAATTTGCAAAAATCACTCATTGCGTTAAGGTCCGGAATACACCAACGACAAATAGAATATGAATAACATAATAGTCGACTTAAAAACTGAAAACAACTTTGCGTTTGGAAAGTTATACCAAGATAATTTTGGTAAAATTTCAAATTTCGTGCAAAACAACAGCGGAAATTTAGCCGATGCAGAAGACCTTTTTCAGGAAGCAATGATGGTGCTTGTTGAAAAACTTCGTCAAGATGATTTTCAATTGACGGCTTCAATAGATACATATGTCTATGCCATTTGTAAAAATCTATGGTTCAAAAAGCTTCGAGACAAAAATTATGAACTTTCCGTTGACGAATTACAATCTTTTGACTTCTTAACCTCTATTAATGATTCCATTGAAGAGGAAAAAACGTATTTAGAAAAACTAAAAGGGTACTTACTTAAAATAACAGACCATTGTAACCGACTTATTCACGACATTTTTTTTAAAGAAAAAGCCATAGACCAAATTCAAAAAGATTATGGCTACTCTACGCGACATAACGCTCAAAATCAAAAACATAAGTGTGTTGAACAAATCAGAAAAGTAAAGGAGGAAGACAAGCAAAAAAAAAAAATATAAAAAAAATTACCCAACTTGGGTGATTTTTTGAAACTATTGGTATAAAGGTATAGATAGTTCATTTTGACTATCATAACTTTTAAAATATTAAAACAATGGTTTCAACATTTAAAACAATGGTTTTGGCAGTAGCAATTACTGCATTAGGTACACTTTCTGCAAACGCACAAGATGCTACAATGTGGAAAATTGATAAATCTCACACGTCTGTTAATTTTTCAATCAACCACTTCTTCTCTTCTGTTCCAGGAAAATTTACTGACTTTGACGGTATGATTCATTTCGACCAAAACAATTTAAAAGGAAGTAAAGCTGATTTTTCGGTATCTATAAACAGTATAAATACGGATGATGAAAAGAGAGATGAGCACTTAAAATCAAAGGAGTTTTTCGATGCAAATACGTTTTCTAAAATGACTTTTCAATCTACAAAATTTGAAAAAAAATCAGACAAAGAATATTTAATCCATGGTAAACTAACCATTAAAGACGTCACTAAAAATGTGGTTCTTCCTATGAAGATTACGGGAGAAATGGAACATCCAATGATGGAAGGAACCATCATTTTAGGAGTAGTTATTGATACTACAATCGATAGAACAGACTACGGAGTTGGTACAGGCGATTGGGCAGCCACTATGGTTGTTGGCGATGAAGTAAAAATTCACATCCCAATGGAGTTAAATCGTAAAAACTAACTTATGAGGCTGTTTTTTAAATCATTATTAGGCATATTTTGTTTTTGGTGTTCAACACCGGTTTCTGCTCAAGCACCCAATAATGCAGAAGATATTTCACCTTTACTCATTGGAGAAACAATACCAAGTGCCACTTTACAAGATTCTGATGGAAATCTAACACAACTTAAAAGACTAATAAAGAAAAAGCCTACTATTTTGGTGTTTTATCGTGGTGGTTGGTGTCCATATTGCAATATGCAACTTTCAGGATTAGTAGATATTGAAAACGATATTTTAGATATGGGTTATCAGATCGTTGCGATAAGTCCAGATGATTATAAAAACTTAAAATCTACAAAAAGTAACGACAGTATCAATTACACACTACTTTCTGACCCAAACGCAAAATTTATCCAACAAGTGGGAATTGGCTTTAAAACGCCAACAATGTTGAAAGGTTTTATTGCTGCTAAAGGACAAAAAGGAGATACATCTGAAGTTATGCCAGTACCAACGGTAATGGTTTTAGACAAAGAAGGTAAGATTCTTTTTGAATACATCAACCCAAATTATAAAGAAAGAATCGGAGGTGAAATGCTATTAGCAGTATTAAAAACAATAAAAAATTAAAATTATGAACAATAGAATTAAAAAATCAGTTTTAGCGGGAATTATCGGTACAGTCATAATGACTGCAGTAATGATAGTAGCTCCAATGATGGGAATGCCGAAAATGTCACCACCTAAAATGCTTTCAGGAATGTTAGGAATGCCAGTTTTTATAGGTTGGATAATGCACTTTATGATAGGTATAATCTTTGCCTTTGCGTACACCTACTTATGTATTTTTAAACATAAAATTAGCAATGTATGGTTAAAAGGAGCTGTATTTGGAATTATTGCCTTTGTAATTGCACAGGTTATGATGCGAATAATGGGAATGATGATGCCAATGCCAAAAATGGATGGCTCTATGGTTTTAATGGCAATAGGAAGTTTAATGGGACACATAATATTTGGAATGGCAGTTGCTAAAACTGTTGGAGAAGCTTATTGTAATAGTGGAACTTGCAAAACGAAATAAAAACTGCTTACTACATTGTATAAACGCAATAGCGGCTTGAGTGCAAACTTAAACCGTTTTTGCGTTTAATTAAGTATATTGCAAATCTAGAAACAATAATTTTTACTGCGCTACTGCATTTTTATGAGGCCGTTGGCATTCATAAAGCAGACGAGATAAAAATTAAATATAATTTTAAGCTTGTTTACGCAATCCTAAACTAGATTAAAAACGAAATTATGAACACAAAAATTAATTGGGTTGTAGAAGGTTTAATATTTGGAATAATTATGTTAGTTTTTTCAAGTATTCTTGATTTGATTACGGATGACTTTACTTTTGACCGCTTTTGGATAAAAATTCTAATTTGGTTGATTGGAGGTTTAGTGTATGGATTATTGATGAAATTATTAAGAGATAGAAAAGCAACGAAGTAAAATAAATTTCAGGCTTAATATATTTAAAAATACTTAAATCAACTGATTGCAGTAGTGCTCACTCAATCGGAATTTAAAAATAGCACATAATGAGAAAAAGAACGTTTGATATCATTTTTATCGTTTTATCAACAGCAATATTAATATTATTATCTGAATATGGCGTTTTAGAAAACTATATCGCTTTTTCGATACTTCCTATTATAATTGCATATTTCTTAGGGCAATATTCTGAAAGAAAATTTAGGAATTAAATACAACAATTAGAATTTAAAGTTAATTCAAATTGATGAGGTGAAAAACAACGAAATGCCAATACCTTGTATAATTAATTACGTTGTTTTAGTTACCAAACTACGCCACTAAATTTAGACAATACCGCTAGCACTAATTAAATAAAACACTCTATTAAGAACATAATCGAGTGAAAAATAAAATATCCTTTTCTAAGATTTAAAAAATTGGAGGAAAACAAATATTTAGCGTTGGCCTCAATTTTTGTTTTAAAGTCATCTTCAGTGAGTTTTGCCATACCTTTCTATGGATTTGGACTGGTTTTAATTTAGAATACGAAAATGAGCAAACAACTGAAATGAAGAGGATCTATTTTACTTATAATTGAAGCTGTGTTTACATTCGAAAAAATGTACGAATCGTACACAAGCTTTGGATACAACATTATTAACGTATTAAAAACGACTGTAAGCAATAGAGTTAATTTTATTTTTAGATCAAACCAATAAAAATTTTAAATCATAAAACAACAGCTATTTATTTCAGCCATTTCAAATTATTATCTTTGTTAGCTACCAAACGAGATAAACTTTATGATATTTATTGATAACGAAGGGCAAACCAACCCAAAATTAAACTTAGCCTTAGAAGAATATGCTTTAAGACATTTTGATACGTCTACGGATTATTTGTTGTTTTACATCAACGAACCTTCCATTATTATTGGGCGCAATCAAAATACCTTAGAGGAAATTAACCAAGAATATATAGAGGCCAATAATATTCATGTGGTACGACGAATTTCTGGTGGTGGAGCGGTTTATCACGATTTAGGAAATTTGAATTTTAGTTTTATTACTAATCACGATGGAAAAAGCATTAGTAACTTTAAGAAGTTTACGGCACCTGTCATTAAAGTGTTAAACGATATGGGAGTTGCTGCCGAACTTAAAGGTCGGAATGATATTTTGGTAGATGGGAAGAAAATTTCTGGTACTGCTCAATTTTCTACCGGAAAACGAATGATTAGTCATGGAACCTTACTATTTGATACAGACATGAGTGAGGTCGCTAAAGCGCTTCAGGTAAAAATGAGCAAAATTCAATCTAAAGGTCATAAGTCGGTTAGAAGTCGTGTGGCGAATATCAGCGAATTCTTAAAGACGCCAATTTCTATGGCCGACTTTAAAAAACAACTACTCATAGGCTTGTACGAAGCCAGCGAACCGTTTGAGACCTATAAATTAACGGAAGAAGAATGGAAAGCTGTTTACGATTTAAAAGCTGAAAAATATGATTTATGGGATTGGAATTTTGGACGTTCCCCTAAATTCAATATCGAACGCAACAAACGTTTTCCTATTGGTGAAATTGACCTTCGTATTTTTGTTGAAAAAGGACATATTTCAGATTTTAAAGTCTTTGGTGATTTCTTTGGTAGACAACCCGTTTCAAGTCTCGAAGCGATGCTTATTGGAGTGCCTTATGACAAAAATGAAATCAGTAAAGCCTTAAAAGAGGTGTCCATTGAAAATTATTTCGGGACTATAGAAAAGTCTGATTTTATTGATTTAGTTTATGGGGACGATTAAGGGTTAGGTGTTATAAAAACTGATTTTAAAACGAGTTTAAAAACCCAAAAAGTTCAATCGTTAATTATGTGTTACGACATTAAAGCCAGTTTAGAAAGTCAGTTAAAACGTGCCAAACGAAAAGGTGACCTTTCTGCTATTGAAGAAATTATTGAAGATTTAATTCCTTTGACTGATTTACCGTTGCATCATGTGTCTGGTTTTAATCATCCAGAATTATTAATTTATACAGACCGACAACCCGAATTTCCGGAAGTTGCAACTTGGGGTTTAGTACCAGAATGGATTAATGATGTAGAACAACAAAAAAAATTCTGGAACAATACGCTAAACGCACGAGGTGAAACCATTTTTGAAAAAGCATCCTTTAAAACTTCGGCAGTAAACCACAGATGTATTATTTATGTTGATGGTTTCTATGAACATCACCATTATAATAACAAGATCTATCCGTTTTATATTCACAGAAAAGATAACGAACCTATGGCACTTGCTGGTTTGTATAGCGAATGGACCAATCCTGAAACTGGCGGATTAATGAATACATTTTCTATTGTAACTACTGAAGGAAATGCTGTAATGTCTAAAATTCATAATAACCCAAAGTTAAAAACCTCGAGAATGCCTTTAATTTTACTCGAAAATCAAGAGGATGAATGGTTACATAACATTGAAAATGAATCGGATAAAATCAACATTCAAGAATTAATTAAGAAGTTTCCATCTGAAGCATTAGCATTTCACACCGTTAATAAATTAAGAGGTAAAGCGTATAGTGGTAATGTTGAAGGCATTTCTGAGAAAGTAATTTATGACGACTTAGAATTCTAAATCACGAACAGGTAAATCATAAAAAAATGGCAAATTGCTCCACCTAAAACAAACAAATGCCAAATCACATGGTTGAACGGAATTCTTTGAATGGCATAGAAAATTATACCGACTGTATATGACATTCCGCCAGCAAACAACCACAGAATACCATTTGGACCAAGTGCCTCAGAGACATTAGAAAAATCGAAAATAATAAGCCAACCCATTACCAAATACAGTAATGTTGAAATAACCTCAAAACGACCTGTAAAAAAGAGCTTAATAATGACACCAAAAGCCGCAATTCCCCAAACTGTCCAAAATAATGGCCAACCCAAACTATCAGTAAGACTTATTAATAAAACTGGTGTATAGGTGCCAGCAATAAGTAAATAGATACTTATATGATCTACAATTCTAAAGTAATGCTTGCGCTTCTCCCCTTTTACGGCATGATAAAATGTAGACGCTAAGAAAAGCACTATTATAGAAATTCCGTAAACAACGACACTAAATAAACTCCAAGGTGTTGTATCATCTACTTTTACAGTCAATAACACCAATGCAGCAATTCCTAATGCAGCTCCTATTCCATGTGTCCAAGCATTTAATTGTTCTTCAAATTGAGATTGAATGCGCATGGTTTATTCTTTAGAATTAATCGTGTTTTTTGGTTGAGACCATTTGTTTAAACTCTCGTAAAAATCAATTTCAAAAGCTGGTTCTTGTCGTATTAATTGTTGATTTCTAAAAGCGCGCTGTAGAATATCTTCAATTAAATAATCTTCCTCTTCATTAATTGGACTAAATTCTTTTTTCAAAGAAATATCGAACAAACTTGCTGTACTATTAAACCAAAAGGCTCGCCAACCACTTCGTAATTCTTTAATAAGCTCAAAGGTTGTTTTTCCGGTTTGTCTGTGAATGAGTTTCACTAAAATCTGGCCTTCGGTTTTGGTGAGTTTCTTTAATTCCGCTGAAAATTCGTCTTCAATATAATTCTGAATAATTTTAGCGTACCGTTTTTTGTCACGCTTGCGTTCTAAAGCATCTAAGCGCTCTTGTAAAGACTCTAATCGTTCTGCAGCCAACTTGGCATAAGGATATACTTTTAGAGTTTTTCGTCTTAAAATAATGTATCGAATTCGAGCGGCTCTGTCCTCAAACTTTAAATTAGGTAACACTAGAACTTCCTTTAATTTTACCGACGTTACAGGCACGGAATCTCCTTCAATAATCATATAATGCACTTCTGTAGAATCTTGTTTTACAGGATCTTCTTGTGCACTTATCGCAACTGAAAAAAACAATGCTATATAGGTAATATACTTCATGAACTAGTCTAACGCCAAAATCGTTCCAATGTTACATTCTTAACAATTTCAAAATTAGTAATATTTACAGTCTATACCCTTAAATTATTATTAATATTATAAAACTTTTTCAAACTTTTATAAACCAAAAGACCTTTCAAATGCAAACGATTTGAAAGGTCTTAGTATGATGTTTCACTGAATCAATTCAGCTTCTCAATTAAATTATTACAAGGCGTGTTAGTCCTCTGTACTTTCCGTCAGGCTCCCAATGGACTGACGATTATCTCCTGACATTCTATCAATTAATTTGTTGTACGGATCTACTCCTACTTCAGTTGGTTTTTCATCGACAATAATTGAAACGGTATTATCTATTGATGTGATTTTATGTTTCTTAAGATAAAGTTCCTTTTCTTTCATTTTTCCATCGACTTCATGTTCTGTAAAAATCCCAATATCTATATAATCTTGAAGTGGTAATGATAAGATTGGCTTCTCCTTCCCTTCTGCTAAAAACGAAATGGAATCTTTTCCTTTGTCAGTAAAAATCTGCTTTCCTTTTTCGTTATTTCTGTATTTACTCACTTCAAACTCAATGTCTACTTGATATTTTCCATTAGCTAATTCGGTAGTGGTTACGTTTTTAGTTTTATTGTCATATAACGTTATGGTTTCAAACATGTCCGTAATTACATATTGTAAACTGTCTGGTGTTACAGCTTTAATATGATTGACCATATCGATAGACGTGGTATAAGGTGGCTCTTGAAACTTCACTTTTTCAACATAAGTTTTTAACGCTCCATTTAGCACATCTTCTCCAATATAATCACTCAATGCATAAAACACCAATGAGCCTTTTTGATAGCGAATATAACCTTGACCATCGTTATACATTAATGGTTTTTCTCGCTTACGCTCAAAGGTTCTCCTGAGTAAATAATCATCTAATGATTTTCTCAAAAACTTACGCATTTGCGTTTTTCCAAGTTCTTTTTCTAACACTTTTAGAGCGACGTATTCCGATAAACTTTCAGATAACATAGTTGCACCCAAAACATCGGCTCCTATAACTTGGTGTGCCCACCATTGGTGTGCAACTTCGTGAACTGTAATTGCATACATAAAGTTTAAGCCAGCATCATCTTCGTCTGCATCCTCGTCTACAACAGCGATAAAACCTACATCACCAGAAAACGGTATTGTATTAGGAAATGACTGTGCAAATCCTCCACTCGGAAACTCTATAATTCGCAATTGCTTATGCTGGTATGGGCTGAAATTTTCACTGTTGTATGCCAAGGAGGTTTTCATGCCATCCATCATGCTTTCTAAATTATACTCATGACCTTTGTGATAATAAATTTCGAGATTAACATCGTTCCACTTATCTTTTTTAACTTCATATTTTGCAGAATTAAAGGCGTAAAAATTCAAGATTTTACTATCCATTTTATAATGAAAATAACGCCTGCCATCTTCAACCCATTCTTTTTGAAGATAGCCTGGCGCAATAGCAATTTGGTCTTCGCTTGTGCTTACTGTAGCTTCAAAATCTATCCAATCGCTATCCTTAGAAATATAGGTGTTTCCTAAGGCTGTAGAATCTGATGGATGCGGTTTTAGCTTGTTTGGTGGTAAATCATATTTCTCACGTGTTTTATCATCGGTAAGCTCTCCACCATTATAACCTAAACTCGGAAACAACGTCATATTGTTTATAAACGTTCCGTTTTCGATTACAGGAGAATTAGAAACAAATAAGGTGTTTGGCTTGTTCTTAACCGTAAAGTTTAAGGTCATGGTATCGCCTGGCATCATGGGCTGTTTCAACTTATAAATATCAAAATGGTATATGGTATCTTCTGAAACTAATGCGTTTTCACGACTAAATTTAAACGTACTAGGATAATCGTTATGATTTAAGAAAATACTGTCAATGGCTTTATCCGTTTTGTTGATCATTGTATATTCTCCAGACGACTCAAAATTACGTTCATCTATAAACAAGTCCATATTTACGTTTACAGCAACAATACGTGGTTGCGCATAATCTTCGTATTTTTTATACGTTTTTTCCCATTTAACTCTCAGTTCTTCAGCTTCCTTTGAAGAGTAACGATCGTTATTAATGTTAGTGCCTTTGTAAATGGTGAATCCCATGGTTAAAAATCCAGCAACGAGTACTATAAATGCAATTGCAACAGGTGTTGTAAAACGTTGTTTTGCAATTTTTATACGTTCTTTAAATGAATGTGGTAATCCACGTACCCAAAATAGAGCTGCAATAAGCATAAATACTAAACCACCTAGAACCCAATAGAATTTATAGGTTAAGTATCTGGCTAAGGAATCTCCGTAACCATTCATATCGTTATAACTAAATCCTGGACCTTCGTTGTATTTAAATACTGCTTGCTCTACTCCTGCCAAACTTAATAATGGAATCGCTACAGCAATGACTAACAATATAAACAATCCTAAATATGGATTTCTAATTACGGTTTGAATCATTAATGATAAGAATGCCCAAATCACATAATTAATCAGTTTTAACCCGAAGAGTTCCTTTATATATAAACCGATTTCAATATCGAAATAGCCCTTATACAGTTGAAACAATATACCTGCAATCATAATTACAGTAAGTAATAACACTTGCATTTTAACTATGGCAATGAATTTAGATAAAAACAACGACCAATTTGGGATTGGTGTTACATCTTCTAACCCGTTAACATTGGCTATTTTGCTTCGGTTGACTAACATACCTGCATATAAAAATGTACAGATATTAATAGCAAACACAAAGGCGCTTCCTCCTCGTAGCATCAACCAAGTTCTTGGGTAAGATGCGGTTCCTGTTGGATTTCCAAAATCGGACAATGCAATGAGCACAACGATAAGGCCAACCAAGACAATACATATAAATGCCCAACTTTTAACGATGTACTTAAACTCTATATTCGAAATATTCCAAGTTGTTTTTAAATTTTGAATAAATGAATAATCGTTAGTAACTTTAGGAAGGTTAATTTTTGTGATTCCTCCAAAATTACGCTTCGTAGATCGCTCTCCTTTCTGTTTTTTAAAGAGTGAAAAGGACATGGCATTCTGACTAAATGTAAAAAACTTATACACCAATCCAAACACCAAGCTTGCTACTCCTAACCAAATTAAACGGTTATAGAGAATCACTTCTTTTATCGGAATATGCAATTCATTTTGTTCGTAAGCCGTCCAATACCGTGTATAATAGTTAGATGCTGACCCTCCAAAAGGATCTAATAAGGCAGATAAATAGCGACTATCTGGATCTGATAATAAACTTTCCGTTACACCTTGTACAAACAACAATAGAATAACGGTTATAAATCCTGCCGCAATGTTTCTTGTAAATGTAACGACTGCAAAAACGATGGCTCCAAACAATAAAATATTAGGTAAGATAAAAAGCCAATAGGCATTAAAATACGATTTAAAATCGAACGCAGTCACCAAATCAGAATTGGTACCTGGTAGTCTAAAACCTATAAACATGCCTATACCAATAGTTAATACAATTAGCGTAACCACCACGATAGCACTGAAAAATTTAGCAAATAAGTAATTGGCTTTGGTAAATGGATACGAATATAAAATGGAATGCATTTCACTTTTAAAATCCCTATTAATAGACGCACCAATAATAGATGGAAACAAAAAGAAAATTAAAATAGCAACGGAATTAAACAGGTTGTTTATTGCAATTGGTGAATTCACTATTCGTGCAGAACTCGTTGTTGCTGTAATACTATCGAATATGCCTGCTGTGGTTGCAGCCATTAAAACAGATAGCATAAAGAAAATAGCCATGTATATGTAAGTCGCAGGTCGTTTTAACCAGTACTTCAATTCATAAAAAAATATTGTAGAAAACATAAATGTACTTTTTAGATTAAAATTAAACCGCACTTACTGGCTCGTCTTGCTTAAGTGCTATAAAGTACACATCGTCTAATTGTGGCTCAACGGATACAAAATCTTCATTGGGTTGCGAATCGTTAAACACACGAATATTCAGTGAGTTATCTTCATTATAATTAGAGGACAATAAATTGTATTGCGTTTCATGCGCTTCTAAATCATCTCTATCAATAACCTTAGTCCAAATACGACCTTGCAGTTCTGCTCTTGCTTGCGATGGCGTCGATTGTTTTAAAATTTGTCCACCATTTAAAATGGCCATATCGTTACATAGTTCCTTAACATCTTCAACAATATGTGTCGAAAATATGACTGTACAATTGGTGCCAACTTCTCGCAGAACATTTAAAAAACGATGACGCTCTGCTGGATCTAAGCCTGCTGTTGGTTCATCGACGATAATCAATTTCGGATTGTTTAATAGTAACTGCGCAATACCAAAACGTTGTTTCATTCCACCAGAATAACCTGCGACGTGTTTTTTACGTACATCGTACAAATTGGTAATATCTAACACTTCCTTTACTATAGCTTGTCGGTCTGTTTTTGAACTTATTCCTTTTAAGGTGGCAAAATAATCTAACAAGGCTTCTGCGGACATTTTAGGATAAACACCAAACGATTGCGGCAAATACCCCAATACTTTTCGTAAAGCCATTTTGTCTTCTAAAACATTAATATCCCCAAATTGTATTGATCCAGAATCCGGACTCTGTAATGTGGCAATCGTTCGCATTAATGAAGATTTACCAGCGCCATTTGGACCTAAAAGACCGAACATTCCTGTTCCAATTTCAAGATTAAGATTGTCTATGGCTTTTACACCATTTTTATACGTTTTAGTAAGGTTGGTAATTACTAGCTTCATCGTTTCGAAATTATGTTTAAGATTATTGATGTATTAGTGTAAAAATAGTAGAATTTGTTACAAAAAAATTTTAAAAGCTATTAAAGCTTAGGAAATCCTATTATTTTTACAAAAACTCAAAACATTTATTATGGCTTCAAAAAGCATACTCAATAAAAAATCACTCGATTTTCTAGAAAAATATTTAAACAACGCTTCACCAACCGGTTACGAATGGGAAGGCCAGAAAATATGGATGGATTACTTAAAACCATATGCAGATGAATTTATAACAGACACCTATGGCTCTGCGGTTGCAGTGATTAACCCAAAGGCAAAATTTAAAGTTGTTATTGAAGGACATGCTGATGAAATTTCGTGGTATGTCAACTATATTTCTGATAACGGTTTAATTTATGTGGTTAGAAATGGAGGAAGTGACCATCAAATTGCACCAAGTAAAATTGTAAACATTCATACCAAAAACGGCATTGTTAAAGGTGTTTTTGGTTGGCCTGCAATTCATACCAGAAGTAAAGCGAAAGAACAAGCTCCAAAACCAGATAATATTACGATTGATATCGGAGCAAAAGACAAAGAAGAGGTGGATAAAATGGGAGTTCATGTAGGCTGTGTTATTACGTATCCAGATGAATTTCATATTCTGAATAAAGACAAATTTGTTTGTAGAGCTTTAGACAACAGAATGGGAGGTTTTATGATTGCTGAAGTAGCGCGTTTATTGAAAGAGAATAAAAAAACGTTACCATTCGGGCTTTATATTACTAATTCCGTTCAAGAAGAAATTGGATTGCGTGGTGCTGAAATGATTACGCAAACTATTAAGCCAAATGTAGCTATTGTTACAGACGTAACGCATGATACTACAACACCTATGATTGAGCAAAAAACACAAGGTTATGCTGAAATCGGAAAAGGACCTGTGGTAGCTTATGCACCTGCTGTGCAACAAAAATTAAGAGATTTAATTACAGATACGGCTGAAGCTAAGAAAATACCATTTCAACGTGCAGCGTTATCGCGAGCAACAGGAACAGATACAGACGCCTTTGCTTATAGCAATGGAGGTGTCGCTTCTGCTCTAATTTCATTACCATTACGATATATGCACACTACTGTAGAAATGGTTCATAGAGATGATGTGGAAAATGTGATTAAATTAATTTATGAAACATTATTGAAAATAGAAGACGGAGAAACGTTTAGCTATTTCAAATAGTAATCAGAACTGTGGAGCAGTTGTCAAAAGAAGAACATTATACAAGTTTACACCCCTAAAGTCCCCTCAAGGGGACAATTCTTAAAAAAATCTTTCAGATTTTTTTAAGCGCAACAGTGAGACTGTCTCCTTGAGGGGACTTTAGGGGTGTTTTTCAACACAAAAATGTCTCTTAATAAACTATGGACGAAATTATAGACATCGTTGATAAAAACGGTCAACCAACTGGAACTACAGCTTTAAAATCTGAAGCACATGCCAAAGGGTTGTATCACAATACCATTCACTTATGGTTATTTACGTCTAGTGGTGAAATTCTACTACAACAACGCTCGCACAAAAAAACTATATTCCCTTTACTTTGGGATGTTTCAGTCGCAGGACATATTGATGCTGGCGAATCGTTTATTGAAGCCGCTTTACGAGAAACTAAAGAAGAAATCGGGCTAAAATTAGAACCTCATAATCTAAAACAAGTTGGTGTTTTTCTTCATGAAACCAGTTATAATGACGGTAAAATTCAAGATAATGAGTTTCATCAAGTCTTTATTGCTGAATTGACTGTCGATTTAACAGATTTAATTATTCAGGAAAGCGAAGTTGAAGCTGTAAAATTAGTGTCGTTAGATGCGTTTGAAAGCTTATTAAAAGGCAGTGAAAGCAATATGCATTTTGTAACAAGTAATACTACCTATTATAAATTTATATTGAAAACAATTAAAGATCATACACTGATATGAGTTTACTTTTATTTGCCATTGCTCCTGTTCTTGCCATACTTTTATATATCTACATTCAAGATAAATATGAAAAAGAACCTAGAGGATTACTAATTAAAAGTTTTCTTTTTGGTGCTACTTTAAGCATTATAATTGTCTTTGTATTATATCTTTTTACAGGACGATTAATTCCTATAACAGATAATTATAGCATATGGCAACAATTTATACAAGCCTTTATTGTAGTTGCTTTAGCCGAAGAATTTAGCAAATATGTCATCGTAAGGTATTTCGCGCAACCTAAAAAAGCATTTAATGAACCTTATGATGGTATTGTCTATGCTGTTATGGTTTCCATGGGTTTTGCTTGTACTGAAAACATAATGTACGTTATTGAAGGTGGGCACCTTACTGCTATTTTAAGAGCATTCACAGCTGTGCCTGCTCATGCAACTTTCGGCATCCTTATGGGCTTTTATATGGGAAAAGCAAAATTCTCAAAAAATAGAGTCGTGCTTAATCTAACAGGATTATTTCTCGCTGTACTGTTTCATGGAGCCTATGATTTTTTCCTATTCATTAATTTTATTCCCGGAATTTCAATTGGTGCGTTTATCTCATTAGCCATTGGTATTATTCTATCTCGAAAAGCCATAAAAGTCCATCAGAAAAACTCAAACTTTAAAACTTTATAGATTTCATAAAATAAAACTTAATAATTTCATATTTTGCAGTAGATTAAACCATAAATCGTAAATACTGTAAAAAACCCCAGTTTATGTATAAAATAAAAGTTAATTCGGCTCATACTTTCGATGTCACAAAAGAAAGCTTGGAAGAACTAGATACTGTAAAGTCAGCAAATAACAATTATCATATTCTTCAAGACCATACACCCATACATGCCGAAATTGTAACATCTAACTTCAATAGAAAATTATATGCCATTAAGGTGAATAATACGGTATATAACGTTGATATTTATGATGCTTTAGATCAACAAATTGAAGCCTTAGGTTTTGAAATTGGAGCTTCTAAACAAGTCAATGATATAAAAGCACCAATGCCAGGATTAATTCTAGAAATTAACGTAAAAGAAGGACAATCCGTTACAGAAAACGATCCTTTATTAATTTTAGAAGCCATGAAAATGGAAAACGTTCTTAAATCACCACGAGATGGTGTTATAAAATCTATTCAGGTAAAGCAAGGTGAAACAGTAGATAAGAATATGCTTTTAATTGCGTTTGAAGCGTAGTCGAAAGGTCTTAAATAATTTTGAATTTAACAAAACAACTATTCTACTGAAATAGAATAGAAACTGAAACAAATTCAGCATAAAATGAAAAAAATATTAGTAGCAAACAGAGGGGAAATCGCCATCAGAGTCATGCGAACCGCAAAAAAAATGGGCATTAAAACAGTCGCTGTTTTTTCTGAAGCTGACCGTAATTCACCTCACGTAAAATATGCAGATCAAGCCGTTTGCATTGGTCCTGCTCCTTCAAATGAATCGTATTTAAGAGGGGATAAAATTATTGAAGTTTCAAAATCACTTCATGTAGATGGTATTCATCCAGGCTATGGATTTCTAAGTGAAAATGCTGATTTTGCAGAATTATGTGAAGCCAATGATATTCTATTTATTGGCCCACGCTCTAAAGCTATCCGAGTAATGGGAAGCAAATTGGCTGCAAAAGAAACGGTAAAAGCTTACAATATTCCTATGGTTCCTGGTACAGACGAAGCGATTACAGACATTCCTAAAGCTAAAAAAATAGCTGAAGACATCGGCTTTCCTATTCTGATTAAAGCGTCTGCTGGAGGTGGTGGAAAAGGCATGCGAATCGTAGAAAACGAAGCAGAATTTGAATCGCAAATGGACAGAGCAATAAGTGAGGCAAAAAATGCTTTTGGAGATGGTTCTGTATTTATTGAAAAATATGTAGCATCACCAAGACATATCGAAATCCAAATAATGGCTGATATGTACGGTAAGGTGATTCACTTATTTGAACGTGAATGTTCTATACAACGACGTCATCAAAAAGTTGTTGAAGAAGCACCTTCTGCCGTTTTAACACCAGAATTAAGAGAAAAAATGGGACAAGCTGCTATTAACGTAGCGCGTTCTTGTGATTATATTGGTGCTGGGACTGTAGAATTCCTATTAGATGAAAATCTAAATTTCTATTTTCTAGAAATGAATACAAGGCTTCAAGTTGAGCATCCTGTCTCAGAATGGATTGCTGGAGTTGACTTAGTGGAGCTTCAAATTAAAGTTGCCAGAGGTGAACACTTATCGCTTAAACAAGAGGATTTAAAAATCAATGGCCACGCATTAGAACTTCGTGTTTATGCAGAAGACCCGATGAACGACTTTTTACCAAGCGTAGGAAATTTAGATGTTTACAAACTTCCTGAAGGTAAAAATATACGTGTAGATAATGGTTTTGAACAAGGTATGGATATTCCAATTTATTACGACCCAATGCTTTCAAAATTAATTACTTATGGCGACACACGTGAAGAAGCTATTGAACTTATGATAAAAGCTATTAACGACTACGAGATTAAAGGTGTAGAAACCACTTTACCTTTTGGACGTTTTGTTTGCGAGCATGACGCTTTTAGAAGTGGAGACTTTGATACCCATTTTGTAAAAAAGTACTACTCACCTAGTCTCTTAGAAAAACAAGAACACATAGAAGCTGAAATAGCGGCTAAAATAGCATTGAAACATTATTTAGAAGAACAGAAAATATTACGCATACCTAATTAGTCAATGGCGTTGTTATTAGTGTCACTTATAGTCACTAATAGAACAAACGTTAATACAACTAAAAACACAAACGATTATCACATACAGCTACACTGTAGCAACTTTGCGAGAAAAAGCGAGAAACACAAAAAAGCATGGATAACAAAATAAAAACCTTAAACGATAAACTAGCTTTAGCCAAATTAGGAGGTGGACAGGCGAGAATAGATAAACAGCACCAAAAGAAAAAACTAACCGCTAGAGAACGTGTAATGTACTTATTGGACGAAGGTTCATTTGAAGAAATCGGAGCCTTAGTTACGCATAGAGCCAAAGACTTTGGAATGGAAGACCAACAGTTTTATGGAGATGGTGTCGTCACTGGTTATGGTACGGTTAATGGTAAATTGATTTACATTTTTGCTCAAGATTTCACGGTTTTTGGTGGTTCTTTATCTGAAACCCATGCCGAAAAAATTTGCAAAATAATGGATATGGCGGTTAATGTTGGCGCACCACTAATCGGTCTTAATGATTCAGGTGGAGCAAGAATCCAAGAAGGAGTACGCTCTTTGGGTGGTTATGCTGATATTTTTTATAGAAATGTTCAAGCTTCGGGTGTGATTCCTCAGATTTCTGCCATTATGGGACCTTGTGCTGGTGGAGCGGTTTATTCGCCAGCCATGACAGATTTTACGCTGATGGTTCAAGATACTAGTTATATGTTTGTAACAGGACCAAATGTGGTAAAAACCGTAACAAATGAAGAAGTAACTAGTGAAGAATTAGGTGGAGCAAGTGTGCATGCCTCTAAATCTGGTGTAGCTCATAAAACGTCGACCAATGATGTAGAGTGTTTAGAAGATATTAAAAAGCTATTGAGCTACTTACCGCAAAGTAATAAAGAAAAAGCAGATGATATCTCGTTTGAATTTAAAGATGAAGTTAGAGATACGCTTTCTAACATTGTTCCTGAAAATCCAAACAAACCTTATGACATGCATCAGGTGATTGAAGGTATCATTGACGAAGATTCTTTCTATGAAATCCATAAGGATTATGCCGAAAATATTATTGTTGGTTTTGCACGTTTAGGTGGAAAAAGTGTCGGAATTGTTGCAAATCAACCTATGTTTTTAGCAGGCGTTTTGGATGTGGATAGCTCTAAAAAAGCAGCACGATTTGTCCGTTTTTGCGATTGTTTTAATATTCCGTTATTAGTCTTAGAAGATGTACCAGGATTTTTACCAGGAACAGATCAAGAATGGAATGGTATCATTGTAAATGGTGCAAAATTATTATATGCTTTTAGTGAGGCAACTGTGCCAAGAATTACCGTTATTACAAGAAAAGCGTATGGAGGAGCCTATGATGTCATGAACTCTAAACATATAGGAGCTGATATGAATTTCGCATGGCCAAATGCCGAAATCGCAGTGATGGGAGCTAAAGGTGCTGCAGAAATTATATTTAAACGTGAAATTTCTAAAGCCGATGACAAGGAAGCTAAATGGAAAGAAAAAGAAGCCGAGTACGCTAAATTGTTTGCAAATCCTTACAGTGCAGCCGAACGTGGTTTTGTAGATGAAGTTATTATGCCTGAAACCACAAGACGTAAATTGATTAAGGCATTCAGTATGCTAGAAAATAAAACAATTGCGAAGCCAAATCGTAAGCATGGGAATATCCCTTTGTAACACAGTCGCGAAACGACAGGAGTCATATAGTTTTTAATACTTTTATTATTGAAAATATCCAGACCTACTAGGTTTCCGAAACCTAGTAGGTCTTTCTACATATAGTTAATCCAATAAACGGTTATGCTAGGACCAACCAAATACATCTTTATACAAATTTATTTCTTCGATTAATTTATTAAAATCTCTTTTAAACACTGATAATAATGTATCTGTTAACATGTTGAATGATATTTTAATATTCGCAGTATTTCTAGTAAAAAATAGGTGATTATTCTCTTACTTTTGCGCCATGCAAAATCAAAAACGGTCCCAACTAGAATTTGTAGTGTTAATGGCAGCTTTAATGTCTATTGTAGCACTATCAATCGATGCAGTTTTACCTGCTTTACCAGAAATAGGTGATTATTTAAGTAGTGTAAACGAAACCGAAAATCAAAAACTAATTACAGCTATATTTTTAGGATTAGGTTTTGGACAACTCATTTTTGGGCCATTGTCTGATAGTTTTGGTCGTAAACCTATGGTCTATTTTGGTTTTGCCGTATTTGTTATCGCTTCTATTATTTGCATTACAACTCGAAATTTTGAAATGATGCTATTTGGACGTGTTTTACAAGGCGTTGGGTTATCATCACCACGAACTATGAGTACTGCTATTGTAAGGGATTCTTATAGTGGTGACCATATGGCTAAAATTTTGTCTATCGTCACCATGACCTTTATTTTAGTTCCAGTAATTGCACCAATGTTAGGTCAATTTTTATTAAATCATTTTGGATGGCATTCTATTTTTACGGTAAACTTAGCTTTTGGCTCGTTGATCATATTATGGTTTTGGCAACGACAACCCGAAACACTTCATGAAAAATATAAAAAAACGTTTCGATTCACTAATTTTAAAGCTGGAGCTATTACCTTTTTTAGAATAAAATCGGCAGTAATTTATACGCTACTTTCTGGTTTAGTTACAGGTTCTTTTATGGTGTATTTGAGTACATCTCAACAAATCTTTCAAGTTCAATACGAATTAGGAGATTTATTCCCTTACATTTTTGCCAGTTTAGCCATCACTATTGGATTATCAACATTTTTAAATAGCGCCATTGTTATTCGATTTGGTATGTGGAATTTAGTACATATTGCGTTAATTGTATTTGTCGTCAATTCTCTAATTTTTGTAATTACGTTCTGGTCTGGTATAAATCCACCTATAGAAGTTTTGATGGTCTTCTTAATGCTTCAATTTGCAAGTGTTGCTTTCTTATTTGGAAATTATAGAGCTTTAGCTATGGAGCCAATGGGACACATTGCTGGTGTTGGCGCTGCACTAAACGGGTTTATTTCAACCGTAATGGCTGTACCAATTGCTAACTTTATTGGTAGTTTTATTAAAACTTCAGTATTACCTCTTTTTATTGGCTTTTTTGTGACAGGAATAATTGGCTTGGTTTTATTTTATAGTGTAAAAAAACCTATAAGAGGAGCGTATCACAAGAACTAAAATATCTCCAATCCACCTTTACCTTCTCTGATAACCTCTGGAGGATCGACGGACAAATCGATTATAGTTGACGCTTCATTATCACCATAACCACCATCGATAACCAAATCAACTAGTTTATCCCACTTTTCAAGAATTAATTCTGGATCTGTAGTGTACTCTAAAACATCATCGTCATCTCTAATAGATGTAGACACTATAGGATTACCTAAAGCTTCCACAATGGCTAAAGCTATAGAATTATCTGGTACTCTTATACCTACGGTTTTTCGTTTCTTAAATGGATTTGGCAGATTTTTAGAACCAGGCAAAATAAACGTATATGGTCCTGGTAAAGCACGTTTCAAAATTTTAAATGTTGTAGTGTCTATTTGCTTTACATAATCGCTTAGATTACTTAAATCTTTACAAACAAATGAAAAATTAGACTTTTCTAACTTCACTCCTTTTATTTGAGCAATACGCTCTAAGGCTTTGATATTGGTAATATCACACCCCAAACCATATACGGTATCGGTTGGATAAATTACCAATCCACCGTTTTTCAACACTTTAACTACTTTTTGAATTTCCTTTGGATTCGGATTTTCGGAATATATTCTAATAAACTCAGCCATAATATGTATCTTTCAAACACGTTATACAAAGTAACTATATTTTTTTCAATATGAAACGACTAATATTTATATCCATCTTTTTTTTATCAATTTCAACATATTTATCATGTTCATCTGATCAAACTGATGATGGAAACATAGCGCCTACAAACACCAATGCATCCTACGAAGAACTAAATGTTTCTTATGGTGATGATAGCGATCAGGTTTTTGATTTATATTTGCCTGCCAATCGCACAATGGATACAAAAACTATAATTCTTGTTCATGGAGGCGGTTGGACGTCTGGCGATAAAGCTGATATGAATGAAATTAAAGATTTTATAAAGGATCAATTGCCAAACTATGCTGTGGTTAATATAAATTACCGATTAGCAGATGCGGATAATCCTCCATATCCAATGCAAATTAATGATATTACAAGTGTTGTAAATCATTTAAAAGCTAATCAATCTGACTATACAATATCAAACGATCTAGGCTTTATTGGCACTAGTGCTGGCGCGCATTTATCCTTATTATATAGCTATGCTTTTGATTCTGACAGTAATGTTGACATGGTTGCAAGTATTGTTGGACCAACCAACTTTACTGATCCTGCTTACTTAAATAATACTGATCCACTGCTTCAAATACTTCTAAGCTCCTATGGAATAGACGCTTCAACCTCATTTTTAGAAGAAGTGAGTCCTTATCACCGAGCTACATTGACCTCGCCGCCAACTATTTTATTTTATGGCGGACAAGATCCTTTAATTCCTACAACTCAAGGCACAGCAATGCGAGATCAACTTGAAGACTTAGGTGTTACGCATCAATTTACATTATATCCTACTGAAGGACACGGTTGGGATGGTCTTAACTTATTAGATACAACAATAAAACTGCAAACGTTTATTGAAACGCATCTTTAGTCGTGCTTTGTTCTTAAGATTTCAAGCTTAGCAAAACGTAAGAGTAAGTTTTTAGTATCGCCATTCTGAAATTTAATCTCAGCTTTTGCATCTGCTCCAGTACCTTCTAATTTAATAACTTGTCCACGTCCAAAACGTTGGTGGTTTACGGTATTACCTACGGTAAGTTTAGAGTCTACAGCATTAGAATCATCACTAACTTTTGCATGTTTTACGCGTTTTAACTTTTTTGGTGTACTAATTATAAATTTTTCAGGTTTCTTCATGGCTTCTTTTTTCTGAAGTTTTGCTGTTTTAGGTTTTTTGAATCTTACTTTATTTGGTTCAACATCGTCAAATATAGACGCGTCTAACATAGGGTTATGACGTTCTTTTAAAGGTGTAACGATGTTAACAAACTCATCATCAATTTCTTCGATAAAACGACTTGGTTCGGCATCAATCAGTTTTCCCCATCGGTAACGCGATAGTGTATATGTTAAATAGGCTTGTTGTTCGGCCCGCGTCAAAGCTACATAAAATAATCGACGTTCTTCCTCTAGTTCGCTTCTAGTATTCATACTCATGGCACTTGGAAATAAATCTTCTTCCATTCCTACAATAAAAACGTGCCCAAATTCTAATCCTTTTGCCATGTGAATACTCATTAAAGCCACATGGTTTGGATCACCTTTATCACCATCTAAATCGGTTGCCAACGCTACATCTTCTAAAAACTCTGCTAAAGAATCGCCTGCGTCTGCTAACTCAATTTGCCCTTCCACAAAATCTTTAATACCATTAAGTAACTCCTGAACATTATCCATTTTAGTAACACCTTCTGGCGTTCCATCTTTACCTAATTCCTTAACTAAGCCACTTGTTTTTGAAACATGCTCTGCCAAATCAAAGGCATTTGCTGTTTTATTCATCACCTTATAACTTTCTATAAGCGTAATAAAATCGCGTAGTTTATTTTTAGTTCCATTATTAATATTGATAGAAATGGAATCAATTTCCTTTATAACATCATAGATTGTTTTTCCTGTTGCATTTGCTGCAACCACTAACCTATCTAGTGTAGTTTGGCCAATGCCTCGTGCCGGATAATTAATGATTCGTTTTAAAGCTTCTTCATCTGCAGAATTAAGAATTAAACGCAAATAAGCGGTAACGTCTTTAATTTCCTTACGCTGATAGAATGATAAACCACCATAAATTCGGTATGGAAGATCTCGTTTTCTTAAGGCATCTTCAATTGCTCTCGATTGCGCATTGGTACGATACAAAACGGCAAAATCGCTATTATCAAGCTGATTGTTCATTTTGGTTTCCCAAATAGTACTTGCTACATAACGTCCTTCATCGGCATCTGTCATTGCGCGATGTACAATTACTTTTTCGCCCTCAACATTAGCTGTCCAAACGATTTTATCAATCTTTGTTTTGTTATGTTCAATTACAGAATTTGCCGCACCAACAATATTTTTAGTAGAGCGGTAATTTTGTTCTAATCGAAACATTTTAACATCATCATAATCCTTTTGAAAATTCAAAATGTTATTAATATTGGCACCACGAAACGCATAAATACTTTGCGCATCATCACCAACGACACAGATGTTTTGAAAACGATCTGCCAAAGCACGGACAATTAAATATTGTGAGTGGTTCGTATCCTGATACTCGTCTACTAAGATATATCGAAACTTATCTTGATATTGCGCCAACACATTAGGAAAACGTGTTAATAACTCATTGGTTCTCAGCAATAAATCATCGAAATCCATAGCACCTGCCTTAAAACAGCGATCGACATATTCTTTATAAATCTCACCCATTCGAGGTCTCCTTGCCATGGCATCTGCTTCCATTAACTCAGGGTTTTTAAAATAGGCTTTTACGGTTACAAGACTGTTTTTATAAGATGATATGCGGCTATACACCTGCTTCGTTTTATAAATATCTTTATCAAGCCCCATTTCTCTGATTATAGCACCCATTAATTTCTGAGAATCCTGAGTATCATAAATAGTAAAGTTGCTTGGATATCCTAAATGATGGCCTTCAAAACGTAAAATCTTTGCAAAAACAGAGTGAAATGTTCCCATCCAAAGGTTTTTTGCTTCATCACCAACAATATCTGCAATTCTACCTTTCATTTCTTTGGCAGCCTTATTCGTAAAGGTTAATGCTAAAATATTAAAGGCATCAATACCTTTACTCAATAAATAAGCTATACGGTACGTAAGCACACGTGTTTTACCAGAACCTGCACCAGCAATAATAATCATTGGTCCATTCACCTGAATTGTAGGTTCTAATTGTGCATCGTTAAGTTGACTGAGATACTTTTCCAATTTAAAAATTTTTGAAGGAGTAAAATTACGGATACTACTATAGTTTACCTCATTGAAATGACATAAATTATAAACAAACTATTAAGAATTGTAGTTGTATACATATCAATAACTTATATATAAATTACTGAGATATAAATTTTATTTGACCTAAAAGCGTACAAACCGTTTATTTATTACCATCTCCAGTCATTGCAGAAAGCAAAGCCGCTTTAATACTTAACCATATAAAGTTAAATACCGATTTATTAGTGACTCGTTCTACCTCTTCTGCTTGACCGTAACGATACTTCTTTTTATCGTCTTCGCTATCCTTTGAAACGAAAAGATTAGCTAAACTAGATAAGAATTTATTTTTTTCTTTCCCGTTGCTTTTTAAAACTGAAATTTCAAATTCGTCATACTTCATTTTCATATCAATACGAGATGCTATTGGGTTACCACTAATAGTAAAGTATGTTTGTTTTAATTCACCATCTAAACCAACATATAGATTAGGTTGGGTAAACTGATTCATTTGTGTCGCATCAAAAAGCCCTAAATCTGCTTTAAAAATAAACTGATCTGTTGTGTCTGCAACTTTAAAATTCCAATCGACATTTAAAGATGAATTCTCCATAAAAGTCGACTGAATTTGAATCACAGTATCATCATTACCAAAGGTGTTTCCAATGTTAGTAAATGATGCCTGCATAGCTGCAAAATCTAATCGACCAGCTTCTTCGTCTGATTTTACTTTTTCTAAATACGATATTTTGCCATCTATAATTTCAACCCTTTTTAACCCTAAATTGAAATCTAAATCTCTAAGTGATGTGCCGTATAACGGCTTATACGAAAAATCGTCAGCTACTAACTTATCTCTATAAATTTCTGCATCAGGTGTGTTTAAATCGATTTTTTCTGACATAAAATAAAACACATCCTCATCATTATAACCAAAATCCATATCCAAAATTTGAATCTCTTTTACCGCTAAGTTGAAATGATCGCGTTCCTTTTCTAGAATTTTTGAATAGTCCGCTTTTGTATATTTTGTCTTTAGCTCAAAGCCTTTAAAATTGGCATTATGATGTGTTGCATGCGCTGAATCTATTGTTATGTTTTCAAATTCATTGGTTGCCCATTTTATGTGTTGAGCATTGCATTCAAAATCTTTAAAAGTGATGTTTTTATTTGTTTTAGATTCGTTTGGATTGATTTTAAAATCTAATAACTTAAAATTAAACTTTGGAATACTTAATAGTAATGAGTCGGTATCATAATTTGAAATGAGAACATCTGCATCCTTAATTTCAATTTTATCAACCTGAATAGCTTTTTTAATTTTATCTAGAAAACTTCTATTATAATCGTCCTTTTTCACCAATGGATTATGTTTGTATTTAGAAATTAAGTCATTAACTACAATAGATTCCATTGAAATTTTATCATTAAAAAGAAAGTCCCAATAGCTTAGACTATTAACTTCTATGGTGTAGGATTCCGTTTCAAGAATTACTTTATCCGTAGTTTCACCATTAACGATAACATAAGGCGAAAACAATGTTAAGTTACCACTCCATACTGAAGCTTCAATTGAAGCATATGTTACATCTACTGTTTTTGGCAGGTCGTCGATGGCATTCTTTATTTTACGTTCAATTATAATATTTGTTATAAAGGTGAGGATCATTATTACAGCACCTACAACAGCGATTATAACTCCAGATTTTTTATATTTTGAATTCATATTTATGGTGATAAAATTTCTAAATCTTTAAATTAAATTAACTTTACATTTTAATGTTTTAAATTACTCAAATCAAATTATGTATTTTAACGATTTCATAATTAATCTTAACTCATAAAAAATCAGTTTAAATGGATATTGATAACATTATCGAATTATTATTTAGTATTGCTCCTGCATTAGTCGTTGGTGCAATTGCTTACTATTTCTTTAAACAACACATAGAAAATGAAAATAGCCGTAGACGTTTCTTGTTACAAAAAGATTTGCAAAAAGAAACCTTTCCATTACGTTTACAAGCCTACGAACGTATGGCTCTTTTTTTAGAGCGAATTGCTCCGGCAAAACTACTCACAAGAGTTCATCCAACATCTTCAAATAAAGAAGATTACGAAAGTTTACTTATCGCAACCATAGAGCAAGAATTTGAACATAATTTATCGCAACAAATTTATGTTAGCGATCAATGTTGGTCTATTACACAAGCTGCAAAAAATGCAACAATTCAGTTGATTAGGAAAGCGACACAACACGAAAATACAGATACTGCAAACAAGCTTCGTGAAGTTATTTTAACCGAACTTATGGACAAACCTGCTCCTAGTAATGCTGCGCTTGCTTTTATAAAACAGGAAGTTAGCGATATGTGGTAGGTGAAGTTGGAAGTTCGAAGTTCGAAGTTGGAAATTGGAAGTTGGAAGTTGGAAGTTGGATGCTATAAAAAATGGCGTAAAGCCACAACAAGTTTGTACAAAGTTACACAAGGACCTATTTGCCAACTGGCTACATAACCCTATAATTTATTTTCTGAGTAGAGACTGCGAACTTTGGACTAATAACTAGTTCCTAATGAACCATAAACTTCTTTAACGTTTCTTCATAAATAGCTTCATACTTAGGAACGATATTGTGCAAGTCAAATTTTTGAGATTGTATTTTGGCATTCTCCTTAAACTGACTTAAGGTATTTAAATCTGCTAATATTTTTATGGCATTATCTGACATATCTTCAATAGCATTAACATCGCTCAAATAACCAGAAAAACCATGTTCATTAACCTCAGACAAGCCACCTGTATTTGTAGAAATGACAGGAACACCACTTGCCATAGCTTCTAAAGCTGCTAAACCAAAACTTTCGGTTTGTGATGGCAACAAAAACAGGTCACTAAAACATAATATATTATCTATTTCATGACTATTTCCAAAGAAAATAACGCGATCTGAAATTCCTAAATCTTCAGTTAATTTTTCAGCAGCTTCTTTTTCAGGCCCTTCTCCAACCATCATTAATTTTGCTGGTAATTCTTTTTGAATGTTATAAAACACCTTAATAACATCTGGTATGCGTTTCACTTCCCTAAAATTACTGATATGTGTTATAATACGCTCGTCATCTTCAGCCATCATTTCGCGTTGACAATCCGTAAAATTATATTCGTGTTTTTCTAAATCAATAAAATTTGGAACGACATGTATATCTCTTTTTACATTAAATAAGCGCAAGGTATCTTGCTTTAAACTTTCTGAAACCGACGTCACTGCATTAGATTTATTAATACTAAACGTTACGGCTGGTTTGTAAAACGGATGGCTACCAACTAAAGTAATATCTGTACCATGTAATGTTGTTACTATAGGAACAAAAATACCTTCATCTTTTAGCATTTGTTGCGCCATATACGCAGCGTAAGCATGAGGAATGGCATAATGTACATGCAGCAATTCAATACCATGTAGTTTCACCATATCTACTAATTTACTAGATAAGGCAAGTTCGTATGGTTGGTATAGAAACAAAGGATATTCTGGTACGTGAACTTCGTGAAAGTGAACATTATTACTCAACAATTCTAATCGTACTGGTTGACTGTAGGTTATAAAGTGAATCTCATGACCACGTTTTGAAAGCTCTAAGCCCAATTCTGTAGCTACAACTCCACTTCCACCAAATGTTGGGTAACAAACTATTCCTATTTTCATGTTTATATAATATCAATGATGTCTTCTTGAGCGTAGTTGAAAGGTTTTAATAATTCAACTAAAATAGGTTTCGACTGCACTCAACCAGACATTAAAATTTAATTAATAGTCCAAAATGAATTTGAAAACTTACAATTTTAAAAATTAATCTATAATGGCCTCATATATTAAGGCTTGAATATTAGTTCTAATATCTTCTCTTAGCAATAGGTTTTTTCCAGCTTCTGGATAGGTTCTATTTGCTAAAAATACATATACAAGTTCTTCTTCAGGATCTGCCCAAGCATACGTTCCTGTAAAGCCTGAGTGTCCAAAACTGGTCATAGATAAACAGCCACAGGTTGGACCTTCTTCACCTAACTGAGGTTTATCGAACCCAACTCCTCGCCTGTTATTGTTACCACAATAGTAACAGTAGTTAAATTTATCTATGGTTTCACTTTTTAGATAGCGTTTGCCACCATAAAATCCTTTTTGCAGGTACATCTGCATTATTTTGGCGACATCATTAGCATTACTAAAAATACCTGCATGTCCACCAATACCATCTTGCATAGCAGCTCCCATATCGTGCACATAACCATGCACTTTTTTGTATCTATAGTAATTGTCTATTTCTGTAGGTACAATATCTTTTAAGCTGAATTTTTTTCGTGGATTATATGTGGTATAGTTGGCTCCTAAAGATTTATAAAAACGATCTTCTGTAATTTCACTTAATGGTTTTGCATAAAAATCTTCGAGATAATCTTTAAGAATATAATAAGGCAAATCGCTATAACGGTATCTTAAGCTTGGTAACAAATCACTATCACGAATTACTTTTTGAATAGAATCTTTGTAGTCATCGCGCATAAAGAGCGTATTAGTCACTTCTACTGTAAAGCCTTCCGTTCGTGATTTTCTATAATATTTAGGGTCTGGCTTCTTAGTTACAGAATCTAATGTAGCATAGTAAAATGGTACCCAAGGTTTGAGCCTCGCATAATGGGATAACATTCTTTTAAGTGTTACATTTTTTTTATTTGTGTTTCTATACTCTGGAATTAATTCACCTAATTTATCATCTAAAGAAATAGAACCTTGCTCTTCTAATTCCATTAAAACCGGAAGTGTTGCTAATATTTTTGTCAACGACGCCACATCGTAAACATCGTCAAAACCAACCTTTTGCTTTTTCTCATAGGTATGATACCCAAAATTCTTATTGTAAACTACTTTTCCTCTACGCGCTACTAATAGTTGAATTCCTGGTGTCATCTTACCATTTATTGCATAGTTTGCTACAGAATCTATTCGACTTAAAAGTTCAGAATCCATACCAACACGTTCTGGCAAACCATAACTTAAGCTCAATATAGAATTTAATGTTTCTCCTGTTCCGACTGGAAAGTTTGGACCTGCGCTAACAGGTAATTTACCTTTTGCAGGAATAGATCCAAAAATAAGTTGTGCTGATTTTTCTTGAGCTATTTTACTGTTTTGATAACTCATTACAATCCCATCAATGTTTTCAACCGATAACAAATCGTTTAAGGCATAAGGTCTTGCAAAAACATCTAAAATAACGGTATTGGTTCTGGCAATTTCATACAACCACGCCATTTCCTTTTGTGAAAATTTAAAACTCTTCCAAGGATTTGCATTCGATTTATGAAAACCAACAACAACCGTATTATAATTTTGAAGTTTTGAAATTATACCATCGAGTTTATCTGCTTTAATCTCGTGGACTTTAGTATATTTTTTTAATTCATCTAAAAACGGCGACCCATCGTCATCTCCCAATGACACATACGCAATTTTCTTCGTTTCTAAATCTTGAAGTGGTAATAATGAGTTGGTATTTTTAACTACGGTAATAGCGTTTTCCATGAGTTCTCCATAGAGCAAATCGTCTTTAAGTCTATTTAAATCTTTTTCTAAATCATAAATTCCGATTGGCGAATAATTATTAAGACCAACCTTGTATTTAGCCATCAATATTTTCTTAACAGAGTGCGCTAAACGTTCTTCAGTGATTGTGCCGTTAGTGTAGGCTTCAACAAATTTAGCAATTCCTTTTTTGGGATCTTCTGACATAAGCATCACATCATTACCTGCTAAAAATGCCATTAAATCAATTTCCCCACCTTTTATTAAACTCTTAGTCGTTGTACCATCTACACCTTTTTCAACATAATCTGCTGCACCTTTCATGGTTAAGGCATCTGTAAAAATTAAGCCATTAAATCCTAAACTATCTTTCAAAATATCTGTAACAATACGTTTAGATAATGACGATGGAAAATCTCTTCGAGGTTCTAAACTTGGCACGTTTAAATGTGCCACCATGACACTTGCTAATCCTTCTTTAATAAGTTTTCTATAAGGGTAAATTTCAATGGAATCGATGCGTTTAGCACTAAAATTAATCGTTGGTAATTTTAAATGTGAATCGTCTTCCGTATCACCATGACCAGGAAAATGCTTGGCATTGGCTAAGGTTCCTGCGCTTTGCATACCTTTCATAAAGGCTAACCCTTTGTCCGTAACATTATCTCTGTCTTCACCAAAAGAACGGTTACCAATAATTGGGTTTTTAGGATTTGTGTTTATATCTACTGCAGGTGCAAAATTAAAATGCACACCTAAACGCCTACAGTGTTCTCCAATTTGTCTTCCGGCTTGTTCAACCAATTTATCATCCGTAATTGCACCAAGTGTCATATTCCATGGAAACGCATATGTTGAGTCTAAACGCATGCTTAAACCCCATTCTGCATCCATTCCTATTAACAATGGTATTTTAGATGCTGCTTGTAATTCGTTATTTAATTTTGCTTGGCGCACTGGCCCTCCTTTAGAATAAATTAAACCACCAATATGCTGATGGTTAATGAGGTTTGCTATACCTACTTCATGTGCTTTTCCTTTATCTGAAAATACCTGAACCATGAAAAGTTGCCCAATTTTTTCTTCAAGAGACATTGACGTATATAAACTATCTACCCATCGCTGTTGCAGAATTGGATCTTTAGATTGAAGTGGATTACTAGAAAGGTCTTGCCCAAAATTAAATTGAAAACAAGTACATATAAGAATAAGGGCAAGGTAACGCATTAGCAAACTTTTTTCGTTTATAGGTTGAACACATTAATCGTAACGAATATTGTGCCAAATTAGCATATTTAAGAGTAAGTAAAAAGACTTTAAGATAGATTTATATACTAGATATATGACTATTTTTAAGATTAAGATACCAAATCTATCTGGCGATCATGATAGCCTAATAAATACAATACACCATCTAATCCAATACTAGAGATAGAACTTTGTGCATTGTCTTTAACTTTAGGTTTAGCATGAAACGCAATACCTAAACCAGCGAGATTAAGCATTTGTAGATCATTTGCTCCATCACCAACGGCAATGGTTTGACTGATATCTATGTTCATATCATCTGCAAGTAACTGAAGATATTCTGCTTTTTTATTTCCGTCTACTATATCACCAAGATAACCACCTGTTAGTGCACCATCTTTAATTTCTAATTGATTAGCAAAGACAAAATCTATATCGAGTTTTTTCTGAAGATAATGCCCAAAATAAGTAAATCCACCAGATAGAATAGCCGTTTTAAAGCCGTAATAATGCAAGGTGTCTATTAATCGTTTTGCACCTTTTGTAATTGGAAGACGTTCTGCCACCTCTTGTAAAACCGACTCTTTTAAGCCTTCTAAGAGTTTCATTCGTCGTTTAAAGCTTTCATTAAAATCTATTTCACCTTGCATAGCAGATTCTGTAATAGCTCTCACCTCGTCCCCTACTCCAGCCAAATCAGCCAACTCATCAATTACTTCGGTTTGAATTAAGGTTGAATCCATATCAAAACAAACCAAACGTCTATTACGTCTAAAAATATTATCTTCTTGAAAAGCGATATCTGCATCTAACTCGCGCGATATCTCCATGAATTTCTTAGTAAAATCGGTCTTATCACCAATTTTTCCTCTAATTGACAATTGAATTGAAGCTCTTGGGTATTCTTCTTTTTTAAC
This sequence comes from Winogradskyella sp. SM1960, assembly GCF_020179375.1. Classification (NCBI taxonomy): domain Bacteria; kingdom Pseudomonadati; phylum Bacteroidota; class Flavobacteriia; order Flavobacteriales; family Flavobacteriaceae; genus Winogradskyella; species Winogradskyella sp. SM1960. The sequence goes on along the minus strand of NZ_JAICBG010000004.1, from coordinate 104,789 downwards.
CAGTGATAATCGACCTGTTAATCGCTTAATTGAATCGATATTTAAGTTCTTGTCAGAAATAATTTTAGTGACTTCAGAAATTTGTTCAGCCGCTAATTTTTCACCTAAAATGGTAATAATATAGCGATCTTTACCTTGTTGGTTAACCCAATTTTCATAATCCTCGAGTGAAATGGGTTTAAATTTAGCTTTGATACCAAGTTCATAAGCTTTAAACAATAAATCTTTAAGAACTGCTGAAGATTTTTTACCTTTTTTAATTTCAAACATGATACCTAAGGATAAGGTATCGTGAATATTAGCTTGACCAATGTCTAATACTTTTGCGTCATATTCTGCTAAAACGCTAGTAAGTGATGATGTTAATCCTGGTTTATCTTGTCCTGAAATGTTTAATAAAAAAATGTCTGTTGCCACTGTAATACGTTTGTTGTTAAATTGGTCTTGGTTGTAAAAGTGACCAATCTAGTTGAACTATGAAAGTTTTTTGTGAAGAGTTATTTAATAAATCGATTATGCCAGCTTTCACTCGCAGGTACTTCCCAATTTTCATTGAATTCGGCAATATTGGTCACCAAATTATTAAACACAATTGTGTTTTTAGAAACGGCTCTTTGTTGTGCCATTTTCTTAAAATCAGTCAATGGTTTGTACGCAATAAATTCACCTTGCTTATACGATACATTCATTTTATCCATTAAATCAACATTGTATTGTTGTTCTAATTGCTGAATAAATGCCACAGAAGAATCTATTGAACAACCTGTTGCACTATTCAAACTTTGATCCATTGCAATAACAATAAAGCGTTTATAAACAAGCTTGTAACCCGCTTTTAAGTCTTTTCCATGTGCTGTCCACGCTTCAATAAACGTGTCTAACTGTGTTTTAAGTTGCTCTAATTCGTCGTCTGAAAACGAACGGTTAGCTTGGTAAATCCAAACTCTTGAGTCTTCTGGCAACGTGTTAAAATCTACTAGCATAATTCTATTATTTTATTCTATTCGTATGTAATGTAAAGACAAAAGACCGCTTTGCTTTTAGAACTTAGAATAAAGACTAAATTCTAACTAACTGACAAAAGTTATCTTTCTAAGAAACTTGGTGTTTCGCTTTAATCATAAATGCGAAGCAAAAGTACAATATTACATCCAATCTCTGTCTTGAGATTCGACCTTATATAGCAAGAAATTATAAATTGATATGGCTTCAGATTTTTGCACATAAGGAATCGTCACAGATTTTGAAGCTGTGGATATAACAACTGATGCAATAGCCTTAGGTCTTTGAAAAATTGTTTGTTTTAGCTTAACACTTTGAATCTTATGGATTTCTAGAATATTGGTTGTGGTATCAATGACTCCACTGCCTATGGTTACAAAGTCTTCTGAAATTATGTAATAGGCTTTTTTATATGCAATATAGACATACAAAACCGCTAAGGGTAGAAAAACAGTATTAATCCACAACATTTCCATACCGAAGATCGCCCATGCCAAAGCATTAATTATGACACCAAAAATGAACATTTCTAATGCCGAAATTCGCATAAAATAAGGTCTTGGTTTCGCGACATTGCTTTTGTCTTCTACGTAATTAGACAAGAGTTTGTCTACCAAATAATTGAGCTGTGCTTTTTCTAAGGCTACAATATTGAAGTTTTTTTGCTGCTTAACATTCACCATAGCTTGTTTTACAGCTAAGGTGTGCAATCCAAAATACTGTTTAAGTCGATTAGTGGTTATTACCAAATTCTGAATACGACTTGGTGTTAAACTCAAGGACACTTTGTTAAAAAGGCCTTTATTAATTTCTATTGTTTTTTGATGCTCAACAACTTCGAGATTAAAATTGATAATAAAAGTTTTTACTACCGAAAACAAAAATGAAACCAACACCACGCCAATAACTATAATGACATTAGTAATTATTAAATTGAGAATTGCGGTTTCGTCTAATTCAACTAAACCTTCAATGTGATTTTCTAACTCTAATTCTACTAAAAAGTCTTTAAATTCACTATATAGACCAAAAGCAAAACCAAATATTAAAAGGAAACTTTTAAAGTGGTTTTGAGACAACCCTTCTAATAACAAGCGTTTTGGTGTCACTTTAAAAAAGACTTCTGGTTCATTAACCTGTTCCGCATCTTCTATCGCTTCGGTATCAATCTGTGCTTTTTTGAACAGTTTCTTTTTTAATAATAACGCGGTTGGTTTGTCTAATGCGCTTATTTCAATTTCAGATTTTTTATCACCTGCCGTTTCAATTTTAACGGAAACTACATCTATAATTTGTTGTAGAAAATTTTGCTTGATGTAAACATTCTGGATTTTAGACTTCGGGATTATGGTATTATCCTTATTAATGATTCCGGTTGCTAAATGAAAATCGTCTTTACTGATATGGAATTTAAAATTGAGATATTTTAAAATGGCAATGATGAGAATAATTATTAATACTCCAATTAAAGCCAGTATCACCATTGTTGGCGTTATATTTCCTATAGATTTATTTCTAAATACAGAAACACCAAATGCGATAAAAAGCACAAAGAACTTTTTAACAAACTTGACTAAATTGAATGCAAAAATTACAAGAATGCCTTTAGTCGATTGCCTTATGGGTTGTGAGAAATCATTTGTTTCCATCAACCTGAGAACTTATAAAATCGTTGATACTTTTTGCTTCAAGATGTTGAAGTCCCCTTATACTTAAGTCACTTCCGGCTTCACCAGCTGTAAATATTTTGAGCGTAGATAAACCAAAATGTCGTGCCAACCAGCTTCGAGACTCTTCAACATGCTGAATTCTAGAAATTGGTACGGTTACAACAGAATGGACAATTAAACCTTTCGCATAAATAACGTCATAGCCACGAACAGCATACTTACGTTTTTTGAACGCTAATATAGACATGATAAAGCTGAAAATACAAAGTCCTAAAACTCCAAAAAACAGATACCAAAAATTATTTTGAAAAGGCGCTTCTTTAATGAGGTACTTTAATCCAAACAAAGCACCTAAAATTAGACTGTAAAATGCCAATCCATTTAATGCTATGATTTTTAAATACGATTTTGAAATCGGTTTTAACACCACATCTTCGACATTGGGTAAGTCTTCTGTTTGTATTTGAGGGTTAGTGAATGTCATTTTTTATAATGAATTGTTTTAATTAATATCGTAGAAACAATCTCATCTACTGACTTTATACCTAAAAGCATAACTCATAACAAGTCCGAAGAAGAGACTATTAAATATAAATTTTACTAAAGAAAATGAATCCTCGGTAACATAATCGTAACCAGCCATAAGTGAGGCATATAATAAGCCTATTGCAATACCCGAAATAATCCTCTTTTTTAATGGTAATTTTTCGATATTATTTCCCATAACCATGGTTTTATGCATCAGCAATTAACTCTGCGATATCTAAAACTTTAATAGCAGTTTCCTTTTCTTTAAACTTTACACCATCTGTCATCATAGTGTTGCAGTATGGACAGCCTGTAGCAATGATTTCGGGTTGAGTTTCTATGGCGTCTTCAGTTCTAAGAACATTGATTTCTTTGTTTCCAGGTTCTGCATCTTTAAACATTTGCGCTCCTCCTGCTCCACAACACAAGGCAGTTCCTTTGTGTCGTTTCATTTCAACAAGTGTTGCGTTTGTTTTTTTAAGCACATCTCTTGGTGCTTCGTAAACACCATTTCCTCTACCTAAATAACAAGGATCATGAAAGGTAATGCGTTTGCCTTTGTATGTATTTCCTTCTAAGCTTAAACGACCAGAACTCATCAGTTCTTTTATATATTGTGTGTGATGAATAACATCGTAATTACCACCTAAACTTGGATATTCGTTTTTAATACAATTAAAAGAATGTGGATCGCAAGTGACAATACGTTTTATTTCGTAAGCGTTAAGCACTTCAATATTCATAACGGCTTGCATTTGAAATAAGAATTCATTGCCTGCGCGTTTGGCGACATCACCTGTATTACTTTCTTCGGTTCCTAAAACGGCAAAATTGACATTTGCTTTATTAAGAATCTTTACAAAAGCTTTGGTAATTTTCTTTGCTCTATCGTCATAACTACCAGCAGAACCAACCCAAAATAAAATTTCTGGTTGTTTGCCTTCTGCCATCATCTCTGCCATGGTTGGCACTATTAGTTGCTCGCTCATACTTTTAGTTTAAAATTCAAAGTTAGTTTCAAAATAGGTTTCGACTGGTCTCTACCTGATATTAAGAATAAACCAACTGACTTTATTTTATTCGTCTTTCCAATTTAAACGGTCCATTTGGTTGTAAGGCCAAGGTGCTCCGTTGTTTTCTATATTGGTCATCATATTATTTAGTTCCATTGGCGCTGCACTTTGCTCCATAACCAAATAACGACGCATTTCTACAATAATTGATAAAGGGTCTATACTCACAGGACAAGCTTCTACACAAGCATTACAAGTGGTACAAGCCCAAAGTTCTTCGTTGGTTATATAATCTCCTAAAAGCTGTTTACCATCATCTTTAAATTCGCCATTATTGGCATCGATGTTTTTTCCAACCTCTTCTAAACGGTCTCTCGTATCCATCATAATCTTACGAGGTGATAATTTTTTTCCGGTAAGGTTTGCAGGACACTCGCTTGTACAACGACCACATTCTGTACACGAATAGGCGTTGAGAAGTTGTATTTGAGTCAAATCCATAACGTCACTTGCTCCAAATTTTGCTGGCACTTCATCTTCTGCTGCTTCAGGAGGTGCTGCGTAAGGATCAGCATCTGGATCCATCATTAATTTTACTTCAGCAGTAACGGCTTCAAGATTATTGAATTTTCCTTTTGGTTCCACTTTTCCAAAATACACATTAGGAAATGCTAATAAAATATGTAAATGCTTAGAAAAGTATAAATAATTTAAGAACGCAAGTATACCAACGATGTGTAGCCACCAAGCTGATCTTTCAATTATAGTTAGTGTTCCTTCTGATAAACCTTCGAACCAAGGTGCTATAAATTGTGATATTATATTACCTGAATTTGCTTCTTGAAATACCATGTCAGTAGCATTCATGATTAAGAATAAACACATTAATACAACTTCGAAATACAGAATAATATTACCATCACTTTTTGGCCAGCCTTTCATTTCTGAACTTAAGAAACGTTTAATTTTAATCACATTTCTACGCAACCAAAATACAGTTACGGCAACTAAAACTAAAACGGCTAAAATCTCAAAGGACCCAATTAGGAAACCATATAAACTTTCTGGTAATACTTGTTGACCAATACGATGTGTTCCAAAAAGACCATCGATTATAATCTCTAAAACTTCAATATTGATGATTATAAATCCAACATAAACAATGACATGTAGAAAACCAGAAACTGGTCGTTTTACCATTTTACTTTGACCTAAAGCAATGTAAGCCATGTTTTTCCAACGTTGCGACGTATTATCACTTGCATCAACTTTATGTCCTAATTTTATATTTCGAATAAGCTTTTTAACGTTTCTTGTAAAATAGCCTATGCCTAATATTAGGATAACTGCAAAAATGATATTCGGTAAGTATTCCATGATTGATGGATCTAGTTATTGTTTATTTGCTCTTGTGTTGGTTCCTCGTAAGGAATCTCTCTTTTAGACAAAATACGTCTGTATCTCGCAGGATGAAGTTTGATATCTAAAAGTAATAATTGAAGTTCTTTTGATGCATTTTCTAAATTATCATAAAGTGCATCATCGTTTAATAATTTACCCATAGAACCTTCCCCTGCAGCCAGGCCTGTGACTACTTGGTTAAGTTTTAAAACCATGTCGTCTAAATTCTTTACCGTATTAGACAATTTTGCATCGTTTAAATCTTTTATTAAAATGGCTAATTCGGCACTTGTTTTATCAAAATTTTCTAAGACAGAAGAAATCTTTTCATCGTTGTCACTAATGAGTGTATTGGCTTTAAAAGCCACATTTTTAAAGGACTTTAAAGTGGCGTTTAATTCGGCAATAGTTTGCTTTAGGCCATCATCTGACTCATCTATAACCATTGCGTTTAAGTTGGTTATTAAGGTATCTGAAGACCGTAGCGTTGTTCCTAAATCTTCACTAATACCAGAAAAATTCTTTTCTAATGCTGAAATCATGCCTGGTTTAACTTCAGATGAAATAAAATCTCCAGATTGCGCAATTTCGCCATCATTGGCTTCAACAATAGACAACGCATTGCCTCCCATTAAACCATCTTGGTATAAGCGAATAGTACTATTTTTTGAGAATTTTAATTGCGGAGTTACCGTAAATGCAACTCGTGTTTTACCAGAATCGAAATCGTAATTTATGTCTTCAATCTCACCAACCTTATTTCCTTTTATAGTTACAGGAGATGACATTTTTAAGGCATTATAATCAAATTCTGTATAATAAGTATTTGAATTATCGAACAGGTCTTCACCTTTAAGGTATGTGAATAGGTATATACAAAAGGTGATACCAGCTAAGACTAATACCGCTGTTTTTACTTCTCTTGAAATTTTCAATGGGCTTCAATTTAGTTTCCTAACAAAATTAGGAATAAATATACTAATAATGATTCTAATCTGTTGTAGATTTTAATGCTTCGGAAACATCAATTTTTTTATCACCTTTAATCGCAATGATAAATGCACCTGAATAACCTGCTAATTTAGCTTCATTTTGTAGTTCCCTTACCTTGTTGTAATCGGACGTTTCTCCACTGTAATATTTATAAATAGTCCCAACTTTTTCTCTAGAAATACCTGACAGACCTTTAAAATTATAAGATTTGGGTTCCAAAGCTCTAGAACTTGCAGCAATTTGAACTTTAAATGTTACACCTTCTATAATTTTAGGTGATTCTTCTGTTTCTACCATAGATTCTGCATCTACTTGAAGAATATGACTCCCAACATTTTGATCGAGTTCTACTTTAAAATCTAGAATTGCTTTTTTTATTGAACTTGCCATTTTTGATTGTCCGGCTTTTGAATTTAGATATTTACCTTCTTGGTTATTGGTTAAAAATCCTACTTCAACCAAAACACTTGGCATATAAGTATTTCTGATAACAAGTAAACTAGCTTGCTTTAAACCTCTACTTTTTCGTTTGGCCTTGTTAATAAAATTATCTTCAATTTTACGAGCTAAAACAACACTTTGCTCTACATAAACCTCCTGTTCAATACCAATAGCAATAGAGGATTCTGGTGAACTAGGGTCAAACCCAGCATAATTTTCTTCATAATTATCCTCTAGAAAAATCACTTCATTTTCTTTCTTGGCAACATCAAAATTACGTCCCGTATTTTTTTCACCTAACACAAAGGTCTCAGTGCCACTAGCCTGTGAGCTGTGTGCATTACAGTGAATAGATACAAACAAGTCGGCATCCGCTCTATTGGCAATATTAGCACGCTCATGCAGCGCCACAAAAACATCAGTTTTACGTGTGTAAATGACCTTTATATCTGGGTTTTTCTCTAATTCACGTCCTACCTCTAAGGTGATTTCAAGCGCAATGTGTTTTTCCTTATGACCATTACCTGTGTTTCCAGGATCATTGCCGCCATGTCCTGCATCTAAAACCACGACAAACTTTTCTTCCTGTGCATTTAACACATTGAAAGATGTTAAAGTAGTTATAAATAAAAAGGTTAAAAATACTATTGTAGGTTTTAGTGTCGTTTGCATATTTAATTTAATGGTTTATCAACTCGATTTATTACTTAGCGCTATATTGTAAACCAGTATTTTTTAATTTCTAATTATTATAAATTAAACACAAAAAAATAGCTGTACTTTTGGCGTTTCAAAAACCGAGCCATACTTTTACAAAAATACATTTAAAAGCATTGCATACAAAAAGCTTACACATACTTTTTACCTTGAGTTTTACAGTGTTTATCAACACTTTTAGCTTCGCTCAAGAATTACCTAAAAAGAACGGAACGATTCCAATTGAGCAACGCAAAGATTCTGCTCATATTGCTGTAGATTCCATTATTAAGCCTCCATTAAACACAAAAGAGATTGACTCTACACAACAGGACTCTGTAAAACAAAAAGGCTTATTAGAAGGTACTGTAAAGTATAAAGCTAAAGATTATGTTTCCTTGAGTCAAAAAATGAAAACCATACGTTTATATAACGAAGCTGAAGTGTTATACCAAGACATGGAAATTAAGGCTGGCGTTATTGTCATTGATTATAGTAAAAACTTAGTTTATGCTGGCCGTTTAAAAGATTCTACAGGTTACACGCAGCGCCCTGTTTTTACGCAAGGTGAAAATGTTATTGAACCAGATTCTATTATTTTTAATACTGAAACTAAAAAAGCACTCGTTTTTAATTCTAGAACAGAGCAACAAGGTTTTAAAGTGTATTCGCCAATCACTAAAAAAGAAAATGATTCCGTTTACTTTATGAAAAAAGGTCGATTTACAACGGCTGAAGATGAAGAAGATCCCGAATACCAATTCGTAACAAGTAAAATGAAATTGGTTCCTAATAAAAAAGTAATTGTTGGTCCAACCTATATGGAAATTTATGGTGTTCCTACTCCTATCGCATTGCCTTTTGCGTTTTTTCCTATGACACAAAAGCAAACCTCTGGTATTATTTTCCCATCTTTTGGTGAGGATAGTAATAGAGGTTATAATTTACAAAATGGTGGCTATTATTTTGCCATTAGCGATTATTTAGATTTAGCAGTTTTAGGTGACTATTACACCAACGGTAGTTATGGTTTGCGAATAGAAAACAATTATGCAAAACGTTATAAGTTTAGAGGTAATTTAAGCTTTAGATATGAAAATTTACTAAATAGCGAACGCGGATTTCCAGATTTTAGTCAAAGTACTATATATAACCTGAGGTGGTCACACAATCAAGACGCTAAGGCGAATCCTAATTCTCGGTTTTCAGCATCGGTTAATTTAGGTAGTAGCTCATATTACCAAGAGTCTATTAACCAATTGAACCAGTCTAATTTTTTAAATAACACCTTAGCATCGTCGGTTTCCTATTCAAAAACGTTTGCAGGCGAACCGCAAGTCAACTTAAGTTTAACAGCAACACATAGACAAAATACCAATACAGGTGATATTGATTTAACCTTACCTACAATGCAAGCGTCGATAGGTAGAATTTATCCTTTTGCGCCTAAAACAGGAACTAAAAAAGGTGCTATTCATAATATAAATTTTCAGGTCTCCTCTAGAGGAGAATACAGCATAAAAACTAACGATTCTATATTTGGTAAAGCTGAAATGTTTGATGATGCTATAACCGGAATGCGACACAGCATACCTGTAACAACCAACTTTAAGGTTTTCGATTATTTTAGTGTTAGTGCTAATGCCAATTTTGAAGAAACTTGGACACTTAATACCGTTAAAAAATTCTACGACCAATCTTTAGAAGAGGTCGTTTCTGTAGATCAAAGTGGTTTTGATCGTTTTTTAACCTATAATGTTGGAGCAAGTGTAGGAACTACCATATACGGAATGTATAATTTTGAAGAAGAAGGCGAGGATAAAAAAATAAAAGCGATACGCCATGTAATGCGACCGTCTATTAGCTATTCTATTAGTCCTGCTTTTGATCAGTATTATGAAACTTATGACGTCATTGATGCCGATGGAACCACTTCCGATCAGGTGGAATATACACGATTTGAGAACTCTCTCTTTGGAAGACCTGGTAATCGTTATTCTAGTAGTGTTGGTATATCGTTAGGAAATAATCTTGAAGCTAAAATTAGAGCTAAAGACTCCACAAAAGCAGAGCCAGAAAAAATATTTATATTAAACAATCTCAATTTTTCTACGTCGTATGATATTGCTGCCGATTCATTACATTGGAGTCCTGTTCGTATGAGCGGTGGTACTCAAATTTTAAATAAAAAAATGAGTATTAACTTTGGTATGACCCTAAACCCCTACGCATTAGATAGCAATAATAATGTTATTAATACCTTTAATGTTAATAATGGAGGAAGTCTATTTAGGCTTACATCTGCCAACGTAAATATGAGTTACACATTATCTAACGATAGTTTTTCTGGTGGCGCATCTGAAGAAAAAAATGCATCTGCACAAGAATCTGCGCGATCCGGAGGACGAACAGACGACTTATTTGGTCGCTCAGAAGATTATGCAGACAAACGGTTATCTGATGGAGATAACGATAAGGAAAACGAAGAAAACAACGACTTTTATAACTACAAAATGCCCTGGAGCTTAAGACTGGCATATTCTGCAAATTATACAAATACACGTCGTGAAGATGAAATTTCGTCACATTCATTAATGTTTTCAGGAGATGTTGATATATCACCTAAATGGAGTCTAGGTGCATCTTCTGGGTACGATTTTCTTAATCAAGGTTTTACCTATACGCAATTACGTTTTGAGCGTGACTTATTAAGTTGGCGTATGAATTTCTCATGGATACCATTTAGTAATCGTAGCTCGTGGAATTTCTTTATTGGTATAAAATCGAATCTACTTAAAGACCTAAAATACGATAAACGTAAACAACCAGATCAACGATTGGGTAACTAAAGGGCTTTTGTTAGTGTAGCTTATTTTTCAAAACAATTTAGACACCAGAATAGTACTCCTGAATATTTTTATTATTTCTGCATTCTGAAATAAGCTGAGCTGAACATTCTTTTCCTGTTTGTTAATAATAGCATCATACTGAACTTGTTGAAGTGAAAATGTATTACTAAATTTGTGTTACACACAAACTTAAAAAGAGACATAGTTTTCTCCATTAATAAAAGCATGAAAAAAATTATAAACACCACCAATGCACCTGCTCCTATAGGACCATATAATCAAGCTATCTTATCAGGAAATACCTTATATACATCAGGCCAAATAGCCTTAAACCCTAAAACAATGGAATTGGTTATTGATGATATAAAGTCGGAAACCAAACAGGTTATGGAAAATATGAAAGCCGTTTTAGAAGCGGCGGACATGACATTTGAAAACGTTATTAAGTCCTCTATATTTATTAGCGACATGAATAACTTTAAGCAAATCAATGAAGTTTACGGTAAGTATTTTGACGAAGCTTCTGCACCTGCAAGAGAAACTGTTGAGGTGGCAAATTTACCTAAGTTTGTAAATGTTGAAATTAGTATGATCGCAATAAAATAGCTATATAACTATTTAAACTTCAGCTAATGTAAGTGCTTATCTTCAAATTATTGTATTTTTCAACTCGAAATACCTTTAAGTTATAAGCATAATTGTTTTAACCGTAAATAATATTAACTTAAATCTTAAAACCTAACCAAATTGATTGAAGTCCTTAAAAATAAAGATGAATGGAGAACACTTGTCTCTCAGGTAGAGCATGCCGATTTTTATCATACGTATGACTACCATCAACTTTCAAAAAAAATAGATGAAGAGCCAATTCTCTTAGCATATAAGGATGGTAATACTACTGTTGCTATACCTTTCCTTCTCAGAAAAATAAAAAACTCTAGCTATAAAGATGTTACATCTGTTTATGGATATGCAGGACCACTAACTATTAATTTAGATGAGCAGTTTGACTTCATAAAATTTCATAAATCACTCAATTCCTTTTTTAAGGACAATAAAATTATTGCCGTCTTTTCTAGACTGCATCCTTTTATAGATGAAAAAGAATCTGTTTTAGAAGGATTAGGACATATGGAGTCCCTTGGTAAAGTGGTTTATATAGATTTGAATAAACCCTTAAAAGACCAAAGAGCATCATATAATAGAAGACTAAAAACATATTTAAATAAATCACGCAAACTTTGTACTGTAATTGAAGGCAATGTAAATGAGCATCTTGAATCCTTTATTCAATTGTATACAGAAAACATGAAACGCATAGACGCGGACGACAGTTACTTTTTTAGTACAGATTATTTTCATCAACTTTTAACGAGTGACGATATTGACGCTAAGTTATTACTCTGTAGACTCAACGAAACCCAAGAGGATATAGCAGGTGCTATTTTTATAAAAACAGGAGACATCGTTCAATATCATTTATCAGGTCTAAACGAAGATTATTTTGAACTCAACCCTATTAAGTTAATTATCGACGAAAAGCGAATTCAATCTACCTTGGACGGTTTTAGATATTTAAATCTTGGTGGTGGAAGAGGAAGTAAAGAAGATTCTTTGTTCAGGTTTAAGCGTGGATTTTCTAAAGATTTTAAATCCTTTAAAATCTGGAAACATATTGTTGATGAAGAGAACTATATCGCACTGACAGAAAATCATTTAGGAAAATCAATAGATCATGAGAATTTGAATGCAGGATATTTCCCGGCTTATCGCGCTCCTATAACATCCAATTGTATCTCTTAAGACGGAGCTTTAGTATTGAATTACATAATCAATATCATAAATTTGCAGTCTAAAGACCATTACTATTGAAATTCAAAACATCAGAACTTAAAGATTTTTTAAACGAAAAAGTCAATCTCTACAACACCCCAAAATTTATTGAGAGCGACCCAATTCAAATCCCACATCAATTTTCTAAAAAAGAAGATATTGAAATTGCGGCTTTTTTAACTGCGACTATTGCATGGGGAAACAGAAAAAGCATTATAAAAAATGCCAATCGAATGGTTGAGTTGTTGGACTACTCCCCTTTTGAGTTTATTATGCAACACCAAGAATCTGATTTAGAAAAGTTGAGTCCTTTTGTACATCGCACATTTAATGGTGATGATTTTATGCAGTTTATAAAAAGCCTACAACACATCTATAAAAATCATAATGGTTTAGAACCTGTATTTTTAAAACATGCCGAAAAAGATTCTCTCCAAAATAGCATTCATCAGTTTAAAAGCATATTTTTTGATATTCCGCATTTAGCTCGGACACAAAAACATGTGAGCGATCCTCTTAAAAATTCGGCAGCGAAGCGCATTAATATGTATCTACGCTGGATGGTCCGTAATGACAACAATGGTGTCGATTTTGGAATCTGGAAATCACTATCTCCATCGCAATTAAGCTGTCCATTGGATGTACATTCAGGTAATGTGGCTAGAAAATTAGGTTTACTTAAACGCAAGCAAAATGATGGAAAAGCTTTAGCCGAATTAGATAAAGCCTTAAGAAAACTAGACGCAAAAGATCCCGTAAAATACGACTTTGCTTTATTTGGATTGGGTGTTTTTGAAGGTTTCTAAGTTTATATGACACCTCGTGTTTTCAAGAATATTTAAATACAGAATTCTTTTGACATTAGTTAATATGTAACACAGTTAGGATGTTCAACATTAATCTACGCTAACACTTCTACTATAAACAATTGTTAATAAAACATCATAAGACACGTACAAATGTAAACGTCCTTTTTTTTAATAACTTGTATTTTTGAGTGTAACCAAATTTTCTCCAAACATGTATATTGAAAACGATATTAAATTAGGCTTTAAAGATGTCATGATTCGCCCAAAACGCTCTACACTAAAAAGCAGATCCCAAGTGACATTAGAACGTAATTTTACATTTTTAAATAGCACAGCAACTTGGAATGGCATTCCTATAATGGCTGCCAATATGGATACGGTTGGGACTTTTGAAATGGCCTTAGTATTAGCTAAACAAAAACTATTTACTGCGATACATAAGCATTATACAACAGCTCAATGGGACAGCTTTTTAAATTCAGCTCCTAAAGACATTATAAACTATATCGCAATTAGCACAGGAACTGGCAAGGAGGATTCAGATAAACTTAAAACGGTTTTTAAAAGTCATCCTGAATTAAAATTCATTTGTATTGATGTTGCTAATGGGTATTCAGAACATTTTGTAGACTTTTTACAGCAAACACGAAATCAATATCCTGATAAGGTTATTATCGCTGGCAATGTTGTAACTGGTGAAATGGTGGAGCAATTACTACTCTCTGGAGCCGACATTGTAAAAGTTGGTATTGGTCCTGGAAGCGTATGTACAACACGTGTAAAAACTGGGGTCGGTTATCCGCAATTATCAGCTATAATAGAATGCGCAGATGCAGCTCATGGCTTAGGAGGACAGATTATTAGCGATGGTGGCTGTTCAACTCCAGGTGACATTGCTAAAGCATTTGGCGCAGGTGCTGACTTTGTTATGCTTGGTGGTATGTTTGCTGGGCATACTGAAAGTGGTGGAGAGCTAATTACTAGAAACGGAGAACAATACAAACAATTTTACGGTATGAGTTCTGCAACTGCAATGGATAAATATGTTGGTGGAGTCGCAGAATACAGAGCTAGTGAAGGTAAAACCGTTGAAGTACCATACAAAGGTGATGTTGCAAATACGCTTCAAGATATTTTAGGAGGGTTACGAAGTACTTGTACTTATGTCGGAGCACAACGTTTAAAAGAGTTAACCAAGCGCACCACGTTTATTCGTGTTGCAGAGCAAGAAAATCAGGTTTATAATGGTTAACGTGTTCTGTCAATAGAATTAATATCCAACAAAATAAATTTTTTATTTAGGGCTATTCAAGAGTTCTAAATTCAGGTTTCATTTTAGTATCTTTAAGCTTTTCAAATAAAAATCCAACTCAAATGAAATATCATTTTACTCTCGTACTTCTACTTTGCTTTACATTCAGCTTCGCTCAAGATTTAAAAATTCCTGTAGATACAGCCTATGTTACTGAACATTCTGTTACCATAAAAGGAAAGCAAATAACGTATGAAGCTGAAACCGGATTCCAGCCCGTTTGGGATTCACAAGGTAAAATGATTGCATCGCTTTACTATACCTATTACAAACGTACAAACGACACAAATAACAGCAACAGACCAATTATTTACTCTTTTAATGGTGGTCCAGGTTCTGCGTCGCTTTGGATGCATATTGCTTATACAGGACCAAAGGTTCTAAATATAGATGACGAAGGTTATCCAACGCAACCTTATGGTGTAAAAGACAATCCAAACTCTATTTTAGATGTTGCCGATATTGTTTTTATAAACCCTGTAAACACAGGCTATTCTAGAAAAGTGGCGGATAAGGATGGCAAAATGCCAGACAACAAATTGTTTTTTGGTATAAATGCAGATATTAAATATCTCGCCAGTTGGATGAATACCTTTACCACAAGACATAATAAATGGCAATCTCCAAAATACATTATTGGAGAAAGTTATGGAGGCACACGTGTAATGGGTCTGTCTTTAGAACTTCAAAACAGTCAATGGATGTATCTTAATGGCGTAATTTTAGTATCTCCTGCAGATTATAAAGTGCTTCGTGTTGGAGGTCCATTATCGTCAAGTTTAAATTTACCTTATTATACAGCTGCAGCATGGTACCACAACATGCTTCCACCAGTGCTTCAAGACAAAGATTTATTAGAGATATTACCAGAAGTAGAGCATTTTGCCATTAACGATTTAATGCCTGCTATTGCTAAAGGTGGATTTATTTCAGATGCCGAAAAGAACGCAATTGCCAAACAGATGAGTTATTATTCTGGTTTGTCTGA
This sequence comes from Winogradskyella sp. SM1960, assembly GCF_020179375.1. Classification (NCBI taxonomy): domain Bacteria; kingdom Pseudomonadati; phylum Bacteroidota; class Flavobacteriia; order Flavobacteriales; family Flavobacteriaceae; genus Winogradskyella; species Winogradskyella sp. SM1960. The sequence continues at coordinate 89,254 of NZ_JAICBG010000004.1, read as the reverse complement.
AAAGGTGATTTTACAACAAAATTTAAATGTTCCTACACGCTTTTTCTGGAAAGAGCTACTCCGTGATAAAACGGGTGAAACGATTGGACGCTTAGATTCGAGATATATTGGGATAGACAAGGTTGAAACTGGAACGCGTCCAGATTACAGCGCAGAACTCACCTCTTGGTTACATTCATTCACTCCTGCTATTAATTACTATATTCAAAATGAATTAGGCTTTAAAACCGATGTAAAATATAATGTCTTTGGAAATACTGGTCGCTGGGATAATTCAAATGATACTACTAGAGATGATTTACGCCAAGCCATGGCTCAAAACCCTTATTTAAAAGTATTGACACAGTCTGGATATTACGATGGTGCAACTACGTATTTTGCAGCAAAGTATTCGCAATGGCAAGTAGATCCTAGCGGCAAAATGAAAGATCGTTTTTCATTTAAAGGTTACAGAAGTGGACATATGATGTATTTAAGGAATGAAGACCTCATTAAAGCAAATGATGATTTACGCGAATTTATTGCGAATTCATTGTCTAATGGAAAATCGGCTAAATATTAAGAATTATCTCTATTATACTTTAGAAATTTAATATAAAATCTCAAATTACAATAACTAAACTCCAAGGCTTACTCTTACGGGAAATAACTCTTATCAACTAGATAGATTTTAGATGACGATATAATAGTTTAGACATTTGCTATGCCTTTTTCTTTTTTAAACTGAATATTAAAATACTAATTAAGGTACAAAATAAAAATCCTAAAAACAGATAATATTCAAAATGGAAGCTATTAATTGGACAGCTAGGTTTAATGCCATCTGATACATCAAAACTCGAGATCAACGATAATTTTTCAGAAATATAAACCACTCTAAAAATCCAGAATAGAATTCCAAAACCAACTAAAAACAATATTGAATAAATACCTTCTGTTAAAAATGGAAGTCTTTTAATTTTCTGAATAATTAAATAAAGAATAGAGATAAAGCCAATTTAAAGTACAAATATTAATTTTGACATAAATTGATCTGAAACCTTATTACTTATTAAGTCCACATTTTCTGTTTCAACTACATCTAATGAGATTTCTCAAAACGGTTGATATCGTATAACAACTGCTACGAAAGGAATAACAATTACTACAACGTATTTTAATGTATTCATTTTTCAAAATAATAGAAATAAAAAAAGCCTCTCGATATTCGAGAGGCTTTTATAATATAGATTAATGAGATGAGATTATTTCCCGTCCATTTTATCTTTAAGTGCTTGTAAAGCATCATTTGCATCACCTAAAGTTGGTTTAGCTTCTGCCGCTTGAGCTTCCTGTTTTCTAACAGCTTGCTTAACGATTTTTGCTTCTTCTTCTCTAAATACTGCTGTATGAGATGCTACAACACGTTTGAATTCTTTATTAAATTCAATGATCTTGAATTCTGCTTCTTCACCTTTTCCAAGTTTAGAACCATCTTCTTTCTCTAAATGACGTGCTGGTACAAATGCAACGATATCTTCGTTAAAATCAATTGTCGCTCCTTTATCTACCATCTCAGTGATAGCAGCTTTGTGCGTTGTACCTAATGCAAATTCAGTTTCGTATTTGTCCCAAGGGTTTTCCTCAGTTTGTTTATGACCTAAAGATAATTTACGACCTTCAACGTCTAACTCTAATACAACTACGTCTAAAGTATCACCTACGTTACAGAACTCAGATGGATGCTTAATCTTCTTAGTCCAAGATAAATCTGAGATATAAATTAATCCGTCGATACCTTCTTCTAATTCAACAAATACACCAAAGTTTGTAAAGTTACGTACAATACCAGAATGCTTAGAACCTACAGGATACTTCGTAGTGATGTCTGTCCATGGATCTGGTGTTAATTGCTTAATACCAAGAGACATTTTTCTATCTTCTCTATCTAAAGTTAAGATAACTGCATCAATTTCATCACCAACGTTTACGAAATCTTGAGCTGAACGTAAATGCGTTGACCAAGACATTTCACTTACGTGAACTAAGCCTTCTACACCTTCTTCTACTTCAACAAAAGCACCGTAATCAGCGATAACCACTACTTTACCTTTTACTTTATCTCCAACTTTTACGTCTTCACCTAAAGCTTCCCAAGGATGTTTAGATAATTGTTTAAGACCTAATTGGATTCTTGATTTGTTTTCATCAAAATCAAGGATTACAACATTTAATTTCTGATCTAACTCAACAATCTCATTTGGATGGTTGATACGAGACCATGATAAATCTGTAATATGAACTAAACCATCTACACCACCTAAATCGATAAACACACCATAAGACGTAATGTTTTTCACAATACCTTCTAAGACTTGTCCTTTTTCTAGTTGACCAATGATTTCTTTCTTTTGTTCTTCAATATCTGCTTCAATAAGCGCTTTATGAGAAACAACTATGTTTTTGAATTCGTGGTTGATTTTCACAACTTTAAATTCCATAGTTTTATTTACATACTGATCGTAATCTCTAATAGGCTTCACATCGATTTGAGAACCTGGTAAGAAAGCTTCTATACCAAATACATCTACGATCATACCACCTTTAGTTCTACATTTTACAAAACCGTTAACGATTTCGCCAGTATCGTGTGCATTGTTTACACGATCCCATGCTTTGATTACTCTCGCTTTTCTGTGTGATAATACTAATTGACCAGTTGCATCTTCACGCACATCAATTAATACTTCTACTTTGTCACCAACTTTAAGATCTGGGTTGTAACGGAACTCATTAAGAGAAATTACACCTTCAGATTTAGCGTTAATGTCAATAATTGCATCACGATCTGTGATTGTGATAACTGTACCTTCTACTACTTCGTCATCTAAAGTGTCAACGAAATTTTCAGATACTAACTTTTCAAACTCTTCTAATTTAGTGTCCGCAACTTGCTCAATTCCTTCTTCGTAATTGTGCCAATCGAACTCCTTTAAGAATTTTTCTGGATTTGCTTGAGCTTCAGATACTACAGGAGCTTCTACTGTTACTGCGTCAGTTGCTTCAACCTCAGCTTGTTTTGTTTCTTTTTCAGACATGTGCTGAATTAAAATTTGTATTCTGTGTTTTTTAAAAGTTTAGCGAAAAACGTACAGAAGTTATTATTAAATTTGTTTTGTTCCTTTCCTTACTTTCTTAACATCGCTAAAAAGGAGTGCAAAAGTACTATTTATTCTCCTGAAAACCAAACACTATATTATGTGACCTAAAAATATATTTGGTGTCTTATATATAAGCTATCAATTTAATGCTATGCCTTATTAAGGTTATTACTTAAATTGGTATCTTTACAATACTATTAACAATTAAAAACTTAAAAAAATGGTTAAAGCAAAATATCAAGGTGTTTTAGATTTAGGAGAACAACTAAATATCCAAAACGGAGATGTTAGTGAAAAAGACGGTGTACTTCAAGTAAAAGGTACAGCGGCTACACAATACGATAAGAACTTAATTTGGGATAAAATTAAAGAAATTGGTGGAGATGAGCCTGCAGATATTATGGCTGACATTAAAGTTGAAGACGAATCTGTTTATGCAAGACATACGGTTTCTTCTGGTGAAACTTTAGGTAAAATTGCTAAGCAGTATTATGGCGATGCTATGAAGTATAAAGAAATCTTTGCTGCTAATACTGATATCCTTAAAAATCCGGATGTGATTCACCCAGATCAGGAATTAGTTATTCCTAATCTTTAATTAAAAAAAAATTGTATATTTAAATATGTTTAAACATATATTTTAAAGACTTCTAAATTAGCGATAAGCCTTGTGTTTATCGCTTTTTTAATTTTCAATAATTTTTTGAGCCATACCAATAATGGTCTCCAACTGCGCTTCAATGGTTAAATCAGAATTATCGATTTCAATAGCATCCTCTGCTTTTATTAAAGGGGAATCCTCTCGTGTAGAATCAATATGGTCTCGTGTTGTTACATTTTCTAAAACATCTTCATAACTCAGCTTATGACCACGATCTATTAATTCTTTGTAACGACGTTTGGCTCTGGTTTCTGCCGAAGCCGTCATAAAGATTTTTAATTCTGCATTTGGAAAAACGACCGTTCCAATATCTCGACCATCCATAACGATGCCTTTGCCTTTTCCCATAAGCTGTTGTTGCTCAACTAATTTTCGTCTAACCTCAGACAAAGTTGCCACAGGACTTACAAATTTAGATACGCGAAGTGTTCTAATATCAGCTTCAATATTAATTCCGTTTAAATAGACTTCAGCAAAACCGGCTTTTTTACTAAACTTAAAATTAATACTTATATCTTCTAACCTATCGATTAAAGCTTCTTCTTTAAAAAAACCGTCGCCAATTAAATCGTTTTCTAAGGCAAAATACGTCACAGCTCTATACATGGCTCCTGTATCTACATATATATAATTCAGGCTTTTAGCTAGTAATTTTGCAACTGTACTTTTTCCTGTGGATGAAAATCCGTCTATGGCAATAATTATTTTTCTCATTTTATGCTGAATTTAATTCAGTAAGTAATCCCTTTTGAATCTCAATAGCTATCGCGAGGGAATCTTTATTTTTCTGACTTCATATGTCGTTAAAACAACATCGTTTTCTTAATTGTCTAACTTAATATTACTATTGCTTTTCTTTCTTTAAACGTATTGAAAACACTCCTAAAGTCCCCTCAACGGGACAATTCTAACGTATCAACCTATTTTAAAAATTTTCAGGTTCTTGTTTAATAAATGAAATTCGAGTCTTTTCATAAATTCAAAAATGACTTTATCATGGTAAAAACTGAACGACTTAATATCGTCTTCTACCGTCTAAATCTATTTGAAGTCCGAAAAAACTTGTATTTGAAGCTCCTGAATATCTTGCATGCGTATAATTAAAACGCATTTTGTTTAGTTTAATTCCGACACCTACTGAAAGTCCCGAAAAGTTTCTCTGGTCTACAATTCGTAATTCCTCTGCTCGTCTAAAATTATAACCTAATCTAATATTAAAACCACCTTCAGGAAATATTTCCGCACCTAAAATTAAATGCCGTAATCCTTTATTCAAAAAACCAACTTTTTCTTCCGTTTGGTTGCCATCTAAATCTGTAGTTGCTCTAGCTGGATTAGAAACACCAATGGGCCATTTTTGTAAATTTTCTAAAGTAAGATGCCAACGTAAAGGGACATTTTCTAGCGTTTGAGACATTCCGAAATTAACCTCTAAGGGCAACGGTTCGTTTTGTCCTGCATATGTTGAAAATTGTGTCCCTACATTTCTAATGGTTAACGCCGCATGAAAATCGAGTTTTTCATTAATATACATGGCGCCAAAATCTAATGCTCCTCCTATAGAATTATATTGCTCTAATGCAGATGTAATGACTTTAACATTAGCACCAACATAAAAATCGGTGTACGGGATTTTGTAATTATAACCAGCAGATATAGCTGTTTCGTTACCACTAAAACTTCCTGTAGAATTTCCGTTTAAATCATAGCCGTCAAACGAGCCATAATTAATATAAGTGACGCCAAAATGAAAGGTTTGTACTCGTCTATCCCAAGTATAGGCGTAAGCAGCAGTTCCGTAGCTTATACCGCCTAAGTAGTTAGCATAATTTACAGCCAACTGATTGTTCATTTGATAATTTATGGATGCAGGATTGTACAGCGCTTCTGTAACATCATGATCAAAGTTGGTAATAATTTTTCCGCCTAAAGCCGCTTGTCTTGGTGAGGATACTAAATTCAAAAACTGATAGGTCGCCTCACCACCCAATTGTGCGAACATTGGTAGTGTAAAAAACATTACAAGAAAGGTGAGAATCCTCTTAATCATAGATTTTGCAAAATAACTAAATCTATCTTAAAACGATGATATGATTTTTTTATTTTTTGAGTGTTGTATTTTTCTAACGTAATTTCAACTTTTGACCGATTTTTATAACATCACTCTTTAAACCGTTAATCTGTTTAAGGGCTTTAACGGTTGTTCCTTTTTCTATAGCGATTCTATATAAATTATCGCCTTTCTTAACGACCCAAACTAACGGGTTTTTATCCTCACTAACGCTATCAAAATTTCGGACTCTTAACTTTTGCCCTACTTTTATAAGTGTAGTTTCTAAATGATTTGCTTTTTTTAATTCGTTTAAACTAGACTTATATTGAACGGAAAGTTTAAATAAGTTGTCACCTTCTTTTACAATATGAAAATCAGATTCAGCATCAGAACTAGTTTCGGTATTTGCTGATGCCTTTATTATATTAGAATCCGTTTCTAAAATAGGTTTTGTGTCTACCGAATCTATTTTGGTTTCAACAACTTCACTTTCAACACCCTTAGTTTCTAGTGTTACAGGTGCAATTTCACCAGTAATAATATTCAATTTTGCAGGCTTTCCATCTAATATAACATCTTTAAATTTTACTTCGTCTTGAGCATAACTACCCATCAACGAAGTAAAACTTATTAAAAATGTTAGTATTAGTTTATAGCCTTTTCGCATTTTGTACTTTTTGCTTTGTAATCGCAAGTTTTAAAACATCGCTCATATCCTTTACATAGTGAAACGTTAAACCTTTTAAATACTCTGGCTTAATTTCATCAATATCTCTACGGTTGTCTTCACAAAGTAAAATCTCTTTAATACGAGCACGTTTAGCTGCTAAGATTTTTTCTTTGATACCACCAACAGGTAATACTTTACCTCTTAACGTAATTTCACCTGTCATAGCTAAGCTCTTTTTAACTTTACGCTGTGTAAACAAAGATACTAAAGAAGTTAACATAGTGACACCTGCACTTGGACCATCTTTTGGCGTCGCACCTTCTGGTACGTGAATATGTACATTATATTTCTCAAAAACTTCAGGTTTAATTCCAAACTCATCTGCATTTGCTTTTATGTATTCCATTGCAATAGTTGCGGACTCCTTCATAACCTTTCCTAGGTTTCCTGTAATGGATAAAGTGCCTTTTCCTTTAGATAAAATAGATTCAATAAATAAAATATCACCTCCAACACTTGTCCATGCCAAACCTGTTACAACACCTGCAACATCATTGTTTTCGTATTTATCGCGCTCTAATCTTGGACTTCCAAGAACTTCAATAACATCGTCATTAGAGATTTTAATATTATAATCTTCTTCCATAGCGATGTTCTTGGCAGCATAACGCACCATTTTTGCTATTTGCTTTTCTAAGCCTCTAACTCCAGATTCGCGCGTATACCCTTCAACAATCTTTTCTAATTGCGGCTTTCCTATTTTTAAAGCTTTAGCATCTAAACCATGCTCTTTTAATTGCTTTGGTAATAAATGACGCTTAGCAATTTCAACTTTTTCTTCAATAGTATACCCTGTGACATTAATGATTTCCATACGATCTCTTAGTGCCGGCTGAATAGTATTTAAGCTATTAGACGTTGCAATAAACATCACTTTAGACAAATCGTATCCCATTTCTAGGAAATTATCGTAAAACTCGTTGTTTTGCTCAGGATCTAAAACTTCTAACATTGCCGAAGACGGATCACCTTGACTACCAGTTGACAATTTATCGATTTCATCTAAAACAAACACAGGATTAGACGTTTGTGCTTTCTTTAAACTTTGAATAATTCGTCCTGGCATGGCGCCTATATAGGTTTTTCTATGACCACGGATTTCTGCTTCATCGCGCAATCCACCCAATGAAATTCGCACATATTCTCTACCTAATGCTTCTGCTACGGATTTCCCTAAAGATGTTTTACCAACACCTGGAGGTCCATAAAGACAAAGAATTGGCGATTTCATATCGTTTCTCAGTTTTAAAACCGCTAAATATTCAATGATTCGCTTTTTTACATCCTCTAATCCAAAATGGTCACGGTCTAAGATTTTCTGTGCACGTTTTAAATCAAATTTATCTTTGCTAAACTCATTCCAAGGTAAATCTAAAAACAGGTCTAAATAATTACGTTGAATAGAATACTCAGCCACCTGAGGATTCATACGTTGCATTTTAGATAATTCTTTTTCAAAATGAGTCTTAACCTTATCGTCCCATTTCTTTTTCTTAGCACGTGTTTTCATCTCTTCTATTTCTTCGCCAGAAGACACACCACCACCCAATTCTTCTTGAATGGTTTTCATTTGTTGGTGTAAGAAATATTCACGTTGTTGTTGGTTCATATCACTTTGAACCTTAGACTGAATATCATTTTTAAGCTCAAGCTTTTGATACTCAAGATTCATGAACTTCAACGTCTGAAGCGCGCGTTCTTTTAGATCATTAATCTTTAATAGTTCTTGCTTCTCCTCCACTTTTAAATTCATGTTAGACGACACAAAGTTGACTAAGAATGAATCGCTTTCAATATTCTTAATTGCAAAACTTGCTTCAGTAGGAATGTTTGGACTTTCTTTAATAATGTCTAAAGATAAATCCTTAATAGAATCTATAATTGCTCTAAATTCTTCATTTTCTTTCGCAGGTTTTGCTTCGGAAATAGCGGAAATTGTTGCCGTTAGATACGGTTTCTCAGCAACTACCTCGTTAATAGCAAATCGCTTTTTACCTTGAATAATAACGGTTGTATTACCATCAGGCATTTTGAGCACTTTTAAAATTCGTGCTACAGTACCTGTTTTATAAATATCTTTTGCCGTTGGATTTTCAACCGCTTCATCTTTTTGAGATACGACACCAATTACTTTTCCGCCTTTATTAGCATCATTAATTAGTTTTATAGATGTATCTCTTCCTGCTGTAATCGGAATTACAACCCCTGGAAATAAAACCGTATTACGCAACGGTAAAATTGGTAAAGATTCCGGTAAAGATTCATTGTTTATTGCTTCTTCATCTTCAGGCGTCATTAATGGAATTAATTCTGAATTCTCATCAAAATCCTGAAATGACAGATTGTCTAAGTTTAAAAAATTTGATTTCGCCATATATAATTTTGAGCCATTCTGTCATTAATCACAACAAAAAAGCATTCGTTTAAATGTATTAATAATTAATTTCACATTGAACATCAAAGGGTTATAAGATATCCAAAGTTATTCACACTACAGTAATTTCAATTGTTATGCCATTACCTTTGATTTACTAAAAGTATTTTGATTTTTTTTGAATAGGATCATCACTTCGAGTGAATTGATGCGGTGATAATGGAGTCAATTTGTATCGAGAAGCCATCTTAGCAAATGTTCTTTATAGATTTTGCTCATGCTTCTCAAAACACTCGAACTGACAAAAAGCATTCAATAAATAACTTTTTTTTATATCAACTGTAACAATACTAAAATAACATCATCTTTAAGTAAAAGCAATTGTTTTTTTTGACATCAACCAATCAAAATATCGAACAGTTATTACAGCTTTGTAAATCTGGAAACCAACGTGCGCAGTTGGAAATTTATAACAGATATAACAAAGCCATGTATAATACAGCCCTTAGAATTGTAAAAGATTCTTATAAGGCTGAAGACATCATGCAAGAGTCCTTTTTAACGGCTTTTACAAAATTAAATACATTAGAAGACATCAACATGTTTGGTGCATGGTTAAAACGTATTGTCATAAACAATAGTATTGGCTATTACAACAAAATGGCAAAGCATAATGAAGTGCCTTTAGATACGGTTATCTATAAAGTTGAAGACAACAGTAACGACGGAATTGAGGAACATGAACAGCATAATGAGAAAGTGACACAAATTTTAGATGTTATGAAAACTTTAAAACCTAATTACAATTTGAGTCTTACACTGCATTTAATTGAAGGTTACGATTACGAAGAAATTGGCGAGATTATGAATATCTCTTATGCCAATTGCAGAACATTAATATCGCGAGCGAAAGAGAGTTTAAGAAAAAAGTTAGCAGTAATATAATTATGGAAAAAGATAATTTAGATAGCTTATTTGATGGTTTGAAGGATCAGTTTGATATTGAAACCCCTCAATATAACCATAAACAAAGGTTTGTAGAAAAGTTGAAGGCAAGTGAAGGAGCCTCTACTAAAGGTAAAAAGAAAACTAGTTTTAATTGGAAACCTTATTTAGCAATTGCAGCATCATTGGTCATCTGTTTTAGCATTTATACAACCTTACAAAACGAACCTAAAACTTTAGATCTAGCCAATGTTTCGCCAGAAATGTCTGAAACACAAAACTTTTTTACGGTTACCATTGAAAATGAATTAAAAAAACTCAACAAAGCGCGTTCACCTTTAACAAACAAAATCATAAATGATGCTTTAGTACAAATAGAACTTTTAGAAACCGATTACCAAAAATTAAAAACAGATTTAACCGAAAGCGGAAAAAACCAACGTGTTATTTATGCGATGATTTCTAACTTTCAAACCAGAATAGACATTTTAAATACCGTTTTAGAACAAATTGAAACTGTTAAACAATACAAATCCAACTCCAATGAGAACATTATATAAACTCTGCTTTTTTCTAATCTTGATGCCTACACTTTTACTAGCATCAAATGAGACACCTAAAGCGGCAAAACATGAAAAACAAAAAACGCTAAAAAAATCTTTCAACGTAAATGCTGATGCTACCTTTAATATTACCAGCAGATATGGAAATATTGATATTATTACATGGGACAAAAATCGTATTGATGTCCAAGTCACCATTAAGGTAAATGGTAATAATGAAAACAAGGTTAACGAAAGATTGAACGAATTAGATGTTGCCTGGCAATCTGCACCTCATAAAGTTTCAGCAATTACATCAATTGGCGGCAACAGTTATGATACGTCTTGGTGGAATAAAAAACTAGGAAACAATGTAAAGATAGAAATTAACTACTTGGTTAAGATGCCTATTACAAACAACGTAAAGCTCTTTAACGATTATGGCTACATCAATTTAGACAAGCTTGAGGGTAATGCCTATATAAAATGTGATTATGGTAAAGTCACCACCAAAGAACTCATGGGAACATCTAACACCATACGATTAGATTATACAAAAAACAGCTATTTTGAATATATAAACAACGCATCAATTGAAGCAGATTATAGTGAGTTTACAATCGCGAAAGTCAAAGACTTAAATTTGGAAGCCGATTATACAACGTCTGTCATTGAAATTGCTAAAAATGTCGTTTATGAATGTGATTATGGTTCGCTTAAAATTGATAATATTAACAATTTAGATGGAGAAGGCGATTATTTAGCTCTACGACTTGGCACCATCTACAAAACAGCCACAATAGAAGCAGATTATGGTTCCATAAAAATAGACCGCTTAACACCAAACACTAAAAAAATAAATATGGACACTGAGTTTGTTGGTATTACCGTAGGCATTGATAGTGATTATAATTTCGATTTTAATATTGAGATTGAATTTGGGTCCTTAAGAGAATCTGATGGGTTTCACTTTACAGAGAAACACACTGATAATTTTGGAAAGAAATATGTAGGTTATCACGGCAAACCAAACTCAAACAACGCTGTGCTTATAGAGTCTGAATATGGCAACATAACTTTTAAAAACAACTAAGAAATAATTTATCAATCAATTAAAATCAAAAAATCATGAAACTACTACAATCAATTACGGTGTTAATCTTTCTATTAAGCACCACTTTAGTATCTGCGCAATGGGGAAAATCAAAGAGAATTAAAGGTGATGGCAACATTATAACCTCAACTGCAACAACAGCATCTTACAACGCTATAAAAACAGCAGGATCTATGGACTTTCAACTTATAAAAGGTAAAGAAGGCAACATCTCAATTAAAGGAGATTCTAATTTAATACCTTATATTATTACGGAAGTAAAAAACAATGCTTTATTAGTGAAAATAAAAAAGGGGTATAATTTAAAACCAACAGAAACGATTGTTATTACCATACCATATGAGTCTATCAGTGCAGTATCTTTGGCTGGCTCAGGTGATGTAGAAAACTCAGGTATCATAGAAGCAAACCATTTTAAAGTGTCCTTAGCTGGGTCTGGTGATATTGATTTACAAATTGCATCCAAAACTATAGAAAGTACTTTAGCAGGCTCAGGCGATATTGAACTAAAAGGAAAAACGACGAACTTAACAACAACAATCGCAGGTTCTGGTGATTTTGATGGTGACGATTTAAACAGCACTAATGTCGACGCTACAATTTCTGGTTCTGGAGATATTAGTGTTCATTGTAACGGCGAATTAAAGGTACGTATTTCAGGATCTGGGGATGTTAAATATTCTGGAAATCCAACAAAAAAAGACACCAAGATTTCAGGTTCTGGAAGTGTAAGTCATTAAATTTTATAATTATATATGTAAAAAAAAGGACAAGCGGTTTACTTGTCCTTTTTTTTATAATTCAATCTTAAAAGTGATTTAATAACTCCTATTCTGATGTTACTGTAATTAATATCCTAATCTTATGACACAAAAACAAGACACTTAATATGAGTGGTTACTGAAAGGACTTCACATGGATTGCGCATCAACCAATTTAAGACAAACCTTATTTATTCTTCTTTAGGAACTCTAAACAGAAGGATAATACCTATTAAAAAGAAAACAAATAAGAATAAAATAGCATAACGCATTGAGGAATATTCAGATACAAAAGCGAAAATGAACATACCGATAACAATCCCTATTTTTTCTGCTACATCATAAAAACTAAAGTAAGATGCAGTATCTTCCGTTTCAGGTAAATATTTAGAATACGTTGACCGTCCTAAGGACTGAACCCCTCCCATTACTAAGCCTACTAAACCCGCTGCTATATAAAACTGCATTGGAGATTTCATAAAAAAAGCATATACACAAAGGCACATCCACATAAAATTAATTGCGATAAGTGAATTTATGTTACCAAATTTTGAAGCTGCCCGAGATGTTAAAATAGCACCAAGAATGGCAACCAACTGAATCACTAAAATACTAACAATAAGTCCAATAGTTTTTTCACCATCCGAAGCCCAATTAATTTCTTTTTCACCAAAATAAACTGCCATTAACATAATGGTTTGCACAGCCATACTAAACACAAAAAAGGCATTTAAGTAGCGTTTTAATCTTAAATTTTGCTTCAACTGAACCCAAACAGCCTTTAATTCTTTAAAACCATTAAAGACAACATCTTTAGTTACTTTATGACCCGATGAGACTCCATTTGGTAAAATTCTAAATGTATATTGACTAAATAATGCCCACCAAATTCCTACAGTAATAAACGAATATCGCATCATTTCAATTTTATCAGCATCGTCCTCTTGAGTCATTACCATAATTAAATTTACAACTAATAAAAGAACACTTCCTATATATCCCATTGAAAATCCTTTGGCACTAATACTGTCTTGCTGGTCTTCAAAAGCAATATCTGGAAGGTAAGAATTATAAAAAACCAAACTTCCCCAATAACCTATTAAGCCCATAAAATAGAACAATAAACTAAAGTGAATAAAACTAAGATTAAACCAATATAATCCAATACAGCCAATTGATCCTACATAACAAAAGAACTTCATAAAATTCTTTTTATTACCCACATAATCCGAAATACCCGAAAGAATTGGAGATAAAACTGCAACCACTAAAAATGTAAACGCTGTTACAATTGTAATTAATGTTTCTTGTTTCATTGTAAACCCAAAGGCAGATACTAATGTCTCTTTAGATTCAAATAATGAAGCATAAAACAGAGGAAATATAGAAGACGCAATCGTTAAGGTATACACTGAATTCGCCCAATCATAAAACGCCCAGGCGTTAAGAAGCTTTTTACTTCCTTTTTTAAATTCACTCATAAATGCAGGTTAATTATCTTTTATAGATATCAAAAAAATTCATAAAAAAAGCTGCCCAAATTGAGCAGCTTCTAAAGTAAACAAATATATTTATAATCTTAGTTTATTGGTCTAAATGATGTGACACCAAATTTTTTAGCTTCAGCTTTAGCATTTGGTGCTAATTCTTGTAAATTCTTAATTCTTGTTTCGTTTGCAGGATGCGAACTTAAGAATTCTGGTGGCGCTTGTCCTCCACTAGCTGCATTCATTCGTTTCCAAAGTTCAGGAGCTTCATCAGGATTATAACCCGCAATAGCCATAATAATTAAGCCTACTTTATCTGCTTCTGTTTCATGTGCTCTACTAAAAGGCAAGATACCAGCAACGTTAGACGCGATACCAAAAGATTGATTGAAAATCCCTAAAGATTGCTCATCATTAGCTAATGCTACATTACCAACGACAGCCAAGCCTTGTTGTACATAAGCCGCGCTCATACGTTGCTGCCCATGATTTGCTAAGGCATGAACAACTTCATGACCCATAATTGCAGCAATTGCAGTTTCGTTTTCTGCTACAGGTAAAATTCCGGTATAGAATGCAATCTTTCCACCAGGCATACACCATGCGTTAACTTGTTCTGACTCGATGAGGTTATATTCCCATTTGTAGTCTTCTAAATAGCCTTGATGACCATTTGCATTTAACCATCGCTCTGCAGCAACTGATATTCGTTGACCAACACGTTTAATCATTTCAGAATCTGCTGTACCTGTAATGACTTTACTTTCTGACATCACTTGATTGTACTGCGCAAATGCAGATGGAAATAACTGATCGTTACTTACAAATGCCATTGTTTTTTTTCCTGTAAAAGGATTTGTTGCACACGATACCACGATAACAACAATCAAAAAACTAAACACTACTTTATTAAATTTCATACGTATACGTTTTAAATTAAACCCATTGGTAAGTTTAACACTATTAATTTGACACTAATTTAATTAAATAGTCACTAAGAATGTGACTTAATTCCTTTTAAATGTAGCTCAGAAAAGTTTTTATCTACAGTAATAGACTCTATATTATTAACTCTTAAGCTTTTATGCGCTATAGTTTCATTATCTAACTGCACCTCAACTATATCGAATGGTAAACCATGAAATTGAATATTAAAAGTACTATAAGGTGTTATGAATTTACCTTCTTTGTGTTGATTGATTATTAACTCATTACCTTTACCTGTAAGTTTAAAGTTTCTTAAACTATACCGCCCTTTTGTATAATCAAAACCATCATTAGCATCACTATAAAAATCACTTTCTTCTTTCCCATCTTTATAGTACACATCTAATGTAATTTCTGTGATTTCCTTTTCACCAACATACTGCTGAATTGGGTATTTAGGAATTATTGCTCCTTCTTTTACAAAAAAGGGCATACTGTCAATATCCGCATCTACCCACATTTCTTTACCACCTTTTACAACCTCATCGGTCCAAAAGTTATACCAATTTCCTCGAGGAATATACATTCTTCGACCTTTAGCATTTGGTTCTAAAATCGGACACGCTAATATTTGTTCGCCAAAAATAAATTCGTCCGTCCTATAATGTGTTTGCACATCATCTTGATCATACAACACCAAAGATTTTAATAATGGTGTGCCATGATCTGTATAATTCCAAAATGCCGTATATAAATACGGTAATAATTTATATCTAATTTCTATAAATTTCTTTACAATAGCTGTCACATCTTCATCAAAAGCCCAAGGTTCTTGATCCCCATGGTCACCTGAAGAGTGTACTCTAAAAAATGGATGAAATATTCCTAATTGAATCCAACGTGTAAATAACTCTCCTTGTGGTTGCTCGGCAAAACCACCAATATCACTTCCTACAAATGAGAAACCAGACATTGCCATACGCTGTGCTTGTAGGTTAGCTATCCAAAGGTGTTCCCAAGTTGCTACATTATCTCCTGTCCAAGTTGATGTGTAACGTTGGGTACCAGAATAAGCTGCACGTGTGATAACAAAAGGACGTTTTGGATATGAATATTTTTTAAGTCCTTGGTACGTTGCTCTCGCCATCTGCATACCGTAAATATTATGGGCCTTTCTATGACTACAAGGGTTACCGTCGTAATCATGACGAACATCGTCCGGGAATGTTTTATTTGGCACTTCCATAACGGCTGGCTCATTCATATCATTCCAAACACCTTTAATACCTACGTCTTCAATAAGTTCTTGGAATAGACCAGACCACCAATCTCTTACTTCTGGGTTTGTAAAATCTGGAAAATAACACTCTCCAGGCCATACTTTACCTTTCATATAATCACCATCGGCACGCTTACAGAAATAATCTTTTTCTAAAGCTTCTTTAAAAACGGAATACTCTTTATCTATTTTAATACCTGGATCTATAATAGCAACCGTTTTAAAACCATCGTCCATTAATTCTTTAACCATGCGTTTTGGATCAGGAAAATATGCTTTGTTCCAAGTGAAACAACGGAACCCTTCCATATAATCGATGTCTAAATAAATAGCATCACAAGGTATTTGAAGTTTTCTAAATGTTGACGTAATCTCTTTTACTTTACTTTCTGGGTAATAACTCCATTTACATTGGTGAAAACCTAATGCCCAAAGTGGTGGTAAATGATGTGGTTTTCCAGTTAAATCCGTATAACTTTCTACAACATCGTTCATTTTAGGGCCATAGAAGAAATAGTAATTCATTTCGCCTCCCTGTGCCCAGAAACTGGTTACATTTCTACGTTCGTGTGCAAAATCGAAAGACGACTTAAATGTGTTATCAAAGAAAATACCATAAGCTTTACCATGATGTAAACCAGTATAAAATGGAATGGTTTTGTAAATAGGATCGGTGTCTTTACCGTAGGCGTAAGAATCGGTTACCCAGTTACTAAAACGCTTCCCTTTAAGATTAAGATGGTTTGGCTTATCACCAAGTCCATAATAACTTTCGCCATCGTTAGAAACTTTACTCATTTTTACGATGTTTCCACCATGTTCATAACTTTCCTCCCAATGGAAACCATTTTCATCATGGTTTATTAATGTTCCATCTTTGGCATCATAAATTGAAGTTCTCATATCTTCCTTAGATATCTCACAACGCAATTTCGATGTTAAAACTTCAAAGCTAGTTTTAGTTTCGCTAATTTCTAACTTGTTATAGCCAATACTTGCGTATTGGGTAATGGCATAAGAAAAATCATTATTAAAGTTTCCAACTGTGGTATATCTAAAGCGAAGCAGACTATCTCTAACAACAGTTAACTCTAAAATAACATCATTGTCTGCTGTGAAGTAAAGTTTATCGACGTCTTTTTTAAAGTCTATTATTTTTGAAGGAAATAAGTTCCCTTTATTTTCTAATTCAGTATTTACAATCATAGGTCAATTTTTAAGCAAAAATCACCCGCAAAAAAACGGAAAAATTTCAACTTCTGAAAGGCTTAGCGGTGGATATTAAGAATTGTTATTAACTATTAGATTTTTGCTTAACGCTTTGCGATTTTGTTAATTATCGACCAATATTTAGCTTTATATGCAATTTGAAACCTAGTGTCTAGCTCAATTATTTGCTCTTGTAAAAACACTGTAAATTGATTTAGTGCTCCTATGTCAATTTCATAATCTTTTTTGGAAAAGTTTAAAATCACATAAGCCCCTTTAAGTATTACAACTTAAAAGGGCTGTGTTTATATCAAATGATTCCTTTTTAGAATCAAATATCACCATAAAAAAAGCTGTATTTAAATACGTCTAGGCTTTTAACTTTGTTTTTTCTTAGGTTTTATTCGGGTTTCATACCTGAACGCAACCATACCTAAAGGTGGAATATTAATTTCCATAGAATGATCTCTATAATGCCACGCATCAGCTTTAGTCGTTTTTAATTTATTTTTATAGTCTCCTGTTCCGTAATATTTCTTTAAGTCACTATTAAAAACTTCTCTAAGTTTTCCTTTGTCAGGCACACCGAGTTTATACTTTTCCTTAGGAACTGGCGTCATATTACAAACAACTATTAAATCGTCCTTTTCTTCTTTTCCTTTTCTAATATAACTGTAAACTGAGTTTTTTGAATCTCCATAATCTATCCATTCAAAACCTTCTGCTTCAAATTGTTTTTGGTGTAGAGAAGGTTCGTTTTTATAGAGTGCATTGAGATCTTTTACTAATTCTTGTACTCCTTTATGCGGATCGTATTGAAGTAAATGCCAATCGAGACTAGTTTTAAAATTCCACTCACTACTTTGCCCAAATTCTGAACCTTGAAATAGTAAGTTGGTTCCAGGATGTGTAAACATATAGCTGTATAACAACCTTAAGTTCGCAAAACGTTGCCATTCATCTCCAGGCATTTTTCCTAAGATTGAAGCTTTACCATAAACAACCTCATCATGACTTAGAGGCAACATAAAGTTTTCTGTAAACACATAGGTCATTGAGAACGTTAAGTCGTTTTGATGAAACTGTCTATATACGGTTTCTTTACTAAAATACTCAAGTGTATCGTGCATCCAACCCATCATCCATTTCATTCCAAAGCCTAAACCTCCCATAAATACGGGCTTAGATACCATAGGAAAAGCAGTAGATTCTTCGGCTATAGTTTGTACATCTGGAAAAGCAGCATACACAGCTTCATTCATTTCTCTTAAAAATGACATGGCTTCTAGATTTTCACGACCACCGAACATGTTTGGTTCCCACTCACCATCTTCTCTACTGTAATCTAAAAATAACATGGATGCAACGGCATCTACTCTAAATCCATCCGCATGGTATTGGTCTAGCCAAAAAAGTGCATTACTTATTAAAAATGATTTGACTTCGTTTCGTCCATAATTAAAAATTAAACTCTTCCAGTCTTGGTGATAACCTTTTCGTTTATCTGGATGTTCATATAATGCAGAACCATCAAAGAATCCAAGTCCATGTGCATCTTCAGGAAAATGAGATGGTACCCAATCTAGAATTATCCCAAAATCGTTTTGGTGAAGTTTATCGACCAATAATTTAAATTCTTCAGGGTATCCAAATCGCGATGTTGGAGCAAAATAGCCTGTAACCTGATAACCCCAAGATGGGTCATAAGGATATTCCATAATTGGCATTAACTCTACATGTGTAAAGTTCATCTCTTTTACGTAGTTGACCAAATCATCCGCCAGTTCTACATAAGACATAAATCGATTCTCTTCCACTTGTTTTTTCCAAGAGCCTAAATGCACTTCGTAAACAGAAATAGGTGCGTCTAATGCATTATTCTTTTTACGCTTTTTCATCCATTTAGAATCCTTCCATTTGTAATTATCGTCCCAAACAATTGAGGCAGTATTAGGATTGTGCTCCGCACGTCTTGCGTAAGGATCTGCTTTTTCTGTTTTAATATCGTTATTACTGCTTAGGATTTTATACTTATACTTGGTGCCTTTACCTGCACCTGGTATAAATCCTTCCCAAATACCGCTAGAATCCCAGCGTACATTTAACTTATGCTCGCCTTCTGTCCAGAAGTTAAAATCTCCTACTACGGATACCATTTTTGCGGTTGGAGCCCAGACCGCAAAATACACTCCTTCGACTCCATCTAAAGTAGTAATATGAGAACCAAATTTTTCATATAAACGATAATGCTTTCCTGATTTAAAAAGATCAATATCAAAATCTGTAAAACGACTATGTGCAATTACTTCTGCCATTTATTGTTGTGGAATATATTATTTAATTTCTGTGCCTTTTGGAATCGTTGCACCTTTCTTTATCACCACAATACCGTCTTTTACAAAATACTGATCGGTCTCTGCTTCTTTTAAACCTGCACCTCCTTCAATCCTAACATTATCTCCTATTCTACAATTCCTATCAATTATACAGTTATTAATAAAGCAATTTTTACCAATTCCCATAAGGTTTTCAATATGTTTGGATTCCATATCTGCCAAAGATTCGTAGGAATCATTACCCATGGTATACGTGTTTTGTACTATAGAATTTTTACCTATTCTAGATCTAATTCCAATAACACTTCTTTCAATTTTAGCTGCATGAATAATACAACCATCTGCAATAACCGAGTTATTTATTGTTGTCCCAGAAATCTTGGATGTAGGTAAAATTCTAGCTCTTGTATATACTCTGTTTTCACCATATAAATTAAATTTAGGAATATCATCTGTTAATCCTAAATTGGCTTCAAAAAAGGAATCTATTGTCCCAATATCTGTCCAATAGCCTTCATATTGATAACTTAAAGTCTTGTGCTTATGTATGGCTTGTGGAATAATTTCCTTTCCAAAATCATTAGTATCTGGATTACTCATTAAATCTACTAACAAGTCTCTATTAAAAATATAAATACCCATTGAAGCTAAATAATGCCTACCTTCATGTTTCATTTCATCACTAACTTCAGATGTCCAATCTGGTAAAAGATCTGAACCTGGTTTTTCTATAAAAGACGTAATGACATTCTCTTCATTCGTTTTTAATAATCCAAAGCCGGTAGCATCTTTAGCATTTACAGGATGGGTGGCAATTGTGATTTCTGCTTTGCTCTCTTTGTGTTTTTCAATCATATCTTCAAGATCCATATTATATAATTGATCTCCAGAGAGAATTAAAAAATATTTAAAATCATTTTGTAAAAAATGATGCATACTTTGTCTTACCGCATCAGCTGTACCTTGAAACCATTCGTCGCTATGCATCGTTTGTTCTGCTGCCAAAACATCTACAAAAGCACTACTAAAAAAACTAAAGTGATATGTGTTTTTTATGTGCTGATTTAAAGATGCCGAATTGAACTGTGTTAATACATACATTCGCTTAATATCTGAATTGATACAGTTAGAAATAGGAATATCTACTAATCTGTATTTTCCGGCAATAGGAACTGCTGGTTTAGCTCTATCTGCTGTAAGGGGATATAATCGCGATCCTTGGCCTCCACCAAGAATGATGCTCAATACTTCATCATTTATCATAGTACTTATTTAGTTTAGTTAGTTTATTTTATTGATGAATATAATTCTATGTACGCTCTTGCAGAGACTTTCCAAGAATGATCTATACTCATTATATGTTTTCTATTCGCTTTAAATTTCTTTTGTTGTTTATAAAATTCTTTTCCTCTGTTAATTGAGTGTAAAACGTCATGTACAGAAACTTCATTATGACAAATTCCAAAACCATCGTCTCCAATATCAATAACTGTATCTTTTAATCCACCAATACGTCTTACAACAGGTACGGTTCCATATCTTAGAGAGTACATTTGGTTTAAGCCACAAGGTTCAACACGAGATGGCATTAGTAAAAAGTCTGCTCCTGCATAAATAATATGAGAGAGCTTTTCGTCATAACCAATGAATGCGTTATAATTTCCGCTGTGTTTTGGTATTAATTCAAGTAATTGTCCTTCTGTCTCTTTAGAGCCTGAACCTAAAACAATAATAGATATGTCTTTAGAGCGCAGTGCATAATCTATTGCATAAGGTAAAAGTTCAGCGCCTTTTTCGCCAACTAATCGACCAATAAATGCAAATAACGGTTTGCTTTCATCTAAATTAAACTGTGCACACAACCATTTTTTATTGGCTTTTTTCCCCGATTCAACAGTCGATTTTTTATAATTCTTTACAATGTATTTATCCGTTTCTGGATTCCAAACCTCAGAATCTATTCCGTTTAAAATTCCTACAGCTTTTAAGTTTTCGTGATATAATAACGACTCTAATCCGTTAGCACTATATTTTAATTCTTCCATATAGCTTGGAGAAACGGTTGTAACTCTCCAAGCACATTTTATTGCTGCTGCTAATGGGTTAATCATGTCTTCCCACATAATTAGTCCAACATTTTCAATATTAAAACTTGGAATCTTATACAGATTATCATAAGCCATCCATCCTTGATATTGAGCATTATGAATAGTCGTAATTACAGGAATTTTATTCAGCGATTCATAGGTATAACTTTCTTGGGCCATAAATGGAATTAAGCCCGTATGATGGTCATGACAATGAATAATATTTGGCTTTTCTTTTAAAGTTAATATCCAATCTAAAGCCGCAATTTGAAAGGCTAAAAAACGATCGGTATCGTTATCTGTATACACACTCTCAGTGTAAAGCAAATCTTCAACATGCACAAAGAAAACATCAAAATCTAAAACTGAACCATCAATTTTTAATATGTTATAATTCAATTCTTTATTACCAAGTCTTAAATCAGCTTCATAAACCGAAGTAAATTTATGTGCTTGGGTAAATTTATTGTTATAAAAAGGCATTATAACAGAACTGTTTGCACCAATTTCATTTTGGTACTTAGGTAAAGCGCCAACAACATCAGCCAAACCACCTACTTTTGCAATTGGGTAACATTCTGCACTTATATGTATTATTTTCATTGACAAATATTAACAAATTGTTGATGCATTAAATTTAACAATAATAAAAATAAAGACAAGCATAATTACGAATGTAATTTAAAATTAACATTGGTATTACATTGTAATGATTAACAAATAACAACGACCAATGAAACAAACTATAATTTTAGACATTTTAATTTTGAAAAAGATAGCATTATTAACACTTATAAGTTTGTTTTTAAGTTGTAACAGTTCAGCTCAAAAAACAGAAACAAAAGAAAATAAAACCTTTAAGGTTACTAAAACCGAAGCCGAATGGAAAGCACAACTTACGGCAGATCAATACCACATTCTAAGAGAAGCAGGAACAGAACGTCCATTCTCTAGCGCATTAAATAAAAACTACGAAAAAGGGGTGTATCATTGTGCAGGCTGTAATACTCCATTATATAAAAGTGAACACAAATTTGATTCTGGTACTGGCTGGCCAAGTTTTGATCGTGTTATTGAAGGCAATGTTGCTTTTAGTACAGACACTAAAATTGGTTACACCAGAAACGAAGAACATTGTGCGACGTGTGGAGGTCATTTAGGTCATGTATTTAATGATGGTCCAAAAGAAACTACAGGAAAACGCCATTGTATTAATGGAGATGCACTAAAGTTTGTACCTTCTGAAGATTAAGTTACCTTAAGTTAGAAATCTCTGAGACTAAGTTTTCTCTTGCAATTGAATTATAAATGGGTTGCGAGCAGTATTATTATGCTCAAACTTTTTATAGCCGTCAATATTCAAATTTCTATTTGACTTTCCTATCTTTGGCATCCATGCAAAAAACGATTAACATACTAAATAAGAAAGCAAAATTTCAGTACGACATATTTGATAAATATACGGCTGGAATTGTACTTACTGGAACTGAAATTAAATCCATCAGATCGAGCAAAGCATCTATTGCAGAAAGCTTTTGTGAGTTTAACGACAGAGGTGAATTGTTTGTTATTAATATGACGGTTGAAGAGTATAAATACGGTACTTACTACAACCATAGACCTAAAGCCGAACGCAAACTACTCTTGAACAAAAGAGAGCTTAAAAAGCTAAAAAAAGAAATGGATGTAAAAGGTAATGCTATTATTCCTTTAAAATTATTCATTAACGACAGAGGTTTAGCAAAGCTTATCATTGGATTAGGAAAAGGAAAAAAACTCTACGACAAACGCGAAACCATAAAAGATCGTGATAACAAGCGTAATTTAGACCGTATTAAGAAAAATTTCCGATAAATTTAAGATTACTATTACCTTACGGCAACAAATTATAGTTTAAGTTTGATACCTATTAGGCAACCATTTCATTTTTATTTGCGTCTTTATAAATAAATACGGTTCATAATCGTTTTTATGAGAGATGCATGTATTCTTGGAAGTGTTGTGTTTAGCAAATCAATCAATACTATATGACTAAAAAACTACTCAATATTTTCCTAATTGCTTTTAGCACACTAGCTCTTGCACAAATTAAAGGAAACATTACGGATCAAAACAACGAAGCACTTCCTTTTGTAAATATAGTAATTGAGAATACCTACAAAGGCACAACAAGTAATGACGATGGCTATTACGACCTCAATATCTCAACACCAAAAACATATACCATTGTTTACAGTTATTTAGGTTACAAAACTGTAAAAAAGACAGTTACTGTAGATCAATTTCCATATCAACTAGATGTTACATTAACTGAGGAATCTGTCTCGTTAAACGAAGTTGTAATCGACTCTGAAAACGATCCGGCGAACGCTATAATGCAACAAGCCATAGCACAACGAAAAGCTAATCTTGAAAAAATTAAGTCCTTCAAAGCTGATTTCTATTCCAGAGGACTCATAAAAATAAAAGATGCTCCCGAAAAAATAATGGGTCAAGAGGTAGGTGACTTAGGAGGTGGTTTAGACTCCACCCGAAGTGGTATCGTTTACTTATCTGAAACCATTTCTCATCTTCAGTTTTTGAGTCCAGATAAATTAAAAGAAAAAATAACAGCTTCAAAAATAAGTGGTGACAGTAATGGTTTCAGTTTCAATAGCGCTCTAGACGTTAATTTCAATTTCTATAATAATTCGGTGAATTTTGGAAATGAAATTATTTCACCAATAGCAAATAATGCTTTTAGTTATTATCGTTATAAATTGGAAGGTATATTTTATGATGACAGAGGCAACCTGATTAATAAAATTAGAGTGACTCCTAAACGTATTAACGACCCCGTTTTTTCGGGCTTTATATATATTGTTGAAGACCAATGGGATATTTACGCTCTAGAATTAGATCTTACTGGAGTCCAAGCACGTATTCCTATGGTCGATATAATTTCGTTACAACAGAGCTTTTCATATTCTGAAACCGATGATATTTGGGCTCTAATTTCGCAAAGTATCGATTTTAAATATGCTTTATTCGGAATTAAAGGTGAAGGTCGTTTTACAGCAGTGTATAGTAATTACGAATTTAACTCAGGACTTACAAGAAGTGATTTTAGCCGAGAAATTGTCGCTTTTGAAAAAGAGGCCAACAAAAAGGATTCTATATTCTGGAATGCCATTAGACCTGTACCTCTAACTTCAGAAGAACGTACAGATTACGTAAAAAAAGATAGTATTCAGGTTCTACGAGAGTCTAAACCCTATTTAGATTCTATAGATAATGTTAGAAATAAATTCAAACTAGGAAGTATCTTAGGCTACACCTATCAAAATTCACATAAGGATTACCGTTTGGGTTATGATATTCCGTTATTAGGAGTTCAGTTTAATACTGTACAAGGCTATACAGCTAATGCTAATGTATTCTACACAAAAAATTATGACGATTTTAATCGTTTCTTAAGCGTTAATGGGAACTTTCAATACGGGTTTTCAGATGAACGTTTACGAGCAATAGGCTCATTAACGTATAAATTTAATAGCATTAGCAATTCATTCTTGTCGTTGTCTGGTGGAGTTTCAGCGGAACAATTTAATCCTTCAAATCCTATTTCACCATTAATCAATTCTGTAAGCACGCTCTTTTTTGAAGATAATTACATAAAATTGTACGACAAAAGTTATCTGGCTTTAAATTATTCGGAAGAACTTTTTAACGGCTTCAGGTTATACGCAGGTTTAAGTTACGAGCGACGAAAAGCACTCTTCAACACAACAGACCAAACATTTATAAATGAAGAAAATGATGTTTACACTAGTAATAATCCACTAAACGATACAGCATTTGGTATAGCACCATTTGAAACACACAATATTGTAAAAGGTTCTGTAGATGCCCGAATTAATTTTGGTCAAGAATATTTAAGTTATCCAGATGCTAAATACAATGTTAGTAATGATGATTATCCGACTTTATACTTGGGTTACGAAAAAGGATTTGGTGCTACAAATAGTGATTATAATTTCGATCAAATAAAAGCAAGCTTAAGGCAATCGTTTAATATAAAAGACAAAGGTCGATTTATGTATAATGTAAAAGCCGGAACCTTTTTTAATGCCGAAGATATTGCCTTTATGGATTACCAACATTTTAATGGCAACCAAACACATGTCAGCACAGAAGGCAACTATACTAATGTATTCAACAATTTAGATTATTATTCGGCAAGTACAAACGACACCTATTTTGAAGGCCATGTGGAACACGATTTTAATGGCTTTTTACTTGGAAAAACACCTTTACTCAATAAACTTAATTTTAACTTAGTAGTAGGTGCTCATCTTTTAGCAAAACCAGATTTTAGTCCTTATCAAGAATATTCTGTAGGTATTGACAATATTGGTTGGGGAAAATGGAGGTTCTTAAGAGTTGATTATATACGTTCTTATCAAAGCGGATTTCAGAGTGATGCTATTATGTTTGGTTTAAAATTCTTTTAACTTTATTAAAAATTTCTATCAATGAAAAAATTACTATTGTTAGTTTTTGTGTTATGTATATTTAATTGTGAATCCAACACTAATACCAATAACTCTGATTTAAATCGCACTATTGACAGTTTAAAAATTGAATTAACAAAATCAAATAATAAAATAGAAATACTAAAAACAGAAGCTGGTAAAAAAGAAAAATCCATATTTAATGAGAATTTTAATTCATTTTTTTGGAACTTTATGACAGATTCAACCTTTCAAAAACAAAGAATTATATTCCCACTTACTTATATAACATGGAAAGATGATTTAGGTGGAAAAATTGACACATTATCTTTAAATAAAGACAAATGGACATACAATTCATTTTTTATTAATACAGCAAGTGAAAGAACCCAAATATATGATAACTTTGATTTAAATTTAAGACCAACAAACCAACGGGTTATCCATTGGTATGGTATTGAAACAGGAGGCGATTCAAAATATTATTTTTCAGGAAAAAAAGGGAAATGGTATTTAGTTAAAAAAGAGCAACTTGGAGATTAAATTAATTTTCAAATGAAACTACAAATTATGAAAACCAATATCACAATACTTTTACTTCTCATTACACTAAGTGTTGCTGCACAAGAAAAAAAAGATTACTCAAGTAAAGTCACAACTATAGATAGCACAGTTGCAACCTTATATTCAGTCATTTCTGGAGATAAAGAAGAAGCACGTGATTGGGATTTATTTAAGCATTTGTTTCGAAAAGATGCGAAACTAATTCCAATAGGTGTAAAAGATGGAAAAACAACCGTTCGTTATATGTCACCAAGCGACTATATTAAAACTTCAGGCAATTGGTTACAGCAAAACGGATTTCATGAAATAGAAATAAAAAGAGAGACACAAACTTTCGGAAATTTAACGCAGGTTTTTAGCACCTACGAAGCTTATAAAAGTAAAGACGACAAAGCACCTTTTATGCGTGGCATTAACAGCATTCAGTTGTTTAATGATGGTACACGTTGGTGGATTATTAACTTGTATTGGAAACAAGAATCTGAAGATTTTCCTATTCCAGAAGACTATTTGCCTAAAAATTAATGCTATTATGTACATTTCCTAACAAGGCAAGAATCCACTTTAATTAAATTTAAGAGAATCATAATTAGGTATTATATTTTTCAACCTATTTTTATCAAAACACTTTCAAAACATTATTTAAATGATCATCTCACCAAAATCCATTTCAATAGTACTGATTGCTTTATCAATTTCAATAGTAAGTTGTGCTCAAAATACAACCGAAAAAGCAACACCCATTTTTAAAGATGGAGAAGCACAAATTGTTGATGCCTTTGTAGACACTAATAAATGGATTCGTCACGATTTATGGGTAGAAACCGAGTTTGATACGGATGGAGATGGTCAACCAGATCGTATGCACGTTGCTGTAACACGACCAGAACAAACTGAAACAGAAGGTTTAAAGCTACCTGTAATTTACGTTACAAGTCCTTATTTTGCTGGAGTGGCATCAGATTTACCAGGAGTTATGTGGGACGTTAATATTGAACTAGGAGAAACAGGAAAAGAGCGTGTTCACCCTGAAGTTACAAGACGAGGACAACGACCAATTATTTCTAATTCGCATCTTAGAAAATGGGTTCCAAGAGGTTATATTGTTGTGCATTCTTCGTCACCAGGAACAGGTTTATCTGACGGAGCACCAACCATTGGTGGAGAAAATGAAACGTTAGCACCAAAAACAGTGATAGACTGGTTATGCGGACGCGCAAAAGGATACACTGAGCGCGAAGGAAATGAAGAAGTTAAAGCCTATTGGTCAACCGGAAAAGTTGGTATGACAGGAACGTCATATAACGGAACTTTACCTTTAGCTGCAGCAACTACAGGTGTTGAAGGTCTTGAAGCTATTATTCCTATTGCACCAAACACATCGTACTATCACTATTACCGTTCTAACGGTTTAGTTCGTTCGCCAGGTGGTTATCTAGGTGAAGATATTGATGTGCTGTATGACTTTGTACATAGCGGAAAAGAAGAAAACAGGCCTTACAATAATAAGACTGTGAGAGATACCGAAATGAAAAACGGTATGGATAGAGAAACTGGAGATTATAACGAGTTTTGGGCAGGACGAGACTACCTTAACCAAATGGATAACATGAAAGCTGCCTTGCTAATGGCACATGGTTTTAACGATTGGAATGTTATGCCAGAACACAGTTATCGAATTTATAAGGCTGCAAAAGAAAAAGGACTACCAACTCAAATATTTTATCATCAAAACGGACACGGTGGACCACCTCCAATGACATTGATGAATCGTTGGTTTACTAAATATCTTCATGGTGTTGATAATGGTGTTGAAAAGGAAGAAAACAAATCTTATATTGTTAGAGAACATGATGATCCACAAGCACCAACAGCATATAAAGATTATCCAAATCCTGACGCTTCAGATGTAACCTTACATTTAACACCTGGAGGAGCTTCTATTGGAGGCCTAACATTAGATAAAGTTGCAGAGGCAGAAGAAATGTTTTCTGATGACGCTTCAATTTCAGGAAGCGAGCATGCCAAAGCAACAACCTCGAAAAACAGACTACTATACGTAACTCCAAAATTAAAAGAAGACCTTCATATCTCAGGTGTTCCAAATGTTACAATCTCATTAGCTAGTAGTAAACCTGCAGCCAATTTATCAGTTTGGTTAGTTTCTTTGCCATGGCAAGAGGGAGAAGACATTAAAATTACAGACAATATTATTACACGTGGTTGGGCAGATCCTAAAAATCATAAGTCTTTGACTAAAGAAGAAGATTTAGTCGTTGGTGAAGATTACACCGTCTCTTTTGATTTACAACCAGACGATCAGATTATAAAAGCCGGACAACAAATAGGTTTTTTAATATTCTCAAGTGATAAAGAATTTACCTTGCACCCAAAACCTGGAACAGAACTAACAATTCACTTGGGTGATACGTCATTAACCTTACCTGTGGTTGGTGGGAAAGAGGCTTTTGTAAAGGCTACAAACTAGTGTTGCCTTTCAACAGACGATATTAGTAAATTTTACGAGGTGTGAAGGACGTTTAAATCTAAACTCTATTTCAGAGGATACATTAATTCTTATCCTCTAACATTGGAACAAACCTAAAATCACCAAATTCGTGTTTTTCAAAATCCTTTGGTCCTTTTCTAATAAATAAGGTCATTACTTGTACATCATCTCCAACAGGAATTACTAAACGGCCACCAATGGCTAATTGGCTCAACAGCGGATTAGGTACATAAGGAGCACCTGCTGTTACGATTATACTTTGAAACGGAGCTTCAACTGGTAAACCTTTATAACCATCTCCAAAGATGAATTTCTTTGCTCTATAGCCTATTTTAGGAAGAAATTTAGACGTTTTTTTAAAGAGTTCATGCTGACGTTCTATGCTGTAAACTTTAGCACCAAGTTCTAAAAGTACAGCAGTTTGATAACCACTACCTGTACCAATTTCTAACACAGTATCACCTGGTTGCACTTGCAATAATTCAGATTGAAAAGCAACAGTATAAGGCTGAGAAATGGTTTGGTCAGCAGCAATAGGAAATGCCTTGTCTTGGTAGGCATAATCTATAAATCCTGAATCCATAAATAAATGCCTTGGAATTTTTCCAATTGCTTTTAACACAGATTTATCTTTAATACCTTTATTTATTAGTGTTTCAACAAGTTGCTGTCGCATCCCTTGATGCTTAAATGTATCTTTCAAAGCGTAGTTTAGTTTCTGTAAAAATAGCTCAAAGAAAAGCAATTTCCAACCTCAAAAAGTTCAAATTTTAAAATGAAATTCAAATTTTGATGATATTTTCATAAACTAAAACTAATCACATTAATAAGATGAAATGTTTTTAATTTTAAAACTTATACGAAAGAAAACAATTTATCATGTTTAAAATTTAGACAATGAACTTTTAGTCATTCTTTACGAATTATCTAATTCAAATCTACTATTTTTGTTAAAAACATAAAAATATGCTCAAAGTTGGTGTTCTTGGTGCTGGTCATCTTGGTAAAATTCATCTAAGATTACTCAATCAATCTAATAAATACGACCTTATAGGTTTTTACGATGCAGATCCTGAAAATGCTAAACGTGTAGTTGAAGAATTTGGTTATACGTATTTCGATTCAATAGACAATTTAATAGATGCTGTTGATGTCGTAGACATTGTAACCCCTACCCTTTCGCACTACGATTGTGCAAAAAAAGCCATCAAAAAAGGGAAACATATTTTTATAGAAAAACCAATTACCAATACGGTTGAAGAAGCAGAAACGATCAGAACTTTGGTTGCTGAAAATGAAGTTAAAGGCCAAGTTGGACATGTAGAGCGCTTTAATCCTGCGTTTATTGGTGTTAAAGACCAAATAAAAAGTCCGATGTTTATAGAATGTCATAGATTGGCTGAGTTTAATCCTCGTGGTACAGATGTGCCTGTGGTCTTAGATTTAATGATTCATGATATTGATATTATTCTTTCTGTAGTGCAGTCTCCTGTAAAGCATATTTCTGCAAGTGGTGTATCAGTGGTGAGTGAAACTCCCGATATTGCTAATGCAAGAATAGAGTTTAAAAATGGCTGTGTTGCCAACTTAACAGCGAGTAGAATTTCATTAAAAAACATGCGTAAAA
The DNA here is from genome assembly GCF_020179375.1 of Winogradskyella sp. SM1960. Classification (NCBI taxonomy): domain Bacteria; kingdom Pseudomonadati; phylum Bacteroidota; class Flavobacteriia; order Flavobacteriales; family Flavobacteriaceae; genus Winogradskyella; species Winogradskyella sp. SM1960. Next base: position 58,416 of record NZ_JAICBG010000004.1, on the reverse strand, counting down.
CGCGTTTTTTCCAAAAAGACGCTTACATCTCTGTAGATTTTCTTGAGAAGAAATGTGAAGTTGTAAAAATGAAGGATGCACCTAATAATCCTGGTGATTTTGATATGATTCTTCAAAATGCAGAAGGTATTAAAAAACAAATCTATTTTGACAATCCAAATATAACCAACAATAACGCTATTTTAGACGAACTAGAAACCTTTGCAGACGCTATTAACAATAACACAAAGCCAATTGTAACTTTACATGATGGTACGGAAGCCTTACGTGTTGCCAATATGATTATTAATCAGTTTTAATTCCTATAAAAAGGGGAATCTCAAAATAATATTCCAAAGTTATAAAAGAATAGATTTCCGATTTATCGGGAATAAAAAATAAATTTTCAATGAAAAATATAGCAGTTATAGGTGCAGGAACCATGGGAAATGGAATTGCACACACATTTGCACAATCAGGATTTAACGTTCAACTTATCGATATTAGTGATGCGTCTTTAAAACGAGGCATGGATACCATTGCTCGAAATTTAGACAGAATGGTGGCTAAAGAAAAAATTAGTGACGCTGATAAAGCTGAAACCTTAGCAAACATTACCACATTCACAAAAACAGAAGAAGGTGTAAAAAATGCTGATTTGGTTGTTGAGGCAGCCACAGAAAATTTAGATTTAAAATTAAAAATCTTTAAACAACTCGACGACGTTTGTAATGCTGATACCATTTTAGCTACAAACACATCGTCTATTTCAATTACTCAGATTGCTGCAGTTACATCGCGACCAGAAAAAGTAATTGGTATGCACTTTATGAATCCTGTACCCATTATGAAATTAGTAGAAATCATTAGAGGTTACAGCACAAGTGATGATGTCACAACAACCATTATGGAATTATCTAAAACCTTAGGTAAAATACCAACAGAAGTTAATGATTATCCTGGTTTTGTTGCCAACCGTATCTTAATGCCAATGATTAATGAATCTATTGAAACGCTTTACAACGGAGTTGCTGGTGTACAAGAGATTGATACCGTAATGAAACTTGGAATGGCACATCCAATGGGTCCATTACAATTGGCCGATTTTATAGGATTAGATGTTTGTCTTTCTATATTGAATGTCATGTATGATGGCTTTAAAAACCCTAAATATGCACCTTGTCCTTTATTAGTAAATATGGTTATGGCTGGTAAACTAGGTGTAAAATCTGGAGAAGGGTTTTATGATTATGCTGAGAGTCGGAAAGCGGAAAAAGTTTCTGGGCAGTTTATGAAGTAGTCAGTGGTCAGTGGTCAGTGGTCTGTGGTCTGTGGTCAGTAATATTAATGCTTAGCTATCGAATAATTAAATAAATTATGAAATTTCAAGATTTACTTGCCTATAAGAAAGGATTTGATTTGGCTATGAAAATTTTGGATGTATCTAAATCATTTCCAAAAGAAGAGACCTATTCATTAACTGATCAAATTAGACGTTCATCAAGAAGTGTTTGCGCAAATATGGCAGAAGCCTATAGAAAACGACTTTACCCAAAACATTTTATAAGTAAATTAACTGACTGTGATGCTGAAAATTCTGAAACACAAACTTGGTTAGAATTTGCATTGGCTTGTGATTATATTAGCCAAGAGCAATTTAATGAACTCACAGACCAAAGTCTTGAAATTGGAAAACTTATAAATTATATGATTCGAAATCCGGAGAAATTCGGATCTCAAAAAATCTGAAGCGACTGAACACTGATTACTGAACACTGATTACTGAACACTGAACACTGATTACTATTTTATGCCAAAAATAACCCCATTCAAAGCTGTAAAACCAACAAGAGCAATCGTTGGACTTGTTGCTGCGCGACCATATCAAAGTTACACAATTGATGAGCGCGAATCTCGAATGGCTTATAATCCGTTTAGTTTTCTTCATATTGTTAATCCTGGTTACAAATACGACCAAGAAGTTACAGGTGAAGAACGTTACAAGTTAGTAAAAAATCGGTATTTAGAATTTAAAGAGGATGGTATTTTTATTCAAGATAAAAAACCATCGTTTTATGTGTATAAAATTGTCAATCGACATAAACAAGAGTTTAGTGGCATTGTTGCAGCTACAAGTGCTGAAGATTATGAAAATGACATTATTAAAAAACATGAGGATACGATTGCCAAACGTGAAGAAACCTTTAAAAGTTATTTACAAACCGTTGGCTTTAATGCAGAACCTGTATTATTAACCTATCCTGATAATGCTATAATTGCAAATATTATAAAGGAAACTCAAAAGGAACATGCTGAGTTTGAGTTTACAATGACGTATAGAGATACTCATTGTCTGTGGAAAATAGATGATGACGACACCATTGCTACCATTCAAAATGAATTTGAGAAAATGAAGACCATTTACATTGCCGATGGTCATCATAGATCTGCTTCATCTTACCTATTACATAAAGATGAAAAAGCAAAAAACCCTAATCACAATGGTAATGAGTCATATAACTTTTTTATGTCGTATTTAATTCCTGAATCGGATTTAGTGATTCATGAATTTAACAGGCTCATTACAGATTTAAATGGGTTATCAAAAGAAGCATTTTTAATACAACTAGATGCTTCGTATCGTATTGAAAATAGAGGTCAAATACCATACAAACCAGCTAAACCACATCATTTTAGCATGTATTTAGATGGTGAGTTTTATTCCCTTTATTTACGTAAAACAGCTTACGAATTTAAAACTGCATTAGACCAGTTAGACGCGCAAATACTTTACAAAACGGTTCTTCAGTCCATTTTAGGTATTAATGACTTAAGACATGATAATAGAATTTCGTATGTTAATGGCCAACACGACATGGTGACCATCAAAAGTGGTGTAGATAGCGGAGAATACGTCGTAGGTTTTGGTATGTGTCCTTCAAATGTAGAACAGATGAAACAAATTGCAGATGAAGGCTTAACAATGCCACCAAAAAGCACTTATATTCTACCGAAATTGAGAAGTGGGATTACGATATATGAATATTAAAAAAAGAGTTAATCGTTTATCTATTAGTTGTTGAGTCAGACAACTAAACAACAAACATCAAAAATGAACATTCAAGACAACTTAAATAATATAAAATCTACCTTACCAGAAGACGTCACTTTAGTTGCCGTTTCTAAAACAAAACCTATTAGCGATTTAATGGAAGCCTACAATGCTGGTCAACGCATATTTGGCGAAAATAAAATCCAAGAAATGGTTGAGAAACATGAAGACATGCCAAAGGACATTGAATGGCACATGATTGGACATGTTCAGCGAAATAAAGTGAAATATATGGCTGAATTTGTAAGTTTAATTCATGGTGTGGAAAGTTTTAAACTATTAAAAGAGATTAACAAACAAGCCAAAAAACACAATAGAATTATTAATTGTTTGCTTCAGATTAAAATTGCAGAAGAAGACAGTAAATTTGGAATGTCTGCAACTGATGCTGCTACCCTTTTGCAATCGGATGAATTTTCAGATTTAAAGCATATCAAAATTACTGGTGTTATGGGAATGGCAACTTTTACAGATGATATGAAACAAGTTGAAACTGAATTTAAATTCCTAAAACACACATTTTCAGACCTTAAAAACATAAACACGGAACTCAATACTATTAGTATGGGAATGAGTGGCGACTATAAATTAGCAATTGACTGCGGAAGTACTATGGTTCGTGTTGGAAGTAGTATATTTGGGTCACGAAATTATAAGTAATACATCATTTCGATACCATACTTCGAAGTAATCTCATGCAATATTTAGATTGCTTCTCTTAGTTCGATTTAGTGTATAAACAACTAAAAGCAAATAACATCTACGCAATACTAGACATAGAAACCACAGGTGGTAAGTATAATGAAGAAGGCATCACCGAAATTGCAATTTACCAATTTGATGGCCATAAAGTAACCGACCAATTTATTTCATTGGTTAATCCAGAACGTGAAATTCAACCTTTTGTGGTTAATCTTACAGGTATCAATTCTAAAATGCTTAAAAATGCACCAAAATTTTATGAGGTGGCTAAGCGCATTGTCGAAATCACTGAAGATTGCATCATAGTTGCTCACAATTCTTCATTTGATTATAGAATTCTTAAAACCGAATTTAAACGTTTAGGATTTCCATTTAAAAGAAAAACACTTTGTACTGTTGAGCTTTCTCAACAACTTATTCCTGATATGAACTCGTATAGTTTAGGTAAACTGACGCGTGCATTAGGTATTCCTATGAGTGATAGACATAGAGCTAATGGAGATGCCATGGCGACAGTGAAATTGTTTAAAATGCTACTTAACAAAGATCTAGATAAGGTTATTGTAAAAAATGCAATTAAGATTGAAAAAAAATCTAAAATAGCGCCAAACCTATTAGATATTATAGAAGAATTACCTTCAGACACTGGAGTTTATTACATCCATAATGCCAACGGAGATATTATATATATTGGTAAAAGTAAAAACATTAGAAAACGAATTGTTCAGCATTTTACAGGTACAAATTCTAAGTCAAAGAAAATTCAGAAGTTAGTAAGTACAGTAACCTATGAAAAAACAGGAAGTGAATTAGCTGCGTTGTTAAAGGAGAGTGCTGCCATAAAAGCGAATAAACCGATTTTTAACAGAGCATTACGACGAACTATATTTACGCATGCATTGTATCATTTTACGGATTCTAATGGTTATATAAATCTTTTTATCGATAAATCTAACAGAGAAGAAGCTCCTATTACAACATTCAATACAAGAGCAAGTGGTAAACATTTTATGTTTAAAGCGGCAGACGATTATAACTTATGCCAAAAACTAACCGACCTATACACTACAAAAACGAGTTGCTTTAAATACGAAGTAAAAGAGTGCAATGGTGCTTGTATTAATGAAGAACCAAAAGAATCGTATAATAAAAGGGTAAACGGTCTTATAGAAAAGTATAGTTATTCTAATAAAAATATGCTTATCATTGATAAAGGTCGAGATATTGAAGAAAAAAGTGTTTTCTTAATAGAAGATGGGATATTTAAAGGCATGGGATATTTTGATCTTAATCATCAAATAAATAATAAAGCGATTTTAAAATCGCTAATAACACCTATGGATAACAATAAAGATACACAGCATATTATTCAAAGTTATCTGCGACGAAATAAAAGATTAAAAGTTGTTGATTTAAATTAAAATATATGACGTTAAGGTTAATACTAATAGTAGCTGTCTTTGCTACTTTTCATGGTTACTCACAAGATTATAATATTGCTATGCCTGTTTCTAAAAGTGATTTAGAGCTGTCAACTTATGATAAAGATTCTACAGCTAACGCATTGGTAATCTATGATTATGGCAACAGTTTTGTAGATGACAAAACCTTTTGGCTCAGAGTGCAAAATCAGCAAAAAATCAAAATTTTAAGAACTGAAGGCATTAAGAGAGGCCAATTTGAAATTAAACTTTACAAAGGTAAATCGTCTAAAGAAAGGATTAAAAATATAAGGGGAACCACCTACAACTTAGAGAATGGTAAAATTGTAAAAACAGAACTAACAAAGGGAGCTATTTTTGAAGAAGAAAACGAGAACTATACACTTGTTAAGTTTGTGCTTCCTAATGTAAAAGTAGGTAGTATAATTACGGTAAGTTACGAGACACAATCTCGATTTATGTCAAAATATCAGCCATGGTATTTTCAAGGCACTGACCCTGTTCTATATAGCGAATACAACACAAGTATACCAGGTAATTATCAATACCATACTAAACTTGTTGGCTCAATACCCTTAGATACGCATGACATAAGTTTAGAAAAAAACTGCATAGTAATTGGCAATGGCGGAAAAACAGATTGTAGTATCTCTAAATACGTGATGAAAGATATACCAGCTTACCGAGATGAGGATTTTACCACTACCGCTTTAAACTATATGTCTAGAGTAGAATACGAAATGAGTGTTTTTAATGCCTTTGATGGTCGCGTAGATAAATATACAAAAACTTGGAAAGATGCAGATAACGAACTAAAAACCGACGCTGATTTTGGAAGACAGCTTAGTAAAAAAAGTCTTGTAAGAAATATTTTGCCAGATTCTATTATCTCAATTTCAGATAAACTCACAAAAGCCAAAGCCATATACAACTTTGTACTTAATAATTATAAATGGAATCGAAAATCTGAACGTTATGATGTTTCAGTAAAAACACTAATAAAAGACAACGTAGGAAGCGTTTTTGAAATAAATTTATTGTTAGAAAACCTACTATCTAACGAAGACTTTAGTGTTTTCCCTATATTAATGTCTACTAGAGGAAACGGGTTCGCTACAACTGTTTATCCTGTATTAACAGATTTCAACTATGTGATATTAAAAACGACAATAGATAATAAAAGCTACTATTTAGATGCTACTGACAATTACCTATCGTTTGGGGAGTTACCATTTAGAACTCTAAATCAATACGGACGCCTCATAGATTTTAAGGAAGGAAGTTCTTGGGAGGATATCATAATCAATGAATACTCTACAAGAAGGCATCGTGTAGACTTATCTTCTTATAAAGACGAACAGTTTACTGGAAAAATATTAAGTACGCTTACAGGTTATCACTCTCATAGTTCTATCCAACAATTTAACGACAACTCAGAAAGTTATTTAGAGAGAAAAACCAATAAGTTCACAGATATTATAATTAAAAACCATGATGTATTAAACCATGCCGATTCAAATTTCAATGAGGAATTAGACATTGTAATTGAACCAGAATTAATTGGCAACAAAATATATTTAAATCCTTTTATTATTAAATTCTTTGAAAGCAACCCTTTTAAACTTCAAGAACGAACGTATCCTATAGACTTTGGTTATAAAGACATCTATAATTATAGTTTTAAGATTAATTTAAATGAAGATTTAAAAGTTATAGACTTACCAGAACCAGTTAACTATCGTTTACCTAACAACTCTGGTAGTTTGCTGTTTAATACTGAATTAATAAATAATGAATTGGTCCTTTATTTTAAAGTGAAATTTGACTTACCTATTTACGTACCAGAATATTACCCGTATTTAAAATTATTTATGGATAAAGTTGTAGAACTACAGAACAACACTGTAATTACTTTAGAAAAACTATAATTTAACTTTTTCGTACATTTAGAATATGGAACCGAATAAGCAAGAAAATTGGAAAATAAAACTACATGAAGTTATCTATGAAGCAGACACACCTTCTGGAAAACTTTTTGATATACTATTGCTAATATTCATATTGCTTAGCATTATTTTAGTAATGCTCGAAAGTGTTGTTAGTATAGATGAAAAATACCACCAACTCCTTTATATTGGAGAGTGGGTAGTTACAATTCTGTTTTCTATCGAGTATATTTTAAGAATAATTTCGGTAAAAAAACCATTTAAATATATCTTTAGTTCATTAGGAATCATTGACTTCTTATCGACTATACCTATGTATCTCTCTTTCATATTTGTAGGTTCTCAGGCTTTAGTAACTTTAAGAGCATTACGATTACTTAGGGTATTTAGAATTTTAAAATTAGCGCGATATTTAGGAGCTTCAAACCACCTAAAAGCTTCATTAGTTGCTAGTCGTGTAAAAATAATGGTCTTTTTATTTGCCGTGATGATTACATCTATAATTTTCGGAACGATTATGTACTTGGTTGAAGGCGAAGCTAATGGATTCGATAACATCCCCAAAAGCGTCTATTGGTGTGTAGTAACATTAACAACAGTAGGGTTTGGAGATATAGCGCCACAGACTCCATTAGGCCAATTTATTACCACCTTTATTATGATTTTAGGTTATGGAATAATTGCTGTTCCTACAGGAATTGTATCTGCCGAATATGTTAGAACGAGTCAAAAAGAAGATGCCGAAAATGAAGGACTTAAAAACAAAGGCTATGATCCTTATAAAAACCCAGATGACAATATTACGATTCAGCTTAATTCACAACACTGTTCAAACTGTTTTGTGTCTGACCACAGAGATAATTCAGAATATTGTTATAACTGTGGAAATGAACTCCATCCTAAAAAATCGTAGCTTAATTAATGTCTAAAATCTCCCAGAAGTATCTCATTACTATTGTTGGCCCTACTGCCATTGGCAAAACGGCATTAAGCATAAAGTTAGCTCAACATTTTAATTCTGAAATCGTATCCGCCGATTCGCGTCAATTCTTTAAAGAGATGGAGGTAGGAACCGCTGTACCTTCAAAAGAAGAACTAAACGCTGCGAAGCATCATTTTATTCAACATAAATCTATTAAAGAACCATTTAACGTAGGTGATTTTGAACGTGATGCCATTTCTAAAATTGAAGAATTGCATCATACAAATCCGGTTGTAGTTATGGTTGGAGGCTCTGGTCTTTACGTCAAAGCAGTAACGGAGGGTTTGGATTATTTTCCTGAGGTGGACTCCAAAATTAGGACTTCGCTTAATCTTCAGTTTAAAACCGAAGGCATATCACCTTTACAAGAACAACTTAAAACCTTAGATCCCACTGCTTACAATTCTATTGCAATAGATAACCCTAAACGCGTTATTAGAGCTTTAGAAATTTGTATAGGAACCAAGAAACCCTATTCTTCTTTTCTAACAAATTCTGAAAAAATCAGACCATTTAAATCCATTAAAATCGGACTAAATGCAGATCGTTCTATGATCTACGATAGAATTAACCAACGTGTAGATATAATGATAGAAAACGGGTTACTAGAAGAAGCTAAAGCATTAGTACCACACAAAGATCTTAACGCTTTAAATACGGTTGGTTATAAAGAGCTATTTGCTCATTTTGAAGGAGACACTACCTTAGATTTTGCCATTTCTGAAATCAAAAAAAATACCAGACGCTTTGCTAAACGTCAATTAACGTGGTTTAGAAAAGATGATACAATTAGTTGGTTTGATTTTGAAACTGATATTGATGAAATCATACATCATATCAACTCTAAAATGCAGTAAAGACGCAATGATTAATTGATTTTGAAACTGTTATATTTTTCAAAAAAACTCTGAATATAACAAAAAAAAAGGCTGTCTAAAAAGTTAATTCTATTGTCAAGTTGAACGTAGTCTAAAAACCTAATGCTCTAGATTTAAAGACATTTCGACGGCGCTCAATGTGACAAAAAGTAGTTTTTTAACTTTTTAGACAGCCTCTTTAACTATATAAAGGAAACTTATTTGTTATTTATCACTAACCTAAAGCCTTCTCCATGAATGTTTAAAATTTCAACATTTGGGTCTGGTTTTAAGTATTTACGTAATTTAGCAATATACACGTCCATACTTCGAGATGTAAAATAGTTGTCATCCCTCCATATTTTTGTTAATGCTAATTCTCTTGGCATTAAATCATTTTCATGAAGTGCCAATAAACGCAATAATTCATTTTCTTTAGGTGATAATTTAGAAGGTTCTTCACCATCAAATTTAAGGAAACGCAGTTTAGAATTCAGATCGAAACGACCAATCTTAAATTCAAATTGCTTACTATCTGCAACGGTATCTTTCGCTTTACGCTGCATAATCGCTTTTATTTTCATTAACAAAACTTCGCTATCAAAAGGTTTATTAAGATAATCGTCTGCTCCTACTTTATAACCTTTAAGTACATCCTCCTTCATGGCTTTAGCTGTTAAGAATATAATTGGCACGTCTTCATTTTTTTCTCTGATCTCCTTAGCTAAAGTAAAACCATCTTTATAAGGCATCATGACATCTAAAATACATAGATCGAAGTCGTCCTTTTTGAACTTTTCAAAACCTTCCATCCCATTTTTAGCATGGACAACGTCGTAATCGTTCATCATTAAATAATCTTTTAAAACAGTTCCAAAATTTGGATCGTCTTCTACTAAAAGAATTTTTTTGTTTTGTTCTTCCATAATTCGTTTTTATGATATTAACGGCATCTTTATAATAAAAGTACTGCCTTTTCCTTTTTCACTTTCTACTGATATATGACCTTGATGGTCTTCTACTATTCTTTTTACATAAGCCAAACCTAGCCCATGACCTTTAACATTGTGTACGTTTCCAGTGTGTTCTCTATAAAATTTCTCGAACACCCTCTTGGCAACTGCCTTTGTCATTCCATTACCTTGATCTACCACTTTTATAAGAATATTGTTTCCTACGTTTTCGGTGTGTACATCTATTTTAGGTGCACCATCCGAGTATTTAATGGCATTATCTAATATGTTGACTATTACATTTGTAAAGTGCGTGTCGTTAGCTAAAATTGATGTTCTATCAGCATTTAAATGTGTTTTAACATACCCTTGTCTGTCTTCAACTATAAGTTCTACATGCGTTATGGCATCTTCTACCAAATCGTTTGTATCTAAGCGCTCTTTACTAATATTTAATTCGTTCTTTTCTAATTTTGAAATACGCAATACATTTTCTACTTGCGCATGCATACGTTTATTTTCATCTTTTATCATTCCTAAATAACGCAACACTTTCTCTTTATCGTTGATTATTTTTGGGTTTTTAATAGAATCTAAAGCCAAATTAATCGTCGCAATTGGTGTTTTAAATTCGTGCGTCATATTATTGATAAAATCCGTCTTAATTTGTGAAATTTGACGTTGTCTTATTAACTGATAAATGGCACTAGCATAAGCAATAATTATAATACCTGTAAAGATGATAGACAAAATTATCATCCATAAAACAGATTCTAACAAGAACTTTTTTCTATCAATAAAATCGATATAAAGTTTGTAACTGCTCTCGTTGTTATTATCTAAAAACACATAGACACCATAAGCTGTTTCATCTACTAATTCAAAATTCTCTGATCTTATTTTAGTTGCCAAATCATCATCGTAAATAGCAAATTCAAAATTAAGATCTATTCCTTCAGATCTGAGTTCTCGTCTAAGTAAGGTTTCAACTTGCTTTGCTGTAACACGTTTATAAACGGGTTTATCTTTTAACAATGTTTGAAATGTATCTTCATACGCCTGCCTATCTAAAGCAGATAAAGAAGAATACTCTCGCAATCGTGTTTCTGGATCCATACGTCTAATACCATCAATGCTGGTATTATTATAGGTTTCAGTAACGCGTTCGCTAGATAGTTTACTAATGTTAAAACTGTCTGCATCAATTTCAAAGAACAATGATGGCACTTTAAAACGCTCTTCTAAAATCGTGTTTCGGTGTATTATGGTTTTATCATTATCTTCTTCAGTAGCTATAAATAACTGTTTTATAATAGCAGAATCGGCCTTATTATCTTTTCTTAAATAAGGTTGAAGTTTCATAAAATAATCGCGATACTCGTAATCTTCAATAGCTTGAGATACTAAGCTTAGCGATCGCTTTACACTAAATGTAAAATTCTTCTTCTCGTTTTCTAAACTATTGTTTATAAAGAATAATTGTACAAAAATAATACCTATAAGAGATAAACTCATTAGTATTACCAATAACACGAATAGCTTTTTGCCCATCAGTCAAATTTAACATTTTAACATTTAGTATAAATTAGGTTTAACCTAACGTTAACAAAACAATGTCTATAATTAGTGTTTTAACTTTTTAAGTAGTGTATTGTGAATTTTAAGCGCTTGTTTTTTAGCATCTTCTAAATCATTATTAACAATAACAAAGTCAGATTGTTCTACCTTGTCGGCATCAGACCATTGATTATTAATTATAGACTTTACTTTTTCTTTTGAAACGTTATCGCGTTTCATAACGCGTTGAATTCGTAAGTCTTCATCTGCAACTACTGTGATTATATAGTCGTATTGGTTTTGAAGATTGTTTTCAAAAATAATCGCCACTTCTTTTATAACATATGCTGCATCTTGCTTAGTTAACCAGCGTTTAAAATGTGATGCGACTTTTGGATGCACAATGGCATTCATTTTAGCAAGTAAGGTTTTATCACTAAAGATTTTAGACGATAAATAAGGCCTATTTAACGCATTGTTTTCATAGGCTTTCTCACCAAACAAATGAATTAACTTACGTTTAATTACTTTAGAACGGTTCATTAATGCTTTTGCTTCGTCATCAGCTATATACACAGGAATTCCGTATGACTTAAAGCACTTTAAAATAGTGGATTTACCACTTCCTATTCCGCCTGTTAAACCTATTACCATATTACAATTCGATAAAGTCTATTTGTTTTTGCCTGATATATATATGCTTTACAAATTCTGGCTTTTTAACCACTTTTGGTACTAAAAACGTTTGATTTTCCTCCAATTCTGCATAGTTACATTCTACTCTAAAATCTATAGCTTTTACAGCGTTATAATTTTCTAAATCTACATAATACGAAAGCGCAACCGTTTTAGGAAAGTAATTAATTTCAACATTTTCTGGTTGATTCACAATAATAATTGGCACCTCAATTGTCCCTTCTGTAAAGCGAACAACATCTCCTGATACTTCTATTGTTTTAGGAAAAACATCAATATTGTCGTAAGCTGAGACATCTAATTTTACTGTATTTTTTATGTCACTATTTATGTCGTTTAAAACCAATTCCTCTGTGGATATCGAATTAATTTTGTTTACTTCCTCTTCGGAACCTACAACTTTTACACTATCTACATTAAGACTAAATTCTTCTTTTAAATCGTAACCTACGGCATAATTAACAGCACTTTTTAGCGTCACAGGAACTGACTTTGACGCTCTTTTAGAGTACGCAATTAAAAGCGTATCTGGCAGTATTGAAATTAAATCATATGCATTTCCCAGCTGATCCTCTATAAGGTATTGATGTTTTAAGACATCGAAAACAAAGCTATTTGGTGTTATAGTTACTTCATTTTGTGCGTTTACTTGAAGTTCCTTAGAATTGTTGAATACAAATGGAATTAATGAAAACCCTTTAGCTTCTACATAAGCTTGAAGGTAGTTTGCCGAATCGTTTTTTATTAAAATTTCATCATCAATATTAACTAAGTTAACTTTTAAGTTTATAGTTTGCTTATAGTCATTAGAAAATTTAGAAAAAATTAAAAACACAAATGCTATTATAATGAATAGCATAAACCGCTTAACGTTTTTCTTTTTTAAATGGTCTAGTATGTTTAAATTCTTCTTTTGATTCATTTAAAATTTAAAAAAATAGTTGTGGAAATGCCTCTTCAGGATGCTTCCTTAGGATAACTAAATTAAATGTCGATTTTAAAAAGCCGTAACCATAGCCAAAAAACTGGATTACAATAGCCAATAACGCCTGAAACGCAACACTTAGATTTCGATTTGTTATTAAAGCTATTATAAAAGCTACAGCAAAATACAATCCGTAAACATATAATAATAAATTAATTTGAAAAACGGCTAATAGTATTGAAACAATACAACCTAAGCTAAATAATGTAGGAAACCAATACACTAAACTTTTTGAATTTGGATGCCACTGGTTAAGAATAGGCCTGACCATTCCAAATTTATGGACTTGCTTATAAAATTTAGACCAAGAAATACGTCGCTTGTGATACACAATAGCATTTTGTATTAATGCAGTTTTAAAACCTAAATTTTGCAACCTTAAGGATAAATCGGGATCTTCACCAGGATGAATCTTACCAAATCCACCAGAAGCTTTAAAAGCTTTTTTAGATAAACCCATATTAAAACTTCTAGGTTGAAAGTCTTCTACCTTTTGTTTTCCGCCTCGTATACCACCTGTGGTAATAAAAGACGTCATTGCAAAATTAATCGCTTTTTGAAGGTTTGAAAATGACCTATGTGCTGCATCTGGACCTCCAAAACAATCATAATATGACGTTGCTAAAAACCTGTTGACTTCTATCAAGTAATTTGAAGGTAGCAACACATCTGAATCTAAAATAATAAAGTAATTCCCTTTAGCCTTTTGCATGCCATAATTTCGAGAATCCCCAGGTCCAGAGTTTGGTTTAAAGTAATACGAAATATCTAATTGATTGTTAAATTGAGTAATAACTGCTTCAGATGTTTGGGTTGAACCATCTTCTACAATTACAATTTCATACGCGTGTTCCCCTTCAAAATTTAAAAAACTTTCTAATAGCTCTTTAATCTCGTCTGGTCTATTATAAACAGGGATAATAAATGAAAAATCAATGGCCTTCATATACCACAAAGGTAATTAAACCAATTACAACTTTTATAGAAACTATGGCTTATATAGATTCTGCAAAAAAATCCAATAGATGTTTACGTCGTCTTATTATTCATTTCAAATTAAAGCATAAAAAAAGCCGCTATAACTAGCGGCTTTTCTTTAATTAAAAAGTGTCTAAGATCTATTGCTTAATCACTCGTATTGTTTTAGTCACATTTGCAATAGTTACTTTAACAAAGTAAGTACCATTTTGTAAATGAGACATATCTAAATCACTATCAACAGTATTAGGAGTTGCTCTTAATACTTCTTGACCTAGCATATTATACATTGCTACTTGCTCTATAGTGTTTTGAGCATTTAACGATAATGTATTTTTAACTGGGTTTGGATAATAAGAGAACGCTGCTTCAGTTTCAAAATCATTGGTAGATAATGTAGTTTCTATAGTAATAGAAAAATCTGAATCACCAGAAGAACTAGACCAAGCTCCAGCTTGGATATAATAATTAGTTCCTGCAGTTGAAGTAAATGTTACTGATGAAGGATTAGTGAAACCATCTGCACTAACAAGACAAGATCCTAATGTTATTCCTGCACAATCAACACTTTCAAAAACACCAATTTGTTGATCAACAGTAGCTGCATCTAAAGTAATTGTTATATCACCTCCATCACCAGTAACTGTATACCAAACATCATTACCTATCGTACCATCACATGACGAAGAAGCGGCACCAGTAGCACCTATAGTGCTTCCTGCAACAGTAGCACCAATTGTAAGAGCTTCTGCACCCGAACATTCATCATTTGCAGGAGGACACGTTACTTGAGTTAAAATGTCACTTGATTGCTCACAAGTTGCATCATCATCATCTAAAATTGTAATTACTACTTCTGTACCATTTACATAAGGGCCAAAAGTTAAAGTTGTCGCTTCCGTCGCTGCTTGAGCATCACTACCTTGATCATCAGAAATTGTAATATCTGTAGCTGTTCCCATATCTGTAATATCTACTTCAATGTTAAATCCACCACTAGTTTCACAATCACTAACGACACTGTATGTTGCCGTTGCATTAGTACATGTTGGAGGTGCCTCACAAGTAATTGCTAATTCAAATGTACCAGTACTAGTTAAATTATAACCTTCAACAGCAATATAATATTGCGTACCTGCTACTGAAGTAAAAGTAGTTTCTGCCTCGAAATCCCAAGAAGCACCACACTCATCATAACCTGCAGCAACAGCAACTAAACTTCCAGAAGTTCCAGTAAACACAAATAATTCTGTATCAAAGTCTGTATTCATACAAGTAGACACAGTTACAATATCCCCTGTACCCATAAAGCTATACCATACATTAGGTGAATCTATATCTGCGTTAGTAGTTATATCAACCGTAGCATCACCCTCATCCATAGTAGCATATGTCGTATCACCGCTAACAGTATCGCCACATACTATAGCAATAGCATTTGCAAAATCATCATTTGCCGGTGGCAATGGAGCAGTAACTGTTAATACACCAGAAATGTTTGTAGTTCCATCCCAAGCACCACCATTACTTCCATCAGCCAAAATACCGCCATACATATATGGACCAGCATTTAAACTGAAGCGACTTGCATAATAATAGGTACCTTCCGATAAACCAAGATCAACCATGTTTACAGCATATTCGTCATTATTTCCTACTTCTGCTTCAAATGTCGCAACCTCCCAAGTCCAATCTTCTGTAGATGGATCTGTATCTGTAGTACTGTAACCAATCCAAACGTCTATACCTGCTGCAGCCTCTCCAACTGTGGTGTCAGTTAAACCCGCTTCATAAGCTTGAGCATAAACCATCTGATCTGCCGCTTCAGTTTCAGCAAATGTTAACGTCGCTGGCCATTGTAAGTTGTAATAGTCTAAAGTATTTGCTGCCGAAGGACAAAAGTCTAATACGGCATCTAAAACAACATCACATGTGTCTTCATTTTCATTTTCTAGCGTTAAAACTACTGGTGTTCCTGTTGGAAATGGCCCAACAGTAACTTCTCCTGTAGCTGTAACTGTTGTAGAAGCAACACCTGCATCATTGGTAATTTCAAGATTAACAGAACTTCCTAAGTCGGTTACATCTACTAAAATTGAAAATTGTGAATTGTCACAATCGTCAACGGCAACTGCACTATCTATTTCAGCTGCATAACATGTAGGTGCTTCAGCCACTAAGACATCATCAAGGTACCAGTCTGCAGCGTTATCACCTATATAATGAAAAGCAATATATACCGTTGCATTTGTAGGCAATGCATATGGTCCATTTTCAACCCAAGTATCTTCCGTACCTAGAACACCATTAATAAGAGTCCACGTAGCAACTTCTGGGTCGCCCGAACCAACATAATCCGTAGAATACAATACGTCATGTGTATCTCCAAAACTTCTCCAGTTAACATGATCAAAATAAGTTAATTCAGGAGCCGTTGCTCCAGATAAATCAATTACAGGAGAAATAAGCCATCTATCTCCAGCTCCTCCATCATTAAAATAAGCAGAATTTGCACCACTAACAGATTGCTCTGTGGTTTGCTCCCAAACGTCCGTTCCCGTTCCATTTGTAGCTCCGACTTCATCTATCCACCCTGCAGGAGGAACTCCTGCTTCAAAATCTTCGCTCAAATACTGAGCGTGAGTGAATGAAAATGCTAACGTAGCAATAATCAATAATGTAATTTTTTTCATAAAAAATATAATTTAGGTTAGTAATTCTTTAAAAATATGTTAATTCTATAGAAGATAGTGAGGTTTACCCCTCAAATCGCTGAAACGTATATAATGTCGACAAATAACAACAATTTTTCAATTTGTAAGAAAACATAAACAAATTCTAAAGTTAAAACAGACAAAAGCCATTAAACAAACTGCTTAATGGCTTTTTGATAAGGTGATATTATGATTAACTATTGGTTATCTACGAAAGCTTCCAAAACTCCCTCACTGACTCCCATGTTGCTAAACCCTCCATCATTATATAAATTCTGTAATGTTACACGTTTGGTTAAATCACTAAATAAAGTGATTGTATAATTAGCACAGTCCATTGCCGTTGCATTTCCTAAAGGAGACATTTTTTCTGAATATGCTATGAAACCGTCAAACCCTTTAACTCCGCTACCTGCTGTTGTTGGCGTCGGTGATTGTGAAATGGTATTTACACGTACTTTTTTGTCTCTTCCAAAGAAATATCCAAAACTTCGTGCAATGCTTTCTAAATAGGCTTTGTTTTCTGCCATATCGTTATAATCCGGAAATACACGTTGTGCCGCCATATATGTTAAAGCTACAATACTTCCCCATTCATTCATAGCATCTGCTTTATAAAGGGTTTGCATCACTTTATGAAAAGACATGGCCGAAACATCTGTTCCTTTTTGAGTCCATGCATAATTTTGATCCGTATAGTGTTTTCCTTTTCTAACATTTATGGACATACCTATAGAATGTAACACAAAATCTATTTTACCTCCTAAAATCTCCATTGATTGTTCTACTAGTTTTTTAAGATCCTCTTCTGAAGTTGCATCTGCAGGAATAATTTGAGAACCCGTTTTTTCTGCTAGTTCATCAATTTGTCCCATACGTATAGATACTGGTGCATTGGTTAAAACAAAGGTGCCTCCTTCTTCATGTACACGTAGTGCTGTTTTCCACGCAATAGAATTTTCATCTAAAGCTCCAAATATTATTCCTCTCTTTCCTTTTAGTAAATTATAAGACATATGGTTGTTGTTAGGTGTTAGTTATTAATTGTTAAAATTTAATTTTATTTTCTAGTGCTTCGATAATTTGATTTTTATCATTGATCCAGTGTCCGTTTCTGTACGAGATTATACCATAAACCTTATGGTAAAAGGTGTCTCCGTTTTTAGGAGCTACAGAATTGGGGTCCGGAAAAATATACGTTGGTACACATTCATCATTAACAATAATATGATCTACATCACATGGATCTTCCTTTTCTGCACAAGCTAGAATCAAAAAACTCCCTAAAATAAATACGATTACAATGTATGATTTCACCTTTTAAAATTAAACAATTAAATCAATTTAGCAATTGTTTAGCATGAGCCATAGCAGAATCTGTAATGTCTAAACCTCCAAGCATTTGAGCGATTTCTACAATACGCTCATCTTCTTTTAATTTTTTAAGTTGTGTATGTGTAACATCCTCTGCATCTATTTTAAATACCTTAAAATGTGAATTTCCTTTTGCTGCAATTTGCGGCAAATGGGTAATAGTAAACACTTGCATACTCTGACTCATTTGCTTCATAATTTCTCCCATTTTGTTAGAGATTTCACCAGAAACACCTGTATCTATCTCATCGAACATTATAGAAGGTAACTGAATGTATTCTGCCAAAATAGATTTTATTGCTAACATAATTCGCGATAATTCTCCACCAGAAGCAGATTTTTTAAGCTCATTAAAACTAGAGCCTTTATTCGCCATAAATAAAAACTGTAAGCCATCTTTTCCATTTTTAACAAATTGGTCTAAAGACTCTAATTCCACTTTAAATTTGGCATTTGGCATACCTAATTCTGATAAAAGTGTTTCTAGTTTTGAAACAAACGTCGGAATTATTTTTTTTCTATTCTTATGAATTTTTAAGGCGGTTTGATTTAACTTTTCTATTGCCTTTTCAATCTCTTCCTCTTTATCAATAATACTTTGGTCTAAGCTTTCGGTATTATCAATCTTTAGTTTTAAATCGTTTTTAATTTGTATTAAATCTTCAATTTCTGAAACAGAATGTTTTTGGAACAAATTATTTACAACTTGAAGCGTGTTATTAATACGCTCTAATTCTTGCGGATCTGTGGTTAGATTTTCTTCTAGGTTATCTAATTCTATAAGAATATCATCTAACTCAATTCCTATACTAACCATACGCTCTTTTAAAGATTCATATGGTTTTCCGAAATTTGCGATTTTAGACAGTTCTTGTTTTGTAGCATTAATTTGGTCTACCACACCAAGTTCTTCTGCGTTTAAAATGGCTTTGGTGCTACTTAGTTTCTCACCAATAATCTCAACATTATTTAGTTCTTCGTATTGCGTTTCTAGATCTTCAAGGTTAATCTTTTCTAAATTAACTTCATTTAATTCATTAGATAAAAAGAGATTGTAATCGTACTCTTTTATTAATTCGGCTTTAGACAATTTTAAACTTTCTAAAGCTTTTTGAAGTGTTTTAAATGTCGATAATTCTTTAGAAAAAGTCTCTAAATTTGATTTATTTTCTGCTAAGGCATCAATAACTTTAAACTGGTAATCGTCTTGTGTTAACTGCTGCGTTTGGTGTTGTGAATGAATATCTATAAGATAACCACTCAACGCTACTAAACTCTCTAAGGTTACAGGGGTATCGTTAATAAAGGCTCTAGATTTTCCGGAAGGTAAAATTTCTCTTCTAATAATGGTTTGCACATCATAATCTAAATCTAAGGTTACAAACAGTGATTTTAAATCGTAATTGGCAATATCAAAAATAGCTTCGATTATACATTTTTCGCCTGTATTTTTCACCTGACTTAAATCGGCTCGTTTCCCTAAAACTAACGACAAACCACCTAGTAAGATGGATTTTCCAGCTCCTGTTTCACCAGTAATAATCGTTAAACCATTATTAAATGCAACGTTTAACTCATCGATGAGTGCGTAATTTTTTATGTAAAGAGATGTTAACAAGTGCTTATAATTATGTATTACAAAATTAAGATTTTAAGCCAAGTAGAGCGTCATTATTTTTTGAAATATATTAAAGCAACTAAAGAATGTCTACTTGTAGCATTATTCTTTTAAAAACCAGACAACTGAAAAAAGTCTAATACGTAATAGTCCTCCACTTTTGAGAGTGCATTGGAGCCACTCTGTTTAATATATCTACAGCGTTGGTAATATTAATCTTTGGTCCACCAGAAAGAATATCTAATATTTCATCGGCTTTGGCATCAAAAAACACACGCATTAAAAAAGAGTTTGGTCTAGCTCTGTGCACATTTTGCAAATCATCTAATACAGAAATTATTTGCGCCTTTCCGTTTTTTGTATCTGTATTCATAATATCTAAGGCATCTATGTGATATTTGTACAACGCTAACCTCATGTCTTTAAATGTTGGCGACATTAAATTATCAATTAAAGCAAAGCGCGATTGTAATCCATCTTCTAATTTCCAACCTTGACCATTAAGATGTTGAGAATAGCTAGCGATTGTTTGTGCTTGTTTAAAATACTGATCACCTCCATTAAGCTCAAAAGTATCCGCATCCATTCCTAAAATCATATATACATGAAATGCTAACACGGAAATTAAGTTAGATTCGAACTGGCTTTCGTTAAAAACCAAATTTTGAAATTCTAAATATTCAAAATTAAAATTCCTATCGTTATAATTATACACAGGCGAACTATATGTAGAATTAAAAATAGGCCTAGAAGAAGACACTTGTAGCGATGCTGAAATCATATTATTACTATGCTGAGACACATTAATAACCATACTACAATTAATACGCTCTTGCGGACTAAACGTTTGTCTTGTCCATTCTGTATTATTTACAAACTCAGTAAGTTGCTTTTCTAATGTTCTATATACAACATCATTTTCGTTTCCTGTTTGTTGTGCTATAACATTGACTGTACAGTTTAACTCTTGTGAAAACGATACAGCGGTCAATAAAAAAGCAAGTATAAATAATAGGTTACGCATGAGTTTGTTTTAAAATAAGGTGCATTAAATCTTGAGCAACGTCTGCTTTTGATTTTAATTCATTTTCTATAATATCTTTAGAAGACGTTATAAATGTAACTTTATTTGTTGACACACCAAAACCTGCTCCTTTATCTTGTAAAGAATTTAGCACAATAAGGTCTAAATTCTTAGACTTTAATTTGCCTTTAGCATGTTCTAATTCATTATTAGTTTCTAGTGCAAAACCAACTAAGAACTGATTTTTTTTAATCGCGCCTAACGACTTTAAAATATCTTTCGTTTTTTCTAACTCAATAGTTAACGTCGTTTCTTTCTTTTTTATTTTCTGAGTCGCTACATTCTTAGGTTTATAATCTGAAACTGCAGCAGAAAGAATAGCAATATCTGAAGTATTAAAATGCTTATGAACTTCGGTATACATATCTTCTGCACTGACTACAGATTTTACTGAAATAAAATTACTAGAGACGCTTTGCTGTGTTGGACCCGTAACTAAAATGACCTCAGCTCCTAATTTTGATGCTGCTTTGGCTATTGCAAAACCCATTTTTCCACTAGAGTGATTTCCTATAAAACGTACAGGGTCTATTGCTTCATAGGTTGGGCCAGCAGTAATTAAGACGCGCTTACCTCGCAATGGTAACTGCTCTAAAACATCATTTTGAATAAAAGCTACGATGTCTTCTGGTTCTGCCATTCGACCTTCACCGACTAATCCGCTAGCGAGTTCACCTGTTCCTGCAGGAATCATTTTATTGCCAAATGAGGCTAACTTTTTAAATGACGTTGTGGTAGACTCATGCTTATACATATCTAAATCCATTGCTGGTGCAAAATACACCGGACATTTTGCAGAAAGATAAGTTGCTAAAAGCATGTTGTCGCAAACACCATTTGCCATTTTAGCCATTGTATTGGCAGTGGCTGGAGCAATCACAAAGATATCTGCCCAAAGGCCTAAATCGACATGGTTATTCCATACTTGGTTATCATCTTCCTCGTCAACGAAAGAGGAATATACCGGATTTTTTGATAATGTAGAAAGCGTAAGTGGAGTTATAAACTCTTTAGAAGCAGGCGTCATAACGACTTTAACGTTAGCGCCTGCTTTTATAAATAATCTGACTAAGTTAGCAGATTTATATGCGGCAATACCAGCAGTAATGCCCAATAAAATATTCTTATCCTTTAGAATAGACATCTAAGGCGTTTTGTTTATGGCTGAGGATCCTCAGTATTTCTGTGATAAATCTTATTATCTAACCACTCTTTTACTGCTAAAGCGTGTGGTTTTGGTAATTTTTCGTAAAACTTAGACACTTCAATTTGTTCTTTGTTTTCAAAAATTTCCTCAAGACTATCGTTATAAGTAGCAAACTCTTCTAGTTTGTCTATTAACTCGCGTCTAATGTCGGTATTAATTTGTTCTGCACGTCTAGAAATAACAGAGATTGCTTCATAGATATTATCTGTTGGAGCATCGATTTCGTTTCTGTTGTAAGTTACTGTACTTACTGGTGCGTCTGTCTTTTTTAAATCCATCGTTTAATGTTTAACTTTTAGTAGTAAACGTATTTAATTGTTGTTGTAATTCTTCTTCCATTAAATTAGCTGCTTCCAAATATTCTGAATTTGGATATGCTTTCTTTAAAGCATTATAATATCCTATAGCATCATTTAATCGGTCTTCTTTTAAGTACTCTACACTTAACACAGCTAAGTTGTAAGCTGAATCAAATCTGTAATAAAAAGCATCATTTCTTAAGGTTGCTCCTGGAAACTCAAGTAAAAAATTATTGAACGCTTTTATTGATGCTTTATACTCGTATATTTTGTTGTACTGCTTAGCTATTTCGTAAGCCTTCTTCTCCAATTTAAAGTCTAACTCTTTAACGAGTTGGTTAGCCTCACCTAAATATGATGATTCTGGATACTGGTTTACAAATAATTGTAATTTTTCTATAGCTTCAATCGTTTCTTTCTGTTCTTTAGAATACACTGGAGAGTTAAAATAATAACCTTTAGCCGCTAAAAATGCTGCTTCTTCAGCTTTTTCACTTTGCGGATAAATATCTGTAAATTTATCAAAGTGAAAACTAGCTTCATAATAACTTCCTAACTTATAAGAACACATCGCATGCATAAAGGTTAACTTTTCCGCTTGCGGTTTCCCTCTGTATTTCTGAAGGATTTGATCTAACAGTCTATATGACTTGTTCCACTTTTCAGCTTCAAACAATTCATTCGCCATTTCAAATTTTGCAGCAGTATCTTCGGACTTCAACGTTTTCTGAAAGTCACTACAAGAAACCAATAAGATGCTAATTAATAATATGTAAATTCCTCTTTTCATAATTTTAAACAGAATGCAAAAGTAAGCATTATTAACGGATTTAAAAAACAATTATTATCCGCTAAAATAAAGGTTGTATCAAGGCTGAAAACCTATTTATATAAAGTTTAACTTTTTTCTAAATTTTCTATTTCAGATTTGATAGCTGCTTTTAAGCCATCAGTCGCTTCTACAAGTGGCAAACGCACATGCGATTTTGATATGTTTAAGGTATCTAAAACGGCTTTAACACCTGTTGGATTGTTTTCGGAAAAAATGAGTCTTGTAATAGGCATTAACTTAAAATGAATATCGTAAGCCTCTTTTGCTTTACGTGCAATTCCAAGTCTAATCATTTCTGAAAACGCTTTTGGTAAAGCTTGACCAATTACCGAAATAACACCAGAGCCTCCAGCTAATAAAACACCTAATACTAAATCGTCATCTCCAGATAGTACTAAAAAATCTTTTGGCTTAGAACGCAATAATTCTAAATACTGATGCACATTGTTTCCGGCTTCTTTAACCGCAACAATGTTTGCAAAGTCTCTAGCTAATCGCAATGTCGTCTCTGGAGTCATATTTGTAGCTGTTCTCCCTGGAACATTGTATAAAATAATTGGCTTTGGAGACACTTCAGAAACAGCTTTAAAGTGCTGATAAATGCCTTCTTGTGTCGGTTTACTATAATAAGGACATACCGACAATATACCGTCGATGGCAGAGAGATCAGTTGCTTTAATTTCAGCTACAACATTTGTAGTGTTATTACCTCCTATACCTAAAACTAAAGGAATTCTACCATTATTTATTTTAACTATAAAGTTTATTAACTGCTTCTTCTCTTCTGGTGTAACTGTAGCGCTTTCACCAGTTGTACCACTGATCACTAAGTAATCGGTGCCATTGGCAATATTATACTCCACCAAACGCTCTAAAGCATCAAAATCAATGGTTAAATCTGCGTTAAAAGGTGTAATTAATGCAACACCAGTTCCTATAAATTTGGTCATTATAATTTATTTAAAATATTTAAGTATTTTTTTAATTCTTGTTTAAAAATATTGATATCCTTTAAACTTACATCGATTATTAAATCGTAAAAACGTTCATCAATTCTAGATATTCCAACTTTAAATTTTGCTTTAGAAGCTGCAGCCATCATATTTAATTGTAAAACCTCGTTTTTATAAAAACAAATCAACATATCATAAGGTTCATCTATAAAAGCTTGTAAATCCTGGTTTTTTATAGTGCCTTTCCACCCAAAGTCTTTTGGACTGAAATGCGTATTCCATTTATTATGTTCTAATTTATCGTCTAAGGTAAATGCTACTATTTTATGTTTTGGAGATGTTAAATTTAACTCTTTAAAATACACTCTAAACACTTCAAATTCATGAAATTCACTAGCATTTAAAAGCACCGCTACAGTTTTTATTTTATCATTATTAACGGCAGCCTGACGTGTTGCCAGTAAATTATTGACATATTTTCGATTAGATTTTTCTTTAAATGCTTTTAAAATCATTTACCTTTAGCCTTTGTGCAAATTTAATAAAAGCACTCACATTTTATTATAAACTTCTTATAAGTTATTCAATGACTATTAAACATATTTTAAAACTCTGTTTATTGTTGCTCATTTTTTCTTGTGCATCAACTCACATTTCTAAAATCGAAGGCAAACGAATAGATATCAATGACAGCTTAGCAACCAGTCAAAAGATTGAAGATTTTATTTCTCCATATAGGACACATATCAATAAAAATATGGATAGTATAATTTCTTATGCTCCAAAAACCTATTCAAAAATGGATGGAGATTTAAATACAGCTATCGGTAATTTAATGGCAGATGCTGTATTTAGCGAATCAAATCCTGTATTTAATAAACGAACTCAAAAAAACATTGATTTTACACTACTCAATCATGGTGGTATTCGATCTATTATTTCAAAAGGAGATGTGACCATTAGATCTGCTTTTGGAGTAATGCCTTTTGAAAACTCTGTTGTAGTTGTGGCTATAAAAGGAACTCAGGTTAATGAAATGATGGAGTATCTCTCTAAAGCAAAACGCGCACATCCTATTTCTCATCAATTACAATTGACTTTAGATAAAAATTCTGCTGTTAGTTCAGCAAAGGTGCATGGAGAACCTATTGACGTTAATAGAACGTACTATATTGCAACCAACGACTACCTTTATAATGGTGGTGATGGAATGACGTTTTTTCATCCCAACGAAGGAAAGTATGTTTTAAATTATAAAATTAGAGATGTATTAATTGATAATTTTAAAAAGAAGGACACCTTAAACCCTAAAATCGATCAACGTTTTATAAAATTAGAAGATTAAACTATGAAAAGAAGACATTTTATACAAAAATCTACAGCCGCAACCGTTTTAGCTAGTGTTGGCGGTCTTGGTTTGCAATCTTTTAGTCCTGCTAAATCGAAAAAAATCACCATTCTTCATACAAATGATGTGCATAGCCATATTGATCCCTTTGGACCAGAAGACGGAAGAAACGCCAACAAAGGTGGTGTTGCTAGACGCGCCTCTTTAATTGAATCTATTAGACAAGAAAACCCAAACACCTTATTATTAGACGCCGGAGATATCTTTCAAGGCACACCATATTTTAATTATTATGGAGGTGAATTAGAATTTAAGCTAATGAGTATGCTAAAGTATGATGTAGCTACTATTGGTAATCACGATTTTGATAATGGTATTGATGGATTGTATGCACAGATTCCGCATGCAAAGTTTGAGTTTGTTTCCGCTAACTATGATTTTTCTAATACAGTTATGGATACACATGTAAACCCTTACAAAATCATTGTTAGGGATGGCATTAAAATCGGCATTTTTGGATTGGGAATTCAATTAGACGGTTTAGTTAACAAGGACATGTATAAGGAAACTGTTTACCATGATCCTATTGAGATTGCACAAGACATGTCTCGTATTTTAAAAGAAGAGCAGTCTTGTGATTTGGTCATCTGTTTATCTCATATTGGTTATTACTACAAAAATAATCCTGATAAAGTGAGCGATATTAACGTAGCGAGAGCGACTAAGGATATTGACTTAATTATTGGTGGACATACACATACATTTTTACCGAAACCGACTATTGAAAAAAATAGTGTTGGTAAAAACGTTCTAGTAAACCAAGTTGGATGCTTTGGTTTATATCTTGGTAAAGTTGATTTTTATTTTGAATCCGGAAAAAATGTCACCTCTGAAGGAGCTTCAATTGTAGTGTAAAAGTCTATTAATTTAGAATTACACATCTAAAGGATTGTCTGTATAAATAGGAATTGGCTCACTTACTTTGTGTTGTGATTGCAGGTAGTAGAAGATAAATGCAACTACTAAAAAGGAAGAATAAATATAACCTAAATTGGCATCATCACTCAAAATATAGTAATACGCTAACTGAATAATCTCCGAAAACACTATAAAAATTGAGCCTAATAAAAATAGCATAGATTTATAATTATTTCGATACATATAATTAATAAGTGCAACTGAGAGTAATATCATTACAACAGCATTATAAGTAAACTCTAAGGCATATTCGTAATAAGTAAACGCACTTTCTGTTGTACTAGATATTAACGTCACACAAAAAATATCTAAAACAAAAAGTATTATTATTGGCACAGTTAATTGCGAAAAAACTGTTTTTAACTTTAAGTAAATACACATTTTAACAATAAGCAATGCATATGAAATAATACTAAGAATATTTGCTAAATAATACAAGTAATCGATATGCCCTTCTCTAAGTTCTTCACGGTACCAACCTAATAAACTTAATAATTGAGCAATGGTAAAAACTACTAAAAACAATGAGAATAACTTAGATTTGTGTTTAGTCCAACCCAAATAAAGCCATGTAAGTAAAACAAAAGCCGCAGCACTTACAATATCACCTTCTTGTTCTAAAGCAAACCCTTGAAGTATAATGTAACTTGCTCCTAAAAGCAATAATACGACCTTTAAAATTTTATTTACTAACATTAATTTATCCCTTAATTAACATCAGCAAATATAAACAATTATTTTACATTTCAACGCACATTTAATGCATTTCATCGAATTAACAATGTGTTTATTGTAGGAATTTACTTCATTTTTTCTAAAAACGCTACTTCTGTTAGGATTTCAATATTCAAATTTTCTGCTTTTGTTCGTTTACTTGGCCCCATTTTATCACCTGCCACAACATAAGAAGTTTTAGACGAGATAGATGACGACACCTTCCCTCCATTATCTTCTATAAGTTTCTTAAGTTCGTTCCTAGATATGTTTTCAAAAACACCTGAAACAACAATAGATTGCCCTTTTAGTTTTTCAGTTTGATTGGCTAATTTTTCTGCTGAGATTTCTAACTGAACTCCATACTGCTTTAAACGTTCTATAGTTTGCTTATTTTCTTCTGAAGAGAAAAAATCAACCACACTTTCTGCAATACGCTCTCCTATTTCGTCTACGGTTACCAAATCTAAAAGTGAAGCATACATTAGGGCATCAATAGATTTATAATGCTTTGCCAGTTTTTTAGCCACAGTTTCTCCGACATAGCGTATGCCCAAACCAAATAAAACACGTTCAAACGGTACCTGTTTAGACAACTCAATACCATTGATCATATTCTCCGCACTTTTTGCAGCCATACGTTCTAACGGAATTACTTGCTCAACGGTTAATTCATATAAATCTGAATAATTATTAATTAAACCTTCCTTAACTAACATCGCAACAGTTTCACCACCCAAACCATCAATATCCATAGCTTTTCGCGATATATAATGTTGAATTCTACCAACCACTTGAGGTGGACACGCTGAATCATTTGGACAGTAGTGCTTTGCTTCACCCTCTAATCTTACCAGTTCGGTGTTACATTCTGGACACAGTGTAATATATTGTGTTGGCTGGGAGTTTTCTGGACGCTTCGTTAAATCAACCGCAATAATCTTAGGAATAATCTCTCCCCCTTTTTCTACAAACACCTCATCACCTTCTCTAATATCTAACTTTTCTATTTGATCTGCGTTATGTAACGAGGCTCGTTTTACAATAGTTCCTGCCAATTGCACAGGTTCTAAATTGGCAACTGGTGTAATGGCACCTGTTCTTCCAACCTGATATGTAATTTTGTTTAACCGTGTAGAAACTTGCTCGGCTTTAAACTTATAAGCCATAGCCCAACGCGGTGCTTTTGAGGTAAACCCTAATTCGTCTTGTTGGTATAGATTATTCACCTTAACCACTACTCCATCAATTTCGTACGGCAAATTGTGTCTGTGCTCGTCCCAATAATTAATATAGTCTAAAACCTCATCTATAGAATGTACCAGTTTTGCTTCTTGTGGCACTTTAAATCCCCAAGCTCTGGCTTTTTCTAAGCCTTCAAACTGAGATGAAATATTAAGATTGTTCCCTACGATACTATATAATAAACATTCCAATGGTCGTTTAGCAACCTCAGAGCTGTTTTGTAATTTTAAACTTCCTGAAGCTGTATTTCTTGGGTTTTTATAAGGTTCCTCTTCATTTGCAATGCGTTCTTCATTCATTTTTAAGAAACCTTCTATTGGTAAGACTATTTCTCCTCTAATATCAAAACGGTCTGGAAAATCTCCTTTTAATTGCAATGGAACTGTTTTAATGGTTTTAATATTTGCTGTAACCTCATCGCCTTGCACACCATCTCCTCGTGTTACTGCTCGTAACAATTTACCATTTTCATAGGTTAAACTTATGGAAGCACCATCGTATTTTAACTCACAGGTATAACTTACATCACCATCAACCATTTTTTTAACTCGGGTTTCCCAATCCTGTAAGTCTTCTTTTGAATACGAATTATCCAAAGAATACATTCTTAAGTCGTGAACCGTTGTTTTAAAATTCTTTGTGATTGCTCCTCCAACGCGTTGCGTTGGCGAATTGGCATCGAAAAACTCTGGGTGCGCTTCTTCTAGAGCTTGAAGTTCTTTTAATTTTATATCAAAATCGTAATCACTGATTGTTGCGTCATCTAAAATGTAATAATTGTAGTTGTGCTGACGTAGTTCTTCTCTGAGGGCTTCTATTTTTTGTTTTATGTTCATTTTTAAGGGATGTAAATAATACGTTTTATATTTAATACTTCATCAATAAGGAAAGTAACTCTGTATCCTAAATAACCATCACTATTACTCATAACAATGATAATTTCTTTATCATAATAATAGGCTTCTATTAAATCTAAATTAGGCTCATACAAATCTTCATAGTAACGTTTGTCGATTTCAACATATTTGTTACTTAAGTGTAAATTTATTTTGGAAATATAGGTACTCGGAACATCTTCTACTCCAATAACATCGTGGTTATCAATTTGAATAATATTTAAACTATCAGTATCGTATGTGAGTTTTGCCTTAGATGTATCAAACTGAGATTTATGAATTACAACTTCAATATTTTTAGTATACAGACTAATAGAGTCCGAATTAATTCTTTTCGTAAATGGATCATAATCGAAAGTGTAATTTAAATGCGTATCACTTTCTAAAAAATCTAAACCAACAATAGTGTCTTTTACTATTTCTGCATTAGAAAGTTTTATATGATAGTATCTTTCTTCTAATTTTTGAAGTTTCAACTTGACTAACTCGTCTTCTCTATCAATAGTAGGAAGTGTATCTATTTCAATTTTATCTTTAACAGTAAGAACTGATTCTTTTTCTTCTTTACAAGAAAAGCAAACCACAATCATAAAAAACAATGTTAAAGTTCTCATTCTATTTCTTTTTTAATTCAAATCCTTCACCAATCAGACAATTCAAAATCCACTATAATCAATAACGATTTTATTTTTTTAAGGAAGTATAATCTAAATTCTTCGATTATTAAACCCCTAAGATTTTAAAAAATCTCTAGGACTTTACACCCTTTCAACATCCTATCATTCCCGTTCAAATCCTTTAATAATTCAACCTTTTTAAATTGAGCATCAACTAATAGTTGTTTTGTTTCTTCACCGAGATATTGGTTAATTTCAAAATAAAGCTGTCCGTTTGGTTTTAATTTTTCAATAGCAAAATTGGTAGTCGCTTTATAAAACAACAACGGATTATCATCTTCTACAAATAAGGCCAAATGTGGTTCGTTATCTAAGACATTGGGCAAAATCTCTCGTTTTTCCAATTCGCGTATGTAAGGTGGATTAGAAACGATGATATCAAAAGTGGATTCCGCATCAAGTGCGGAATGACAAGTCTCATCTAAAATACTAGCTTCAATAAAATTGATTTTAACGTTATTTAGGTCTGCGTTTTGTTTCGCTATTTTTAAAGCGTCTTTGCTAACATCTAAAGCATAAATCTTAGCGTTTGGAACATTTTTAGCCAGAGAAATCGCAATACAACCAGATCCTGTTCCGATATCTAAAATGGTAATTGGTTTGGTTTTTGGATCTTGATTTTTGACATTTTGAAGAATGAGAGCTACGAGTTCTTCAGTTTCTGGTCGTGGAATCAATACATTTTCATTCACTTTAAAGGGTAATCCAAAAAATTCGGTTTCGCCTAGTAAATACTGAATGGGTTTTTGTTGTTTTAGGTGTTCTAAAGCTTTAAAAAAGGTATCCGTTTCAGGCTTTGTAATGGCTAACTCTGGTTCTAAGGTCAACTGAATTCTTGGCACATTCAAATAATGTTCTGTGCACAAATAGAAAAAACTATCTACTTCGTGTTTACCGTAAATAGCATCTAATTCGATATGAAATATATTCTGAAGCTCTTTTAAAACCATGACTTACAAATCTTTTAGCATCCAAACAGTGCATGAATAATGTCCTGTGTTTCCCATTGGCTTCTCTAAACTTTTAAAGCCTACTTTTCTATAAAGTTTACGAGCATCAGTCATATAAGGTAATGTTTCTAAATAACACTGTTTAAATCCAGCTTGCTTAGCAAACTCCAGGCATGTTTTCATCATTTCAGCTCCCAAACCTTTTCCTCGAGCTTCTGACATAAAATACATTTTTTGAAGTTCGCAAACTTTGCCTTCATGGTTATCTAATGGTGAAATTCCTGCACCTCCAATGATATCATTACCGTTTTCAACTACAAAATATGCTTTTTTCTTATCGCTATAGGTTTCCGTCATGCAATCGAGTGCTGCGTCTTCATAGGCTGTACCAACTTTTGGCGCACCCATTTCTATTAAAACTTCCCGTATGGCTTTCGCTATTTTAGGGTTGTCTTTAACTTCAATTTCTCGAATAACAATAGTATCTTTACGCACTTAATTATCTTTTTTTTTAGCAAAACCAAAAATACGTATAAAAACAATTTTATGTTTAAAAGACTCTTAATGTTTTTCCTAACTTTTACACTACTTTTCAACTGTTCTTTTACCAAAAAGCCAGAGTTTGTAAGATTAGAGAATTTTAAAGTTATAGACTCTAATTCAAAACACGTAATCATAAAAACAGAAGCATTATTTTTAAATAAAAATGATGTTGGTGGCACTTTAAAAACAGATGATCTTAAGGTGTTTATTAATGATTTAGAGTTAGCTTCTGTAGTATCAGATGAGTTTGACGTTCCTAAACGAGAGAGGTTCACTATTCCATTGACCGTTAAAGTTGCAACTGAGAGCCTTGTAAATGACAAGAATCTTGGAAGTCTTTTAGGAAGTTTAATTTCGCAAAGCCTAAAAGTGCATATCAAAGGAGATATAAAATATAAGATTATGGGATATTCCTCAACATATTCTGTAGATGAAATTCAAGATGTAAAAATTAAGTTCTAATTGAACACTCACGAAATCTACATATCACGCTGTTTGCAAATTGCCAAAAACGGATTGGGAACTACAAGACCAAATCCTATGGTTGGTGCTGTAATCGTTTATAACGATAGTATTATTGGCGAAGGGTTTACAAGCAAATATGGTGGTCACCATGCGGAAGTCAATGCAATAAATTCTGTAAAAGACAAGTCTCTTTTAACCAAAAGCACACTTTATGTAACGCTAGAGCCTTGTAGTCATTATGGAAAAACACCTCCTTGTAGCGATTTAATTGTTACACACAACATCCCAAATGTAGTTATTGGTTGTGTTGATGATAATCCGGAAGTAGCAGGAAAAGGCATTGCTAAACTAAAAGCTTCTGGCTGTAATGTTACTGTTGGAGTTCTGGAAGCAGAATGCAAAGCACATCACAAACGGTTTTTCACATTTCACAATAAAAAACGTCCTTATATTATATTAAAATGGGCAGAAACTAGTGATGGTTTTATCGCTCCTATGACTAAGAACAAAAAAGAACCCGTTTGGATTACGAATACATATTCGCGTCAATTGGTACATAAATGGCGTGCTGAAGAACAGGCTATATTGGTTGGAACCAATACAGTAATTGAAGACAATCCGAGTTTAACGGTTAGAGATTGGGCTGGTACGCATCCGATTAGAGTCGTTTTAGATAAGCGTTCGAAGTTAGATTCTACCTATGCTGTATTTAATGATGAGGCTAAAACCATTAGAGTTACAAATAAAAACATCGATTTTGAAAACCCGGTAGCAATTCAAATTATCGATTTATTATATCAACAAAACATTAATTCTATAATTATTGAAGGTGGTGCAAAAACGCTTCAAACCTTTATTAATGAAAACCTATGGGACGAAGCAAGGGTTTTTATTGGTAATTCTGAATTTGAGAACGGTACAAAAGCACCAAAATTGAAAGGCCAATTAATTTCGGAATATGAGATTTTAGATGATAAACTAAAAATTTTCAAACCTATACAATAGATTTATCAGGTCTTAATAGCATATAAAGAATAGATAAACTTAATAAGTACAAAACTCACCTGTTCAATAGACAGGTACTCAACGTAACAAACGGCAAATGATTAAAACATTAATTTTCGATTTTGGTGATGTATTTATCAACTTAGATAAAAAAGGTGCCATGCAAAATGCTTTAGACGTTTTTAATCTAGAGACTTTTGAAGAGGATATGATAACTACCAATGAACACTATGAAGTTGGAAAAATTTCGACTGTAGAGTTTCTAGAGTTTTATAAAACTAAGTTTTCAACAATTAATGAAACCAAACTTATTGACACTTGGAACTATATTATAAAAGACTTCCCTCTGCATCGGTTAGAGTTTATTAAAAAGTTAGCAAATCAAAACGACTATAATCTCATTTTGTTGAGCAATACGAACGATATGCATATTGATTTTGTAAAAGAAACAGTCCCTTTTTTTGATGA
The DNA here is from genome assembly GCF_020179375.1 of Winogradskyella sp. SM1960. Classification (NCBI taxonomy): domain Bacteria; kingdom Pseudomonadati; phylum Bacteroidota; class Flavobacteriia; order Flavobacteriales; family Flavobacteriaceae; genus Winogradskyella; species Winogradskyella sp. SM1960. The sequence continues at coordinate 24,857 of NZ_JAICBG010000004.1, read as the reverse complement.
ATTTAAAAATTGTTTTGATGCCTTTTACTTATCGCAAGAAATTAACCTAAGAAAACCAAATACAGCTATTTTTGACTTTGTCCTAAAAGAAAATAACCTTACTGCTAGCGACTGTTTATTTGTTGACGATACTAAAGATAACACCGACACAGCTGATGCCATGGGTTTTTACACATGGAATATAGATGAAACCAAAGAAGATGTTGTAACACTCTTTGAAACTAAAAAATTGTTGTTTTGATTTATTTACTGATTAGTATTCTATCGTCTACAGCAATTTTTGTAGTCTTTAAACTCTTTAAAAAATATGAGATTAATATTCTTCAAGGTATTGTTGTTAATTACTTTACAGCTTCAACATTAGGATTTTTACTTTATAAAGGATCAATTTCACCTACAGAAATCATAGCGTCTGGTTGGTTTATTCCTGCAATTGCTCTAGGGTTTCTATTCATTGCTATTTTTAATGTTTTAGGACTAACAGCACAGAAAAATGGTCTTTCAGTAGCTTCTGTGGCTAGCAAAATGAGCGTTATTATTCCCGTTATTTTTGGCATTATTGTATTTAATGAAAGTGTTGGAACTCAGAAAATAATCGGAATCATACTAGCTTTGATTGCTGTATATCTAACCGCTGTAAAACCAAAAGAAAACGTGGTGCTTACGCAATCCATTTATTTACCAATACTATTGTTTTTAGGCTCTGGTATTATTGACACCTCAATAAACTATTTTGCACCAGATGATAAAATCGCACTATTTTCTGCAACAATCTTTACAATGGCAGCAATTATTGGCACCACACTTTTAATAGGAAAACGTATAAAGACTAAAATAAAATTCAACTTTAAAAGCATTCCTTTAGGTATCGCATTGGGTTTAGTAAATTATTGCTCCATTCATTTTTTGCTAATGGCATTGCGCTTAGAAAACACTGAAAGTTCAACCTTATTTACCATTAATCATATTGCGATTCTAGCCCTTTCAACATTAACTGGTCTTATACTATTTAAGGAGAAAATATTTAAGATGAATTGGGTAGGAATTATTTTAGCCTTAATTTCAATAGCCTTAGTAACTTTAGCATAATGGAAGAAGACGTATATAAAACTATAACAAACCCAGGACAAGGTGAATTATTTAAAGACAAGAATAGCAAGTTCTACGGATTCACTTTCCCTGTTACAAATGAAGACCAAATAAAACAACATCTAGACGATTTAAAAAAAGAACATTATGCCGCCAGACATTGGTGTTACGCCTACCAAATAGGTACAGAAAACATTCAATACAGAGCCAATGACGATGGAGAACCTAACAATTCTGCTGGAATGCCCATTTATGGTCAAATTCAATCTTTTGAAGTCACCAATATTTTAATCATAGTTGTTAGATATTATGGAGGTGTAAAACTTGGTGTTGGTGGTTTAATAAATGCATACCGAACAGGAGCGCAATTAGCTTTAGAAGCTTCAAAAATTGTTGAAAAAACAATAAATAAAGAATTTCAGCTCAAATTTGAGTATAAAAACATGAGCAAAGTGATGCGTTTATTGAAAGAAAATGACGTTGAAATTACAAATCAGATTTTAGAACTCGATTGTTTGCTAAAGATATCTGTCAGAAAAAACAACAGCTCTAAAGTATTTGATCTTTTTAGTCAATTTTACGGAGTTGACATCAAAGAATTATAACGAATAATCTTGCAGTTTATCTAAAAGATATTTTGGACAACGCGTAGGTCGGTTCCGTTCCGTATCAATAAATGCCAAAATTGTATTACCGGTAGCCAATAAAACATCAGATTCGTTTCTTAATTCATATTCAAATTCTATAGACGCAGTTGGCATTTTTTTTAATGATGTTTTTACTTTAAGCACATCATCATAACGTGCTGAATTTTTGTAATTTATAGTTAACGAAACCACAGGTAACATTATTCCATCGGCTTCCATTCCGCTGTAACTAAGACCAAATTCTCGTAACCACTCCGTTCTACCAACTTCAAAATACACAGCGTAGTTGCCATGATACACAACTCCCATCTGGTCAGTCTCTCCGTAACGAACTCTTATACTAGTTTCATTATAATTCATATATTAATGGTTTGATTTAGAAAAAATTTTGTAATTTTCAATTGTTTTAAACATGAGGAAAAAAATCTAAATAATCTATCTTATTTGATTTTTTTATTAAGAATTTTGTTCACATATTTGTCCTGTTGAAAACTACTAGAGAATTCCAATTCTCTTTTTTTTTGCTAATATAACTAACAACGAAAAATTTAACTTAACGAATGGAGATCACAGCGCAATCTGTATGGAGTAATTGTCTCGCTTTTATAAAAGATAATATACAACCACAAGCCTATAAAACCTGGTTTGAACCTATAGATGCTGTTAAACTTTCGGGTAATGCATTGAGTATTCAGGTTCCTAGTAAGTTTTTCTACGAGTGGCTAGAAGAACATTATGTGAAAATCTTAAAAGTTTCACTAACAAAAGAACTCGGTGAAGACGCTAAATTGGTGTACGTTATTAAAATGGAAAACACCTATGGCAACAAACAACCATTTACAGAAAAAATCCCAAGTGCTAACAGATCGGCTTTAAAATCGCAAGATGTTGATGTACCATTCAATAATAAAAGTCCTGAATTAAGAAATCCGTTTGTAATTCCTGGTATTAGAAATGTAAAGATAGAATCGCAACTCAACCCAAGTTATAGTTTTGAGAATTTCTTAGAAGGTGACTCTAATCGTTTGGCAAGAAATGCAGGTATTGCTGTTGCTAACAAACCTGGCGGAACATCTTTTAATCCTTTATTAATTTTTGGAGGTGTTGGTTTAGGTAAAACACATTTAGCACATGCTATTGGTGTTGATATTAAAGATAAATATCCTGAAAAAACAGTTTTATATATTTCTGCTGAAAAATTTACGCAACAATATATAGATTCTGTTAAAAAGAACAATAGAAACGATTTTATTCACTTCTATCAAATTATTGATGTTTTAATAATTGACGATGTACAGTTCTTATCTGGTAAAACGGGAACTCAAGATGTTTTCTTCCATATTTTCAATCATTTGCACCAAAACGGAAAGCAAGTTATTTTAACAAGTGACAAAGCTCCTGTAGACATGCAAGATATTGAGCAACGCTTATTATCGCGTTTTAAATGGGGACTTTCTGCAGAGTTACAAACTCCAGATTTTGAAACTAGAGTTTCAATTCTAAAGAATAAACTTTACAGAGATGGTGTTGAAATGCCAGAAGAAATTGTTGATTATGTTGCCAAACACATTAAATCAAATGTTAGGGAGCTTGAAGGTGCAATAATTTCATTAATCGCACAATCTTCGTTCAACAAAAAAGAAATCACAATTAATCTTGCCAAAGATATTGTAGAGAAGTTTGTTAAGAATACTAAGCGCGAAGTTTCTATTGATTACATTCAGAAAGTAGTTTCAGATTATTTCCAAATGGATGTGAACACACTACAGTCTAAAACACGAAAGCGTCATATTGTACAAGCGCGTCAGTTAGCTATGTTTTTCGCTAAGAAATACACTAAAGCGTCTTTAGCGAGTATTGGTTCACAAATAGGACAACGCGACCACGCTACTGTATTACATGCTTGTAAAACTGTAGATAACTTATCTTCAACAGATAAGCAATTCAGAAAGTACGTTGAAGACTTATCTAAAAAATTAGCACTTTAATTACACTTTTTTATGACTCGAATTTTAATGGTGTGTTTAGGTAATATTTGCCGTTCGCCATTAGCTCATGGCATAATGCAATCTAAACTACCAGAAGACCTTTTTTATTTGGATTCTGCAGGTACAGCGGCTTACCATATTGGCAATGCACCAGACAAACGCTCTATTGCTGTTGCTAAACAAAATGGTTTAGATATTAGTGGGCAAAGCGCGAGGCAGTTTAAAGTAACTGATTTTGATGCCTTTGATATCATCTACGCAATGGACCAATCAAACTATTCTAACATCATTAGTTTAGCTAGACATACTGATGATAAGAAAAAAGTGAAGCTATTTCTCGAAGCTAATTCTTCAGTTGAAAATAAGAATATGCCAGATCCATATTACGGCGAACAAGATGGCTTTAAATATGTTTTTAAACTCATTGATGAAACGTGTGATATTTTAGTTAAAGAACTAATTCACTAATACTTAACATTTTCAAATCTAATTAAAGGTCTTTTTTTTGTAAATTAGTAACTTAACCATTCATATAAATTGTGAGACCGACCATTACACTTTTCTTTATCGTATTTTTTTTCTTTGCGTACTCTAATGCTCAAGAGCTAGAATTAGAACTCATAGCATCTAATTTAGTAGATCCTTTAGGTATTAAACACGCAGGCGATGACCGATTGTTTATTGTTGAACAAAGCGGTGTAATAAAAATTATTGATGCTTCTGGCGAACTACAAGACACGCCTTTCTTAGATATAAATAGTCTCGTAATAGATAGCGGAAACGAAAGAGGACTGCTTGGTTTAGCGTTTCACCCAGACTATGCTGATAATGGGTACTTTTTTGTAAATTATATTAACAACTCTGGAGATACAGTCGTTTCCAGGTTTACGGTAGATGCTTCAAACTCTAATATAGCAGATCCTGATTCCGAATTATTAATACTTTCTTACGAACAACCGTATTCAAATCACAACGGAGGAGATTTAGCTTTTGGTTCTGATGGTTACCTTTATATATCCTCTGGAGACGGAGGTTCTTCTGGTGATCCTCAAAATCGCTCGCAAAACAAAATGAGCTTTTTAGGCAAAATATTAAGATTAGATATTGACACAACAACCGAAACTGAAAACTACGGCATTCCTTCTGATAATCCATTTGCTGAAGGCTCCAGTGCTTTACCTGAAATTTGGGCTTACGGACTAAGAAATCCTTGGAGATTTTCATTCGATCGTCTAAATGGTGATCAATGGATTGCTGATGTTGGCCAAAGTAATTATGAAGAAATTAATAGCGTATCTTCAGAAGATGCTTCAACAGGTGTAAACTATGGTTGGAAATGCTATGAAGGTAACGATTCTTATCAATCATCTGGTTGCCCAGACCAAAGTACTTTTACCTTTCCGGTTAGCGGTTACAGCCACTTTGGTGATGGATCACCTAAATGTTCAATTACTGGTGGTTACAGATATCGGGGCACTACTTACCCCAATTTTTATGGCTGGTACTTCTTTGCAGATCTATGTAGTCAGGAAATTGGATATTTAGTATATGATGAAACGAATGACGTTTGGAACAAAAACTTTCAACAGTTTACAGGACAATGGTCATCATTTGGTGAAGATGTAAATGGCGACATTTATGTGTCAGATCTCGCTGGAGGTCATATTTATAAACTTACTGATACGACCTTAAGTAATCCCGATCATTTATTATCAGAAATAACCATGTACCCAAACCCAACGAAGCATAGCTTTCAAATCAACTTTGGCATTAATGATAATCCAGATATTTTAACTAAAATTTCTGTTTATGATATACAAGGTAAACAAGTAAAAACAATTCATCGTACTGCCGAAAATATTCAAACCGTAAACACCTCAGATTTCTCTAGTGGTATTTATATTTTAAAAATCAATATTGAAAACAAAACGCAAAGTACACATAAACTAGTTATACATTAATGAGCGACACCAAAGGAAAATTATACCTCATACCTACCCGATTAGGTGATAGTCCACCTCTTGAAGTTTTACCAATTTCAATTAAAAAAATAGTTGAGAATCTTGATACATACATTGTTGAAAACGAAAAGACAGCACGTCGTTTTATAAAACGTATTTCACCTGGCAAATCACAACCGTCTTTAAAACTTCAAGTATTAAATAAATACACTACAGAAGAAGAACGAAACACGTTTTTAAATCCATGTTTAAATGGGATTTCAATGGGCTTACTCTCTGAGGCTGGTTGTCCTGCAATTGCAGATCCTGGAGCAGATATTGTAGCTTTAGCGCATCAAATGGATATAAAAGTGGTGCCACTTGTTGGACCTTCGTCTATAGTACTGGCCTTAATGGCTTCAGGAATGAATGGCCAAAGTTTTACATTTAATGGCTATTTACCAATAGATAGAAGTGAACGAAAATCAAAACTAAAGACTTTAGAACGCATATCTTTTGAACAAAATCAAGCTCAAATTTTTATTGAAACACCTTATAGAAATATGAAAATGCTTGAAGATTTAACCGCTACGTTACATCCAAATACAAGACTTTGTGTAGCCTGCGACATAACCTTACCAACAGAGTTTATTAAAACAAAAACGGCTAGTGATTGGAAACACAATAAAGAAGACTTACATAAACGGCCTGCTATATTTATTATTCAAAAGAGCTAATTAAACTGTTGTTGTAAACGTCTCAACCTTAAAGGATTATGTGTCTAACCTGAAGCGCTAAAATCGAAAGTTTAACCAAATAAAAAAATGAGATAATACACATTAAATTCAATGCGATATTATCTCATTTTTTTAGTTACTTCAATAGTTTATAACGTAACTCTAGCTTTTTTATCTGGTGTTATTGTAGACGTATCATAGCCTGAAAATCGTTTCATATAATACCTAACAGAAGATCCATAGGCATCAGACAGGTTATTAACTCCATAGCTACGTAAAAACTTCTTCACGTTTCCAGGGCCTGCTAAATGTGCAGCTGCTAAAATACCAGATTCTGTAATTTTAACACCTGAAATTAGCTTTCCTTCAAAACGCTCAATGTCTTTTCTAAGCACCCATTTGTTACGTTCAGCATTTGCAATAAACGCTTTCTCTTGTAACTCTGGATTGTATAGAAATTGATTTGGTGTATAAATACCTATTAACTTTAAGGTTTCTGCACCAAACTGATACTTTCCTAAATACCCCAAAGTATTTACCGTAAAATAATTTCCTCTAGATTCTTTAAAAGCTAATGCTTCCTTAAACCCTTCAAAAGATTTACCTAAATGTGGTGTAAACAAATTGTGTTTCACAGCATGATCTTGATTGACCATTGCTAAATCTTCAGAAATATTATAGTTGAGTTCTAATCCTTCCGTTGAATACGTCTCAGGATTAAGAGAAGAATCTGGGTACAAGGCTAATGCCATAAGTACACAAATTGAAAAAGGTATTACTATATTCTTAACGCTATCTTTAATCATAACAGCTAAATTTTTACAGTAAAATAGTTCCCCAAAACTATCTCACAAAATTCGCGTGCAAATATACAACATTTTTCCTATTCCTGAAAATCAACCGATTAAGTGTTAATTTTTTAACTTAAAAGTAGATGTGGTGCCATTTTATCCGACCATCGCCATTCAATTCTAACGTTGGAAATGGCAACTTAATAACGTTAAAAACGTCAAATAATGTTTTTAGTAGGTGAGAATTTGTTTTAATTCGGGTTAAATCAATATCTAAACTTAAGTAATATTGACGTGTTCTGTTTTGGTTTAAAAACAAAGGATCATAATCATCACCAGTGAGCATTCCATCTGCTCCATAACCGAAAGCTAGGTTTAACCAATTGGGAATCGATTCGGTTTTTAAAAAGGAATTAATATTAGCACTTAGCCAATAGGTCTGACCATTATAATCTTTTAAGAACTCTTCTGCCAAACCATTACCCAATTTATTTGGTCGCTGCTTTGCAAATTGTGTTCGGTGAAATGAATATTTTAAAATAATACGTTGTTCTTGCCATAGTAATTCTTGTCCTACATGTAGAGCAGTTCCTGCTGCGTTAGCTGCCATATCTGACCAAGAAAATCCCCATTCTTCAGAAAAGCCGTCCATAAATTCAACAGCTGTTAGAAATCCTAATCCTAAAGTTGAACCATATAATAATTGATCCTTTTTACTAACTCCTGCCCAATTTAATGTGTTAGCGCCTAACCTTCCTAATTGATACGATGAAAACACATGCCCCATTTTATCCATTTGCAACCACTCACCACTATCGTTCAAGGTTTTAAAATTAGAACGTGGATAATCGGCATACCATAATTGATTCAGCCCTAATAATGTTGCCGTTGCCAATGACGCTTCAGAAATTACAACGGTATTTCTTCGCGACGTATTAAGTGTATCGCTAGGTTTTAAAAATTGATTGAATTTAGATTGTGAAAAAAGTGAAGCACTTGTAGAAAAGAAAACTAATATATAAACAAACGCTACTTTCAAACCTTATTTATTAATCCCTTGAGAAGACAAATAACGATGATACTCTCTAGCATTATTATTATGTTGACGCAGTGTTTTTGCAAATTTATGATAACCAAGACGTTTAGCATCAGCAGCAAAATAGAGGTAACTATGAGTTTCAGGATTCAAAACAGCTTTTATTGCAGACAAGTCTGGCATTGCTATAAGACCAGGAGGCAAACCTGTATTTTGATATGTATTATAAGGAGAGTTTATATCCTTATGAACATTTAATACACGTCTAATAATAGTATTTTGATATTGCGGTAACTGGTATGCTGCAAATTTTAAAGTTGGATCTGCTTGTAAAGGCATTCCAATGCGTAATCTATTTAGATACACACCTGCAACTCGTGGTTGTTCGTCTGCTTGCTTAGATTCTTCATGTACAATTGAAGCTAAAGTAATGACCTCGTTAGGAGTTAAATTCAATTTCTGAGCTTTTGCTTTTCTGGCGTCTGTCCAAAACCGATTGTATTCTACTAACATTCTATCTCTAAACGTTTCGGCAGATGAATTCCAGAAAAACTCATAGCTATTTGGTAAGTACATGCCTAATGCTGTCGCTTTTGAAAATCCATTTTTAGCTAAAAACGATTCGTCCAACATTACTTTTTCTAAGGTTAAACTATCTGCTTCAATCTGCATACTTATTCTTCCGGCCAAGTCTTTTATACTATGTTGATTGTTAAATGCGATTTTAACAGGCAGGTTTTTACTTCTAATAGAGTTAATAATGTCATTATTACTCATCCCTTTTGAAATAGCAAAACGACCAGCCTTAATATTAGTGTTGTATTTTTTTTGTTTTGCCAAAGCATCAAAGGCCTCTATATCATCTAACAAGGGTTCTAATTGCGATCTTACTTCTGCATACCTCGCATTGGTTGGCACATAAATGAATGCGGTTTCATTCTCGAAATTGGTATTTGGAGAAAACATAGCTCCATATATATAATAAGCAATGGCGCCAAAGACTACTAAACCAATGAGAGCAACTGCCCAAAGAATCTTTTTAATGTACATAGTTAATCGTTAATTCGTTGTAAAATAAATTCGTTGGCATATTGTTCACCATCGAAACTCCAATCTTTTTTTAATCCTATTTTTTGAAAACCATTATTTTGAAACAGCTTTAAACTCGCTAAATTATGTTCAGAAATATTGGCATAGACCTGATGCAAATGCAAGGTTTTAAAACAGTAATTCACTAAAATTTCTAAAGCCTCTTTACCGTAACCTTTATTACGATTGCCTTCATCTTGAATTAGAATTCCAATTCCTGCTCGTTTATTTTTAACATCGAAATCAAACAGATCAATTAAACCAATGGTAGTATCGTTATAATCGCAAATGGCTAACCGAAGTTGTTTCGCTTCAAAAATATCTTGCTGCGCATTTTCGAGGTATTGTTTTATTAAAAATCTTGAATAAGGTGTTTGGGTATCACTTAATTCCCAAAGCGACGTATCATTTTCAATAGTAAAAACAAAATCGAGGTCTTCAGGCTCTAAAGCTCTTAAATATATATGATTTCCTTTAAGACTTACCATTCTATGTCTCCTTTAAAAACTTGTTGAGCTGGTCCTATAAGCCAAATAGTATTATAGCCTTTTGTATCTGAATGAAATGTTACTTTAAGTTCACCACCTTGTGTTTTTAAACGAATAGTTTCGTTTTGTGTTTTTTCACTGTTATGCATGGCTATTGCCACTGCTGTAACTCCCGTACCACAAGATAAAGTTTCATCCTCTACTCCACGCTCATAGGTTCTAACAGCAAAATGATTGTCGGAGATCTGTTCTACAAAATTCACATTACTACCAGCTTCATTGTAAGGTTGACCATATCTAATTCTAGAGCCATTCGATTTAACATCAAATGTATCTATATTTGTAACCAATTCTACATGATGTGGAGAACCTGTATCTAAAAATAAATGGTTTTCAAAAGATTCAATTTCTGAAACATCCTGCATTTCAAGGTGCACTAAACCGTCTTCAATCTTAGCTTTATGAAGGCCATCAATAGCTATAAATTCGGTTTCAGTTTCAATAATATTTAAAAACTGTGCAAACGCCACAATACAACGACCACCATTACCACACATAGTACTTTCGTTGCCATTCGCATTATAATACACCATTCTAAAATCAACATTTTCAGCGTTCTCTAACAGAATAAAACCATCTGCACCTATGCCAAAACGTCGGTCGCAAATTTGCGCAATGCGTTTGGTATTATTTTTGTCTATAGTTTGTAAACGATTATCTACAATTACAAAGTCGTTACCAGTTCCTTGATATTTATAAAATGTCATAGTCTAAATTATGGCACAAATATAAGCATATTAGACTGTATTTTGTGGTGTTAATAGCTCGTTAAATTTGACGTTAAAAAGTCGTTAAATTTAAAATTGAAATCAATAAATTAATAATTTTAATCGTTAGTTAAAAAGAAAATAATAATTATAAAATAGTTAAACTTAAATCTGAAAATTATGAAGAAGATAATAACATTGGTGTTTGTTTCTGCATTAGGTGGTCTATTAACTTTAGGTGGTTACAAAGTTTTTGTTGAAGATGAAGCACAACCATTAGCTGTTGAACAATCATCCGAACTTCCTGTATTTGTCCCTACAAATTCTATGAATACGTACAACAAAGCCGTAAACACGCCAAATTTTGTGGAAGCAGCAGACAAATCTTTAGATGCCGTTGTTCACGTAAAAAACACTTCGGTAATTAGTGCACCAACAACGATGAGAGATTTATTCTTTGGTCGACAGTCGCAACGTGCCCAAGTTGGTACAGGAAGTGGTGTTGTTATTTCGCCAACAGGGTATATTGTAACCAACAACCACGTTATCAATAACGCTAACGAAATAAGTATTACCTTAAACAATAACAAGTCCTATATTGCAGAATTAATTGGTACTGATGAAGCCACAGATATTGCATTACTTAAAATTGACACAGACGAAGACTTACCTTTTATGGCTTTTGGAGATTCTGATAACGCCAAAGTTGGAGAATGGGTTTTAGCTGTTGGTAACCCTTTTAATCTAAATTCTACGGTAACAGCAGGAATTATAAGTGCAAAATCTAGAGATTTAACAGGTCAACATTCTCAATCGTTTATTCAAACTGATGCTGCTGTAAACCCAGGAAACTCTGGTGGAGCTTTGGTGAATGTAAATGGTGATTTAATAGGAATTAATACGGCTATTTCTTCACAAACAGGTTCTTATATAGGTTACTCATTTGCTGTACCAAGTAATATTGCTCGTAAAATTGTAAATGACATTATAGAATATGGTAATGTTCAAAATGGTATTTTAGGAGTTACAGGAGGCGCGCTTAATAGTGAAGCTGCAGAACAACTTGGAACTACAGCTACTGAAGGTTTTTACGTCAATGAAGTGCAAGAAGATACTGGTGCCGAAAAAGCAGGTATAAAACCTGGTGATATCATTAACAAAATTGATAATGTACAAATTAATAAGTTCTCTGATTTAACGGGTTATTTAAAAACCAAGAGTCCAGAAGATGTGGTTAACGTTACACTTTTAAGAGATGGACGTGAGGAGGTCCTGCCTGTTACCTTATTAAAACCTACAGTTACCGTTATACAAACTATAGGGTTTGTAAAAAATGCTACGAAAAAAGAATTAAAGACTAACAATACGGATTATGGTGTAAAAATATCAAAATTCGCCGATGACAACTATAAAGCTGGTTGGAGTCGTGTTGGTGTTGAAGAAGGTAGTATTGTCACAAAAATAAACGGCAATAAATTATACACTGTGGAGGATGCTCAAAATGCTATGAAAGCAAGAAATTTAAGAGAACCGCTTCAGATTGAAATTATAAATAATCAAGGCGAAAAAGTGGTACATAGTTTTAGATAGTTCCACGATTAATTGGATAGATTTAACCCTTCAAAATCATATTTTTTGAAGGGTTTTTATTTTCAGTAAAAGTTGCTACGAAAACGTTTGAAATATGTTACTTTTGCAAAAAATTAAACACCAATTTAACTCAAAAAACATGGGATTTAACGACACTTACGAAAAAGAGTTAGCGTTTCAAGCCGATCGTCGCAGAGCAACTGTCGAATTTATTAAAATTATAAGCGATTTATGGTATGACAAATCTATTGAGCTTGTTATATTCAGAAATCAATTAATAGACAGAAATGTAAGCGAAATTTTAAACTTGCATGAGTATGCAGGCGAATTTGTTCAAAAACCAATTTCAATTTTTGATTCGGTTGAAATTGCGCAGGCCATTAGTACTTTAAACTTACCACCTGCCAAATTAGACATTGGCAAGTTAACTTATGAATTTCATTTAGAAGATCAAAAATATGGCAATGCTACGGCTTTTGTAGCTTCTAAATTAGGTAAAGCCAAAGACAACGAAGCCATTGAACCTAAAGATGTGGTCCTTTATGGTTTTGGAAGAATTGGACGTTTAGTGGCACGTGAATTAATGACACGAACAGGAAAAGGTACACAATTACGATTAAGAGCTATTGTTACGCGAGGAGACATCACTGAAACAGTTTTAAATAAACGTGCTTCTTTATTAAGAAACGATTCTGTACATGGTGTTTTTTCTGGAATTGTAAGTACTGATGTTAAAAATTCTGCATTAATTATTAATGGTACTACGGTAAATGTAATTTCTGCAAATGCGCCAGAAGACATTGATTATACATCTTACGGCATTAATAACGCTTTGGTTATTGACAATACTGGTGCATTCAGAGATAAAGAGGCACTTAGCAGACACCTAAAATCTAAAGGAGTCGAGAAAGTTTTATTGACTGCACCTGGAAAAGGCATACCTAACATTGTACATGGTGTTAATCATTTGGAGCATAATCCGGATAAAACTAATATATTTTCTGCCGCATCTTGCACAACAAATGCTATTACACCTATTTTAAAAGCCGTTGAAGATTCTTTCGGGATTAGCACTGGACATTTAGAAACGATACACGCTTATACTAACGATCAAAATTTAGTAGATAATTTTCATAGTAAATACAGACGTGGTCGTGCTGCTGCTTTAAATATGGTTATTACAGAAACTGGGGCTGGTAAAGCGGTAAGCAAAGCCTTACCAACTTTAGAAGGAAAGTTAACGTCTAATGCTATTAGAGTTCCTGTACCTAATGGATCTCTTGCAATTCTGAATTTAGAATTAAAAAATAAAACTACCGTTGCTAGTATAAATACGATTATGAAAAAGTATGCACTAGAAGGGGATTTAGTAGAGCAAATTAAATACGAAATGAGTGATGAATTAGTTTCTAGCGACATTGTTGGTAGCTCTGCTCCTGCTATTTATGATAGTAAAGCAACTATTGTTAGAAAAGATGGTAAAAATGCAATACTATATATATGGTATGATAACGAATATGGCTACAGCCAACAAGTTATTCGTTTAGCAAAATATATTTCTAAAGTTAGACGCTATGCTTATTATTAGACTAAATTGAAGAAGGAAAATATAAAATCCTGTCCTATGGCAGGATTTTTTCTATCTTAAATTAGCTAACTTTCTGTTATTTATATACTAGGTAATTATAAAAATAGTGATAACTTAAATAAGTTAACATCTAAAAACAATACTTCAGTCGTATATAAATTGCCTTAGTAAAATCTAAGGCTATTTGTTTTGTAATTGTGATATGAAATATTCATAAAATTATTATCTTGGCAACCAATTTAATCGAACACCACCAAAAATCACCTCTAAGATGAAGTTCTTAATAAAAGTTATTGTAATTCTTGTAGTTACATTTAGTTTTCAAACAACATTTGCACAATCTGACAACGACGAAGAAGATAAATTATCTCTTAAAAGTGGTACTATTGATAGTCAATTTGAATATGTATTTAGGAAATCTGGTAGCTTTAAAGGAACCAACGGACAAAATTATAAAGCAGTAAAATACGCTTGGCTTTTAACTTTAAAATCCAATGTTCTTGATTCTTTAAAAACAACATATACGAGTTTAGAAAATTCTGAAAATATGGTTGGAAATCAAGTTAAAGAAATTGAAGATCTAAAAACTAAACTAGCAAATACACAAAGTAATTTAGAGCAAACAGATTCTGAAAAAAATAACATGGCTTTATTAGGTATGGAAACCAGTAAAACCAATTATAATGTTATTATGTGGTCTATCATTGCTGCTTTGTTAGCTTTATTATTAATCTTTATCTATAAATTTAAAGGGAGTAACTCGTCAACACGAGAAGCTAAACATAAATTAGACGAAGTAGAAACAGAGTTTGAAGAACACAGACGTAACGCTTTAGAGCGCGAACAAAAAGTTAGACGCCAATTACAAGACGAATTAAACAAGCACAAGTCTTAAATAGGTTTTTAAATTATAGTCATATAAATCCGTAATTTTAATTACGGATTTTTTTGTACTTATAAAACGACTCCATCAATCTTATCTCATAATTTTAAACCAACCTTACTATCCTCTAGTTAAAAAATTAAAGCAATTAAACATATCTTTGCAAACTATACTAAAACAAATTATGCGCATAGATATCATAACCGTACTGCCAGAACTTTTAAAAAGTCCTTTTGAAGCTTCAATTTTAAAACGAGCAATTGAAGCTGGTTTAGTCGAAGTTCACTTTCATAATTTAAGAGATTATGCAACAGGTGGCTATAAATCGGTAGATGATACGCAGTTTGGTGGAGGTGCAGGTATGGTAATGAGTATAGCTCCTATTGATAAGTGCATTTCAAAATTACAGAGTGAGCGCACTTATGATGAGATTATATATATGACTCCAGATGGTGAACAGCTTAATCAGAGTATCGCTAATCAAACCTCATTAAAAGAAAATATTATTATTCTTTGTGGCCATTACAAAGGAGTCGATCAACGCGTTCGCGATAAATTCATCACACGCGAAATATCTATCGGAGACTATGTACTTTCTGGAGGTGAATTAGGAGCTGCCGTGTTATGCGATGCTGTAATACGATTAATTCCAGGTGTATTAGGAAATGAAACTTCTGCCCTAACCGACTCGTTTCAAGATGGATTATTAGCACCACCAATTTACACCAAACCAAGAGAATATGATGGTATGAAAGTCCCTGAAGTACTTTTTAGCGGTAACTTTGCTAAAATTGAAAAGTGGAGAGAAGAACAAGCGTATAAAAGAACCCAAGAAAGACGACCAGACTTACTTAAATAATAAACATAGCTCCATGAATAATTCTACAGAAATTCTATTTTATATCGGTCAAATTATTAGTGCCGTATCTATTGTTATAGTACTTATTGCTACAATTATTCTATTTATAAAGAAGCGAAGTCTAGCAACTTGGCTTATTTTAATCGGTTATGTACTTGTTGTAATAACATATGTAGCAAAATTGTTTGTTAGTGTTTTTGCGGGTAGAGAGGGTATGGACACTTTACTATTAACTCAAGGTATTTCATCAATCGTTCAAAATTTATCCTATCTAATTTTTGCTGTAGGCCTAATCATTTTTGCTATTTCAGAATTTACAACATATAAATCCAACACAAAACTTCCAAAAACTTAGACTATACACTAAAAATATAATAGCAAACCATTGCAAATAAACAAAAAAGTACTACTTTTGCAAACCAATTTAGACCAACCTCTGGCGAAAATCGTGAATGTTGCTTTGAATCAATTATTATAAATAAAATAAAATGAGTGATTTAGTAAAATTTGTACAAGACGAATTTGTAACCCGTAAAGACTTTCCAGAATTTAGTGCTGGTGATACAATCACAGTATACTACGAAATTAAAGAGGGAAGTAAAACACGTACACAGTTCTTTAAGGGAGTTGTATTACAACGTAAAGGAAGCGGGTCTTCTGAAACGTTTACTATCCGTAAAATGTCAGGTACAATTGGCGTAGAACGTATCTTCCCAGTAAACTTACCTGCTTTACAAAAAGTAGAAGTTAACAAACGTGGTAAAGTACGTAGAGCTAGAATTTACTACTTTAGAGGTCTTACTGGTAAAAAAGCAAGAATCAAAGAAGTTAGAAGATAATTCCAACTTACATATTATAATTACAAGCCTTCTTTATCAGAAGGCTTTTTTGGTTATTAACAATTGTTAATAACACTGGTTTATAAAGTGTTGATATCTAAATTGTTAAAAAAAATAGCAATACTCAAAATAATTGCGTAATTTAGTATAACAATTAACAACAAACCTAGTTTGGTTTTGAATTTTATTTCAAATTAATGTTAAATTGTTACTAGAGATTCGTTCTTTATGTATTGAGGTTGTTTTTTGAGATTGTATAGCAGCTTGCGTTAGTAAGTGTTTGTAAAACGATCATGAAGCTTAATTGTATTAACATACGACGTAGGTTAGTATAATGACGTGAAAAGCTCTGAAAAAGTAATGGAATCGAAAGTGCACACGAAAAGAAAGAGCAATGTTTTAGACCTAACATTCATTAAATTGAAGATTATAGGAAAAACATCAAGAAAAACAAACCTAAGAAACATAGTAATATCAGGTCAATACATTTTGAAAGATATGAATTGTTTCGATTTGAAACAGAAACACTTGAACCGAAAAAGATGATGACATCCGTCATACAGCTGAGTTAGGTAAAACTAAATAGGTCACGTTAGTACTGTTTCTATGAAAGCCATGTCAACACAGATTATTCTGAGTGATATGGCTTTTTTTTATACAAAATTCTCTTATCAAGCTTAGTTATTTTCAACTACAAAACTTTAACCTACAACGCGATTACTCTATCCTAAATTAAATTACGTCTTTATAATCTCTCTTTTAAAATATCCTATAACTTTCGTATTCTTGTAAAATGAATCTACCGTTAATAGACCAACAAGAATTCAATGATAAGGATTACACAGTAAACCCACTTTTAAAAGCGGAATATACAGCGTGTACATTTACGAATTGTAATTTCGAAAATTCAGATATTTCAAACCTCATATTTCTAGAATGTGATTTTATAGAATGTAATTTCAGTAATGTGAATGTAATGCACACGTCTTTCAATGATGTGATATTTAAAAGTTGTAAATTACTCGGAGTTTTATTTCAGAATTGTAATACATTTCTATTGTCGTTTAAGTTTATCGATTGTACGCTTAATTTAAGTAGTTTCTATCAATTAAAAATCAATCGTACAGTATTTTCAAATTGTATTATGCATCAAGTAGATTTCACTGAAACAGAAGCGAAGCATACAGTTTTCAAAGACTGCGACTTACACCAATCTACATTCTATCAAACCAATATAGAACATTCAGATTTTACATCAGCTAGCAATATTAATATCAACCCTTCTACAAATAAAATTAAACACGCTTTTTTCTCTAAAGCGAGCATTTCTGGTTTATTAGTTTGCTTTAATATTAAGATAAAAGATTAAATTCAAAATTTTAAGTTATTATTTATTAAATTCTTAAAATCAATACCGGTTTAGTAACAATCTTATACCTATTAAAATCAAACGTTTTCGTATATTCGCACAGCTCAATTTCGAGCGAAATTTTATTCATTTTATTTACAAGACATATGACAAAAACAGGAAAGATTGTTTATACAAAAACGGACGAAGCACCAGCTTTAGCAACGCGTTCATTTTTACCGATTGTTGAAGCATTTACGAAGTCTTCAGGTATTGTTATAGAGACAAAAGATATATCATTAGCGGCTAGAATTTTAGCTGTATTTCCAGACTTATTAACAGACGATCAAAAGGTTGCAGATGCATTGGCAGAATTAGGTGAGTTAGTAAAAAAGCCAGAAGCTAATATTATAAAATTACCAAATATTAGTGCGTCAGTGCCTCAACTTATCGCTGCCATTGAAGAATTACAAGCACAAGGATTTAAGATTCCTGATTATCCAGAGGAACCTAAAAACGATGAGGAAAAGGAAATTAAGTCACGCTACGATAAAATAAAAGGAAGTGCTGTAAACCCAGTACTAAGAGAAGGAAATTCAGACAGACGTGCACCAAAAGCCGTTAAGAATTTCGCTAAGAGAAACCCACATAGTATGGGAGCTTGGGCATCTGATTCTAAAACACATGTTGCTACTATGGCAAAAGGAGATTTTGCTCACAATGAAAAGTCTGTAACATTAGATGAAGCTACTTCTGTAAGTATTGTGCATACAGATACGAAAGGAAATAAAACCAACTTAAAAAGCGATTTAGCCTTATTAAAAGGTGAAATTATCGATGCTACAATAATGAGCAAAACTGCTTTACTTGAGTTCTTAGAAGAGCAAGTAGAAGATGCTTTAGATAAAAGTGTATTGTTTTCTCTACATATGAAAGCAACCATGATGAAGGTTTCTGACCCAATCATTTTTGGTCATGCAGTGCGTATTTTCTTTAAAGATCTATTTGATAAACATGGAAAAACATTCGATAAAATAGGCGTTGATGTTAACAACGGTTTTGGTAACTTATTAGAAAAATTAAGTGAACTTCCAGAAGACAAACGCGATGAAATTAGAGCTGATATTCGTTATGAACTACATCATGGTGCAGATTTAGCAATGGTAAATTCTGATAGAGGAATTACCAACCTACATGTACCAAGTGATGTTATTATTGATGCCTCTATGCCTGCCATGATTAGAACGTCTGGTCAAATGTGGAATGCAGAAGGTAAGCAACAAGATACCAAAGCAGTAATTCCAGATAGTAGTTATGCTGGTGTTTACAGTGCAACGATCGATTTCTGTAAAAAACATGGCGCTTTTGACCCAACAACAATGGGTACTGTACCAAACGTAGGACTTATGGCTCAAAAAGCTGAAGAATACGGTTCTCACGATAAAACTTTTGAAATTGCTTCAAAAGGTAAAGTTGAAGTTATTGATGCAGATGGTAATGTTCTTTTAACGCATAAAGTTGAAGAAGGAGATATCTGGAGAATGTGTCAGGCAAAAGATGCACCAATCCAAGACTGGGTTAAACTTGCAGTTACTAGAGCAAGAGCATCAGAAACACCTGCTGTGTTCTGGTTAGATAAGAAAAGAGCTCATGATGCAGAATTGATTAAAAAGGTGAACCTATATCTTAAAGATCATGATACTGAAGGCTTAGATATTAGAATTCTGTCTTTAGTAGACGCAACTAATTTTACATTAAAAAGAATTAAAGAAGGTAAAGACACAATTTCAGTTACAGGGAATGTACTTAGAGATTACCTAACAGATTTATTTCCAATTTTAGAAGTTGGTACTAGTGCAAAAATGTTATCTATTGTACCGTTAATGAATGGTGGTGGATTATTTGAAACTGGAGCTGGTGGATCTGCACCTAAACACGTTCAACAATTTATTTCTGAAGATCACCTACGTTGGGATTCTTTAGGCGAATTTTTAGCATTGGCTGTGTCTTTAGAACATTTCTCAGTCGCTAATAGTAATGAAAAAGCAAGTATCCTAGGAGAAGCTTTAGATGATGCTTCCGATAAATTGTTAGAAAACAGTAAAGGACCTTCAAGAAAAGTTAACGAATTAGATAATAGAGGAAGTCACTTTTATTTAGCACTTTATTGGGCAGAAGCATTAGCTAACCAAGATAAAGATGCTGATTTAAAAGCTGAATTTTCAAAAATATATGATGAGTTATCTTCAAATGAAGAGGCTATAGTAAAAGAGCTTATCGATTGTCAAGGAAAACCTGTAAATATCGAAGGGTATTATCTTCCTAATGAAAAATTAATATCAAGCGCTATGCGTCCTAGTGAATTATTAAATTCTATTTTAGATTTTTAATAATATTCAGATCAATATTATGTTAAAAGCTTCCTTTGGGAAGCTTTTTTTATGCTTTTAAATTACTTTTAATGTAACAAAATATTAACCTAAACGTCAAAGGTTTAGATACGTTATAATATTTAGATAAAATCAACTATGATAATAAACCTTAGAAGTCTAATACTCTTCTTTCTATTAAGTCCTATTTATATTTTAGCGCAAGAAGATTACACTATAAGCGGTAATATATCAGACATCAATAGTAATGAATCACTTATTGGTGTCAACGTAATTCTGCCAGAACTACAAACTGGAGCTGTTACCAATGAGTATGGCTTCTACTCTATTACATTACCAGAAGGCACTTATGTCATTCAAATTAGTTATTTAGGCTATAAAACAATTTCTGAAACGATAACACTTAACAGTAATTTGAGTAAAAATTATAAGCTCAAAGAATCCGCAGAAAGTTTAGATGAAGTTGTTATTACCGAAGATATTGAAAAATTAAACATCAAAAAACCGCAAATGAGCGTCAATTCTTTATCTATAAAAACGATAAAAAATATGCCAGTTGTATTAGGTGAAGTCGATGTTATAAAATCTATCACACTTTTACCTGGTGTTACCAATGGTGGTGAAGGTGCTTCTGGTTTTAACGTAAGAGGTGGCGCTGCAGACCAAAACCTCATACTCTTGGATGAAGCTACAATCTTTAACTCATCTCATCTTTTTGGATTTTTTTCCGTCTTCAATCCAGATGCTATAAAAGATATAAAACTATATAAAGGAGGCATCCCTTCAAAATATGGTGGTCGTATCTCTTCCGTTTTAGATATTTATCAAAAGGAGGGAAACAGTAAATCCTTTCATATGAATGGTGGAATTGGACTAATTTCTAGTCGGTTGTTAGCAGAAGGTCCTATAAAAAAGGATAAAGGGTCTTTTTTAATTGGTGGTCGTAGTAGCTATGCGCATTTATTCTTACCCCTTTTTGACTTAGATAATACGGCTTATTTTTATGATTTAAACACAAAATTAAGTTACAACATCAACGATAATAACAATATTTATTTATCTGGTTATTTTGGTCGAGACGTGTTTAAAATATCTGATAGCTTCGAAAATTCATTCGGGAATTCTGTTCTCAATTTTAGATGGAATCATATTTTTTCTGATAAGATCTTCTCCAATCTATCACTTATATATTCCGACTATTATTATGGACTTCAACTTGGCTTTGTTGGCTTTGATTGGATTTCGGGAATAAGAAACTTCAACCTTAAGTATGATTTTAAACACTATGTAAATAATAACTTTAAACTAGATTACGGTTTAAATAGTATGTATTATAAATTCAATCCTGGAGATATTAAACCTATAAACGCTGAATCTGGAATTAATCCTTTTAAACTCATAGATAAGTATGCTTTTGAAAATGCCGTTTATATCGATGCTGAACATAAATTGAGTGATCGGTTGTCTGTCAGTTATGGTGCACGTTTTAGTATGTTTCACAGGTTAGGACAAGATGAATTAAATCAATACGAAAACAACAGCCCTCTAACATTTAACGAAGCTTTTGGGATTTATGAAAAAGCAGAACCAATTGGCACAGATACATATAGCCGAAGTGATGTTATAGAATCGTTTGCAAATTTAGAACCACGCTTGGCAGTAGCTTATCAATTAAACGATAATTCTTCAGTAAAGGCAAGTTATAATCGCATGAGCCAATATTTACATTTATTATCTAACACAAGCTCACCAACTCCTTTAGATGTCTGGACACCAAGTGGAAAATACATAAAACCCCAATTATTAAATCAAGTCGCAATTGGATATTTTAAAACCTTTAAAAATAATGCCTATTCTATAGAAGTCGAAAGTTTTTATAAAACCATCCAAAACCGAATAGATTATATAGATGGTGCCGATCTCATTGCTAATGATGCCATAGAACAAGTTATCCTTAATGGTGAAGCTAGAG
This sequence comes from Winogradskyella sp. SM1960, assembly GCF_020179375.1. Classification (NCBI taxonomy): domain Bacteria; kingdom Pseudomonadati; phylum Bacteroidota; class Flavobacteriia; order Flavobacteriales; family Flavobacteriaceae; genus Winogradskyella; species Winogradskyella sp. SM1960. The sequence continues at coordinate 2,816 of NZ_JAICBG010000004.1, read as the reverse complement.
CCTACGGTTTAGAGGTGCTTCTTAAAAAAAATGAAGGAAAGTTTACTGGTTGGTTAGCATATACACTTTCTAAATCAGAACAACGAACACCTGGAAGAACAGCTATTGAAACCGGAATTAATAATGGCGAATGGTACAACACACCTTACGATAAAACGCACGACATTTCAATAACCGGAAACTACGAATTAAACAATAAATGGTCCTTTAGTTCCAATTTAATCTTTCAAACAGGCCAACCTACAACGTTTCCCAATGGTCAATATCAATATAATGACATTATTATTCCAAGTTATGAAGCCAGAAACTCGAGCAGATTACCAGCTTACCATCGTTTAGATTTAGCAGTTAATTACACTCCGAACCCAGAAAGCACCAAGAATTTTAAAGGAGAATGGGTCTTTGGACTCTATAATGTATATAACCGAAAAAATGCGGCGAGTATTTCCTTTAGTGAAAATAGAAATACTGGAATCAATGAAGCCACACGTTTAGCTATTTTTGGTATTGTACCATCATTCTCTTATAACTTTAAATTTTAAATCATGAAAAAATTATTATATATAAGTTTTTGTTTAGTACTATTTTCAAGTTGCGAAGATGTTATTGATGTAGATTTAAATGATGCCGAACCTAAATTAGTAATCGAAGCTTCTATAAACTATTTTAAAAACACTTCTGGCAATGAACAAAGCATTAAGTTAAGCTTATCAGCACCATTTTTTGAAGATACTATTCCACCTGCTAATGATGCTACGGTTCAAATTTCGGATACGGTTGGTAATACGTTCAATTTTATAGAAGAAGATAATTCTGGTATATATTACAACAATTCATTTATTCCTGTGATAGATGCAGAATATACTTTAGCTATAATCTACAATGGAGAAACTTATACTGCTACCGAAACCTTAACATCCGTAGTTCCCATTGATTATGTAGAGCAAAATAATGAAGGCGGTTTTTCTGGCGACGATATAGAACTCAAAGCCTTTTATACAGATCCTGAAGGTATTGATAATTACTATTTTTTTGAGTTTATAAGCGATATTCCGGTGGTCCCAACATTAAGTGTTTACGACGATACCTTTACGGATGGCAATGAGATATTCGGATTTTACACTGAAGAAGACTTAGAGTCTGGAGATATAGTAACCATAAGAAATTACGGTATATCTAGCCAATTCTACGACTTTATGTTTATCCTTTTGCAACAAGGTGGTGATTCCGGAGGTGGCCCATTTGAAACACAACCTGCAACCATAAGAGGTAACTGCATCAATACCACTAATCCAGACAACTTTCCTTATGGGTATTTTAGATTATCAGAAGTTGATGAGCTTATTTATACAGTAGAATAAAAATGTGATTTGGGCATTACCCACCAAAAAGTGGGTCGCGTCATCCACTATATCTTTTTGCTTTTATATAAAGTGAATACTTTCAGACATATTGGTCATTAATTATATTTATAATCATCTAAAACGAAACGAATTTAGCAAAAAGGATGCCGTTACTACCGCTAATGCAACACCTCCGCCAAAATTATTTCTTACCTTTAAGGCATGAATTTTATAAAAACAACAGAGCAAGACTCAAACTATAATAATCTCGAAAATATGTCTATTAGCGAGGTTATAAATGCTATAAACAAAGAAGATCAATCAGTTCCTTTTGCTGTAGAAAAAGCACTACCTCAAATAGAAAACCTTATTTCACAAGTCGTGAATAAACTGAAATCAGGTGGTCGACTCTTTTATATGGGCGCTGGTACAAGCGGACGATTAGGAATTTTAGATGCTTCAGAATGTCCACCTACTTTCGGTGTTCCTCACAATTTAGTCATAGGTATTATTGCAGGTGGTGATAATGCAATTAGAAAAGCGGTAGAAAATGCGGAAGACTCTACCACTCAAGGGTGGAAAGACTTAGAAGATTATAAGGTTTCAGAAAAAGATATAGTGATAGGTATTGCGGCATCTGGTACAACACCTTATGTTATTAGCGCGCTAGAAAAGTGTAATGAACAAAATATTATAACAGGTTGTATTACCTGTAATAAAAATAGCCCATTGTCGCTAACTGCACAATTTCCTATTGAAGTTATAGTTGGTCCAGAATTTATAACAGGAAGTTCTAGAATGAAAGCCGGAACGGCACAAAAATTAGTTCTGAATATGATTACAACAACCGTAATGATTCAATTAGGTAAAGTCAAAGGAAATAAAATGGTAGATATGCAGCTCAGTAATGACAAATTAGTTAATAGAGCTGTAAACATGATTGTGAATGAATTAAACATTTCAAAATCTGAAGCAGCTGTGTTGTTAGAAAAACATAAAAACGTAAGAGATAGTATTACTCATGGAAGACGATAATAGAACAGACAAAGACATTTTAGTTAAAGGATTAAAACGCATGGGCATTTGTTTGGCCTTAATGTTCTTAGGGCCTACATTAGTTCACTTAGCCTTAGATAATAGCGAAAAACCACTTTACATACCTTTACTTATCATAGCCTTTATACTCTGTATAGGCGCTATTGTATTTCTATTTCTAGGGATCAACACTATTCTCGATAGTATTTTTAAAAAGAAGAAATAGACTATATCTACATCAGCATTGATCTACCTTAAATAGTTTTCTATTTAAAAGTAAGGGAATAATATCAATTTTATCCTTAGCTATTAGCTTGTTTTAAACTCGTAAAGTATATAAAAACAAAAAACCCTTACTAGTTATCTAGTAAGGGTTTTCAAAAAAGGCGGCGACCTACTCTTCCACAGTAAAGCAGTACCATCGGCGCAAACGGGCTT